>CAWGIX010000011.1:0-275851 GCA_963822705.1 uncultured Pseudomonadota bacterium
GCGGCGTGGGGCAACTGCCATAAATGGCCGTGTTCGCCGCGGCCGTCCCGCCGTTGGGTGGAGCGCCCTGCCCCATGCTGCCCATGGGCTGCATCGGCGCCATCGTCCCGGCGTTGGTGGGCGTGGCGCTGCTGTTCATGCCCCCCATCGGCGTCCTGCCTTGACCCATGCCCGCGCCCTGGGCTGCCCATGCCCTGGTTATTCATGGCCATTTGGATGGCGCTCATCGCGCCTGCTGCGGTCGCGGCTTGCCAGCGCCATCCGCGCTCTGCGGATCGCGTCGACCCGCGGACCGTTGTCCGGCTGATTGGCGGCCGCGGGACCGTTGACCGAGCGGTCCAGGAGGCGCGTTTCAGCCCGTTCGAGGGCTTCTTGCGCCTCGCCGGTCCGGCCGGCGCGAAGGGCTTGCTCGGCGCGGTTCAGAAACTGCTCCGGGGTTCCCGCATTGCCCGGCGACGGAAGGGCCGGCGCGATCTGGGAACGGGTGTCCGCGGAGGTGATGTTGCTCGCTTGCCCCGATTGCGGGTTGTTCGGGGCGTTCTGGGCATATACCACGCCGCCCAGCGCCAATGCGGCGGCGGAGGCGAGGAGCAGAGTGCGCATGTCACGAATCCTTGTGCAAGGGCCATCGTCCGCGCGCGCGGCTGCACGCGCCAGGAGTGCAACGGTCCGCTACCCGGGGCGGTTGCGCACGCGCGGTTACAAGGACGTGAGAATTTTTCCAGGCTCGCCTAGAGCTAGGCCGCCAACCGCTCCAGCTCCCGAGCCAGATCGCGTTCCGGCCGGGCGCCATAGTGGCCGATCACCTCGGCCGCGGCCACGCTGCCCAGCCGCCCGCATGCCCCCAGACCCAGCCCGGCCGTCAGGGCCACCAGAAAACCTGCCGCGTACGCATCCCCGGCCCCGGTGGTGTCGACGACCAGGGCCGGTTCCGCCGCAATCTCGACGGTTTCATCGCCGGCCAGCACGATACTGCCCGCCTCGCTGCGGGTGAGCGCCGCAAGACCCACCTCGGCGCGCACCCGCTCGGCGGCCACGGCAAAACTCTCCTCCTCGTATAGACTGGTGATCTCCGCTTCGTTGGCGAACAGAATATCGACGTGGCCGGCGACCAGCGCGCGAAAGGCCGCGCGATGGCGGTCGACACACCATGGATCGGAAAGCGACAAGGCCACCGTCCGTCCGCCGGCGTGCGCGATTTGTGCGGCCGTTCGGAAGGCGGCCTGAGCCGCCGGGGGGTCGAACAAAAACCCTTCCAGGTACAATACCCGCGAGGCGGCCACGACGGCGGCATCCACCTGGTCCGGGCCAAAGGTCACTGACGCGCCCAGATAGGTGTTCATGGTCCGCTGCCCATCGGGGGTAACCAGCACCAGGCAGCGCCCGGTCGGGTCGCCCCCGCTCAGCGGAGCGGTGGGGAAATGCACGCCGACCTCGGCCATGTCTGTCCGGAAAATGCCGCCCAGCCGGTCGTCCGCGACCCGGCCGAGATAGGCGACCCGCGCTCCCAGCGACGCCGCGACCGCGGCAGTGTTGGCACCCGACCCGCCGCCGCTCACCTGGCCTGGCGGCATGGAGGCGTACAGAGCTTCCGCCCGCGCCGTGTCGATCAGGGTCATGGTGCCGCGCGCGCAGTCGTGCTTGGTGATGAACCCCTCGTCGACGGCCGCCACTACGTCCATCAGCGCGTTGCCGATGCCGCAGATGTCAAAGGCGGCGGGCGCGGCGGATGGTCCGTTTCCTGGGGCTGGCGGCATCGACATCGCGGCACTCCGTGCTATGCGCACCCGGCTATGCGCATCGGCGCCTTACCCTCCCCAGCCCACTCCGGCAATTCCGCCATGCCCCCTCCAAAGGCTTCGCCGCTCGAGCCGACCCTGCGCGCGGTCGCGCAACTCGACGACCCGAACCTGCTGCGGGTGATCGTCCAGAGCGCGCTCTGGGCGGCTGTCCTGTTTGTGGCGATCGCGCTGGCGGTGCGTCACGAGGCCCACGCGCTGCTCGGCCTGAACAGTATGCTGGCCAGCCTGCTCGGCGGCATCGGCGCTGCGCTGCTGGCGCACTTTTTGTTCCTGCCGGTTGCGGGCGTGGTCGCCACCCTGTTCGCCGACCGCATAGCAGCTGCCGTCGAGCGCCGGTTCTATCCGGGCCTGCCGCCGGCGCAGGCCGCCTCAATTGCCACCCAGTTATGGGACGGGATTGCGCTCGGCCTGCAGGTGCTGCTGTTGCAGGTGGCCGCCCTTCTGCTGTCGCCTCTGTTGGGCATCTCCTTGCCGCTCGGCTGGGCGATCGCCGCCTGGGCCATCGGGCGCGGGCTGTTCGTGGCAGTCGCCATGCGGCGCATGCGGCGCGACCAAGCCTTGGCGCTATACCGGTCGTGCCGCGCGTCCGTCCTGTTCCAGGGCGTGCTGATCGCAGCTGGCAGCCTGGTGCCGCTGGCAAACCTGCTGGTCCCGGTGCTCGGGGTGGCGGCGATGGTGCACGTGCTACATACCCGGAACGGTTCTGTTGCGGGGTTGTCGCTCTCGAGGCGAGCGTGCTAGGCCCGAGGCTCGCCGTCAGTTGCAGCCCGCTCACCTATTGCGGAGGCCTCCGTGTCCGTATTCAAGCGTCGCAAGCCGGACGATTTGCCCGCGCCGGGACCGGTCTCGAACGGCCCGACCGCCAGCCAGGACTCCGACCCAGGGCACGCCGAGCGCGAGGATCACGAACACGAGCATCCGCGGCAGGCTGCCGCCCAGCTCGGCCAGTCTGATGCGGCCGATACCGGACTCGGCGTTCCACCGTTCCGTCCGGTATTGCGGCCTGCCACCGGGCCGGGTGCCCCTGGGCAGTCTGCTGGTACCGCCCCCGCTCTCAAGGAGAATCCCATGGGCCGTTCGCCTTTCGCCGCCACCCCTCCGACCCCGCAGACATCTCCCTCGATGACACTGCCGCCGCGCCCCGCCACGCCACCGGCACCGTCCCTGGGTCCTGCGCCCGCGGCACCACCGCCCGCGCGTGCGCCGGGGCGGGATCCCACCGAACGGCGCACCTTGGTGGTCGGGCGGGGCATCAGCCTGCAGGGAGTCGTGCAGGACGCAGAGCGACTGGTGGTGGAGGGGACGGTGGAGGCCACCATGATCCATGCCACGGAACTGTCAGTCTCGCCGGGCGGCGTGTTCAAGGGCGAGGTGGAGGTCGAGGACGCGGAAGTGGCGGGCACCATCGACGGCACGTTGACGGCGCGCGGCAATCTGAACGTGCGCGCGACCGGCCGCGTGCTGGGCACCGCGCGGTGCCGGCGCTTGCAAGTGGAGGACGGCGGCCAGATCACCGGGCGTATCGAAATGCTAACCGAGGGCGCTCGTCCCGCGGAGCAGGTCCGCAGCGACGCTGCCGATTAAGCTGCCCGCAAGGGCTGCTGGTCTATATGCTGGCTGAGGTCTCCCGCGGCGTATCCATGGCGCCGCACCGGAGCACACGACGGAGCAGCACGGCCGGCATATGGCAGACATCGAGCACGCCAGCGCCATCATGGCCCGGACGGCGACGGGGGCCGGCTGGATCGTCGGCTGGCGCATGGCAAAGCGCGGCCTGGGTTTCGTCAGTACGCTGGCGCTGGCGCACCTCCTGGTCCCGGCCGACTTCGGACTCGTCTCGCTTGGCTGGGGCCTTGCGCTGTCGCTCGACGCGTTCTCGGCCATTGGCGTGGAAGAAGGGCTGATCCGCCACGGCACACTGACCCGGGTGCTGTATAATACCGCTTTCACCATGAACGTGCTGCGCGGCGCGGCAACCATGACCGTGCTGCTCGCCATTGCCTACCCGGCCGGACTGTTTTTTTCCGATATGCGGCTGTGCACGGTGATCGTGGCGCTGGCTCTCGGCATGTTCGCCACGTCCTGCAGCAATATCGGCATCGTCGATTTTCGCCGCGATCTGGCCTTCGATCGGGAGTTCTGGCTGATGGTGCTGCCCCGCATCGCGGGCATGGCGGTGACCATAGCGGTCGCCGCCGAATGGCGCAGCTACCTCGCCCTGATCGCCGGAATATTGACCGGCCAGTTGCTGACCGTGGTGGCCAGTTACGCCATGCACCCCTATCGCCCCGGTTTCACGCTGGCAGGCTGGCGCGACCTGGTAGGCTTTTCGGTCTGGACTTGGCTGACGAGCTGCATTGCGCTGGTGCGCGACCGCGCCGACGCTTTCCTGATCGGGCGCCTGCTCGGGGTCACCTCGCTCGGGACATTCCTGGTCGGAGTGGAAATCGCCGACTTGCCGAACTCAGAACTGGTCGGGCCATTGGGCAGGGCGTGCTTCTCCGGTTTCGCGCAGGCCCGCCACTCCGGGCATGAGACGGCGCAAATCTATCTGCGCGTGATCGCGCTGATTGCGCTGCTGACGTTTCCCGCGTCGCTCGGAATTTCTCTGGTCGCCGATCCGATCACGCGCCTGGCGCTCGGGCCGAACTGGGTCGCGGCCGTGCCCGTGATGAGAGTTTTTGCCCTGTTCAGCGGCCTGACGGTTTTTGGCGTCATCAGCGGCAGTCTGTTCAGCGCTCATGCGATGCTGCGGCCAATTTTCCGCGTGGTTGTGTTCTCGGCGTTGGTGCGGCTGGTTTTGCTGGCAGCTCTGGTGTGGAGATTCGGGCTGCTCGGTGCCGTGTGCGCGGCCGGCCTCGGCATGTGCACCGAGTATACCGCGTACATGGTCATGGCGTTCCGGCGCTTTGCCCTGCGCCTGCCCGACCTGATCCGCCAGATCTGGCGCAGCGTTTTGGGCGCCGCGGTGATGACGGCCGTGTTGGCCGGGTGTGGGCTGGGATGGACCACCAGCCCCGCCGATCCGGCTGATGCGGCGCGCCTGCTCGCCACCGCCGTTTCGGTCGGCGCTGCGGTTTATACCGCGACCGTGGTACTGGCTTGGCTCGCGTGCGGGCGGCCAGCCGGCGCGGAAGCCGACTTGTCCGCCTTCCTGCGTTCCGCGCCCAGCAGGTGGCGCGCCGCCTGAGAGCCGCCCGGGTCTGAGTCGTCCGCCTGGATTTCGCGGCTGGGCACTCACGCCCGGCGCGGCTTCGCGTGAGGGCCGGCAGGATGTATGCCCGCCACTTCCTCCGGCACGTCCGGGGGACAGCGGCGGGGGAGAACCGGGTTGAGCAACAGCGTCCAAAACCTGAACTTCGCCCTTGGCGATGTCGTGGACATGCTGCGTGCCCAGGTCCAAAATTTCGCGGCGAACGAGATTGCGCCTCGCGCCGCCGAGATCGATCACAAGGGCGAATTTCCAGCTGACCTATGGCGCAAGCTCGGCGACCTCGGCGTGCTCGGGATTACCGTCGAGGAGACATACGGCGGCGCCGGAATGGGCTATCTCGAACATGTCGTCGCCATGGAGGAGATCAGCCGAGCGTCGGCCTCGGTCGGCCTGTCGTACGGCGCGCACTCTAACCTCTGCGTCAACCAGATCAAGCGGAACGGGAACGCGGAGCAGAAGCGAAAATACCTGCCGAAGCTGGTCAGCGGCGAGCATGTCGGCGCCCTGGCCATGAGCGAGACGGGGTCCGGGTCGGACGTCGTCAGCATGCGCACGCGCGCTGAAAAGCACGGCGGCTGCTACCGGCTGAACGGAAGCAAAATGTGGATCACCAACGGCCCGGACGCGAGCGTATTGGTGGTTTACGCGAAAACCGACCCTGAAGCCGGCTCGCGCGGCATAACGGCGTTCCTGATCGAGAAGGATTTCAAGGGTTTCTCCACGGCCCAAAAGCTGGACAAACTTGGCATGCGCGGCTCACACACCTGCGAGTTGGTGTTCGAGGATTGCGAGGTGCCCGAAGAGAATGTGCTCGGCATGGTCGGTCGCGGAGTGAGCGTGCTGATGAGCGGGCTGGATTACGAGCGTCTGGTGCTGTCCGGAGGCCCGCTTGGAATCATGCAGGCCTGCATGGACGTGGTGCTGCCCTATATCCACGAACGCAAGCAGTTTGGCCAACCGATCGGCGAGTTCCAGCTCATGCAGGGCAAGATTGCAGATATGTATACGGTCATGAATGCCGCGAAGGCGTATGTCTACGCGGTGGCAAAAGCCTGCGATCGCGGCGAGACCACCCGCAAGGATGCGGCGGGGGCCATCCTGTTCGCGGCCGAGAAGGCCACATGGATGGCACTGGAGGCAATCCAATGCCTGGGTGGCAACGGCTACGTCAACGAGTATCCCACTGGGCGACTGCTGCGTGACGCCAAGCTGTACGAGATCGGCGCCGGCACCAGCGAGATCCGCCGCATGCTGATCGGCCGCGAGTTGTTCACCGAGACCGCGTGACGAAATGGCGGCTCTTGCATCGATAGTCGATACGCGCTCGCCAGACTACCTGGCAAACGCGGCGGCCATGCAGAAGCTGGTCGCGGAGCTGCGGGAAACGGCAGAGCGAGTCCGTCAAGGCGGGGGAGAGAGGGCGCGCGAGCGGCATCTCTCGCGCGGCAAACTGCTGCCCCGCGAGCGGATACGTGCACTGATCGATCCCGTGTCGCCGTTTCTCGAGGTGGGCCAGCTGGCTGGGCTCGGCATGTATGGCGGCGAGGTGCCAAGCGCCGGCATCATTACCGGAGTTGGCCGCGTCGCCGGCCGCGAGTGCATGGTCGTTGCCAATGACGCGACGGTAAAGGGCGGCACCTACTTCCCTATGACCGTCAAGAAGCATTTGCGTGCCCAGGAGATTGCATTGCAGAACCGGCTGCCTTGCATTTACCTGGTGGATTCCGGCGGCGCGAACCTCCCCAACCAGGACGAAGTTTTCCCCGACCGGGATCATTTTGGCCGCATTTTCTACAACCAGGCAAGCATGTCGGCGCAAGGGATTGCCCAGATCGCGGTGGTGATGGGCTCCTGCACCGCAGGCGGTGCCTACGTGCCGGCCATGTCGGACGAAACCATCATCGTGCGCGGCCAGGGCACGATCTTTCTGGCGGGACCGCCCTTGGTGAAGGCCGCGACCGGCGAGGTGGTCACCGCCGAGGAGCTGGGTGGCGCGGACGTTCACAGCCGCACCTCCGGTGTCACCGATCATTACGCAGAAAGCGATTCTCATGCGCTGGGAATTGCCCGCAGCGTGGTTGCCAACCTGAACTATGTCAAACGACCCGGCCTGGCGCTGCGCAACCCGGTCCCGCCGCGCTACGACCCGCACGAGCTGTACGGCGTCGTGCCGGCGAGTTTGCGCCACCCCTACGATGTCCACGAGGTTGTTGCGCGCATCGTCGACGACAGCGAGCTCGACGAATTCAAGCGCCTGTACGGACCGACCGTGGTGACGGGCTTCGCCCATATCTGGGGCTATCCGGTCGGCATCATCGCCAATAACGGCATTCTGTTCTCGGAAAGCGCCCAAAAAGCCGCGCACTTCGTCGAACTTTGCTCCCAACGCAGCATTCCGCTGGTGTTTTTGCAGAACATCAGCGGGTTCATGGTCGGCCGCAAATACGAAGCTGGGGGCATCGCCAAGGACGGGGCGAAAATGGTGACCGCCGTGGCCACCACCGCGGTGCCGAAATTTACCGTCATCATCGGTGGCAGTTTCGGCGCCGGCAATTACGGAATGTGCGGCCGGGCATACTCCCCGCGCTTTCTCTGGATGTGGCCCAACGCCCGTATCGGCGTTATGGGCGGAGAACAGGCGGCCTCGGTGCTCGCACAGGTACGGCGCGACGGGCTAGAGGCACGCGGAGACACCTGGCCTCCCGAAGACGAGGAGGCGTTCAAGGCGCCGATCCGGCAGCAATACGAATTGCAGGGTCATCCCTATTACGCCAGCGCCCGGTTGTGGGATGACGGTGTGATCGACCCGGCTGATACACGGCGCATTCTAGGCCTCGCCTTGTCGGCCAGCCTGAATGCGCCGATCGGGGAGACACGTTTCGGCGTGTTCCGGATGTGAGCGGGATATGACCGCCCTGCTGGAAGACGTGGACGGCCGCGGTATCGCCACTCTGACCTTGAATCGTCCCGAGCGGCACAATGCGTTCGACGATGCATTGATCGCAGAACTCACGGCCGCGCTGAAGCACTTGGCGCACCGGTCGGACGTGCGCGCGGTCGTGCTCGCCGGGGCCGGCCGCAGCTTCTCAGCCGGAGCGGACCTCGGCTGGATGCGTCGCATGGCGGCCAACACGCACGAAGCCAATCTGGCCGATGCGGCGGCGCTGGCCGGCCTGATGCACACGCTGGATCGGATACCGAAACCGACGGTGGCACTCGTGCACGGTCCGGCCTATGGCGGCGGCGTCGGACTGGCGGCTTGCTGCGACACGGTGCTTGCGTCGCAGCGCGCGACGTTCTGTCTGAGCGAAGTGAAACTGGGGCTCACGCCGGCGGCGATCAGCCCCTACGTGATCAACGCGATCGGTGCTCGCTGGGCGCGGCGCTATTTTGCGACCGCAGAGGTATTTTCGGCGGTACGCGCAGAGCAGATCGGCTTGGTGCACGAAGTGGTGCCCGAAACAGAGCTGGACTTAACGAAGGAGCGGGTGCTCGAGGCTCTGCTGCAGGGGGCTCCGGGCGCGCAGGCCGACGCCAAGGATTTGGTGTTCCTCTGCGAGGGCCGTCCGGTCGACGCCGCGCTGGCGCAGGAGACGGGCCGGCGCATCGCCGCGCGCCGCGCATCGCCCGAAGGGCAGGAAGGGCTGACCGCATTTTTGCACAAGCGCGCTCCCGCCTGGCGGCGAGCGTGATCAAATGGCGATGTTCCGGAAAATACTGATCGCCAACCGCGGCGAGATCGCCTGCCGCGTGATTGCCACCTGCAAGCGCCTGGGCATCGCGACCGTGGCGGTCTATTCCGAAGCCGATGCACACGCGCGTCACGTGGACCTCGCGGACGAGGCGTGGCTGATCGGGCCTGCGGCTGCACGAGAAAGTTATCTTGCCGTCGACAGGATTTTGGATGCGGCACGGCGCTCGGGTGCCGAGGCGATTCATCCGGGCTACGGATTTTGTCCGAGAACGCCGACTTCGCGGAGGCCTGCGTCGAGGGGAAAATCGTGTTCATCGGTCCGCCGGCGGAGGCGATCCGCGCCATGGGGTCGAAGGCGGAATCCAAGACCATCATGCAGAAATCCGGCGTGCCGCTCGTGCCGGGTTATCACGGGGACAAGCAGGATTTCGCCATTTTGGATGAAGCGGCGACGCGCATCGGCTACCCCGTGCTGGTCAAGGCGTCCGCGGGTGGTGGCGGCAAGGGCATGCGCGTCGTCGAACAACCGGCGGATTTGCGGGCCGCGATCGAAGGGGCGAAGCGGGAAGCCGCAGCGTCGTTCGGCGATGATCGCGTGCTGATCGAGACGTACCTCACCCGTCCTCGCCATGTCGAAATCCAGATTTTTGCGGATTGTGAGGGCAATTTTGTATCGCTGTTCGAGCGTGATTGCTCGATCCAGCGCCGGCACCAGAAAGTGGTCGAAGAAGCGCCGGCACCTGGCATGGATCCCGGGCGTCGTCGCGACATGGGCGAGGCGGCGATCGCCGCGGCTCGTGCCGTCGGCTACGTGGGGGCCGGGACGGTGGAGTTCATCGCGCAAGGCGATGCTTTCTATTTCATGGAAATGAACACCCGTCTCCAGGTGGAGCATCCCGTTACCGAGATGATCACCGGCCAGGACCTGGTCGAGTGGCAGTTGCGCGTCGCGGCAGGCGAGAAGTTGCCGGCGTTGCAGGAGCAGCTTGCGATCCGCGGCCACGCCATCGAGGCGCGGATCTATGCCGAGGACCCGCGGCGTGATTTCCTGCCCTCGACGGGCTTGCTTGCGCATCTGCGCCAACCGAGCGAGAGCGCGACCGTGCGAGTTGATACCGGCGTGCGGCAGGGCGATCAGATCACGCCCGATTACGACCCGATGATTGCCAAGCTGATCGTCTGGGGAGAAGATCGCGCCGGTGCGGTGCGGCGGCTTGCGGGCGCTCTGGCCGAATACGAGGTGGTCGGCGTTCAGACCAATCTCGGCCTGTTGCGCGCCATTGCCGCCCACCCCGCCTTCGAGGCGGCGGAACTGGATACCGGCTTCATCGCTCGTTACGCGCACCAGTTGATACCTCAAGTTGCTCCGGCGCCATCCAAGGCGACCGAGGCGGCGGTCTGGGCGGCGGCGGCACTCGCCGTGCTCGCGGATCAGCGTGCGGAGAAGCAGGCCGAGGCGCAACGCTCGGGCGACCCGTGGTCTCCGTGGAGCGTCGCTGATGCGTGGCGCATGAACGGCGACGGCTATCAGGACATGCGGTTCCGGCGCAACGAAGAGATTGTTACGATACGTGTTCACCCGCTCGCCGACGGAAGTTTTTGTCTCGACCTGCCGGCGGGCTCCGTGCATGCGGATGCGGTCGAGAGCGAGGCTGGTATCTACCACCTCCGCGTTGATGACGCGTCCCGGCGTGTGCGTGTGGTTCGGCGCGGGCCGGAGCTGACCGTCATTTTGGCAGGCCAAAACCATCGGGTGATCCATCTCGATCCGCTGGCGCCGGCTAGCGGAGAAAGTGTGGCCGACAACAAGCTGACGGCGCCCATCCCCGCGCGGGTATCGCGGGTGCTGGTCCAGCGGGGCGACATGGTGAAGAAGGGCGCCGTGTTGCTGGTGCTGGAAGCGATGAAGATGGAGCTGACCCTTTCGGCGCCGATGGACGGAAACATCGAAATGGTGCGTCACGCGGTCGGCGACATGGTGGAAGAAGGCACCGAGCTGATCAGGTTCGCAGCCGAGGCGCCTGCGCAGTGAGCTATCCCGCGCGTGTGCGCGTGGTCGAAGTCGGGCCGCGCGACGGCCTGCAGAACGAGGCGACCGTGGTGTCGGCCGACACACGCGTGGCGTTGATCGAGGCGCTTGCCGAAGCCGGCCTGACCAGCATCGAGGCAGGCAGTTTCGTGTCACCCAAATGGGTGCCGCAAATGGCCGCGACCGAGGAGGTGCTCGCGAAGCTGCACCGCAAGCCGGGCGTGAGCTATCCCGTGCTGGTGCCGAATCTGAGGGGGCTGGATCGCGCGCTGGCCTGCGACGTAGGGGAGATCGCCGTGTTCGCCGCTGCGTCGGAAACCTTCTCGCGGCGCAACATCAACTGCGGCATCGACGAAAGCCTCGATCGGTTCGTTCCCGTGGTGGAGAGAGCGCTGGCCGAGGGATTGAAAATTCGCGGCTATGTGTCTTGCGTGCTGGGTTGTCCGTACCGAGGGCGAGATCAAGCCCGCATCGGTCGCGCGCGTGGCGGGCAGGCTCTACGCACTGGGCTGCTACGAGATTTCGCTGGGCGACACCATCGGGACCGGGACGCCGCTGAAAGCGCGGCGGCTTGTGCAAAAGGTCGCGGCTGACATTCCGCTGGACCGGATTGCCCTGCACTTCCACGACACCTATGGCCAAGCGCTGGCGAACATGCTCGCCTGTCTCGAGCTGGGGGTCGCGGTCATCGACAGTGCGGTTGCTGGCCTCGGGGGCTGCCCTTACGCACGAGGTGCGACCGGCAATGTCGCGACCGAGGACGTGGTCTACATGCTGGGCGGCATGGGGATCGAGACGGGGCTGGACCTGGACCGCCTGTGTGCGGCCGGCCGCATGATCTCGGCCGCACTCGGTCGAACGACCGCATCACGGGTCGCCAAAGCGCGCGGGTGATGCAGATGCAGCGGCCCAGCCTCAACGGCCGGATGCTGCATTTTTGGCCGCAGCATAAGCCGACCTGCCCTCGGGGTGGACGACCTGTTTTGCGACCAGCGCCGCCGCGGCGATCAGTCCCGGAATGGCAACAATCGCAAAAATGTCGCTGAAGGCGAGGTGCCGGCGGGCGAGTTCAGCCACGAGAAACGAGCCGGTGATGCCACCGAAGCGGCCCAAACCCAGCATCCAGGCCACGCCCGTCGCGCGCCCCTGTGTCGGATAAAAGCCGGCGGCAAGCGTGGGCAGTGAGGTCTGGGCCGTGTTCATCAATGTGCCGGCCGCAAACACTACGATCATCAGCACTCCGACGCTGCCAGCCGCCTGGCCGATCGCGTAGACGGCTACGGCGGTCAGCAAGAAGCTGGCCGCTACGATCTTGTTGGCGTTGAAGCGGTCCATCAGCCAGCCGGAAAGGAGCGCGCCGATGCCGCCGAGCGGAAACAGCGCCGCGATGAGTGCCGCGGTGCGAGGCTCCAACCCTGCATCCCTGAAAAGAATCGGCATCCAATTAATCAGTGCGTAAAAGATCACCAGCCCCATGAAATATGCCACCCACAGCATCACCGAACCCACCAGGTAGAAGCCTGAGAGCACGACGCCGATAGCGCTGCCGGCATCGGGTGCCGGCGATTTTTCAGTCATGACGAAAGCGGTTGCATCGGAAGCCGTTGCAGAAATGCGGCGCAGCACGCCGCGAATGCGATCGACGGGCTGGTTCCTCGCCACCATATAGCGCACCGATTCCGGCAGCAGCAGGATCAGCAACACCGCCAATGCCAGCGGCGCGATCCCGCCGAGCACCAGAACGCTGCGCCAGCCCCAGTGCGGTATCATCCAGGCCGCCAAAAAGCCGCCGCACGCGGCGCCCAGCGGAAAGCCGCAGAACATGGCATTGGTCAGCGTTGCGCGACGCTGCTCCGGGCAATATTCGCTGGTCAATGTGACGGCGTTCGGCATGGCCGCGCCGAGCCCCAGGCCGGAGATGAAACGCCAGACGACGAGCGTGTTCAGAGTTCCGGAGAACGCAGCGGCCAGTGAGCCGATGCCGAAGACCAGTACCGCGCCGACCAACACCGTCTTGCGGCCGATGCGATCAGCCGAAGGTCCCGAGGACAGGGCTCCGGCGGCCAAGCCGAACAGCGCCGCGCTGAGGACCGGTGCAAGCTGCGGCCGCGTCAGCCCCCACTCGGTTACGAGCGACGGAGCGATATAGCCGATGGCCGCCGTGTCGAAGCCGTCCAGCAGGACGACGGAGAAACACAGTGCGGCGATCATCCACTGGAAGTTTGATAACGGATGCTCGTCAAGAAAGCTCTGGACGTCGACTTTGCCGCCTGCAGCCATCTGATCTTTTCCTCTAACGGTTGTGCGACATCTGTACTGTTGCGTGCTGACGTCCAAAGCTAAGACAGCGGAAGGCCCACATAGTTCTCGGCTAGCATGGTTGCCGCGGCGCGCGAGCTGGTTACCAAGTCGAGCTCGGCTAGCTGTCGGCGCAGGTCGAACTCGGATCCGTCATGGAAGCGATGCAGCATCGACGTCATCCACCAGGAGAAATGCTGTGCCCGCCACACGCGGCGCAGAGCCATTTCGGAATAGGCGCCGAGCAGGTCGGTAGAACCCGTGGCGTAGTGGGACGACAGCGCGCGCGCAAGCACATGCACGTCGGCGGCGGCAAGATTGAGACCTTTCGCTCCGGTCGGCGGCACGATATGGGCCGCGTCACCCGCAAGGAACAGGCGGCCGTGCTGCATCGGCTCACACACAAAACTTCTAACGGGGATGATGCCTTTCTGGAAGATCGGGCCCGTCTTCAGCATGAAGCCGCCGCCGCCAACACGCGCCTGCAGCTCCTCCCATATGCGATCGTCCGGCCAGTTCTCGACCCGGTCGTTCGGATCGCATTGGAAGTACATGCGCTGTACATCGGGCGAGCGCGTCGAGACCAGGGCAAACCCGCGCTCGTGGTGGGTGTAGATCAGCTCCTCCGAGGAGGGCGGTGCCCTGGCGAGGATGCCGAACCAGCCAAAAGGATAGACGCGGACATAATTGTGTCGTACGAGGCCCTCGGGGATGGCGGCGCGGCTGACCCCGTGGCCGCCATCGCACCCGGCCACGAAGTCGCAGGAAATCTCTTTCGCTTCACCGGCCTTCGTGGTGAAGCGAATTGTCGGACGCTCCGAGGTCACGCCGTCAAGTCCGGTTGCCGCGGCCTCGAAATGGATTTCGCCGCCCGTCCGCAGCCGCAGCGCGATCAGGTCCTTCAACACCTCATGCTGGGCATAGACGGTAATGGTGCGGCCCCCGGCGAGGTCATGCAGGTTGATGCGGTGACCGCGACCGGCGAAGCGCAGTTCGAAGCCGTGGTGCACAAAGCCGTCGCGTCTCATGCGCTCGCCGGCCCCTATCTCGGTCATCAAATCGACGGTGGATTGCTCCAGCACGCCCGCCCTGATCGTAGCCTCGATCGCGTCCCTGCTGCGGCTCTCGATGATGACCGAGTCGATGCCGCGGAGGTGCAGCATATGCGACAGCAGCAGCCCCGCCGGTCCCGCGCCGATAATGGCCACTTGGGTTCGCATCGCCGTCTTGCTCTAGATTGTTATCACGCGATGCCGTTTCGCGGCGCGCTCGCTTCACGGGACAGCGTAGTGCGTCAAGACTGCGAAGAAAATGACGTGCCTGGAACTATGGCGCTTAGGCCTCATGGGCATGACGCCCTTGGCGGACTCGCGCGGCGTTCAGCACCGCATCGACCAGCATCTCGGCATCCTCCGCACGCGTGCGGTGGTTGACGATAGCGGCCCGGATCGCGAGCTTCCCGTCAATCATCGTGGTCGAGGGCGCGGCGAGGCCTGCCTCTTGCACATCAGCGACGATTTCGCGGTTGAGGTCATCGGCACGCGGACCGCGCACGCGAAAGCAGACGATATTGAGCGGCACCGGAGCTAGTCGTTCCAGCAAGGGCTCCCGGTCCACGCGTGCGGCCAGTGCCCGGGCAACCGCACAAGTCTGCTCGACCGCTTTACCCAATCGGTCGCTGCCGTAGGTCCGCCAAGTCATCCACACCTTGAGCGCACGAAAACCCCGCGACAGATCAGGGCCGAGGTCGCAGGGCCATGGGTGGCCGCCGGCCAGACCGCGTGCCTCGCGGCGCAGATAGGCGACTTGCTGTGCGAAAGTGGCGAGGTGCCGGGCAGGGTCGCGGACGAGGATGCAGCCGGCGTCGTAAGGCACCTGCATCCATTTGTGGAAGTCGAAGGCGACGGAGTCCGCCTGTTCGATGCCGGCCAGCAGCGCGCGTAAGGATGGCGACAATGCCGCCATGGCGCCGAACGCACCGTCGACATGAAACCACAGACCTTTGTCGCGCGCGATGCGGCCAAGTGCTCCGAGATCGTCGAAAGCACCGATATCGACAGTGCCCGCCGTGCCCACCAGCAGGAACGGAAGGCAGCCATCGGCGTGATCCCGTGCGATCGCAGTCTCCAGCGCATCAGGCTGCATCCGGTGCTCGGGATCACATGGAACCAGCCGCAGTGCATCGCTGCCGATCCCCGCCATGTCCATGGCCCGCGCGATGCAGCCATGCGCCTTCTCCGACGTGTAGACCGCCAGCCGTGCCGGTCCCAGGCCGGTGGCACGCGCATCGGGACCGAGCGCCTCAGTGCGGGCTACCAGCAGGCCGATCAGGTTGGCGATGGAGGTTCCCGTTACCAGCAGGCCGGACGTTTCTGCCGGCAGGCCCAGCAGTTCCGCGGACCACCTTATCACCTGGCGTTCCACCTCGATCGGGGCGTGGTCGCGTCCGCCGAGATTGGCGTTGAGTCCGCCGGCGAGCAGCTCGGCGAGCATGCCAACGGCGTTGCCGCCGCCATGCACCCACCCCATGAAGCGTGGATGCGTGTTGCCGGTCGCATACGGAAGCACCAGCCGCGTGAAATCGGCATAGGCTTGTTCGGCGCTGCCCGGGTCGCGCGGCATGGGCGTGCTCAGTGCGGAACGGACATCTGGCGGGATCGGCTGCCATACCGGGCGGCTGCGAACGCTCTCCAGGTGATCGAACATGTCGTCGATCATCCGATGCCCGAGGCGGCGCAGGCCATGCCAGTCGCTCGGGTCCAGCGTCATGCGCCCACGCTTGCGTCCGTCGCAAGCCCGAGGAACCGTGACCGGTAACGCCGCAATTACGCGGCCAGGGCCGGCCTTTCAGGCTGGGCGTGGGTGATTTTCGTACCCAGGACATTCAGGCACTCGCGCATGAACGCGGCGAGGCCGGGCCAGCCTTTTGCCGAAACCAGGTTGCCGTCCACGCAAGCGCCATCGGGCGGCACATCGACATAAATGCCGCCGGCGAGCCGCACTTCCGGTTCGCAATATTGCAGCGCCGCGACCCGCTTGCCACGCACCACTCCGTCGACCGCAACCAGCACCTGTACACCGTGGCAGATGGTGAAAATCGGCTTGCCCGCTGCATGGAAGGCACGGATCAGCGCCTGCACACCGGGATCGATGCGGATATATTCCGGGCCGCGGCCGCCGGCGATGTAGATCGCGTCGTAGTCCGCCTCGCGTGCCTCGGAAAACGTCTTGGTCAGCGGGAACAGGTGTCCGGGTTTTTCGGTATAGGTCTGGTCGCCCTCAAAATCATGCAGCGAGGTTTTGAGGATGTCGCCCGCCTTCCGGCCAGGACAGACGACGTGCACAGTGTGCCCAACAGCCCGCATCGCCTGCTCAAAGACGAAAATTTCGTATTCCTCGCTGAAATCGCCCGCCAGCATCAGAATTGCCTTGCCGTCCATGCTCGTGTCCCCTCGTGACCGTGACAGGCTAGCTGCCATCTGCTCCATCCGGAAGCCCTTCGACGCTCGGGCGGACGTGTGTGCGCGTGTTGGCCGAGAAATTGGGCCTTCCTTGCCCTTGGCCGGCCTCCTGGGTACGCTCCCGCTCCCAACAGAACTGGAGCTATCCCATGTCGCGCCGACGGACTTTGGGCGTTGGGTTTGTCGCAACCCTGTATCTCTCGATCCTGTCGACCGCGGCACCGGCTCAATCGCTCATCATCGGCAAACTCCTCGAGCTGACCGGCCCGCTGTCGGAAACCGGTCCCTCACAGGACAAGGCGATCAAGCTCGCAGTCGCCTACGCCAACGAGGCAGCCGCCAAGGCAGGCCTGAACCTTACGGTCAGGGATGTCGGGGCGGACGTGCAGGGCGACCCGCAGGCCGCGCTGTCGGCCGCCCGCACCCTAGTGGATCAAGGGGCGGCCTGTCTGATCGGCCCGTCGATCACGCCCGAAAGCATTGCCATTGCGAACGGCCTGACAATCCAGAAGAAGGTGACGATCTGGCCCACCGGGACGAGCATGAAACTGCGCACCATCAAGGACGAGGGCACGATCTTTCGCACCGTGCCGCCCGACAGCCTGCAGGCTCTGGCGCTGGTCGCGGCCGTGATCGACAAGCTAGGGACGGCGGAGGGCAAGTTGGTTTCTATCGCATATCGCAATGAGCCCTATGGCGAGCTGCTGTCCAAGGGTTTTGTCGCAGCCTGGACCGCCAAGGGCGGCAAGGTGCAGGGTCCGGTCGTATTCGATCCGGCGCAGGCCACGTTTCGACTCGGAAGCCGGCCAAGTGGTCGCCAACAATCCAGACGAATACGTCGTGATCGACTACCCCGATACATACGCAAAATTCGGCGCGGCCCTGGTGCGCACCGGCAAGTTCGACCCGACGAAACTCATGGTCCCGGATGCGCTGTCGTTCTCGACGGTGCCGAGCAACATTCCCCCGCAAGCCATCGATGGTGCACGCGGAACGCGCGGGGGCGCGCCCGTCGGAACGGCCGCGTACAAACTGTTCGACGAGCTGTGGCAAAAAGCCGGCGGCGTCGAGCACGCCTCGCTCGACTCCAACAGTTTCGACTCCACGACCTTGTGCGCCCTCGGCGCCGCAGCCGCCCACTCGGCCGATCCCGGCGCCATCCGCGACCAGATCCTGCGACTTGCCACCCCGGGCGCCCCCAAATACACGCTGACCAACCTTGCGGATGCTTTCAAGGCCGTCGCCGCCGGGCAGCCGATTGATTATGTCGGCGCTTCAGGGGCTTTTGAGTTCGGCGAGAACGGCGATCCGTCGGTCAGTCTGTTCGACATTTTTGAGTACCGAAGGCGGCAAGCTCGTCGTCCTGAAACAGATCGACGCGCGCAAGTGACGGAAACCACCGGGGGGACGCGGAGGCGATTCCTCCCGGCGGTTCAGGGGATTTCTCGCGCGGGCTGGCTCGGGCTTGGGCTGCTGGCGATTCTGGGTACTCTCACAGCGGTCCACGGCATCGTTCCCGCCGGCCAAGCAACGCTCAACGGGCTGGTATCGGCCGGGACGTACGGACTCGGCGCCGTCGGTTTGACGCTGGTATTCGGCGTGCTGCGTCTGGTCAATTTTGCGCATGGCGACCTGCTGACGCTCGGCGCCTACCTGACGCTGGCGTTCGCCGGCGCCGGTGCCCCGTTCTGGGCCGCCGCCGCGGCGGCGATTGTCGCGACGGCCCTGGTCTCGGTGTTGCTCGATCGTCTCGTATGGCAACACCTGCGGCGCGCCGAAACCAGTACGTTGCAGCTATTCCTTGTCGCCATCGGGCTGGCGCTGTTCTTGCGATACACCGTGCAGTTCTTCGCCGGAAGCCAAATGCGGTCGGTCGGGCTGGACACGCTGAGCGCGGTCGATCTGGGGCCTTGGCACCTCGGCACGCTCCAGCTCGTGGTGATCCTGATCGGGGTGCCGACGATCGTGGCCACAGCGCTCGCCCTGCGCTTCTCGTCGCTCGGAAAGATGATGCGGGCGCTAGCCGACAACGCGGCACTCGCCGAGGTCACCGGCATCGACACGCAAACAATCATCCGCATCACCTGGGCGTTCGGCGGCGGTTTGGCGGCGCTGGCGGGGATTCTGTATGCGGCGGCGATCGGCTCGATCAATCCGAATTTTGGCGGCACCATCCTCCTCAGCCTGTTTGCGGCGGCGGTCCTGGGCGGCATCGGGGATGCGTACGGGGCATTGGCGGGCGGCGTTGTCATCGGCCTGTCGCAAGAATGGTCCACGCTGTTCTTTAATCCGCGCTGGAAGCCGGCCGTCGGCTTTGCCGTCCTGATCCTCACGCTGGTGCTGATGCCACGCGGCATTTTTGGGCGCGTCGCCGCCCGGTCCTGATCGTGTTCCACCTCGATTTCTGGCTTGGCGTCGCGGTGGTCGCGGGCATCTACGGCATTTTCACCCTCGGCCTGCAGATCAATGTCGGCTTCACGGGCCTGATCAACTTGGGCCAAGCCGGGTTCATGAGCATCGGCGCCTATACGATGGGCCTGCTGGTGACCGAGGCGGGCTGGTCGCTGTGGACGGCCATGCCTGCCGGAATCGTGCTTGCGGTGGTGGCGGGCCTGCTGGTCGGGCTGCCATCGCTGCGACTGCGCTCTGACTATTTTGCCATTGCGACAATCGCGTTTGCCGAAATCGTGCGCTACGTTTTTCAGAACGCCGCATTTGCCGGCGGCAACCAGGGGATTGTCGGGTTCGACGATCAGTGGCGGGCATTGGCCGGGTCTCTGTCCCACCGGTTCTCGGCGATCGGCCTGGGCGACCAGAGCCAATTGCCGCTGTTTTTTGCGGTCTGGATCGTCTTCCTGCTGCTCGCGGGAGTGCTGCGGGTGCTCCAGGCCAGTCCCTGGGGCCGCGTGCTGAAAGCGATCCGCGAAGACGAGGATGCAGCCGCCGCACTGGGCAAGAACGTTCTGTCGTACAAACTGCAATCACTCGCCATCGCGGCAGGGCTTGCGGCCGTGGCCGGGTTTTTCTTGGCCCTGAACGTGACGTACCTGTACCCGAGCGAGTTCGACCCCACGTTCACGTTTTTTGGCTACGCGGCCCTCGTGCTGGGCGGTTTCGCAAGCTACTTGGGGGTGGTTCTGGGCAGCCTGGTGCTGTGGTCGCTGATTGAGGGGCTACGGTTCCTGGCATTGCCGCTCGGCGCCGGCCAGCTCGCGTCGTTGCGTTTCGTGCTCGTGGGCATCGGGCTGATAGTGCTGAGCATGGCGCGCCCGCAGGGATTGCTGGGCCGAAAAGCCGAAATGCGGATGCGGCGATGACGCCGGAAGCTGAACCGATTCTGTGGCTGCGCGACGTGCGAAAAAGCTATGGCGGCGTGCCTGCGGTGGCGGGCGCCAGTTTCGCCGTGCGGCGCGGCTCGCTGACCGCGCTGATCGGGCCCAACGGTGCCGGCAAGACCACGGTGTTCGACCTGATCACCGGTTTCGTGCCGCTGGACGCGGGCGCCATTCGCTTCGAGGGCAAAAGAATCAGCGGTCAGCCGCCGCACCGGATTGCCCGGCTGGGACTGGTCCGCACATTCCAGCTCACCCGGGTTTTCGCTGCCATGACCGTGCTGGACAACATGCTGCTGGCAGGGCCGCGCCAGCCGGGCGAATCGCTGCCCCATTTTCTGACTCATCCGCGCGCGAGCCGGCGCAGCGAGGCGGCACTGCAGGTGCGGGCGAAAAGCTTGCTGGATCGCTTTGGCCTGAGCGCCAAGACCGGCGACTACGCCGGCACGCTCTCGGGCGGGCAGCGCAAATTGCTGGAATTCGCGCGGGCGCTGATGGCGGGCCCGCGTCTGGTGCTGCTCGACGAGCCGATGGCAGGCGTCAACAAGGCGCTGGGCCGCCGACTGTTGGACGATGTGGACCAGTTGCGGCGTACTGAAGACCTGACGTTCCTGTTCGTCGAACATGACATGGACGTGGTGATGAGCCGTGCCGAGCATGTCATCGTCATGGCCGAGGGTGCGGTCATTGCCGAGGGCACGCCCGAAACCATCCGTCGTGAACAGCGGGTCGTCGACGCCTATCTCGGCGCGGTCCGGGCGCGCCCGTGAGCGGCGATGCACCCATATTGGAAGCCGAGAACCTTGTTGTGGGTTACAGTGCTGAAGTCGACATCCTCAGCGGCGTTGCGCTGGCGTTGCGGGAGCGCGAGATCGTGGCCGTGGTGGGTCCGAACGGGGCCGGCAAGTCCACGTTGATCAAAAGCCTGATCGGGCTGGTTGCGCCGCGGCAGGGGCAGGTAAGATTTCGCGGCCAGAGTCTTGCCGGCATGCGGCCGAACCAGATCGTCCGGCTCGGAATCGGCTATGTTCCGCAGCGCGAGAACGTTTTTGGCAGCATGACCGTGGCCGAAAATCTGCAACTCGGCGCCCTGGGCAAGCCCGGCACATCCGCGGCCGGCGCGATGGAGCGCATCCTGGCATTGTTCCCCAGACTTGCCGCATGCCGCCGCCAGGTGGCGGGCACGCTGTCCGGTGGCGAGCGCCAGTTGCTGGCGATGGGGCGGGCGTTGATGGCGAGTCCGGACGTGCTGCTGCTCGACGAGCCTTCTGCCGGCCTCGCGCCGCTGTTCGTGGATGCGATGTTCGAGCAGCTGGAGGCGATCAACCGGGCCGGTGTCGCGATCCTGATGGTGGAGCAGGACGCGCGGCGAGCCCTGGAGCTTGCGCACCGGGGTTACGTGCTGGAACTCGGGCGCAACCGGCTGGAAGGGTCCGGCCGCGCGCTGCTCGACAATCCGCTACTGGCCGAAATGTATTTCGGCTAGAAGACGAACTCGATGAACCCGCCGCAGGCCTCTTCCGGCGGGATCCAAACTGCGTCTGGCCGCTGCTGGAAACCAATCCCGTTGTCCCGCAGCAGCGCCGCCGTCCTCTCAGGGTCGCGGATGCGTACTGTAATTCCAGCGATGAACGGCAGCGTGGGCGTAGTCGCCGACCCATGAGCAGCCAGCCATGCCGCATCGACGACGCGGACTTTTCCACGAGCAAGATCGATCGCAGCCCCCTGCGTCGCAACGCCAAGAAAGCGAGCGAGTCGGGACGCGAACTCCACCGGGTCGGCCACGGCCACGGTGATACCCTCCAGGCCGGTCGCACCGTTCGGATGGTCCAAAAAACCCGGTTTCCAGAGCAGCTCCGGCGTGTCGTGGTGAATCGCGAAGAACACGCCCCCCGGCACCTGCTCCGGCGGAAAATCGATAATCTGGAACCGCGCCAGGTCGCCGTCGATCGGCCGCTGCAGCGGCCGCACCGCGGCCCCGGGGATGGGACCCTCCCGCAACACGCGCTGGGCCGCTTCCCAATCGGACGCGCCGAACGCCACGATGTGCAGACCCTCATGGTGTTCGATGCGGCTCAGCATTGAACCGGCATAGTTGGGCTCGGTGACGCCGATCAGCTCCAGATAGCCGTTTTCCAGCATGGCGCAGTTGTTGCTCGTGCCCGCGGAACGGTAGGGACCGCCCGGCGTGAGCGGCGGCAACACGTGATGGCCGCGCGGTGTCAGCCTGAATCCCAGGCGGGCAAACCGCTGCGCCGCCGCGTCGAGGTCGCGCACGCCGAACCCGACATGGTCAAGCGTGAACGGCGTCATCCGGCAGTGTCCTCCCCGAGCACCGCGTCGCCGAGCAGCGAGTGCGCCATTGCTTTCACCGCAATCCGGTCGGTTTTGGCGGCACCGTTCAGCGGCAGCGTGTCCACAAAAAAGACCCGGCGCGGGTGGGCATAGGCCGGTCCGTTCCGTAGCGCAAAAGCTTTGAGGTCCTGCTCAGCCGGATGCGCGTTCTGGCGCGGCACGACGATCGCAACCGGCACCTCGCCCTTGACCGCGTGCGGCATCGGCACGACCGAGACATCCGCGACATCCGGATGCGTCAGCAAAACTCCCTCGACCTCGAGCGGATAGACGGTCTCGCCGCCGCTCTTGAACATGTCGTCGGTGCGGCCCTTGAAGAAAAAGAAGCCGCCGCGATCGCGAAAGAACAGGTCCCCGGTGCGCAGCCAGCCATCCACGATGCGCTCGCGGTTCACCTCCGGCAGGTTGTGGTAGCCGGGCGTCACACCGGGGTTGCGCACCCATAGTTCCCCGTAGTCATCGTTCTCCGCACCGTCGGCCCCGACCAGTTTCACCTCGCCCTCGGGCCAGGCGACGCCGCAGCTCCCCTTGGGCACGTCGCGTCCGTCAATGGGAGAGCCGATCATGACCGGCCCACCCTCGGTCAGACCGTAGCTTTCGCGCACCTGCACACCAAAGGCCGCCTCCACTGCTTCCTGCAGTTCGCGCGCGGTCGGTGCAGAACCGATTTTCAGTCCCTTCAAAGCCGAAAAATCCAAACTCTCGATCAGGTCACGCTGCTGCAGCAGCCGGGTAAACACGGCCGGCACGCCGCCCGAATGGGTGCAACGGTAGTGCGACAGCGCTTGCAGGAACCGCCGCGGCTCGAAATTCGGCAGGATCACCGTCGAGGCGCCCGCATGCAGCACGGTTTTCACCGCACCGGCCATGGCGTTCTTGTGATACAGCGGCACCGCGGTAAGGGCCCGGTCGGTTTCGGACATCGGCCAGTAACGATGGCAGGTCCGTATCCACCACATCTGCCCGGCATGGGTCAGGATCACGCCTTTGGGACGGCCGGTGGAGCCCGACGTGTATGGCTGGAACGACGGATGCTCGGGGCGCAGGGCCGGCGGATCGAATGACGCAGGTGCCGACTGCAACGCGGTCTCGTAATCGATCCATCCCGCCGGAACGCTCCCAAGCCCCAGTTTTGCACGCAACGGATATCGCTCTGCTGCCGCGACGATATGCGGGCTCGTGCCGGGCTCGACCACGGCGGCCACGCATTCGGCGTCGCTGTAGGATATAGGCAAGACTTTCGGCCCCGAGCCGCGTGTTCAATGGCACCGGCACCACGCCGGCCCGCATGGCGCCGAACATCACCTCCAGAAATTCGTAGCGGTTGCCGACCGCCATCGCCAGCCGGTCGCCCGGACCCAGCCCGAACCGGCCCATAAGTGCGGCAAACCGGTCGAACCTGTCGTCGAGCATGCCGTAGGGGATTTCGACAGGTTCCGGCCGCGACAGATCGATGACGGCCACCGCATCGGGCCGACGCTGCGCCGCTTCCCAGGAGAAGTATCCCAGGTTTTCGTGGCGGACATCGTCTTCGGAGAGTTGGGTCATCGCACGTCAGGTCCGGTCTGCCGGGGCTGGCACGGGGGCGGCAGACTCTGCATCATCCCGCTCGCAGTAGCATGGCGCGCAAAAAGGACGAAGGCGGGAAATGAAGGCAGTCGTGTTCCACGCCCATGGACCGCTCGATAACCTGCATTACGAGGACTTTCCCGACCCCGAGCCCGGCCCCACGGAACTCGTTATCGGTGTGCGTGCTGTGGCGCTGAACGGGTTCGATCCCATGGTGCTGCGCGGCATCCCGGGCCTGAAGACGCCGCTGCCGATGATCCCTGGCGCGGACATCGCGGGCGAAGTGGTGGCCCTCGGAGCCGGCGCCGACACTGGGCGCTGGAAGCCGGGCGACCGGGTCACCGTGGTGCCGAACCAGCCGACCGGCATGATGGGCGAGACCAAGCGCGGCGGCGCCTGCGACCGGGTGGCGGTGGAGCAGGAATTCGTGTTGCCGATCCCGGATGGCGTGACGTTCGTCGAAGCGGCCTGTCTGCCGACCGCCTACGGCACCGCGTTGCGCATGATGGAGACGCGCGGGCAGGTAAAATCGGGAGACAAGGTGCTGATCCTGGGCGCCAGCGGCGGCGTCGGGACGTGCTGCGTGCAGCTCGCCAAGTCGATCGGCTGCGAAGTGATCGCTTGCGCCAGTTCGGACTGGAAGTGCCAACGTCTGCGCGGGTTGGGAGCCGATCACGTCATCGATACCAGCACACAGAATTATGTCGCCGAGATCCATCGTCTGTTCGGCAAGCCGCGCACCCGTGGGGGCGGCGGGGTCGATGTGGTGGTCAACTATACCGGCGGGGACAGCTGGGCCGAGTGCTTCCGCACCTTGCGGCTGCAAGGCAAGCTGCTGACCTGCGGCGCCACCGCCGGATACGACCCGAAAACCGACATCCGCTACATCTGGTCGTTCGAGTTCAATATTCTGGGCTGCAATGGTTGGACTCAGGACGACCAGCGGGAGCTGCTGCAGCGTGTGGCGAGCGGAAAACTTTCGCCCGTGGTGCATAGGACGACGACGCTGAGCGACATCAGAAATTCCGTTCCGCGAACTGATGGACCGGCAAGTGTTCGGCAAGGCTGTTCTGGTGCCATGAGTGAAACGCTGACCCTGGAAGCGCTACAGGCAATGCTGGATGCATCGCCCTTCATCCATCTGTTTGCCATGCGGGCGGTATCGCTGGATGTGGCGGCCAGGCAGGTCGTGATGGAGATGCCGATGACGCCGGGCGCCGAACGCCGCGCCGGGACGGGCCAGTATCACGGCGGCGCCATCGCCGCACTGATCGACACCGCAGGAGATTTTGCACTCGGCGTACTGCTCGGCGGGGGCGTGCCGACGATCAATCTGCGAATCGACTTTTTGCGTCCAGCGACCGGCGGCACGTTGCGCGCGGTCGCCAATGTGCGCCAAGCCGGGCGCACCATCGGCGTCGCCGACGTGGAGGTCACGGACGCCGAGGGTCGCCTCGTCGCGATCGGGCGCGGCTGCTACTCGACGGTGGTCGGCTGAAGCCGCGAACTCAGGACGGGCCCATGTCGCGGGCCGCGTTGGTCAGCAGTCGATGGCCGGACTCGGTGATGACGAGCGTATCCTCGATGATCCCGGTTCCGAGACCTTCGACCACGACCATCGGCTCGTACGGTGGGAGGGTTTGGGTACACCTAAAAATCCGTTTGGGTGCGCCGGATCGCGTCCTGCCAGGCCGCATATCCCGCCTCGCGCTGCGGCTCCGGCATTGCCGGAACAAAGCGCCGCTCCAGTGCCCAGGTGCGGCCAAACTCGTCCGGTGCCGGGCACACGCCGGCGGCAAAGCCGGCCAGGTAGGCGGCGCCGAGTACCGTCGCTTCGGCGCCGCGCGGCCGGTCCACGGGTGCGCCCAAAAAATCGGCCAGGCGCTGCATGGCGAAATCGCTCGCCGCCATGCCGCCGTCGACGCGCAACACCGTTTCCCGGTCCGGCGTCCAGTCGGTGTGCATGGCTTCCACCAGGTCGCGAGTCTGGAATGCCACCGCGTCGAGCGCGGCGCGTGCCAACTCTCGTGGCGTGGTGGCGCGGGTCAGGCCGAATAGCGCGCCGCGGGCGTTCGCATCCCAGTGCGGGGCGCCCAGGCCGGTGAAGGCGGGCACCAGAATCACCGATTGTTCCGGGTCCGCCGCCTCCGCCAGCGCGCCGGACTGCGCCACGTCCGTCAGCACACCCAGCCCGTCGCGCAGCCATTGCAAGGCGGCGCCGGCAACGAAAATGGCGCCCTCCAATGCGTAGGTGCGCCTGCCCTCGAGCTGCAAGGCCACTGTGGTGAGCAGCCGCGCGCGGGAGGTGACGGGCGTTTCGCCGGTGTGCAGGAGCAAGAAAGCGCCGGTGCCGTAGGTGGCTTTGACCATGCCGGGGGCGAAACAGGCTTGGCCGATCATGGCGGCCTGCTGGTCGCCGGCCACGCCCAGAAGCGGGATTTCGCCGCCCAGCGCCGCAGTGCGGCCGAACAGCCCGGCATTATCGCGAATTTCCGGCAAAACGCTTTGCGGGATGGCGAAAAAGTCCAGCATCTCCGCATCCCATGCGCCGGCCGCGATGTCGTACAGCAAGGTGCGGCTGGCGTTGGTCGCGTCGGTGGCGTGGATGCGGCCTCCGGAAAGATGCCAGAGCAGCCAGGTGTCCACGGTGCCGAACGCCAGTCTTCCGGCCAGTGCCGCGTCGCGCGCGCCCTCGACGTGGTCCAGCAGCCAGGCAATTTTGGTTGCGCAGAAATACGGGTCCAGCAGCAGCCCGGTTTTGCGGGTCACGCGCGCCTCGTGGCCGTCGGCGCGCATGCGTTCGCACAGGTCGGCGGTGCGGCGGTCCTGCCAGACGATGGCGCGGTGGATCGGCGCGTCCGGTGGCGCGGTCCCACACGATCGTGGTCTCGCGCTGGTTGGTGATGCCGATGCCGGCCAATTCGGCGAGGGTGCGGCCGGTCGCGGAAAAAGCTTCGCGCAGCACGTCGAGGCTGGTTTGCAGTAACTCGTCGGGGTCGTGCTCGACCCAGCCGGAGGCGGGAAAATGCTGCGTCACCGGCCGGCGGGCCTCGGCCAGCGGCAACAGGTCGGGAGTGGAGAATGCGACGGCGCGGGTCGAGGTGGTGCCTTGGTCCAGCGCCAGCACGATCGGATTCTTGTTGGTCATGCGCCCCTTGGCTCATGCATCCGGCGGCGTGGCGAAAAACCAGTCGTGCCGTTCCGGATCGCGCGCCCAGTAGGTTCGGCCGTACGACTGGTCGCTGAGCGGCTGCACGATTTCCGCTCCCGCCGCCTGCGCGCGAGAAAAATGCGCGTCAACGTCGGCGATCCAGACGAACACGCCCTGGGTCGCGGCGGGAGCGTCCGCGGGGCTGTGCATGCGATCCATGCCGGCCGAGCCCAGCATGACCATGCAGCCGTCCAGCGTCGCCTCGCCGTGCATGCCGCCGCGCGGCGTGTCGTGGACGGCACCAGGCGAAAACCCGAAGGCGCGCTCCAGCCAGCCGATCGCGGCGCGCACGTCGCGATAATACAGATACGGAACAATCTCCGTTTTTCGAGGCATGGCATTGGTTCCTTTGCAGGCTGTGCGGACCATCGCGCGCATGCCGGCCATGGCGCAAACCCGTGTTGCCGGCGTGGCGCGGCGCGGCCAGTGTGCCGGCCGTTTTGGCCGCCAGGTTCGCATGAGCGTCGCTATCCAGCAGAGCAGTCGGACGCCTTCCTTCACGGCGGAAGTGCGGGCGACGGCCGCACTGGCGGCACCTCTGATCGTGGGCAAGCTGGCCGGGGTCGGGCAGAACGTGGTCGACGTGCTGCTGGCCGGCCACTTGAACGCGCACGTCCTGGCGGCGGTGGCGGTCGGCTCGGCGATCTGGATTCTGGCATTCATGGCCGCCTCCGGGATCGCCTACGCGCTACCGCCTGCGGTCGCACAACTCGACGGGGCGGGACGCCGGGCCGAGACCGGCAAGCTTTTGGCGCAGGCGCTGCGGCTGGGAGCGGTTGCGGGGTTGGTGCTGCTAGCGGCGGTGCGCTGGGGCGCGCCGGAATTGGTGCGGCTGGCCGGCACCGCGCCGTCACTGCTGCCCGACGTGACCCTGTTCCTGCACGCGGTCAGTTTCGGCGCCCCGGCGCTGACCCTGCTGCTGATCTGCATGGGGTTCAGCGAGGGCCTGTCGATGCCCCGGCCCAGCATGGCCATCGGTATTCTGGGCCTGCTGGTACTGGCGCCGGTCGGCTATGTGCTGATGTACGGCCGCCTCGGCCTGCCGTCGCTCGGTGCGCAGGGCAGCGGCATCGCGGCCGCGTTCGTCACCTGGGTCGAGCTGGCGGCCATGGCGGGATGGCTGGCCTGGTCGGGACGCTACCGGGGCACCGGCTGGGAGCGGCGCCGGCGCGGGACGGATTGGCGGGCCATCCGCGGGCTGCTGGGCTTGGGGGCGCCGATCGCGGTCAGCCAGCTGCTGGAGTCGACGCTGTTCGCCAGCGCTGCGCTGGTGATCAGCCGGTTCGGCGAGACGCAGGCCGCGAGCCACCAGATCGCCATGAACGTCGCCTCGACCACGTTCATGGTGCCGCTCGGGCTGGCCTATGCGATCACCGTGCGCGTCGGCAACGCGGTCGGGCGTCGCGACCCGGCCGGCGTGCGCCGGGCGGGTTTCGTGGGCATCTCCATGGCGCTTACGGCGCAGGTGCTGTCGGCCTCGGCGCTGCTGTTGCTGCCCCGGTTCATTGCCGGCCTGTTCACGGTCGACCTGCCGGTGGTGGCGGGAGCGGCCGTGCTGCTGCAGCTCGCCGGCGCGTTCCAGCTGTCCGACGGCATGCAGGTGTCCGCCATGGGGGCGCTGCGCGGGCTGAAGGACACCAGGGTGCCGATGCTGATTACCGGCGTATCGTACCTGGGGCGTGGGCATGACTTTGGGCGTGTTTCTGGCGCTGCACCTTGGTTGGGGCGCTGTCGGCATGTGGTGCGGGCTCGTTGCGGGCCTGAGCAGTGCCGCCGCACTGCTGTTAGGCCGGTTCTTGCGGCTGAGTCGCAGGATGTGACCATCCAGGACATCACGGTGACGACGCCGTAAGGGTCCCCAAGCTTGGCTTTGATCCCGGGTCACGCTACGAGGCGCAATCGTTGATCGGCGGGAGAGCGTCACATGCCGAGCAGTCCGGTTCCGGGCGTGACGGCCTGTTTCCTGGCGCGGCTGCCCCGGACGGCGTTGTTGGCGCTGCTGGTCGCGTGCCCGTCCGCGCTCCATGCCCAAGCGGCCGGTCAGCCGCCCGAGGGCATCGGAGCAAGATTGCTCGCCTGCGCGGCTTGCCACGGGGCGCACGGCGAGGGGACCAGCAACGACTATTTCCCCCGTCTGGCGGGCAAGCCGGCCGGCTATCTGATGCACCAGTTGGTCGCCTTTCATGACGGGAGGCGCCGCTATCCACCCATGAACTACCTGCTGGAATTTCAGCCGGACGCCTATTTGCAAGCCATGGCGGAGTATTTCGCCGCCCAGCGACCGCCTGCGCCGTCGCCGCCGATTTCGGACGCGAGCCAGGAAGTGCTGGATCGCGGACGGACCCTCACCACCCAGGGCGATCCGGCCGAGGGCGTTCCGCCTTGTGCCGCCTGCCATAACCCGCGCTTCACCGGCATGGAGCCTGCGATACCCGGGCTGGTTGGGCTGCACGCGAGCTATATCAGCGCGCAACTCGGGGCCTGGCGGTACGGAACGCGCACGGCGATTGCGCCCGACTGCATGCAGATCGTGGCGGGGCACCTGAGCGAACGCGACGTTACGGCGGTCGCGGCCTGGCTCTCTTCGCTACCGGTTCCGGCCGATCCGTCGCCGGTGCCGCAGGGAACCTTGCCGATGCCGCTGGTCTGCGGCAGCGAGCCGCCCTGAGGAGGGGAGGGATGGGACACCGTCGGACGTTTCTGGGTGGCCTGCTCGGTGCCGGCCTGCCGGCCGCCGCCGCTCTGATGGCGGCTTGCGGCGTGGCGGCAGCCGAGGAAAAACCTGCCGCGCCGGTTCCGGCCATCGTCAAGCAGGGCGAATATTTGGCGCGTGCCGGCGACTGCATCGCCTGCCACACCCTGCCGGGAGGTCCGCTGTTCGCCGGCAGCCGCCCGATGCCCACACCGTTCGGCACGCTGTATGCGCCGAACATCACGCCCGATCCCGAGACCGGCATCGGCAACTGGACCGCCGATCAGTTCTACACGATGTTGCACAAGGGCCGTTCCCCGGATGGCGGCCTGATTTACCCGGCCATGCCGTTCGCGAACTATACCAAGGTCACGCGCGCTGACTCCGATGCGATTTTCGCCTTTCTCCAATCGGTGCCGCCGGTGCGCCAAGCGAACCGGCCGAACGACTTGAACTTTCCCTATAACAACCGCTCGCTGATCCTGGGCTGGCGGACGCTGTTCTTCACCGAGGGCGAGTACCAGCCCGATACGACCAAAGTCGCAGGAGTGGAATCGCGGCGCCTATCTGGTGCAGGGTCTGGGGCATTGCTCGATGTGCCACTCGCCGATCAACGCCCTGGGCGGCAGCTCCGAGTCGCAGGCGTTCCAGGGTGGCCTTATTCCGATGCAGAACTGGTACGCGCCGTCGCTGACCTCCAACAAGGAGGCCGGGCTCGGCGACTGGAGCATCAAGGATATCTCCGACCTGCTGCGCACCGGCGTGTCGCAACGCGGTGCCGTGTATGGCCCCATGGCGGAGGTGGTCTATGACAGCCTTCAGTACATGACCGACGAGGACACCCGCGCCATGTCAGTCTACCTCAAGAGCCTGGCGCAGGGCAGCGTCCCGGGTGCGTCGGCCTCCGCGCTGCCAGCCGAAGAGAGCAGCCTGCTGATGCACCTCGGCAAGGCCGTGTACGACGGCCAGTGCGCGAGCTGCCACGGGGCGGACGGACGGGGAATGCCGCCGAATTACCCGCCGCTCGCCGGCAACCAGTCGATCCAGATGGCCTCGGCGGTCAACCCGATCCGGATGGTGCTGAACGGCGGCTATCCACCGGGCACCGCGGGCAACCCGATGCCGTATGGCATGCCGCCCTTCGCCCAGTCCCTGTCCGATGACGAGGTCGCGGCCGTGGTCACCTACATCCGTGCGAGCTGGGGCAACAGGGGCGAGGCGGTCTCGGCGCGGGACGCCAACGGGCTGCGCTCGGCGCCGCTGGATTGAGCGTGCGGTGATCAATTCAGGACCGGAATCGGGTGATGCGATTGCGGCGGAGGATCAATCCGTACCCCGGATCGTCCAGTCCGGCGCGGGCGGCGCTGTCTTCCTTGCGGCCATCGCGACAGTGATCGTGATAGCGATCTGGTTCGCGTTCTATCTGCTGGTGTTCGTGCCGCGCGCAACCGCACCATGAGCGATCCGTTGCCGCACCTGGACGACGACCTCGGCGCCGAGCGCGCGGCACGCATCGAACGACGCTGGGCCACCGTCTCCATCGTGGTGATCGCCGTCCTGGTCGTCATGGCGGGTTTCGCCGGCATCCACCAGGCTACCATGCCGCAGAGCCGGGTGGAGACCGCCGATCCGGTGACCCTTCACCTCGCCGGCGAGTTCATCGAAGGCAACCTGGGCAGCGCGGTCGAGCCGGACGGCTCGGTGACGGTGCGCGCGGTGGGGCAGCAATACTCCTTCACCCCGCAATGCATTCTGGTGCCCACGGGAACCCCGGTCACGTTTCGAGCCACCAGCGCCGATGTGATGCATGGTTTCCTGATCGAGGGTACCAACGTCAACACGATGCTGGTGCCGGGCTACATCTCGACCATCACCACACGATTCGACCGGCCGGGCGAACGGCACATGCCGTGTCACGAGTTTTGCGGGAGCGGCCACGAGGGGATGTGGGGGAACATCAAGGTGGTTGATCCGGCATCGTTCCGGCAGCTCGCCTCGAACCGGCAGAGGCTCGACTGTGTTAAGTAGCCGGCGGCTGATCCTGGCGCATTTCTGGCTGGCCTTCGCCGGGTTCGGCGTCGCCCTGCTACTGGGCGAGTGGCAGATGTTCGTGCGCAGCCCGCTGCGCTCCTGGATCAGCGATCCCGAGTGGTACTATCGCTCATTGACGCTGCACGGCACCGCCATGGCGTATGTGTTGCCGACGCTGGTGGCGATGGGATTCGGGTATTTCATCATCGAAGCGTCTCTCAAGCGGCCACTGATCGGGCGCGAATGGGCCTGGGTCGGGCTGGCGCTGGCCGCGGTCGGGACCGTGACGGCGGTGGTGCCGATCGCGATGGGCCTCGCATCGGTGCTCTACACCTTCTATCCGCCGCTGATCGGCAGCGCATTCTACTACATCGGCGTCGTGCTCGTGGTGGTGGGCTCGTGGATCTGGGTCGCGCTGATGTCGGTGAACCTGTACCGCTGGAAGCGCGACCATCCAGGCAAGCCCGTGCCCTTGGCGATGTTCGCGGGCGTTGCAGGTGCCTATCTCTGGGCCTGGACTTCGGTGGGGGCGGCCATCGAGTTGCTGTTCCAGATTCTGCCCGTGGCACTCGGCCTGACCACGACCATCGACGCGGGCCTGGCGCGGGTGTTCTTTTCCTGGACGCTGCACGCGATCGTCTATTTCTGGCTGATGCCGACCTACATCGCCTACTATACGATCGTGCCGCGCGCGATCGGCGGGCGGCTGTTCAGCGATCCGATGGGCCGGCTCGCCTTTATCCTGTTCCTGGTCGTGGCGATGCCGATCGGGATTCATCACCTGTTCGCCGATCCGCAAGTGGGCTCCGGCTTCAAGTTCCTGCACTCCGTGTTCACCGCGCTGGTCGCCTTGCCGACTCTGCTCACCGTGTTCACCATCTGCGCCTCGGTGGAGATCGCCGGGCGGCTGCGCGGAGGCCGGGGCGTGTTCGGCTGGATCGGCGCACTGCCCTGGCGCAACCCGCTGATGCTGGCCGTCACCTTCTCGTTCCTCCTGCTGGGATTCGGCGGTGCCGGCGGGCTGATCAACATGAGCTATCAGCTCGACACGACGATCCACAACACGCAGTGGATCACCGGGCATTTCCACCTGATTTTCGGCGGCGCCATCGTCATCATGTATTTCGCCATCGCGTACGACATCTGGCCGCACCTGACCGGGCGCGCGCTGGACAGTTTTGGCCTGATGAGAGCGCAGCTCTGGACGTGGTTCGTCGGCATGATCGTGCTGACCTTCCCCTGGCATTGGGTCGGCATCCTCGGCATGCCGCGGCGCATGGCGTTCTACGATTTCACCGACCCGTCCATCGCGCCGCAGGGGCCATACGTCATCCTGTCGGTGCTCGGCGGCGCCATCCTGGTGGTCTCGGGCGCGCTGTTCCTGACCGTGCTGATCCGCGGCCACCGTTCGCTCCGGGTCGAACCGGGAGTGTACCGGTTCAGCGTGCGCGGTGCACGAACCTCGGACGGTCCCGGCGGCGCTCAACGGGTTCGGCCTGTGGCTTGGGCTGATGATCGGGCTGACGGTGGTAAACTACGGCTTTCCGATCGCACACCTGATGGCGTTGCGTGGGACCGCGGTTCCGGCCGTGATCGTGGGCGCCCGCTGATGAGCGATGATCGCCTCGTTCCGGCGCGCAATCCGTGGCCGGCCGCTAGCATCGCGATCACAGCCTCCCTTGTGGTGGGCGCGGCGCTCGCCGGCTTCGTGTGGCTGCCCCTTGCGCAGGCAAACGGCCGGTTCGCCGGTGTATGGGATGCCATTTGCAGCGCGGCGGGCTTGCTGCGCCCGTCGCCTGCGCCGGCCCCGGTTGTCCAGGCCACCTATCTGACCACACGCGTCGCGGTCACTCCGCAGATGTTGCGCCATCCCAGCGCCGAGACGGTCGGCCGGGGCGCCACGCTGGCGCTGCGCTGCACCATGTGCCATGGCGCGCGCGGCCTGAGCCGGGCGGACTCGCCCAATCTCGCCGGTCAGTATGTCTCGGTGGTGTACAAGCAGCTGCAGGACTTCAAGTCCGGCGCGCGCGCCAGCGCCGTCATGGCGCCGCTGGTGGCCGACCTCTCCGAGCAGGACATGCGCGATCTTGCCGCCTACTACGCGTACTTGCCGCGCCCTCCGGCCTATCACCCGGCCAGCTCCGGTCCGCCACCGCGCATCGTGCAGAGCGGCGCGCCCATGCGCAACATAGCGCCGTGCGGTGCCTGCCATGGTGCGATCGACAGCAAGGTGGGCAGCGCTTGGCTGGAAGGCCAACCGGTCAGCTACGTGCAAGCGCAGCTCGAGGCTTTTGCCACCGGCGCGCGGCACAACGACATCGACGGGCAGATGCGCAACGTCGCCCGGCAGATGACGCCCGAGGAAATCGCCGACGCGGCCCGCTATTACGCTAGCGCTGGCCAGCCGTAAGCCGGTCCATCCGGTCCCGCAGCCGCATCCATTCGCCGACGAACGGGAGGAACCAGGGGCGCCCGCCGTAGCCCGGAACCGTGGGAAAACGTCGCCCGTCCAGGGCGAACGGTGCATTCGCGGCACCGGCGATGGACAGCGCGGACTGATGGCCGAGCCAAGTCGCCATGGCCACGCCCGACCCTTGGCAGCCGGCGGCATAGTGCACGCCATCCTGCACGCCAATATGCGGCAGGCCGTCAAACGTGAACGCGACGTTGCCGGTCCAGGCGTGGGTGATGCGCACGTCACGGAGCTCCGGGAACACCGCCGTCATCATGCGCCACAGCACCGGCGCCGCCCGCTCCGGAGCTCGCCGCACTGACGCGGAAGCTGGCGCGGCCACCCCACAGCACGCGCGTGCCATCAGGGCTCGGGCGAAAATAGTTCAGCACGCGCTTGGTGTCGGCGACCATGCGCAGCGTCGGAAACAATTTCCGGACCCGCTCCGTGCCGATCGGCTCGGTCGCGATGATGTAGCTGGCGACCGGCACGATCTCTGCGCGCGAGCCAGCGCAGAGCGGTGCCGTCGCGGTTCAGCGAATAGCCGTTGGTCGCCACCAGCACGTTTGCCGCAAACAGGTCGCCCCGCGACGTGCGCACCGTGAAACCTCCCGCTTCGGGGAACGATGCTGGACACGCGCACGCCGCTCGGCCAGCGTCGCACCGGCACGGCGCGCCGCTTCAGCGAGTCCGCGCGCGTACTTGCCGGGATGCAGCGCACCGGTCGCCTCCACAACCATGCCGCCGGCGTAGTGATCCGACCCGAGTTCCTCGCGCTGGCGCTCGCGCGGCACCATGCGCGTGGGCAGGCCGGTGATTGCCGCGAGGTATCCCGCCTTCGCCGCCAGTTCGGCAAAATGGCGCGGCGTCCAGGCGGGCACGAAACGCCCGCAGCGCACGTAGTCGCACTGCGATGTTTTCGCCGGCGATCACCTGCTCGATGAACGGGAACGAGGCGGCCGCCGCTTCGGCGATGGCACGGCCCTGGGCCGCCCCAAACCGTCGCTCCAGCGCCGCGCCGGCCAGTTTCAGGCCGCCCGACACCATGCCGCCGTTGCGCGACGACGCGCCCCACCCGATGCGCTCGGCATCCAGCACCAGCACCGCGCGCCCGAGCCGGCGCAAGGTCAGCGCCGCCGAGAGCCCGGCATAGCCGCCGCCCACGATGGCCACGTCCGCCTGCGCCGGAATTTCGGCGCGGTCCGCGCTGGGCTCGGCCTCGTCCCACCAGTAAGGTTTCGCGCGAAAATTGTCGGCAAAAGGATGCTGCATTGGCACCAGACAGCACATCGCGGCCGGTACTCGCGGTCAAGTCCGGCCCCGCAAATTCGTTGCCGACATGGCAGCAGCACTTCGCGGATTTGGTGCCGCAGATCGACGTGGCCTGGATGCACGATCCGACGCTGAACGTTTCCCGCGTGCACTGGGCATTTGTCTGGGAGCCGGAACCCGGTCGGCTGGCGCAGTTCCCGAGCTTGCGGCTGATCATCAGCGACGCCGTGGGCGTGGACCACATCTGTACGCGACCCGACAGCTGCCAAAACTGCCGATCGTGCGTATGGGGGGCGAGGGAGCTGGGCCAGCGCATGGGCGAGTATGTCTGCATGGCGTGCCTCGCCCTGCTGCGCGATCTGCCGCGCAGTTTCGCCAACCAGCGCGCGCGAAACTGGGAAGAGTTCCCGTCGGAGCGGACGGCGCAGGACACGCGCATCGGCATTCTGGGGTTTGGCCGGCTGGGGACCCGGGCGCGCTACAATGCTTTTGGGGCTTGGGTTCCGGGTTGCAGGATGGTCGAACACCCGGAAGGATTTTGCGGGCGTGGACAGCTTTGCGGGCGCGGGCGAGCTGCCTGCGTCGCTGGCGCGCAGCGATCTGCTGGTCAACCTGCTGCCTGAAACTCCGGCGACGCGCGGCATTCTGCGGACCGAAATCTTTGGCGCTGCTGCCGCACGGCGCGGGCGTGGTGGACGCGGGGCGCGGCAGTCATCTGGTGCTGCCGGACCTGATTGCGGCGATCGACGCGGGCCGCCTATGCGGCGCGGTGCTGGACGTGTTCGAGACCGAACCGCTGCCCCGAAGATCACCCGGCTGGTCGCATCCGACGGATCATCGTCACCGCACACGGCGCCGCCTATCTCACGCTGCGCGTCCGCGCGCGCTACGCCGCCGACGCAATTCTGGCGGATCTGCGCGGCAGAGCCGCCGAACAACGTGCTACGACCCCGCGCTCGGCGACGAGGGCGACTGAGGGACGAGATTGACGCGCTCGCGGGCGATGGCGCTAAGCTGGCGCGGTGAACCGGGTCGAGGGATGAGCGGATGCGTCGTTCTGCTCCTGTTCTGGTGCTGCTCGTCGGGGGCCTGCGCTCATGTGGTTCCCGGCACGCCTGCCGCCAGCGGCGTCAGCTACCCGGTATTTTTCCAGGAATGGTCCGCCGGTCTGGACGGCCCGGCCCGCAAATCCATTGCCGCGGCGGCGGCGAGCGCAAAAGCGCATCCGGGGGTGCCGATCCTGGTCAGCGGCTACGCCGCCAACGACACCGGCAGCACCCAGGCCAACCGCGCCCTGTCGCGCACCCGCGCGCTGGTGGTCTCGACGAGCTGATCGCGGACGGCGTGACGGCAGCGCGCATCAAGCGGGTCGCGGCAGGCCCGGTGAGTTACGACCTGGACCCGCTCGAGGCGCGGCGCGTGACCATTTCGGTGGGCGAGAGCTGACCGGCTGAGCGCCGCTCTCTCCGGCGCGGCGGACGCCGACGCCGGCCGGAGTGCTGGCGCGGGTTTTCGGGTTCCAGAGTTTCCGTGGACAGCAGGAAGACGGTCGTAGAGCATGTAATGCACGGCGGCGACGCGCTGGTGCTGATGCCGACCGGCGGCGGCAAGAGCATCTGCTACCAGGTGCCGGCGCTGTGCCGGCCCGGCACGGCGATCGTGGTCTCGCCGCTGATCGCGCTGATGGACGACCAGGTGGCGGCATTGCGGCAGCTGGGCGTGGCGGCCGGGCGCGCTGCACTCCGACCAGCCGCCCGAGGAGCAGCGCGCCGTGGGCCGGCACTCGATGCCGGGCGGCTCGATCTGCTCTACATCTCGCCCGAGCGGCTGCGGATGCCGGGCACGCTGGAGCGGCTGCGCCGCCGCCGCGTGGCGCTGGTGGCCATCGACGAGGCGCACTGCGTCAGCCAGTGGGGCCACGAGTTCCGCCCCGAATACCGCCTGCTGGCCGAGCTTGGCAGAGGATTTCCCGGGCGTGCCGCGTCTGGCCTTGACGGCGACCGCCGACGCCCGCACCCGCGACGACATTCTGGCGTCGCTGAACGATGCAGGACGCCGCGGTGTTCGCGGCCAGTTTCCATCGGCCGAATCTGCGCATCGCCGCCGCCCCCAAGGAGGGCGAGACCACGCAGTTGCTGGCGATGATCCGCCGGCATCCAAGGGCGGCCGGCATCGTCTATTGCGGCAGCCGCGACAAGACCGAGCGGGTGGCGCAAAAACTGGTCGATAAAGGGCTTCCGGCGGTGGCGTTCCACGCCCGGCCTACCCCCCGAGCAGAAGCGCGCGGCGCTGGAAAAATTCCGCTCCGGCGATCCGGTGGTGGTGGTGGCGACCATCGCCTTCGGCATGGGCATCGACCGGCCGGACGTCCGCTTCGTGGTGCATCTGGACATGCCGGACAGCCCGGAAGCGTTCTATCAGCAGATCGGCCGTGCCGGCCGCGACGGCGGGTTTGCCGACACGCTGCTGCTGTACAACGGCGAGGACATTTCTCGCGCCCGCTATTTTCTGAGCCAATCCGTCGCGCCGGAGGCGCAGCAACGGGTCATGGCCCAGCGCCTGGAGGCGATGATCGCGCTGACCGAAACCGCGGGCTGTCGTACCCGCGCCCTGCTGGGGTGTTTCGGCGAGGAGCTGACGGTGGCGTGCGGTCATTGCGACACCTGCGCGCGGCCGGGAAAAATGTTCGACGGCACGGTAGAGGCGCAAAAACTTCTGTCGGCGGTGGTGCGGACCGGCCAGCGTTTCGGGGCGCTGCATGTCATTTCGGTGCTGCTGGGCGAGACCACGGACAGCGTGAAGAAATGGGGTCATGACAAGCTGCCGCTGTTCGGCATCGGCCGCGACCGGACGCGCACGTTTTGGCGCGGGGTGGTGCGCCAACTGGTGGCGCAAGGTTCACTGGCGGTGGAAAGCGGGGACTATCCGACGCTGTCGGTGGTGGTCGAGCGGGCGCGCAAAATTCTGCGCGCCGAGCAGAAACTGATGCTGCGCGAGGAGGTGGCGGCAGGACCTGCACCGCGCGTCCGCCGTGGCGAGGTTGTGGCGGCCGTGCCGGGTGGGCAGGAAGACTCGCTGTTTGAGGCGTTGCGCCAATGGCGGGCGGTCGAGGCAAAAGCGCAGCATGTCCCGCCCTACGTCATTTTTCATGACAGCGTGCTGACCGAGATCGCCGCGGTGCGGCCGATGGGGTTGGCCGAACTGGGTCAGATAAAGGGCGTCGGCGCCTCGAAACTCGGGCGCTACGGGTTTGCCGTGCTGCAGGTGGTGCGGGCGCGTCAGTGAGCGTGTTTGCCGGTGATCCCACCGCGAGCGCCGCAGCCCACCTGCTGAACTGATTCGGGCGCATCGGCACACCTGCCTGTCGCGCCGTCCTACGGCCTGCTACAAGCTCCCGTCATGTCCATGCTGCGGCGGTTTGCCAGCTATTACCGGCCACACAAAAAACTGTTCATACTCGACTTCGGCTGCGCGGTGCTGTCCGGACTGCTGGAGCTGGCGTTTCCGCTCGCCGTAAGCCTTTTCGTGGACCGGCTGCTGCCGGGCCGCGACTGGGGGCTGATCGCCGCGTGCGCCGCCGGATTGATCGCCCTCTACCTCCTCAACACCGGCCTGATGGCGGTGGTGACCTACTGGGGCCACGTGCTCGGCATCGCGCTGGAGACGGAGATGCGCCGCCGGGCGTTCGCCCATCTGCAGACGCTTGTCCTTCTCCTTCTACGACGAGCAGAAGACCGGACATCTGATCGCTCGGGTGACGAAGGACCTGGAAGATATCGGCGAAGTGGCCCACCACGGGCCCGAAGACCTGTTCATCGCGATCATGACTTTTCTCGGCGCGTTCGCGCTGATGTTCTCGGTCAACGCCGATCTGGCGCTGGTGACGGTGCTGGTGGTGCCGCCGATCCTGTTCCTGGCGATCAGCTACGGCAATCGGATGACACAGAATTTTCGTGCGATTTTCGCCGGCATCGGGGTGTTCAACGCCCGCGTAGAGGAGAATATCGGCGGCATGCGCGTGGTGCAGGCGTTTGCCAACGAGGCGCACGAGCGGCGGCTGTTTTCCCGCGACAATGACGCGTACCGGCGCACCAAGCTGCAAGGCTATCGCCTGATGGCGGCGAGCACGGCGCTGACCTACCTTTCGATGCGCGCGACGCAGATGCTGGTCATGGTCGCCGGCACCTGGTTCGTGCTGCACGGATCGCTGTCGCCCGGCGGGTTCGTGGGATTTTTGCTGCTGGTCGGCGTGTTTTTTCGTCCGGTCGAAAAGATCAGCAATGTGCTGGAGACGTATCCCGAAAGGCATCGCCGGCTTTCGCCGCTATTGCGAGCTGATCGACACCCGGCCGACGCTGGTGGATTGCCGGGCGCCCGTCCGGCTCCGCTCGCTGGCGGGCGACATCGTCGTACGACCACGTCACGTTTGGCTATGCCTCGGGCCGGCCGGTGCTGCGCGACGTGACCCTGCGTATTGCGGCCGGCGAGACGGTGGCGTTTGTCGGACCGTCCGGCGCCGGCAAGAGCACGCTCTGCGCGCTGCTGCCGCGATTCTACGACCTGGATGCCGGGCGCATCACCATCGACGGCATCGATATAACGTGCATGACCTTGGAATCGCTGCGCCGTCAAATCGGCGTGGTGCAGCAGGACGTGTTCCTGTTCGCCGGAACGTTGCGGGAAAACATCGCCTACGGACGGCTCGGGGCGAGCGAGGCTGAAATCGTCGAGGCGGCTGAGCGGGCACGGCTGGGTGCGATGGTCGCGGACCTCCCCGACGGCCTGGATACGGTGATCGGCCAGCGCGGGGTCAAGCTGTCCGGCGGCCAGCGACAGCGCGTCGCCATCGCCCGCATGTTTCTGAAGAACCCGCCGATCCTGATCTTGGACGAGGCAACCAGCGCCCTGGACAGCGAAACCGAGCGCGCCATCCAGCAATCCCTGTCCGAGCTGGCCGTGGGCCGCACCAGCCTGGTCGTCGCGCACAGGTTGGCCACGGTACGCGACGCCGACCGGATCGTGGTGGTCGAGGGGCGTGGCGTGGTCGAGCAAGGGGCGGCACGCGCAGCTGCTGGCGGCCGGCGGCGTGTATCGCCGGTTGCACGACGTTCAGTTCGGCGTGTAGCCCGTCGAGCTTACGTTTCAGGAGGAAAGGTTTTGCAAGGTACGGAGATTGAGTGGCGCCGTCTGCGTGCCGACGAGCTGCGCGAGGCGGCGACGCCCGAGACGGTGGTGATCCTGCCCGTCGCCTCGATCGAGCAGCACGGACCGCATCTGCCGGTCGAAGTCGACAGCGTGCTGGCCGAGGCGGTGGCACTGGCGACGGCGCGGGCCATGACGGAGCAGGGTGGGCGAGCGCTGGTGCTGCCGACGCTGTGGACCGGTATCTCCGAGCACCACATGAGCTTCGGCGGCACGATCACGTTGGATGCCACAACGTTTGCCGCGGTTGTCGAACAAATCTGCCGCTCGGTGGTACGGCTGGGGTTCCAGCGTATCGCGCTGCTGAACGGGCATGGCGGCAACGACTCGGCGCTGCGCGTGGCCGCCGACGACCTGACCCCGAGGCTTGGCCGGCCGGTGGTGGCGCTGACCTATTGGCACGTGGCGGCGGCCGAGATCGCCAAAGTCCTGACTGCCCAGACACGGCTGCTGCACGCCTGCGAGGCGGAAACCTCCATGATGCTCGCCCTGCGCCCCGATCTGGTTGCCATGGACCGCGCACCGCCGCCGCAGCCGGCGCCGGAGGATACGCCGGGCCTGCATCGCTGGCGCACGCTCGCCCAGGTTTCTTCGGTCGGGGTGATCGGGGAGGCGCGGGCGGCCTCGGCGGAAAAAGGACGGCGGCTCCTGGCCGCGATATCCGCAACACTGGCGCAGGCCCTCATGCGCCCGGGCGTTTGGGAGTGATGCTGTCGCGCCGAATAGTTACGGCATCGCCTGAACCGGCGTAGACGGCGCGTCGGCGGCCGCGAAGCACGCCTCAACCAGCGCCATGGTATGCCAGGCGTCGGCAACGGCGGTGACCAGCACGGCATCCTCGCCGGCGGCAAAACGTTGCAGGTTGGCCATGGTGCCCATAAACGCGTCAGGGAACCAGCCGCCCGCGAGCGGCACCTGCTCCCAGTCCTCGCCATGGGTGATCCATAGCTCGTCCGGCTCGCCGCGGGGATAGTCGAGTAGCAGGCCCAATTTTACGTGCGCGGCTCCTGCGACACCTTCGACACGGATCGCAGCATCCTGGAAACGGCGACCAAAACCGTGGTCGTGGTTGACCGACAACACGCACCGCACGCCGGGCCGCGTGTCGAGGATGGCCGCCGTGCGGGTCTGAGCAAGGCCGTGGCGAGGATGACCCAACGTGCGCGCGCTGACGCTCTTGGGATTGCCGAGCAGCGCGCGAATGAAATCGAGGTAGTGGATCGGAGTGCACCGCAATTTCCACCCGCTGCTCGGCGGCGAGGAACGGGAACAAGTGCCAGGGCGTGAGCAGGTTGAGGTGTACTTCGACATCGACGATCTCGCCCAGAAGTCCGAGTGCGATCGCGTCCTGCAGCGCCAGCATCATCGGCGCGAAGCGGAGCTGGAAATTCACCGCCGCAGTGAAGCGCCGCGCCCGGCACACATCGAGGATCGCAGTAGCCTGGGCCAGGTCGCGCCCCATCGGCTTTTGCATCAGCACCACGGCGCCTTCCGGCAGCGCGCGCAACACGTCGAGATGCGCGCCGGGCGGTGTGGCCAGATCGAACACCGCATCCTGTGCAGCGGCCTCGGCCAGGGTCGCGAACGTGCCGATCTCCCAACGTACTGCGAGAGCGGCGGCGCGATCGGCCGCGATGTCATACACGCCGAGCACCGGAAAATCGGCCCGGCGATATGCCGGCAGGTGCGCGTCCTGCACGATGCCGCCGGCGCCGATGATGACGATCGGTCGCGGCCGCGACGGGAGCGGCCACGCCTGCCTAAGCTCCGGCAGGTTCATTCCACGATAGCCGCGATGCGCGCCTGTGCCCGGGCGAGCAGGTCAGGCGTGGCCACAGCCGTGGTGACGGCCTCGGTCATCATGTCGTCGATAGCGTGGGCCACATCGGGGAGGCGCTTCAGCCGTGGCAGCGTGCGTGCGACCGCGTGCAGCCCGTCGAGTTCGTGGTAGAACGGCACGAGCCGGTTTACCTCGGGATCGGCCCAGGTCGAGCGGCGCACGCCGATGCCGCCTTCCATGGTCGTCAGCTTGTCCATGTCCGGCGTTGCACAGTGGCGCACGAAATCCCAAGCCAGGTCGCGGCGCTTGCTCCCGGCGGGAATGGTCAGCATCCAGAACACGTTGAGCGACACGCTGGCCCCGTTCGTGCCACGCGGCAGCGGTGCGATGCCGACCTTTCCGCGCACTCGGCTGTCCGGCGAGGTCTCGGCGAATGCGGCGAAGCCGAACCAGTTCGCCATCAGGGCTACGCTGCCTTCGCAGAACCGCATGCCGGAGGCGACGCTGTCGATTTCCCGCAAACCGTCCGGCACCGCGCCGCGGTCGGCGGCCAGGTGGCGTATGAAGTCGAGCGCTTCGATAGCGGCGGCCGATTGAAGTTGCGGCTTGCCCGCAGCGTCGAACGGTTCGCCGCCGCGCGTCCAGAGCTGCACGCAGAAGTCGTAAAAGGAGTTGTGGCCATCGGGGAAAAGCGCCAGCACCGTGCCGCTGCGGCCCGCGGCGGGATCGTTCAACTTTCGCGCCGCGGCGTGAAACTCGTCCCAGGTTTGCGGCACATCCTGCAACAGATCAGTCCGATAAATCAGGCATTGCGGCCCGTCGTGATACGGCATGCCCCAGAAGCCGCCGGCAAAATCCTGCAGCCCGAGCATCGACGGGCTCCACGCATCCGGAAAATCCGGGATCGGCCGCTCGGCCATGAGCGGGCGCAGATCGGCAACCAGATCTTTGGCCTGCGCCGCCGCGATCCAGTCCGTCGGCATGAACGCCACGTCCCACTCGCCGCGCGCCGCCTCGCCGTAATCGAAGAGCGATGCGTGCAGCGGGTTCAGGTCCAGAGCGACCGGCTCGATTTCCAGCGGGCAGCCGCTGGTCTGCACGAACGACTGCCACTGTTTGATGATGGCGCTCTCGAAGGCCGCGAACTTGCGGACCGCAACGCGGAATTTTTCCATCTTCTTCAGCCGCCTCCCTGGTGTCTTCTGGCCTACCCTTTGACGCCGCCAAAAGTGAGCCCCGCGATCAGATGGCGTTGCACGACAAAAGTGAGCGCAAAAGCCGGCACGATGATGATCATTGCCAACGCACACATGCCCACCCAGTCAATCGTGAACTGCGAGGTGTAGTCCATCAGCCCGACAGTCAGAGTCTTCGATGCCACGGAGCGGGTGAGCTGGGACGCCAAGGCGTATTCGTTCCAACAAGTGAGAAAAGCAAAAATCGCCGCGGAGGCGAGACCGGAACGGGCCAAGGGAAACTCGATTGCCCAAAAAGCCTGCCACCCGCTGGCGCCGTCGATGCGTGCCGCCTGCGCCAGCTCGGTGGGGATCTGGCGGAAGAAGCCGTCGGTCAGCCAGATGGTGAACGGCACATTCAGCGCAATGTAGACAAGGATCAAACCCGGCAAAGTGTCGATCAGTCCGAGCCGGCTCCACAGGATGAACAGCGGCAACGAAAGCGCGACGCCCGGAATGGCGCGCGACAGCATGAAGCCGATGAACAGCGCGCCCTTGAAGCGGAAGCGATGGCGGGCAAAAGCGTAGCCGCCGGCGGTGCCGATAGCCAGCGCCAGCGCCGTGCTGGTGAGGCTGACCATCAGCGAGTTGCGAACATAGTGGCCGACCGGCTCGCCCAGTTCGACTTTCGGTCGCAGTCCGAACATGTCGGCGAAATTGTTCAGCGTGAGCGTCGGCACCCAGACCGGCGGACGCGCCATGACCTCCACGTTGGGGCGGAACGCGGTGAGCATGATCCAAAGCCCTGGCAGCAGGATCAGCGTCATCACCACGGCGACGCCTAGCCAGATCAGCAGCGAATGGATGCGCCTGCGTCTCATGCCTCGCCCAGCGCCGCCCGCGCGACGCCCAGTTTTCGGGCAAAATAGAAGGTGAAGGCGACCGACAGGATGATGGAAAAATATGCCATCGCGTTGGCGCGGCCCATCTGCCCATCCTGGAAGCCGACGGTCGCCATCAAGGTCCACACCAGCTCGGTGCGCCCGGCCGGGCCGCCGTTGGTCATGATGCGGACCATGTCGTAGGCGCGGCCGATATCGAGGCTGCGGATGGTCATGGCGATGTAGATGAAGGGCATCAGGAACGGCAGCGTGATGTAGCGGAAGCTCTGCCACGCGCTGCACCCGTCCACCCGCGCCGCCTCGATCGGATCGCGCGGCAGGGCCAGCAAACCGGCCAGCAGCAGGATCGCAAACACCGAAGTCGACATCCATATTTCCGCCACCAGGATGGAGAGGTTGGCGGTGGCGCCGTTGACCAGCCAGGCGATCGGCTGGCGGAGCACGCCCAGCTGCAGCAGCGTGTTGTCGAGCAGGCCGACATTGTCGTTGAGCAGGAAATTGAACTGGAATCCCACCAGCACCGGGCTGAACATCATCGGGAACATCAGCACGGTGCGCAGCAGCCGCTGGCCGTGCGTGACCTGCGCGATCAGCAGCGCCAGCCCCAGCCCCAGCACCATTTCCAGATTCAGCGCCACCGTGAGCAGCGCGACGGTGCGGCCGAACGCCCACCAGAAATCCGCATCCTCCAGCAGCCTTAGATAGTTCCGCCAGCCCACCCAATGATACAGGCTGGCCGGGTGGACCATGTTGTAGGCGGTGAAACTGGACAGGAACGACACGATCAGCGGTAGCAGCACCACCGCCGCGATGACGATGATGGCCGGCAAAACCAGCAGAAACGGCACCGCCCACCGTGCACGCTTCATTGCGGGCACGAGGGCGGAAACGGCGTGGATGGCACGATCAGTCTTTTAGCAGCCCGGCATCCTCAAGGATTTGCGTGGCTTTCTTCGCCGCGGTGTCCAGCGCCTCCTGCGGCGTCTTTTGACCCAGAATCGCTTTTTGGAACTCCGGGTAGGAAGCGTTGGAAATCTCGATCCACTGGGCGATGTGCGGCACCGGATACGCGTCCTCGGCGAGGCTCTTCTGCCACACCTCGAACACGTTGGTCATGTAGTCGTCGTGCTTCGCCTTCACTTCGGCAATGATGTCGTCGAACGCTTTCGCGTTGGCCGGCATCAGGCCGCGATGCGCCTCCAGCATGTTGGTGTCGTAATCAGTCATCCAGGTGACGAAACTGACTGCCGCCGGCTTGTTGTCGCAGGCTTTGGTGATGGAAAAGCCGTGGCTGCCGCTCCATCCCAGGCGCTTGCCCGATGGGCCGGCCGGAGCGCGCGCCACGGCGACGTTGCCTGCGATCTTCGAGTTTTTCGGGTCGTTGAAATAGGCCGCCCAGCCGGGCCAGTCGAAATCGAGTGCCACCGATCCCGAGGCAAAGCTCTGGCCGATGTCGTCCCAAAGATAATTGATGGTGCCCGCCGGCACCGCCTTGGCCTGGTAGATGCTTTTGAAGAACTCGATCGCCTTCACGCCGGCATCGGAGTTGAACATCGGCTTGTAGTTGCTGTCCAGATAGGTTCCGCCATAGCTCAGCAGCATTTCGTAGAAACGCCCGTTCAGCCCTTCCTCCTTGCCGGCAAAGACGGTGCCGTACATGGTGGGGGGATTGGCGAAGAATTCGACCTGATTGCGGTAATCATCGAGCGTCTCGGGCGGCGTTAGGTCCTTCCCGTATTTCGCCTTGTAACGCGCCTGGTTGCCGGCGTCGGCGTAGAGCGATTTTTGGTAGTACATATTGGACACGTCGGTGTGCCACGGCAGCAGCATCAAGTCCTTGCCGATCACCGCCGATTGCAGCGTGCGCGGCAAGAACGTGTCCAGCGTGGCTTTCGGCACCAAGTCGAACAAATTGGTGTAGAGTTCGCCATATTGCGCCATGAAACTGGTATGATCCCAACCGGCGCACCAGCCGATATTGCCGGCGGCCACGTCGGCCTTCAGCTCCTTGTCCAGGTCAAAGCCGTTCTTGCTGGACAGGATTTCGACCTTTGCCCCGGTCGCCTTCTCCCATTCGGGAATGCGCGTGTACAGCGGATCATACTGGTTGCCGCCGATCAGTTTCACTTTCAGCGTGTATCCCGGGAAATGCCCCGGGTCCTCTGCCCGCGCCGGGCCCGCCGCAGCAGCGGCGCCCAGCAGCCCTGCCATCAGCGCACATCCCTTTGTAACCGCTTGAAGACGCATCGCACCCCCCTTGTTGCGGCATTCCGCCACGCCGTCGTTCCGAGACGGCCGCCAGCCGCACCTAGCGCACTAGGCCGACAGTATAGGCCGGCTGCAAGTGCCTTTGTACGCGCAAAGCCTAGCCCGGCGACCGCGTGCGCACTAGCATCGGCGTGATTGGATTTCTCCGTCGAAAGTCGCTCTACAATGCGGCTACCGCCCGCACGGGTGCGAACAGGAGGTTCGTCATGGGCAAGCTCTCGACCGAGGCCCTTCGCCAGTACCAGGACCAGGGCTACTACGCGCCGATCCGCGCCCTCAGCGCGGAGGAGGCCGCCAGCCTGCGCCAGCAGCTCGAAGCTTTCGAGGCGGCAATGGGGGCTCGAGGGCCTGCCTGCGGAGCAAGCCGCACCTGCGTGTTCACCTGGCTCGATGCACTGATCCGCCATCCCGGCATTCTGGATGCGGTGGAGCAGGTAATCGGGCCGAATATCCTGTGCTGGGGCTCCAGCTTCTTCATCAAGGAGCCGCGCAACCCGAGTTTTGTCTCGTGGCACCAGGATTCCACCTACTGGGGCCTGGAGCCGCCTGATATCGTCACGGCCTGGGTGGCGCTCAGCGACAGCACGCATGAGAACGGGGCGATGCGGGTGATCCCGGGCTCGCACAAGCTGGAGCAGGTGCCGCACCGCGACACTTTCGCCGCCGGCAACATGCTGAGCCGCGGACAGGAAGTCATGGTTGCGGTGGACGAGAGCCAGGCGGTGGAGCTGCCGCTGCAACCCGGCGAGATGTCGTTGCACCATGTCCGCCTGATCCACGGGTCCGAGCCCAATCCATCCGACCGACGCCGCATCGGTTTCGCGATCCGCTATCTGCCGACCTATGTGCGCCAGGCCGTCGGGATGGCCGATACGGCCACGCTGGTGCGCGGCGTGGACCGACACGGCCATTTCGAGCCCGAGCGAGCGCCCGGTTGCCGACTTGGCGCCCGAAGCAGTGGCGCTATCACGCGCGGGTCATGGACCAGATCAATCAGGTGCTGATGCGCGATACGGAGCGTGTCGGCGCGATGTGAAGCTACGGGCGCGGCGGTTTTCCCAGCAAATCCCGCCTCTGAGTGACCCGGCTGTTTCGGCTCACGTCCGGCCGACGCGGCGGCGATAGAGATCACCGCCCAGGGCGCTGCCGAGCACGATCACCAGCCCCATGACGATTGCCTGGTCGTAGAACTCCAGCCCAAGCAGGTTGAGGCCCTTGTCGAGCATGACCACAACCAGAGCGCCGGTGGTGGTGCGAAACACGCCGCCTTCTCCGCCGAAGACGCTGGTGCCACCCAGCACGACGGCCGCGATCGCCATCAGCAGCAGGTTGTCGCCCAGGATCGGCCCGCCCGAGCCGAGCCGCAGCACCACGCACACCCCAGCAACGCCGGCCAGCGTGCCGGAAACCAGGAATGCAAGAAACCGCGTGCGCTGGACGGAAAGTCCGGCGAAGACGGCGGCGCGCCGGTTGGCGCCGACAAGGAAGAACTCCCGGCCCGTCACGGTATAACGAAGGAGGACATGGGCAACCGCGTACACGGCAATCGCCAACCACAGCAGGTTGGGCACGCCCAGGAGATTGCCGCGGCCGAAGCGGAGGGCGGCGATCGGCAGCCGCCCCACGGAATGCCCGCCGGTGATCAGCATGGCAACGGCGCGTGCCGTGACGAGGATACCGAGCGTGTGGATGAACGCGGAGAACCGGAACCAGGCGATCACCGCCCCGTTGAGCGCACCAATTGCGGCGCCAGTGGCGATGGTAACGGCGGCGCCGATCCACACCGACCCCGTGTCACGCATGGCGAAGGCGCCGAGCACCGAAGCCAGGCTGAGCACGGAGCCGATGCTCAGGTCGATCTCGCCGAGCAGGAAGACAAAAGTAATGCCGATCGAGGTGATCACCAGCGGCGCGAACAGGCGCGCCATGTTTGCGAGGTTGGCGGCCGACGCAAACCCTCCGACGCTCGCCGATAGCACGATGAAGGCAACGACGAGGACGGGTAGCATCGGCAACTTGAGCAAAGCCGCGACATTCCGTCCTCGTGGTTTACGCGCCCTGACACGGCGAGGGGTTGCACGGTCGGCTGGTCGCCCATTGGATGCCGACTTCAGGCTGCGAGGCGCGACGCCGGCGGAATGCCGGCAGCCGCGCCGTTCCTTCAGCTCTGACAGCCCCAAACCTTGCATGCCATCTGGCTTACGTTGTCGGGCCCATAGGGAATGCCGGGTAAAAACTCAGCATGCGGCTCAATCTTCCCGCCCTCGACGCTTTCACCGCTGCCGCTACCGCTCGCCGGGCCATCTCTGGCAAAGGTGTTGCGATCTCCAGGTCGATCAGCTTGTCCTTACCGCCTTGCAACCCAGCGGCGTGCCGTCGATGCTCACGATCGTGATGTGTTTCGCGTCGCCCACCTGCACCAGCCGGCTCTTCGCTTTCAATACCGAGAACACGCCTTGCAAGGCATCGTTCCACGGCGCGTAGATGCCCGCGAGATCCGGATGCGCCTGCAAGGCGTTCTCGGTTCCCTCGAGCGCCTTCTGCGGGTTCCAGTCGGTTGGCACCTGCGCCACGATAGCGATGTTCGGGGCAACCTTCAGAGCCTCGTCGAGACAGTGAGACCGGCGGATGCCGTTGTCGTTGGCCAGTCCGCCCTGGAGTTCGAGAAGCTTGAATGGCTTGCCCGCGGCGGTCTTGACGAAGAACTCGCCAGCCACCTTGCCGTCCGCGCAGGGATCTCCGCCGACATGATAGGTGACGGATTCAGGTCCGACGGCGCCTGGTCGAGTGAGACGAACGGGATGCCGGCGGCGATCGTGGACCGCGCGAGATCATTGGCGGCCTCGATGTCCCAGGGAATTGCGACGATCGCGGTCACGCCCTGGGAGACCATCGTGTCGATCTGCGATGCTTGACGCTGCGCATCCTTATCGGCGTTCGCGAATACCATTTTAGCGTGCTGCGCCGCGATGGCATCCGTCAGCGCCTTCTGCTCGGCGACCCGGAACGGCTCGATCTTGTCGAAGGAAACCCCGATGACAAGTTCCTTCGCCTTTGCGAAGCCCGGCACGACGGCAGCGGACAGCACCGCCGCGAGCTCAATGCCCCAAGCCTGGTCTGCATGGTCTTCCTCCCTGTTTTCTTGGTTTACTTCGGCTGACCGCGGCACGGCTGCCCGGCGTTCTGGTCTCCGTTCGCTTCTTCTTGCATCCTTCCCACGACCCGCAAGTTCCGCAGTTCCGGGATCAGTGGCGACCTGCGGCCCCGGATGTGTGCAGAGATCGCGTCCGCGGAGACTGCGACAAGCAGGATGACGCCCCGAACGACATCGTAGGAATACGGATTGGCGCCGATCAGGGTCATGCCGTTGTCGACCGTCGTGAGCAGCAGGCTTGCCCACCACCGTGCCTAGCACGCTCGCTCGGCCGCCGAACAGGCTGGTGCCGCCCAGGACGACGGCAGTGATGACCGTGAACTCCATGCCATAGCCGAGGTCCGGACTGACCACCCCGACGCGGCCAACGATGATCAGCCCCGCGACCGCGCCGCACAGCCCGGACACAGCGTAGGCCAGAACGAGCAGCCGTTCGGAGCGCAAACCCGTCTCGGCGGCGGAGCGCGGCGAGCCGCCGAGCGCCAGGAGCTGCCGCCCGGTCGGCGTCTCGGCCAGGACTGCCCAGCCGGCTGCGGCGACAAGCAGCGCGCGCATAGACCGGCAGCCCGATGCCGAGAACAGTCCGCGGCCGAAATCCAGAATCGGGCCGTGGACCGCGAACAGCGAGGCGCCTGTAAGATGCAGCCCGAGGCCGCGATAGAGGGTCAGCGTGCCGAGGGTGGTGATCAGCGGACTCAGCCGCAGCATGACGATGGCAGACGGCATTTAGTGCGCCGAGCAGCAGTCCCGACAGCAGCGCGACTGGATAGACAAGCCAGGTCGTATCGGTGGCGAGCTCCGCCGCCGAAGGGGTGCCGGCGGCGGTGATGGCCAGCGCCAGTGAGAGATTGGCGATCGACGCCGACCGACAGATCGATGCCGCGAGCGGCAATGACGAACGTCATGCCGATCGCCCCGATAGTGGTCGGCGCTGCCTGCAAGCAGCACGTTGCGCACATTGTCCAGATCGGCGAACCGATCCGACAGGCTCGCAAAGCCGGCGCAGACCAGCAGCAGGACCAGGGCCAGCGACCACACCTGGGCACCGGTCCGCGATATTTTGCGGCCGCGGCCAGGGAAAATCATGCCGGCCCGTCCGGTCGAGGCCAGGGCAGAATGCCGTGGGGTTCAGCCTGCGCGGGCGAAAGCTGGCCGGCGATGCGTCCCTTGTGGAGCACGAGCAGACGGTGGGCGAGGCTCATCAACTCGGGCAGGTCCGAACTGATGAGCAAAAATGCCACCCCGCGCGTCGCGCATTCGCGGATGAGCCGGTACATTTCCGCGCGCGCTCCGATGTCCACGCCTTTGGTCGGCTCGTCGAGGATGCAGACGGCGGGTCGGTCTGCAGCCAGCGGGCCGATGATCGCCTTCTGCTGGTTGCCGCCGGACAGTGCCAGCATGAACGCCTCGAGCCCGGGATGCTGGACGCGGAACGTTGCCGCTGCGCCGGTAGCGTCGTCGCCGTTCTCGATCCAGGTCAAGCCGGCCGAACGGAGCGCGGGCCATCCGACGCAGCACCGTCGCGGTCAGGTTTTCTCGCACCGCCCGGTTGAGAAAAGCCTGGTCCCGGCGGCGGTCCTCCGAAACCAGCACGAGGCCGCGTTCCATGGCTCGCCTCGGGGAGCGGTCGACGAAAGGCTGATTGCGCAGCGTGATGCTGCCCTCGGCCCGACGCAGGCCGAGCAGGATTTCCGCGATCTCACTGCGTCCGGCGCCCATCAGGCCGGCGACCCCGAGAATCTCGCCGGCCCGCAGATGGAAGCTGACGTCGTGAACCATTGCGCCGTCGGAGAGATGGGACGCCTCCAGCACGATCGGCGTATCGTCGTGGCGCGGTGTCGGGCGAGCGACATGACGGCAGCGAGATCCCGACCGACCATCAGCCGCGTCAGCCGATCCTGCGGAATTTCGTCTTGCGTGTCCGGTTGCGACCAGACGTCCGTCGCGCAGCACGGCGATGCGGTCGGCCAGCTCGTACACTTCCTCCAGAAAGTGGGTGATGTAGATGATGGCATAGTTTTGCTCCCGCAGGCGCCGCACTGCCGCGAACAGCCGCTCGCGCTCCGGCAGGCTCAGGCAGGTTGTCGGTTCGTCTAGGATCAGCAGCGAAGAGGAGTGGTGGATCGCCTTTGCAATCTCGACCATTTGGCGTTCGCCCAGCGACAGATCCTCGACATGGCGGCGGGATCGATATGCGTGCCGAGCCGGTCGTGCAGGACCGCGCGCGTCTGTGCTGCCATGCGCCGTCGGTCGATCCGGCCGAACCGCCTGCGGCAGATGCGGCAAATGGATGTTCTCGGCAACGGTGAGGTTTTCGAATAGGCTGAGTTCCTGATGGATCGTGCCTATACCAAAACGGTCGGCATCGGTGGTCGACAGTGCGCTCAAGACGGTGCCGGCCATATGCACTTGTCCGGCATCCGGCGCGATCAGGCCGCTGAGAATGTTTTTCAGTGTCGACTTGCCCGCACCGTTCTCTCCCACGAGCATCAGAACCTCGCCGCCGTGGACGGAAAAGCTGATGTTTTCGAGCACGGCGATGCCGGCAAAACGTTTGCCGACGGAGACGGCGCGCAGCAGCGCCGGTTGCGGATGCTGCGAGGGATCGGGCGTCATCGCCGGCCCGACTTATAATGCATCGCCCGGTCTCCCCACCGTGGCCATTTTCCGTGACGTCAGCCGGGCACACGGCCCGCATTTGTTGGACAACAAGCTTGTAAACTCGTGGCAGGCACTGGCAAGGTTAAGAGAGAACTCAGCGACGGCAGAGCGATTTCGGATCGTAGCCGTTCCCGACGGCCCGAAGTCAACGGTAAGCGCCCGCCTAATCCGTAGGTTCCCGGGAGCTTGCCGGGTCAAGAGATCCGTTGCACGGGAAGGCTGGAGCAGTGATGGGAACCGGGGACAAGCACTCTCCGTTTTGGGTGCCCTGGGGAAGTGGCGCTCAGCCGAGCCTGCCCGAAAGGAGGGCGGTTTACCTTCTTTGTTCCGCTTTGTGTAACCAGATCGGCTTTCGCGGCAGAGGGGCCATGACGGACCGCGTAGCTTGACCGAACGCCTCTCCGCCGTCGCAGCGCGACGCATTGCGATCGCCGCGCAGGGTCTGATCGAGCCACGGCCGCCGAAACCGGCCGGACGGATCAGGATGCACCGTGTCCTGGACCGCTTGGCGTTGTTGCAGATCAACTCGGTCTCGGCGCTGGTCCGCGCCCATTACCTGCCACTGTTCACCCGGCTGGGTGCGTATCCGCCCGCGTTGCTGGAGGAAGCCGCATGGGGCCGCCGGCGCACACTGTTCGAGTATTGGGCGCACGAGGCCTCGCTGCTGCCCCTGGAGCTGTACCCCCTGTTGCGCTGGCGCATGGAGCGCGCAGGTCGGCTCGAGGGCATCTACGGCCGGCTTGGCGTCTTCGTGCGCGAGCGGCGGCCTTATGTCGAAGCGGTGTTTGCCACAGTCGCCGCGCGGGGGCCGACCGCCGCCTCGGCTTTGGAAGGCCCGCGCGGCCCGGGCGGCTGGTGGGGCTGGAGCGATGCCAAATTGGCGCTCGAATGGCTGTTCTGGGCCGGCCGGCTGACCGTGGCGACGCGGCGCGGGTTCGAGCGCGTCTATGACTTGCCTGAACGGGTGCTGCCAATCGAAGTGCTGGCTGCCCCAGTGCCGTCGCCGGCGGACGCTCATCGCGCGCTGTTGGCCCGTGCCGCGCGGGCGCTCGGCATCGCCACGGCCTCCGATTTGCGCGACTATTTCCGACTGGACGTGGCGGATGTGGCCCCGCGATTGCCGGAGCTGGTCGAATCCGGAGAGCTGCTGCCTGTTGCAGTGGAGGGCTGGCGGCAGCCGGCCTATATGCACCGAGAGGCGCGCCGGGCCAGGCGGGCGGATGCCTGCGCGTTACTCGCCCCGTTCGACCCGCTGATTTGGGAGCGAACCCGCGTCCAGCGGCTGTTCGGCTTTCGCTATCGGTTGGAAATCTACACCCCGGCGCACAAGAGGGAGCACGGCTATTACGTCTTGCCGTTCCTGCTTGGTGACAGACTGGTGGCACGAGTCGACCTGAAATCAGATCGCGCCAGCGCCACGCTACAGGTAAAAGGCGCCTACGCGGAGCCGCACGCGGCGCGAGACACCACGCTTCGGCTGTCCGCCGAACTCGCCGCGATGGCGGCATGGCTTGGGCTGGATCGCGTCAAAGTCGAACCAATCGGCAACTTGGCAGAGTCTCTGCGCGACGCCTGCCGATCCTGACACTGCGACCAGCAGCCGCGGCATGGCTAAACCGAGATGGCCGCCCAGCAACATTTGCCCAGCTATAGCCACCCACACAAACCGCCGGCCGCTTTGGTATGCTCGAATTCATCTCGGACTGAAACGGACGCACATCGGCGACCCGACGGTTGCTCGTCCACCCGGCCCCGACAACAGACCGGTCTCCGAGTCGCGTCGATGCACCGTCACCTCATTTCCGTCCTGGCATGCGATGAGAACGAAGTTGCCTGACGGATCAAGCACGAAGTTGCGTGGAGTTCGGCCGGTAGACTGGTTCGCGATGAGCGAAAGCTTTCCGCCAGCATCGATGGACAGCACGGCGATGCTGTCATGACCGCGGTTTGAGGCATAGACGAACCGCCCGTCTGGCGAAACGTGAATGTCCGCTGCGTGGCTTTCGCCCGAGAAGCCGACGGGCAGCATCGAGACCGAGGCAACGACACGCAGCTCCGAACCATCCCACGCCAGCGACGTCACCGTGTTATCCAGTTCACCTGTCGCAACCAGGAGACCCGGTCTCGCCCACGTGACGTGGCGTGGGCCGGAACCGGCGGGGAGAGCGACGTCGTGAGCGCGGCTCAATCTGCCGGACCCGGCGTCTAAGCGATATGCAATGATCCGGTCGATCCCGAGGTCGGCCACGAAAACGTGTGAACCGTCGGGACTTGCCAGCACGCAGTGCGGATGCGGTCCCTCCTGTCGGTCCGGCTTCGGCCCTGAACCGAGGTGGACGACGCCGTCGGCGGCCGGCCCGAGCCCTCCATCCGGCTCGATGGGAAATGTCACGACTGCCTGGTGCGGACGGATTCCATCCTCGCCCATGCGGTAGTTCGCGACCAGCAACCAACGGCCCGACGGATCGACGCTCGCCTGCGCGGCGACACTGCCGCGGGTCGACTGCTTGTTGATATAGGTGAGCCGCCCATCGGCTCCTATTGCATAGGCTGTCACGACACCCTCGTGCCAGCCATACACCTCGCTAGTCGCAAACAGCGCGCGCCCGTCCTGAGAAAACGTCAGAAAGGTCGGGTTATCGACGCCCTCCGTTTCGGACAGCAAATCCAGTGCGCCGGTCTGGGCATCGAACGAAAACACCGCGATGCCGCGGCCCTGCGGGGCGGGGAAATAGGGCGCGGCTCGGTTCAGGCAGCCCACGAACGCGAGATGACGCCCACTGGCCATCGCCTTCCTCCCTGGTCATCTTCCGAATCGCGGCGGCCGGCCCAACCGGTGACTTTCCGCTGGACCGGTCCTCCAGGTATGATAACCCCGAGATAGCGGGCGCAACCAGCCCGGCATGGGGAGGAGACGATGGCAGGATTTCGGGTTCGGGCCGCGTTGCTGGGCGGTGTTCTCGGCGTATTGGCAGCCGTCTCGGGTAGGGCCCATTCCGACGACCTTACAGCCTCGCTGCCGCCGGATCTCAAGGTGCTGTATGAAGGTTCGGCCACCGCTCCCGCTCCCTCAGCCTACGACTCTTTCACCCCGCCATCCAAACCGTGGCGCTGGTGCCATTCGGAGTCGTATCAAGGCAACCCGTGGCGGGTTTCGCTCACCAACGAGTTGCGGCGTCTGGTCGAGCAGCAGCGCGCCGCCGGGGTCTCCGAGTTCGAGGTTTCGGATTCGAGCAGCGACACCAGCCGGCAAATCGCGCAAATTCACGCGTTCATCGACAAGAAGTGCGGCATCATCACGGTCGTCGCCGGGTCCACCACCGGACTCGACGGCGCCATCGAGGCGGCGTTCAAGGCCGGCATCCCGGTGGTGACGATCTCCGGTTCCGTGACCAGCCCATATGCCATTAACGTCAATTCCAACTATGCGCGCTGGGGCTACGACATGGTGCGCGACATCGATCAGGCGCTGGGCGGGAAGGCCAATGTGCTGATGGTCGAGGGTATCGCCGGCTCCCCAATCGTGGCGCAGGAACGGGCCGGCGCGGACAAGGCACTCGCGGCGTCGCCCGGCCTGCATGTGGTGCGCGTGGTCAACGGCAACTGGACGGCGAACGTGACCAAGACCGTCGTACTGCAGGCGCTGGCCACCATGCCGCAAAAGATCGATGCGGTCTGGACCACCGGGAGCGAATCCCGCGTCATTGCCGAGGATTTTGCGGAGGCCAACCGCCCGGCGCCGCTGATCACCGGTTCGATCTCGGGCGATGCCCTGGGCTACTGGAAGGCGCATCCGGACCGTTATCGGTTCGAAGGCAATGCAGTGCTGCCGTCATGGAATGCGCAGGCGGGGTTTCGCGTCGGCATGCGCATGCTCGAGGGCCAGAAGCCCCGCCTTGCCACCTTGTTGATTCCGATCCCGCCGGTGCATGGCGCCGACCTCGACAAATGGTACGCGCCCTGCCTCACACCCAACTCGGTGTCGCTGTTTCCGGTGGCGCCGCAGGACCCGATGCCGGACAGCTTGCTGGACGCGTATTTCAGGAATCCGGCGCCGGTCGCGGGATACGACTATGCCGCCACCCCGGGACCGTGCGCCGGGAAGTAAGGGTTTGAACCCGGCGCCCCTCGCCATCGAGGGGCTGTCGCGGACCTACGGACATACGATCGCTCTGCGGGATGCGTCGCTGGTGTTCGAGCGAGGCTCCATCCATGCGGTGCTGGGCGAGAACGGTTCCGGCAAGAGCACGCTGGTAAAACTGCTGTCCGGAGCGGTGGACCCGTCCGCCGGCCGCATCCTGCTCGATGGCCGCCCGGTGCGCGGCGCCGGTCCCGCGGCGATGCGGCGGCTGGGCATCGGCACCGTGTTTCAGGAAGTGCTGATCGCACCCGACCGCAGCGTTGCCGATAACGTGCTGCTCGGCTGCGACGGATTGCTGCGACGCGCCGTCCCGCGCGCCCGGCGCCATGCAACGGCCGCTGCCCTGCTCCGGCGCATCACCGACCGCATGATCGATCCGGCGGTGCGCGTGGAAAACCTCGACCTGCCGACGCGGCAGCTGCTGGTGATCGCGCGTGCGCTGGCAATTCCGCCCCGGGTTTTGGTGCTGGACGAGGTGACCGCAGCCCTGGACCATGCCGAGCGGGAACAGGTGTTTGCGTTCATGCAAGATTTTGCCGCCGGCGGTGGCCTGGTGCTGTTCATCACGCATCGCATGGACGAGGTGACGCGGCTGGCCCATCGCGTGACGATCCTGCGCAGCGGCGCTATCGTGCGCACGCTGCGCCGCGACGAGGCGAGCGTGCCGGTTATGCTATCTCTGATGGCGCCGCCACTCGTGGCGGCATCCGACGTCGCCTGATGCCTTCTCCAGCGGAACGGCTGTGCGCGCGCGAAGTTGTGCTGCGCGACGGCGCGGCGGCGATCACCGATGCTTTTGCATCCGGGGAGATTGTCGGGCTGGCCGGCCTTGACGGGCACGGGCAGGAACATTTTCTCGCAGTCCTCGCCGGCCTGCGCGCGCCGCGATGCGGTGCCATTCTCGTGCCGACCGGGCGCGGCGAGCAGGTGTTGGGGGGTCTGCGCCAAGCGGTCCGGCTGGGGGTCGCTTACTTGCCGCGTGACCGTCGTAGCACCGGCGTGTTCCCCACGCTGTCGGTCATCGACAATTTCGCCGTTGCGACCTTGGAGCGCGACCGGCGCTGGGGACTGATCGACGCCGGACGGCGGCGCGCCCGCTTCGCGGTTTTCCGTACCCGGCTTTCGGTGGTGGCGCGGTCCGATAACGCATCGATCGAGTCCTTGTCTGGCGGCAACCAGCAAAAAGTGTTGCTGGCTCGGGTTTTGGCGCTGGAGCCGCGCGTGTTGTTGCTGGACGATCCGACCCGCGGCGTCGATGCGCGCACGCGTCTCGTGCTCTACGATGTGTTTCGTGACCTGGCCGCGCGCGGCATGGCGCTGGTGCTGGTGTCCACCGAAATCGAAGAATTGCAGTTCCTGTGCGATCGCGTACTGGTGTTCCGCGACGGTAGCGTGGAGGCGAGGCTGGCGCGACAGGACGTGACGCCCGAGCGCGTCATAGCCGCGATGTTCGGCCGCACGGCATGATCGCGCGGGAGTCGTGGCCCGCCCTCGGCTTGCTGGTTCTGCTGTTGGTCGTGGAGTCGGCGATAAATCCGGCGGCACTGGTGCCGTCGAACTGGGGGACCCTGCTTGGCCTGGCCGCGCCGCTGATGGCTGCGGCAGCAGCGGTAATGCCGGCCATGCTGGGCGGCGGGGGCGGCATCGACGTGTCGATCGGCCCGCTCATCGGGTTCATCAACGCCGTCTGCATCGCCGGGCTGGTGGTGGGCCTTGGTGTTACTACACCGTTGGCGATGGTGCCCGCTTGCATCGTCCTGGGCGCTGCGGTCGGAGCGGTCAACGGCGTGCTGGCCACGGTGGTCCGGGTCCAGCCGATCATCGCCACGCTTGGAAGCTATCTCGTGCTGAGCGGCCTTACCCTCACCATCCTTCCGGCGCCGATCGGGGGCGCGCCGGACTGGTTGAAGGCCCTATCCGGCACGGCATCCCTGTTGCCCCTCGGCGCCATCGTGCTGGTCTGGACGGGCATCGCCCGGACTCCGTTTTACGGTGATCTGATGGCGACGGGCAGCGACGCGCGCACGGCGCTGTCGGCGGGGGTGGCAGTCGTGCCGGTGCGGTTGCTGTCGTATGTGCTGGGTGGTGCCTTCGCGGGCGTCGCGGCGCTGCTGGTGACCGGACTGATCGGCTCGGCTGATCCCAATATCGGTCCGAACTACACCCTGCTCGCCATTTCGGCCGCGGCACTCGGCGGCGTCGGCCTGTCCGGTGGGCGCGGCGGGCTCGCAGCGGCGCTGCTGGGGGCGTTGGATATATTTCTGCTGCAGAACGTGCTGACTGCCTTCAACTCCTCTCCCTTCGTGCTGCAGATCGCCTACGGCCTGATTCTTGTCGCCTCGGTATCGCTGAACGCCTTGGCGCGGCGCAGCGCCGCCGCCGCATGATTCCGCGCGCCGTTTGGCGCATCGTCGCCGCATTCGGCATGGCCGCGGCACTGCATGTGACCGGAAGCGTCTTGATCGACGGCTACTCGTCGGAGTTTTCGGTGCGGGCGATGCTGGTCCTGGCCAGTTTGCTGGCCGTTGCGTCGGCGGGACAGACGCTGGTCGTGCTGTTGGGCGGCATCGATCTCTCGGTGCCGTTCCTCATCGGGTTCGGCAACGTCGTCGGCGCGCAGCTGTTCGGCCAAGGGGTTCCGTTCCCGCTGGTGTGCCTGATTGTGCTGGGCGCGGCGGCCGCGATCGGCGCCGTCAACGGCCTGCTCAGCGAGGGCCTGTCGGTGCATCCGCTCATCCTGACGCTGGGCATGGGCACGGCGGTGCAGGGCGCGGTCCTGCTGTGGACGGCGGGTTTTCCGTCCGGCTCGGCACCGCAGGCGGTCAATACCTTTGTCTCCATCGGCGCCACCGCCTGGGTTTTGCCGGTGCCCTGGGTGGTGCCGGCCACGGTGCTTGCCACGCTGCTGCTCATGCTGGTGCTGGCTCGCACCGCTTACGGCCGGCGCCTCTACGCGATGGGAGCAAGCCGCACCGCCGCGCCCTATGCGCTGATCCGTCCGATACGGATGGCGGCGATTACTTATGGGGCGAGTGCCGGCTGTGCGGCGGTGGCCGGGATCCTGCTGCTCGGTTTCACCGGCTCGGCCTACGGCGACGTTGGGCAGCCGTATCTGTTCCAATCCATCGCCGCGGTGGTGATCGGAGGCACGGCACTGACGGGCGGCCAGGGTGGCATCGCCGGTACCGTCGCAGGCGCGATGGTATTGACCGAGGCGAACACGCTACTGATCGGGATCGGCCTGTCACCGTCGCTGGTTCAGGCGACATTGGGTGCGGTAATTTTGGTCCTGGTATCGCTCTACGGCCGTACGCCGCCCTTGCGCTCTACAATCTGACCGTCGGTCAGTCCTATGCGGCCGGGCGGATACGTGTGCGGCACATTGCGCACGACGAAATGTTACTAGATTCGCGCGCGCGCTGGATCACCTCATTCGCTCGCCCTTACGCCAAGGCTGTTGAGACGATCGCGGGCTTCGGTATCGCCTAGTGCCATCGCACGCCGATACCATGCAGCCGCGGCCGACGGATCGCCCTTCATGCCTCCGGCACCGATGGCGACAAGAAAAGCGCGATCGTAAGTCTTGCCCATCCGCGTCGCTGCCGCAGCGGAATTGGCGGCCGCGGCGCGCTCGTAAAACGGACGTGCCGCAGGCACGTTCCCGATTACGAGCATCGCGTCGCCGCTCTTGATAAAGGAGGTGACTAACTCGCGGCTAGCCACCTTGGCGACAGTGTCGGGATGACGTGTGACATACGCGGCGGCGCCGGCGCGATTGGCGGGCAATTCGTTGCTAGGTTTCGGCGTGGCTGCCGCGGCGGGAGAAGGAGCGGATGGCGCGGCGGTCGTGCCGAGCGCTGCGACGGATTGGTTCCCAGCCGGGGATATCGGCGCCTGGGTTTGCGTGCGCACCCCCGTGGGCGATGCCGTAGCTACCACAGACCCGGATCGCGCGGGTGGGCGGCCTTCTCCCAGGGCCTGCAGCTGAGGCGGCAATTGCGGAGCCAGCGACGGCAGAACCGACCCAGCGTCGGAGACGGCTATCGTGCGCTTGGCCTCGCTGGTGGCCACCTTCTCGGGAGATTCTGCCGATGGAGAAGGTGGCGGTGCGGTAAGCGGCTGCACGGGCTGCGAGGCCTTCGCGGAACCAAGGCCGCTATCTGCGTGACTGTTGGCTTTAGGCGAGAACTGAGGAGTATCCGACACCGTGCGATCAAGCATCGGCGCACTGAATGCGAGGGCTTCGGGTTCTGGATGGATCACCGGAGGTGGTGCGGTGCTCGGGATTTGAGCAGCCAAAGCCGGCAGTGAGCCGGACGAAACAACAGGGGCTTGGCGATCCGATACAGCCGAAACGGCCTCCGCATCAAATGCCCGCATCACCTCAGTGGTCGATCGGAGGACGGGGCGACGCCCGGCCCCAGAGTTGGCAATTGCGGGATCAACAACGGTGTTCGTTGACGAACCAGACTGTGCCGGCGGCTCCACCTCGCTGGCGTGGGCGATTGTCAGCTCCGGCGTTTGCAGACTTCCCGGTCGAAGACGGAGCGCGGCATCAAGCACCGCACGCGACATGGCTGATCGTGCCGTGGTCCACTTGGCATTCGCCAAGGTCCATCCGGTATTCGCGGATGTCCAGATTTCTCCAAGCTTGGCCGTCGGATCCCGCGCCGCGAGCGACAGGGCCTGGGCCGTGGCAGGAACATTCGGCATCGCACGCGACAGGCTCGATCGTACCGTGATCCAACCGGCATTCGCGGAAGTCCACAGTTTTGCAAGCTTGATTGCCCGATCGCGAACGGCAAGCGAGACGGCCTGAGTCGCCGCATAAACATCCCGAGTCGCGGCATAAACATCCAGCATCTCACGCAACACGTCTGATCGCGCCACGGTCCATCCCGTATTCGCGGAGGTCCAGATTTCTCCAAGCTTGGCCGCCGGATCGCGCGCCGCGTGCGACAGAGCCTGAGCCGCGGCAGAAACATTCACTCTCGCACGCGACATGTCGGATCGCATCACGCTCCATTCGGCGTTCGCGGAGGCCCACGGTTCTCCAAACTCGATTGCCGGCTTGCGGTCGACCAGAGAGGCCGCCTGGGTCGATGCAGGAACTGAGACGGCCCCTGCCGGTCTCGATACCGCCGCTGTTCCTGCTACTCCCACCTGACCCGCGGCCGCGGGTTGAGTTACCGAATACTGCGCGGCCGGCTCCGCCGAAACCGCCCCGACGGGTGCGCCACCGCCGCTGGCCGGAGGAGCAATCGCGGTCGGCGGGCCGGATGGCTGGGTGGCGGCCTGGGCCGTCGCGTCCTGGGGCATCGCGCCCTGGGCCGTCTTATTCTGCGCCGTCATATACAATGGGCCACTCGAAACAGCGACCACCGGGGGTGGCGCGAGGGGCGGCGAAAGGCGGCGATAGGCCAGAAACCCCGTGATTAGGATGACCTCACCCGCGATCGCGAGAAACGCACCCCGCGAGGTGCCCGCCCCCCTCCGGCGAGTTCGATCGGCAGTCTGTCGTGCTCGTGCCAGCACGGTCTCAGATCGTTCCTGCGGCGCCATGTTGGGCGGGAGCGCGGCCCCGCGCTCGTCGGCCACCGCCAACTCGAGCCCCGCGGGGTGGTAAAGCCGGGTAGCCGCGTTCGCCGCTGCCTGTGCTGTCAGCCGGTTGCGGCGAAGCTCGGGCCCAACATTAAGATCGCGTTCGAGGAGCTCGTTTACCTGTCCCGGGATTCCGCCAGAGTTCTTTACGATCCATAAGAGCGCGGCATCGCTCAGGCCCGGCTTCGCAGCGATGCCCGCGAGCGACAAATATCGACGGATGTAGGCCTGCGTCTCGGCGCCCGACAACGGCTCCACGCTGGCACTGATCTGGATTCTTCCTGTTGCATCCCCGCGTTGCAATATTTCCACGAATGGCGGGCGCGCGACAAAGATCAACTGCAGGGGAATGCCCTGGCTGCGCGCCAGATCGGATATCCCCAGCAAGTACTCAAGGGCGTCGGCTGTCAGTGCATGCGCGTCGTCGACGATCAATATCACCCGTGTATGGTCGCCATCCGCCGCCGTCAGCTTCTCGAATACATGATCCGCATCCTGGTTCGTTAGCTTGTCTTCGCCATCCTTCCCAATGATCTGCGCCATGACCTCCGACAACGAGAGCGTGCCGCCTCGTCGGGTACAGACGTGAATAAGCCGCGAGCGCGTGCTGGCTTGGGCGAAGAAAGCGCCATTCACCAGCGCTGTTTTACCGACCCCTGCAACGCCTATTATGGTGATGAAAGGATCGCGGTTCAGAACACCTTGCATCAGTGCGGTGAGCGGGGTCCGGTGAGAATCAGCAATGAATATTTCGTGGCGGCCCGGCGCAGGATAATACGCTCCGCGGCCGGCCGGCCGGGGCGCTTGACAACTCGCCTCTCGCTCACGCTCCAGTCCGATGGCCAACTGGTGGACGAGCCTACTCGCCTCGGCGGAACGAACGTGCCCGTCCGGATCGTGCCCGGCAGTCTCTCCGCGGTGACTACGCGACGTGGTTCGTAGCCATGACGACATCAAATGGATCCCTCCGCGACCGAACCAGCGCCGCACCCGTTTGCTTTCACGAGGGCGTCGGCAGCAACGATCCGCTCGCGCCACAAACGAGGATCTGCTTCTTCGATACGATGCTCATCCAACGTCTCCTCGAACTGGAGCGCTGCCGCTGCCCAATCACGAAATCACTGATAAAGCGGTTGCCAGCGTGCTCCGTTTCCTTTATACCGAAGCCCTACGTTAACGGCTATTTAACACACACCAATGAGGGGGCATCACGTAAAATTTATGTTGACCGGATCCTCCAAACACCCCGTCAGCCTGGGTCATCGTGGCCGGACAATCGATTCCAGGGCAGCGGATTTGATAGACGGGCTTAGCAGTTACCGCTCTATCCCCGCCTGACGGCAATCGCCATGCCGAGCTGTCCTACTTCGCCAAACGGGACTGCTATGCGGGCCGCCGGCAGTCGTCGCATATGAGGGGGAATGGCATCCAGCGCATATGCGTCGGATCACGTAGCGCCTCGGTCCGGGTATCCAAAACCACGACTGCGGGAGTGCATTGCTCTCCCGCAGGTCCCTCCTTGTGCCGCCGGTTCGGAGTAAGGAATAGCGGGAATAACAGCGGTAACGGGAGCGCAAGCGATCACTCCAGAGCAGAACCGTTCCCCAGTTCTCGAATCGCGGCGAGAGGTCAGGCAGTCGCACCCGTGGCGGTATCGGACTGGCCAGCTGGAGGACAAAGAAGGAACCCCAACTGGGTCGAAACGTTAAGCATGTGGATGATCAGGGTGGCGACTTGTGGTCGGAGCACCAGCACGGTTCAGCCCGCGTCGGCGTGCGGTGGCATGAAACTCACGCGCTCGCAGCGGCCCGCCGTACTTTTCACCACAGCAGCTGTTTTGTTTTGCGCGGGCAATCTTCATGCGGCGAAGGTCGGCCAAGGCGGGAGCCACGACGCCGCGGGCTGGGGCAATGATGGCAACTCCGCATACCACGGCAATTCCAACCGTGATAGTGGGGGTGGTCACGGCCGCGCCAGACGAGCCAACAGTCGCGGCGAGGCGGTTAGGAGCATGGGCAGTGCCAGCGGCGGTGCCGGGGCCGGCCACGTCCATCTCAGAGCAGCCCACAGTGCCGGCGTTAGCGTCGGCGTCGGTGCTGGGAAGGGGAAGGGCAATGCCGGCCTCGGCATTGGTGCCGGGATCGGCATCGGTGCCGGGAGTGGCCACGGCACGATCGGGCTCGGGATCGGCGCCGGGAATGGCAACGGCACTGCCGGGTTCGGGATAGGCGCCGGGACCGGCAACGGCAATGCCGGAGTGAGTGTCGGCATAGGGATCGGTCCTGGGAACGGCAACGGCAATTCCGGGGGTGCGGGTGGCGGCGACGCCAATGCCACGCAAAGCGGCAACGCAGGTGGCACGGCAGGAGGTGCCGGCCCTGCGCGCGGCGGTGCCGGAGATCGTACCAAGGCGGGTGTCGCAGGGAGCGGTACGGTGGCGGGCGGGAGTGCCGAAACCAGCGCCAGTACAGCGAGCACGACAGCGACCAGCGAAGGGGTGGCGACCGGGCTGGGAGCCGCCAACAATTCTGCGGCGGCAGCTATCGCCCTAAACTCCTGGCTCCAAATGGGCCAGGCGCCTGCCGGCTTTCGAGCGCTGGCGCTGAAGGCCTTCAGCTCCGCCCCCTATCCGGGGCCGAACTCCTCCGACGGGTTCTACAAGGGGTCCGGGGTCCTGGCGGTCGCGGACCGGCGATGCTCGCCGCAAGAACTCGCCCTTGTCACCCTCAAGCACAACCAAGCTTTCTTCGACGGGGTGAGCACCGGCGTTGTTGCTGGTGCGACCGCGTCAGGCACACAGGTGAGCTTGGTCAACGTCCGCCATGGGTCAAAGAGGTTGGTGGGCACTTTTGGCGATGCGACCTTCGAAGGCACTCTGTCGGATGCTGGTTGCGTATACAATTACACACTCCCCCGGGTAGCGAGGCCCGAACGGGTTGCGACGTCCGCTCCTACGCCGCCGCGTGTTCCGGCAACGGGCAGTCAGCCCGTTCAAGGCCCCCATGTCGTTGCCCGCCAAGACGAGCCGGCCGTTGAGCGCGCCACGGCCCGGACCCTTCCGAAGGAGGCGCTCCCTGATTCCTTGGCCGAACGGCAAGCCCGACTGGGCGACCGGTCCCTAGCCGAAGGCAAGATCACCGAGGCGCGCGAATTCTTCAAACGGGCGGCGCTCGCGGGCAATCCCCGGGGGGCCCTCGGCCTGGGCATGACGTATGATCCCACCGTCCTCGCGACAATCGACAGCAAGGGAATAGAGGCCGACCTCCTGGTCGCAAAGGTCTGGTATCGGAGAGCAGAGCTGTCCGGGGACAAGGACGCCGAGAGCATGTTGGCAAGGCTCGACGCCGGGAAGCCGAGTAACTATTCCGCCGATTCTTCGAGGTGAGCACTTATGCGCGGCAGGTACTATTAGCGGCAGCTGACGGGTAAGCGTGTGCAGCAGACCCGCCATCAAAAGTGAACAGGGCCTGGATGGCGGTAACTGCCGGCTGGGGACGGACCCAGCGACCTCGGTGATCAACCAGTGGCATCAGGCCTGGGATGTGCCGAACCTCTACGTCGCGGACGGCAGCCCGCTGCCGACCGGAGGCGCCGTCAATCCGACGCCTACGATCTGTGCCCTTGCACTCCGCGCCGCCGGGCACCTGCGCGACAACTTCCGCGACCTCCGCCGCACCGACCGCACCCTCGAGAGCTAGCAGGTTGCTGAAAACGGGGGTTCTGTCAGGTTCCCGACCCATCCGGCAGCCGGCCGCTCCGTTGGCCTCCCGCGCAGATACTGGGACGGCGGCCGATCCAGGGTCGCGCCTCCTCCACCTCCGCGGCGAGCCGCAAAAGTGTGGACTCGTCACCGTAGCGGCCAACGAACTGCACGCCGATCGGCACGTCCTGTTCAGTCCACGTCGCCGGCAGCGACAGCGCGGGCAGCCCCGAAATGTTGAACGCGAACATGAAGGCCGCGTCCGTCCACTTCTCGAGATACCGGTCGAAATCAGGCTCGTTCATGTCCCAATACCCGATCGGTCGTGGCTGCTGGGTCAATGTCGGGGTTAGGAACACATCGAAAGACTGGAGTTCGGTCTGGATGAGCTGATTGGCTTTCCGCATCGTCCCGACGCTCGCCGCGTGCTCGGTCGCCGACAGCATGCGCCCGCGTTCAAGCAACGACCAGTTGAACGCCGCCAGGTCGGATTGCCGGACCGGCCGGCCGATGATCTTCGCCAGATCCTCGAAGTCGAGGTCCGGTTTGCACTGCATTGATCCGGTTGTAGGCGACCCAGGCAGACTCGAGATCCGCCGCGAACGGATGCTCCTCGACGCGGTGGCCGAGTTGCCGTAGCAAAGCAGCAGTTGCCGTGACCGCGGCGGCGACCTCGGGCGCGAAATCCGGCCCCCAAGGGGTGGTCATTGTGTACCCGATGCGGAGCTGCTTTGGCCGGTCTTCCAGGCTTGCCATCCAGGGTAGGGCGGGCGTTGGCGGGGTATAGGGGTCGCCGGTCATATTCCCCGCCGTGGCGTCGAGAAACGCCGCCGTATCCCGCACCGTCCGGCTCAGCGCGAAAAAATAGACGCTGCCGAACCAGATATCGACATCGTCGGGACCATAGGTGATGCGCCCCCGCGAGGGCTTCAGGCCGACTAACCCGCAGCACGAGGCGGGTACGCGGATCGACCCGCCGCCGTCGGTGGCTTCGGCCATCGGTACAATCCGCGCCGCGACGGCGGCTGCCGAGCCGCCGCTCGACCCGCCCGGCGTGACCGCAGGGTTCCACGGGTTGAGCGTCGGGCCGTAAAAGCGCGGCTCTGTCGCAATGCACCAGCCAACTTCCGGCACGTTGGTGCGGCCGAGCAGAACGAGTCCGGCCGCCTTGATCCGGCGCACCATCTCGGAGTCGGATTGGCTCACGAAGTCCTTGCGGTATTCCAGGCCGGCCGTCATGGGCATGCCTTCGCAAGCCGAGCCGATGTTCTTCAGCAGGAACGGAACTCCCGCGAAGCAGCCGTCGCCCAGCGGTTCGGCGGCGCGGCGGCGCGCCCTGTCGAAGTCCCTGATCACCACCGCATTCAGCTTGGGATCCAGCGACTCGATCAGACCGATGGCAACCTCCGTCAGCTCAGCCGCGGTCACTTCCCGTTTGCGGACCAGCTCGGCCAGTCCCAGGGCATCCTTGTCAGCGTAGACTTGCACGAGATCGGGCGTCACGTTTGTCATTTCCCTTCCGACGGCCGCAAGGAGGTCAGTAGCTCAGGGGGCAGTCACTTTGTATTCGTATCGGTCCGCTTTCCAGTATCGCCGGCCTTGATCACCACGGTCTCCGCCATCGCGATTTTAACGGTATGCCGACAGCGGGCGTCAAACCCGGTTGATCGCTGGCCAGTTCCTGGACGCTCCCAAAGCTTGCCGCCTAAGCTTGGTCTCACGTGGCGAGCGGACGGAGGGCATGTTCGGCGACGAAGACGGCAGCAAGGTCTATCTGGAGGGCACTCATCGGGTCATCGATCCGGACGCCACCCTGGCTCGCGTGCTGCCGCTGGCTCCGGCGATGGGCATTACCCGACTGGGGGTGCTAACCGGACTTGACGTGCTGGGCATTCCGGTTGCCGCCGCCTACCGCCCGAACTCGCGCTCGATCTCGGTCCATCAGGGCAAGGGCACCACGCTCACCCTCGCCAAGGTCTCGGCGCTGATGGAGGCGGCCGAGTGCTGCCACGCCGAATCCGCCGACCTGCCGCTCCGGCTCGGGACAAGCAGCGAAATCGCCGTCCATGGGTGCGTCGTCGATCCGGCACGGCTCCCGCGAACTGGCCAAGGCGACCTGCGGACTGAACGCCTGCTCTGGACCGAAGCGGCGGAGCTGGTTTCGGGCCGCCCGATCTGGGTGCCGCATGAGCTGGTCAGCGCCGACTTCACCGCGCCGGCGCTGCCGGGGTCGGGTCTGTTCCAGGCGACGACCAACGGGCTGGCCTCCGGCAATCACCGCCTCGAGGCAATCCTGCACGGCCTCTATGAAGTCGTGGAGCGGGATGCGGTGGCACTCTGGCAGGCGATGTCCGAACCCCGGCAGGCGGCGTGCGCACTTGACCCGGCCAGTATCGACGGTGCCGTAAGCGCCCCGTTGCTTGCGCGCTTCGCCGCGGCCGACGTAGGTCTGGTGATCTGGGAGGTGACCACCGAAGTGGGCCTGCCGGCGTTTCTGGCGCTCGCCGCGGACCGCGACGGCATGGCGGGTGTGGAGCCGGAGCTCGGCGCTGGCTGTCATGCCGATCGAGACGTGGCTCTTTCGCGGGCGCTGACCGAGGCGGCGCAAGCGCGACTCACCCGCATTTCCGGCGCGCGCGACGATTTCGCCCTGGAGGGCTATGACCTTGCCGAACGGTCCGGGCGACAGGAGTCGGCGAAACGCATGCTGCGCACGACCGGACGGCGGAACTTCGCCGCGGTACCAAGCTGCGCCGGTCGAACCTTGCGCCATGACCTTGACGCGGCCCTTACCAGGCTTGCCCGCGCGGATTTCGGGCATGTCGCCGTGGTCGACCTGACGCAACCTGCAGTCGGACTCCCAGTAGCCCGCGTCATCGTGCCCGGACTGGAAGGACCTTGGGAGCCGGAAGGCGAGTACCGGCCAGGCCCGCGCGCCCGGGCCGCCGCATGACGGTGGTCGTCTTCACCGGCCCAACCCTGCCGCCGGAAGAGGCGGCGGCGATGCTGCCAGCTATCTACCTGCCGCCGGCGCGCCAGGGCGATTTGTGGCGCGCCGTGCGCGCGCACCGGCCAGTAGCCATCGCTCTCATCGACGGGCTGTTCCTCCACGTTCCGTCGGTATGGCATCGGGAAATCTTATGGGCGCTGGCCAGGGGCACGCACGTCTTCGGCGCTGCCAGCATGGGCGCGTTGCGCGCCGCCGAGCTCGACCGCTTCGGCATGCGCGGTATCGGTCGCGTCTACGATGGCTACCGAACCGGCGTCTGGCCCGGTTTCGACGAGCCTTTCGAGGATGACGACGAAGTCGCCGTGATACACGCCCCGGCCGAAGCCGGTTCCCGGGCGATGTCGGATGCCATGGTAGACCTCAGGGACACACTTCTGGCCGCGCAAACGGCCGGCGTTATCACACGCGAGACCTGTCTTCAGTTGGCTGCCGCCCTGAAACGTCTTCACTTCGGCGATCGCAGCTTCGCCCGTCTCGACCAGCTCGCGTCGCCGTTGATGGGAGCAGCCCAAGCGGAGCAACTCCGGACCTGGCTGCGGTCCGGCCGGGTGAGGCGCAAGCGGTTGGACGCCTTGGAGATGCTTAGGGCCTTGCGGGATTTTTTGCGCGAGCGGCCGGCGGCGTTCCGGCCTGGGTTCGAACCGGCGCGGACTTTGGTGTGGGAGCGCTTCGTGGACCAGGCCTCCAGTTCGGTGCAGCCGGACGAGGCGCTCGTGCTTGACGAGCTGGCATTGGATCCGGTGGCCTGGCACGCCGCCGAACGCGCCGGATTAGGGCGGCTTCACGCCCTGCGATCGGCTCCGGCGCCGAGCATGGATGCTGAACGCGCGCAGCTCGACCAGTTTCGGCGTGCGCGCGGGATGGCGCGGCAGAGCCAGCTGGGCGGGTGGATGGCCGCCAATGCGATCGCGGAAGCGGGTCTCGGGCGGCTGCTTCGCAATGAGGCCGCGCTGGACGCCGCCGCGGCCGAGCGCCTGCCGGGGCTGAAGCCGGCGATGATCGATCATTTGCGGCTGACGGACCGATTCGCGGGGTTGCTGGCGCGTGCGCGCGCTAAGCAGGAAGCTTTGGCAACCCAGGCCGCACCAGCCGCCGGCCCACGTCTTCAGGCCGCCCTGGCTTGGTATGCGGAAACCAGGCTCGGGGAGCCGCTTTTAGATGGCACCGCCACCTCCCACCGGACTGCCTGGGCCAGCGAAGCGAAATTCGAGGCGGCGGTCTGGCGAGAATATTTGTTTGCTCGCAACGGCGGCTCCTGAGGGCTGACGCCTGCCGTTCAGCGCCTCGGCCGCGTGGCGACGGTCGATCGCAGCGCCAGCGCCGATCGGCTGGGCTGATCGGACTCGTCCGGCACCGGGCCGCCGGTGACGTTGTTCTCGTTGGTCATATCCTCGGCCAACAAGATGTCGGTCAGCCAACCGGTGGTGATGTCGATGCGAATCGAGAAGTCGAACTTGTCGTAGCCCCACATCTTCACCTCGCTGGCAAAGGTTTCGTCCTTGAACTCAACGCCGCCGACCCCGAGTCTCACCGGGTCAATGGAAGGCGGTACAGGAGCGCCGGCACCGTGGACCAGAAGTACGGTGGCTGCCGGTAACTTGTAATAGTTGCCCTGGTAGCTGAACCCGTAGATCCGTGCGAGATGCGGTTCCAATTTTGGGTCCAGCTGCTGCACCAGCGGGTTCTGCGACGTCTTGCTGCTCCGGGCCTTATCGAGGCCCTCGGGGGTCAGGGTCAAACCGAGAAAATCGCGTCCAAACAGCCGCACCGTGATGTTCGCCGTGATTGTTTCATCGAAAAACGAGGCTGGTTGCAGATCCGTATATTTAGTTTCGTCTGACATGAGTTGTCCCTTTTCGATGTATGAACATTACCATAGGTGGTCCAGCGCCCGTACGCAACCACGCCGTCCGCCAAGGAAGCGCGGCGCGACGCGGGATCGGCGGCCCGGTCATTGCATCTGAGTCCGATGGGTGTGACGCATGTGCCGGCGCGCCAGGATGAAGCCCGCCGCGCCACCGCCGCACCGGCAGCGCGCCGTTACCAACTCCGACCGGCCGAGCGGCGCGCGCGCGGGGCGCCGCGACCGACCCCGGGGCGCCGAGCCGAGCTCAACCCTGAGCAGCGGACCAGGATCGAATTCCGCGCCAACGGAAATACTCGATCAGCGGGGCCAGCAGTCGCTCGTCGCTTTGCGCCACCACGGCCTCGGTGAAGCGTGCGGCGATCTCGTCAAAACTCAGCCTTTCGGGTCCGATTGAATGCAGAACATGCGCCAGCGCCGATCCGACGATATCGCGCGCCTGCTGCAGCGAGGCGTGAAATCCCTCGCTGAATCTCCGCCGCGCAGCGCCCGACATCTGCTGGACCGATACGAATGACTGCTCGACTTCCTCGCGCGTCCAGCCGCGGGTGTCCATGTCTGGCCGGATCAGCCCCTCGGCCACCAGCCCCTCCTGGAACAGTTCGACCAGAATATCAAAGATCGCTCCGGTCAGGGGCTCGGCGATCGCGTGCTGATTGCGATCGCGGCCTTGCGGATCGATCCAGGTCCCATCAGGTGCAAGTGCGATGCCCGCAACGTCCTGCATGCGCGCACGGTTGGAGGCGAGCCGAAGCTGCTGATGCGCCGAGGTCTCGGCGAACCGGTTGAGCAGGTTGAGCACATAGAGATTGCCCTTGGTCTCCTCCAGCAGCCGGTCTACGGCGGTCGGGAAATGCAGAAGTGCGATCAGCGCCGTCAGATCGGCAAAAGCTTCGTGGAAGGCCAGATATGGCACGCCGAGACGATCCGGGGGCGGAGCGCCGACAACCGAGAACAGCATGGCGTGGCCGGTTTCGTGGGCGATGACGTCGAAATTGAGCGCAAACGCTTGCGCCTCGCCGTCGTCGGTCGGCCACAATCCGGTCTCCAGGAAACCCGCGCCGCTTTGGGCGTTCGGCCAATCCACCAGCGGGATCAATTCAAGCCGTGGATAGGCGCGTTCGTGCCACCAGACCACTTTCTGCTGCAGGTAGCGTTCCCAGACGTCAAGCGTGAGCCGCACCGATCCATACAGATGCGCGGCCATGAACTGCTGCGTGTCCGGGCGGATGCGGTCGAAATGACCGTAGCGGTCGGACACGGCAGGGGCGAACTCTGGGCCCCGATAGGGGGGCATGTAAGTCGGGGGATCGTACGGCTCCGCCTTGGCCGTAGCGTTCGCAACGTACATCTGCCGGTCAGACGGCCCTGGCCCGATGGTCCCCGGCGGCAGCGCGACCTCGATCGTCTCGGACGCCATCCCCTCGGCGATCTGCGGAAACAGGCTGAACCGCGTGCCGCCTCGCCTCCGCCGGTCCGTTGGCGCGATCCTCATGCCAAGACGTCGCTCAGCAGCTGAACGTCGACCTCAAGCTGCCGGAATCGCGCCGCCAGGGTCCGCGCCTCGGCAACGTCGACGCCGTCGCAGTCGGGGGGCAACGCAGCCCAGGCATCGGCTAGGATCTGCGCCCCTTCGTCGGACCGCCCGAGTTCCAGCAGCAACCCTCCAGCGCTGACGGCGCTGCGCAATCGCAGCATGGTCGCCCCCTGCGCGATGGCCAGACCGGCCGCCTCGGCAAAGTGCCGCAGCGCCGTCTCCACCGCGGCCGGATCGGCCTCGACAGCAGCCCTGCCGCGCAGGCGGAGCAGTTCCGGCATCCAGAATTGCAGCCCGATCCGCTCGAACTCCTCACACGCCTGCTGCAGTTCCGCCGCCGTCTTGTCTGCGGAGCCGGCTTGCATCAGCGCCTCCGCCCATAGCCCGACATGCACCGGGGCATCCTCCTGCGACCCGATCTGCCGTAGCTCGTCCCGCCCTTTCTCAAGCGCCGCCAACCCCCGGGCAACGTCGCCCTGCATCGCCATCGCCCAGCCGTGATAGATCAGCCCCTTGGACCGCGCCTCCGCCAGATCGCGATCGGATACGAAACCAAGAAAGTCGTTCGCGAGCACCAGGACGCGAGCATAGTCGCGACGGTAAATTCGATGCAAGAGCCGCATGTCCCAGGCATGCGCGAGGCTGCCAAGATGATCGATCTGCTCCGCCCAGGCCACCGAGCGCCCTTCTTCGGCCAGCGCCTCGGCCACCCGGCCCTGCATCCAATATACCTGCGCGCGTTCGCCATGCGCGCAAACCTTGGCGTCGTGGTTGCCGTACAGCGATGCGTGGTGCCTGAAATCATGCCGGTCGTAGATCTCAAGCCCGGCTTCGATATGCTCGCAGCACGTATCCAGCTTGGCGGAGCAGTAATGACTTGCCCAGTTGCAGTGGCATCCCTCCACCAGCAGCTCGGGGTCGCCACGACGCCGTGCATGCCGCAGCAGATTGTCGGCGCGGTCGCGGGAAGCATGGTAATCGCGCGAGATTCGCCACCATCCCCAGTAGATCGGGAAATGGGCATGGCCCTCTGGCACGTTCTGGCAAAGCTCGTAGGCATTGGCATAGAGTTCCTGTGTGTCGGCGGCCCCCAATCCCTTGAGCGAGATGAGTGCCGGTCCGAGCAGCGCCTCTAGTTGCAACCGCAATTGTAGATTCGCCTCGACCGCGGGCAGCCTCTCGAGCGCCGTCAGACCGCGCCGGAGCAGGCGCGTCGCCTCCATAAGCGCCGAGCGGCTCAGGCTGCGCCGCGCGGCATCCTGCCAATAAGGCACCGCCTGGTCGGCCCGTCCGCCCTCAGTCAGATGCAAGGCGAGCACCTCTGGTTGCTGCTCGACCCCGTTGGGATCCAACACCTTGAGCGCCTCCGCCGTTCGCAGATGCAGGCTTTGGCGAGAGTCGCGCAGCAGGCTGTCATACGCCGCATCGCGGAGCAGCGCGTGGGTGAACCGGTAAACTTTGTGATCCGCGCCGCCCTCCGTTACCATCACCCCGCTATTGGTCAGAGTGGTGAGCAGCTGCTCCAGGCCATCTGCCGCCGTTCTGGTGACCATGGCCAACACTTCGTGCCGGACCGAGCGGCCGATTACTGCAGCGATCTGCGCGATTTCCTTGGCCGTTCCCAAGCGGTCGAGACGGGCCATCAGCGACTCGTGGAGCGACACCGGTATTTCCGGCTGCGGCTCGTCGATGGTGGCGGCGGCATCCGGCAGAAGTTCGCGCTGCAACAGTCCGCGTGTCACTTCCTCAACGAACAGCGGAACGCCGTCCGCGTTGCGGATGATTTGGCGGAGCAGCGGTTCGGGCAGCGTGCGGCCATGGAACAGGTTGCCGATCATGCCGACGACGTGCTCGGCGGTGAGGCGTTCCAGCGGCAACACGGCAACTTCAGGCCGCCCCGCCCATGCAGCGTCCGGGCCGTCTCGCGAGGTCAGCAGCAGCAGGATCCGCTGGCCGCGAAGTCGCTCGACCAGTCGTTGCAGCAGCTCGAGCGAGGTGGGGTCGAGCCAGTGCAGATCCTCGATGCAGAGACACAGCGCGGACTGTCCGGCGAGGGCCAGGATATGGTCGCGCAAGATGGATAGTGTTCGCTCGCGCAGCACCGCCGGTGGCGCCGGCGGAACCGAATTTGGATCGAAATCGATCAGGGCCATCAGTATCGAGAGGTCGCCCTCGGTCACTCTCAGCCCGTCCGGCAGGATCGCCTGAAGCCGCCCGCGCCGCTCATTGGCGCTCTGCCCGGGTTCGAGGCCGGCTTCGGCGCGAAGCCAGACGATGAAGGGCTGCAACGGGCTGTCCACGTCGAACGGCGAGGCACAGAGCCGAATCGCTCGGCGCGCCGCGAGCACGCCGCCGGCAAAGGTTTCAACCAGGCGCGACTTGCCGATCCCGGGCTCGCCGCTGATCAAGACCACGCTGCCTTTGCCCGCGCCCGCGTCGCGCCAGCGCCGGGTCAAAATGTCCAGCTCGGCCGCGCGGCCAACGATCGGCGTAAGCCATTGCCGCCGCGGCGTGATCGCAGCTCCGCGCCCCGGCAGCTCGTCAATCACCCGCCAGGCTCGGTGCTGCTCGGCGAGGCCTTTGATCTCCAGCAAGCCAAGATCGGCGCAGGTGAACAGGTGTTCGATGCGCCGGTGCGTCGCTTCGGCAATGACGATCTCGGCCGGCTGAGCATAGCCCTGAAGCCTCGCCGCGAGGTTGGGCGTCTGGCCCATGATCGAATTCTTGTCGGTCTGGTCGCCCGCGAAGAGATCGCTGACGATGACACGGCCGGTGGCGATCCCGATCCGCACCTGCAGCCGCTCGAGCGCCGGCGTCGCGAGATCTTCGATGTTTTGGACAATGTCGAGCGCCGCCCGCACCGCTCGCTCGGGGTCGTTCTCGCTGGCGATGGGGTAGCTAAAGTAGGCTAATACCCCGTCGCCCACGAGGCGCGCGACTCTGCCTCCAAACCGCTCGATCGCCCGTCCGCAGAACTCATGATAGCGCGTCAGCATCACGTAATAGTCTTCCGGCTGAAGCTCCTCTGCCAGCCGCGAAGAATCGATCATGTCGACGAACATTACCGTGAGCGGGCGATAATGGGCGACTATCGGACGCGAGGCATCGTCGGCGAGACCAGGCCATCGCTGGATCGATGCCGAGCTGTTGGCGCCAGCTTGCAGCCGCTCGTATTCTTCCACCGAGAGCACCATGACCACGGCACGCCCATGCTCTTCGATGAGCACGGGTTCCGCGCGCGCGGTATCGATCATCAGGCCGAAGGCGTTCTTCGCCTCCCGCGCCGACATCGTTTTCATCGCCGAACCCGCCGCCCCTTCATTCGGCTATTATGGACGGAATGGCTCTTTCCTCCAAGGCTCCCGGTCTGTCCGAGGTTGTCCTTTTGCCAAAAAGCTCGCGTCAGCCGGCGGTAGCCCACTCGGCATCGGTCAGGTCACTAGCGAGGCGGAGCTTGTCGCGCTTATGCTGGGCTCGGGTAGTTGCGGTCCATATGAGGAGGTCATCCAACTTGGTCTCGACGACCCCGCGAAAGCACATCCTATCGTGACCATCCAGCCCCATTCCGATGCTGCGAGTTCAGAGTTTTGAGATTGAACAACTCCTGCAGCAGCAACATCCGTCGGCAGCCGGTCCGAAGGGAAGCCTCCTCTCTTGCTGCCACCACAAGCCCCGTTCGTCCGTTCCTGAGCCCAATTCATGGGTTGCGCGGCCTCATGGCGGTGTGGGTAGTGAGCTACCATGTCAGTCCGGGCGGGCTGGGACCATTTCGAGTTACGAGCTTTGGCTATTTGGCCGTGGACGTCTTTTTCGCGATGAGCGGCTACGTGCTCTTAATTTCGCATGGGCGCGAAGAGTTTGGACGGCTGAACTGGCAAGCGGCTCTGCGCTTCCTTCAGCTGCGATGGTGGCGCACTTATCCGCTTTACGCTGCAAGTATTCTGTTGTCGCTGGCTGCGTTCCTGCTGCTGCACCGGGCCTTCCCGGAGCCGCAACATCTACTGGCCAGCGCGTTGTTGCTGGAAGTTTGGTTAGCGCCTGGCATCGGGATGAACACACCCGTGTGGTCCCTTGGCGTCGAGTGGTTGGGCTATTTGGCGTTTCCAGTTGTGGCTTGGTGTTGCTTCCGTCTGTCCGCTCGCCTCGCGGCAGCTATGGCGATTTTTGCTGTTTTCGCTGAGATAACGGTTCTGAACCTGCTGGGCCACGGTCTGGGCGTCAATGCCGGCCTTGGCGCGATCGCGCGCATGGCAGGCGGGTTTGCCACAGGATGCATCCTAGCGACATTCGGCCAGCCCAGGACAACACCGCTACGCAACAACGATGCCGCGTTGGCGATCGTGGCCGCAGGCCTTGTAGCCACGCTTCTGCTGGTGCAGGACACCTTTTCCCTGCCCTGGTTGATGGCCGGGGTTTGGCTGGTAGCTTGGCCAGGTCCGATTACGGCGGCTATGCTCGGCTCGCGTGTTCCGTTGTTCCTCGGACGTATCTCATTCGCGCTTTATCTATGCCACTGGCCCATCACGGCGGTGATCCACGCGTGGCAGTCGCCGGGCAACCGGCTCGTTGGGCTCGCATACAGCATTGCAGCTGGGACCATCTCGCTGGCCGTGGCCTACGTCCTATGCCGGGTGATCGAGGAGCCGACACGGCGCTTCGGGCGCCGTGCGGTCTTGATGCGTAGCAGGCGGCCGCTGGCCCCCGGTGGTGTCTGATATGATCGCTGCCGGCAGCGACGACAGCACCGGGCTGAGCACTCCGTTCCAGCTATCATACGTGATAGTAGGCATCACCCATCATCAGTTCACTTGATAAGTCTGGGCGCACCAGTGTCGGCTGCGGCGGGATCAACCCCAAACTTTACAAGGATCTTGGCGATTGTCCCATCCGCGTGCAGCTCCGCAATATCGGCATCGATCGCAGCATGTAGTTCATTGTTCCCCTTGTACTCGGGAAACGTGCCCTGTCCGGCCTCCATCGACGCTCCGACTCGCGGGTCGGGCTTGATGACCTTTATCATTATCCCCTTCATCGCGCCCTGCTTCTGCGCCAGAACCCCCACCGAATAGCCATCGAGAACGACGTTGATGCGCCCGGCCTCGAGGTCCTGCAGCGCCGCTACCGAGACCGGGTAGATTTTAAGCTTTTCGCCGAGGAGCCTTTTCACGTCGGCAACCCAGAGATTGCCTTGCGTCGAACCGACCGCCGGCTCCTGCATGAGGCCGTCGACCGAGTCCACGCCGGTCCGCGAATACACCGCCATTTGGTCGAGATAGAGAGGCGCTGAAAGGTAGGTAACGCGCGCGCGCGCTTCCGTGCGATACCAATCGCCGGTGGTCAGCTCCGCCTTGCCGCTGATCACGTACTGCAGCGCCGCGGCGGGGTCGACCGGAATGGCCTTGATTTTCAGGCATTCCATCTTGGCGATTTCGTTGACGATGTCGCCGTCGATGCCCTGCAGGTTGCCCTCGGTATCGACGTAGGAATAGGGAGGATAGGCGCCTGGCGCCACCGTGAGATAGCCCGGCTCCACGGTGGGAAACTGATGTTTCGGCTTGCAGTCTTGCGCGCGCGACGCGCCCGCCGACAGCAGTGCGGCACCGAAGCCCATTGCGATCAGCACCGAAGCCAGGCTCACATTTGCCATACCGGTTCCCCTGTTTTTCGTCATTACCGTTTTGAGTAGTGCCCGGCGCGATGCTCGATCGAGGAGACGAGCAGGGACGCCGGAATGCAGACGGCGGCATAGAACAGTCCCGCGACCGCCAGCGCGGGAAAATACAGGAATGTGGTGTTGCCGATATCGTATGCGCGGCTGATGATCTCCTGCAAGGCGATCGTAAAGCACAGTGAGGTTCCCTGGAACACGAGAATCGAAAAGCCGAGCAATGCCGGGATCGCCACCCGCACCCCCTGTGGGATGATGACGAAACGCAACGCGTCGGCGCGCGACATCCCGAGCGCGTTGGTTGCTTCCCGCTGTCCCTGTGGCACAGAGTTCAGCCCGGCGCGCAGGATCTCGCTGGTATACGCGCCGGTGCACCAGGCGAGGCCCAGAACCGCAGAGGCGAACGAGGTGATCGAAAGACCCGTGGAAGGCAGCCCGAAATAAATGAACTGGAGCAGTATCAGCGCCGGAGCGCCGCGTCCGACCTCGACCACCACCAGGCAGCCGTAGCGCAGCGGCTTCAGCCTGGACTCGATGCCCAAGGCCAGACAGAGACCGGCGGGGATGCCGAACAGCAGCGATAGGAACGTCACCCGAAGACTGATCAGGAAGCCCGCCCAGAGGTCCGGAAGCCAGCTGACGATGTCGCTCCAGGTCGCTCCCATCATGAGCGCGGTCATCGCGCGACCTTTGCCCGCAGGCGACTGTCGACGACCCTCGAAATCCAGGCGACCGGCAGACTGACGAGGATGTAGATGAGTCCCGACTATGCCGAATACCTCGAGACCGTGAAACTTGAGCTGGGCAAGATAATTCGCCTGGTATGTCAGTTCCTGCACCCCGATCGTCGATGCGATGGCGCTGTCCTTGAACAGGCCGATGGCGTAGGTCGCCAAGGAGGGCAGCGCCACGCGGCACATTTGCGGCGCCACCACATCGCGAAACGTGTGCCAGCGGCCGAGGTTCAGCGCCTTGGCCGCCTCCAGCTGGCCGAAATGGATGGCAATCAGGCCGCCGCGATAGATTTCCGCCATGTTGATTGCGGCGATCAGCCCGAACGCAACCAAGCAGGCCACGAACGGACTCATGTTGATCAGCCCGAAACCGATGCCGAAAAAGACGATGAACAGCCAGACCATGGGCGGAATGGCACGAACGAGGGCAAACAGTACCGTCACGGCGAGTCCGCACCGGCAGCAGCCGGGAGCGGCGGGCGAACATGAGCGGCAACCCCATAAGGGATCCGATAACGAAGGCAGCGCTCATGAGTGCCAACGTCCACGGAAGTCCGCTCAGGATCTGCAGGAAATCAGCCAGCATCAGCGTTCGTTCACCGCCCGAAGGAACCGCTTGGCGCGCTCGCTTTGCGGGGATCGGATCACCTCGCGGCTGGGTCCATGCTCCAGAATCACGCCCTCGGCCATGATCATGGTGTGATCCGAGACGTTTTCGGCAAATCCCATCTCGTGCGTCACCACGATCATGGTCATGCCGGTATGGGCCAGCCCGCGCATGACCGCCAGCACCTCAAATCCCAGTTCGGGATCGAGCGAGGAGGTCGGCTCGTCGAACAGCATGACTTTCGGGTCGAGTGCCAGCGCGCGCGCGATGGCGATGCGCTGCTGCTGGCCCCCGGAACACCGCTCCGGGTATTGCTGCGCCTTCTCGGCCAGCCCGACGCGCTCCAGCAGCTGCATGGCTACCTCGTTCGCCTCCTTTCGGCTTCGACCCAGTACCCGCTGCTGCGGCAGACTCACGTTGCGTAGCACGCTCATGTGAGGGAACAGGTTGAACGACTGGAACACCATGCCGAGACTCTGGCGCAGCCGTCTGAGATCACGGCTGCTGGCTCCCTTTTCCCCATTCAGTGTCACGCCGCCCACAGTCACGGTGCCGCGCTCGGGCGGCTCGAGGTAGTTGATGCAGCGCAACAGCGTGCTCTTGCCTGAGCCGCTCGGCCCGATGATCGCGAGAACTTCTCCTGTATCGACGGACAGGTTGATGTCCGAAAGGACCGTGTGAAGCCCGAAAGATTTGTAGAGATGCTCCAACCGAACGGCCGGCTTGTCCGTCGTTTTCAGCGGGCTATCGTTCCGGCCTGATGCGGTGAGCGCCGGTTCTACATCGGACTGTGGGTACACTACACGAATCCCATCAGACGTAGCACCCGTCATGGTCGGCGACATCCGGGCAGCGTCCGCCGAACCGCCCGGACGCGACGCAAACCGTGAAAGCCGCGCTTGATCTCCCGGAGGCGTTCGACATCGGGCATGGACTTTTGCACGCAGCCTTGTTCATCCGACCCGGACGTTCGCATGAGTCCTCGGACGCGTCCAGTCCGAGTTGGGTCCTCGCTGTCGTCCAGCCCGGCACCGGCAGCTCTTGCTTCTCCCCGCTGCTACTGCTCCGTCCGCGGCCTGACCGTGTGCACCGCGCGTCAGTTGACGTCGCTTTTGCCGCGGTAGGCGTAGTTCGCGTCGATCCGCTCCATCAGGTAGTCGCCGTATCGCACCGGCGGAAAACGCGGCGGGTTGTCTTGCGAGCGGCAGGTCGGCAGACATTCGATGATCTCGGCTGTATCGGGATCGTAGAAATAAGGCATCGAATAGCGATCGCCGCCCGAGCGGTTGATGACCCGGTGTGGCGTGGACCGCCATTGTCCATTGGTCCAGCGCGAGCCCATGTCCCCGATATTGACGACCAACGTGTCCTCGATCGGGGCAGCCTCGATCCAGGAGTGATCGGGGCTGCGCACCTGCAGACCGCCCGTGCGGTCCTGTGCCAGGATGGTGATGAAACCGTAATCGGTATGCGGGGCGGAGCCGTATTGCTTGGCGTCCTTGTCAACCGGGGTGGGCGGATAGTGCAGCAGGCGCAGAAACGTCGTCGGCCGCGCAAAGAACCGGTCCAGCCCGTCTGGCTCCAGTCCCAGTGCCACGGCAATCATGCGCGTCATCCGCCGCGCCAGACCGTTGAGCGCCGAATCGTAGCGCTCGACCGCCGCACGGAATCCTGCCGGCCTGGACGGAAACTGGTTCGGGCCGTCCAGCGGGCCGGATTCCGAGCCGGGGGCGACGTCGTGCATCAGCATGAACAATTCGCTGTAATTGGGTTTTGTCGCCTTCTCGATCGACGAGGTCACTATTACCGACGACGCCATGGCCATGTAGCCTCGGTGCGCCCGGTTGATCGCGATCGCCTGCTTCTCTTCCAACGGCAGCGCGTGGAAAGCGGCGCTCATCGCGAAGGCAGCGTCAGTCACCGGCTGCGGCACGCCGTGGTTGGCGATGTAGCAGAATCCAAAAGTCCGGCATGCGGCGTCGAAGGCATGGGCCAATGGCCGCAGGGCGGCGGTATCGCCCGCGTCAGCCGCCTCGGCGAGGCCGGTCAGGTCGACGATCGGCAGTTCCGCGCGCAGCGTCATGGCATCCCCTCGCGCTCAAGCAGGTATTTTGCGCGGGACCAGACGTCTTCGGCGACCGCCTGCGCCTCGGCGAACAGTTCCAGCTCGTCGAACCGCGTCAGCCTGCCTTCGGAGACCAGAAGCTCGCCATCAACCCACACATGGGTCACGTCGCCGCCGTTCGCGTTGTACACCAAAGTCGCGATCAGGTTTTCCACCCGCAGCGGCTGACACCAGGCTTTGCGCAGATCCACCAGCATCAGATCGGCCTTCTTCCCTTTTTCCAGCGATCCGATATCGCCATCGAGGCCGAGGCAGCGCGCGCCCCCGATCGTCGCCATCCGCAGCACGTCGGCCGCGGTGCGGATGCCGACATCATGGAACAACGCACGCGGGATCACGATTGCCGAACGCATCACCTGGAACATGTCGTTGGAAAGCCAGTCCGTGCCGAGGGACACGTTCATGCCCGAGGGATAGATGCGGTCCATCGGCGGGTAGTAGCCGCGCTTGCCGACCAGATAGGCCGTGTGCGACATGCAGGCACCGGTCTCGGTCATGATTGCGATATCATCATCGTCCATGAAAACACAGTGCGCGCCGATGAAATTTTCCGACAAGAGGCCTAATTCCCGCAACAACGGCACCGAGGGCTTGCCCCACATCGCCCGCATGAACTCGGCCTCGCCCGGGACTGAGCAGAGATGCGCGTGCAGGCCGACGCCGTGTTTGCGCGCGAGGTCGCCCAGCATGCCCATGGTTTCGGGCCGCAGCCGGTCCGGCCCGTCCGGAGCGACTCGGCAAGTAATCCTGCCGCCGGCGCGGCCCTGCCAGTTCTCGAACAGATCCTGCGCCTCCTCCAGGCCCTCCTGGACCAGGCGCTCGTCCCAATTGCGCTCCAGTCGGCCGAACCCGATGGTGGAACTGTCCACCTCACGTATCTCGGCGGCGACAACGCCGCGCAAGCCGACCCGCTCGATGATCCGCGCCGATTGCGGCTGGTGCCACCAGCACTCGTTGATTGTCGTCGTGCCGGTTTTGAGCATCTCTACGCCATGCACCATGCCCGGCAGCAGGACGTCTTCCTTGCGAATGACGTTCTCGTGCATTCCGAGTGCAATCCGGAACGGCCCACCATAGGTCGTCACGTCTTCCGTCATGCCTTTGGTAAGCGCCCCGGCTAGGTGCGTATGCGTATTGACGAAGCCGGGCAGAATGGCGTGGCCGCGCGCGTCGATCACCCGATCGGCGGTGGCCAATTGGGCATCGATGGTGACCGCGCTGCCGCACTCCGTAATCCGGTCGGCCTCGATCACCAAGCCGCCGTCGTTAGTGATGTCGACCGAGCCGTCCCTCATCGGGATGAGATAGCCACCTCGAATGACAGTTTTCATGACGGCTTAGCCCCCCCGGCCGCAACCGAGCGTGGCGCCCGCAGGCTGCCATGTCAAACGGCAAGATGCGCTTCAACGATGTACGGCACCTGCTGCCGAGGGGGACGAGTTGCGTTCTCGCATGGCAACAGTCATCCGGCGCGGATCCCGCCATCGAGAAACAGGTCATGCAAATGCGCCATGTCGATCTGGCGGGCAGGCGCATCGAATGCCCGGCGCCCCCGCACCATCACGCATACCCGGTCGGCGATCGACAGGGCCATGCGTACGTTCTGCTCAACCAGCAGGACCGGTATACGGTGTTCGGCGCGGACGCGGCGGATCGCCTCGAACACCAGGGTCACCATCGACGGCGACAGGTCGCTGCTGGGCTCGTCCAGCAGGAGCAGCCGGGGCCGCACCAACAGTGTCAGGCCGATCGACAACATCCGACGCTCGCCGCCGCTCAGGTCACGCGCCCGCATGCGCTGACGGTCCCGCAGGCCGGGGAACAGATCCAGCACCATATCGATGCCGGAGCGCAGCGAGGCGCTATGCATGAATCCGCCCATCCGCAGATTGTCGCTGACGCTCAGTTCGGCAAACACGTTGTGCGTCTGCGGCACGTAGCCCATGCCCATGGCAGCGCGGCGATGGGGCGCCAGCCCTGTGATATCCGCAGCATCGAGGCGGACGGTGCCGCCAGTGACGCGGGTCAGCCCGATCGCCGTTTTCAGGATGGTGGACTTTCCTGATCCGTTGGCTCCGAGTACTGCCAGCACCTCATCGGCTCCCAGCTCCAGCGTCACGTCGTCCAGCACCATCATCCCGCCATAGCCGGCCGTGACCGATTCGAGCTTGAGCAGCGGATCAGTCACGCGGGCTCGCCCAGGTAGGACCGCATGACACGCTCGTTCGCGCGGATTACTGCCGGCGTTCCTTCAGCGATCACCTCACCGGCATCCAGCACGATTACGCGGTCGCAGACATTCGCGATCATCTCCATGTTGTGCTCGACCAGCACGATGATCCGGCCTTCTTTGCGGAGCTGGAGCAGCAGCTCGACTTGACGCTCGATCAGCACCGGGTTCACGCCCGCGGCCGGTTCGTCGAGCAGCAGCACGCGCGGATGAGCCATCAGCAGCATGGCTAACGACAGCAGCTTCTGCTGGCCGCCCGACAGCGTGCCGGAGTAGTCGGCCGCCTTGTGCGCGAGATCTACCCGCCGCAACGCCTCGTGCGCGAGGGCGGCGACGGCGCGCTCGCGCAGCCGGACGCGGACGGGAGCGAAGAACAGGTTCGCCAAGGCTTCCCCCGGCTGGTCGGGGGCGCCGATCTGCACATTCTGGAACACGGTGAGTTTGCGCGCCAGGCGCGGGATTTGGAAAGCACGTCCGATGCCGCTACGCGCCGCGCGTTCGGGCTTGCCCATCGGGATGGCGCGTCCATCCAGGCTGACGTTGCCGGAGTCGGGACGCTGCACGCCGGCCAAAACGTTCAGCAGCGTGGATTTGCCGGAGCCATTCGGGCCGACCAGCCCTAGAATGCTGCCGGGATCGGCGCGCAGCGACACGCTCCGCAGCGCCCGGAACCCGCCGTAGGAGACGGAGATATCAGCCGCTTGCAGCATCCACCCGTGCGCGTCGCTCGGGGATCAGGCCCTCGGGCCGGAACAAAAAGACCAGGACCAGCACCAGCCCGAATGCGCCCAGCCGAAGGTTGGCAACCAGTTCAGGCGCCAGATGGCTCCAATCGGCCACGAACCGCGTCGAGACGCTGGTCAGCTGCACGATCGCCGTTCCGAGCATCACACCGGCAATGGTGGTGGGGCCGCCCAGCACGACCGCGGTCCAGATCACGAACGTCTCGACTACGGTGAAGGCGCTAGGAGAAATGTAGCCGACGACGTGTGCGTACAGCGTGCCGGCCAAGGCGGCCATGCACCACGAGATCATGGTCACGGCGCGCTGAAAGCGCACCGGGTCGCGGCCGAGCGTGGCGGCCAGCATCTCGTCCTCCCGCAACACCCGCAACATGCGCCCGAACGGGCTGTGACCGACCCGATGAGCGAACAGGATCGTCGCGGCGAGCAAAGCCAGAGCGAACCCCATCCCCACCCGGTTGCTGCCGATGCGGTAAACCGAAGCGCCCTCGACGCCGCCCGCGATGCCGGGCGCATTCAGCATTGTCAGCCGAAAGATTTCGCCGGCACCGAGCGTCACCAGCGCCCAGTAATCCTGCGTCAGGCGCCCCGCCGGCAGAATCACCAGCACGCCCAGCAGCGGCCCCAAGACGGCCCCGAGCACCACGCCGGCCCAGTCCGGCAACCCGTTGAAGGCGGCAATCCCGGCGCCGTAGGCGCCGATGGCGAACGGCAGCACCTGGCCGAAATTGACCAGTCCGGTGAGGCCGAATTGCAGGTGCAGGCTGATGCCCAGGACCGACCAGATGGCGATCATGGTGACGGCGAAGATGCCAAAATCGGTCATGCCGTCACCGCGCGCCGCGTCCGCCCTGGGCGCGCGGCCGCAGCAGCAGAATCAGCACCATCGCCCCGACGGCGACGAAGTCGCGGTACTGAGTCGGCACCGACCAGGACGTGTCGGACACCAGCGACCCGAAATCCACGTCGATCAGCAGATTTTGCGCGAGCGACAAGGCCAGCGCGCCCAGCGCGGCGCCGAACACGTTCTCCAGGCCGCCGATCGTAACCGCGGAGAACGTGGGCAGCAGGATAATCAAATCCATGTTCGGCTGCAGCCGTGTCTGCAGGGCAAACAAGGTCCCGCCCAGGGCCGCGTAGCCGCCCGAAACGAACCACATCAGCGCGATCATGCGCTCTGCCGGGATGCCGCGCGTCTCCGCCAAATCGGCGTTGCTGGCCAGCGCTCGCAGTGCCGTGCCGGCGCGCGTGCGGTGCAACAGCACGTGCAGGGCCAGCACGGCGACGAGCGTGGCGACGACCACGATCACGTCCTGGGAGGTGAAGAAGACTCCAGCAAGGCGGAGGCTGGACGGTTGCTTTGGGAAACGTTTTGGAGGCGCCCCCGAAGACGGCGGCGACCCCCGCGCGCAGAAACAGGGCGACACCCCACGAGACGATCATCTTGCCTTCCGGCGCGATGTGCCGCAGCCGGGCAAACACCAGACGGTCCACCACCACCGCGATCAGACCGGTCGCCAAGACTCCGATCACGATCGCGGCGGGCAAGGGCAGGCCGGCGGACTGATTGGCCGCGAAGCTCAGGTAGGCTCCCACCACGGCAAACTGCACATGCGCGAAGTTGGCGAATCGCAGGACGGAGAACGACAGCGCCACCCCGATCGCTATTATGGCGATCTCGGCAGCGTAGATGACGCTATCCGCGAGAATCTGGGTCATGAAAGCGCCACGCCGCCACTGCCGGTACGGGCCGATGGCGCATGACCGAAAACCCTAAGGGGCGGCCGTGGGCTCCAGCTTGCCGTCCTTGAATACGAAATAGTCCATGGGCGGGTTGATCCGCTGGCCGCGGCTGTCCCATTCGATGTGACCGGTCGCACCATCATAGGATTTCGCGACATCGGGCAGGGCCGCCTTGATCGCCGCCGGGTCCGTGCCCGCCTGCTGCATGGCGCGGCCGAGCAGCATCATGGCGTCGTAGCCGTAGAAATAGTGGGGCCGCGGCTCTCCGCCGTATTTTTTTGCGTACTCGGTTTTGATCTGCTGGCCGATCGTCGAATCGAGCCCACCGTTATCTACGCCCGACAGACGCCCGTTCATCCATGCCGGATCCTCGACGGAGAAGATGGAGGGATAGCCGACATACCAGGGAGCCGTGATGCCGAGCTCGCGGGCGGCCTTGAACACGGTGCGCGTGTCGTCGCCGTAACCGCCGCTAATGATTGCGTCCGGCTTTGCCTGCTGTAACGGCTGCAGATCGGCGCGATAGTCGGGCTGGCCCTCCGTGTACACGATTTTTCGTACCACCTTTCCGCCCGCCGCGGTGTACGCGGCCGCTGCGGCGTCCATCAGGCCAGTGCCAAATGTGTTGTTCGGCACGATGAACGCGGCGTTCTTGGCACCCTTCTTCGCGGCATAGATGCCGAGTTCCTTGCCTACGATGTCATCCAATGGCAGCGTGCTGAATATTGTCCCGGGGTAGTTTCCGAGTTTCGAGGAACTGGCGGAGGTGTTAAGGATGATGCGGCCCTTCGGCGCTGCCAGCTCGGCGATCGGCAGCGTCACGCTGCTGCCGCCGAAGACCACCGCCGCTGGCACCTGATCCACGTCGAACAGTTTCGTGGCAGCCTCGACCCCGGCCTGCGGCCGGTACTCGGAATCCTCCACGATGAGTTTTATCGGCCGGCCCTTGATGCCGCCTGCCGCATTGAGCCGGTCCGCCGCCAGTTGCACGCCGCGTACCATATCGACGCTGGACGGAGTGTCGCTGCCAGTGAGATTAGCAATCACGCCGATCGAAACGGGAGCTTCATCCGCTCGAGAAGCAGCGGATGCCAGGCCCAGCAGGACCAGCAAGGAGACGACAGCGCGGCGAGATAGAGGCGTTCTCATGGACGGACCTCGTGGCGGATCGTGACACTGTTTGGCAGGCACTGTACCATGTCAATGAGCAAACCGGGGTCAATGAGCACCGGCAGAGACCGGGCGATGGCGCAGCAGAAGTTCCGGCCCGGGGCACCAGCAGGATAACAAGTACAGGGAGTCAAGGTGGAATGACCGGACGCACGCTGACCTTCACATTCATCGAGACGGGCGTCACGGGTTCCGTGCGCCTCCACGACGACGCGGCGCCACGGACCTGCGCGGCGATTTGGGGGGCGCTGGCCGACCCGATCCGTATTCCCGCGATGCACGCGATGTTCGCCGGTCCGGAAATCATGCTGGGATTGCCGCCGAAAGCGCAGAATTTTGATCCGCGAGCGGTGCCGGTCGAGAACCAGACGTGTTTTCCGGCCGCTGGAGACTGCCTCTGGTTTTATCAAGCGAAGGGCATGATGTTGGGCCTGACTGACGAGTTGTGGGAAATCGGTATGTTCTACGCGAACGGCGGCCGCATTTTTGGACCGCTCGGCTGGACACCCTGCAACATTTTTGGACGTATGGTTCAGGGATTGGAGGCGTTCGCCGACGCCTGTTCAGCGATCCGCAGGGAAGGCGTGCAGACGGTGGAGATCAAGCGCGGCATCGCTTCGTAACTCAAATTATACTTGGGGGAGCTGCATCATGTGCGTTGGATAGTGGTGCCCGACCTGGAGCGGCGGCATATTCATTGCCATTTCCGGAGAAAATGCGCACTATGCGAAAAAAATGCGCGCTACGCGTGAGTGTGGCGCGCGGGAGGGTCCGGCCGCAATCCGGACGCTTGCCTGGCCTGGGGCGATCAGCCCGCATAGGCGATGCACGCCGCCCCGCCGGCGATCACGGAACAGGCGGTCAGGCGCACAAAAGTCAGCCGCTCCGCCAAGAACACCCGCCCCAGCACCGCCGCGAACACCACGCTGGTCTCGCGCAGCGCGGATACCATGCCCATGGGCGCATGACTCATGGCCCAGATGACCACGCCATAAGCGGCCACCGAGGCCACGCCGCCCAACGCGGATTTCAGCCATTCGGCGCGTCCCGGCCGCCTGCGGCGTACCGAGGACGGCAACGCGAACATCAATGCGGTCAACACGGATCCGAGCATTTCGGACCAGGCGATGTAGGCGAAGGCGTGGCCGGAGAGGCGCGCGCCCATACCGTCCGCCACACTGTAGGCGCCGATGAAACACCCGGTCGCCAGCGCCGGGCGCACGCTTTCCGCCATCAGTCGCCGGCCCCGGAACGCCAGCGCCAGAATGCCGCAGGACACCAGGGCCACCCCGGCCAGCGCCGGCAGCGACAGGCGCTCCCCCGCAACCAGCGCCGCGCCCAAGGTGACCAGTAGCGGCGAGGACCCGCGGGCGATGGGGTAGGTCTGCCCCAGATCGCCGGTCCGGTACGCACGGACCAGAGATACGTTGTAGCCGATGTGCAGGACCGCCGAGGCCACGGCACATGCCCAACCGGCGAGGGCCATGCCGCCCAGGAATGGCAGAGCCGCGGAGCATACCAGAGCTTGTGCCCCGGACATCACCAGCATCGACCACCGCCGGTCAGCGCCGCTGCGCAGCAGCGCGTTCCACGAGGCGTGCACCAGTGCTGCCGTCAGCACGAGACCAAAAATGGCGGGACTCACGGCGGCAATGCTGCGCCCCGACCGGCCGACGGGCAATCTTTGCCGATCGTCCCCAAAAATGCGAATCTCCGCGCCCTTCCCAGCAAGCGAGACAAGATGGACCAGCCGGACCTGCAAACCCTGACCGTCGCCCCGGTGCTCCAGAATTTTGTGGAGCACGAGGCGCTGCCGGGCACCGGCATCGACCCATCGCGATTCTGGGCCGGTTACGCTGCCGCCCTGGCCCGCTTCGCCCCTCGCAACACCGCCCTGCTGGCGCGTCGGGCAGAGCTGCAGCAGCGCATCGACGGCTGGCACGCCAAGCAACACGGCAAGGCCCATCGACCAGGCCGAATACGAACGGTTTCTGACCGAGATCGGCTACCTGCAGCCCGAGCCCTCCCCCTTCACCGTGACGACGCAAAGCGTGGACGACGAAATCGCCCGCATCGCCGGCCCACAACTCGTGGTCCCGGCCAGCAACGCCCGTTATGCGCTGAATGCCGCCAACGCCCGCTGGGGCAGTCTGTACGACGCGCTGTACGGCACCGATGTCATTCCCGAAACCGACGGCGCCGAGCGCGGCCGCGGCTTCAACCCGGCGCGGGGTCGCAAAGTCGTGGCGCGCGCAAAAGCACTGTTGGACGAGATTGCGCCGCTGAGCCATGGCAGCCACGCCGATGTCACCCTCTACACGGTCGAGGCCGGCGCCCTGATCGCCCAAACCGCGTCCGGCGCAAGAAGTCTGGCCGATTCATCGCTGCTGGCCGGTTGGACCGGCGAGGCCGCGTCACCTACCAGCATCCTGCTGCGCCACAACGGGCTGCACCTCGAACTTTTGGTCGACCGCACCCGCCCGGTGGGGAAAACCGATCCGGCCGGCATCGCCGACATCGTGCTGGAGGCGGCGGTCACGACCATCGTCGATTTCGAGGACAGCGTCGCCAGCGTCGATGCCGAGGACAAGGTGCTGGTCTACCGCAACTGGCTGGGCCTGATGCTGGGCACGCTCAGCGTGACCTTCGAAAAACGCGACGGGACGATGCAGCGGCAGCTCAATCCGGACCGCGTTTTCAAATCCCCGGCCGGCGGCACGGTGACGCTGCCCGGCCGCAGCCTGCTGCTGGTGCGCAACGTCGGCCACCATCTGATGACGGACGCGGTGCGCGACGCGCACGGACGGGAGACGGCGGAAACGGTGCTGGACTGCGCCGTCAGCGCCCTCATCGCGCTGCATGATCTTCGCGCTGGCGGCACGCTGCGCAACAGCCGCGCCGGTTCGATCTACATCGTCAAACCGAAGATGCATGGGCCGGACGAGGTGGCCCTGTCGTGCGACCTTTTCGCGGATGTCGAGGATTTTCTTGGCTTGCCGCGGGATACGATAAAGATCGGCATCATGGACGAGGAACGCCGCACCAGCGCCAATCTCGCGGCGTGCATCGCGCAGGCAAGATCCCGCGTCATGTTCATCAATACCGGTTTTCTGGATCGGACCGGCGACGAAATCCACACCTCGATGCACGCGGGAGCCGTGCAGCGCAAGGCCGCGCTGCGCGAGGCGGCCTGGCTCGGCGCCTATGAGGACAACAACGTCGATGTCGGCTTGGCCTGCGGCCTGCCGGCTCACGCGCAGATCGGCAAAGGCATGTGGGCGGCACCGGACCGGATGGCCGAGATGCTGGCCACCAAAGGCTTTCATCCCGCCGCCGGTGCCAGCACCGCCTGGGTTCCCTCGCCCACGGCCGCTACCCTGCACGCGCTGCACTACCATCAAGTGGACGTTGCGGCGCGACAGGCGGAACTCGCGATCCGGCCGGCGGTCTCGCGCCGCGCCATGCTGGTCATCCCCCTGGCCACCGGGCGGAACTGGTCCGGCGCGGAGGTGCGCGAGGAGCTGGAGAACAACGCCCAAAGCATCTTGGGCTATGTGGTGCGCTGGATCGATCAGGGCGTCGGTTGCTCGAAAGTGCCGGACATCCATGATGTGGGCCTGATGGAGGACCGCGCCACGTTGCGCATCAGCAGCCAGCACATCGCCAACTGGCTGCTGCATGGCGTGGTCAGTGAGCCGCAAGTGCTGGAGGCGATGCGTCGCATGGCCGCCGTGGTCGACCGGCAGAACGAGGGCGACAAGCACTATCGGCCAATGGCGCCGTCCTTCGCCGGTCCGGCCTTCCAGGCCGCCTGCGACCTGGTGCTGCAAGGAGCGACCCAGCCCAACGGCTATACCGAATATATCCTCACGGCGCGCCGACGCGAAGCCAAGGCAGGAGGTGTGGTTTGATCAAATACGGAATAGGAACCAATCTGACTCTCGCCGCGATCGCGATCCTGCTGTGGTTCGTGTCTTTCTTCTGGTACTTTTACGGCGCGCGCCGCATCGGGCGAAAGCTTCACGACCTCTTGGTGTGGATGCGACTGCGACGATGAATCGCGAGCCGGACAGTGCAGCGCTGCTCGGCGGCATGATGGACGTGCCGCTGCTGGTGCCGTCGATCCTGCGCCACGCCGCAAAGTACCACGGCGACACCGAAATCGTGTCGCGCGATGCCGACGGTACCGTTCACCGAACTACCTACGCCCAGACATTTGCGCGCACGCATCGGCTGGCCAATGCACTGCAGGCGCTCGGGCTGCGCAGCGGCGATCGGGTCGGCACGCTGGCCTGGAACGGATTTCGGCATCTCGAGGCGTATTTCGCCGTGTCCGGCGCCGGCATGGTCTGCCACACTATCAACCCGCGCCTGTTCCCCCAACAGGTGGCCGGCATCATCCACCACGCGCGCGACGCGGTGCTGCTCGTCGACTCCCCCTGCGTAAGCCTGCTGGACAGTATCGCCGCCTCGCTCAGCGGCGTGCGCGCCATCGTCGTGTTGGAAACGAAAACGCGGATGCCGGCTTCCGGGGCGCTCACCTTGCTCTGCTACGAAGACCTGCTGGCGCAACAGGGCGAGCAGTTCGAATGGCCGAGTCTCGACGAACGCGCGGCGGCAGGCATGTGCTACACGTCCGGCACCACCGGCGAACCGAAAGGCGTGCTGTACAGCCATCGCTCCACCATGCTGCACGCGCTGGCGATCTGCGTCCCGGACGTTTTTGGTATCGCCGCCGTCGACACCGTGATGCCGGTCGTGCCGATGTTCCACGTCAACGCCTGGGGTATTCCCTACGCGGCGCCGATGATGGGGGCCAAGCTCGTGCTGCCGGGCCCGAAACTGGATGGCGAAAGCCTGCACGCCCTGATCGTGCAGGAAGGCGTGACGCTGGCGGCCGGCGTGCCAACGGTGTGGAACGGTCTGCTCGATTGGGCTGCCGCGAGCACCGCCACGCTGGCGCCGCTGCGCCGCGTGGTAATCGGCGGTTCCGCCTGCCCGCAAGTAATGATGGAACGCTTCGCCGCACTTGGCGTCGACGTGGTGCATGCCTGGGGCATGACGGAGACCAGCCCGCTCGGCGTGACGAACCGTCCGAAGGGGAAGCATTCCGGCATGGCGCCGGATGCCGCCGCCGCACTGGCGGCCAGGCAGGGCAGGCCGATGTTCGGCGTGGAACTCCGCATCGTCGACGAAGCCGGCCACGACGTCGCTCACGACGGAAAAGCGTTCGGCACCTTGCTGGTGCGCGGACCCTGGGTCGCCGCCGGCTATCACGATCTGGAGCCGGACGATGCGCACGCCATGCCGGGCTGGTTCAACACCGGCGACGTGGCCACCATGGATGCTGACGGCTACGTGCAAATAGTCGACCGCAGCAAGGACGTGATAAAATCCGGCGGCGAGTGGATCAGCTCCATCGCGCTGGAAAGCATCGCCGCGGCGCATCCGGCGGTGCGCGAGGCCGCTGTCGTGGGCCGCCCCGACCCGCGCTGGAGCGAGCGTCCGCTGCTGCTGCTGGTGCTGCGCCCGGGGATGACCGTGACGGAAGCGGAAATGGCCGCGCACTATTCGGGAAAAGTCGCGAAATGGTGGATTCCGGAGCACATTCGCATCGTCGACGAATTGCCCCACACCGCGACCGGCAAGGTGCTCAAAAGCCGTATCCGCGAACTGTACTGCTGACATAGGTGAATATCGCATGGGCGTGATTCGTCCCGGCATCGAGATGCTGGAAGACAGCCCGATCGTGGAAGTTTTTCGCGAGGGCTTTCGCCTCCCGGGCCTGATTGCGCTCTGGGCCGGCGAAGCCGACGTGCCGACCCCGCACTTCATCTGCGAGGCCGCCAGCCGCGCCCTGTTCGCAGGGAAAACCTTCTACTCCGATAACCGCGGCACGCCTGCGCTCCGGGGTGCGCTGATCGACTACCACGAGCGCCTCTATGGCGTGCGCATCCCCGACCACCGGATCGCCTTCACCTATTCGGGCATGAATGCGGTGATGCAGGTGGCGCAAGCCACAGTCGTGCCAGGCGACAACGGCGTCGTGGTGACTCCCTCCTGGCCCAACATCATGCGCGCGCTACAGATCAACGGGGCGGAGGTGCGCGAGATTCCGCTGCTATCCGGCAACGACGGGTGGTCGCTGCGGCTGGACGACGTGCTGGCCGCATGCGATCAGCGCACCCGCGTGATCTACCTGGCTTCGCCCGGCAATCCGACCGGCTGGATGATCGACCCGGATCAGGCCGAGGCGCTGCTGGCGTTTTGTCGCACGCGCAATATCGCAGTTCTTTCCGATGAGGTGTATCACCGCATCGTCTACGACCGGCCGGTTGCGTTCAGTTTTCTGGAAATTGCGCGGCCGGACGACCCGGTGTTCGTGGTGAACAGTTTTTCCAAAGCGTGGGCGATGACCGGCTGGCGGCTGGGCTGGATCGTCTATCCGGACGGCTGCACGAGCGCGTTTGAGAAACTGATCCAGTTCAACACCAGCGGCGGCCTCGAATTCTTGCAGGCCGGCGCCATCGCCGCCCTGGAGCAGGGCGAGGATTTTGTGGCCTCGTTCGTGGAGCGGTGCCGCACCGGACGCGGCGTCGTCGCCGAGCGGCTGGCAAGAATGCGCGGCGTGCGGGCGATCCCGAGCGAAGGCAGTTTCTACGCCACGTTCGAGGTCGATGGCGTGGACGACACGATGGCGTTCTGCCGCCGCGCGGTGCGCGAGGCAAAACTCGGGTTGGCACCTGGCATCAGTTTCGGCCGCGGCGCGGAGCGGCTGGTGCGGCTGTGCTACGCCAAAAGCCCCGACCTGCTGCACGAGGCGATGGACCGGCTGGAGCGGCTTTTGGACCGCGGCCGGACGGGATGAGACCTTTGGCCGCCTCGACTCAGAAACTGTAATATTCCGACACTATTACGTTTGGGCTAGCTTGACCAAGTCCCGAGCCGTCGAGCGGCGAGGGCCACGCATCGCGTAAAGGCTCCCAGATCCTGCCACCGGTTCGCCGCTTTGGCACCAAACAGGATGCTGCAACCCGACGCGGCAATCGCCCCATCGATCATCAGATTGTCCACGCACTCGAAAGCCTCGACTGCCATGCCATCGGCGTCGCGCCAGCCGTCGTGCCCGTCCGACCGGGCAGCACTGCCCAGCCAAGCCAGCGTGCGCTCGACGAACCGGCGCGGGTCGTTGCTCCAAGCGAACACCGGCAACCCGAGCGCCCGGGCAAAACCGAGTTCGAACACCGTGCCCACATCGGCGCTGGGACTGCGGAACGGCGTCAAATTGGCGATCAGCGCCTGCACGCGGCGGATATGCGCCTCGTTCTGCAACGCTATGCGTTGCGCCGGCGCTAACGCCTGCCACGCGGCCGGCTCGTCTTCCACCGGATCGAGCGGAAACACGCCTTCGAGGCCGTGCTCGGCGCAGATCGCCTTCAGGGCGGCCCCGCGGTCGACCGGGTCGGGCAGGAACACGTCGGGGCCGGCAAGGTAGACCCTCACGCGGCCATGGGCTGCAACACCGAACGGATTTCTCGGGCGGCGCGGGTCAGTTCCGTGTCGGCGTGTTGCGCCGCACGGCCAGCCCGATCCAGGTCACCGTCGCGCGCTGCCGCCAAGACCGCCCGCATTTGCCGTTCTACGGCGGCTAAACCATAGGACGCGGCCATGCCGGCCAACGCATGCGCCCCCTCCTCCGCCGCCTTGGCGTCGCCCCGCCTCAGCGCCGCGCCGAGAAGCGGCAACCGCTCGGCGATGTCGGCCAGGCATTGCTCGATCAGCGGCGCCAGCGTGGCCGCGGACAGGCCGCCCTGCAGATCCGCGAGCCGGGCCGCGTCGAGAGAGGCAGCCTGGGCCGGTCTCGCCACAGGTGACGCGCGCTGCTGCGCGCACGTATCGACCATCGCCAGCAGCGCGTCGGACCGGACCGGCTTTGCCAGCACCGCGTCCATCCCGGCCGCGTCGCAACGCGACCGGTCCTCCGCCGAGGTGGTTGCGGTCAGCGCCACGATCGGCACCCTCCCGGCAGGTCCGGGCAGGGCCCGGATGTGCCGCGCCGCCTCCTCGCCACCCATGCCTGGCATCACCAAATCCATGAACACCAAATCGTAGGGGTAGCTCTGCACCATGTGCAGCGCCTCGGCCCCGGACTCCGCCACGTCCACGCAGTGACCGGCGCGACGCAACACGATCGCCGTCACCAGTTGGTTGGCCAAGACATCCTCGACCAGCAAAACCGCCCTGCGCGACGCCCGGCGCAGACTGGCCGCCGAGAGGGAAGGTGGACCCGGAGCAGCATTCACCGCGGGCTTCAGCGGCACGGTTGCCCAGAATTCGTTGCCGCCCTCCGGCGATGGCCCGATGCCCACCTGGCCGCCCATCAGTCGTATCAGCCGCTCGGAGATGGCAAGGCCCAGGCCGGTCCCGGGCACCCCGGACGCGCGGGTGCCAGCGAGGCGGGAGAACGGCCGGAACAGCTGGGCCGCTTCGCGCTCCGGAACCCGCGGGCCGCAATCGCGCACCCCCAACAGCAAGCATGGCTGGCCGGACGCCAAAGTGGCGCACGCGCGGATCGTCACCGTCCCGGGCACCGCGAATTTCGTGGCATTGCTGACGAAGTTCATGAGCACCTGCCGCAGACGCCCGCTATCGGCAGTCAGGTGGCGCGGGAGATCGGGAGCCACCTGCACAACAACTTTGATTCCGCGGGCCGCGGCTTGCGCATCGAACATTCCGGCCACGCCGGCCAGCAGTGCCTCTATGTTGAACGGCGTCGGGTGCAGGCCCAGTTCGCCGGCCTCCATTTTCGACATTTCCAGAATGTCGTTGACCAGCGCCAGCAGTGCCTCGCCGGCCTGCTGCGCCGTATTGGTCAGCCGACGCTGCGCCGCAGAGAGGCCGGACTCATCCAGCAGGGCCAGGCTGCCCACCAGAGCGTTCAGCGGCGTCCGGATTTCATGGCTCACAACGGCGACGAAGCTGGCTTTTTGCTCGGTGACCTCGTGCGCGATCCGGCGGGCTTCGTCGCGCGCCTCCTCGGTTTGCCGGCGCGCGGTGATGTCGGTGTAAAGCGTGACGAAGCCGCCTCCCGGCAGGGCGGTGCGGCGCAATTCGATCGTGCGTCCGTCCGGGCGCGTGCGCTGCTGCGGCTCCCCATCCTGCCGCGCGCGCAGGGGCTCCAGGCGCCGCATCACCTCCGCCTCCGGATCCTCCAGCTCGCCGAACTCGCCGGCCAAGGCCTGGGAGCGCAGCAAGTCCTGCATCGGCGTGCCGACCCGCAGCAGGTCCAAGCTCACGCCGGTGTAGCGCGGAAACCGCTCGTTCCACAGCACCAGCCGCAACTCGCCGTCCAACAGCATGACGCCATCGGACATGTCGGAGAGCACGCCTCCGAGTTGCGCGGTCTGCGCCTCCGCTTGCGCCTTGGCCGCCTCGGCCTCGGCATAGGCCGCTTCCAGCGCCGCGCGATCGCCGAACAGCCGGTTCTCGCGCGCACGCCATGCGGTCCGGGCGCGCCATAACAGCACAGCCATCAGCACGATCGCGACCGTAATGCTACTGGCGAACCAGTGCGCGGTCGTGGCCCAGGTCTCGGCGTCGCGCAGCGCCACGTCGCAATCGAAGCCGATCACGATGGTCAGATCCTGATCGGGCAGGCGACGGAACGCTTGCACGCGCTCGATCCCGTCCGGCGCGGACGGACCCGTCCATACTCCCTGCTGCAGGTCGCCAATCGCGCGGAACATGGCCGAGCCCCGGATGTTCTCGCCCTCCGGCATTTCGTAAGGCGATACCAAAGCGCGAATGGCGCCGTCCTCGCCCACCAGGGCGATCAGGCCGCGCGGGCCCAAATCGATCTGCTCCAGCGAATTGGTCAGCGCCCAGGGGTCGTAGGCGCCCACCAGCGCGCCGGCAAAACTGCCGTCGGCGTTCTCCAGCCGGCGCGACAGGTCGATCTCCCAGCGGCCGGACTCCTTCCAGTGCGTGGCGGGTCCCGCGAACAGGCCGGCTCGGCGACTGTCGCGCTGCGCCTTGAAAAAGGGCCGGTCGGACAAATCCAGTCCCACCGAGTTCCGGGCGGGTCGCGGCGGTGACCACCCCGCGCTCGTTCAGCACCAGCACTTGCAGGGCCATGTCGCCCAGCACGGGCGCTCGACGGGCCAGGGCGGCCGAATCCAGGTGGATCGGATCGGCTTTCCACTGCTCCGCGAGAAGCTGCATCATCTGGTCGATCGCCTGCACCTGGCGGTTGAGTTGCCACTCGACCCCAAGGGCCAGGTTCGCAACCTCGTTCTCGGCATGCGCCAGCGATTCGCGGCGCGCGTTGGCCACCGCACTGACGGTGAACTCCCAGGTCAGCGCGATCAGGGCAGCCGCGGCCAGCACGATGCCCGCCTTGAACGCCAGGTCGCGGCGGGGTCGGCGACGGGCCGGCGGATCCATGGCGCGCTCCTCGTTCCCGCTTCGAGCAATAGCAAGCGCGGGTGAACGGCGGCAACCGGAGCGGCTTGCCGGAAGGCGGCCGATCGTGTGTATGGACCAGAGTACCGGGCAGAGGACGAGGATGGCGAAGATAAAGGTCAGGACGCCTGTGGTGGAGCTGGACGGCGATGAAATGACCCGGATCATCTGGGGTTTCATCAAGGACAAGCTGATCCTGCCCTATCTCGACATTACGCTGGACTACTACGACCTCGGCATCGAGCATCGCGACGCCACCGACGACCGGGTGACGGTTGATGCGGCCGAGGCGATTAAACGTTACGGCGTGGGCGTGAAATGCGCCACCATCACGCCGGACGAGGCGCGCGTCGCCGAGTTCGGGCTGAAACGCATGTGGCGCAGCCCGAACGGCACCATCCGCAACATTCTCGACGGCACCATTTTCCGCGAGCCGATCATCTGCCGCAACGTGCCCCGGCTGGTGCCGCACTGGACCCAGCCCATCGTCATCGGCCGCCACGCCTATGGCGACATCTACCGCGCCGCCGAGACCAAGATCCCGGGGCCGGGGCGGGTTACTTTGCAGTTCATGCCCTCCGGCGGCGGCGAGCCGATGACGCTGGAGGTCCACGATTTCAAGGGTCCCGGCGTGGCGATGGGCATGCACAACACCTTGGCCAGCATTGAGGGGTTTGCCCGCGCCTCGTTCAATTACGGGCTGGCGCGCAAATATCCGGTGTATCTGTCCACCAAGAACACCATCCTCAAAGCTTACGACGGCATGTTCAAGGACACTTTTGCGGCCATCTACGAGGCCGAGTTTCGGCGCCGTTTCGAGGCGGAAAAGCTCACCTACGAGCACCGGCTGATCGACGACATGGTGGCCAGCGCGCTGAAATGGAGCGGCGGCTATGTCTGGGCCTGCAAGAACTATGATGGCGACGTGGAAAGCGACATCGTGGCGCAGGGTTTTGGCAGTTTGGGCCTGATGACCAGCGTGCTGATGAGCCCGGACGGCAAGACCGTGGAGAGCGAGGCGGCGCACGGCACCGTGACCCGGCACTTTCGCGAGCACCAGAAAGGCCGCGAGACCAGCACCAACCCGATCGCCTCGATTTTTGCCTGGACCCGCGGGCTCGCCTATCGCGGACAATTCGACGCCACGCCGGAGGTGACGCGGTTCGCGAAAGTGCTGGAAAAAGTATGCGTGGAGACGGTGGAGAGCGGGGCGATGACCAAGGACTTGGCGGCGCTGATCGGCCGCGATCAGCCCTGGCTCAATACCGAGGCGTTCCTGTCTCGCATCGACGAGAACTTGCACGCCGCCATGGCCCATGCCTGACCAGACCGTGTTTGGCTCGCAAGCACTCGCCACAGCGATGCGCAGTGCCGGCGCGCTTTTTCTGGTCCTCGCCGCTTACCCCACGGCGGCTTACGCGCAGGTGCCGTATTGCGTGCCGGGACCGCTTGTCGTGGAAGCGGCCCCGTACGACCTCTCCTGCGCCGGACGCGACGTGCTGATCCGCGGCGACGATCTGGAGGTGGTGCTGCGGGGCGGGTGCCGCTCGGTGACCGTGCAGGGTCGTTTTGACCGCGTCACCGCCGAGTTGCTGCCCGGGGCCGGCATCGCCGTTGGCGGCGCCGCGGTGCTGCTGAACTACGTGCTGACAGGCCCGGGTCCGGCCCCCGTCGTGCGCACGACCCTGCCGGGATTGCGGGCCACGCAGATCCAGCGTTTCGGCCAGAACTCGCTGAAATTGCCGACATCGCGGCCGGAATACTAGGAGTTCGCGCCGCCGCGACACGGCGGCACTGCGATCGGTTGTGGAGGGAACGAGCGATGCAGGACGCCTTGACCGATAGCGGGCTTTCGGGGCTGTCCCGCGCGCAGCTGCGCCGGCGCGGGGTGGTGATGACCGGCCTGATCAGCGGGCTGACCTTGGCTACGACCCGCGTGGACGCGCAGGCGATCCATACCGACTCCAACGGACTGTTTGCCGACGAGGTGCAAATCCCGACCGACGCCGGCGAAATCCCCGCCTACGTCGCGCGGCCGCAAACCGCCGGACCGTTCCCGACCGTGCTGGTGATCGAGGAGATTTTCGGGGTCCACGACTATATCAAGGATATCTGCCGCCGCCTCGCCCATCTGGGCTATCTCGCGGTGGCGCCGGAATTGTATGCGCGGCTGGGCGACCTGTCGCAGATGTCCGACGTGCAGCAGATTCTCCGCGACGTGATCAGCAAGGCGCCGGACGCCACTTTGCTGTCCGACCTCGACCACACCGCGGACTGGGCGACGAAGCACGACGGCGACCCAAAGCGTCTGGCAGTGATCGGATTTTGCCGTGGCGGTCGCGATACCTGGTTATACGCCGCGCACAACCCGCACCTTCGGTGTGCAGTGGCTTGGTATGGCCCGGTGAATGACAAGACCAGCCCGATTCAGCCGAAAAACGCCATGGCGATCGCCGCCGACCTGAAATGTCCGCTGCTGGGCCTGTACGGCGAAAAGGACACCGGTATCGCGCGGACGGACGTGGAGGCCGCCGCGCAACGCGCGGACAAAGCGGGCAAGACGGTGGAAATCGTGTTCTACGCCGATGCCGGCCACGGTTTCCACGCCGACTACCGCCCGAGCTACAACGAAACGGACGCCAAGGACGGTTGGCAGCGCATGCTGGCGTGGTTCAAACAATACGGCGTCTCATAATCTCTCATGACGCCGGTGGTCGTCGTGCCCCCTTTGTACCCTCGGCGGGCTTCGCGCCTATCGGTCATCGGTCCAAAGCGACGGCGAACGCTTGGCCCTGTACACGTTACGAGCCGCGAGCGCGCCATCGCCCGCATAGGTGCCGACCACCTCGACTGCATTTCCGACGGTCGCGAAGTTGGAATAGGCTGCTTGGCCTGGGCCGGTCACATTCACCTGCAAGACTTCCCCGTTCCGCCGTTCGATTTTCAGGACTGATCCGGCCGCCGCCAGCACGCGCCCGAAAATCGCGTGCTCCCCCGGCGCGAGGGCGAAGACCGCGGCGCTGCGCACATGAGTTGCAGCTCGCGCCTTGGCCATGGCGGTCTGATCCGCCGCGGATTGCGGGTTGCCCAAACCGAAAATCGCCAGCTCTCCACTGCTCGCGACATAGACTTGGCCGTTCGCCACGGTCGGCACGATGTTGGCATTTGCCCCGACCGTGGGCCAGGTTCCGGCGACCGCCGAATACAGGTACGCTGCCCGTCGTGGGATCGATCGCGTACAGCGTCACATTGGCGGGGTTGCTGTTGGTCGGGTGACCCACGGTCCAGATGACCGCGCTGCCCGTCTGCGTTCCGTTCGACGAAATGCTGGTGAAGATCCCCGGGTCCTGGCCGCTCGCGACGCTGGTCTGATGTTCCTGAACCAGGCTGGTCGGCGCGGATGCGGAATTGTTCAGGCGCCACACCGTCGCCGCCCGGCCGCCGCTGGTTACGACCCGGCCGATGCCGTCGCTGCCCACGAAATACGAAGGCCCGCAAAAACAGCCCGCGATGCTATAGGTGCCCAGCAGCTGGCCCGGACGGCGGCTGTCCAGAAGATAAAGGTTCCCATCCTTGCCGGCGGCCATCACGAGGTCCGGCGTCTGGCCGGGTTGTTTCGGCAGCAGCATCGCGCCGCCGGACCCGAAATCAAGATCCTTCTGGTCGAGAGTGCTTTTGTCCGAAGGCGTGAAATGGCCGAGGATCGCAGACAGGTCCGGCGAGATCTTCACCAGGCTTTCGGCGAGGTTGAGAGTCCGGTTGAACGTCGTTCCGCTCGGGTCCGAGTTGCCGGTCACGAAAAAGATGGGATCGTTGGCGCCCCCGGTCGCCGGCCCATAGCCGGACATCCAGATCGACGACAGGAACCGGTTTTCCGGTGCAACGGTGGACTGGTCGGTGAGTTCGCCGCTCGCCAGCGGCGCCAGGGACTGGGCGTCCCATCCCAGCAGCCAGCCGCGCGACACGAGCGGGCGGTCGCAGTAGGCGGCGAAACCGACATAGACGGTCGGCCCGGACAACAGGAGCGCGGCACGTTGACGGCTATACGCAGCGTTGAAAACGTAACTGCTGCCGTCGCTCAGCGTATGCGAGGCAGCCACAACCGACGATGCCGTCTTGTCCTGCAGGCTTTCCAGCAGCAGGGCATGCAGCCGATACACCGGGCTGCCGTTCTCGACGGTATTCGACACCACATAAAGACTGTCGTTCTCGATCGAGATCGCCGGGGTCGAGGCAATGCCGATATGCGGCTCGTTATCGACGCATGGAGGACTCAGCGTATACGGCGTGCCGAGATTGCGGCTGAGCAGTACGGTGCCGGTGATGCCGTCTATGGCATAGACCGTGTTGTTCTCGGTGGCGACATACACCACCGTGTGCTCGCCCTGTCCGACGATCTGCTGGTTCGACACGACCAGCGGCTGCCCATCGACCTGATCGTCGAGCGTGACGGAGTGCTGGAGCGTGAACGTGCCCCCGGCGACGCTGCTGGACGTCAGGCTCGTCTCGAACTGGTTCCACCCGGTGCGGCGGGTGTCGTTGTGGTAAGTGGTAACCGAAACTTCCCTGCCTGCGGCAGGCGAGCTTAGGGGCATGCCCGCGGCCAACGCCCCGATTATGGCAAACCCGACAGGCAAGGTGATTCTGCCGGCCATCGTATTCCTCCTGTCATCGACCGTCGTTTCGGTCACGATTGTCTCGGTGCGATCCGGTGTGGCGATCAGCAGCCCGCCCGGGGACGGGCGTCAACCACTGGAGGCCGCTGCCCGTTTGTCGCCGGTATTCTTCGATATGCTCTGGATGGACTTGCTGCTGGGCCGCGGGCTCGGTTGCAATCCGGCGGCGCCCACCGGGCTCAGTCCTCGCGATGCACCCGTTCCATGCGCTCGTGGCGCTCCTGCGCCTCGATCGACAGCGTCGCGATCGGGCGCGCAATCAGCCGTTTCAAACCGATCGGCTCACCGCTCTCTTCGCAATATCCGTACGTTCCGGACTCGACCCGTGCTAGCGCCTGGTCGATTTTGGAGATCAGTTTGCGCGCCCGGTCGCGGGTGCGCAGTTCCAGCGCCCGGTCGGTCTCCACGCTGGCCCGATCGGTGATGTCCGCCTCGCGGATGCCGCCCTCGGACAGGCTGGCCAGCGTTCCATTGGCCTCACGCAATAGATCGGATCGCCAGCGCAGCAACCGGCCGCGAAAAAACTCCACCTGCTGGGGGCCCATGAAATCCTCCTCGTCCGAGGGCAGGTAGTCCGGGGGCAGCGTGACCATCATGACGTCGTTCCTGCGGCTCGGCATCGGCGGTGCCGGGAGCTCAGGTTGTGCTCCCGGAGGCGTGATCGAGCCGGCGTATAATCATGTGAACCCGCCGCCACAAGGGGTTAGGGGGCGTCACTCAAAACCGTAACGCACAAGCTTCCACCCGCGCGCGCCGGCTGATCTGGGCCAGGCGCGCCCGCAGCTCCGGGTTTGCCGCCGGCAGCGGCACGGGGGCGGTAGCCGGCGGCGGCGGTGGCCGGCGGCGAGCCTGGAGATGGGGTAACATCGCGCCTCGGAGGGATTTTGGGCGGCGCCACCATGCCGTCAGAAACTTGACGCTTGGTTCATCGCGGCCGGACAGGCTTCCCTGCATGCGCCGCCTGGCCGTGGTCCCTGCCTGCTGCGCCGTGCTTTTTTCTCCCGCGACATGGGGCTGGGCGACATCCGATGCTGCGGTCGCTCACGCCTCGCCCAGCAGTTCGTCCCGTTCACAGCTCGCCGGCCGCTCGGCGGCGCAGCGGAATGTCGGCTTCGTAAAGATCGCTCATGTGTCCGCAATGCGGCAAGCAACAGCGACCCTACCCGCCTGCCGCGTCCAGCGCCTGCTGCAGGTCGGCGAGAATGTCGTCGATGTGCTCGATGCCGACCGACAGCCGCACATAGCCCGGCGTCACGCCGGTCTGTTCCTGCTCCGCCGGCTCGAGCTGGCGTGCGTGGTGCTGGCCGGATGGATCGCCAGGCTGCGCGCGTCGCCGATATTGGCCACGTGGTAGAACAGTTTCAGCGCGTCGATGAACCGCCGCCCCGCCTCCGCGCCGCCCGCCAGCTCGAACCCGACCAGCCCGCCCTGCCGCGCGGCAGGTATTTTGCCGTCCACTCCGCATCCGCGCCCGGTCAGCATGGACGGATGGATCACGCGCGACACTTCCTTGCGGCTCGGCAAGATAGTGCGCGACCGCGAGCGCGTTGTCGCAATGCGCGCGCATCCGCAGCGCCACCGTCTCGATGCCCTTGCAGGAACAGGAACGCGTTGAACGGCGCTGATCGCCGCAGCCCAGGTCGCGCAGCAGCGTCACCCGCGCCTTCAGGATGTAGGCGATCGGCCCGAGCGGCTTCGCGGCCTGCGACCAGACCGCGCCGTGATAGCTCGGGTCAGGCGTGTTCAGCGCCGGCTGCCGCTCCGCGATGCGCCGCCCAGTCGAAATTGCCGCCGTCGATGATCGCGCCGCCGATCGAATTGCCGTGGCCGCCCAGGTATTTCGTCAGCGAATACATCACCACCGCCGCGCCATGGTCGAACGGGCGCACCAGCAGCGGCGCGGCGGTGTTGTCCATGATCAGCGGAATGCCGAGCTTGCGCCCGATCGCCGCCACTTCCGCGATCGGGAAACACCCGCAGCTTCGGGTTGGGCAGCGTCTCCGCGTAGTAGGCGCGGGTGCGGTCGTCGGTGGCGCGGGCGAACGATCTCGGGGTCCGAGGGATCGACGAAGCGCACCTCGATGCCCTGGTCCTTCAGCGTGTTGGCGAACAGGTTCCAGGTGCCGCCATAGAGGTCGGTGGAGCTGACGATGTTGTCGCCCGACGCGCGCCAGGTTCTGCACCGACAGCGCCGACGCCGCCTGGCCCGACGCCAGCGCCAGCGCCGCCGCGCCGCCCTCCAGCGCCGCGAGCCGCTGCTCCAGCGCGTCGGCGGTCGGGTTCATGATGCGGGTGTAGATGTTGCCGAGCTCGCCGCAGCCCGAACAGGTCGGCGGCGTGCTCGGTGCTGTCGAACTGATAGGACGTGGTCTGGTAGATCGGCACCGCGACGGCATTGGTGGCCGTGTCCCGCCGCCAGCCGGCATGCAGCGCGAGCGTCTCGGGGTGCTGGGTGGCCATGGGCGTCTCCTGATCGCTTCGCAGCTGCAACAGACCGCGATGCGGCGCCAGCCGACAAGACGAGATGCGGTCGTCAATTGCGGCGCGCCGTAGTAGCCGTGCGCTGGCACCGCCTGCCGCGTAGCGGTACTTCACGAACCAGGGAACATTCCTTACGCTCGGGTGTTTGCGCCGGAGCATGGCGCGCAGGCGCGGTGTAGGCATGAGCGAGACGGTCCTGATCACCGGCGGCGCCGGGTTCATCGGCACGCACGTCGCCCGCGCGCTGCTGCGGCGCGGCGACCGGGTGCGCGTGCTGGACAGTCTGATCGAGCAGGTGCATCCGCCGGGCGCGCCCGCGCAACGCTGCCTCGGCGGATGTCGAATTCATCGCGGCGACATGCGCGACGAGGCCGCCGTTGCGCGCGCGCTCTGGCCGGCGTGGACAAGGTGGTCCATCTCGCCGCCGAGGTGGGCGTCGGCCAGAGCATGTACGCCATCGACCGCTACGTCGTCGGTCAACGATCACGGCACCGCGGTGCTGTTCCAGGCGCTGATCGAGCGTCCGGTCGCGCGCGTCGTCGTCGCCTCGTCGATGAGCATCTATGGCGAGGGCCTGTATCGCGCCGCGGACGGCGCGCTGGTGGAGGACGCCGTGCGGCCCGCCATGCGACGGCCGAGAGCACCGGATGGGACCCGGTCGGACGCGGACGGCGCCGCTGGTGCCGGTCGCCACGCCGGAGACGAAGCGGCCGAAGCTCGCCTCGCGTCTACGCGATCACCAAATACGTGCAGGAGCGGCTGACGCTGACGCTCGCGCCGCGCGTACGGCATGGAAGGCGTGGCGCTGCGCCTGTTCAACGTGTTACGGGCCGGGCCAGGCGCTGTCGAACCCCTATACCGGCGTGCTGGCGATCTTCGCCTCGCGCCTGCTCAACGGCGCAGCGCCCGCTGGTGTTCGAGGACGGCGAGCAGCGGCGCGACTTCGTCCATGTGCGAGGACGTGGCGCGCGGCGTTCCTGCTGGCGCTCGACCATCCGGCGGCAGCGGGCGGGGTGTTCAACATCGGCAGCGGCCAGCGACGTCTCGATCACGCGAGGTGGCGCCGGCCATGGCGCGCGCGATGGGCGCCGCGAGCGGCTGGCCCGGAAATCGCCGGCAAGGCGCGGGCCGGCGACATCCGCCACTGTTTCGCCGACATCGCCCGCGCGCGCGACGTGCTCGGCTTCGCGCCGCAACGCGATCTTCGACGACAGCCTGGGCGAACTGGCCGCATGGGTCGGCGCGGCAGCGGGCGGTCGATCTGCGTGGCGCAGGCCCGGCGCGAGCTGGAAGCAGCGGGGGCTGGTCGCGTGACGGGGCCGTCGACCCGCGTGCTGGTCACCGGCGGCGCCGGCTTCATCGGCTGCAACCTCGCCGACCGGCTGGCCGCGCGAGGGCCACGATGTCCTGGTGCTTCGACAGCCTCGTCGCGCGCCCGGCGTGGCCGCGAACCTGGCGTGGCTGCGGCGACGGCACCCGCGGCGCATCAGCGGCGTGATCGCCGACATCCGCGATGCGCGAGCGGTGGCCGAGGCGGCGGCGTGACGCGGCGGCGGTGTTCCACTCGGCGGCCCAGGTGGCGGTCACGACCAGCATGGCCGAGCCGATCGCCGATTTCGAGGTGAACGTGCCGCGGCACGCTGCAGCTGCTGGAGGCGCTGCGCGCGGCGGCGCGACGCGCCGCCGCTGGTGTTCGCCAGCACCAACAAGGTCTATGGCGACCTCGCCGACATCGGCGCTCGCGCTTGCACGACGGGCGCTGGCAGCCGCAGCGATCCCGAGCTGCGCGACGCGCGGCGTCGGACGAGCGGCCGGCCGACTCGAATTCCACACGCCGTACGGCTGCTCGAAGGGCGCCGCCGACCAGTACGTGCTGGATTACGCCCGCAGCTTCGGCGTGCCGACCGCCGTCCTGCGCATGAGCTGCATCTACGGCCCGCGCCAGCAGGGGCACCGAGGACCAGGGCTGGGTGGCGCATTTCCTGCTATCGCGCGCTTGGCCGGCGCAGCCGATCACGATCTTCGGCGACGGGCGGCAGGTGCGCGACGTGCTGTTCGTGGACGATGCGGTGGACGCCTATCTCGCCGCCTGGCGGCGCATCGGCGAGCGTGGCCGGCCGCGCTTTCAACCTCGGCGGCGGGCCCGGCCAACGCCGTCAGCCTGCGCGACCTGCTCGCGCGGACTGGAGCGCGATGACCGGCCGGCGGCAGCGCGTGGATTGGGCCGGGTGGCGCCCCGGCGATCAGCGCTGGTTCGTGGCCGACGCCAGCGACGCCGCGCGCCGCGACTGCGGCTTGCCGGCGCCGTTGCCTTGGCGAGCGGGCCTCGCGCGGCTGGCCGAGTGGGCCGGTGCGAGCGAGCCGCGCGAAGCTGCGAGAGCGCGCGCATGAGGGTCGCGCTGGTCAATCCCGCCGTGGCGGTTCGAGGGCAGCATCTATTTCGGCTGCCGCGAACCGCACCTGCCGCTGGAACTCGGCTATTCCGCGGCGCTGCTGCGGCGGCCGGGCCACGAGCCGCAAATGTTCGATGCGGCAGCTGGACGGCGTCGGAAGGCGGCCGACAGGCGGAGCGGTCGCGGATTTTCGCGCCCGACATGACAGTGGTGACGACCGCGCCCACCTATCTGTTCTGGCGCTGCGCGCCGCCCGAACTGCGTCGTGCCGCGTGCGTTCCTTGCCGCCCTCGGCGGCCGCGGCGGCCGCACCGTCGCGGTAGGCCCGCACGGCTCGACGACGCCGGGTGCCGCGCTCGCGTAAACTCGGCGTGCGACTTCGTGGTGCGGGGCGAATGCGAGGAGGTGGTCGCTGCGCTCGCGGACGGACGAACCGCGTCGCGCGTCCGGCACGGCGATGCTGCGCAACGGCGAGGTCGGTGATCCACGGATCGCCCGCCGCAGCCGAGTTCGGCGACTCCCGTCCCTGCGATGGCCGGATTCCTGGGTGCATGCGCCATGCCCATCACCATCACCGCTTCGATACCATCCCGCACGGCCCGGGGGCCGAGGTGGAAGCCTCTCGCGGCTGCCCCTACGCGTGCAGTTTTTGCGCCAAAATTGATTTTCGAGACAAATATCGCAGCGCGACGCTTGGCCACCCTGCTGGAGGAAATCGATCGGCTGATCGGGCAGGGCGTCGTCTATCTCTACTTCATCGACGAGATTTTTCTGCCGTGGAGGGAGCTGCTGGACGCGCTCGCCGCGCGGCCGGTGCAGTTCGGCGTGCAGACCCGGATCGACCTGTGGAAGCCGGACATGCTTGCCCGGCTCGGTGACGCCGGCTGCGTCTCGATCGAGGCCGGCGTGGAAAGCCTGACGGAACACGGACGCGCGGCCCTGGACAAGGCGTGCCGCATGAGCACGGCGGAGCTGGACGAGCGGCTCGATCACCGCCAAACGCCACGTTCCGTTCGTGCAGGCGAACCTCATCGCCTCGGGCGACGATCCCGCACTGGTCGGCAGTTGGCGCGACCGCCTGCGCGCGGCGGGGGTGTGGGCGAACGACCCGGTGCCGCTCTATCCCTACCCGGGCGCGCCCGATTACCGGAAACTCTGGGGCGAGCCGGACGACACCGCGTGGGAGCGCGCGCACGCCCACTACCTTGCGCAACACGAAGTATTCAGCGACGTGCAGGACGAGCGGCCACTGCCGCTGCCCATCCTGGAGGGAAGACCCTTGGAGACCACCGATTGAGGAGCGTGCTGCTGACCGGCGACGCAGTGGGCGGCGTCTGGCGCTACAACCTGGATCTGGCCCGCGGTTTGTTGGCGCGCGGAGTTGGCGTGGCGCTCGCGGTGCTGGGGCCGGGACCGTCGAAATCGCAACTGGCCGACGTGCGCCAGACTCGGCTGGAGTTGATCCCGACCAGCCTCCCGCTGGACTGGACCGCCGGTAGCGCCGAGGCGCTACGCGCAGCCGGGGCGGAACTCGCGGGGCTGGCGGGGCGGCTGCGGGTGGACCGGGTCCATCTGCACACCCCCGCACTGGCCGCCGAAGTGCCCTGGGCGGTGCCGTTCGTGGCAGTGGCGCATTCCGACGTGGGTACCTGGTGGCGGGCCGTTCACGGTGCGGCGCGGCTGCCGGCGGGATCTGGCGTGGCGGGCCGAGGCGGTGGCGCAAGGTCTGGCCGAGGCCGATGCGGTCATCGCGCCCACACGCGCCTTTGCTCAGGCACTGGACGCACCTGTACCGGCCGGAACGGCCGATACAGGTGGTGCATAACGGCAGTTTCGTCACCAAGGCGCCGGATTTACAGCGCCTGCCAGGCGTGCTGACCGCAGGTCGGCTATGGGATCGCGGCAAGAACGTGGCGCTGCTCGACCGGCTGGCCGCGCGAATGGCAGTGCCGGTTCGGGCGGCGGGTCCGCTGGCCGGGCCGAACGGCGCCTTCGTCAGCTGCGACAACCTGGAATGCCTCGGCACGCCTCTCCGCCGATGAACTGGTGCGCGAGATGGCGCAAACCACCGTGTTCGCGTCGGCGGCGCTGTACGAGCCATTCGGCTTGGCGGTGCTGGAGGCGGCGCGGGCCGGGATGGCGCTGGCTTTGTCCGACATCCCGGGCCACCGCGAATTGTGGGAGGGGGCGGCGCTGTTCTTTCATCCAGAGGATGACGGTGCGGCACGCGATGTGCTGCAGCGGGCGCTTGCCGCACCTGACGCACTGGCGGCTCGGGCGAAAGAACGGGCGCGCCGCTACACGGTGGACGCCATGGTCGAGGCGACGCTCGGCATCCATCGCCGGCTGGCGACACAACAGGCGGCCTGACCCGCATGCGCATCGTGATTTTCGCGCACTCGCTGGTGTCGTGCTGGAATCACGGTAATGCGCATTTCCTGCGCGGCGTGGCGCGGGAACTGTTGGCGCTCGGCCACGACGTGCGCGTCTGGGAACGCGAAGACGGCTGGAGCCGCACCAATTTGCTGGCCGACCACGGACCGGCGGCACTGGAGCAATTCGCGAGCCGATACCCGGAGCTGCGCGAACGCACTTTTGCGGATGAGGCGGCCATCGAAGTCGATGCTGGACGGCGCGGATTTGGTGCTGGTCCACGAATGGAACGAGCCGGCGCTGGTGGCGCGCATTGGGCGGGCTCGCCGGGCGGGCGGTCGTTTTGTCTTGCTGTTCCACGACACGCACCATCGGGCGGTGAGCGATGCTGCCGCGATCCGCGCGTTCGACCTGTCGGGCTACGACGGCGTACTCGCATTCGGTGCGGCGCTGGCCGAAATTTATCGAGGGTGGGGCTGGGGGCAGCGCGCCTTCGTGTGGCACGAGGCGGCGGATACGCGCCTGTTCCGTCCGCCGGAACGCGAGGCATCGCGGGCCGGGCTGGTCTGGGTGGGAAACTGGGGCGACGGCGAACGCACGGCGGAGATGCGGGATTATTTGCTGGCCCCCGCGCGGGAACTCGGGGCTCGCACTCGATATTTTCGGCGTGCGCTATCCGGCTGAGGCTTTGGCAACATTGACTGACTATGGCGCGCGCTATCGTGGGTGGCTGGCGAACGCGATGGTGCCCGAGGCTTTTTCCCGGCACCTGGCCACGGTGCACGTGCCGCGCCGTTTCTACGCAACGTCGCTGCCGGGAATTCCCACGATCCGCGTGTTTGAAGCGCTGGCCTGCGGCATTCCGTTGCTCTCGGCGCCATGGAACGATATCGAAGGATTGTTTCGCTTCGGCCAGGATTTTCTGATGGCGCGCGACGCCACGGAGATGCGGCGGCACATGCGGGCGGTCGCGCATGACGCCGCGCTCCGGGACGGGCTCGCTGCGAGCGGCCTCGAAACCGTTCGCGCCCGCCACACCTGCGCCCATCGGGCGGCGGAGCTGTTGGAATTTGCGGGGCGCGTGCGCACGCCGCAGCAGGTGGCGGCGTGACCGAAATCGCGTTCTACGGTTCGAGCCTGCTGTCGTCGTACTGGAATGGTGCCGCCACATATTACCGCGGTCTGCTGCAGGCGCTGTCCCGGCACGGCTACCACATCACGTTTTTCGAGCCGGACGCCTACGACCGCCAGGCGCATCGCGATATCGAGCCGCCCGAATGGGCGCAGGTAGTGGTGTGGCCGGCGACAGAGCGCGGCTTGCGCGCGGTGACGGCGCAGGCGGCGCGGGCGGACGTGGTGATCAAGGCAAGCGGCGTGGGTGTGTTCGACGACGCGCTGATCGAACTGGTGTTTGCCGCTGCCCGCCCCGATGCGATCCGGGTGTTTGTGGACGTGGACGCCCCGGCGACACTGGCGCAATTGGCGGCGGGGGACGCGCCCGTTTTGCGAAACGCCCTGCCCGCGCTGGATCACGTCCTGACCTATGGCGGAGGCGAGCCGGTGGTGCGGGCCTATACCGGGTTCGGGGCGCGAAACTGCGTCCCGGTATACAACGCGCTGGACCCGGCGACGCATTTTCCGACGCCGATGCAGTCTCGTTTTGCGGCGGATTTGTCGTTGCTCGCCAACCGGCTGCCCGACCGCGAGGCACGCGTCGACGAGTTCTTTGTGCGACCCGCCGAGCTGTTGCCGCACAAGAGGTTTCTGCTGGGCGGCGCCGGGTGGGGGGACAAGGTGTTGCCCGAGAATGTGCGAGCGATCGGCCATGTGCCGACGCTGACCACAACGCGCTGAATTGTTCTGCAGCCGCGGTGCTGAACGTGGCGCGCGACAGCATGGCGCGCGTCGGGTTTTCGCCGGCCACCCGCGTGTTCGAGGCGGCCGGCGCGGGCGCTTGCCTGATAACCGACGCCTGGGAAGGGATCGAATTGTTTCTGCAGCCCGATGCGGAAGTGCTGGTGGCGCGCGACGGCCAGGACGTCGCCGATCATTTTGGCCGCACTGACGCCCGCGCGCGCACAGAAATCGGACTGGCTGCGCGAGCGCGCGTGCTGCGCGAGCACACCTATGCTGGCCGGGCGCGGCAGGTGGATGCATTGCTGCGCCGGACCGCGGCGGCGCGGGCGCTCGCCGCATGAACATCGTGGTACTCGGCCTGTCGCTGAGCTCGTCTTGGGGCAACGGACACGCTACCACCTATCGCGCGCTGCTGGCCGGGCTGGCCGAGCGCGGCCACAACATTCTGTTTTTGGAGCGCGACCAGCCCTGGTATGCCGAGCAGCGGGACCTGACCGACCCGGAATTTTGCCGACTGGCATTGTATGGTTCCGTCGCCGAGCTCGCGCTGTGGCGGGAGGACATAGCGGCGGCCGATTTGGTCGTGGTCGGGTCCTACGTGACCGACGGCGTTGCGGTTGCGCGCTGGGTGCAGCGCACGGCGCGCGGTGTGACGGCGTTCTATGACATCGACACCCCTGTGACGATCAAGAAACTGATTGCCGGCGACAACGAGTATCTGGCGCCCGACCTGATTCCTGGCTTCGACCTGTATCTGTCCTTCACCGGCGGCCCCACCCTGCGACACCTCGAGCACGACTGGGGCGCGCGGAAGGCTCGGGCGCTGTATTGCTCGGTCGACGCGGCGCGATACCGGCCGATCCATAAGGCGCGGCGGTGGGACCTGGGCTATCTCGGCACTTTCAGTGCCGACCGTCAGCCGGTGCTGGAAAAGCTGCTGATCGAGCCCGCGCGAAGTCCGGCCGGACCTGCGGTTCGTGGTGGCCGGCCCCTTGTATCCGGACGACATTGCCTGGCCCGAGAACGTGGAACGAATTGAGCATCTGCCTCCCGATGCGCATCCGAACTTCTTTGCGAGCTCTGGGATGGGCGCTGAACGTGACGCGGGCCGATATGAAGGCCGCCGGATGGAGCCCCAGCGTACGCCTGTTCGAAGCCGCGGCCTGCGGCTGTCCCATCGTTTCCGACTCTTGGGCGGGAATTGAGGAGGTCTTGCACCCCGAGCGCGAGCTGGCGCTGGCCGATGATACCAAGACGATGCTGCGAGTGCTGGAGCGCGACGAAGCCGAACGGCGCGAGATTGGTGCGGCTGCCCGACGGCGGGTGCTGGCGGCGCACAGAGCGGGCCACCGTGCCGGACAGTTGGAACGGTATGTGGCGGAGGTGGCGCAAGCGCCTTCGGCCACCGCGGCGTAAACGCGATCCGGCACCAACGCCGCCACAAGCTGACCCGAAGGACGTCCAGCTTGATGCGGAGCATCCGGCATTCCGGCCAGTCCCGCCGACTACGCCACCCCGGGTGCTGAAACGCACCGCGAAAAACTGTTTCGCTGCGCCGGAATACCCGACGCCAATGGTTCGTCCCACCTGGGCAGGCAAACCGCCGAGGCCAGACTCTGACAGCCTGCATCTGGTCGTCGGCGTTACCCAGGGAGGCTATACATGGTGAAAGCGAATTACGCTGGGATATTGGGTGCAGGACGGCGCACCCTCATGACCGGCATGGGCTTGGCCGGTGCCGCACTATCAGCCCGAATGCTCGTGGGCGAGGCCGCGTCCCAAACTGTGGCGCCACGCAGAAGACCTGGTGCCGGCGATATCGCTCTGCTCCGTTTCGCAGCCTATGCAGAGCTTGTGGAGTCCGATCTTTGGCAGCAATACGCCGAGCTGGGTGGCCTCAACACCAGCACCGTGAATCCCTACCAGGCGGCGCTCAATCGGCTCGATGGCGACAGCGGCCAGTACATCACCAGCAACACGATCGACGAGCTGAGCCACGCGGCGTTTCTCAACGCCTATCTCGCATCCATCAACGCCGACCCGGTTGACCTCGACAGATTCCGCACGCTGCCGAGCAGCCGTGCGACCGGTGCGCAGCAGAACGGCCGGTTGACCAATCTCATGCGGCTGAGCGTTGATACGTCCTGGTACGTGCGCTACCGCAGCACAAGTTCTCCAGATTTCGGCGCAACCTACCCGCAAGCTTTGCCGGCCCTGGCAGCCGGACAGTTCCCTGCCATTCCGCGCACGGACGCCGATTTCGAGCCGGCCGCGCACATTCAGGCGATCGCCAATACGGCTGCGTTTCATTTTGGCTCCATCGAGCAAGGCGGAACCAGCCTGTACGCATCGTTCGCCCAGCGGGCCTCCAGTGCCGAGGTTCTCGAGATACTGCTCGGGATCGGCGGCGATGAAGTCGCTCACTTCGTCGAATGGGTCGACTTCGCCGGCAACGGCGTGCAGAAGCCGGTAGCGCCACTTACCGATCCCACGAATGGCCTGACGTTCCCAAACTTTGCTGCTAAGGGGGACCCGCTGCTCCAGCCGAACCTGATCTTTCCGGTGCCCGCCACCTTCATCAGCCCGAATCTTCCACTATGCGCAACGATCCGGCCGATAAGCACGAGCGCCGTCACGGCGGTCGACGTGGTCAACTTCTTCGCGGGAATGGGCATGTTCATTGGTCAAAGCTCCGAGTTCATGGCGTTCAGCATGAAGCTCGCCGCGGCGGCCGACCGAGCGCACAGGTAGTTCGGCCAGCGCGGAGAATCGCGCTCGGCTGACATCGGCCGTGAAGTCGCCACACTTGGCTGACCCTGATGCTGACTGCGATACATCACTCCGGTCGCAGTCAGCATCGGGCCTTCAGAGCGGTGCTCCGGCACTGGTTTCGAGACGGTCGGAACCCGCTGGCCCAACACCGGTGCCGGCGGCCGGCGGAGCCGAGGTGGACAGGATTTCCCGCGCCACTGCCTTGGCCAGCAGGGCATACCCCGCATCGGCCATGTGCAGGCCGTCGGGAGCGAGCATGCGCGCGGCATCCACTATGTCGTGGTCGAGCCAGCTCCGCATCAGGTCCCACCTGCGGACTACCGGCACTCGCATCTCGGCGCCGAGTTGGCGCAGCGCGTCGCGGTACAACACGGCGGTGGGCACCGTGCGTGTAACATGGCAGTATTGCGGCTCCATCAGCATCACGTCGACCCCGGCCTGCCGTATGGCAGCCACCGTCTGACGGGTCAGCATGACGAAACGATCCAGAGGCACTGCGCGCAGTGGGTCGTTGGTGCCGGTTTGAAAGATAACCAGGTCCGGCTTTTCGGCCAGCACCTCCGGCAGGCGCCGGGCCAGATCTTCCGCGTCCTCCCCACCAACACCGAGGTTTATCACCGTCACCTTCTGATGCGGCAGCAGGGTGGCCAGCTCACCCTCCAGCCGACTCGGGTAGGAGGCGGAAGGGGAACTGGCCCCCACGCCCTCGGTGGAGGACGACCCGAACGCCACCACGCGCAACGGCAAAGCGTGCAGACGGTATTGGGCAACACGCGGCAATCCGGCGACCGCGGAGAGAGCGCCCGAACTGCTGCGCCGATCGTGCTCGGACGGTCCGTGCGTCCGCCGGGTGGCGGTCGCCGCCTTGGCCGCCACCAAGGCGAACGGCGCTGCTGTCGTCAGGACAAGGATCGGCAGGACCATCAGCACCGGCCACAACGGGCGGAGCGCCATGTCAGTCGCCGGCCAGGGCGATGGCACCCTGGGCCGGGACTGCCGGGCTGCGCGACGGCGCCCGCTGGCGTTCCCGCAGAGCAGCGACCCCGAGCATCCCTGCCGTTCCGATCACGTTCACCATCACCTGCACGTCCGTTCCTGCTCCAAAGCTACGCATCGCGAGCCGTCCGGCCAACGCCAGCACGCAGCCGACCGCGAACACCTCCAGCGAGTGCCGGCCGCACAGCGCGAAAGCCTGCGCTACCGTGCCGCGGGTCGCCCGCAGTGCCGCGCGCGAACTTAACACCAGGTACATGATGGCAAGGATGTCAACAATTCGCCACGGCGACAGGTGGGACTTGTCCGGGGGCGGCAGGACGAACCCGCGCAGGCTCGCCGGCCCCCAGTCGGCCCAGGGCAGGACCTGAACGAAGGCAAACGCCAGATACAGGGCGGAGGCGACCACCAACCAGCGCAGGCGGGGCAGGCTGCCGCCCATGCGCCGGGTGAGGACCGCCAGCGCCGCCCCGATCGCGAACAGGAACTGCCATGCAAAGGGGTTGAAATACCAGCCGTTCGGATCGGTGCCGTTGGGCAGGTTCAGGCCGTGCCAAGCATAGGCGAGCAGCCACACTGCCGCCGATCCGGCCAGGGCCAGCCCGACGCTCCGGCGCATGGCGACCCAGAGCAGCGGGAAAATCCCGAGCAGCACGATGTAGAGCGGCAGGATGTCGAGATAGGCGGGCATTGCCTGCAGCGTCAGGGCGCGCACCATGGCCTGCCCGCGCAGTGCCGCGAACATTGATGCCACCGGGGCCACCGCGGGATCAAGAGCCAGCCAAAGCGAGGCCAACGCCAGCATCGCGACTATGAGCACGATGTGCGTCAGATAGATGCGCACACATCGGGCAGCGATGCGGTGCAGCCCGCCGAGCATGTCACGTCGCAGCGCACGGCCGTAGGCGGCCATGGACGAGAACCCGGCCAAGAGAACAAAAATCTCGGCAGCGTCGCAAAAACCGAGTTCGTGCAAGGTGAACAGATTTCAGGCCATTTTGAGGAATGTGGTCCACGAAAATCATCAGCAGCGCGACCCCGCGCAACACATCGACGCGGACCTCCCGGCCCGATCCTGGCCTCGAGGCTTTGGTCTCGGGCAAAAAACGCGACAACATGATCGGGTAGCTGTGCATGGATCGTACCAACACCATGGAGCGGAGTTGGCGCAAACTTGGCCAGCGAGGGAGGGAATGCAACGGCGTCTTACGGACGGTTTCGGTTCGACCAACTCAGTAACCAGGTATCCTTGATCCGGGGTTCCGTCCGGCGCGCGACCGCCGTTTGGGCTGTCTTGTTGTCGGACATCCCGGTGTTCGGATTGCGTCCGTGGTGAGGAAAGTTCGAACAGGAAATCTCGACATCATGGCATCGAACGTGCCCCGGGAGGTGTTGCCGGTGTTTGGGCGTGTTCGCGCGTCTCCCGAAAGAGGTCGCGGAGGTCGGTTGATCGGGGGTCGGCGGTATCTCGCCGATGCCGAAAGATTTCATCCGCCCATCGACACCGCCCGGCCTGGCTGCATTATTAAGGAGCGCTCGTCAGGACACGGTCTGAAGCCTGCGGCTCGGCGCCTCGTCGCAGCAGGGCGTCGAGGCTGCGCGACGGTTGCGGCCGGCCGAAATGATAGCCCTGCGCCTCGGTGCAACCGGCGTGGCGGAGCAGGGCCGCCTGCTGCGCCGTTTCGACGCCTTCGGCCAGGAACGACACGCCGAGGCCGGCGCTCAGGCTCGCGATGGCGCGGACGATGGCCATCGCTTCTTCGCGTCGGCCAAGATCATGGATGAACGACCGGTCCGTCTTGATCTTGTCGAACGTGAAGCGTTTCAGATAACCCAGCGACGAGTAGCCGGAGCCAAAATCGTCGAGCGATATTCGCACGCCCTGGCGCCGAAGAATTTGGAATTTTTCGATCACCTTTTCATGGTCCGCGATGAATATCGATTCGGTGATTTCCAGCTCGAGCCGGTTGGGTGCCAGCCCGGTTGCCGCGAGCGCCTTGAAAACTCCGTCCGTGAAATCCTCGCTCTTGAGCTGCGACGGCGATACGTTGACGGCTACCCGCATATTGCCCGGCCAGCTTGCCGCGGTGCGGCACGCGGTCAGCATTCCCCAGGCGCCGATCGGCACAATCAGACCCGATTTTTCCGCATCGGCAATAAAGGCATCGGGCGTCACCAGGCCCCTGCCGGGATGACGCCAGCGGATCAGCGCCTCGAACCCGACAATCTCCTGCGAGCGGAGCCATACGAGCGGCTGATAGTGCAGCTCGAATTCATCTCTCTCCAGCGCGCGCCGTAGATCCGTGTCGATCGTCTGCAGGCGCTGAGAGGCGAAGCCGCGGCCGTTTCCGGCATCGCCCGGTGTGTACGGCCCATCCTCCTTGACCCGGCGCAGGGCCGCCGCGGCCTGCGCGAGAAGCTGGTCCATTTCGTCGCCCGGCTCGCGAGCGGCCGCAGAGTCCGAACGCATCGAACACCTCGGTCATCGTCTCCAGAAGCCGTTTGCCCCCGCGGCAGACTTTTTGCAGGTCGGCCGCCTGCTCGCGGCGATGCTCGCGCTCCGCGTCCTCGAGCAACATTTCGCTGTACCCGATGATGTCGTTCAGCGAGGTGCGCAGGGCGTAGCTCACATTGGAAATGAGGACGCCCTTTGCGGCGGTCGCCCGCCGGGCCGCGGCACTGGCCGTCCGTAGCTGCTGCGTTTTTTGCTCAAGCTCGAACTGCAGCTGCTTGACTTGCAGCGCGAGCTCTCGACGCGGGTGTACCCGTGCGTCCTCGGCCGCATCGGGTCGCGCCCTAAGGCACACCATGGCGCTCTCGGTCCACCTGCCGCTGGCTGGATGCTCATCTCATCACGGCTGACATGAACACTTGGTTATGAGCTGCCCCTGACCGGACATGATTATTTTCCTTGACGAGGGCCAACGTTCCCTGTATGTTCTGCCCAACGCATGTCCGAATCCTCCCGCCCCAAACACATACCCAGCACCGCCTGGCGGTTCGCCGCCATCATCCGCGACCTGTCCCGAGCGGCCGGGATGCGGATGCGCGCCGATCCGGCGGCGGTGGCGAAGCTGAGCCTGCTGCAGGCCTGGCTGCACAACACCATCAGGAGGTTCGTGGCCCTGGCGCAGCGGGCCAAGGCGGGTCCGCTGCCGCCGCCCCGACCCCGCGCTCCCAAACCAGCGCCCGAGCCGACTCCCGAGCCAACTCCCCACCCGCCCCGGCCGCGCCAGCCCGAGATGCCGCGGCAGTTCCTCTGGGTGGTGCGATTGCTGGGGGTGGAGGCGACGGGCTGTGCCAACCAGCTCGACTATCTGCTGAAAGACCCCGAGATGCAGGCCCTGCTCCGGGACGCGCCGCAGGTGGGGCGGATCCTGCGGCCGCTGTACCGGAGGCTGGGACGAAAGCCCGACCCCGCCCTGTTGCCGCCGCCGCCGCCCCGGCCGCCCCGCGCGAAGCCGCCCGCCCCTGAACCTGATCCCGCTGCACCGGCCCCCGAAAAACCGATGCGCAAGCGTCCGGTCCGCACCGAGCCGTATAAGCGCAAGCCGAAATGGACCGAGCCCGGCACGGAGTGGCGCAAATGGCGCGGCATCTGGATGCTGGAGCCGATCCGAAAACCGGTCCCTTCCTGAGCCTGCTCACGCACGTCCATATTGTCCGATCTCGAATCAATATCGCGCGGGACGTGCCGCCGCCGTACCCCGCGCAGTCCAAGTTCCCGCCGGCGTCGCAAAGTTTTAACGCCTGCCCTGGTATGAATTCGAGCGCCGACGACTGCCGGCTGTAGACGTCCGGCGGAGCCGATTGCTAGCCTCACCTGATCAGAGCACACTGGATCAGGGGAACTTGAAGAACATCCACCGTCACGCGGTCATCATCTCCGTCTTCGCCGGGCTGGCGCTGTCGCGCGGCCTGGACGCGCAAACCCCGGCGCCGCCGCCGCCGGCCCCGCCGCCGCCACCGACGGTCCGCCTGCCGGATATCGACGTGGTCGGCAGCACCCCGCTGCTGGGGTCGGGCGTCAATCGCGACCAGGTGCCCGCGCAAACCTACGTGCTGACACCAGGCGACATCCAGCGCACCGGCATCCCCGACCTGACCGGCACGCTCAACACCAACATCCCGAGCATCAACCTGAATGACTCCTCGGGCAATCCGTTCCAGCCCGACGTGCTGTTCCGCGGTTTTCTCGCCTCGCCGGTGGAAGGCGAGGCGGAGGGCCTCGCGGTCTATGTCAACGGTGCCCGCTTCAACGATCCGTTCGGCGATACGGTGAACTGGGACCTGATCCCGTCGCAGGCGATCGACCGCGTCAACGTCGAAGGTTCCAACCCGGTCTACGGCCTGAACGCGCTGGGCGGCTCGATCGCGGTGAAACTGAAAAACGGGTTTACCTATCACGGCGGCGAGCTGACGGGTTACGGCGGCTCGTTCGGCCGCGCCGCCGCTCTGTTCCAGTACGGCGCGGAGAGCCAGAACACCTCCGCCTACGTCACCGGCGATTTTATCCAGGACAACGGATGGCGCTACACCAGCCAATCGCAATTGCGCCAGATCTATGCCGATCTCGGCTGGCGCGGTCCCTTGGCCGAGGCGCATTTCAGCATTCTCGGCGCCGACAACGATTTGCAGAATCCCGGCGCCACGCCGGTGCAGATCCTCGCCGTCAACCGGGCCCAGCAATACACCGCGCCCAACGTCGTTCGGAACAAATACCTGCAACTGAACCTGAACGGCAGCTATGACATCAGCGATCTCACCTCGGTGCAGGGGCTGGCGTATTACTCCAACCTCTCGCAGCGGCTGATCAACGGCGTCACCGTCGATTTCGAACAGTGCGCCGACGGGTCCGGATTCCTGTGCACCGAGGACGGCGACTACTACACCGACCGCGCGGGCAATCCGATCCCCGACTATCTGAATGGCGGACCCTATTCCGGCAACAATTTCCAGGGCACCGACACCAACGCGTTCGGCGCCGGCATACAAGTGTCCGACCACCACGACGTGTTCGGCCTGCCCAACCATTTGGTGGTGGGCGCCAGCGTGGATGCCGGGGACACGTTGTTCGACGGCCACGAGGAACTCGGCGGCATCGACCCGAACCTGTTCTTCCTCGGCCCGGGCATCACCATCGACCAGGCCGACCTGTCGATCGCACCGGTGCGTCTGGCCACCACCAACCGGTATTACGGTCTGTTCTTCACCGACCTGCTGAACGTGACGCCAAGATTGTCGCTGTCGCTGTCGGGACGTTTCAACAACGCCGACATTTCGCTGCACGACAAGCTGGGCACGGCGCTGAACGGCGGCCACGCGTATAATCGGTTCAATCCGGGCGTCGGCCTCACCTACAAGGTGTTGCCGGGTCTGTCCGCCTTCGTCAGCTACTCCGAGGCCAACCGGGCACCGACGCCTACGGAACTATCCTGCGCCAGCATCACCTCGCCCTGCCAGCTGCCGAACTTCTTCCTCGGCGACCCGAATTTGAAGCAGGTGGTGGCGCACACGGTGGAGCTCGGCGTGCGCGGGCGACTGCCGTCCGTGTGGGGCGGCAAGCTGGTGTGGAACGTCGATTACTTCCACACCAACAGCGACGACGACATCATTTTCGAATCGAGCCTGGTGCAGGGCCTCGATTTTTTCCAGAACGTCGGGCTGACGCGGCGTCAGGGCATCGAGGCGAACCTGAACTACGCCCGCGGCCCACTGAGCCTGACGCTGGGCTACGCCTATACCGACGCCACGTTCCAGGTCCCGCTGACCCTGGACAGCCCGACCAATCCCGGGGCGGACGCGAACGGCCAGATCCATGTCGTGCCGGGCGACCATCTGCCGGGCATTCCCACGCACCGGCTGAAATTCGTGGTGAACTATGGCGTGACGCCGCGCTGGACAATCGGCGCCTCCGGCGTCTTGGCCACCGGCCAGTATTTCTTCGGCGACGAGGCCAACCTGAACAAGAAGCTGGGCGGGTACGTCGTGCTCAACCTGAACACCAGCTATCGGGTGACCGACCATATCCAGTTGTTCGGCCTCATCACCAACACCTTCAACGCGAAATACGAGACTTATGGCACCTACGGCCCGCTGAACCCGTTCCCGGTGTCGTTCATCCCCGGCGGCGCCATCACCGACGCCAGAGTGGAAAGCCCGGCCCCGCCGATCGCCGGCTACGGGGGCGTGCGAGTGACGTTCTGAGACGGGGTGGTCGGGACAGAGATGGCCCTCGTCGTCAGCCGGCATCCAGAAGGAAATCGAGCAGATCCAGACGCGCGATCGCGTCGCTCCGGTCGGCCACAGCCAGGGCTTCGAGCCCGCAGCCGATCTCCCGCTGGTCGCCGCCGCCGGTGAACGGCCCCAGACTGTACGGTGCCACCATCATCGAGACGAGCACCTCCTGGCCCGGAGCTGAACTCAGCGATGCTCGCACCAGACGGCGCTGGCCGGCCCGCAACGCCACCGGGAACGAACCGGCAGCGCCGCCCGCCTGCACCTCTATGGTCTGGTCGCGCGGACCCCCGCGCAGCACCAGGTAGAGTTGGTCCACTCCGGCCTGGTCAGGCATCGTCAACAGCACCTGTGCCTGTGCCAGCCGTGACCAGCAGCCCCACTCCTCGGCATCGTGCCAGCCGAGCCCGTGTTTCAGGGTTTGCCCCGACGCCCTGCCATGCACGGGCTGGCCGTTCTGGTTGCGGCGCGCGAACGTGTAGAGACAGCCGGGGTCCATGCGTGCCGGCAAGGCGCGCGGCCGGGTGGGAACGTGGCGGACCGTCTCGACCACCTGCCAGAGCACGTCCGACCAGACCCGCGGCTTGAAGCGCGCGCGTATTCTCGCTTCCAGATCGTTGCGGATCGTCCGGTTCATGAGCCGCTCGACGGCCGCACAAAATCCCGCACGCGATTCCGGTTCGTAATAGACCGCGAACGGGCCGCCCGCCTCCGGCAGCGACGAGTGGTTGGGCACCACCGGCACGCGGCCGTGGCACAGGCTTTCCGTCACCGGCAGTCCCCAGCCCTCGTAATGCGAGCAGTACACGCTGAACTCCGCGGTGCGGTAGAGCGCCGCCAGATCAAGGTCGGACTGTGTTCCCACCAGGCGGATGCGCTGCGCCAGCTGCGGGTGAACACGCAACCAGTTCAGGGTGTATTCCACCAGCCATCCCTGCTTGCCGACGCAGATCAGGTCCGGCACCGCGTCGCCGTGCCGTTCGACCAGCGCCTGCCAGCATTGGAACACAAAAATGTGGTTCTTGCGCGCTTCCACGGTGGCCACGAACAGCGCGAAGGGACGATGGATTCCGAGGCGCGCGTGTGTGATCGCGTCGAGCCGGGCCGATGCCACGGCCCCGGGCTGCGGGCCGTCATCGAACCGGGCGTCCAGCCGCACGACGTGCGGTTCCGCGGGGCAGCCGCTCCTGGCCTCCGCAAGAGCTGCCACGTCGCGCGCCGTGTGCTCCGAGTTGGCCAGCACGAGATCGGCGACCCGCATCGCCTCATGAAACCAGGTGCCGAAATCGTCCACCAGGCCGGCGGAGCAGGTTTCGGGCATACGCAGCGGGATGCAGTCGTGCACGAACGGCGCGTAAAGCACGCCACGCTCGCGTTGCAGGTGCTGCACATAGCAGAGATAATCCGGGATCCACCACGACGTGCCGATGTTCACCAGCACGTCGCCGGTCGAGAAGGGCGCTGTCGGGCTGGTCGCTATGGCCTGCCGGAGTGCCGCAGTGAGGGTATGCCAGGCATCCTCATCGCCCCCGGACCCGCCGGAACTGGCGTGGCAGGCGGCCCGGCAGACCGAGGCCAGCAGTGCCTCGGGAACCGGCACCCAGCATCGCCGCGCCGCATCGAAGCTGCAAGCACAGATGCGACCGGATGCGTTGCCGTTGTCCCGCGCCAGGCTGGCGCGAAAAATACCGATCTGGACTCGCTGAATGCCGGTCGGGGCGCGATTGTCCTCGAAGTAATGGACCAGGTCGGTATAATCGAACCAGACCGTCCCGGAGCGAGCGACCGCAACCTCCGGTGCCTGCCGTTGCTGCCCGACATCGAGCTTTGCCGCATGGATGCGAAGCACCTTTTCGCCGGCGGCTCCGGGCGGTTCTGCTCGGGACCTGGAGACCGAAACGGCCCTGCCTCGCGGAACGGTCTTGAGATCGTCCATCCTGGCCCCCTTCATTGCGGAGCGTGACCAAGCGTCACGACTTGCCCAATGGTTAATGGGCGCAGATGATACGTGCGCGATTATAACGTATCAATCTGCGGCATCCGGACGTAAACCAACCATCAAATCGCCTGTTTGCTCGTCAATTGTGGATGCACCGCCCGGCTACCTTGCCCGGGAATGGCCACACTCCTATGGCTCGCGGCCACGCGCCGCGATGCGGCCTTTGTAGGTTGGCGCCCCGCCGCCTGGGATATGCAGCCGCCAGATCCGGCCTGCATTGGACGGTTCGGTGCTGACCGCTTGGACTCCGGCGTCGGTCACCCACAGCGTCTCGCCGTCGAAAACGCAATTGGTCGGGGCCTCGCCGCAGGCAATGAAACCCTCTATCTTGCCGTCAGGCGCTAGCACATGGATGCCTTTGGCGACGATGTCCGTCACATACAGGCGACCGTCAGCGCCGACCTTCAGACCATCGGGGATCGGATTCGTGCCGGGCAGCCTGCCGAGGTCCTCGATCTGCCCGTCTGGCCGCAGCCGGCCCACATGTCCGGTATAGCTCTCGTCCCAGACGATCGAACCGTCAGCCTCGGCGGTGACGCCGTTCGGGAACACAGGTTTCGGAAAAGCGACCAGCACGCGCGCAGTGCCGTCCGGTGCCAGCGAATGGATATAGCTGGGCTCGGGATTTTTCGGGTTGTAGGTCCCGGGGTCGGTGAACACCAGCCGGCCGTCGGGCGCGAAAACGAGGTCATTGGGTCCGTTTAGCTTGATGCCCTCGACCTCCGTGATCAAGGCTTCGACGCTGCCGCCTTCCCCGACGCGCTGGATCGAAGCAGCAACCATTTCCGCGGCACGCCATGGGCCCACCGTGCCGCCGTTCTGGCAGACGTAAACTGCCCCGTCGCCACCCAGCACGCACGAGTTCGGGGCACCGGCCGTGTAGGCGAACCGGCGCGGCGTGCGGTCGGGCCCCACGATCGTCAGCTGGCTGCGGTAGCTGTCGACGAACACCAGCGATCCGTCCGCAAGCACCGTCGGCCCTTCCGGCCAGCCCAATCCGGACGCGATCAATTCCGGCGCCCCCGGCCTTGCGGATCGGCTCGCACTATCGGTCATTTCACTGCCCCCGCGGTCAAACCCCGCACGATGTAGCGTTGCACAAGCAACGAGAAGATGAGAATGGGGATCACGGTGACCACGCCCACCGTTGCGGCGATGTTCCACTCGATCGGCCGTTCCGCGCTGATCAGCGTGGCCGCACCCAGAGCAATCGTCTGGCGGTCGCGCGAGTCGATGACGTAGAGTGCCACCAAAAACTCGTTCCAAATGAAGATCGCGCTGAACAATGCCGCCGTGACCAGGCCGGGCACCAGGACCGGCAGCATGACCCGCCAAAGCACGCCGAGATGGCTGCAGCCGTCCACCAGCGCGGCATCGTCGATCTCTCTCGGCACCTCGTCGAAGAAGCCGATCATGATCCATACGATGAGCGGCAGCGAGGCGGCGATATAGGGCAATATCAGCCCGAGATAGGTGTCGCGCAGGCCGATTTCCTTCATCATCAAGAATAGCGGGATCGCGACCGCGATCGGCGGCATGAAGCGCAAGCTCAAAATCCAGTTGGCGAGGCCCTCGCTGCCACGGAAACGCAGGCGTGAGAAAGCGTAGGCGGCCGGTGTGCCGATCGCAAGCGCCAACGCCGTCGTGCTGCCGACGACGATAACGGAGTTTTCCGTGAACTCGAGCATCCCTTGAAGGTGCAGCACCTCGTGATAGTTTTTCGAGATCGGGCTCCAGTCGAAGGTCAAACGCGGGGGTACCTGACTCAAGATTTCGATGCGCCGCTTGGTCGACAGGATAACGAGATAGACGAACGGCGCAATGCCGCCGATGCCCAGCGCGATGAGGACGATGTACACAATCACCCGGCCGACTACCCGCCTTGCCGCCTCATCGCGCGTCCCCCGGACGCAGCCGCACGTAGCGCAGCAGGATCATCGTGCCGACTACCAGGATCAGCAGCATCATGTACCCACCGCCGCGGCGTAGCCGTAATTCTGGAACTGGAAGCCGTTTTGGAAGGAGAAGAAGCTGAGGGTGGTGGTGCTGCGCGCCGGTCCTCCGTAACTGAGTCCAAAGACGAGGTCGAAGGAGCGAAAGCTGTCGACGCCCCGGAAAACGGCTGCAAAGCCGATCGCCGGCGCCAACAGCGGCAACGTCACATGCAGAAATTTCTGCAACGATCCCGCGCCGTCGATCTGCGCTGCCTCGAATACATCGTGTGGCAAAGCCTGCAGCCGAGCGTAGACGATGATGAAGACGAACGGCGTCCATTGCCAGACATCGACGAGGATGAGCGTCTTCATCGCCATCTCGACCGAGCCGAGCCAGTTCGGCGGATCGAATCCGAACTGCTCGATGGCCCAATTGACCAGGCCCCAATCCGGGTTGAGCAACGCACGCCACATCACGCCCACCACGATGGGCGTGATCAGCATCGGCAGGACCAGAATGCCGCGTACGAGCCAGGAACCTCTCAGCCGCAGATCGAAGAACATGGCGAGAGCGACGCCGAGAACGACCTGGATGGAGACGGTCACCCCGACCATGATGGCGCTGTTCTTGACGGCATTCCAGAACAGCGGGTCGTGAAGCATGTAGGTGTAGTTCGCGAATCCAACCCAGCGGCCGCTGGCGTCCGCCGCGGTCAGATCGGTGAAAGATAGCCGAAGACTGTAGAACAGCGGGTACAGCGCAAAAGCGATCAGGTACAGCAGGCAAGGCCCCAGCAGCAGCCAAACGTCTGTCTGTGACTTGCCCAGCCTGCCGAGTACCGATCGCCCGCCGCGCCGCCATGGTTGCGCCAGACATGCAATCCGCCCCGCGACGCAGCTCAGGTCACGGGCCGATCAGATGAGGTGCCCCCCTTTCTTCAGGATCTCCACCCACTTGCTCTGCACGTTCCCGCACGCGGTCTTTGCGTCCTGCCCGCCGATCAGCGCCTTGTTGAACTCGACATTCATCACGTCGTTCATCTGGAAGAACTCATCGACGAACGAGGTCGGGATGGGTTCTGCACTGGCGATCGCGGCGGCCAAGTCCGTAACATACGGGAACTTGGCGACAATCTCGGGATCCTGGAACGCGGAGGTGCGGCTCGCGTCGATGTTATACTTCCCCAACTCGTAGATATTGACCCGCTTGTTGCTGATCCAGGTAAGCGCCCGCCACGCCGCTGCCTTCTTTGCCGGATCGGAGTTTTTTGGGATGCCGGTGCCCCAGCCGCCCTGCACCGCGCGCGCCTTCTGTCCGGGAGCCGCGGGAACGGCAGCGGTCGCCGTCTTGTCGGCGACGATCGACTTTTCCTTGTCGAACACCGGCCCCGCGATCGTGGACCAAAAAATCATCTGCGCGATCTTGCCGACCGAGAACGCATCGACGTTCTCGGAAAATCCGTACTGCGTGACGTTCTTCGGTGCGTAAGGCAGCAAATCGATCAGCATCTGCAGCGCGGCGACGCCTTCCGGAGAATCGACGTGCGGGCGAAAATCCTTGCCGTTCGGATCGCCGGTCATGAGCGTGCCGCCGATCGTCAGGAACCTGGTATACCAGTCGACCAAGGCCAGCGAAGCGTCGTTCGCGCCGATGAAGCTGGCGCCCGCGACCTTGTCGCTATGCAGTTTTTGAGCTGCGGCCTTGAATTCGTCCCACGTCTTGGCGGGCTTGTAGCCCGGCCGCGTCGAACAGGTCTTTGCGGTAGAAATAGATCACCGATCCGGAGTGCAGGCTTGGAATCCCGTAGATGTCGTTGCCGCCCTTTTTATGCGTCTTCAGATCGTAGCGGCCGACGTTGTAAACCGCTGCTGGTATGAAGTCAGGAAAATCCCAGTCGGGCGGAGTTTCCTCCGCATTGTCGATATAGTCGTTCAGCCGCTGGAAATAGCCGCCGCCGACCTGCTGCGTGGTGAGGAAGCCGAGATAGTTGACCAGATCGAATGACGGACTATCCGCCTTCAGAACCTGAACCGTCTTTTCGATCAGCGGCCCGAGCGCGGGCGCCGAAATCTCCAGCTTCATCCCGGTCTCGGCTTCGAACTGGGGCAGCAGGTCGGCGAGGGCTCGCTCGTCGCCCTCGCCGCCGATCATGAGAATGCTGAGTTTCGTCCCCGCGTACTTCTTCGGGTCGAAACCCGCGGCCTTCGCGGGCGCAGCTGCACCGAGCAAGCCGCCGAGCACCGTGCCCGACAGGCCCATCGCACCGGCGGCCTGCATGATGCGGCGGCGAGTTGCGAGGTTGGCGTCATGGGCCGATGGCTCCGTCTGGCGCGGATGCTCCTCTTTGCTTTGGTCCTGCATGGTCCCCCCGTTTCTTTGTCACGACTCTACGAGTAAATCTGGCATTCAGTCGCCCTTGATGGCAAGGCCGCCATCGACCCGGATGATCTCGCCGGTGATAAAGGACGAGCGCTCGCTGGCCAGGAACACGACTGCGTCGGCCACCTCCTCCGCTTCGCCGAAGCGGCCGAGCGGATGGGCCGCGTTCCACCGGTCGATGAGTTCCTGCGGATCGGCCGCCTCGCGGAAGATCTTTTCGTTCAGCGGGGTCATGATGGTTCCGGGGGCGATCGCGTTCACGCGGATTTTTGCCGGGGCGAGGTCGACGGCGGCCTGCTGGGTCAGCGCGTTGATGGCGCCCTTCGCGGCCGCGTAGGCGGCCCAGCCGTGGAACCCGCGTAGCGACTGGACGGAACTCATGTTGATCACCGAGCCGCCGCCTTGCCGGCGCATGTGCGGGACGGCGCATTTCATGAAACGCCAGACCGAGGTGAGATTGTTCGAAATCACCTCGTTCCAATCGGCCTCGTCGATCTCGTCGACAACACCGCCGATGGCGCGTGCGGCATTGTTGACGAGAATGTCGACGCGCGACCACGCCTCGATTGTTGCCGCGGTCGCCGCCTGCGCATCGGCCATCAGGCGTACGTCCGTGCGAAAGAACAGCGCGCGCCCGCCGGCCGCCTCGATTTCCTCTCTCGTCTTCTGCCCCGCCGCCTCGTCGATATCGGCGACCGTCACCGCGGCACCCGCGCGGGCGAGCGCCAGCGCACTGGCTCGGCCGATGCCCATGCCGGCTCCGGTGACGATCGCCACGCGATGATCCAGGTCGGGCATGTCATGCATCCTCAAAAATGCCGGAGCGCATTCCGGAATCAGCCCTTGACGGCGCCGGCCGTCAGACCGTCGACGAACTGGCGCTGGAGGAAGAAGAAAAGGACAATGACGGGAAGCGATATCATCACCGAACTCGCCATCAGCTCGCCGTAGCGGATGCCGTACTGGCCGATATAGTCGTTCATGCCGACCGGCAGGGTGCGCATCTCCTTGGTGGAGGTGAACGACAGCGCGAACAGGAACTCCTGCCAGGTGACGATGAGAACGAAAACCGTGGTGGCAATGATGCCCGGACGCGCCAACGGCACGACGATGTGGAAGAACGCGCGCAACGGTTTCGCGCCGTCGATCTCGGCGGCTTCTTCAAGGGTCTTTGGCACCCGGGACAGGAAGCCGCGCAGCATCCAGATCGCGACCGGCAGCGTCACCGTGATGTATGCGATGATGAGAGAGGCATAAGTGTTGAGCAGGCCCGCGGCCCTCACCATCTTGTAGATCGGGAATGATCATGGCGCCGGTGGGGAAGAACTGGGCGAGGATGACTGCCGCGAAAAACACCGAAATCGCGCGGAACTGGTAGCGGGTCATGCTGTAGGCCGCGAGCAAAGCCAGCGGCACCGTGATCAGCACGGTTGCGCCGGAGACGACGATGCTGTTTACGAAATAGCGGCGGAACTCGGGGCGCAGGGCAAGAACGTAGTTTTGCAGCGTCGGATGTTCCGGCCACAGCCGTGCCGGGATCGCAAAAGGCTCCGAGGCGGGCTTCAGGGAGACGCTCAGCATCCAGAAGAATGGAAACAGAACAAGGATCGCGACCGCGAACTGCAGCACAGTCAGCGGCATGACCTCCCTGAGGACCGAGCGCATTGCCATCCTCAGGCCTCCTTTGCCCGACGCTGCTGGACCAGCAGAAGCAGGCCGACAAAAAGGACCAGCACGAGCACCGAGAGCGAGCCGTAGGCGGACGCTTCGCCGAAACGGAACTCGCCAAAACCGACTTCGTAGATGCGGGTGGGGAAGATTGCGGTGGCATTGAGCGGGCCGCCGCGGGTCAGCACATAGATCATGTCAAAATAGTTGAAGGTCAGGATCGACGTGAGCAGCACGTTCACCGTCGCGACGGCAGAATTGCCGGCAGCACGACGGCAAACAGGCGTCGGAGCCGGCCCGGCTCCGTCGATCTTGGCCGCCTCGACCTGTTCCTGATCGACGCTTTGCAGGGCGGCCAGGAAGATGACCGTCGAAAACGGAAAGCCCTTCCAGAACGCTGCAAAAATGCAGGCCGCCATGGCGGTCGACGGGTCCGCGAGCCAGCCGATGCCGTGCCCGGTCAGTCCGAGCCGCATCAGCACGGAGTTGATCAAGCCAAGCTGCGGATCATACATGAAACGCCACAGGATCGCGGCGACCACCCCCGGCAGAACCCAGGGCAGCAGGATGAGGGACCGGAGCAGGCCCTGGCCCGGCAGTTTTTGGTCGAGCAACAGCGCGATCAGGAAACCGCCGACGTTTTGCAGCGCCACCACGCCGACGGTCCACTCGACCGAATTGCGGACGACCTGCCAGAAACTCCCGTCGCTGAAAATCTTCTTGTAGGTGTCGAGGCCAACGAACGCAGGCCGCGGGTTGATGAAGGACGTCTCATACAGGCTCTCCCGAAACGTATCGATCATCGGCCAGTACATCAGGCAGCCGACCAGAATAGCCGCCGGCAGCATAAAACCGTAGGCCATCCGGCGATCGCTCGCCCTCGCACCGGTGCGGCGTGTCATCCCGCGAGATCCGCTCGCGCACGCTGCACCGGCGCGGGTGCTGCTGGTCTATTTCAAGCCATCGATCGCGGCACAGGCTTCCTTGGTGGCGTCAGCAGCCGGTGTTCCCGAGAGCAGTTTTTGCACCAAGGTCTGCTGAATGTCCGACACCTCCAGATAACGGGGCGAGAGCGGACGCGGCTTGGCGTTGTTGAGGTGCTCCAAGATCACGTCGGGATGCCGACGGCTCTTGGCGAGAAAGCTTTTGGCCGCGGCGACGTTGGCCGGAATGAGGTCGACGACGGCGCCGTTGACGTCCTCGCGCGTCATGAACTGGATGAATTTCCAGGCGGCGTCCTGATGCTGCGACTGCTTGTAGACGACGAGGTTCCAGCCGCCGTAAGTGCCCACCGGCTTCTTGCCCGCCGGGGCAAAACCCGCCAGCAGATCCCAGTCGATCTTGGACTTGTCGAGTGTCGGCTGCTCCAGCGCCGGCCAGAGTTCGATCGCCAGCGTGCCGTTCAGAAACAGCTCGCGCATCGGCTCGTCGGCCGCATTGAGGATGCCGGCCGGTGCATAGTCGGCCATCTTCTTGTAGAACTCGAGCGCCTCCACCGCTTCAGGACTGGTCAGCGCGCATTTGCCGTCCGGGCCCATCACCGCGCCGCCGTTCGAGTAGATGAACGAGTCGGTCATGACCACCGGGTATTCGCTCTTGTTGCCGGTCAAGCCCGATTGCGAACTGGCCTTTCGACTTGTCGGTGAGTTTCTTGGCGGCCGCCTCAAGTCCCTGCCACGTCACGATGGAGGCGGGGTCGACACCCGCGTCGGCGAACAGCTTCTTGTTGACGAACGCGAAGAACCAGACATCGACGTTGAACGGAATGCCCCATAGGCCGCCTTTGTAGTTCGCGGACTCCCAGGCGCCGGGAAAGAAGCTCTCCGCCTTGACGCCTGATTTCTTCGCCAGATCGTCCAGGCGTATGATGGCGCCGGCCTCGGCGAACGCCGAGTTCCAGATCTGGTCGACGGTCGAAATGTCCGGGCCGTTGCCGGCTTGCACCGCGGTCAGCAGCCGCTGCTGGTATTCCGGGTAGGGAATCGTGGTGACCTCGACCTTGATGTCGGGGTTCTCGGCCTGAAAGCGCTTCACCGCTTCCTGCTGGAACACCGAGAGGCCGAACTCGGTCTGCTGATTGTCCCAGAATTTCAGCACCGTCTGTTGGGCGCGCGCGGTGACCGATAATAGTAACAGACCTGCCGCGGCCAGTGCCGCCCATGGTGCTGCACGTTTTGACATTCCTACGTTTCCTTTGTTGCTCAGTCAGGCAGTTCTTCGATCCTGCCGGATTTCAGGAGCGAGGAGATAAAATCGGGGATTTCGAGCCCACCCTTCACCTTGGCCTCGAGCCCGGCCTCCGCCGCCTTTACGTCGGCCAGGCGCGCCAGCACGGCCGGCGCTTCGGCCAGCGGCACCACGACCACGCCGTCGCGGTCGCCGGCCACGATGTCGCCGGGGGCGATGTGCACGCCACCCAGAATGACCGGCAGGCCGACCGAGCCTGGACCGTTGCGGGCCGGCGAATTGGCGGTGACCCCCGCGCAATATACCGGCAGACCCACATCCAAAATGCCGACGATGTCGCGCACCATCCCGTCGGTCACAAATCCCGCCACGCCGCGGTTGCGCGCCATGCCGAGCAAGAGATCGCCCGTGACGGCGGTCTCGGCAAAAGCGTCGGTGGCGGCGACCAGGATGTCGCCGCGCCGCGCCGCGTCGAGTGCCGCGAACAGCGCCAGGTTGTCGGCGGGACCGGCGTGGCACGTCACTGCCGTGCCGACCATCACCGACGATGCCGCAACCAGCGGCTTGATGCGGTAGTCGAGGCAGCCGCGGCCACCCATCGAATCCACCAGATAGCCGGTCGGCACCCCCGCGAACGCGGCAAGCAACGCCTCCGACGGCCGCGGAAACCCGCGCCTGATCTTTAGCAGCGGCGGATCGGTGATCATGCAGCGCTCCTCGTTGCGCTCGCCGCGCGGCTCAGCGCTTGTCCGCCAGATTCTTGTCCGTGCCGGTCATGACCACCTGGCTCAAGCGATCCATGGCAAAACGATGGAATGCCAATGCCTCGGGCGCCATGTCGTATTCGGGCGACGGCTCGTGCTCGAAGTGCCCGTAGCGGTCCTCCCCGCGTACCAGCGTGGCCCCGTCCGTCACGGCGATGGTCTGGCGCACCCGCGGTGTCATGTAACGGATCGCAAAACCGACGCGCCGCCCCTCGGAGCGGTTCGGTTCGGAGCCGTGGACGATGCCGACGTGATGCAGCGACGCCTCGCCGGCTTTCAGCGGCATCTCGACCCAGGCTCGATCGCCGAGATCCACTGCCACCTCCTGGCCGCGCGAGAGCAAATTGTGCTCCGCAAACGTGTCGACATGCGGAAAATCGACGAGGTGCGTGCCGGGCACAACGCGCATCGCGCCGTTCTCGGTGGTGCTGTCCACCAATGCCACCCAGACCGTCACGACGTCGCCGGAATTGAGGCCCCAATAATGGGCATCCTGATGCCAGGAAACGTAGGACGGATCGTGCGGGTCCTTGTTGAAAAAGCTGGTGCTGTAGACCATCAAGTCCGGCCCCAGTATGTCGCCCACCACGTCGAGAATGGCCGGCAGCCTGACCAGCTCTGCAAGCCAGGCCAGGTACAGATGGGCCTTGTGCCGCATCGCGCCGTGCAGTGGACCGTACGCCGCCTCGTGTGCGGTGAGTTTGGCCATGTAGGCGGCGGCCTGTTCCGGGCTCATCACGCGGACGGGGAAATAATAGCCGAGCTCGTGGTATCTGGCCACGTCGGCCGGACCAAGCCGGCCGGCCCGGCCGAGCGCAGTCGAGCCAAGCGAACTGTTCATGGTGTTCCTCCCCAACCCGGCCCCGGATCGCGGTGCCGGACGCCAGACCCTGCCCATCATACGTCGTCACATCAACTCTTCAAACCAAGAGCAATTCCGGAGGCCGGGAGCACCTGCGCGCTCCGCAGGAGTGTGGCATTGTGCCGCCGAGCATGGTCGCGAGAGCGCAACAGGATGCCCGGTAACCCCAATTTCGTGCTCGTGCCCGACCCGGAGCCGGAGCCCGATACCGGCGATTTGCGCCGGACCGGTGTTCCGGCGCTGGAGCCGCTGCGGGCACTCGCCCGGTTTGCCGGCGCTCTGTTGCCGCCGTCCCCGACCGGGAGGCGTGCGCCAGCCCCCGCGGCCGAGCCCATGCCGCGGCGGGCGCGCCTTGTGTTCGGTTTTGACGCCACCGCCTCGCGCGAGCCGGCCTGGACAGTTGCGCGGCAGGTAACGGACGCGCTGGTGCGGGCACTGCCGGGCGAGCTTGATGTCGCGCTGGCGGTGCACGGCGGATCGCGCTTGCACACCTTTACCGAGTTCACCGCCAATCCGGCGACCTTGCGCGATCGCGCCGCGGCGATCCGATGCGCCGCTGGCCAGACACAGATGTTGCCCATCCTCTCGCGCGCTCTCGCAGCACCCGGGGTACGCGTGGTGACGTATATCGGCGACGTTTTCGAAGAATCGCCCGGGCGCGGGCACAAGCTCGCTGACGAGATGGGACGGCGCGGCATCAAGCTTTTCGTGCTGCACGATGTGAGCGACTGGAATGCGCGACGCGACGCAGAGATCTTTCTCGATCTGGCCCGCCGCACGGGCGGCTGCACGCTTCCGTTCGACGCCAATGCCCCGGCGCGACTCAGGGAGCTGTTGGCGGCGGTCGCGGTTTATGCAGTGGGCGGCGAGGCGCTCCTAGAAGAGAAGCAAGCGACACTGCCTGGAGCGGCGATGCTGCTGAAGCATCTCGGGCATGATCGTCCGAATTGACCATTTCGTGCTCACGGTTCGCTCGCTTGAAGCGACCTGCGCATTCTACGAGCGGGCACTCCTACTCAGGCGCATAGACACTCCGAACGGCCCGACCGCTCTCGCCTTCGGCAAGCAGAAAATAAATCTGCACGAGGTCGGACATACATTCGAGCCCAAAGCCCAGACGCCCATGCCCGGAACGGGCGATTTCTGCCTGATCGCCGACCGTCCTTTGGGCGAAGTGCGTTCTCACCTTGAAGCGTGCGGCATCACCATCGAGCTGGGCCCCGTCGAGCGCGCTGGCGCACGAGGCACGATGACCTCCGTCTACTTCCGTGATCCAGACGGCAACCTCGTCGAGGTGAGCGAGTACGCCGCGACCACGCCGTCACCAGTTGCGCAAGTATAGTCCCATGCGCATCCTCGCCGTCGAGCCCATCCTGTTGCGCGGCGCGCAGACATACGGGATCACTGCTGGCGTCGCCGAGGCGACCGACAACGGCGACTGGCAACTGTTGGTGCGAGTCGCAACGGACGAGGGTCTGACCGGCTGGGCCGATGTGGAGACCTTGGCGCCCGCGGCGGTCGCGATCATCGCGGGCGAGGGAATGTCGACACTGGGCTTTCGCACGCTGGGCAGCCTGCTGATCGGCGAGGACCCACGCGATGTCGAGCGGCTTTGGGACAAGCTGTATATCGGCAGCGCCTATTACGGACGGCGCGGCATTGCCATGCAGTGCATATCGGCGATCGACAACTGCCTGTGGTCGATCCGGGCACAGGCGGCGGGCATGTCCCTGGCGCGGCTGCTGGGCGGGCGCCGGCGCGACCGGGTGCGGGCCTATGCGTCCACGCTGTTCCGCGACACGCCGGAGGCGATGGCCGATGCCGCCCGCGCCTACGTGGCGCGTGGTTTCCGCGCCGTAAAATTCGGCTGGGGCGTTTTTGGCGAGGATGCTGGGCGCGACCGGGAACTGGTCGCGGCTGCGCGCGAGGCGCTTGGCCCGGATCGGGATTTGATGGTCGATCCCGGCTGGTATCCTGCCGGCTGGTCGCGTCCGGGGCCGATGCGTAGCCGCCGCGAGCAGGTGGCTTTATGCGCATGGCTGGCGGACTACGGCGTGGCCTGGGTCGAAGATTTCATCCACCCCGAAAGGTTCGATGAGTACGCCTATGTGCGTAGCAAAAGTCCGGTGCCGGTAGCCGCGGGCGAGCAGCTGGCAACCGTCTGGGATTTTCGCCGCTTCATCGACGCGGGCTGCGTGGACGTGATCCAGCCCGACCTGTCGCGCTGCGGCGGCATCAGCGTGGCGCTACAGGTTGCGGCGATGGCGGAGGAGGCGGGCATCGATCTCGTCCCGCATTCATGGTTGACGCATCTCTTGACCGGCTACAGCCTGCAACTGATTGCGTCTCTGCCGCGCGCCCGCTTCGTAGAGTTCAACGTGAGTCAGAGCGCGCTGACCAGCGGCATCGCCCGCGCCTCATTCAATCTGGCCGAGGACGGCACAGTGCCGATCCCGGACCTGCCCGGCATCGGCGTAGAAATCGACGAGGATTTTGTCCGCGCGCACCGCGTCAACTGACCCATCATGCCGGCCGGCCGGCGTGCCACCAGTGCGCGAACGGGTTGGCGTGAATGATGCCGTCGATGGTCGCCTGTGCCACGCGCGGCAGGTTGGTGCCCTCGACCATCCCGTTTATCCCACGCAGCCCGTCCAGCGATTCCGCCACCCCGGCGTAGGGAAAATCGGTGCCCCAGAAAATCTTGTTGCGGTCGTGGATGGTGTATTCCTGCGCCGCGACCAAAATGTTATAGAATTGCCAAGGCCGGTAGAACAGGGCCGAAACTTCGCAGTACACGTTCGGCTGCTTGCGCGCGACGACGATGCACTCCTCGTACCAGGGATGCGCCATGTGCGCCATGACCATTTTCAGCTCGGGGTGCCGCCGAGCGATGGCATCGACGTCTATCGGGCGCCCTAGCTCGACCGGAGCGCCATGGGCATAGGTGGTGCCCATGTGCATGGTCAGCGGCAGATCGTGGCGCACGCAGAAACGGTAGAACGGCTCCATGCGCGGGTCGAGTAGCGAAACGCCGTTATAGATCGGTCCGAATTTGACACCCCGCAGTCCTAACGAAAATATGGCGTGCTCCAGCAATTCCATGGCGTCGGAGCGGCGCGGATCCAGCGCCGCAAATCCCACGAACTTTTCGGGATGCTTTGCCACGGCGCGCGCGGTCACCTCGTCGTCGCCGTCGATGCCGCTGACATCGCCATAGCGCAGCGAGAAAATGATGGCGCGGTCCACCTCGGCCATGGCGGCATAGACCGTATCGGGATCGGCGCGCAGCACCGGCGCGTCAGGCCGAAAGTGCTTCGTTTCGGCGTGCAGCAGCGGCGTCGTATGCCGCGCCTCAAAAACGTTGACGTGGCAGTCGACGATCATCGCCGCGCCGTCACGCGCCGCCGCGTCAGTTCAAAAAATCGGGTTCTTCGCGCGTCAGCTTGCGAATGACGGCGGTCATCAGCGTCTTGCCATAAGCGGTGAAGCGCGGCCCGTCCTCGGTGTTGTCGCCCTCGAGCATCTGGCTGGGAATGGGGGCGAGCGGCGCCCCGCCCGCTTCCGCCAGCAGCTGGATCTTGCACGTGTCCTCCAGATAGATCAGCCGCAGCAGCGCTTCGCCCAAGGTTGCGCCCACGACCAGGGGACCGTGGTTCTCCATCATCAAAACCACGTTCTCCGTGCCGAGCTTTTGGGCCAGCCGCTCGCCCTCGGCGGGCGACAGGGCCGCGCCCTCGAAGCCTCGGTCGTAAGCGATCCGGCGATAGAACGACATCGCCGACAGATACACCGGCGCCACTTCCCCGCCGGCTCGCGCACAGATCGCGGTCGCATGATGCATGTGCGTGTGCAGCACGGCGGCTGCATGCGTCAGCATGCGATGGATCGGCGCGTGAATGCAGAAGGCGGTCAGCTCGACCGAATTGCCGTTTTCCGAGACCACCATGCCATCATGCGCGGCCATCACCAGGCTGCCGGCGGTCACCTCGGACCAGAAATAGCCTTCGGGGTTGATCAGCATAAGGTCGGGGCGGCCCGGCACGGCAACGCTAAAATGATTGCACACGCCGCTCTGCATTCCGAGCCGCGCTGCCCAGCGGCAGGTCGCCGCCAACTCGATTCGGGCCTGCCGGATGGCTTGGTTCTCCGAGACTTGCATGACGTCCATGGCTGCCGACTGCTCTCCGTGGTTCGAACTCGCCGCAAATTACAGGGTGACCCATCTGTTGACCAGACGCGGGCGCGTCCTTGCGCCGGCGGACGGTCATGATACGGTCATGGCCGGCCGACCGACAGGAGCCTGGCCTTGGCGTGATCGCCGGCTCGGCCCTATGAAAACAGGGGGGACTGACCCGTGCCCAATCGCCATGGCCTCGCCGCCGCCGCGTTCGGTATCGCTGCGCTGGCCTTCGCCTGCGTTCCAGCTCTTGCCGATGAACCAACGTTCTTCAACGAATCCAAGCCAATGTTCGACAACTGCGGCGACGGGTCGCTCGCCAAGGCGCAGCAGGACGGCATCACCCTGGGCTTCTCGCAGAATCCGCCGGAAGCCTTTTTGGACGAGAACACCAAGCAGGCCGGCGGCATCGATTGGGACATCAACAAGGCCGCGCTGGACTGGATGGGCGTGAGCAAGATCAATCTGGTGTGGATGCCTTGGGAATCGCAGGTTCCGGCCTTGCTGTCCAAGCGCACTGACGTGATCGCCGGCAACATCCATCACACCCCCGCCCGGGACAAGGTGATCAGCTTTTCGGGGCCGGCTTACTGGTACGGTCCGGTCATCATCGTCGCCAAAGGCAATCCGCTCGGCATCAAGTCGTACGATGATCTGAAGGGCAAAAAGGTCGGCTCTATTTCCGGGTCTGCGGCCGACTCCTACCTTCGCCAGATCGGCATCACGGCAGCGCCCTTCAAGACGGAGATAGAGGAGCTGCAAAGTCTAAACCAGGGCCGCCTCGAAGCGGTGCTGGAGGACGACTTGGTGTATCTGGAGTTCGCCAAAGACAATCCGGGCAACAATCTGGAGCCGCTATGGAGCATTGCGGTACCGGCCGCGATCATCAACGGCGGCGGCTACGGCATGGCCCGCTTCGCGTTCCGCAAGGAGGACTGCACCTTGCGTTCGGCCTACACGCAGGCGTTGGCTGAAATGCGTGCGAATGGGCAGGTAAGCTATATTCTGAGAAAATACGGTCTGACCGATCGCAACCTGGTGCTCTACAAGCTGCAGCCCTGAGCGCGCTGCAGCGAATTGCCGGCGCGCAGCTGCCGCCGGTCCTGCTGTGACACGCGTCGTCCCGGATCGCGATGGAACTATTCGATACCCAGATCGCGGTCGAGAACCTTGGGCCGCTGGTGGCGGGCCTGCTGATCACGGTGGAACTCACCGTGATCGTCATCGTGCTCAGCCTGGTGCTTGCGCTACTTGTGGCGCTATGCCGCATGTCGCGCACGCGCCTGCTCCGCTGGCCGGTCAACGCCTATATCGAGGTGATGCGCGGCACCCCGCTGCTGCTCCAGCTTATCTACATTTATTACGTGCTCCCCGAAGTCGGCATCCGGCTCAACGCTTTTGCGGCCGGTGTCGTGGGACTGACCCTGAACTATTCCGCGTATCTCTCGGAAGTGTACCGTGGCGGCATCCAGGCGGTGCCAAAGGGCCAGCACGACGCCGCCGCCGCCTTGGGCATGACCCGCGTGCTGGCCATGCGCCGAATCGTCCTGCCGCAGGCGATCCGCATCGTCATTCCGACTCTGGGCAACTATTTCATATCGCTGTTCAAGGATACTGCTCTCTGCTCGGTGGTCAGCATTCAGGAGGTGCTGTTCACGGCCCAGATCATTGCGGCGCGAAATTTCCAGTACTTCACGCTGTACACCGTCGTGGCGGTGATGTACTTCACGGTCAGCTTTCCTGCGGCAAGGCTGGTCGGCTGGCTCGAGCGACGCACGCGCAGCGGCTACCGGCGGCGCCCGGCGTGAGCGGGCAGGAGGAGGTCTGCCGCAAGAGCGCGGCCCGGCCGATGATCGAGGTGGCCGACCTCCACAAGCATTTCGGGCCGCTGCACGTGCTGCGCGGCATCGACCTGTCGGTGGCGGTAGGTGAGGTCGTGTGCATCATCGGCCCGTCCGGCAGCGGCAAGTCAACATTCCTGCGCTGCCTCAATCATCTGGAAGTAGCCGAGCAGGGACGCATTCGCATCGACGGGAAGACCGCGTACCGGGACGAGGAGCGCGGCGTGTTCCGGCCACATTCCAACCGTGCAGTCGCGGCGGTGAGGGCGCAGGTCGGCATGGTGTTCCAGCAATTCAACCTGTTTCCGCATCTGACCGCGTTGCAGAATGTGATGGAAGCACCGGTTCACGTGCTCGGGCGCCCGCGCGCAGAGGCTCGCCGCCGCGCTCTCGAGCTGCTGGCGCAGGTAGGTCTGTCCGATAAGGCCGATGCGTTTCCCGAGGAACTTTCCGGAGGCCAGCAGCAGCGCGCGGCCATTGCGCGGGCCTTGGCCATGGACCCGAAGGCGATGTTGTTCGACGAGGCGACGAGTGCCCTGGATCCAGAACTGATCTCAGAGGTGCTCACCGTCATGCGCGACCTTGCACGGCGCGGCATGACTATGGTGGTGGTCACGCACGAAATGAATTTTGCCCGCCAGGTCGCGTCGCGGGTCATCTTCATGGATCAGGGGCGCATCGTCGAGCAAGGCGATCCGGCGACCGTCCTCGGCGCGCCGCGCGAGGCGCGGACACGCGAGTTCCTGCGCACCCTTCTGGAGCGATAGCGCAATGCGCTCTGAGCCGTCGACCGGCACTCTGGAGTTGCCGAGTGACGCAGTGATCCGTTCCACCCTTTACTCGGCGGTACTGTCCGACGCACTGGACGATCTGGGATTGGAGCGGCGCGCCATGAAACCCTTCGTGCGGCCGCTGGACGAGGCTATGGTGCTATTTGGGCGCGCCCGCACGGGTCTCTACATGCCCTGCTATCATGTCGCTTCCGGCGAGAACCCCTACGCCGTCGAGATCGCGTTGGTCGACGATTTGAAGCCTGGTGACGTAGCGGTGCTTGCCTGCCACGGCCCTACTGACCGGATCGCACCCTGGGGCGAGCTGCTTTCCACTGCCGCATCCTGTCGTGGCGCTGCCGGCTGCGTCACCGACGGCCTGGTGCGCGATATTCAGAAAATCAGAAAAATGAATTTTTCGGTGTTTCACGGAGGTATCGCGCCGCTCGACTCCAAGGGCCGCGCAAAAATGATGGAAAAGGACGTTCCGGTCGAGTGTGCCGGCGTGCGCGTGTGCCCCGGCGACCTCGTGTTCGGAGATGTGGACGGCATCGTGGTGCTGCCGCAGGAGCACGCCGCTGCCGTGCTGGCACGAGCCCTCGACAAGGCGACGCGGGAGAATCGCACGCGTGACGAACTTTTGGGCGGAAGCCTGCTGAGCGAGGTGTACGCGCGTTACGGCGTGCTGTGACGGAGCGCCAGGGTCTCGAGCCACCGAATCGACGGCTTCTCAGTCGAGGAACAGCTGCGGCCACGTTCTAGTTCGCCCAAGGCAAGGATCTTCGCACCGCCTGCCCCGGTCGTCCTCGCGGGCGCGTTCTCGACGAGGTCAGATATCGGTGTTGCGGTCCCTGTGCGTTTCGAGAATGGCGATTCCCCATGCGCAACGACCTATAGCGGGGCTCGTCGGGGTGGAATCAGCAGTTTTAATGTATTATTCAAAATTGTACATTCCAACGGTCCAGCTGTAACATAAAGCGGATCAAAGACTTTCAGCTAGTAACTGTCTCAAGACGACCTCCTGTCGGTCAAATCGGTCAATACGCAGTTTACTCGGGTTTCTCCGCTAATTAATAACCATTTTCTAGTTGCACCATTCTCCGTTCCCGAATATATCTGGAGCAGGGACAGGTGAGTGAAATGCAGGTCACAATAACGGGGGGCGCAGGGCGAACGCCGGCTGCGCTGACATATCCGAACTCAGGTCTCGACCTGCGGAACGCGGAATACTACGCGCAGGTAATCAACACGGTATACCAGACTGCCATCTATTATAATCCCAATCATCCACCCCCGGCGCCGGCGCCAACGCCAGCCTATCTTATCATTGAGGCGAAATACGCGAACAATGTAATCGACGCGCGTGGCTTCGGCGCCGTGGTCGACGAGAACAGCAACAGCTCGAGCACAGTGATTGGCGGCGGTGCCCCACACGGGCAAACCGTGCTGGCGAGCGACGGTGGGCTGACCTACTCCGCACTCATCGGCAACAACACCGTGCTGGCGGGCGGAGGCGACAACAGGATTACCTTCCAGGGTCCAAATGGCGCCGGGGATATGGGCAGCGTTGCGGCCTATACCGGGGCGGGCGACGACACGATCCGCGGCGGCGATGGCCACACCACGATCTCGGCCGGACACGGACACAACAAGGTGTTCCTCTACGACGGCCAGTCTCTGGTTTTCTCGAGCGGCCACGACACCGTCTATCTGCGCGGAAATGGGAGTGACACCATTGAGGTGCGGCCCGGAGGAAGTGACTTGGTTCGGGCTGGGCAAAGTGATCCCGGCCTCAGGCTCCATTTCGACAACGGGGCTAATGCCAGCACCGTGCTCAGCGGCGCGGGCAGCTACACCATTTATGGCGGTGCCGGGGGCGGCAAGTTCGAAGGCGCCAGCGGCGGTGACAACTCCATTACCGGAGGCACGGGCGCAGTCACGATCGAGGGCGGCGGCAGCGGCGACACCCTGCTCGGCGGAAGTGGGGCGGACATCATCAAGGCCAGCACCGGCAACGAGACGCTCGGCGGGGGTGGCGGCAATAACGTGTTCGACCTGACCATCCACGACGTATCGGGCGCCAGCGGCCACGGCACAACCGACACGATCGCCGACTTCAGCAAGATGGACTTGCTGAACGTAGGCGGCGCCACGGCTATCGACCACGCCATGGACACCTACCATGTCCTTGGCGGCAACGGGACCTTCGAGCTTCTGGATGGCACCAAGATGGTGCTCGACGGCTTCGATCCGAAGCACCTGACGGCGATCAATCTCAAGCTCTGATTGCTGCGTGCATACGCTGAGGAAAACACCTACGTGTTCCCTCACTCGCGCGGATGTGCGGCGGCACGATCGCCCCGCGAAGCAGTCCGGCGAGGATGTGCCGGCGTTACGTCCACCGCGCGGCGGCTGCGTCGTCCTGTGTGCGCGGCTCAATCCAGTGTTCGCTGCCGTCCGCACAAAACTCCTTTTTCCAGAATGGGGCCCGGGTTTTCAGCCAGTCGATCAAAAATCCCGTCGCATCGAGCGCCGCTTGACGATGCGCGCTCGCCGCCAGCACAAGCACGATCGGCTCGCCCGGGAGCAGCGCGCCGACACGGTGTATCACCGTGCAGCCCAGCAACGGCCAGCGGCGCTCGGCCTCCGCAGCCACGCCGGCGAGCGCCTGTTCGGTCATCCCCGGATAGTGTTCCAGCTCCAGCGCCCGGATGGCGCGCGTCCCGTCCCCGTCGCGCACCGTGCCGACGAAGCAGCCGATGCCGCCGATATCCGTGCGCCCGGCGGTGAGGGCCGCAAACTCGCCACCAACATCGAAAGCCTCCGCCTGGACGCGGACGGTCGCCATGTCAGCCGCCGGTCACCGGCGGAAAAAACGCCACCTCGTCGCCGGCAGCCAGAGCGCTCTTCGCCCCGGCTAAGTCTTTGTTGATGGCGCAACGGACAAGCGAGGCGTGCTCGAACGCCGCCGCGTGGCCCGGGCTGCGGGTGCGCAGCCACGCCACCAGGCCGTCAACGTCCGCCACGCTCTCCGGAATTAAGACAGCCTCCTCGGCCATGCCGATCCTCTCGCGCAGCCAAGCAAAATAGAGCACGCGCAGCGAGCGGGTACCGCCGCTCATTTTGGCGAGGTCATTTTGGTGAGGGGATGATGCGGACCGACCCGTCGGGCGAGATCACCGTGCTGGTGCCGTTGCCGTTCGGGACGATGATGTCCTGCCCGCCATGAATATCGGTTCCGGTCGACATGCCGCCGGGCACCCCGACCGGTCCGTTGTTGATGAGCGGTCCGGAGGGAGTCGGGATCACCGGCGGCGGCAGCGGCGCCGTGGCTGCCGGTGGCGCGCTGAGCTGCCCGCGCGGAGCCGGGGGTGGCGGCACCGAGGGCACCGTCTGCACCGCTCCGGGCGGGGTCGAACTGCCGCGCGGCACCGGCCGAGGCTCCGCCGGGTTGGTCGGCACGGCCTGCGGCGCCTGCGGATTCAGCGGCTGCTCCTGCTGGTTCTGCAACCGTTGCACGTCGGCCAGCGTCGGGTCGAGCGGTGCAGGTCCCGGCCAGACGTTGCCGGGCTCGGTCAGCAGCGGCTCCATCGCGACATCGCGCCCCTCGGAATGCAGCAGCGTCTCGTCACTGCCGGGAGGCAGGTTCGGGTTGCTCCGGAATGTATGGGTATCGGCGATGAAGCCGGGGAAGCCGACGAACGGGCTGCTGGCATAGTGGCACCCGCCCAAAATGCCAGGCAGTGCCGTAGCGGCAGCCAGCGCAAAGACAGGACGGGCGGGCGGGCGAATGCGAGGCATCCAAAATTTCCCCTGGCGCTGCACCATCCGGCTGCCACGCTGCCGGAATGTGCCCGTCCGGGTTGCGACACTCAAGCCCGCCGGACAGCCGTTACCCGAACCACGCAGATATGGCGCGTTCGAGCAACACCCGACGCCGCGCAGGCTACATTCCTAGGGCCCGCCGGTAAACGTCGAGTAACGATTCCTGCTCCTGCACCTCGTTGCTGTCCTGCCTTCGTATGCGGATCAGCTGGCGCATGACTTTTACATCGAACCCGGCACTTTTGGCCTCGGCAAAGATATCTTTGATGTCGCCGCCGAGCGCGCGACGCTCCTCCTCCAGCCGCTCGATCCTTTCGACCAGGCTGCGCAGGCGGTCGGCCGCGATGTTGCCCCGTCGCCCAGGCTCCGCCCGCTGCTTCGTCGCGGCGTCCAAAGCCATGTCATGCCTCCCGAGTTCGTGAGCCGGCGGGCGTAGCTTCGACGCCTGGGAGGGTCAATGGCCTGCGGATGATTGGGTGAAGGCGGTCTGCTGGGCGGCGCTGGCGGGTTTCTGATGCAATGCCTGCCATGCCTTGTAGGGCATCCCATAGACGATTTCGCGGGCATCGGGGTCGGCCAGCTCAATGCCGCGCTGCTCGGCGGCCTCGCGGTACCAGCGGCTCAGGCAGTTGCGGCAGAAGCCCGCCAAATTCATCAGATCGATGTTCTGCACGTCGGTGCGCTCGCGCAGGTGTTGCAGCAGTCGCCGGAATGTTGCCGCCTCCAGCTCGGTGCGGGTGGTCGGGTCGATATCGGGGGCGCTCATAGGGTCTCTCCTGGGTCTTTCGGGAGGTGCCGGTGGGTTCCGGGGGTTTTCGGGAGATGGCGTGGACAAAGCCGGCCCGCCAGAGGCGCCTTGCTTTCCACGCCGTCCATGACAGGTTTCCGTGCGCCATCCCCAAAAAGGTGCCTATGCCCCTCCGCCCAAAACTGCGCCGCCGCCGCCGCACAAAAATCGTGGCCACCGTCGGCCCGGCGAGCTCGACGCCGGAAGTGTTGACGCGCCTGCTGCACGGGGGGGCGGACGTGTTCAGGCTCAACTTTTCGCATGGCAGCCACGAGGATCACGCCGCCCGGATCGCGATCATTCGGGACTTGGAGCGGCAAGTGGGGCATCCGATCGGCATTTTGGCCGACGTGCAGGGACCGAAACTGCGGGTGGGCCGATTCCAGGCGGGGCGGGTTTCGCTGCAGACCGGCGCCCCGTTCACCCTTGATATGAGCCCAACCCCCGGCAACGTGCTGCGCGTGCAGCTGCCGCATCCCGAGATCATAAAAGCCGCCTCGATCGGCACCTCGCTGCTGCTGGACGACGGCAAGCTCCGCTTGCGCGTGACTCGGGTGCGCGAGGACGCGCTGGAGACCGAGATCACAGTGGGCGGCCCGCTATCCGATCGCAAAGGCGTGAACGTGCCCGACATGGTGCTGCCGATCCCGGCGCTGACCGCAAAGGACCGGGAGGACATGGCCTTTGCCCTGGAGCAGGGCGTGGAATATGTCGGCCTCTCCTTCGTCCAGCGCCCCGAGGACGTGGCCGAGGCCCGCGAGATCGCAGCGGGACGGGCCTGGATCATGACCAAGCTGGAAAAGCCGCAGGCGCTCGACAATTTGGACGCCATCCTGAAACTCAGCGACGCGGTGATGGTGGCGCGCGGCGACCTCGGCGTGGAACTGCCGCCGGAAGAAGTGCCGCTGGCGCAAAAGCGCATCGTCCGCGCGGCACGGCAACTTGGCCGGCCGGTGGTGGTTGCCACCCAGATGCTCGAAAGCATGATTTCGTCACCCGCACCCACGCGGGCGGAAGCGTCGGACGTGGCCACCGCGGTCTTCGACGGAGCGGACGCGGTGATGCTGTCGGCGGAAACGGCGGCCGGCCAGTATCCCTACGAGGCGGTCAACATCATGGACCGCATCGTGGCGCGCGTGGAACAGGATTCCGGCTGGCGCGCGATCATCGACGCCAGCCGGCCCGACCCCGAGCACAGCACTGGCGACGCCATTGCCAGCGCCGCGCGGCAGGTGGCGCACACGATCGCCGCGGCGGCGATCTGCGCCTTCACCGACAGCGGCTCGACGGCGTTGCGGGTGGCGCGCGAGCGCCCCGAGGCGCCGGTGATCGGCATCACCCCGTCGCATGCCACCGCACGCCGCTTGGCCGTGGTGTGGGGCGTGCATGCCGCGATCAGCGGCCACACGCATAGCAACAGCATGAGCGAGACGGTGGATTGGGCGGTGCAGATCGCCAAGGCTGAAGGCTTCGCCAGCCCTCGGCAGGATATCGTGGTGACCGCCGGCGTGCCCTTCGGCATCGCGGGCAGTACAAATGCGCTGCGGGTAGCCAGGGTGACATGACGCCAACTCAGCCATCGCAGCCCGCGGTCTGGCGCCATGGCGCGCCGGCGCCGCCCGCGCGGCCGCGTGCTGGCCGAAGAAACCGCGATCGCCTTCACCTACAACCGCGAAACGTTTGCGGTGATGATGGCCACCCCTCCGACCTGGAAGATTTTGCCATCGGCTTCGGCCTGACCGAGGGCGCCATCGCCAGTCCCGCGGACGTCGAGGACCTCGAGGTGGTCGAGGCCGAGGGCGGGGTCGAGTGCCGCATGTGGCTGTCGCCGATCGGCTGGAGCTGGTGCAGGATCGCAAGCGGCGGCTCGCCGGCCCGACCGGCTGCGGCCTGTGCGGCATCGACAGTCTTCGCGAGGCGGTGCGCCCACCCCGGCAGGTGACGGCCGCCACCCGGTTTACCGCGGCTCAGGTTCTTCACGCGCAGCAGGACATGGACCCGCTGCAGACACTGGGCCAGGCCACCCGGGCCGCACATGCGGCGGCGTTGTGGCATCCCGAGCGCGGCATTCTTGCGTTGCGCGAGGATGTCGGCCGGCACAACGCGCTCGACAAGCTGGTCGGCGCCGCCGCCCGGATCGGCGCCGACGCGGCCGACTGCCTGCTGCTGCTCAGCAGTCGGGTCTCGATCGAGATGGTGCAAAAGGCGGTGCGTTGGGCGCCGCCGGTGCTGGTCGCCATTTCCGCGCCGACCGCACATGCGGTCCGGCTGGCGGAGTCGGCCGGGCTTACGCTCGTCGCGGTGGCGCGAGCGGACGGCTTCGAGGTGTTTGCCGCGCACAGCGGATAACCGAGGCACAGGTGCGCAGTGCTGCCGAACTCGCAACAGCCGATTGACCCTGCAGCGGTCGGTGCGCCGAAGTGAGCTTGGCGAGAGTCCACTGCTGCGGCCCAATATCACCTCGCGTTTGGAGACGCTGCCTTGCAACTAGCTCGGTTCCCACGCCGCCGCTTCGTCCATGGCCCGACGCCGCTGGAGCCGCTTGCGCGGCTCGGGACGGCGCTGGGAGGGCCGACGCTGCTGATCAAGCGTGACGACTGCACAGGGTTGGCGCTGGGTGGCAACAAGACCCGCAAGCTGGAATTTCTGGTGGCCGACGCGCTCGCGGTCGGGGCAGATACGCTGGTGACAGCTGGCGGCGTGCAGTCGAACCACTGCCGGCAGACCGCGGCCGCGGCCGCGAAGCATGGTCTGCACTGCGAACTGGTGCTCGCACGCATAGTCGCGTCCAACAATCCGGAGTATGAGCGCACCGGCAATGTGCTGCTCGACCACATGTTCGGAGCCACGAGTAAATTTTGTCGGCCGCGACAGTGATTTTGCCACGGAACTGGGAATTGTAGCGGACGCGGCGCGCGCGCGCGGCGGGCGGCCCTATGTGATCCCGATTGGCGGCTCCACACCGGTGGGGGCGCTCGGCTACGTTGCGTGCGGGCAGGAACTGCTCGCGCAGGCCGCCGAGCTGGGGGTGGTGGTTGATGCAGTGGTGCATTGCTCGGGCAGCGGCGGCACGCAAGCCGGGCTGTTGAACGGATTGCACGGCAGCTCCATTCCGGTAATCGGCATCAGCTGCGCAGCACCGAGCCGGGAGATCGAAGCGACGGTGCTGGCGTTGGCCAACGCCACCGCGGAAAAACTCGGCAGCGCCGTCCGGTTCAAACCGGACTCTGTCGAGGTGATCGATGATTACGTCGGTCCCGGCTATGGCGTGCCGACGCCGGAGATGCTGGAGGCATTAGAATTGTGCGCCCGATTGGAAGGGCTGCTGCTCGACCCCGTGTACACCGGCAAGGCGATGGCCGGGCTGATCGGGCTGGTGCGCCGCGGCCGCTTCAAGCCGACCCATACGATCAGTGTTCGTACACACCGGCGGCGTGCCGGCTCTGTTCGCCTACGAGGATGCGTTGGCGGCGTTATGAGGCATCGACCCATCGGCGCGGCGGCGACAGTTGCGCGGGCAGCAAGGCAGGACACGACATGAAGGTCTTCATCGCCGGTATAGACACCGAGACCAACACGTTCGCGCCGATCCCGACCGGGTACCAGAATTTCGTCGATGCGTTCCTGGCCCATGGCGATGCCACCAGCCGGCCGACCAACTACTGCTCCAACCAGTTGTCGATCTGGCGCCGCGGTGCCGAGGCTCGCGGCTGGGATGTGGCCGAGAGCATCTGCACCTTTGCCGAACCGGGTGGCCGGATCGTGGCCGCCGCCTACACAAAATTGCGAGACGAACTGCTGGACGACTTGCGCCGGGCGATGCCCGTCGACGTGGTGCTGCTGGCCTTGCACGGCGCGATGGCCGCCGAAGGCTGCGACGACTGCGAGGGCGACATGCTTGCGCGCGCGCGTGCGATCGTCGGGCCACAAGCGGTTGTCGGCGCTGAGCTCGATCTGCACTGCCACATCACCGATGCAATGGTGGCCAACGCGACGGTGCTGGTGATCTACAAGGAGTATCCGCATGTCGATATCGGCGAGCGTGCCCAGGAACTGTTCGTGCTCGCCGCCGATGCCGTGGAGGGACGCACGCGCCCGGTGATGGCCACCTACGACTGCCGGATGATCGGCACGTTCCGCACCACCGAACAGCCGCTGCGCGGTTTTGTAGACCGCATGTACGCCATGGAGGGCAAGGACGGGGTGATGTCGCTGTCGCTCGGTCATTGTTTCCCGTGGGCGGATGTCGCCGACATCGGGGTCAAGACGCTGGCGGTGGTGGACGGCGATAAGGCAAAAGCGCAGCGTGTAGCACGAGCACTGGGCGAAGAGATTTTCGCCATGCGCGAGGCGCTGGCGCCGAAATTCCTTTCGGTCGATGCGGCGCTCGATGCGGCGCTGGCCATGCCTGGCGGGCCGATCGTGATTGCGGATACGGCCGACAATGCCGGTGGAGGCGCCCCGGGGGATTCGACTTTTGTGCTGCGCCGACTGCTGGACCGCGGCATCACCAACGTCGCTAGCGGTTATTACTGGGATCCGGTCGCGGTGCGGTTCTGCCTGGATGCCGGTCTCGGCGCCACGTTCCGGCTGCGCGTGGGCGGCAAGACCGGAGAATCCTCCGGCGACCCGGTGGATTTGCTGGTGACCGTGCGCGGGATCGCGGAGAACGCCATCCAGCATTTTGGACCCTCGCCGCAGAACATTGGCATGCCATCTGGGTATCGGCGAGAGGGATCGACCTCGTGCTGACCACGGTGCGTACCCAGGTGTTCCATCCCGAGGGGTTTGCAGCTACCGGCCTCGATTTGTCATCACGAAAGATCGTGGTGGTGAAATCCACGCAGCATTTCCACGCCGGCTTCGCCCCCATCGCGCGGGCGATACTCTATGCCACCGGCCAGGGTGCGATGGGGCGCGATTTCGCCACGGTGCCCTACACGAAAATTACCCGGCCCTGGTGGCCGAAGATAAAAGATCCCTTTGCCATAGCTTCAAATTGAGGCTTCCAAGCTGACGCGATGGCAGCGGACTTTTCGCTCACCTGTGGCGAGAAGGTCTTGCGGTCGTTCGCACCCGCCCGCGGCATACAGACAGCGAGAACGGAAAAAGCAGCCGGTGGGCAGCACGCGGTTGCTCGGCAATTCGGTGTCGCGCACCGGCGGTGCCACAGGTTCGTCGCTATCCAGGCGCGGCACGGCGGCGAGCAGGGCACGGGTGTACGGATGCGCCGGGTGCCCCAGCACGTCATCGGCATCGCCAAGTTCCACCACCTGTCCGAGATACATGACCGCCACCCGGTCGGCGATATGCCGCACGGCAGCAACGTTGTGCGAGATGAACAGATAGGTCAGGCCCAGCCGCGCCTGCAAATCAAGGAGCAAGTTGAGAATCTGCGCCTGCACCGAAACGTCGAGCGCCGAGGTCGGTTCGTCCAGCACCAGCAGTTCCGGCTCCAGCGCAAGCGCGCGCGCAATCGCGATGCGCTGGCGCTGGCCGCCGGAGAATTCGTGCGGGTAACGCGACAGCATGGCGGGTTGCAGACCCACCTGGGTAGCCAGGAGTGCCGCGCGCTCGGCACGTCTTTCCGGCGATAGTCCACTGCCCTGCAGCGGTTCGGCGATAGCGCTGCCGGCGTTCATGCGCGGGTCCAGCGAGGCTTGCGGGTCCTGGAACACCACCTGGAACCGCTTGCGCAGTTTTGCCAGCGTCTCGGGCGCGGCGGCCCAGATGTCCGTCCCACCGAATTTCACCTGACCGGAAGTCGGCCGCACCAGGCGCATGACCGCCTGCCCCAGCGTGCTCTTGCCACACCCGAACTCGCCAACAATGCCGAGAGTCTCGCCGCGCCCGGCCTCCAGATCGACGCCATTCAGCGCATGCACCAAGCCGCGCGATGCGCCACTCCAGGTGCGGCCGACAGGGAAGTGCACTTGCAATCCCTCAAGTTGCAGCAACGGCGTTCCTGTTCTCGCCGCGGGCGGTGCGGTCGCAGCGGCCGGCGACGGCACAGAAATGGGACGGCCTTCCGCTATCAGCCAGCAGGCGCCGGCGTGCCCGGTGTCGATGCCAGGCGCAAAGAGCGGCGGCAACTCCATGCAGCGGTCATGCGCGTGGGCACAGCGGGGACGGAAGGCGCACGCCAACTCGCTTTCGGACGCGTTCGCGGCGCTGCCCGGGATCGCCGCGAGCATTCCGCGCGCCTGCCCCTGCTCCGGCCACGAACGCAGCAGCGCAGCGGTGTACGGATGCAGCGGCCGGCGCAGCACCACCTTGGTCGCACCGTGCTCGACGATACGTCCCGCGTACATCACGTAGACGCGGTCGCAGAGTTCGGCGACCACGGCCAAGTCATGCGTGATGAACAGAACGGATGTGCCGCGCTCGCGCGCTCGCTCGCGCAGCAACGCCAGCACTTGCGCCTGCACCGTCACGTCCAGCGCGGTGGTCGGTTCGTCGGCGATGAGCAGGCGCGGATTGCAGGCGAACGCCATCGCGATCAGCACCCGCTGCCGCAAGCCGCCGCTGAGCTCGAACGGATGGCTGCGCAGCACCCGCGGCGCATCCTGCACCTGCATCTCCGTCAGCAGCGCTTCCGCCCGCCGCTGCGTTTCGGCTTCGGAAACCCGCTCGTGCCGGCGGATGACTTGGGCGATCTGGCGGCCGATGGTCATGGTCGGGATTCAGCGCCGTCATCGGCTCCTGAAAGATCATCGAGGCGAGCCGGCCGCGAACGCCGGCCAGTTCCCGTTCCGTCGCGGCCAGCACGTCGCGGCCGAGCAGCGCAATACCGCCGTTGTCGATGCGTGTGCTCTCGCGCGGGATCAGCCGCAGCACCGTCATGGCGGTCACCGATTTGCCGGATCCGGATTCGCCGACCAGGCCGACGATCTCGCCGGCGCCGACGGTCAGCGAAACGCCGCGCAGCGCCGGAACCAGGCCCCGCCATGTCTGGAACGAAAGCGACAGGTTTTTGACCGCCAGTACCGGCACCGCGTTCATCGGCTGCGCTGCCGCGGATCCAAAATGTCGCGCAGCCCGTCCCCGAGCAGGTTGAACCCGACGGCGGTCACCAGGATCGCGAGGCCGGGAAAAGTCGGATACCACCACTGGTCGAGCAGAAAATCGCGTCCGCTGGCCACCATGGCACCCCATTCCGCCGTCGGCTCCTGCGCACCGAGGCCGATGAAGCTGAGTGCCGATGCCGTCAGGATGGCGATGCCGATATCCAGCGTGCCCTGCACGATGATCGGCGCCATCGCATTGGGCACGATGTGTCGGGCGAACGATTGCCAGCAGCGGCGCGCCGAACGTCTGCGCGGCCTTCACGTAGGGCCGCTCCCGCAACGACAGAGCCTGGCCGCGGGCGATGCGGACATAGAACGGCACCCGCACCACGGCGATCGCCAGCATCGCGTGGATCAGGTTCGGGCCAAGTGCCGCGGCGAGCGCCATGGCCATGACGAAGGCGGGGAACGAGAGCAGCACGTCCATCACCCGCATGATCGCGGTGTCCGCGGCGCCGCCGGCGAGGCCGGAGAACGCCCCGATGACGGTGCCGACCGAAAGCGACAACCCGACGATGCCAAAGGCCACCGTCACCGATGTGCGCGAGCCCCAGACGATGCGGGACAGCAGATCGCGCCCCACCTGATCGGTGCCGAACCAGTGGCGTGGACCAGGTGGAGCGAGCCGGTGCAGCAGGTCCAGGTGTGCAGGATCGTATGGGGCGAGCCACGGCGCCGCTGCCATCACGAACAGCACGAACAGGATGATGACCAAGCCGGCCATCGCCAGCGGGCTGTGCGTCAGCCGGTGCCACACATAGCGCCGGTCGAGCAATCCGCCATCCGCCATCAGCCGACATCCCAAATCTGCGGATCCAGTGCGATATAAATGAGATCGACAAACATGTTCAGCAGCACATACGCGGTGGAGGCGACGACGGTGAATCCCATGATCGCCGGAAAATCGAGTGCGGTGATGGACTGCACGACGTAGTTACCCATGCCGGGCCACGCGAACACCGTCTCGGTGATCACCGCCCCGTACAGCAGGTCGCCAAAAGCCAGGCCGATCACGGTAACCGACGGAATCAAGGCGTTGCGCAGCGCGTGGTCGAACACGATGCGCGCGCGCGAAAGGCCGCTGGCGCGCGCGGTGCGGATATAGTCCTCCTGCAAGGCCTCCAGCATCGCCGAGCGCACCTGCCGCGTGACGATGCCGAGATGGACAAAGCCCAAAGTCGCCGCGGGCAACGCCAGATGCGCGAGCGTGCTGGCCAGCGCCGGTACAGTTGCCGGTCAGCAGGGCATCCACCGTGAACAGCCCGGTGACGTGCGCGGGCGCCCCGATCGCCGGGTCGATACGGCCGGAACCGGGCAGCAGACCGAGGCGGCCGTAGAACACGTAGATCAGCAGCAGCCCCAGCCAGAATGCCGGCATGGAAATGCCGCTGACCGCGATGGTGCGCGTGACCTGGTCGATGGCGCTGTCGCGCGCGACCGCCGAGAGCACGCCGAGCGGTATGCCGAGCAGCACCGCCAGCAGCAAGGCGTAGAACGCCAGTTCGATCGTGGCCGGGAAGAACAGCCGCAGATCCTCGAACACCGGCCGCTGGGTGCGGATGGAAATGCCGAAATCGCCGTGCAGCAGTTTTGCGACGTAGGTGACGTATTGCTCCGGCACCGGCCGATCCAGGCCGAGTTCGGTGCGAATGTGAGCCACCGTCTCCTCGGTGGCGCGCTCGCCCGCCATCATGCGCGCCGGATCGCCCGGGATCAGGTGCGAAATGGCGAAGGTGACGACGCTGACGCCGAACACCACGAAGACGAGAAAGACCAGCCGGCGGCGGATGATGTTGGCGAGGGACATGGATGTCGGCGGCGCCTTGCCGGCGCCGCCGCCAGCGCATCAGTTCTTCGACATGTCGGCCAGGTTGAAAATCTGCAGCTGCATGGGATTGTAGACAAATCCCTTCACGTTGTCCCGCATGGCGAACTGGTAGTTGCGCTGGAACAGCAGCACATAGGGTGCCTCCGCCACCGTGATTTTTTGGGCCTCGTCATACAGTTTTAGCCGGTCGGCCTGGGTGGGCGCCACCTTTGCCGCGCGGATCAGCTCGTCGACTTTGGGGTTGCTATAGAAAGCGCGGTCTCCGGGCAGGCCTTTCAGGCTGCTGTCGAACCAGAAATTCATGAACATCGACGGGTCCGCGTAGTCCGGCGTCCAGTTGCCGACCCCGATGTCGAAATCGCCCTTGTTCAGCCGTTCGCGCATCGTCGGATAGGCGTTCTCCTGCATCTCCACGGTAATGCCGATGGCCGCGAGGTCCTGCTGCAGCACGAGGCCCACTGATTCCCAGTTCGGATCGGTTTTTGCGTACAGATAGCCGAGCTTGGCGCTTTTCACACCAGCCTCTGCGAGTAGCGCCTTGGCCTTTGCAGGATCGTAGTGGAACTGCATGGCATTATCGTCATGTCCCCACAGCCCCACCGGCACGTCGCCCTTCATCTGGGTGCCCTGGCCGAGCAGGATGCCGTCGATGATGCCCTGGTAGTCCACCGCCCAGCTGATCGCCTGCCGCACTTTTACGTTGTCGAGCGGGGGATGGGTGTTGTTGAGATAGAGATACGTCACGAAAAAGCTCGGCTCATCGACCACTTCGACTCCCTTGGCGGTCGCCAAGGCTTTCAGCTGGTCGACCGGTACGTCCTCGATGATGTCGAGGTCGCCTTTCTCCAGTTGCAGCCGTCGCGCCGAAGCCTCCTTGATGATGCGGATCTCGACCCTTTTGAACGCGAGTTTTCCGGGCCAGTGCGGGTTCGGCGTCAGCACGAGTTGCGCGCTCTTTTCCCAGCTTTCCACCTGGTACGGGCCGCTGCCGGCGGAATGGTCGGCGAGCCAGCCTTGGCCAAGATCGCCGTTAGACTCGTGCTGTTTCGCGGCGGCAACATTGACGATGCTGGCGCCGTCGTCGACCAGGGTCGAGAGGAACGGCGCAAAGGCGTCCTTCAGGGTGAACACGACGGTGTGGTCGTCCGGCGCGTCGATATGGTCGACCTCGTCGAACAGGTCGGCGGGGCCCTTCTTGGCGGCGATCACGCGCTCAAAGCTCGCCTTCACCGCCGCCGCATCAACCGGCGTCCCGTCACTGAACACATGGCCGCCGCCAAGCTTGAACGTCCACACCTTGGCGTCCGCGCTGGAGGTCCACGACGAGGCAACGTCTCCTTCGATATCGGTGGTGCCCTTGCCGTTCTCCACCTTGAATTTTACCAGACGCTCGTAGCAGGGATAACTGGCTGTCCAGCTGTTGTTGGTCACCGTCACCGCCGGGTCGAGGGTGTCGGGATCACCCGACTTGCCGATCACCAGCGTGTCCGTCTCGGTCGCCCGCGCCGGTGCCATCGACGCGGCGGCAAGGCCGATCGTCCCGGCCGCCAGGAAGGTCAGCAGCAGTTTCCTCATCCGATAACTCCCCCGTTTGCGTTTCGCCATGCCGCCCGCTCGGCGGCGGTATTCGTGCGGAGGGACACTGTGGCATGGGCGGGGGCAGCTTGTAACCGGCTCGCCCGGGCTGCATTGTGACCCGTCGTTTCATCGGCTTTTTTTCCGAGGCAGGTCGCAATTGACGGATATCGTGAACTGGGGCGTGCTGAGCACCGCGCGTATCGGCACCGAGAAAGTCATCCCGGCGATGCAGCGCGGCACGCACGCGCGCATCACCGCCATCGCCTCGCGCGACCAGGCTACCGCTGAGCGAACAGCAGCCAAACTGGGCATCCCCCGCGCCTACGGGAGCTACGAGGCTCTGCTGGCCGATCCCGACATCCAGGCGATCTACAATCCGTTGCCCAACCATTTGCATGTGCCCTGGACCATCCGCGCCATGGAGGCCGGGAAGCATGTGCTGTGCGAAAAGCCCATCGCGCTCGAATGCGGCCGAAGCCGAACAACTCCTTGACGCGCGAGCGCGGACCGGCCGGCTGGTCGCGGAGGCGTTCATGGTCCGCCACACTCCATGGTGGCAGCGTACCCGCGCCCTCGCCCAGGACGGCACGCTCGGCGAGGTGAGGGCGATCCAGACCTTCTTCACCTACTTCCTCGTCGATCCGGCGAACGTGCGCAACCAGGCCGACATCGGCGGTGGCGGGCTGTTCGACATCGGCTGTTACGCAATCAACACCGCCCGCTACGTGTTCGGCGCCGAGCCGCTGCGGGTTGCCGCCCTCATTGACCGCGATCCGCGCCTGGGCGTCGACCGGTTGACTAGCGCCCTGCTGGAGTTCCCCGAGGCGCGCCACCTGACCTTCACCTGTGCGACGCAGCTGGCACCGCACCAGCGTGTGACGGTGGTGGGCACGAAGGCGCGGGTCGAAGTTTTGATTCCGTTCAACGCGCCGACTGACGCACCCTGCAAAATCGTCGTCGACGACGGCGGCGATCTGGCAGGCAGCCATGCGCGGGTTGAAACGTTCGCGGTCGCCGACCAGTACACGTTGCAGGGCGACGCGTTCAGCCTCGCCGTGCTCGGGCGCAAGGCGCTGGATTACCCGATCGAGGACGCCATCGCCAACATGCGGGTCATCGACGCCGTGTTCCGCGCCGCGGACACAGGCAGCTGGCAGCCCATCGGCACCAGCGCTCGTTGAAGATCGCCACGTTCAACATCAACGACGTAAACCGCCGCCTGCCGAACCTGCTGGCGCTGGCTGAGCGCCGCAAAACCGGATGTGGTCTGCCTCCAGGAGCTGAAGACGACGGATGCGGCGTTTCCGAACGCGGCGATCGAACAGGCCGGTTATGGTGCGGTATGGCAAGGACAGCGCACCTGGAACGGGGTGGCCATCCTGGCACGAAACGCCGCGCCCGTAATAACCCGCCGCCGGCTTCCGGGCGATCCGGCGGACACTCAAAGCCGCTATATCGAGGCTGCGGTTGAAGGCGTGTTGATCGGCTGCATCTACCTGCCGAACGGCAATCCGCAGCCCGGCCCGAAGTTCGACTATAAGCTGGCCTGGTTCGACCGGCTGATCGCTCACGCCGCCGAGTTATATGCGACCGGCGTGCCGGTGATCCTGGCGGGCGACTACAACGTCGTGCCGACCGATGCCGACATCTATCCGTCAAAATCCTGGACCAAGGACGCATTGCTGCAGCCGGAGAGCCGCGCTGCGTTCCGCCGGCTGCTGGACCAGGGATGGACCGACGCGATCCGCGCCCGCCATCCCACCGCACCGGTGTATACGTTCTGGGACTACAAGCGCGACCGCTGGTCTCGGAATGCCGGCCTGCGGATAGACCACATCCTGCTGAGTAGTGCTCTGACACCGCTTCTGGTCGACTCCGGAGTGGACCGGGAGGTCCGTGGAGAACCAGGTGCGAGCGATCACGCCCCCGCCTGGGCCACGCTTCGAAAGGCGCGGTGAGGGGCTTGCCTCGACTCGGCGTCAGCGCCGAGTCTGCGCTGTCTCGAGGGCCGGGAGGCAGCGATGGCGAGCACTGTTGCGGTTGTCAGGTTCTGGCATTTCGAATGTCCGGAGTGCGGCTTCGGGGACGAGGAAATGGGGGCCTTGGCCGAGGCGCACGATATCATCTGCGAAATCTGCTTTGCCGAGGACCGGCATGTGCGCCTGCGTCGCTGGGCCGCCGATCATGCCGACCCGGACCACTCGGCAGCCTTCGCTGAAGCTGCGGAGGTTTGCTCCGGCGCGTGCGGCCAAAGCCGCCACGCAGCGTGACTGCCCGGACCAGGGCTTGCCGGTACGCTTGTTGCACGCGCAGACTGCCGCCGAACTCCGTTGCACCCGGGGAGATGCATGCCATGCCGAGCTGCCGAGCCGACCGTCGCCGATTTGCCCTGTTCGGCCTCGCGGCCCTGATCCTGGGGGCGGGCGCGCCGGCTACCGGTCGCGCCTGCGATCCGGCGGTGGCCGGCGTCCGACCTCATCAAGCCCGGCACGCTGGTGATGTCGACCAACCCGACCCTGCCGCCGCTGCAATACGTGGACAGCAGCGGCGAACTGAAAGGGATGCGGATCACCCTCGGCACCGAGATCGCCAATCGGCTGTGCCTGAAGCCCGAGTATGTGCGTATCGATTTTGACGCGATGGTGCCGGAACTCGCTGCCGGGCGCTGGGACATGATCGACACCGGCATCTTTTTCACGCCCGCGCGGGTGAAGATCATGCAGATGATCCCGTACGAACAGCAGGCGATCAGCGTTTCGGTACCCGCCGCGGACGCCACAAAGATCACCAAAGTCGAGGACCTGGCCGGCAAGACCATCGGCGTGGAAATCGGCGGCTTTGAGGAACAGCGTGCCCGCGACATCGCCAAGCAGCTTGCTGACAAGGGCTTGGCACCGGTCATGGTGCGTACCTTCGACACGTTCGCGGCCGCCTATCAGGCGCTCGGCGCCGGGCAGGTGAACGCGGTGGTGAGCATCGACGGCGTGGCCAAGGAATATGCCGATCGCGGCGCCTTTGCCCGCCCGATCAGCGGGCTGTTCCCCACCCCGGTGGCGCTGGCGTTCAAGAGCCGGCCCCTGGCGGAGGCGGTGGCGGGCGCGCTGAATGCGATGAAGGCGGACGGCTCGTACGACAAGCTGTTCGACCAGTATGGTCTGGCGCCGATGCCCGGCCCGTTCGCGGTGCAGGGACCGACCTAACACCCGGTCGCGCGGGCGGCTCCGTGCGCGGGTGGGACTGGGCCGGGTTTTTCGAATATCTGACCAACGCCTACCTGCTGCTCGGCGCGGTGACCACGCTGTGGCTGACCGCCGTGTCCATCACCGCCGGCCTGCTGCTCGGTTTTCTGCTCGCCATCATGCGCCGGGGCGGCGGCGTGCTGGCATGGCCCGCGCGCGGCTATGTTTGGATCTTTCGCGGCACGCCGCTACTGGTGCAGCTTATCATCATCTACACCGGGCTGCCGCAGGTCGGCATAAAACTGTCCGTGGTGCAATCGGCCGTGCTCGGCCTGTCGCTGAACGAAGCCGCCTACCTGGCCGAGATCGTCCGCGCCGGCCTGGAGGCGGTGCCACAGGGGCAGATCGACGCCGCGCGCGCGCTCGGGCTGCGCCGCGGCCAGACGATGCGGCTCGTGATCATGCCGCAGGCGCTGCGTGTCATCATCCCGCCGCTGGGCAACAGCGTGAACGGCCTGCTGAAAACCACGTCGATCACCTCGGTAATCTCGATGGAGGAACTGCTGCGGCGCACGCAGGAGCTGATCCAGCAGCGTTTCCTGGTGCTGGAACTTTTTGGGGTCGCCGCGATCTACTATCTGGTGATGACCACGGCATGGGAGCTGGTGCAGCATTTTCTGGAACGGCGTTTCGGCCGCGGCCAGATGCTGGCCGATGCGGACCAGCGGTGAGATCGGAGCTAGCGAAATGAAACCGTTCCGGGGCACTTTTACGGTGATGATCACGCCGTTCGACCCGCACGGCGCGCTCGATCTCGAGGCGCTGCGCGCTTTTACGGAGTGGCAGATTGCCGAAGGCATCCACGGCCTGATCCCGCTCGGGTCCACCGGCGAGTTTTTGTCCCTGGACGACGACGAGAAAGCGCAGGTGGCGGAGACGGTGATCCGCACCGCTGCCGGAAGGGTGCCGGTGCTGATCGGCACCGGAGCCGAAGACACGCGCGAGGTGGTGCGGCTGAGCCGGAGGGCCGAGGCGCTGGGAGCCGACGGAGTGATGATCATTCCGCCGTTCTACTGCACGCCCACCGAGGACGAGCTGTACCACCACTACAAGACGGTCTCAGATGCGATCGGGCTGCCGATCATGGTGTACAACAACCCGGCAACCGCGAACGTGGACATGACCCCGAAGATCGTAGCGCGGCTGTCGACAATCGAGAATTGCCGTTACGTGAAAGAGTCGACGCTGGAAGTGACCCGGGTGCGCGACATCGTGCGGCTGTGCGGCGAGCGGATGACGGTGTTCGGCGGCATCTTGGGTTTTGAATCGTTCGTCGAGGGCGCGCAGGGCTGGGTGGCGGTTGCCTCGAACGTCATTCCCGCCCCGCTGGCGCGGCTGTTCACGCTGGTGGCGGAGCGAGGCAGCATCGCCGAGGCGAGGGCGTTGTATTTGCGGATGCTGCCGATCATCGAGTTCGTCGGCGGACAGGCCTATGTGGCGGGCAGCAAGGCGCTGCTGTCGCACATGGGTTTTTCGGCTGGCCCGCCGCGGCCGCCGCGTTTGCCGCTGCCGGCGGCGTTGGATGCGGAAGCGGCACGAGCTGGTCGGCACGTTCCAACTGTCGTTCCCGGACGGCCGCCTGGCTGCATGAGTCGTGCGCCTCGACAAACAGGATGGCCGCGCGCGCGTCCACATGACGGTCGATGGCGCGCCGGTTAGCGGTTTTGAGGGTGAAACGGTCGCCGCCACCTTGCTGGCGGCCGGACACGTGCAGTTCTGCTGGGCCGGCGGCGGCGCGCCGCGCGGCCCGTTCTGCGGCATGGGCGTCTGTCACGACTGCCTCGTGGAGATAGACGGACAGCCGTCGCAGCGCGCGTGCATGACAAAGGTGCGGGACGGGATGAAGGTGGCACGACAGTCCACCGCCGCCACGCCGCTGATGCCGGCATCCACGCCGATGACGGCCGCGAAATCGAGCGCGTGCGACGTGCTGATCGTCGGCGCCGGTCCCGCCGGCTTGGCCACCGCTTCGGCCTGCGGACCCGGCGTATCGGTGCGGGTGATCGACGACCGCCCCGAGCCGGGCGGCCAGTACTTCAAGCAGCCCGTAGGCCGGCCCGGCGATCGGCAGGCGCGCGCGGGCGCGGACCTGATCGCAACAGTCCGTGCCGCGGGGGTTACGATCACCAGCGCCGCCACGGTCTGGGGAGCATTTCGGACCGCGGACGGCGCGCTGGAAATCGGTGTGCTGACGCCGGACGGCGCCGAATTGGTGCAGCCGCGCGTGCTGGTCGTCGCGACCGGCGCCTACGAGCGTCCGCTGGTCGTGCCCGGCTGGACGCTGCCCGGCGTCATGACGGTCGGCGCCTGCCAGACTTTCGTGCGCGCCTACGGGGTGGCGCCTGGCGAGCGCATTGTGGTGGCAGGCAATGGACCGCTCGGCCTCCAGCTGGCCTGCGAGCTTCTGCGCCGAGGCGGACACGTCGTCGCGGTCGCCGAAGCGGCGCCGCCGCCGTGGTCGCGGCCCGGTGCGGCTTTTGCGTGCGGCCAAAATTCGCCTGGACTTGACGTTGCAGGGCTTGCGCTACCTCGCGGAACTGCGCCGCCGCGCGCGTGCCTGTCCTGTACCGCCACATGCTGACCGGCATCGCCGGCGGGACACGGGCCGAGGCCGCAATCCTCGCACCGCTCGCCGCCGACGGCACGGTACGGCGCGAGGCGGCACAAAACTGGGCGGCCGATGTGGTGTGCATGGGCTACGGCTTCGCGCCCTCGAACGAATTGCCGCGCCTCCTCGGCTGCACCCACCGGCCCGGTGCGACCGGCCTGGAGGTGGTACGCGACGAGGCGGGGGAGAGCTCGCAACCGGACGTGCTGGTGGTCGGCGAGGCCGGCAGTTTCGGCGGCGCGCAGGTGGCGCTGGCGCAAGGTCGGCTGGCCGGAGCGCGCGCTCGCCAAAAACTCGGGTTCTCGGCGACCGCACGCACCGGGGCGCGCCGGGTGTTACGGCGCCATCGCGCGTTTCAGGCCGCCCTGCAAAGTCTCTTCGCCGCCCCCCATCCCGGGCTGACTCTTGCGGACCCGGAAACCCTCGTGTGCCGTTGCGAGAGCGTCACGCTGGAGGCACTGCGCACCGCCGTCGCCCGGCACGCCTTGGTGGACCCGGGCATGCTGAAGCGGGTCACCCGCGCCGGCATGGGCCGCTGTCAGGGCCGCTATTGCGCCGCCAGCCTGGACTCGTTGCTGCACCCGGACGAGCCGCCCGACGAACTGCGCGGATTTGCGCCGCAAGTGCCGCTGCGCCCGGTGCGCGCGGGCGCCCTCGCTTTCGAAGCTCCGGAATGGCGCGGCCATCGCCGAACCATGTTGCCGGATCGCCCCGTCCCGCCCCCAATGGAACTGCCAATCGCGGCGGCGGACACGGTGGTGGTGGGCGGCGGCATCGCCGGCCTGTCCACCGCCTGGTTTTTGGCGCGCGCCGGGCACGACGTGGCGGTGCTCGACCGTGGCGAGCCGGCGGCGGAAGCGTCCGGCGGCAATGCCGGCAGCCTGCACGTCCAGCTGCTCTCGTTCGATTTTTCCGCCGAACCGGGTGCGGCAGAAACTCCGGCCGCCCGCACGCTGCCACTGCAACGTGATGCCGCTCGGCTTTGGGAGACGATCGAGGCGGAGCTGAAAACCTCGCTCGAACTCCGGCGCACCGGCGGCCTGATGGTGGCCGAAACGCCGCACGAACTGGCGCTGCTGCGCGCCAAAATCGAGCTCGAGCGCGCGTGCGGTATCGAGGTCGAGCTGATCGGTCCGCAGCGAATTGTACGGGATGGAGCCCGCACTGAAACCCGGCCTGCTCGGGGCGGCGTTCTGCCCGCTGGAGGGCAAGATCAACCCGCTCCTGGCCAACCAGGCGGTCCTGGACGCAGCGCGCGCGGCGGGCGCTCGCGTGCTGCCCCGCACCGAGGTCTCGGGCATAAGCCGCAACGGGCCGGGATTTTTGGTCGCCACGCAGAGCGGCGCGATCCGGGCGGGGCGCGTCGTCAATGCCGCTGGCGCCTGGGCGGCCCGGATCGCCGCCATGCTGGGCTCCCGCATCCCGGTATTCGGGGCGCCGCTGCAGATGATCGTCACCGAGCCTGCAACTCCGGGGCTTGCAAGACTGCTGGCCCATGTCGGCCGCCACCTGACGCTGAAACAGACCGCCTCCGGCGGGTTCGTCATCGGCGGCGGGTGGACCGCCGGTCTCGATCCGGTTCATGGCCATCCGCGACCGCTGCGCGAAAGTCTGGCGGGAAATCTTTACGTCGCCTGCCGGTTGCTGCCCCCGCTCGGCAATTTGCACGTGGTGCGGAGCTGGGCGGCGATGAACATCGACATCGACGGCGCCCCCATTCTGGGTGAGGACCCCGAAATCCCAAATCTGTTCCATGCCGTCGGCGCCAACGGCTACACGCTGGGACCGCTGCTCGGCCATGTCACCGCCCAGCTGATCCTCGGCCGCGACCCCGGCCGCGACGTCGCGGCGTTTTCCGCCTCTCGTTTTGCTTCGTGACACAAGCTCAAACCGCTCGCACCTCTCTGCTACGCCATCCGACGTTCCGGCAGATTGGCCGCGACCTTGGTGGCTTCCAATGCGCTTCAAGTCTTGCCTGGACAGCCTTAGTATACGGCATGGACGCCAGCCCCGCGCTCGCGCCGCCGCCCTCGCCGGCCCCCGCTTTGCCGCAGAGGGGACGCGGCCTGCACCGTTTCGCCAATCCCGGGCGTTTTCTCCGCCTGTCCGGCCGCGTCCTGCCCCCGCTCGCCGCCGCCGCGGTCGCGCTGACCCTCGTGGGCGTCGGCTGGGGCCTGTTCTTCTCCCCGGCCGACTACCAGCAGGGCGATACCGTCCGCATCATGTACCTCCACGTCCCGCCGCCTGGCTCGCCTCGATGGGCTATGTGGCGCTCGCGGGATGCTCGGTGGCCTCGCTGGTCTGGCGCCATCCGCTGGCCGATCTGGCCGCGGTGGAAATCGGCCCGGTGGGGGCTGCCGCGACCGCGCTGTGCCTGGTCACCGGAAGCCTGTGGGGGCGGCCGACCTGGGGGGCGTGGTGGGTATGGGATGCCCGGCTCACCTCGGTGCTGGTGCTGTTCTTCCTCTATCTCGGCCACATCGCCCTGGTGCGCGCGTTCGACGACCCCGAGCGCGGCTACCGCTCGGGCGCCATCCTGGCCCTGGTCGGCGTGGTCAACCTGCCGATCATCAAATTCTCCGTCGATTGGTGGAACACCCTTCACCAGCGGGCCAGTATATCGTTGCTCGGTTCCAGCCATATGCCGCCCAGCATGGGAATCCGCTGCTCATCGCCGCCCTCGGCTTTACCCTGGGCTTCCTGGCCCTGGTGCTGGCGCGCACGCGCGCGGCGATCATGGAGCGGCGCATCCGCTCCCTGCTGCATGGCAAAGGCGCACGCGGCATGACGCACCTGCCGTTCATCGTCGCCGCCTACGCTCATTGCCCTGGTCGTCATACTCTGGCTCGTGATCGATACGGCGTTGCGCACCGGGCGCGCAAAGCGAAGGCTGGCAGCGGTCGACCCCCGGGCGGAACGGCGGGGATGACCCGCAAGCGCCGCCGCCTGGCTGTGCTGGTCGTGTGCGGCCTGGGCCTGGGATCGGCTGCGGCGCTGACCATTTCCGCCATGGGCGACAGCATGACGTTTTTCCTCGCCCCCTCCGACGTGGCCGCAAAACACCCGCCGCCGGGGCGCGATTTCCGCCTCGGCGGGCTGGTCGAGGCCGGCAGCCTGTTCCGATCCGAGCACGACGGCGAGCCGTCCGCCCGTTTCGCCGTGACCGACGGGAAGGGCACCGTGGAGGTGAACTACGTGGGGATCCTGCCCGACCTGTTCCGCGAGGGGCAGGGCATCGTGGCGCTCGGCAGCCTGGCGCCGGACGGCACGTTCCGCGCCCAGGAAGTGCTGGCCAAGCACGACGAGAACTATATGCCCAAGGAAGTCGCCGACGCGCTGAAGAAATCCGGCCGCTGGCGCCCCGATCAGGGTCCGCCCTCCGCCGCCGCGTTGGCCGCCATCGCGAAAGCCGGCGGCTCGTGACCGAACCATCCATCCCCGAACTCGGCCATTTCGCGCTGGCGCTGGCCGTCGCGTTCGGATTTGCACAGGCGGTGCTGCCGCTCTGGGGCGCGCATCGGCGTGACGCACGACTGATAGCGGCGGCGCCCGCCATCGCCATCGGTCAGTTCGTGGCTCTGGTGGCCTCGTTCCTGTGCCTGGTCACGAGCGCCGTCACCGACGATTTTTCGGTCAAGAACATCGCCGAGAACAGCCACACCCTGAAGCCGCTGCTCTACAAGATCACCGGCGTCTGGGGCGACCACGAGGGCTCGATCCTGCTCTGGTGCTTGATCCTGGCCTGCTGCGGCGCCGCCGTCGCGGCGTTCGGCACCAGATTGCCTTCGGCGCTGCGTGCCCGTGTGCTCGGGGTGATGGGCCTGTCGTCGTGCGGGTTCCAGTTGTTCTGCCTGCTGGAGAGCAATCCATTCGTCCGTCTGTGGCCGCCGCCGATCAACGGGCGGGACATGAACCCGCTGCTGCAGGACCTTGGCCTCGCCATCCACCCGCCGATTCTCTATCTCGGGTATGTCGGGTTCTCGATCCCGTTCGCTTTCGCCGTGGCCGCGCTGATCGAGGGCCGGGTCGATGCCGCGTGGGGCCGCTGGGTCCGCCCCTGGGCGCTGACGGCCTGGTGCTTTCTCACCGGCGGCATCGCGCTGGGCTCCTGGTGGGCGTATTACGAGCTGGGCTGGGGCGGGTTCTGGTTCTGGGACCCGGTGGAAAACGCCTCGTTGCTGCCGTGGCTGACCGGCACCGCGCTGCTGCACTCGGCAATCGTGGTGGAAAAGCGCGAGGCGCTGCGGGTGTGGACGGTGCTGCTGGCGATCGGCACTTTTTCGCTCAGCCTCTCCGGCACTTTTTTGGTCCGCTCCGGGATTCTCAACTCGGTGCACGCGTTCGCCCAGGACCCGGCGCGCGGGCGTGTTCATCCTGGGATTGCTGGCGCTGGTGATCGGCGGCTCGCTGCTGCTGTTCGCGCTGCGGGCGCCGGTGCTGGCCGCGTCGGGCATTTTCGCGCCGATCTCGCGCGAGGGCGCCCTGGTGCTGAACAACATTCTGTTGTGCTCGATCGCCGCGGTGGTGCTGACCGGGACCACGTTCCCGCTTTTTGCCGATCTCTTGCTGGGTCAAAAATTTTCCGTCGGGAGCGCCGTTCTTCAACGCCACGGTGCTGCCGCTCGCGGTCCCGGGGTTCGCCGCCATGTCCGTGGGACCGATGCTGCCCTGGAAGCGCGCCGTCCCTCGCGCCCGCCCTGTCGCGCCTGTGGTGGGCGGCGCTGGCGGCGCTGGCCATCGGCCTCGCCGCCTCGCTCCGCGCCAGGTTGCTGCCCGCGATTGCGTTCGCCGCCGCCGCCTGGCTGATTCTCGGGCGCTCGCCGACATCGCGGCGCGGGCGCAGATGTTCCGGCTTTCCGCTCACGACAGCCTTGCGCGGCTCGGCGGGCTGCGGCGCGGAACGTTTGGCGCCGCCATCGCCCATGCCGGGCTCGGCGTGACCATCGCCGGCATCGCGGGGATGTCGCTGGCCAGAAACCGCATCGTCCTGCTCCGCCCGGGCGAGGCCACCAACTTGGCCGGCTACGAGTGGCGCTGCGCGGCCTGCCGATGACCGTGCCGGCCCGAACTTTTTCCGCCCGCGTGGCGACCATCGACGTGAGCCGGCGACGGCAAGCCGGTCGTGGTCCTGGCCCCCGAGCGGCGCAGCTTTCCGGTGCAGCAGGTGACCACGACCGAGGCAAAGATCAGCACCAATCTTTTTCGTGACCTGTATGCCGTGCTGGGCGACGAGCGGGACGGTGCCGCGGTGTTGCGGCTGCACTGGAATTTTCTGGCGCCCTGGATCTGGCTGGGCGCGCTGATCATGGCTTTTGGCGGCCTGCTGTCCTTATCCGACCGGCGGCTGCGAATCGGCGCCCCGGCCCGCCGCCCGGTGCCGGCCGAGGCGGCGCGCGCATGAACCGCCGCGACGTGCTGTTGCTCGCCCCGCTCGGCGTGGCCGCCGCCGCCGGTGCCGGCTTTTGGGCCATGCTGGAGGGCATGGAGCCGGCACGTTTCGACACGCGCGCCGTGCAGTCGCCGTTGGTCGGCAAGCACGTTCCTGCTTTTGCGCTTCCCGGCCTGACCGACGGCTCGACCTCGCACTCGGGCGCCCCGTGCTGGTCAACTTTTTCGCCAGCGGTGCGTGCCCTGCGTGGACGAGGCCGCCACCTTGATGGACCTCAAGGACGCCGGGGTGCCCATCATCGGCATCGCGTACAAGGACAAGCCGGACGCCACCGCGGCGTTCTTGGCCGAACACGGCGATCCGTACCAGAAACTCACCAGCGACGCGCCCGGGCTCGTGGCCATCGACTTCGGCGTCTACGGCGTGCCGGAAACGTATCTGGTAGACGCATCCGGTATCGTGCGCTGGAAGTATGCCGGCGCCCTGACCCCGGCCCTGATCGCCGGCGAAGTCTCGCCGCTGCTGAAAAGGTATGCATGAGACGTACGGTGCTCGCGGTGCTGCTGGCGGCCGGGGTGGCGGTCCCGATGGCGGCTCCGGCCTGGGCGATTTCCGACCCGTCGGAGGCGCTGCACGACCCGGCGCAGGAGGCGCGGGCGGAAGCGATCGGCAGGCAGTTGCGGTGTCTGGTGTGCCAGAACGAGAGCATCGAGGACAGCGCCGCCGATCTGGCGCGGGATCTGCGAAAGATCGTGCGCCAGCGGGTGGCGGCGGGCGACAGCGACCGCGCCATCGTGGACTGGCTGGTGGCGCGCTACGGCAATTTCGTGCGCCTGTCCCCGCCGCTGACGCCGGTTACGGTCTTTTTGTGGGGCTCTCCGGTATTGGCTCTGCTGGTCGGCGCCGCCGCGGTGGTATTCTCACGCGGCCGGAGCGAACCGCCCGCACCGCTGGATCAAGCTGAAAAATCCCGGCTGGAGCGGCTGCTGAACACGTGACGCCGGCGGATCGGAAGGAGCCTCACCCCAACTCTCTCCCAGAGGCAGAGGGAGCAGCCTCTGCACCCCCTCCCCCGCTGGGGGCTTGGGCGCCGAAGCGGACCAAGGCCGGGGTGAGGGGCATCCAGCAGGTCAGGGCTTTTGAGCGGTGGTATGACCCTGGCGGCGCTGATCCTGCTGGCGGCGATCGCGCTGCTGCCGCTCGGCTTCGCGCTCCGCCGCGGGGCCGCGGGCCGAGGGAGGCGGGAAGCGGCATTGGCGCTGCACCGTGCGCAGCTGGCCGAACTCGACCGCGACCGGGCAGAGGGACGCATCGGCGCGGCCGAGCATGCCACGGCCGTGCTGGAGGTGCAGCGCCGGTTGCTTGCGGCCGACGCGCTGCCCGAAGCGGCTGCCCCGGCGTCCAGCCGCTGGCCCATCCTCGCGGCGGTGTTCGTCGTGCCCGTCGCCGGGTTCGCGCTTTATGTTGGGTCGCAGGGTCGCCCCGACCTTCCCGGGGCGCCGATGTCGGCGCGGATGGCGAACGCCGATGCCGAAGGGCACGCGACCTCCATGCTGGTCGCCATGCTGCGCGCAAAACTGGCCGAGCCCGGACTCGACCCGGAGCAGGCACGAAAGGGCTACGTCTATCTAGGCAATGCGGAGGATTCACTCGGGCACCTGCCCGCAGCCGCCGCGGCCTGGCGGCAGGCGGTGCGGCTGCGCTTCGACCCGGCAATGGCCGCGCTTGCGGCCGAGGCGCAGACGCGGGTCGATGGCGGTCGCGTCAGCCCGGATTCGGCGGCGCTGTTCGCCCAGGCGCTCGCCCAGGCGCCCGGGAACGCGCCGTGGCGCGGGATCGCCGAACAGCGGCTGAAATCGGCGGACCTCCCGCACTGAGTTGTACGGGCCGGCATCTGCGGTCCAGAACTGCCGCACCGCCGCGAGCGATCGGTTGCCCTCGACCGGAGAAAAGAATTCCTTGACCTGGGGAATGGGTTTTGTTAGCTTCACTAACGATATTGATTTACCCGCCCCCGTTGCCGCCAAACCCCACCATCTCGGACCGCTTTGCCCAGATGATCGTGGGGATGAGCATCGCGGTGGGGGCGAAGATGCCTCGGGACCAGTCTCGGGCGCCGGTGCTGATCCTGCTCTGGTGGCGGCTGCAACGCCTCAAGGCCCGGTTCCTGGCCCTGGCCGCCCGGGCCCGGGCGGGTCCGCTGCCGCCGCCCCGCACGCGCCAGCCCGGAACCAGGCCCCGCCCCGGACCTGGGCCCGGACCTGGGCCCCACCTGGGCCCGGACCCGGGCCCGGACCAGAACACCGCAAGCCGCAGCAGCGGCTGCCGCACAAGCTGGGCTGGCTGGTGGCGATGCTGGGCTGGGAGGTGAACCTCAGCAACCTGCTGCAGAAACTTCTGGCCGATCCGGAGATGCAGGAGTTGCTCCGCAACGCCCCGCAGGCCGGGCGACTGCTGCGGCCGCTGTGCCGGATGCTGGGAGTGCAACCCGACCCCAAGATCCTGCCCCCGCCGCCGCCCCGTCCGCCCCGGGTCAGGCCGGCTCCTCCCGACTTGGGGAAGATCGGGCCGGACCCCGCCGCACCGGTCCCGACCGAACCGGCCGAAAAGCCGATCCGAAAGCGTCCGCTCCGCACCGAGGCGCGCACGCGAAAACCGAAGTGGACCTACCCCGGCACGGAGTGGAGGAAGTGGGGCGGTTTCTGGTTCCCCGCGCCGATCCGAAAACCTACCTGACTGGGCCGCCTGCCTAGGCACGTCCTAATTATTACATATCAGATACAAAACTGATCCTTCGTTCTGAACGGCGCCTCTCGTTACTGCTCCGGTGGCGGCACCACGATCGTAGGATTTGGCACAGATCGAGGTCCGACAGATCACGGTCGGACAAGCTTGCCCCCGTAGACAATTTGAGCCGAGAAGCGGCAGGTGCCGGGGGGGCGGTTCACGGTCACGCCGAATTCGCGCAAGTCCTCCAGCGACTGCGCCGCCAGCAGGTCCGATCCGCGCTCGCCGCTGCCCTGCGGGAACACGAACAGATGCTGTACGACGTGTCCGGAGTGGTTGTGTACCGTGACTTGGGTCGCTCTCGTACCGGCAGCGGCCGAGGCCAGAGAGGGCAGCGGCATCAGTGCGTCCGTCGTCGTCCAGCCCGGTCGCACGATCACCCCGTGCAGCCCGCATAAATCCAGGTTGCGCCGTTCCTCGGCGCTGCGGTTGTCGAACACCACCCGCAGATCGGCCAGGCAGTCGCCGTGATAGGTCAACGTGGTGCGCTCGCCCGCCGACAAACTGCCGTCGGGGAGCAGGTCGTCGCCCCAGTCGCCTGCATCGGCGGGCGCGATCAGAAACCTGCTGGATCGGCCGCGGCGAGGCGTTGATCAGCAGCACCTGATGCGCGCCGCCCTGCGCCGCCGGCGGCACCACCGCAGCACTGCCGTCGAAAACCAGTTTTTGCGCGCGGCATATGTCCACGCCATGCCGTTCCTCATGGCTGGCATCGTCGTAGACGACCTCGATATCCACGGTGCAAGCCGCCACGTCGCCGAGCCGCAACCGCCTGGTCTGTCCGGGCTCGATGGTGGAGTTCGCCGAGCCGGTCGTCGCCCCAGGAATTGCTGCCGACAGGCGAAACATAAAGCTCGTTCACCGGCCGGCGCGCCTGGTCGGTGACGGTGATGGTGCGACTGTCCCTCGCCGCCGCAACGGCGGATGTCGGCGCCGGTGCGACAATGCCGGCGGCCAGACCGAACAGCACAACAAATACGGCCCGCGGCGCGATCATGTCCGAGCCCATGGCCCAATACAGAGGTATGTTGTCCTTATGGCCGTTGCCACAGGGGAAGCAAGTGCTTGCGCACCACAGGGCAAGACCCAATTCGGCTGCATGGACGATGCATCCGACACGCCGCCTCCCGAGCCACCCGACACGGTCGACCAATCAAAACCCATGCCGAAGGAAATCGGCGGTCCACCGGGTCCCGAGCCGACCCGCTATGGCGACTGGGAGCACAAGGGCCGCTGCACGGATTTCTGAGGCCGGTGAAAAAGTGGCGTGCGCTGACCCACCCTACGCCGTGCCGCCCTCGCGGCCGGCGCGGCTGCGCTGGTATTTGACCAGCTGATCAAGACCACGGCCAAAACGATGACCGCTCCGGTGACGAACGTGCTCCAGGTCTCGTCGATGCCGAAGAAGATGATTCCGCTGCTGATCACCTGAATGATGAGCATGCCCACCACGGCCCCGATCACCGTGCCGGAACCGCCGGACAGCGGGGTGCCGCCGATGATTGCGGCGGCAATGACGGTGAGCGCGAAATCCGCGCCCTCCTGCGGATCGATGGCACCCCGGAAACCGACATACATCGCGCCGGACAGGCCGGCAGATCGCCCCCATCAGCACCAGGGTCTGCAATTTCACCAGCGCGCCGGGAATGCCGGCCAGCCGTGCCGCCTCCGGGTTGCTGCCTACCGCCTGGACCCGATAGCCGAAGCGGGTGCGTTTCAGCACTACGTGCAGCACGACCGCGAGCAGCACGAACACCAGCGCCACGACCGGCACGATCCCGAACACTTTGGCCGAGATCAGGGTAAAATAGCTGCTGGACTGGTCCGGCAGGCACCACCGCGCGGCCGCTGTTCACCACCAGCGACAGGCCCTCGAACATCGAAAACGTGCCCAGCGTGACGATGATCGTGGGCAACCGCAGCCCGACCGCCAGCAGCGCATTCACCAGACCAAGCCCGCCGCCAAAAACCACGCCGGCCAAAGTCGCGAGCCACGGATTCAGGCCGGCGACCATGAGCAGTGCGGCGATGACGGCGGAGAAATTGAACATCCAGCCGACCGACAGATCGATTTCTCGGATCGCCAGCAGAAACACCATGCCCAGCGACAGCATGCCCTGGAACGTCGTATTGCCCAGAATGGTGAGCAGGTTGATCGGATTGAGAAAGCGCGGCCGGGCCACGCCGATGACGACGATCATCGCCATCAAGCGCCACGATCACGCCGAGTTCGTCCGGCAGCCGGAGTAACCGGGAACGCCCCCGCGACCGACGCGAAAAGACCTCCGTCACCGCGGTTGCGGTGCAGAGTTCTGGGGGCAGCTCCCCGGTGTTGATGAGGTGCAGCAGCGCGTGCTCGCTCACGTCATCGCCGGCCAGTTCGCCCGCCACGCGCCCTCGATACAACACCACGATGCGATCGCACAGTCCGATCAGCTCCGGCAGCTCGGTGGAGCTGAACAGCACGATCCGGCCCTCGGCCGACATCTCGCGGATCAGCGCATAAATCTCCCGCTTGGCGCCGACATCGATGCCGCGCGTGGGATCGTCCAGCAGCATCACGTTCGGCGCGATTTCGAGCCACTTGCCGATGACGACTTTCTGCTGATTGCCGCCGGAGAGCGCGTTGGCCGGGCTGAGCGGCGACGGTGCCCGGATGCGCAAGCGGCCGATCTGCCGCTCGGCGCGCCGAAAAGCCTTTTGGGGGTCGTACCATGGCGAGCCTTCACGCGCACCGACCACGACCTCGCCAAGGTTGAACAGCAGGCTCCGGTCCAGCATCAGCCCGTTCCGGCGCCGGTCTGACGGAACCAGGCACACGCCGCGCCGCGCCGCATCGGTCGGGATTGCGCGGCAGTCCACGTCCGTCCGGATACGATACTTTTGCCGCGCGCGCCTTGCTTGTGCCGAACAGGGCTCCCAGCAGCGTCGAGACGCCCGAGCCTTCGAGGCCCGCCAGTCCGACCACCTCGCCGGCACCGGCAGCCAGATTGACATCGGACAGCTCGCCGCCGCTCAGGCCGCGCACCACGATGCGCGAGGTTGCCGCCTCGCTGCGGCGCGGCGATGGCGGCGGGAACAGCGCGTCCTGCTTGGCGCCGATCATCGCCTCGATGACTTCCGCAATGGACAGCGCGGCGCGGTCTTTGGTGAAAACGTCGCGGCCGTTGCGCGTGACCGTCATCCGATCGGCGATGGCAAACACCTCTTCCAGGCGGTGCGACACGTACAACATGGTCACGTCGCGGGTGCGGAGCTGCTGCAGGACCGCGAACAGCCGCGCCGTCTCACGCTCGTTCAGCGCCGAGTTCGGCTCGTCCAGAATGAGCAGCAGCGGCTCTTCCAGCAGCACGCGACATAGCTCAACAAGCTGCTGCTCGCCGATGCTGAGGCGGCCGACTGGTTCTTGCAGATCGACATGCAAGCCGAGCTGATCGAGCATGTGACGGCTGCGATCCTGCATCGCGCGGGTCGATACCAGCCCGTAGCGGGTAGGCTCGCGGTTGACGAACAGGTTCGCCAGCACCGAGCGCTGCGGGAACAAACTCAGTTCCTGATACACGATGCCGATTTTCTGTGCGCGCGCGGCGGCCGGCGATCCGAGTTCGACCGTCGTTCCGTTCAGGCTGATCGACCCGGCATCGGCGCGCTCGACGCCCGCCAGCACCTTCATGAGCGTCGATTTGCCGGCGCCGTTCTCGCCCACGACGGCGTGCACGGTGCCGCGCTGCACGGCCAAGTTGATGCGATCCAGCGCGATCACGCCGCCGTAGCGCTTCACCAGATCGCGCACTGCCACGATCGGCGTCGCGCTCATCTCCGCGGCTGCGCGAACGTGACGCCGTAGCCGGCGGGCGGCCGCTACTCCCCTTCTGCCGCCAACGGCTCCATGTTCTTCTTCCAGCCGCCGTTCGCCACGGATTGCGTCCACGGCTTGTAAAACTCGGCCGTGGCCTTCGGGTCGGCGGAGAGCGCCAGCAGTTGCGGGAACGTCGTCGCCGGCAATCCGTTGGCCATGTCGACGCTGCCGGCGGTCACGACCTGCGTGCCCGAATTGAAAAACCCGACCGGCAGCTTGGTTTTTGTGCGGACCGCGTCGACCAGCATGGCAACGGGCAGGTAGCCTTGCACGAACGGGCTCTGGCCGAGCGTGACATAGGCGTGGCCGTTCTTGATCGCCTCCAGATTCTCGGTGGTCAGGTCGTAGCCGCCGGCCACGAACTTGTCGCCGTTGGCCGCATTGAGCTTGCCGAGGCTTGCCACGTCCGGCGCGCACAGTCCGATCATCGCCACCGCATCCGGATTGGCGGCATAGAGCTGCTCCCAATGGTTGTAGTTGTCGGTGGCGCTGACCTTCACGTCGAACGGCCCGAGCACGGTGACGCCCGGACCGGCTTTTAGCGATTCCTCCACGCCCTTGGCGCGGTTTTCTAGAGAGGGGAAACCCGGAAAACAGTTACCGATGATGATCTTGCCCTTGCCCGCAGCACCGCCGACCTTGTCGAGCACCATCTTGCCGAGAATGCGACCGCTCTGGGTCGATTTCTCGCCGACATAGGGCGCCTGCACGGCCATGCTCAGCAGGTTGTACTGCACCACCGGGACGCCGCTGGCGATGATCTCGTTGAGGCCCTTTGCCATCGAGTTGCCGGGCACCGAGGTGGCGACGCCCTGCGCCCCGGCATTGACGATGTTCTGCACCAGTTTCAGCTGCGCATCCGGCGCGCCGCCCGGCTGCTGCGGCCACTGCGAGTTTTGCGCCGAGATCGCCGCCGCCGCCTGTGCGCCGTCGATGATCTGCTGGATGAACGGATTGCCCTGCGCGTGGGTGACGAAGCCGATGGTGATCTGATCCTCGGCTCGTGCCGGGAGCATGGCTAATGCTCCCGCCAGCACCATTACCGAAACGGCCGCAATGATGCGACGACGCTTGGACGTGAGCACGTTCGATCCCCCGTTTATCGTTGTGGACTGCGTTGGCAATCACAAACCATAGCCGGGGCGTCCGCCCCGTCAAGTTCCGCCGCACGCCGAAGGCTCTGGCTTTAGGCTCTCTGAGGGACGGTCTTGTGATGGACTGATTGCTCAAGGATAATCGTTCCGTCAGGGGTTGGGGGCTTTGGCATGAACGGGGCGACAAGGCGGTCTCGACCGCCGTTCTTTTCCATGGGCGTAGCCTTGTTGGTTGCCGCTGCACCGCTGGCTTTGGCACCAGCCGCCGCCCAGGCGGCTCCGACATTCTCCACGATCTACGAGTTCCCGGGCGGCGCCCGCGGAATGTCGCCCGAGGCCGGTGTGATCCTCGGGCCCGATGGCACGCTTGTTCGGCACCACGGATACCGGCGGCATCGCGGACGGCGGCGTCGTGTTTCAGCTCACTTCACGAGCCGATCCAAGCCGTCCCTGGACGGAAAAGGTCTTGCACCGATTTTCTGGGCAGCAGCAGGGCGGCTATCCGCTCGGACTGGTCCTTTCGGCAACCGGCGACCTGTTCGGCGTCACTCTCGATGGCGGAGCGCGTGGCGGCAGCGGCACCGTTTTCAGACTGGCCCAGCCCGATCCTTCGGCGCCTTGGACGTTTACCCAGCTCCATTCGTTCACCGGCGGCGATGACGGCGCTTCGCCGGCAGGCGGCCTGATCATCGATCGCCGGTCCGGCCTGACCGGCACCACGGATCAGGGCGGCGCGGGGGCTGGACAGACGGGCAACGGCATCGCGTTCAGGCTTGTGCCGCCCGCTCCCGGCGCCTCCCGCTGGACCGAGAGCGTGCTGCACCGTTTCGGCGGCAGCCCCGATGGGGCCATCCCGCAGAGTCCACTACTAGCGAAGGGCGAACGGCAGCGGTTCGGGGTGACGACCCAGGGCGGCACCGGGATCTGCAGCAACACGGGATGCGGCACCGCATTCGAGCTGATCGCGCGGCCCGGATGGCTGGAACGAGACCGCAATCTACAACTTCGAAGGCGGCGCCGATGGCTCATCCCGGTCGGCAACCTTGTAAGAGACAGGAGCGGCCGTCTCTACGGCGCCACGGCATCAGGTGGGCTACCCGGCCCGGGCGGAAACTACGAGACCGGGACCGTATTCCGTCTCGACCCACCTGCCGCCGCAGGCGCATCGTGGACGAAGGAAATCCTGTACCATTTCCAGGGCGGCACCGACGGCTATCTGCCGCTGAATGGAGTTTTGCTCGGCGGCAAGGGGGCGCTGTACGGAACCACATATGAGGGCGGCACTGGGCGCGGAACGCTGTTCAAGCTGACGGCGGGACAGCCCGGCCAGGAATGGACCAAAACCATCCTGCACAATTTTGTCGGCGGTAGCGGAGACGGCGCGCTGCCTACGTCGGCTTTGGTCGCCGACGGCACGGGAGCACTGTACGGCACGACGTATCAGGGCGGATCAGACGACTACGGAACTGTGTTCCGGCTGGTTCCGTAGCGGGCTACGCCACCCGGGTCGCCGCGGCGACCCGGGCCAGGGCGCCCGGCCAAAACCGGGACGCCGCGACCATCGCGGATTGCGAGGACGGCAAGGCGGCCGCATCGATACAGCAGCGAAGCAGTCCGAATCGGTCCCCGATGCTGTTTGCGCGCGCGGCGGTGATACGATGTGGCCGTGCCGCCCTGCAAGAAACACTTGGCGGCGAGTTCGGCGGTGCGCAGCGCCATCGGCGATACCGTCGCCGGTGAACGAGGCGATCACGCCCATCTGGTCGCCGAGCCGAAAAATTTTCGTCTCGTCATGGCGCGCGTCGGTGCACGAAGCCGTACGGCACGCGCGCGATCGCCAGCGGGCGGTTCCATGCCTCGGCATCGTGCAGCCGGCGCGCCAGGTGTGGGCTGGCGCTGCACAGATCCCGCAGCAAGCCGTCCCATCCGCCGGTCCGCGCCAGCCGCTCCTCGCGCGTGAGCAGGCACAGATTGGCGGTTTCGGCTCCGATCATTTGCAGCCCAGCATAGCCGTCGGAAAACAGAAAAAGCTCGACGGCACCGTCTAGCGCCGTCGCCTGCTCCGCCGCGAGACGCAGATGCGTCTTGAACGCCGACCAAAGCTTCGGGCGGCCGACGCGGCCTGCGCGGTACCCCGCGCAGCTCATGTTTGCCGGTGGCCAAAAACATCGTTTCGAGGCCTGATCTCGCCCAACCCTGCCACCAGCAGCCGGCCGTCGCAGAGACCGCGCACCGCGTGACCGCGCAGCACTCTTGCGCCGGACGCTTCCGCTTCTCCCAGCAGCGCTGAATCCAGCACGCGGCGCGAAATGCCGGCGGCGGGGAACGGCAGCGACGCTTCAGCGACACGGTCGCCGCGCACCAGCCGCACGCGATGGATTGTTCGGCCGCCCAGCGCCAGCACATCGATGCCGAGTGCGGCCAGCTGCGCCAGCGCATCGCCGCCCAAGAACTCGCCGCATACGACATGCGCCGGCGCTTTTTCGCGTTCGAACACGGTCACCGCGCGGCCGGCCCGTGCGAGACGGCACGCCACGGCGGCCCCGGCCGGGCCGCCGCCCACCACAAAAATGCCGCTCATCGCAGCCGCTCGACGCAGAAGCGGAACGGGAAACGCCAGTGGATCGTGCCGGGCACGCCTGCATCGGCCAAGAAGCGCTGCCAGTCCGCCCTGCGGAATGCCCGCGCGATCGAGACCGGCCCGTCATGGCGCACGAAACGGTGCCAGCCCGCCGCCGCGGCCATGGCGCGGAACCCGTGATAGGCGAGCCAGTGCCGGTGCAGGTCGTTGACGAACCAGCCGCGCACCGCGGTCGCCTCCATCCAGCACAGGAACGCCACTACCTGCGCATCCGACAGATGGTGCGTGAACAGCGAGCTGATGACGAAATCTGGGCGCGCACTCGGCACAAAAGCGAAGACGTCGCCGGTGTGGTAGGCGATCTGCGTGTCCGGAGACGTCTTGCTTCGCGCGGCCAGTTCGCTGGAAGGGTCGAGGTCCACACCCGACAATTCCGCGCGCTTGCCCCGACGTGCCGCCCAGCGGGCGATGGCGCGCAACATGTCGCCCTCGCCAAAACCCACGTCCAGCACTGAGAATGTCTCCGCATCTCCCACTGCCCGGGTCAGCCAGCGCAGGGTCGGACGGTGCGCAAAGGTGGCACGGTTCACCGACTGCCAAGTCGCCCAGGCAGCGGGCGAAATCCTCCGCCGGAACGGCCTCGGTCTCCATCCATTCCCGCTCGAGCGAGCGGGTGGACAGATTTCTCATCGCGTCAGCCCCTTGACGGCGAAGACGAGCGACATGTCACAGCACGCGAAAGCGGAACGTCTCCGCCACCATGCCCGGACCGAACGCCATCGCCAGGCCACGGCCGGGTGGGCCGCCAAGCATGCGTTGCAGCACGAACATGATGGTGGCCGAGGAAAGATTGCCGAACGCGTGCAGCACCGCGCGCGATGTGGCCAGCGCGCGTTGCGGCAGCGCCAGGCCAATCTCCACCGCGTCAAGCACCGTGCGCCCGCCGGCATGCACGGCCCAATGCTCGACTGCCTGCGTGCCTTCGCCACGCAGCAGGGTTCCGCCCTCCCGCTCGGCGCGCAGCGCCTGCGCGATCCGTCCGGGAACTTTGCCGGACAGCCGCATGTCAAAACCTTGTTCGCCGATGTGCCAGGTGATCAGGTCAGCGCTGTCAGGGAGGATGGTGGCGAAGAAATAGTCGAGTGCGATGCCTTCCTCGTCGGCCGAGACGATGGCCGCACTGCCGCCGTCGCCGAACAGCAGGAACGACAGAATGGTTTCCAGATCGGCGGTTTCCTGCATGTGCAGCGTGCACAGTTCCAGATTCACCACCAGCACGCGGGCGGACGAGATCCGCCAGCACGGCTTCCTGCGCCGCTCGCAGCGCCGGAACGGCCGCGGAACAGCCCATGAAGCCCAGAATGCTGCGCCGGACCGATGCATCCAGTCCCAATGCGGCGGCCAGCTGCAAATCGAGGCCGGGCGCGGAAAAGCCGGTGCAGGAGACGACGATCAGGTGGGTGATGCCGCTCACGTCCAGGCCGGAAAGCGCCCGCAGCGCCAGATCGAGGGCCCAGGTCTCGTAGCGGCGCATCCGTGCCGCGGTCGAGGGAAACGCGCCGCGGCGGAAAAAACAAATCCGCGTCCACCTCGCCCGCTTCCAGCCGGCCCGGCCGGAAATACGAAAAGCGATGGCCGATGCCGGAGCGCTCTTCCATGCGGTCGAACAGCGTGCGCGCCCGCTCGTCGGGCAGCAGCGTGCGCGCGAAGGCGACGAACGGCGCATGCACGTCGTGGTCCGGTACGGCGGTGGCGATGCGGTTGATGTGCGCGGTCACGGCACCCGGCGCACCGCCAGCACGGCATTGAGCCCGCCGAACGCGAACGAATTTGACAGCGCTACCTGCGCCGACGCCGCGCGGGAAAAATTTGGCACGCAGTCGATGTCGCACTCGGGATCGGTTTCGCGAAAACCCACCGTGGGCGGCAGCACGCCGTCGCGCAGCGCCAGCACCGTCAGCACCAGCTCCACGCGCGCCGCAGGCCGACATGCAATGGCCCAGCATCGACTTGCTGGACGAGAGAGGCGGCACGCGCGCCCCAAAAACCTTGCGCAGCGCCAAAACCTCGGTGCGGTCGTTGAGGCGGGTGCCGGTGCCATGGGCATTGATGTAGTCCACCTGCTCCGGCCGCAAGCCCGCGTCGTCGAGCGCGGCGCGCATGGCTGCGGCGGCGCCGTCTGCGTCGGGCGCGGTGAGGTCGCGCGGCATCGGCACTCATCCCGAAACCCACGAGTTCGGCATGGATTGCCGCTCCCCGCGCCACCGCGCGGGCAAATGGTTCCAGAACCAGAAGGCCGGCGCCCTCGCCCAGCACCAGCCCGGCGCGGTCGCGCGGAGAACGGGCGGCAGACATCGGGGCTGAGCACGCGCAGCGCCTCCCACCCTTTTATGAATCCCACCACGATGGAGGCATCGCCGCCGCCCGGTGACAGCGAGGTCCAGCATGCCTGCGCGTACCATGTGGAACGCCTGGCCGATGGCGTGCGACGCCGAGGCGCAGGCCGACGCGGTGGAAAAACACGGCCCGCGGATGCCGAACTCCATGGAGACGTGGCTGGTCGCCGCACTCGGCATGATCCGCGGCACGGTCAGCGGCGGCACGCCTCGCGCGCCGTCGCCGTAAAAGCTGCGATAGGCGGAGTCGAAGGTTTCTTGTCCGTTCGCGGCCCCGAGCACGACGCCGACGCGAGCCGGGTCGAACGCGCGAGGTGCGGCATCGTCCATCGCTTCGCGTGCGGCGACCAGCGCCAGTTGCGCGGAGCGGTCGAGCATGGGCAGTTTCCTGCGGTCGAACCGGGACGCCGCATCGAAATTGCGCACCTGCGCAGCGGTGTGGGCGGAGAGCCGCTCGGTCGGGATCGCGCCGATGGCGGAAATGCCGCACACGCCGCGCTGTGCGGCGTCCCACAACTCGGGTACGTCGTTGCCCAGCGCCGTGACGGCGCCCAGTCCGGTAATCGCAACGCGATGCGGCGAGCCCAATCAGATGGCCGGTTGCGGGCGGTCCAGAGTGGTCAGGACGTGCGCCACCAGATCGCCCACGGTGGCGAATTCCGCGCTAGCGGCGCGTTCCGCGACAACAGGTATTTCAACGCCGAACCGCGTCTCAAGGGCGAATACTGCTTGCACCATATCCAGCGATGGAATGCCTAGCGCCTCGATGGTCGCATCGGGCCGCAGCTCGGCCCGCGCGACCCCAGTCTCGCGTGCGACGATGTCCAGAATTTCAGGTACGCGCGGATCGGCCATCTGCCCCTCATGAGAAGGGGACGGTTCAGCCGCCGTCACCATTCCAGCTCACCGTCCGGTGAGGATGCGTTCAAACAGCTGCCGCACCGTCGGGATGAAACCGTTGCCGTAGAAAGGATCGGACGCGAACCGGTAAGCGTTGTGCCCGGCGAACATGAGGTTGTGCTCGACCGCCGCGTCGTCGTCCTTGGAATGGCCGATTTCCTGCAACGTTTTCTGGATGCAGAAACTGCGCGGATCGGGTTTTTTGCCGGTGGAAAATTCCGGCTCGTGCTGCGACCAGTTGGAGAATCGGCACTGGCTCAGGCAGCCCATGCAGGCCTGCTGGTCGGCCAGAAGTTCGGCCGCCTTTTCGGGGGTGACGAACACCAGGGTGGAGTCCGGCGTGCGCAGCGCCTCGGTGCGGCCCTCCGCCTCCCAGCTCCGCACCCGCGCGAGGTCGGCGGGGGTGAGATAGACTGTGCGCTTGCGCGGACCCACGCCGTATTCGGCGACGTGCTCGCCCACTTCCTCGGTGGTGTAGGCCACCTGGTGCTGCGAGCGTTCCCGCAGTTCCCGAATGAAAGAGTTGTTGACCGCGGAGGAATAAAAGCCGGTCGGGCTGAAGTGGTTGAGGAACACGTCGCCCTCTTTCAGCGTCAGCAGGCGCCGCTTCCAGGCATCGCCGATCGGGCTTTCCTGGGTCAGCAGCGGGCGGGTGCCGAACTGGAACGCCATCGGGCCCAGGTCGGGGTTGCCGATCCAGTCCTCCCACTCCTCCAGCCACCACACGCCGCCCGCCATGATGATGGGCGTTTCGCCCAAGCCCAGTTCGCGCATCAGCTTGCGCAGAGCCACCACGCGGGGCAGCGGGCCTTCGGGTTTTGCGGGGTCCTCACTATTCGAGAGGCCGTTATGGCCGCCGGCCAGCCAGGGGTCCTCGTAGACGACGCCGCCCAGCAGCGACGCCGCCTTGTGGTAGGCGCGCCGCCACAGCGCGTTGAAGGCGCGGGCCGACGAGACGATCGGGTAGTAGTGGACTCCGAAGCGGGCAGCGATATCGGATAGGCGATACGGCATGCCGGCGCCGCAGGTCAGGCCATGGATCAGCCCTTTGGCGCCCTCCAGCACGCCGGTAATGACGCGCTCGGCGGCCGCCATTTCCCACAAGATATTGGCGTGGATGCGCCCGCTGGGACCGGCGATCTCGTGCGCCTGGCGGGCCTGGGTAATGCCGCCCTGGATGGCGTAGGCCACCAGTTCCTCGTGCCGTTCACGGCGGGTGCGGCCGCTATAGGTCTGCGGAATCAGCTTGCCGTCCGCATCGAAGCTGTCGGCGTTGACGGCGCTGAAGGTGCCGGCGCCGCCGCCGGCCGCCCAATGGCCGGAGGTGACGCCCGTGGAGATCGACACGCCCTTGCCGCCTTCCACCAGCGGAAGCACGTCCACGCCGCCCATCCGGATCGCCTCGATTGTCCTCATGCCAGCGCTCCCGGCGCCCCCTGTTTCCGATGGCTCAGATAAGGTGCGGCACGGCCGCGTTCACCCGGGCGTGCCGCCGCGTCCCGGGATTTCGTCTCAATCGGCCACCGGCTCAGCCACCTGCTCCTCGCGGCGACTGCGGTTGCCGCCTTTCGGGCCGACTTGGTCGGTGATGTCCGCCCCGGTCGCCTGGTCGACCACGCGCATCGAGAGCTTGATCTTTCCGCGGTCGTCAAAACCCAGAACCTTGACTTTTACGGGGTCGCCCATGCTGACCACGTCGCTTGTCTTGGCCACCCGGCCATTGGCGAGTTCGCTGATATGGACCAAACCGTCGCGCGAGCCGAGAAAATTCACGAAGGCGCCGAACTCGGCGATCTTCACGACCTTGCCGTTGTAGATCACGCCCACTTCCGGCTCGGCCACGATGCCGCGAATGCGGTCGATGGCGGCTTCTGCCTGCTCCTGCCGTGTCGCCGCGACTTTGATGGTCCCGTCGTCCTCGATGTCGATCTTCGCCCCGGTCTGCTCGACGATCTCGCGGATCACCTTGCCTCCGGTGCCGATCACGTCCCGAATCTTTTCTTTGGGGATGTTGATCACCGTGATCCGCGGCGCGGTGGCGGCCACGTCGGTGCGAGAGCCGGTGATGGCTTTGGCCATTTCGCCCAGGATGTGCAGGCGCCCATCGCGCGCCTGGCCCAATGCCACCTGCATGATTTCCGGCGTGATGGAGGTGATCTTGATGTCCATCTGCAGGCTGGTGACGCCCCGGTCGGTGCCGGCGACCTTGAAGTCCATGTCGCCCAGATGGTCCTCGTCGCCCAAGATGTCGGAGAGCACGGCAAAGCCGCGGTCCTCCTTGATCAGCCCCATGGCGATGCCCGCCACCGGGCGCGTCAGCGGCACCCCGGCGTCCATCAGCGCGAGGCTCGTGCCGCATACGGTGGCCATCGACGAGCTGCCGTTGCTTTCGGTGATCTCGCTCACCACCCGCAGCGTGTAGGGAAATTTCTCTTTTGGCGGCAGCAGCGGGTGGATGGCGCGCCAGGCCAGCTTGCCGTGGCCGATCTCGCGCCGGCCCGGGGTGCCCATGCGGCCCGCTTCGCCCACCGAGTAGGGCGGGAAATTGTAGTGCAGCATGAAGTGTTCGCGATACTCGCCTTCCAGCGCGTCGACGATCTGCTCGTCCTGCGCGGTGCCGAGCGTGGCGACGCACAACGCCTGGGTTTCTCCGCGCGTGAACAGGGCCGAGCCGTGCGCGCGCGGCAGCACGCCCACCTCTGCCACGATCGGCCGCACGGTCTTGGTGTCCCGCCCGTCGATGCGCAGGCCGGTGTCGAGCACCGCGCCGCGCATGACGTTGGCTTCCAACTCTTTCAGCAACGGTTTGGCGAGGTCGAGATCCAGCCCCTCTTCGGCCAGGACCGCGAGCGCGCCTTTTTTGGCCACCGCCACCTTGTCCTGGCGCACCTGCTTGTGTTTTTCCGTATAGGCTTCCGCGAGCGGCGCGCGCGCCAGCGCATCGAGCCGCGCTTTCAGGGCCGCCTCGGTTTCCGCCGGCTCCGGCAAGGTCCACGGCTCGCGGGCGGCGTGTTCCGCCAGTTCGACGATGGCCTGGATCACCGGCTGGAAGTTCTGGTGCCCGAAGGTGACCGCACCCAGCATGATCTCTTCGGACAGTTCGCGCGCTTCGCTCTCCACCATCAGCACGCCCTCGGTGGTGCCCGCTACGACCAGATCGAGTGCGGAATCCGCCTCCTGTGAGGCGGTCGGGTTGAGCACGTACTGCCCATCGATGTAGCCGACCCGCGCCGCGCCGATCGGCCCGAAGAAGGGAATGCCGGACAGGGTCAGCGCCGCGGAGCAGCCGATCATGGCCACCACGTCCGGATCGTTCTCCAGATCGTGGCTCAGCACGGTGGCGATGATCTGGGTCTCGTTCCGGAACCCGTCCGGGAACAGCGGCCGGATCGGACGGTCGATCAGCCGGCTTACCAGCGTCTCCTTTTCGGTCGGGCGCCCCTCGCGCTTGAAAAACCCGCCCGGGATCTTGCCGGCGGCAAAAGCCTTTTCCTGGTAGTTCACAGTCAACGGGAAGAAGTCCTGGCCCGGCTTGACACTTCGGCTGCCGACCGCGGTGCACAGCACGATCGTGTCGCCGTAGCGCGCCAGCACCGCGCCATCGGCCTGGCGGGCCATCTTGCCGGTCTCCAGGATCAGCGTGCGTCCGCCCCACTCGATCTCGCGGCGGAAATAGTTGAACATCATGTCGTCCTTCAGTTGCGCCGGCACGCCAGGATGGGGGTTGCCCACGAAGACCTGGGCCGGCGGAGGACGGCGTCTCGGGCGGCATGGAAGCGGGCAGGGCAACGCGACGCCGCTGGCCCGGGCCATGTGGCCGGAGAAGCCGTCATGGCATCCGCAAACGGTGTCAGGACGGGCAATCGAACATCCCGCCGCGAACGGCAGGTTGGCTCCGTGCCGCCATGGCACGAAGCGGCGACGGCGACGGAGACCCGCATATGGTGACGGTCCCCTGCCGCGTCATGGTCAGCGCCGCAGGCCCAAACGACCGATCAGCGCCGTATAACGTGAGGCATCCTTGCCCTTCAGGTAATCGAGCAGACGACGCCGCCTTCCCACCAGCATCAGCAGCCCGCGCCGGGAATGGAAATCTTTGGCGTGAGTTTTCAGGTGCTCGGTGAGGTTGCCGATGCGCTCCGAGAGCAGCGCGACCTGCACTTCCGGGCTGCCGGTGTCGCCCTCGGCGCGGGCGTGTTCATGGACGAGCGCCGTGCGGCGCTCCGCGGTAATCGACATCGGGATACTCCTGGGCAAGAGGTGTACGCGCATCCTGTCGCGCGAGGCGAAAACGCTCCCCTGGGCGAGAGCGCTGGCCTTGGCTTCGGTCGGGGCCTCGCCGGGATGTCGTCCAGCGCGGTCGCGGCCACAAGCATGGGGTCCGGGAAGCCGGCGGGGTATCCTCCCACGCCGCGTGTTTGTCCAGCGGATTCGCGGAGCCCGCTCCTCGGTTCAGAGATCGAGGCCGGTTTGGGTTGCCTTCCGGCCTTTTTCGGGCGGCGCGCGCTTGAAACCTTCGCTGCGGCCGAGCGGCGGCAGGTCGATGGCGATGTGCCCCAGAAGCTCGCGGACACTGTAGATTTGCAGTTTTGGATGACGCCCGAACCCGCTGTCGAAGAATCCGGCCGCGGCGGCTTCCCGGCGCATGTCGCGGGTGGGCTACAGAATGCGCTCCGGGCGTAGCAGCCCGTCTTGCAGACGGCACAGCCCGACCACTCGGTTGCCCGCCATGGCGCGCGCCAGCCCTCCGCCGGGATCGGCGGAGCCCGGAATGCGGCCTAGCAGTTGAACCAGGCTGATCGGCTGGCCACGGGTGAGATCGGCGGCCTCCGCCTCGGTCAGGAGCAGCGCCGGGACTTCGGCCAGCGCAGTCTCAACCGGAAGCAACAGGCTGGCCGCTGCCGGCGCGTCATCCCCTCCGGGGACGATCCGGTCCAGCGCGATCGCGTGCTCCTCGGTAAACGGTCCTACCCGCAACCGCCGCAGCGCGGCCACGTGCCCCACGGTGCCGCAGGCCAGCGCCAAATCGCGGGCCAGGGCACGCATGTAGACGCCCTTGCCCGACTCCACCTCGAACACCGCGTTGTCGGCATCGGGTCGGGCGACCAGCTCGAAACGGTCCACCCGAGCCGGCCGGGCCGCCAGCTCCGGTGCGGCACCGGCGCGGGCCAGATCATAGGCCCGCTCGCCGGCCACTTTCAGGGCGGAGAAGGCGGGGGGCGTTTGCATGATGTCGCCGCAGAATTGCGGCAGAGCCGCGCGGATGGCCGCATCATCCGGGCGCACGGCGGAGGTGGCGACGACGGCGCCGTCGGCGTCGTCGGAATCGCGCGCCTCGCCGAAGCGCAGCGTGAACCGGTACAGTTTGGTGCCGTCCATCACGTAGGGCACCGTCTTGGTGGCGGCACCGAATGCCACCGGCAGCAGACCGGTGGCCAGCGGGTCCAAGGTGCCGCCATGCCCCGCCTTTTGCGCGTCCAAGGCGCGGCGGACGCGGTTGACCACGTCGGTGCTGGTCAGTCCCGGCGGCTTGTCCACGATCAGCCAGCCGTCCAACGGCCGGCCGCGTTTTTGGCGGCGCTGGCGCATGTCTCCTGCGCCCCCCTGGGTGGTTCGAAGCACGATGGCCTAAGCGGTTCGCTGGCTTATTGATAGAGCCGGTATCCAGCGTAGCTGCCAGGATTGCGACGCTGGCCCCGGGAAGCTTGGATAATGCGGAGCAGGCCGATGCAGGTATCGAAATGGGGCAACAGCCGAACCATTCGGTTCCCGCAGCTTTAGTTAGGAACTCGGCCTGTCCGACGGCGACGAGGTGGAGCTGCGAGCCGTAGACAGCCGTGCGCTGGAGGTCAGGGCTGCGGCGACCCGCACCCAGGCCGTTGCCGAAATCCGTGCTCTCGCGCGTCCGCTGCCCCCTGGGTTCAGGTTCGATCGGCAGGAGGCATTGCGGAGGTCGCCTTACCGAGCGATCTCCTCCAGCGCCCGCCCGCGCGTCCGCGGGCCGAACAGGCCCACCGAGAGTACGCAGACCAGCATGGCAAGACCGATGAACACGAACACGCCCGACGACCCGAAACGTCCCAGCAGCCAGGCAATGACGAAGCTCGTGAACACCGTGGAGAGCCGGCTGAACGAGTAGACAAAACCCACCGCGCGGGCGCGGATGCGGGTGGGGAACAGTTCGGACTGGTAGGAGTGATACGAGTACGACAGCAGGTTGTTGCAGAACGTGATGGCCATGCCGAGCAGCACCAGCGGCACCGGGTCGGTCTGCTGGGAGAACAGCAGCCCGGCCGCCGCCACCCCGCAGCAGGCGGCGATGATCTGAAATTTCCGCTCGATGCGATCGGCAAAGAATAGGAACAGCAACGGCACGGTGGGGCTCGCCAGCGCGATCAGGAACGAATAGCTCAGGCTGTGGATGAAGCTGGCGCCCTGCGAGGCCAAAAGCGCGGGCACCCAGTTGCCAAAGCCGTAAAAGCCGATCGCCTGGAACACGTTGAAGACCAGCAGCATAATGGTGCGGCTGCGATACGCTTTCTGCCAGATTTCCGAAAAACGGGCCTTGACGGGGATTTCTTCCGGTTCCGGCGCAGGCTCCGGCAAGGGTCTGCCGGCGGCGCGAACGACTTGCGCCTCCAGTACGGTGGTCACGTGATCGGCTTCGGCCGCGCGCCCGTGCAGTGCCAGCCAGCGCGGGCTTTCCGGCACCCGGCGCCGGATCCACCACACCAGCAAGGCCGCAATGGCCGGGAACGCCGCCACGAAACGCCAGCCCTCGATCCCGAACGGCGCGCGCGGCGTAAGCAACCAGCTTAGCAGCGCCGCCGCCGGCACCGAGCAGAATTGCACGGCGTGGTTGACCGCAAACGCCCGGCCGCGCAGCGTTTTGGGCACCAGCTCCGAAATATAGGCATCGATGGTGACCAGCTCGATGCCGATACCAACCCCGGCCAAGAATCGCCAGGCGTCAATGCCGAACGCGGTGCTGCGCGTGCTCATCACCAGCGTGTCGAGCGCATACCACAGCAACGAGAGCGTGAAGATCACGCGCCGGCCGAACAGGTCGGCGACCCTGCCGAAGGCGATGGTGCCGACGAACAACCCGGCAAAGGTCACGGCGGTGAAAATCGCCTGGTCGGTCATGCCGAGGAAGGCGGTAGGACTCGATCGAAAGATGCCGGCGCGGATCAGGCCCGGGCTGACATAGCCGGTCATCAGCAAGTCGTACAGCTCGAAAAACGCGCCGAGCGACAGCAGCACGACCAACGCCCAGACCGGTCGCGAAGCAGGGAGACGGTCGAGCCGGGCGGAGATCGTGGCGGGAATTGGGGCCGAAACGACGGTCACCGCCACGTTTTGGACGCCGCGGCCCTGGCGGGGCAAGAGCACCACCCACGGCAAAAGCCGCCCACTGTCCGGCAAGTCTGGAAGTTGTTGCCGGACGCGCCTCCGTTCGGAGCTACTCCGCTGCCACTACGGTCTCGACCGGAAGGTCCGCTCAGGCGCGGATGCTGTAGCCCCCGTCCACCGGGATCGCCACGCCGGTCACGAAGTCCGAGGCGGCGGAGGCGAGGAACACCGCCACGCCGGCGAGATCGGCCGGCTGGCCCCAGCGGCCGGCCGGGGTGCGCGCCGTCGCCGACTCGAACAGGCCAGGCGTGAACGCGCGCGCGCCTTCGGTCATTTCCGTCTCGATCCAGCCGGGGAGTACGGCATTGACCTGGATGTTTTCCGCCGCCCACGCGGTGGCCAGCGCGCGTGCCAGTTGCACCACCCCACCCTTGCTCGCGGCATAGGCCGCCGCATAGGGCGCGCCGAACAGCGACAGGAGCGACCCGACCATCACGATCTTTCCGCCGCCGAGGCTGCGCATTTCGGGGTAGGCCGCCTGGCTGCAGAGCAGCGCGCCGGTCAGGTTGGTGTCGATCACGCGGCGCCACTCGGCCTCTTCCAGCGCCTCGGGGCGGATGCGCGCCGTGGTGCCCGCGTTGTTGACCAAGATATCCAGCCGGCCGAACCGGGCCACCGTGGCCGCCACCGCGCCGATGCAGTCGTCGCGCTGCGCCACGTCCGCCTGCACGAAGCGGGCGGCATCGCCGACCAACGCCTCCGCGGCGGCGCCCCGCGCGGCATCCCGTCCGGCCAGCATCACGCGGGCTCCGGCCGCGACGAGGCCCCGGGCCATGCCGAGCCCGATGCCCGCCGTGCCTCCGGTCACCAGTGCCACGCGATCGGCGAGGTCGAACGGGTTTCTCACATGCTATGCCAAAGCCCGAGCCACCAGCGCTTCGCTCTCGCGCCAGAGCCGTTCCGCGGCGGCTTCGTCGCGCGCCTGCGGGCGCGGGGTGGCGGGTCTGCTGCGGGCAAAATACTGACCCGACACGCCGGCCAGTTCGGGCGCGGTCGCCGCATAAAGTGAGGTGCGGGCACCCTGCTCGGGGCTGAGCAGGAACGGCTTTGCCAGGCGCCAGCCGAGCCCGAACAGGCCCCCTACATTGCCGAAACCGGACCCGACCAGGCCAGGATGCACACAGTTCGCGGTGACGCCAGGTGTCGGGCTCGCCGATCCGGGTGTTTGCAGCCGTTTCGCGAGCGCCAGGGTGAACAGGATGTTGGCCAGTTTTGACTGCGCATAGGCCCGCATCGCGCTCCAGCCGTTTTGCAACATCAGATCGTCCCAGTGCATGCGCCCGCGCTCATGCGCGGCCGACGCGACGGTGACGATCCGCGCCGCGGCACCGCGCTGCAACACCGGCAGCAACGCGCCCGTCAGTAGGAACGGGGCCAGATGGTTCACGGCAAAAATCAGCTCGTAGCCATCCTGTGAGACCTGCCGCCGAACGGTGATCAGGCCGGCATTGTTGACCAGGATGTCCAGTTTGTCGAACCGCCCCATGACCCGCTCGCCCAAATCGCGCACCGAATGCAGCGACGCAAAATCGGCGAGTTCGGTTCTGGGCGCGGCCCGTCCGGTCTGCTTGGCGATCCACCCGGCGGAGTCCGCCAGCCGTTCGCGCGAGCGCCCGACGATGATCAAGTCTGCGCCTGCGCGAAAAAGGCCGAGAGCGGTCCGGAGACCGATGCCTCCTGTAGCTCCGGTGACGAGGGCGGTCCTGCCGCCCAGGTGCGGAGCTCTCCGTGTTACGGCGGCCAGGGGCGCCGGCCTCCGGGGGCGGCGCGCTCTGCCGGAGCAGGGCGGGGCGCGCCATAATGCGGTTGCGGTGCGGGCGCAGCGTAGTGTGGCTGCGGCATTTGATACCGCGGTTCGGGCCTTTGGTACTGCGGCTGGGCCTGCTCGAAGCGTTGCTGCGGGGCCTGATAGCGTGGCGTCGGCGCCTGCGCTCGCGGCTGGGACTGTTCGTAGCGTTGCTGCGGGGCCTGATAGCGTGGCGTCGGCGCCTGCGCTCGCGGCTGGGACTGTTCGTAGCGTTGCTGCGGGGCCTGATAGCGTGGCGTCGGCGCCTGCGCTCGCGGCTGGGACTGTTCGTAGCGTTGCTGCGGAGCCTGATAGCGCGGCGTCGGCGCTTGCGCTCGCGGCTGGGACTGTTCGTAGCGTTGCTGCGGGGCTTGATAGCGCGGCGTCTCCGGCAGCTGCCGTGCTTGCGGCATGGTGGGGCGGGATGTCTCGAGACCTCGCTGCGGATTCGCAAAGTTATGTTCCGGGTTGGCGAGGGTCGCGCCACCACGATTGGGCTGCGCCTCGGGGCGGTTCGTCAGGTTGCCCGCAGTGGATGGGGTGCGACCGATGCGCGGCGCTGCGGTCTCGGCGGGGGTGCGCAGCGGCGGCAGGCCAGAGCGCCCGACAGCCGCGGCGCCCTCGCGCGAGGTTAGCGCGGGGCCCGGCGCACTATGGCCCGCCATGGTCCGAGTTTCGTTCGCGGTTGGGTTTGCCTCGCGGGCGCCGAGGGCCGGGCCGGAGGCATTTTGGGCACGGGGCGTGATCGCCGGGCCGGGCGCACCCGCACCGGCATGGGTGCTCACTCCATGCGCGCGCAGGGCCGGTAAGCCGGTCTGGCCGCGTTCGGCTTCCTGTATCCTGTTGGGGGACGTGGTGGCGTTCGGCTCGCGGGCCGCCGGGGGCGTGGCGAGACCCGTCCGGGTTTCCGCCGGCCGGTTTGCCGCAGGTTCCCGCGCTGCGGGCTCAGCGGTTCGCGGCAGGGCGGCCTCGCGTGAGCCGGCCGGCTCACGTGCCGCGGTGTTGCCGCCCGGCGTGCGCAGCGGCACTGCGCCATGCCGATCGACCTGCGCAACCGCTGGTCCCGGGGCAGATGCGTGCCTGGCTTCGGCCGCATCCGGCAGACCTAGCCGCTGCGCCACCGCCGGGGTCACGCCCGCCGTATGGGCGGTAGGTGAGGGCATGGCATTGATGCTGTGAGCCTGGGCGAATTGCTGGGACGAGAACGGCTGCTGGTGGCCGGCGATACGCTCCGAATTAACCATGGCGGAGGTGGGAACGACGGTCGATCCCCTGGCTGCATTGGCAAAATTGTTGATGGTGGTGTTGTGGATGCTGTTGTTGTTATAGGTGATGTTGTTGATGTTCACCACGTTGGTGCGGTTCACCTCATGGAAATAGCGTGGACCGCCGCCGAACCAGGGGCGGAACGGCTCGCCCCAGCCCAGCGGGCACCAGCCCACCGAGGCGAACCCGAACCCGTGGCCAAAACCGAACCCGAATCCCACGCCGACACCAATCGAAAATCCGGCGCCGAAACCGAAGAAGCTCACCAGTGCCGGCGCATATACCGGCTCGAAATAGGTCGGCTCGACTAGCACCGGAGCCGCCACTACGGGCTCGTAGTAGGTCGGCGCCCATGCCCAACCCTGGTCATCGTCAACCCAGCGGCCGTAGTGGAAGGGCGCGTAGCCCCAGGGTTCGTTGTCGATCCAGGTCCAGCCCCAGGGGGCGACATAGGCCCACCGGCCGTCACGATAGGGCACCCAGTCGCGATCCACGTGCGGATGCCAGATTCGACCGTATTTCGGGCTGTCGTCCCAGGTGCCGTATTCCGCGAGCTGCCGCGCACCCGGCATTCGGCGCACCGAGGGGGGAGCGGCTTGCGCGGAAGCGGTAGCCGTTGCGGTGGCGTGGGCGGTAACCGTCGCCTCGGCGGTGGTCGTTGTGGCGGCCGACAACTCGGTCTGCAAAAAGGCGTCGCGCACCGCCGGTCCGGTGGTGCCACGGAACGGGTCGGCATCGGTCCCGGTACCGGTGATGGTGGCGGTCTCTCCCGGCTGCACGGACACGGCAAGATTGTCGCCCGTGACCTGCGCCGCCCCGTCGATGACCGTGACGGTGGTCGGGGTCTGGGTGTCGCCGGCGGCGATCTCGTACTCGCCGGCTGTGGTCATGCTGACGCTGCCGCGCGGCGTCCGTACCGTGTAGGAGTCGCCGGGGACCAGATCCTGGAGCCGCAAAAACGTCTCGCCCTGCGCTTGCGTGGCAACCAATACGTTGGGGTCGAGCTGGTCTATGTCGAGCTCGGTGGTGCTGGCCAGATCGATGCGGCTCGCCGACACCTCGATGGAGGCGGTCGCCCCCGGCTCGGTCCACAGCGCGCCGCCGGTGGCGATCGGGTAGTTGACGGTCGCCGGATCCCAGTGGTCCTCACCCGCGGTGTGGAACGAAACGGTACCGGAAATGCTGGCCAGGCGCGCCACCCTGGTCGGCGGGTTGACGGTCTGCTCGGGCTCGGTCGGAGTGGCGGCGGCGGTCGCGGTGGCGGTTGCCGTCTGAGCACGCGCCTGCACCACCGGTGCCAGGACAAGGCTGCCGGCCGCAATCGCGGCGGCAACGTGCGAAAGATGACGGGCGGTAAGCATTTCGATCTACCTATGCTCAGCAGGCAAAGGCCTGCCGTAAGTGCAGTGAACGAAAACAAAGATGCGCCTGTTTCCGGCCCGCTCAATCACCTCGCTGGTTACCAAGTGCTACGATGAATTGCAGTCGCGCACCGGAATGACATGCGGCCGTATGGTAAGCCGGCAGGCGAGCAGGCCCAGCCATTCATGGGCTGCCACGTCCAGGCCGGCGATGCGCTCGCCGGGAGCCTCGAACCAGCGCAGACCGCTGCGGCGGGTCCGGTACGCAACCGCCCAGGGCTGCAGGTTCCAGCCGAGCGCCGCAAAAATCCGCAACGCCCGCGGCATGTGCAGCGCAGAGGTCACCAGCAGCCACACCTCCCCCGGCGCCGGCACGACCATCTTTCGCGTCAGCGCCGCGTTCTCCCAAGTGGTGCGCGATGCGCTTTCGTAGACGACCCGGGCCTCCGGCACACCCAGCGCGTCGAACAGCCGCCGCGCCTGCTCCGCCTCGCTGGTCTGTCGACGCAGCAGGCGGCCCGAGCCGCCGGTGAAGACGATGCGGGCCTCCGGATAGCGACGCGCCAGCACCACCGCCTCGGTCATGCGCTCGGCCGCGGCGTTCAGAGCGGTCATCTGTCGGTCGGCGGACACGTCCTCGCGCACCGCGCCGCCAAGGACCAGGATGCCATCGACGCGGGGCGGATCGGGCGGCCGCGGCACCGCCTCCTCCAGCGGCCGCGCAGCCCACTGGTTGATGGGCAAAACCACGATCGCCAGCAGGCCGCCGACGCCGACCCAGGCCAGCGCGGCACTATGGAGCAGCAATCCGGCAGCGGCGCAGAGCAGCAGCAGCAGGCTCGGCTGTAAGAGCAGGCCCAGCAGCTTGGCGATGGAGAAGCCCATGGGCGCCGCATCCGGCTTGCGATCAGGGCGCTAGGGTGCCGCTGAAAAACGTTTGTTGCCAACGGGTCGGCAGGTCGGCACAATTGACTGACAAACAAACCGCAAACGGGCGGACAAGGGAGCGAACACGATGGCGGACCAAAACACCAAACGTCGCGACATGCTGCTGGCCGGAGCCGGGGCGGCTCTCCTCGGCGGCCTGGGCATCAGCCCGGCCCTCGCGCAGGAGATGGCCAAGGACACCGGCCGCAGCACAAAACCCCTGAAGGCCGCATTCTCCAACGCAGGGCTCCAGGCCACCTGGTGCGCCCAGGGCAAGCAGGCGGCGGAAGCCTGGGGCAAGCTGTACAACGTCGACGTGACCTGGTTCGACGGCGAGCTGAACGCCACCAAGCAGCGCAGCGCCATCGACGACATGGCCAGCCAGACCTGGGATTTCGTCGCCATTCAGGCGTTCGGCATCGGCACGCTGACAGCACCGGTGAAGAAGATGATCGATGCCGGCATTCCGGTGATCGACATGGACACGCTGATTGCCCCGCTCGACAGCATCGACGTGCACAGCTTTTTGGCCCCGGACAACGAGTTCATGGGCGCCAGCGTGACCCAGGCGCTGATGGACGCGATCGACGGCAAGGGCATCGTGACGATGACGCAAGGGGCGCTGGGCCATACCGGCGCTCAGGGCCGCGCGCGCGGTTTTCACAGCATAGTCAAGAAATACCCGAACGTGCAGGTGGTGGACGAGCAGCCGGCCGACTGGGACGTGACCAAGGTGGCGCGGATCTGGGAGACGCTGCTGACCAAGTACCCGAAAATCGACGCCGCTTATTTCCACAACGACGACATGGCGCTGGCCGCGTACAACGTAATGAAGGCGCAGAACCGCACCGAGATCAAGATCGGCGGCTGCGATGCGATGCCGCCGGCGCTGGCCGCCGTGAGCGACGGGCGCATGCTGGCCACCGTGCGCAATCCGTCCTGCCGCATCCATGGCGGCGCCATCGTCGCCGGCGTGGCGGCGGTGGCGGGCGGCGAGAAGACCAGCACCGACAACAAGATCGGTGTCGGCATCCCGAAAAACATCGTCACCGACGGGCCGGTGGTCACCAAAAACAACGCGCCCGGGATGATGTGGATGGAGAGCCATTTTTTGATCTGACGGTGAGCGGCGCGACGCCCCTGCTGGAGTTGCGCGGCATCCGAAAGTCGTTCGGGGGCGTCGCGGCACTGAAAGACGTGGATTTCGCTCTCGAGACGGGCGAGATCCATGGCGTCGTCGGCGAGAACGGCGCCGGCAAGAGCACGCTGATGAAAATCATCGCCGGCGTGCACGCGCAGTTCGACGGCAGCATGGCGGTGGCAGGCCAAAACGTGCATTTCCGCTCGGCGCGCGATGCCCTGGCGGCCGGCATCGGCATGGTGCACCAGGAACTGTCCATCGTGCCGGAACTGTCGGTGGCCGAGAACGTGGCGTTGGGCGTGCAGCCGCTCAACCGGCTCGGACTGGTCGACTACCGGCGCATGGTTCGCGAAGCCGGGGAAAAATTGGCCCGGCTCGGCATCGAGATCGATCCGCGCACCACCATCGGCCAGCTGCCGCTCGGCCTGCAGCAGCTGGTCGAGATCGCGCGCGTGCTGTCGCTCGGCGCACGCATCATCATTCTGGACGAGCCCACCTCGGCCTTGTCGCCCCCGGAGGTGGAGCGACTGTTCGAGCTGTTGCGCCGGGTGCGCGAGCAGGGCACGAGCTTTGTCTTCATCAGCCATTTTCTGGATGACGTGCTGCGCATCAGCGATCGCATCACGGTGTTTCGCAACGGCCGCCGCGTGGGGGTGGAGGCCGTCGCCGTCATCGACAAGCACTGGATCATCGAGCGCATGATTGGCAGCGGCCATGCCGAACTGGAAGAGAGCTACACCGGCGAGATCGCGCTGCACAGCAAACCGGATGCGCCGCCCGTGATGACGGCGGAGCTTCTGACCGCCGAGGGCGCGTTCGCGGACGTGTCGATGGAGGTACGATCCGGCGAGGTTTTGGGCATTTACGGTTTTTTGGGCTCCGGGCAGCTGGAGCTGGCGCGGGCGCTGTTCGGCAAGTTGCGGCTGGCGCACGGCACGGTTCGAGTCGGCGGAAAGGTCGCAAGACTGCGCAACACGGCGCAGGCAAAGCGCGCCGGGATCGCGTTCGTGCCCGAGAGCCGGCGCGCCATGCTGTTTGCGCTCGAGCCGGTCTACAAGAACGTGTCCATTGCCATCCTGGACCGGATTTCGCGGGTTTGGCTGCGCCCTCGCGCCGAGCGCGACATTGCAAAGCGCCACGTGGAGTCGTTGCAGATCCGCCCGCCGCTGGTGGATCGTCCGCTCGGCACGCTGTCCGGCGGCAATCAGCAGAAAGTGGCCCTGGCCAAGTGGCTGACCTACCCGCCGCGCGTGCTGGTGCTGAGCGAGCCCACGCGCGGCATGGACGTGGGCGCCAAGGACGACGTGCTGCGCATCGTCAAATCGCTGCGCGACCAGGGCATTGGCATCGTCGTGGTCTCGGCCGAGCCGGAAACGGTGCTGTCGCTGGCCGATCGCATTCTGGTGATGAAGCGGGGCCGGGTCGCGCGCGAATTCGCCTCCGAGACGGTCAGCAAGGACCGGCTGCTCGCGGCCGCATGAGGGACTCTGCGCGATGACCGTCTGGCTGCGCAACCAGTTGCGCAACATCGCTCCGTTCGCGACCTTGCTGGCGCTGGTGGTGCTGTTCAGCCTCGCCAGCCCGTCGTTCGCTCGATGGGGCAATCTGGCCAACATTCTGCAGCAGATTTCGGTCACCGGGATCATCGCCACCGGCCTGACCTTCGTGATCCTGTGCGCGGAGATCGACCTGTCGGTGGCGAGCGTAGCCAATGCCGTGGGCATCGTGGTGGCGTTCTTCACCCTGCAGGATTCCAGCGTGAACATCGCCAACATCCCGCTGCCCGGAGCGGTCGCGATCGTGCTGGGGCTGGTCGCGAGCCTGGCGCTGGGGGCGGCCACCGCGTTCGGCATCACGGTGATCGGCATTCCGAGCTTCATCATGACGCTGGCCATGCTGCAGATCGGGGCCGGCGTGTGCGCGATGCTGGTGCGCGGGCAGATCGCCTATGCCGTGCCCGGATTGATCACCACCCTCGGCGGCGGTTCGCTGGGCCCGGTGCCATGGATCGTGATCGTAGCAGCCGTGGTTCTGCTCACCGCCCACATCGTGCTCACTTATACCCGATTCGGTCGCTACGTGTACATGACCGGCGGCAACCGCGAAGCGGCGGAATTTTCCGGCATCAACACCCGCAGAATCATCGCGGCGGTCATGGTGATTTCGGCGGTGTGCTCGGGCGTAGCGGGCATGCTGGGTGTCGCGCATTTCGGCAGCGCCCAGCAGGACGAGTTCGACAATTTCCTGCTGGACAGCATCTCCGCCGTGGTCGTGGGCGGCACCAGCCTGTTCGGAGGCCAGGGCGGCATCGGCAACACCGTGGTGGGCTTGTTCGTGCTCGGCGTGTTGAACAACGGGCTTGACCATGTGCGGATCGACAGTTTTCTGAAGATTCTGATCCGTGGCCTGATCCTGCTGCTGGCGCTGATCGTCAATGTGTACGCGCAGCGCCTGCGTGCGCAGGCCGCTCGAGCAACGCAGGTATAAGGGCTGCCCACCGGCAAGCTCTCGCGCCGTAGCGGCGGCCCGCGCCTGGTGACGCGGGCCGTCACAAGGCTACTTCGCGGCCCAGAAGTTGTACTCGCCGAGCGCGCCCACCTGATTGTCCTCGGCGAACGTGCCGCCGATACGCAGCGTATCGCCTACCATCGACACATTGCCCGTGTAGACCTGGAACGTGTCGTTGGTCGAAATGGTCTTGCGCAGGAACTGGATGCGACCGCTATGCGGGCAGTAAAACCCCTGAATCGTGTTGCGCTGGCCGCCGCTCACCGTGTCGGCGATGGTGCCGACGATCGCGTTGCAATCCCCAACCGTCCCCTGCGCCGTGATGTTGAGCGCCAGCGGGCTCTGGTTCCCGAACGCACTCCACGCTCCCACCACGCTTGCCGGCCAAGCGGCCATGGCCGATCCGGCCGACAGCATCGCACCGACGGCCGCGATCGCGACCGCAATCTTCTTCATGTACATCTTCGTCTTCCATCCTACGACAGGTTGGACGCGACCTGCTCGGTCGCGTCGCGCCGCTCATGCGGGCGATCGGGCTGTAGGACGACCGAGTGGGTGAAGCTGTGAGCAGCCTCACCCGCCGGAACTCATCACAAACCTGTTTTCAATGCAGCGCGGCGCCGCGGGTCACACCGAGTAGTACATCTCGAACTCGACGGGATGGGGCGTGTGCTCGAACCTGTACACTTCGGTCCACTTCAGCTCGATATAGCTGTCGATCTGGTCCTTGCTGAATACATCGCCGGCCAGCAGGAACTCTTGGTCCGCCTCGAGTTCGCCCAACGCCTCGCGCAAACTCCCGCACACGGTGGGGATGCCTTTCAGCTCCTCCGGCGGCAGGTCGTACAGATCCTTGTCGATCGGATCGCCGGGATGAATCTTGTTCCTGATTCCGTCCACGCCCGCCATCAGGATCGCCGAGAACGCCAGATACGGATTGGCGGCGGGATCCGGAAAACGGACTTCGACGCGCTTGCCTTTCGGACTTGCGGTGTAGGGGATGCGGCACGACGCGGAGCGGTTGCGGGCCGAATAGGCCAGCAGCACCGGCGCCTCGAAACCGGGGATCAGTCGCTTATAGCTGTTCGTGGTCGGATTGCTGAACGCGTTGATCGCCTTGGCGTGCTTGATGACGCCGCCGATGAAGTACAGGCAGGTCTCCGACAGGTCGGCGTACGCGTTGCCGGCGAATAGCGGCTTGGCGTTCTTCCAGATCGACATGTGGGTGTGCATGCCGGTGCCGTTGTCACCATAGATCGGTTTTGGCATGAAGGTCGCGGTCTTGCCGTAGCTGTGGGCGACATTGTGCACGCAGTATTTATAAATCTGCATGTTGTCGGCCATCTTGGTCAGGGTCGCGAACTTGGTGCCGAGCTCGTGCTGGCTCTGCGCCACCTCGTGGTGATGTTTTTCGATCACCAAGCCCATCTCGCCCATGCTGGACAGCATCTCGGCGCGCAGGTCGCTTTCCCCATCGACCGGCGGCACCGGGAAGTAGCCGCCCTTGATGCTGGGGCGATGGCCCATGTTGCCGTCGGCGTACTCTTTTATCGAGGCCTGCGGCCCCTCGACATCGTCGATCTGGTACATGCCGTAGTTGCCGCCGGTGCCAAAACGGACGCTGTCGAAGACGAAGAACTCGGCTTCCGCGCCCGTCATCACGCTGTCGCCGATGCCGGTCGACTTGACGAAGGCCTCGGCCTTCTTGGCGGTGCTGCGCGGATCGCGGCTATAGGACTGACCGGTCGACGGCTCAAAAATGTCGCAGATCAGGATCATGCTGGGCTTTGCGGAGAACGGGTCCATCACCGCGGTCGTCGCGTCCGGCATCAGGATCATGTCGCTTTCATTGATCGCCTTCCAGCCGGCGATCGACGAGCCGTCGAACATGATTCCGTCGCGAAAAGCGTCCTCGTCGATCGTGGACACATGCTGGGCGGTATGCTGCCATTTGCCGCGCGGATCGGTGAAGCGCAGGTCCACATACTCGACCGTGTGCTCCTTGATCATCTCCAGCACATCGCCGATGCCTTTCGTCTCGTCCGCCATCAATCCTATCCCCTGCTTGGCATTGCACCGCCCGTCGCGGCGCACATGCAATTCGCAAAACTCCCAGTAGTCCGCCGCAGCGCGCGTTGGCCCGCGTTGGCTGGATCAGCCCCGCCAGATCAATCCCTAGACCGCATCCTGACCACGCTCGCCGGTGCGGATGCGGATCACTTCGTCGATCGTGGTGACAAAGATCTTGCCGTCGCCGATGCGCCCGGTACGGGCGGCGTTGATGATCGCCTCGACTGCTCGCTCGGCGACGTGGTCGTCGCAGATCACCTCGATTTTCACTTTCGGCAAGAAATCCACCACGTACTCGGCGCCGCGATACAGCTCGGTGTGGCCTTTTTGCCGCCCGAATCCCTTGGCCTCGGTGACGGTGATGCCTTGCAGCCCGACCTCGTGCAGCGCCTCCTTCACTTCGTCCAGCTTGAATGGCTTTATTACGGCCTCGATCTTTTTCATTCGCCCCAACAATGCGCCGGGCGAGCCGGCGACATCCTCCCCAGTGTCACGGCCGAGCCGACCCTTCACTCAGGGGCGATCGGTTCGGAAGGGTTGCATGTCGCGTGCCACCCGGCAAATGGCGCCCCTCCGGCCGTCGGCGGCGCGGTCCGCCTCGCGGACAGCCAGGGCGCCCGCCCGGTCGGTAGGCGGCCCTGCCTATTTTTGCGGCAGGCGGTTGATAGCGCGCCGCCCGCCGCCCATTCTCGTCCGGGCTCGGGAGGGTTGGCCGGTGAAGACGCTGAACACGCTGCTCTCGGCCACTGGCACGACCATTTTCACCGTCATGTCGGCGTTGGCGCAGCGCCACGACGCCATCAACCTCGGCCAGGGCTTTCCCGACACCGACGGCCCCGCCGACGTTTTGCACGCGGCGGCCGAGGCGTTGCTGGACGGCCGCAACCAGTATCCGCCGATGGCCGGCGTGCCCGAACTGCGCCAGGCCGTGGCCGCCGCCAACGCCCGCTTCTACGGGATAGAAGTGGACTGGACCGACGAGGTGGTGGTCACCTCGGGCGCCACCGAGGCGCTGGCCGCGAGCCTGGCCGCCCTGCTCGACCCGGGCGACGAGGTGGTGCTGATCGAGCCGCTGTACGACACCTACCTGCCGATGGTGCGCCTGCTGGGCGCGGTGCCGCGCCTGGTGCGCCTATCGCCGCCCGGCTGGGCGCTGCCGCGCACGGAACTCGCCGCCGCCTTTGGCCCGCGCACGAAAGCGATCCTGCTCAACACGCCGATGAACCCGACCGGCAAGGTTTTTACCGCGGCGGAGCTGGCGTTCGTGGCCGACCTGCTGGTGCGCCACGACGCATTTGCGATCTGCGACGAGGTGTACGAGCACATCACCTTCGACGGCTGGCGCCACATCCCGCTGATGACGCTGCCTGGCCTGCGCGACCGCTGCCTGCGCATCGGCAGCGCCGGCAAGACGTTTTCGCTGACCGGCTGGAAGGTCGGCTACGTCACGGCGCCGCGTGCAGTGGCGGCGGTGGTGGCCAAGGCGCACCAGAATTTTACGTTCACCACGCCGCCCAACCTGCAGCGCGCGGTGGCTTTCGGCTTGGCCAAGGACGATGCGTATTTCGCCAGCCTGTCCGACGCTCTGGCGGGAAAACGCGACCGCCTGGCCGGCGGCTTGGCCGCACTCGGGTTCGGCGTGCTGCCCTGTCAGGGCAGCTATTTCGTCACCGCCGATATTTCTCCGCTGGGTTTTGCGGGCGACGACGCCGCGTTTTGCGGCCACCTGACCGAACACGCCCGGGTCGCGGCGATCCCGGTCTCGGCTTTTTACGCATCCGACCCGCCGGGCCAGTACGCGCGGTTCGCGTTCTGCAAGCGCGAATCGGTGCTGGATGAGGCGTTGGCCCGGCTGGCGAACTACGTGCGCTCGGGCGCATACCGCGGCACGGCTCGTGCCGGCATTCATCGCGCTCCGGCCGGGGCACGCGCCGGCTAGTGACAAGATAACGGCGCATGCTGCCGACACGTGGCGCCTCGTGCTGTCGTCATCGTTTCCTCCGGCGTGCGAATGCCGATGCCGCCGTTGCGGCTCCCAAAAGGCTAGAATATTAGCCAGGCAAACAGGTAGAGCGTGTTGTTGTCGCTCGCGTTGCGGCCGAACCCGTCGTAGTTTTTCGAGCCGCCGTTGAACTGGGTATAGAGCGTGTACTGCGCTCCCAACTTCAGATTGACCCAGGGCCCAGCCCAGGAGTTCGCCTTGCCGAAGGGTACCCAGTCGGTCTCGAAGATGAAGGCGTTGCTGTTGGGCTTGCCGTTGGCGCTGCCGGACACCGGCGCAGAGGCATAGAGCAGCGGGTTGGGGGTGCCCCAGGTTTTTTGCCATGCAACGGTCGCGCCGTAGGTTTGCTGGTAGTAGTAGCTTACATTGGCTCGCAATTGGTTCAGCGTGTTGCCCGGCTGGCTGGACGCTCCTGTGTTGAACGATCCGGTAAGGTTCTGCCGCTCGTGGTCGAAAATCCCGAGAGCCGAAACGATGTGCGTGCCATCGCCGATGAACTGGTAGCCCCCGTCTACCGCGTAATCGGTATAGCCGTCGTGTCCCTGGAGCCGTCGCTGGAATATGACCCGGTGGCCGGATTGAAGTTGGAATGCAGAAAGATGCCGCCGACATGGGCGGATTGGCCGTTCCAGTTCCATTCGTAGGCGGCACGCAGATAGGGCGCCGGATTGGCTGTGCTGCCAGGCCCGTACGTATTCCCGGTTACACTCAGCAGGGTCGGACCGTACGTGTTGTAGAGACCCGCTTCCAAGTAGAGCGAGCGATCGTACCAGGCATAGACGGTCGATCCGATGGAATTGCCGATCAGGCCGCCGGCCAGCAGCGGCTGCGCTGTTGGCGTCGGCACCAGTATGGAGGCAACGTACGGATATCCCCACGCATAGCTCGAGTTGTACGGGTCCTGCACGGTCGGGCCGTTGTTCACGTCCACCCCGAGACGTAGCTCAGTGTCCTTCACCTCGAACGGCGAGGTCAGCCGCAGATCGGTATTATCCAAATGGGTGGCGCTGGTGACGCCGTTGAAAGTCCCCTGGACGAACCCGCCGGCGTAGTCCGTGACCCGTCCCGCGAGGAACACGCTGATCTGGTCCATGGCGAAATTGCCGTTGTCGCCGTAATGCTCCGAGGCGGGCGCACCTTGGCCCTGGTTCGTTTGCTATACGAGCCGAGCAGCATCACCGAAACGGGCAGTGCCGACTGCCACCCCTGGCCGCCGGTCTGGGTGTAGCCGCCGATCTTGAACGCCCGTCCGAACGCCGTCGAGTTGCGGACCATAGGCGCCGATGTGGCACGACGTGCAGGGCTGACCGGTTTGCGAGGCAAACTCGGTATGGCGTCGGGCGGTGGTGGGGCCCAGAGACAGAGGAAGCCGAGAACGATGAGTACGCGCCACACACGCACGCGAGCCGACATGACGAGTCTCCGCCCGAGAAATCAGTGCAGCGTGGCGAGATAGGCGATCAGATCGGCGCGCTTTTTCGGGTCGCTCAGGCCCGGGTAGGACATCAGGGTGCCGGGAATGGCTTTGCGCGGGTTGGTCAGATACCGGTCGAGTGTGGCGGCGTCCCAGGTAAGGCCGGAGTTCTTGTTGGCTGCGGAGTAGTGGAAGCCGGGAATCGAACCTGCCGGCCGACCCACGATGCCGGCGAGACTAGGTCCGATCAGATTACGCCCCAGCCTGGACCGCGTGGCAGATCGAGCACTGGGATTTGAAGATTGCCTGCCCGGCAGTCGCGTCTTGCGCGGCCGCTCCGCGCGCACTGAACAGGAGCAAGACTGTTAGGAGAGCTGTCAGCAGGTTACTCTTCACTGAGTTCCTCCTGCGGAGGTGATGCGTTTGCTCGGCTGCGACGCAGGAGTGCCTCGCGGATTCTGGTTGCCGCGTCATTGATCTAAATCAATGCGATCTCGTAAGCCCTTTCGCCGGCGGGTGTTGCTCGAGGGAATCGCCGGGACGTGGGCTGAGCGGCATCTTCTCGGGCCGAAGGCGATCATGATCTGGCGCACGCGGGGGTCGGAGGAGGCGAGAGGCCTTGATGAACGTCACCCTCGCCGCGGCTTCGCCAGAATGGCGGTGGCTCCCTGCCAGCATACCCGATCAAGAAACTTGATCTAGCTCAAGGCGGAGTGCGCCGGGCCCGGCCCAGCCTTCCTGCACAGCATGGGACGAAGATCATGGAAAAGAGCGTCCTTCGAGCCCGGCGACGTGATGACCGCAGCGGTGGCGACCGTCGATGAGCGAGCCACCGTCAGCTCAGGCGGTCGCCCTCATGGCCGAAAAGCGCGTGAGCGGCTTGCCCGTGCTCGACCAGTGAGCGGACAGGCTGGCGGGAATGATCACGGAAGGCGACCTGCTGCGGCGATCCGAGAACCGGCACGGAAAAACCGCTGACCCGCTGGGTCGAGTTCCTTTCCGGGCCGGGCGCCAGCGCCGAGGCCTTCGTGCGCGCCCATACCAGCAAGGTGGCCGACCTGATGACTCGGGATCTGGTCGCGACCACGCCGGATGCAGCCGCTGGCCGAGGTGGTGGAGCCTAATGGAGCGAGCGGCACGTCAAGCGCGTGCCGGTGGTTCAGGACGGCAAGACTGGTCGGCATCGTGGCCCGCGCGCGACATGGTGCGCGCGCTGGGTCGTGCCATCGCCGCCGCCCAGCCGGCAGCCGATATCGACGAGATCCTGCGCGCCCGGATCCACGCCGCCCTGGAGGGCCAGCGCTGGCTGACCGAGGGGATTCGGGTGCGGGTGGAAAACGGGGTCGCGATCCTGGAAGGCGTCGTCACGGACGACGCGTGCGTGAGGCGATGCGGGTCGCGGTCGAGAACGTGCCGGGCGTGCAGGCGTCGACGACCAGATCACCTGGGTCGAGCCTAGCTTGGGAATGCCGCTCGGGGCGTTCTGACGCACCGGCGCCTCGTCCCCGCCGCGATCGCCTCGAGGCCCGGGCGGTCCGGAAGGTGGCGGCTTTGGCAGCCACCGCTGTATCGCCGCAAGCCGCCGCTCGAGGGTGCGGCATGCCGAACAGCACCCAACAGAGCGGAGTCACGCCGCCTCGGCCAGTAGCGCGCGTTGCGCCAGAACCCGCCGCCGGGCCGCGGCGGCCACCGGGATCGCCCCGAACAAATTTTTGTTCGCCTCGTTCAGCGTCACGCCTGCGAAGCGCGGGGCGATGCGCCGGCCGATCGCTTCCCAAAAATCCGCACTGCGCAGCACCGCCGGAGCGGCGAGCGGTGGCATGAACAGCGCGGTCTCCCGCCGCTCGAGCCGGAACAGATTTTCCGCCCAGCAGCCGACCGACCTGGCCCGGCGAATACGGCTGTCCCTGGCCGAATGGCGTGTTCTCCACGTGTGCCCACATGCCGCGCCGGTTGGCCGCGACCACAAGCAGCCGCCCGTCGTCCTTCAGCACCCGCCAGACCTCGCGCAGCAGCCGGCGCGCGTTCTCGGCGGCTTCAAGCCCGTGCACCACCAGCACACGGTCGAAGCACAGATCCGGAAACGGCAGCGTGTCCTCCTCCGCGGAGCAGGACAGACCCTGCCCGCTCTCGGGCCAGGCGACCAGCCCGATTTGGGCAGGGCTCAGCACAACGCAGCGCGCGCTCTGCTCACGCCACAGGTTCAGATAGGGTCCGCAATAACCGATGCCCAACACCGATCGCCCGGCCATGCTCGGCCACATTCTTTGGAGCCGGTCGCAAATCAACCGCGTCGTGACCGCGCCCTGACGCGTGCCGTAGAAGCCGACCGCCGTGTTCAGGTCGGTTGCCATGTCACGATCATAGCACGCGGCTGGAACGCCGGGCGGCCGTGGTTCCGTGGTTTGCCGGCCGTGGCGCGGATGCTACACCCCGCCCATGGTGACAGCGCAGCCGGTGCCCGTGCTCTCCGACAATTATTCTTGGCTGCTCCGTTGCTCCGCGAGCGGCGCGGTGGCCATCGTCGATCCGCCGGAGCTCGATCCGGTAGCGGATGCGATCGATGCCGGCGGCGGGCGGCTCGACCTGATCCTGCTCACTCACCATCACGGCGACCACATTGCCGCGGCCGATGCCGTCCGTGCCCGCTACGGCGCGCCGATCGCGGGCGCCGCGGCTGACGCAAAGCGCCTGCCCAAACTGGATATGTCGGTAGGCGAGGGTGACACGGTAGCGCTGGGTCGCGCGACGGCGCAGGTGCTGGACACCCCCGGTCACACAGTCGGGCACGTCAGTTATGTGTTTGCGGACGGATCGGTGCTGCTGTGCGGCGACACGCTGTTCAGCCTGGGCTGTGGTCGGCTACTGGAGGGTACGCCCGCGCAAATGTTCGCCAGTCTGCGCAAGCTGGCCGCCCTGCCGCCGGAGACGCTGGTCTGCTGCGGCCACGAATACACGCTGGCAAACGCCCGCTTCGCTCTGACCGCGGAGCCAGACAACGCAGCACTGGCGGCCTATGCTGAGCGCGTCAAAACTCTGCGTGCTGAGGGACGGCCCACGCTGCCCAGCCTTCTGGCCGACGAGCTTGCATGCAATCCGTTTTTGCGCGCGCCGGATGTGGCAACTCTTGCCGAACTTCGCCGCCGAAAGGACCATTTCTGACGAAGAGGGTGCGATGAAGCTGTTCCATTCGCCCGCCAGCCCGTACGCCCGAAAAGTGCGCGCGTGCGCGGTGGCCCGCGAGATCGACGGGCAGATTTCTCTCGTTGAAGTGGATCCCAACCGGTCGCCGCCCGAATTGCTGGCCGTAAATCCTCTCTCGAAAGTGCCGGCGCTGCTCACGGAAGACGGCGTGGCGCTCTACGACAGCCCGGTCATCTGCGAGTATCTGGACAGCGTGGGCGACGCGCCGCCGCTGTTTCCGATCGGCCGCCCGGCGCGCTGGCGTGCCTTGCTGCACCAGGCCCAGGGCGACGGCATCATGGACGCGGCCGTGCGCCGCCGCGGCGAAGGCATGAAACCGCAGGAAGCCGCGCGCGAGGCGTTCATGGCGCGCCAGGGCGCCGCTGTGGCGCGCATGCTGGCCGAGCTGGACCGCGAGCCACCGCATGCGGTGCTTGATATCGGCACGATTTCCGTCGGGTGCGCGCTGGGCTATCTCGATTTCCGGTTTTCGGGCGAGCCGTGGCGCGACGACAACCCTCGGCTCGCGTCGTGGTTTGCCGAGCTGGAGAGCCAACCCGCGTTCGAGCGCACGGCGCCCCGCGAGCTGGTCTAGGAAGCCGAGGGGAGATTCGCGAACCAGGCGGTCCGGGCGAAATTCCAGCAGCATCACGGACGCCGCCCGGTCGCACCCGTCAGCAACCAACTCCGGAGACGGGAGTGTTTGGTGCCGCGCTTCCCGCCCGTTGCCCCAGGGCAACCCGAAACGGCTCGATTGCCGGAGCCGGGGCAAGTGCTCCGGGATGGCACACGACCTCGGCCGCCAAGGCGTGCCCGAAGCGACAGGCATCAACCGGCGTAAGGCCGGCCAGGCGCGCGGCCAGATAAGCAGCATTGAAGGAATCGCCTGCCCCGGTCGTGTCGCGCGCCCCGGCCGGCGCGGCCGGTAGCGTGGTCACCTCATCGTCGTGCGCCACCACGGCGGCACCGGCGCCATTTTTCACCACAATCTCGGCCACACCATGCATCGCCAAGCGGCGGGCCGTGTCCTCGGGATCGGCATCCCCCCACACCGCCGTTTCGTCATCGAAGCTCGGTAGCGCGATATCGGTGATGTCCAGCGCGGCCTCGAGCGCAGCTTGCAAGATTATGCGGTCCGGCCAGAGACGGTGGCGTATGTTGGAGTCGAATGCGACCTTGGTGCCGACGGCGCGCGCTTGGGCGAGGGCGGTCAGAAGATTGCGGCGACCCAACTCCTCGATCACTGCAAGGGTGATGCCTGAGAAATAGACCATGGCCGCGCCCGCGAAAGCGGCTGCCAGGAGTTCGGGCCGGTCGGCGAGGCGTTTGGCTGCCGACTGTCCGCGCCAGTAGGTGAAAGCTCTCTCGGCGTCACTGAGTTCGATCAGATAAAGACCGAGGGTACGGTCGCTGTCACGGCGGATATGCGAGGTATCGAGCCCGCTCGCGGCGAAGAAGTCGACCATCGCGGACGAGATCAAGTCGTTGCCCACGCGGGTAAGATAGGCGACCGGGCGTTCCTGGCCGACCAGCCGACGCAAGTACCAGCAAGTATTGAACGTGTCGCCGGCAAAACCGCGTCGGTATAGGCCGCCTTCGACAGGGGCGAATTCCACCATTGCTTCGCCCACACCGATCACGGCACCATCGGACGTCATCTTACCCAACTCACAACCTCAACGACCCGAGGACGCACCGGCGGGAGCCGGCTGCCGGGCGACCGGCAAGCCGGTTCCCGCACAAACGTTTCGTGCGCCGGGCAGGCGCTCGGGGCAGCCGAGGCGGGCGGCTACTCTACTCCCTGCGGACGCTACGCCGCCTGTCTCGCTTCCGTTACAGCCCGCCAAATCCGCTCCGGAGTGGCCGGCATGTCGATATGCATCACCCCTGCCGGCACCAATGCGTCGACGATCGCGTTGATCACCGCCGGAGGACTGCCCACTGCGCCGGCCTCGCCGGCGCCTTTCACGCCCAGCGGGTTGGTGCCGCATGGAACCTCGATCAGCTCCACCTCGATATCCGGCAGGTCGTCGGCCCGCGGCAGGGCGTAGTCCATGAAGCTGCCCGATAGCAGCTGGCCGGACTCAGGATCGTAAGCGGTCCGTTCCAGCACCGCCTGGCCAAACCCCTGCGCGACGCCACCATGCACCTGGCCGCGCAAGATCAGCGGATTGATCGCGCGGCCGAAGTCGTCGGTGACGCTGTAACGCACCACTTTCACCATGCCGGTCTCCGGATCGATCTCCACCTCGGCCATGTGGCAGCCGTTCGGAAAAGTGTGCGCGGGGATGTCCACGACCTCGGCGGCATCCAGCGTCGTCGCGTCATGGCCCTGTTCTTGCCGCGCGCGCTGCTGCAAGGCCAAGGTCACGATGTCCATGGCACGGTCGGTGCCGACGATGGAAAACTTGCCCTGCTCGAACACGATATCCGCCTGTGCTGCTTCCAGCGCCTCGGACGCGGCCTTGCGACCTTTCTCGATGACGGTCGCGGCCGTGGCAAAGATTGCGGTGCCTTCGGAATACAGGCTGCGCGCGCCGCCAGTGCCGCCGCCCAGCGGGATCGTGTCGGTGTCGCCCTGGTGTACGCGCACCTTTTCGCCGTCGACGCCCAGTCGGTCCGCCGTCAATTGGATATAGGCGGTTTCGTGCCCCTGGCCGGTAGACTGCGTGCCCACGAAAACGTCCACAAATCCGTCGTTAGCGAACCGAATTTCGGCGCGTTCACTGGGCGGACCGCCGGTCGCCTCCAGATAGTATGCCAGCCCGATGCCGCGGCGTGCTCCGCGTCCGGCGGCTTCGGCGCGCCGTTTCTCGAAACCGGCCCAGTCCATGGTCGCCAGCGCGTGATCCAGAACGGTGCGAAAATCGCCGGTGTCATAGACCTTGCCCATCGGCGTGGTATGCGGCATGGCCTCGGGCGTCACCATGTTGCGCCGGCGCAGTTCCGCGCGATCCACCCCCAGCTCGCGCGCGGCGGCGTCGACCAGGCGTTCGACGAGATAGTTGCTCTCGGGGCGCCCGGCTCCGCGATAGGCGTCGACCGGCACCGTGTTGGTAAAGGCGCCGATCACGTTGGCATAGACCGCGCGAAAGCCATACACGCTGGCCAGCACGCCGGTGCCTGCTTCGGTCGGAATGATCGGCGCAAAGTTCGACAGGTACGCCCCCATATTGGCGACGTTGCGCGTGCGCAGCGCCAGGAATTTGCCGTCGGCATCCATCGCCAGCTCGCCCCTGGTGATGTTGTCCCGCCCTTGCGTGTCCGCCAAAAAGGCCTCGGAGCGTTCCGACATCCATTTGACCGGCCGCCCAAGCTTGCGGGCCGCGTAGCAGGTCAGCACGTGCTCGGCGTAGAGAAACAACTTCATGCCGAAACCGCCCCCCACGTCCGGGGTGATGATGCGGAATCGCTCCTCGGGAACGTGAAACACCTCCGCGCCGAGCAGCTGTTTCAGCAGCCAGCCGCCCTGCGTGTTGGCGTACAGCGTCCAGCGCTGCGAAGCGGCGTCATACTCGGCCAGTGCCGCGCGTGGCTCCATCGAGGAGACCACGATGCGGTTGTTCACCACGGTCAGCCGGGTGACGTGCGCCGCCTTGGCAAACAGCGCGTCGGCGGCTTCCTTGTCGCCGATCTGCCAGTCGAACACCCGGTTGTTCGGCACGTCGTCCCAGACCAGCGGCGCGCCCTCGTCCAATGCGGCACCGAGGTCGGTGATCGATGGCAGAGTTTCGTAGTCCACTACCACCGCTTCGGCCGCGTCCCGCGCCGCCTGCAGGGTTTCGCCAACTATGAACGCGACGGGGTCGCCGACGTGGCGAACACGGCCCTGCGCCAAGGCAGGGTGCGGCGGCTTGGCCTGTGTCGAGCCGTCGCGATTAATCAGGCTTGCGACGCAGGGCAGGCCGCCGATCCCGTCCGCCTCGAAATCGGCACCGGTATAGATCCCCTGCACGCCCTCGATCGCACGGGCGGCGGTCGTGTCGATCGCGACGATACGGGCCGCGGCATGGGGGCTGCGCAGCACCACGCCGTGCAATACGCCGGCGGGCGCAAAATCGTCGGTGTATCGCCCCTGTCCGGTCAGCAGGCGAGGGTCTTCGACCCGGCGCACACTCTGGGCCAATCCGAATTTTGCCATCGCCCGCTCCCTCAATGCGTCCGCAATGTAGCCCGAGCCGGCCGTCCGCCAACCCCCGTCACGCAGCGGGCCGGGGCGCGCGACGGAACCGCGCCTTCACCCGCTCGCGCATCGACTGGAACACCACATAAAGCAGCGGGATCAGGAAGATGCCGATGGCACTCGCACCGATCATGCCGGCAAATACCGGGGTGCCGACTGCGCGGCGGCTGAGCTGCGCGGCGCCGCTGGCAAAAACCAGCGGCACCAGACCCAAAATGAACGCAACCGAGGTCATCATCACCGCCCGGAACCGGGTGCGTGCTCCCAAAACGGCCGCATCGCGGATCGACATGCCTTCCTCGCGCCGCTCCTTCGCGAACTCCACGATCAAAATGCCGTTTTTCGCGGCCAGTGCGATCAGCACGACCAGTCCGATCTGGGCGTACAGATCGAGCGATAGGTGGAACAGCAGGATGCCGATGAACGCCCCCAGCACGCCCATCGTCACCGATAGCAGCACCGGGATCGGAATGACCCAGCTCTCGTATAGCGCGACCAGGAATAGGTAGGCGAACAGCACCGCCAGTCCCAGGATGTAGCCGGTCTTGCCGCTCGCCTCGCGCTCCTGGTAGGCGGTACCCGTCCATTCATAGGAATAGCCGGCCGGCAGCGTCTTTTGGGAAATCTGCTCCATTGCCTGCAGCGCTGTACCCGACGATCCGCCCGGCGCCGCCGCGCCGTAGACGGTAATGGAGCGGTAGTTGTCATAGCGGTTGATGACCTGCGGTCCGAGCACGATTTTGAGATCGGCAACCGAGGCTAGCGGCACCATCTGGCCCTGTCGGTTGCGAAAATAGATTTTCAGCACGTCGCGGATGTCGCTGCGGTCCTGCGCGTCACCCTGGATCTGCACCTCCCAGGTGCGGCCGTACAGGTTGAAGTCGTTCACGTAGATGCCGCCCAGCGTGGCCTGCAGCGTGGTGAACATGTCGCTGATCGAGAGACCCAGAGCTTGCGCCTTGTCGCGGTCGATGTTCACGAAGATCGAAGGGTTGTTGGCGGTAAACGTGGATCGGACTTCGGCCAGCCGCTTGTCCTGGTTGGCCGCCGCGACCAGCCCCTGCAAGGCCGACTGCATCGCCACAGGGTCCTGCCCCTCCAGCGCCTGCAGCTGGTATTGGAAGCCGCCCGAGGTCGACAGGCCGATGATCGGCGGCAGGTTGAACGGAAACACGACAGCCGACCGGATCGACTGCGTTGCGCCGAACACCCGCCCCACTGCCGCCTGCACGCTGTTGGCAGCCCCGGGACGCTGGGCGAACGGCTTCATCCGCGCCACCAGGAACGAGCTGTTGGATTGATTCCCCACCGTCCAGCAGCGAGAAGCCGACGATCGACAGGACATGCTCGATTGACGGAATCTGCTTCAGCACATCCTCGACCCGCGCCGTCACCGCCAGCGTGCGATTGACTGAAGCGCCGTCCGGCAGCTGCACGGCAATGAAGAAGGCGCCCTGATCCTCGTCCGGCAAGAAGCCGGTGGGCGTGATCGTGGAAATGCCAAAAATACCGACGGCGCAGCCGGCCACGACCACCAGCGAGAACAGGGCCACCCTCAGCATGCCGCGCACCACGCGCGCGTAGCCGTCGCGCGAGCGATCGATGCCGCGCATCACCCGGCCCATGATGCCCCGCCGCGGGCCGTGGTGCGGACGCAGAAAAACCCCGCAGAGCGCCGGGCTCAGCGTGAGTGCATTGGTCGCCGAGATCAGCATGGCGACGGCGATGGTGACCGAGAACTGCCGGAACAGGCTGCCCTGCAGACCGGGAACGAAGGCGATCGGCACGAACACCGACAGCAGCACCAGGCTGATGGCAATGATCGGCGCCGTGATCTGCCCCATCGCCTTCTTCACCGCCGCTCGTGGCGGCAGGTCCGGCTCCTCGTCCATCACGCGCTCGACGTTCTCCACCACGACGATGGCGTCGTCGACGACGATGCCGATCGCCATCACCATCGCCAGCAGCGATACCGTATTGGCCGAGAGGCCGAACGCCAGCAGCAGCGCGAATGTGGTGATCAGGCTGACCGGCACCGCCACCGTCGGGATGATGGTGGCGCGGAGATTCCCCAAAAACAGGAACACCACGAACACCACCAGTATAAATGCCTCGCTGAGCGTTATCAGCACTTCGCGGATGGTTTCGGCCACGAAAGTGCTGCTGTCGTAGAACACGCGAGCATGCAGGCCCTCCGGAAAACGCACCGAGAGCCGGTCCAGGGTCGCCTGCACCCGTCCGGAGGTCTGCACCGCGTTGGCGCCCGGCGAGAGATAGATGCCGATCGATACCGCCGGTTTGCCGTCCAGGCGGCTCAGGCTGTCCTGCGTCTGCGCGCCCAGCTCCACTCGCGCCACGTCGCGCACCCGCAGCATCGAGCCATCGGGATTGGCACGGAGGATGATGTCGCCGAACTCTTCGGGCGTAGACAGGCGGCCCTTGGTCTGCAGGTTGATCTGGAATTGCGTGTCCTCGCTGGTCGGCCGTGCGCCCACGCGCCCGACCGCGCCCTGGATGTTCTGCGCCTGGATGGCGGCGATCACGTCCGAGGGCGTGAGGTTCAGTTGAATGAGCCGGTCGGTGCGAAACCAGATGCGCATCGAATAATTGAGCGCGCCAAACAGATTGGCCTGACCCACGCCGGGGATGCGGCTCAGCGCGTCCAGCACATTGATGGTGACGTAGTTGCTGATGAACAGCGGATCCTGCTGGCCATCGCTAAAAAATTGCAGGAATTCCAGGATCGCCGAGCTGCGCTTGGTGACGGTCACACCCTGGCGCTGCACGTCGGAGGGCAGCCGCGATAGCGCAGTCTGCACGCGGTTGTTGACGTTGACCACGTCGATATCGGGATTGGTACCGAGCGCGAAACTGACGGTCAGCGCGTAGGTGCCGTCGTTGGCGCTGTTGCTGCTCATATACAGCATCTGGTCGACGCCGTTGACCTGCGCCTCCAGCGGCTGCGCCACGGTTGCCTCGACAACTGAGGCGGAGGCGCCCGGGTAGGTTGTGCTGACCGTCACCTGCGGCGGCACGATGTCGGGAAACTGGGCGACCGGAAGCCGGGTCAGCGCAATCAGTCCGGCCAAGGTCATGACGATGGCAATGACGATCGAAAGCCGCGGACGGTCGATGAAGACGCCGGAAATCATGGGGCCGTGCCTAGGGCTTCGTCGAGCCGGCCTGCCCGGCGGCTGGGGTGTTCTTGGTTACGGCGCCGGTCGGCGTGGGAGGCGGCGCGCCCGGACCCGGTGCATTCGGACCTGGCCCCGACGGGCCGGCGCCGATGGGCGCGGGTGCCACGACCATGCCCGGCCGTACCCGCTGGAGGCCATCGGCGATGACGGTCTCGCCTTCGTTCAGCCCACCCATCACCACCGCGGTCTCGGGCGTCGACTGTCCGAGCGTGATCCGTCGCGGCACCGCCTTGTTGTCCGGCCCCACCACGAATACGTAGCTGCCCTGCTGGTCCGACAGAACCGCCGCGCGCGGGATCGCAATCGCCTGGATCGGCTCGACGCCTTCCAGTATCGCGGTCACGAACTCCCCGTCCGCGAGGTCGCGATTCCCCGGATCCCCCACCTTGGCGCCGGGGCGCAGTGGGTTGGGCATGACGGCCCGCAGGGTTATGGTATCGGTGTTGGCCGAAATGATCGGGTCGACATAGTCGAGCCGGCCGACCTGGTCGTACGGCGTGCCGTCCGGCAAGCGCACTTTGACCACCACCGCCTGCAGGCCGCCCTTGTCCGCATAGCGGTTGCGCAGGTCGATCCCCGTGCGTACTGCCACCGGGAACAGCACGTACATCGGGTCCTGGCTGACGATCGTGGCGAGCACCCCGCTGCTGGGGCTCACCACGTTCCCTTCCGTGACGCTGGTCCGGGTGATCTTGCCGGCCACTGGCGCGTGGATTTCGGTGTAGTTGAGATTGATCTCCGAAGCGCGCAGTTGCGCCTGCGCCGAGGCGACCTGGGCGGCCAGACTGGCCTGCTGCGCCAATGCCTCGTCAACCGTCGAACGCTGCCCCGCGGGGGTGTTGAGCAGCGACTGCGCGCGCCCCAGCGTGAGGGTGGCATTATGCAGGAGCGCCTGCTGCTGGGCCACTGCGGCCGTCTTGGCTTGCACGTCGGCCTCGAACGGTCCGCGCTCCAGCCGGTACAGCAGGTCGCCCTTGGCGACCTCCGCACCCTCGGTGAACAGCCGTTGGTTCAGAAACGCGGTCACCCGCGCCACCAGATCGACGCGATCGACGGCCTGGATACGGCCGACGAACTCGTTGGTCTGGATGATCGGCTTTTTGGCCGCCTGCACCGTGCCGACCGCCGGCGGCCCGGCAGGGCCGAACTGTGCCGATCCGGAATGGATCGGCACAACGCAGAACAGCGGCAAGAGCCCGGCCAGGGCAACGGCTAGTCGATGGGCGGGCATGAGACACCCCTGTTGCGATCACCCGCCGTCCCGAGCAGGCGAAACATTTTGCCCCACCTAGCACGGCAGGCCGGCACTGGCGACCCGCCATTCGACCGGCGTTCGGCAACCGGGAGGTCACGGCGGGAGCCTTGCCGCGCCCATGCATCGCCGCCAACCTGCCGGACTTCAGCATACTTCACGGTTGAGGGCGGTTCCATGCGAACACGCATCGAAGGGAAGCGGGATTGACCAGCGGTCCGGTCCGCGCCGCGTCCTGGATAATCCCGCTTCTGCTGCCCCTGGCGGTGCATGCGCCGGAGCTGTCAGATCAGGTGTCGTCCAACCCGGTGTACTATACTGCGGGACTGACCTCGTCCTGGCACGCGCCGCTGTTGCCGGGTCCGCCGGGCTGGATCGATCCGAACGCGGGTTTCAATATCCAGGCCATTGGAGGACTGGCGGCGCGTCAATGGTTGCAGGGGCGGGCGCCGTGGTGGAACCCGTTCACCGGCGTGGGCATGCCGCTGGCGGCACAGGCGCAGAATGCGGCGATGTTTTTCCCCTTTGTGCTGCTGCTGCGGTTCTTCGATGGCGTGCTGTACCTCAAGGTGCTGTTGCAGATGCTGGCCGGCCTGGCCGCCTGGGCTTTGCTGCGCCAGATGGGACGGTCTCGCCTGGCGGCCTGCATCGGCGCGGCGCTGTTCGCGCTCGGGGGTACCTTCGCCTGGTTCGCCCATGCGGCGATCATGCCGATCGCGTTTTTGCCGGTCCTGCTGCTGGGCATCGAACGCGCCTCGGCGGCGGCCCGCGCCGGACTCTTCGGCGGTTGGGCGTGGATCACGGTGGGCATCGGCTGGTCGCTGCTCGCCGGGTTTCCGGAAACCGCGTACATCGACGGCTTATTGGCACTTGCCTGGGCCATTTTGCGGGTCGCCCAAGCCGGGCCGGCTCGATGGGTGCTGGCGGCAAAGATAGGGATCGGCGGCACCGCCGGCCTGCTGATCGCGGCACCGCTGGTGGTGCCGCTCACCGAACTGCTGCCGCTGGCCGGCAACGGCGTGCATGGTCTGGTCGCCCACATCGCCGTGCGCCCGTTCGTGTTCGCGCTGTATTTGCTGCCCTACGTGTATGGCCCGATCGGCGGGTTCGGGTACACGGACTGGGGCTATGTCGGCGGGTATGTGGGTCTTCCCGCCGTGCTGCTTGCGGCCATGGCGCTGACGAAGCGCGGACCGGACGGCGGTCTGCGATGGCTGCTCGCGGCCTGGATCATCGTCTCGTTGCTGAAGGCGGCCGATGCGCCGTTGGTGACCGATGCGGTCAATCTCGTTCCCGGTATCGGGCAAACCATGTTCATGCGACTGGTGCAACCGTCCTGGCAGATGGCGTGCGCCGTGCTTGCCGCCATGGCGGTCGACGACTGGCAGCGTGTGGTGACGCCGAACTGGCGTCACTGCCTGGCAGCCGCCGCGGTGCTGACGGCGGCTCTGATTGCGGGGCTGGCGGAAGCGTCCGCGGTGCTGCGCCTCGAACTGCATCAGGTGCAGGAATATTGGATCTATCTGGCGGCGAGTCTCGGTTGGGCGGCGCTCACGGGCGGCGTTCTGATTTGGTTACTGGCCGGGCGATGCACGGGCCTGCGGGCCGGCCTGCTGGCAATGGTGGCGGTCGGCGACGCAGCGGTGATGGCGAGCGTGCCGCTGCTGAGCGCCGTGGGCGACATGCGTCTGGACGAGAACACGATAAGCTGGCTTCGTGATCAGGCGGGGCTCCAGCGATTTGCAACTTTGGGACCGTACGCGCCAAACTATGGTGCGTGGTTCTCTACCGCGGGAATAAACTACAATACGCTCCCGACACCACAAGCCTGGGTCGACCACGTGCGCCGCGCGCTCGACCCGTTGGCGGACGACGTTGATTTCACCGGCTCGTACCCGCCGAGCCCCGAGCATACGGAATTTCTGCGCCAGCACATCGGCGCATTTCAGGACATGGGGGTGCGCTTCGTCCTGGCGTTCCCGGGCAGCAACGCTCTGCCGCAACCAGTTTTACGCAGCACGCCCGTCCTGGATGTTTACGAGCTGCCGCATCCGGCTGCCTACTGGCAGGCCGAAGGGTGCGCGCTTGCGCCGCAGGGCCGCGAGATTTTGCGCGCGGACTGCGGGGCGCCGGCAATGCTGATCCGCCGCGAGCTGTTCTTTCCCGGATGGCGCGCGACGGTCAACGCAGCTGCGGTCCCGATTACGCAGGCACCGCCGCTGTTCCAATCCGTGGCATTGCCGGCGGGGCACAGTGAAGTGCGTTTTGCCTATGCGCCGCCCTATGCCCCTGCGGCTTGGATCGCTTGCGCCACGGGACTTGCAATGCTGGCCGTCGGCTTGGGACTGACTCACGCTCGGGGCGCATCCAGATACTCACCAGCGTAGGCGTGCGAGACGAGTTGCGTCTCGGCGATTGTGCCCAGGCAAACGATCACGATTCCAGGAGCCTCGCTTTCGCCATCGGTCGGCGCTCGAACTACCGCGGCGCTCGGCCGCTATCCAGCCCGGCAGGACCCCCCAACGCGGAGACGACGATGAGCGACACCCGAACGCGAGAAATTTACGAGACCGGCCTGCGCAACCAGCACGCCGTGGAAAACCAGGCCATCGAATTGCTGGAGCGCCAGGTCGGACGGTTGGAGAACTATCCGGCAATGTCCGAACGCATGCGCCGGCACATCGAGGAGTCACGCCAGCAGGCAAGGCGAATCGAGGAGTTGCTTGCAGGGCTCGGAACCAGCCACTCCGGATTCAAGGACACGATGATGTCCATCGTCGGCAATCTGGCGGCTCTGGCGCACGCGCCTGCGCCCGATGAGGTCATCAAGAACACGTTCGCGAACTTCGCCTTCGAGCACTACGAGATCGCCGCCTACAAATCCCTGCTGACGATGGCGGAGATCACCGGGCATGCCGCGGCCAAATCCGCGCTGCAGCAGTCGCTGCGCGAGGAGGAGGATATGGCGAAGTGGATCGACGATCACATTGCCGAGACCACCCGCACGTTTGCGGCGCGGTCCGAGGCCAGGGAAACGGCCGGCGTCTGAGCTGCGCGAGGAGCGGCCCCTGGCGGCCGCCCAGACTTAGTTTCGTGTAATCCAGTTTGGAAATATCATGGATCAACTCGAAGAAATGCTGGTCGACCAACTCAGGGACGCCCTTAGCGCCGAGCGACAAGCGATCCAGGGCATGAAGCGGACGCTCCGGAAAACCTCCGAGCCGCAGCTCCGGGAAGGCACCGAGGCGCATATCGCCCAAAGCGAGGAGCAGCGGGCCCGGGTCGAACAGGCGCTCGAGCAGATGGGCGCCAAAGCGGGCCGAAAAGTGTGCGAGGCAATGCGCGGGCTGGTGGAAGAGACGCAACACGAGCTGGAAGAACACGATAAGGGGCCGATCCTTGATCTGGTGATCGTCGCCGGTCAGCAGCGGATTGAACATTACGAGATCGCCGCGTACGGCACCATGGTGGAGTTGGCCAAGGCCATGGGGCAGACCGAAGTGGCGGACCTGCTCGCGGAAACGCTGGAACAGGAGAAGGCGCAGGATCAGCGGCTGACGGAACTGACCCGCTCAGCGCTGTTGCCCGCCATCCTCGACCGCGGCGAGCAGGACGAGGAAGACGAGGAGAGGCAGACGAAGACGAGGAGGAGGAAGTCGAGGCGGCGGGACCGCCCGCGAAGAGCGGGTCGAGCCGCAAAGGCCCGCCGGTAATCGAGCAGGCGGCCGGCCGCCAACGGCCGGCCGGTCGCCGTCAGTTCAGAAATATCTTGCCGGGGTTCAAAATTCCGCGCGGGTCGAGCGCCGTCTTGAGCGAGCGCATCACGTCCAGCACGTCCGGGCCGTGCTCAAGCCGCAGGAACTCGCGTTTGCCCAAACCCACGCCGTGCTCGCCGCTGCACGACCCGCCCAGCGCCAAGGCGCGCGCGACGATTTTTCGGTCCAGAGCCCAGGCCCGGTCCATGCCGTCCGGCTCGGGCGGCACCAGAATCACCAGGTGGAAATTGCCGTCGCCGACATGGCCTACGATCGGTGCCACGAGCCCGGAGGCGGCAATGTCCTCCTTGGCGCCGAGGATGGCTTCGACCAGCCGGGACAGCGGCACGATGGCGTCGGTGGCGATGCCTTGGTGCCCGGGCCGCAGCGCCAGCGCCGCCCAGTAGGCGTCGTGCCGCGCGCGCCAGATTCTTGCGCGCTCGTCGGCATCGCTGGCCCACCGGAATTTTTCGGCGCCGTGGTCGGCGGCCAGCGCCTGCACCGTTTCGGCCTGTTCGGCGACACTTGCGGTGCTGCCGTGGAACTCCAGGAACAGGGTTGGGAGCGGCGCCAGTGCGTCCAGTTTCGAATAGGCGATGCAGGCTGCCATCTGCACCTCGTCCAACAATTCGATGCGCGCGACCGGCACGGCGGCCTGCATCGCGTCCACGACGGTTTCGACTGCATCCGCCAGCGTGGGGAACTGGCAGACCGCGGAACTCATGGCTTCGGGGATCGGGTGCAGCCGCAGGGAAATTTCGGTGATCACGCCGAGCGTGCCCTCCGACCCGATGAACAGGCGCGTGAGGTCGTAGCCGGCCGCCGATTTGCGCACCCGCCCGCCGGTGCGGATCTTTGTGCCGTCGGCCAGCACCACGGTCAGGCCCAGCACGTTTTCCCGCATCGTTCCGTAACGGACGGCGTTGGTGCCGCTGGCGCGGGTGGCGCACATGCCGCCGATGCTGGCGTCCGCTCCGGGGTCGACCGGGAAGAACAGGCCGCTGTCGCGCAAAAACACGTTCAGCGCTCGATGGGTGACGCCGGCCTGGACGCGGCAGTCCATGTCGGCCTGGTTGATTTCCAGCACCGCGTCCATGCGCGACAGGTCCAGGCTGATGCCGCCTTGGATTGGGGTGACGTGGCCCTCCAGCGAGGTGCCGGTGCCGAACGCCACCACGGGCACGCGCTCGGCGTGGCACAGGGCCAGCACGCGCGAAACTTCGTCGGTGGTTTGGACGAACGCCACGGCGTCCGGCAGCACCGGGGGAAAAGCGTCCTGGCCGCGTGCGTGATGCGCACGCACCGCCTCGCCGGTCACCAGGCGGTCGGCCAGCAGATCGCGAAGCCGGGCAATGACGCGCGCGACGGAGGGAGCCTCGGCCAAAGGCAGCGGGAGAAATGCCGCTTGCGGGCTCGGGGCGCGAAGCGGATCGAGGGCAGGGTGAGAGTGATCCATCAGCCGAGCGCCTTTGCGGTCTGGCCGGGAGCCTAGCAGGCGCCGGACCGATGCACGAGGCGGCGCGCATTGCCTCGACGGATGTTACGATATAGTAACAATATGGGCGTGCGTAGGGCAGGCGGCCCAGTCAGGCCGGTTTTCGGATCGGCTCGGGGAGCCAGAAACCGCCCCACTTCCTCCACTCCGTGCCGGGGTAGGTCCACTTCGGTTTTCGTGTGCGCGCTTCGGTGCGGAGCGGACGCTTTCGCATCGGCTTTTCGGCCGGATTCGGTGCGGCGGGGTCCGGTTCGGGGGCGGACGGTGCGGTTCGGCGGGGCCGCTTCGGCGGCGGGGGCAGGATCGCCGGGTCGGGGATTAGCGCCATCATCCGGCATATCGGCCGGAGTATCCGTCCCGCCTGCGGGGCGTTGCGGATCAGCTCCTGCATTCCGGGATCGGCCAGCAAGCTGCTCCAGGTCCTGCTCTGTAGGGCGCCACCCGCCACGACCCCAGTTTTAGCAGCCAGCCGAACGGCTCGGGAAACGGGTGTTGTCGCTTTCGGGTTTTCCTTTCTCGGTCCCGGGCGGCCGGGGCGGGGGCAGCGGACCCGCCTGGGCGCGGGCGCCAGAGCGATGAACCTTAGCCGGAGGTTATGAGCCGGGTGCCCGACCAGGAACAGCAGCTGCACGGTGAGGACATGCACCCCGGACATCCGGTCGGCGTCGTAGCGCATCCCGAGCGCCCGGGCCACTTCGTGGGTGAACCGGGTAAATCGGTCGGCGAGGCTGGCGTCCGGGGGCAGGGGTGGGAGGCGCGAACACGACAGTCATATAGACCAGAAGCGAGCTGCTGTCAAGTTCACTGTCGTCTTACGATAGGATATTTAACACTCTGCACCGCCCGGATTGGTCCGTTGCATGAACCCCTTCGTGGCAGTGCCGCCGTATCATCAGTCAGTGGACGAGGGATCTCGCGACAACGCTTCTGTCGCGCCTGACGGCGGATTGCGCTGCGCGCTTATCCCGCCCTACGGTGCTGATCAGTCTGATCGTCCCGTCCGGCCCATAATGGCAATAGGGTTTCGGCCCAGGACCGGTGGCCCGCATGAAATGCGGGACAGGGCGCCGGGTGAAGCCGCCTCGCGCCAGCTCAAGTACCGCGTCTCATGCGGGCTATTCGCTAGGCAAACGCTGCCCGGCGAAGCAACGCCACCATCCCGGGGTTCGACCAACTGGTAGTGCCTAGCTCGCTGTGCACCAGCCGCAGGTCGGGACGCGCGAACACGAACGATTGCGGCACGTCGAGCGTTCCGTCCTCCTCCATGCCGAAGGCCGCCGCCACGCGCGCGCTCGGCTCCAAGCGATCGATCGTCGCAACCTGGCCGCCCATTCCGTAGCGACTTGCCATGGCATAGTCGGACGCCCACTCATCCGAGGGGCCGATGAGCACCACCTCCAGACTGCGGTTGCCGACTGCCTGCGGTAGGCGGCGCAGCAGCGGCAACTGGTCGACGCAGGCTGGGCAATACGAGCCCCAAATATAGGCGACGACAACGGATCCTGGCAATTCGTTCAGGGTGAAAGTGCGGCCGTTGGAGCGGACCAATTTCATGGTTTTCCACAACTCGGCCCTCCCGAGACCGGCCGCCCGCGCGGTCGGGACGCCCATATCGGCGATGCCAAATGCGAATAGCCCGCACAGACCCGCGCGGCGTGAGATTTGGATCATCGATGCATCCCGTACAACTGACGGAGCCTGCCGAACCCGCGCTGAGCCGTTTGCGGGCGGGCATTACGTCCTGATCGACAGTCTCGTATCCGTGCTCGAGGGTCATGCGTATAAGCAATGGGTTTAAAATGAGTTAGGTCTGGCATACTTTCAAAACAATATGGCGGGGCGGCTCCTCTCGGAACAGGTCGAATATATCCCGTTCGGGTATTACAAGGCGGATAAGCGCAGCGAATTTGCCGTTTTGAGATGGGCAGTTACCAAACTCTTTCTCCACCATCGTTCCCAGTCGGAAGGATGAACACCATGACGCGGAATATTCCTTTCGGTGCCCCGACGGCGGATTGCGCTCCGCTTATCCGCCCTACGGTGCGCTGCCTACGGTGATGCCCGTTCCTTGGTGACGTGCAGTTCGACTATTGCACGTAGCACCCGGCCCGCAGGGACACGCCACAGGCCTACTGAAGAATTCCCTTTATAGAAAAGTCGCTCACGTTCTAGCTGCGTCGGAGGCTGCGGCTGCGCGGAGAAATTGTGCCACTTCGTGTGTGATGCGTTCATGCACCTTTTCTGTTCGCCCCTTTGGCGTGGGACGCTTACGGATTGCGCTGATTGAGTATCGCCGTGGTCGGAGTATTGGTTTCCTGCCGTTATTGAACAATTCCCAAAGAGCATCGTGAAGTGATCCTAGAAAAGTCACAAGAAGTTCCAGTTCGCGCATACTTGCGTTCGCAAAAAGCCCTTTAACTCCGGCTACATCGGATATCTCTCTGTGAGCAAACCACTTATGCCTGATGTCTCTATATCGAGCGTTATAAACCTTTCGTTTCTTGCTAATAAGCAAGCGGAGGCGTCGGAAATCTGCCGGTGTGGGACGTACGTTGTTTTTAGATAGCCGTCCAACCAATCGGGGGGCGTTGCGCTTCGCCCTTGCTTCCTGACAGCGAGCGCAGCCTTCGAAAATATGGCGCGGTTCTTTTGTGCCAAGCCAAGCAACCGATCAACGTTGTGATTGGATTTCTGATCGAATATGCGACCTAGAGAAATAAAAGCGGCTGTCTGGAGCGCTCCGAGATTGGTATTCCAAAACAGAGCGGCGCTGTTGAGCAGGTTGTATACTTCGGGATAGCGCCCTGCGGCCTGGTGTATGGATAGGTAAGCATACAGGAATTGCGCCGCCGAGTTCGTCTCCGTGCGGAAAATCTCTAGCTCGCATTCAAATTCGGCAGCGGCTGTCATGCCTCGCTAGCTTGCCGCCGCGCTCATGACATATTGCCAGTAAGCGTAGGGCCGACAAGCGCAGCGCTGTCCGCCGTCTTGAGATGTGCCACCCACTGCATTGTTCTCGACCATCGTTCCCTGTCGGGATGACGGATGAGCATAGCGCGGAGACTTCCGTTCGGCGCCGCCGAAGGCGGATTGCAATGCGCTGATCCGCCTACGGTGCTGCTCCCGCGCATGGCGCAGGCGCACCGCTTCGGTGGTGAGGAGGCGGTCACCAGCAGTTCTGGCAAGGTGGCGATAGCTCGACATGCCCCCCCCCTCACCCCGGCCCTCTCCTCCCAATCGCGGGAGAGGGAGCAGGAAGCCCTCGCCCCGATTGGGGGGAGAGGGTTGGGTGAGGGGGGTTCGCCATTATCCCAGCGCCTTGACGATCTCCTCGGTCATCTTCTTGGCATCGCCAAACAGCATCATCGTGTTGGGCCGGAAAAACAGTTCGTTGTCCACGCCGGCATAGCCCGACGCCATCGACCGTTTTACGAACAGCACCGTGCCGCGCCTTTTCCACGTCCAAAATCGGCATGCCGTAGATCGCGCTTTTCGGGTCGGTCTTTGCCGCCGGGTTGGTCACGTCGTTGGCGCCGATCACATAGGCCACGTCGGCGGTGGAAAACTCGTTGTTGATCTCCTCCAGCTCAAAAACCTCGTCGTAGGGCACGTTGGCCTCGGCCAGCAGAACGTTCATGTGGCCCGGCATGCGGCCGGCCACCGGGTGGATGGCGTATTTCACCACCACGCCCTCGTGCTTCAGCGTGTCGGCCAGTTCGCGTACGGCGTGCTGCGCCTGCGCCACCGCCATGCCGTAGCCGGGCACGATGATGACCTTGCTCGCGTTCTTCATGATGAACGCGGCGTCGTCCGCGTTGCCGGAGCGCACCGTCCGGTCCCCGGCCGGACCGGCTCCGGCAGCCGTTGCGGTGCCGGTGCCGAACCCCCCCAGCAGCACGTTCAAAATGCTGCGGTTCATGCCCTTGCACATGATGTAGGACAGGATCGCACCCGAGGCGCCGACCAGGGCACCGGTAATGATCAGCGCCAGATTCTGGATGGTGAAACCGATGCCGCACGCCGCCCAGCCCGAGTAGCTGTTCAGCATCGACACCACGACCGGCATGTCGGCGCCGCCGATCGGGATGATCAGCAAGAAACCGAGGGCCACGGACAGCGCGGCGATGAGCCAGAACACCACCTGACTGCCGGAGGCGACGAAACTGATGATCAGGATCAGCAGCAGCGCGCCCAAGGCGGCGTTCAGCTGGTGCTGATATCGGAACAGGATCGGTGCCCCGCTCATCAGCGCCTGCAGCTTCGCGAACGCGATCAGCGAGCCGGAAAACGTCACCGCGCCGATGGCCAGCCCGATCGACATCTCCACCAGGCTTTGCGGGTGGATGTTTCCGGTAATGCCGATGCCGAACGCTTCCGGCGCGTTGAGCGCGGCGGCGGCCACGAACACGGCGGCCAGTCCCACCAGCGAGTGGAACCCGGCCACCAGCTGCGGCAGGGCGGTCATCTGGATGCGCTGGGCGATGAACGTGCCGATGCTGCCGCCGATCAGCACGGCCACCAGCATCAGCAGGTAGCCGACCGCGGACATGTTGGCGTGGCCCAAGGTGACCAGGATGGCGATCGCCATGCCGGCCATGCCCAGAATGTTGCCGCGGCGCGAGGTTTCCGGGTTGGACAGGCCGCGCAGCGCCATGATGAACAGCACGGCGGCGATCAGGTACAACAGCGAGCTGACGCTGGCGGACATTTTCTTTTCCCGCGCTCCTTATTTCCGCCGGCGGAACATCTGCAGCATTCGCTGCGTCACCAGAAAACCGCCAAAAATGTTGACGCTGGCGAGCATGACCGCGACAAAGCCGAACCCCGTGGCCCAGTCGGACAAGGCGAGGCCGGTGGCCAGCATGGCACCCACCACGATCACCGACGAGATGCCGTTGGTCAGCGCCATCAGCGGCGAGTGCAGTGCCGGGGTGACGTTCCAGACCACGTAGTAGCCGACGAAGCAGGCCATCAGGAACACGGCGAACAGGAACACGAACGGTTGCACCGCCTCGGCGATCGGGCCGGCGCCGGAGGCCATGGTGCGGGCGGCCACCGCAAGATCGTTGGCGCGGGCGGCGAGGGCGGCGGCCTGATCGGCGAGCTGGTCGGGGGTCATGCGCAAAAAACTCCGGATCACGCGGCTTGGGCGGGCTGGAACTGCGGGTGGACAACGGCGCCGCCGCGCGTGAGCAAGGTGCCGCGCACGATCTCGTCGTCCTCGGGGAGTTTCGGGACTTTGGCGTCCTTGTCCCAGAACGTGGTCAAGAAGGTCAGCAGGTTGCGCGCATAGAGTTGGCTTGCGGCGACGGCGATGCGGCTCGGCCAGTTGCGCCAGCCCAGGATCTTCACGCCGTTGGCGGTGGTGATGGTGGTGCCGGGCTGGGTCAGCGCGCAATTGCCGCCGGCATCGGCCGCGAGGTCGGCCACCACGCTGCCGGCCTTCATGGCTTGCACCATCTCGGCGGTCACGATCACCGGCGCCTTGCCGCCCATGACCAGCGCCGTGCAGATCACGACATCGTTCCGGGCGACCGTGGCGGCCATCAGTTCGGCCTGCTTTTGCCGGAACGCCTGGCTCATTTCCTTGGCGTAGGCGCCTTTTTGCGCGGCCGTTTCCTCGTCCTCGACGCCGACAAAGGAGGCGCCGAGGGACTTGATTTCTTCCTTCGCCGCCGGCCGCACGTCGGTGGCCGACACGATCGCGCCCAGGCGGCGGGCGGTGGCGATGGCCTGCAGCCCGGCGACACCGGCGCCGATGACGAATACCCGCGCCGGGGCGACGGTGCCGGCCGCCGTCATCATCATCGGAAACCCGCGCTCAAAGGCGCCCGCCGCCTCGATCACGCCGCGGTAGCCGGCCAGATTGGCCTGGCTCGACAGCACGTCCATGGCCTGGGCGCGGGTGATGCGCGGCAGCAGCTCCATGGCCGCAACATGCACCCCGCCGGCGGCCAGCTCGGCCACCAAGTCCGGCTCGGCGAAGGCGTTGACGATGCAGACCACCAGCGCCCCATGCGGGATCTTTGCCCGGACCTCGCGGTCCGGGACCTGCACGGCGAAGACGATCCCGGAATTGTGCAGCGCCGCGCCGGCATCGGGGGCTATTTCGGCGCCGGCGGCGGAGAAATCCGCGTCGGAAATGGAGGCCCCGGCGCCGGCGCCGGTCTCGACCGCGACGGTGAGCCCGAGCCCGATCAGTTTTTTCACGGTTTCGGGGGTGGCGGCGACCCGGCTTTCCGCCTCGCGCCGTTCCTTCAGCACCGCAAGGCGCATTTTGCGCACTCCCTCGCATCGTGGCGTCCACGATAGGCGAACCTGGAATGACGGCGCAAACGGCGTCCCCGCACCGGTGGAGGGGGCGGCCGCGTCTCAAAAAAGACCTCAACGTGCGCGCCGCTATTGCGTGCGCAACGCAGGTTTACATCGTAAATCGTGCCGGGGCGGTGAGGGCTGCCTGAAGCATGGCTTGCAATGCGCCCGCGATCGAGGCCGGGTCGCTGGCCTGGAAAAAGAAATCGGCGGACGAAGCGCAGGCTTGCAGGTTGGGTGCCACATTGCCGACGAACGGGGCGATGTTCTGATTGTAGAAATCATTGGTGGGAATTGGGATATACTGAGTATAGAGCGTCATGATTTGCACGTTGTTGGTCTTCAGCGCCGTGCATAGGCTGGGATCGAATGCCGCCATGATGCGGTTCGAGCCGCTGTAGTAGTCGGCGACCCCGTCCGTGACGATGAACACGAACTTGCGGGCATTCGCCTGCGTCGAGCCGTCGCCTCCCAAGCCGGCGATGCTGGTGATCGACTGCATGCCGGCGGGGAAATTCGAATCGGCATCGTTGCCCGCTCCGGTGACCGGCACGGTCAATCCGGCAGCTGCGGCCGACGCGGCTGCCAAATCGCCGCTGAGCGGAAACGCCGTCGTGAGCGCGGTGTTGAGCGTATAGAGGCCGACCTGGAACTGTGCCGCCGCCGGGGAGGCAGCGAGCGTGGTGATGACCTGCTGCACGGCCTGGTTCAGCACGTCGATGCGCAGCTGGATGCCGTTCGACTCCGCCAGGCCGTAGAAGTCATTGTTGTTGGCTGCAAAATGGCAGCCGAAGGCGCAGGCTTGGTTCTGCCCCCAGGCGGCGAACAACGGACTTGTTTGCACCAGTTGTCCGAGCTGGGCCATGCCGGCCGTGGTGGCGGCGATCGCCATCGACGACGAGTTGTCCATCACGATCTGAATGTCAAAGAACGGACTGTTGGTACGGCTGACCACCACCGTGCCGGAGGCGGGAAGCGCCGAGACGCCGAACAGGGGGGCGAAGTACGTGGCGGTCGATGCTGCGTACGTGATCGAGGCGGTGACGGTGGCGCCGTTCTTTGTGACGCTCACGTTGTCGTAGCTGAGGGTCACCCCCGGAACCGCTCCGGCCTGCGCCGCGAAGCGGAGGGAGCCGGCCTGCTGGGCCGGGGTCAACGAGGCATTCGGGTTGAGCGCCACGGCATTGGCCCCTGCCATCACCGCGGCAAGTGCCGCGGCATTGGCCGCAAGGTCGAGCTGGCTCTGGGCCCAGACGGCCGAGCCCACATCCACGGCCAGCGCCACAAACCCCATCACCGGGGTTATGCAGAGCGCAAACGCAACCGCGGTCGCAGCCTTGCGGCTCGCCAGGCGCGCGGCCAAGGCGGCGATGCGGGCAAGTATCCTGCGGCAATGCAAGACGAGATCCGGGGCGCGGGTCATCCGACGTAGCCCGGACATTGAACTTGCGCCTGATTCGGTCCGGTGTAGCTGACCCAGTCAGCGTTAGTACCCACGCGCGTGCCCATGTAAGCCGACTCCCGCAACACCAGTCCGGTCCCGAACACGACATTGAACAGCGGTGTAAAATTGTAGGTTATGTCGACCACCAGCATCGGCGCGGCGCTGAACGCGTCAGCCGGCAGCTTGGAGAGTGACGGCGGAGCGGTATCCGGCTGGGAGGTGAGACGGCCGCAGCCTCGGGTGACAGCACTGCCCTGCAGCCCCACGCTCCACGCCACGTTGGCCTTGTAGTTGCAGGCCGAGGTGCAGGTCTTCGGGATCGGCGTGAACACGACGCTGGTGATCGTCACGCTGAACTGCGAGGAAGGTGCGCTCTGCAGGCTGGGCATGACGGCGTAGATGGCCGAACTGGCCGCGGCTGCCTGGGTTGAGGAGAGCACATTCGTATTGGCCGGGGTGGCGGCGCTGGCGGTAGCGATCAGAGCCACAGCGCGAGCTGCGCCGGCGAGCTGAATCCAGTCAATCACGGCACTCGTCACGTCGTAGAGCGTCAGCACCAGGGTCACGTACACCGGTGCCAACAGCGCGAATTCGAGTGCCGCTACGGCGCGGCGGTCGCCCGCCCGCCGCAGCCGCAAGAGCCACCGCGTTCCCGGCCGCATCGCTAGTACTCGTTCTCATACGGGTAGCTGACCGTCACCACGCCCCCGTTGATGGACTGCGACGAGCCGCCGCCTGCCGGCAGAATCCAGCCGAACACGGGCATCTGGTAGCTGACTTGCAGCAGCATCAGGCTGCCGTCCTGGCCCGGACCGAACGGATTGGAGGCGCCGCCAATCACGGGCGCCTGCGGCAGGGCCGAATAGTCGGCCACCGGTTGCAGCGAGATCGCCAGGTTGGAGCACGCGAGGAACGACGCCATCTGCGGGCAAAACGTGGATGATTGAAACTGCGTTTCGCTCTGCGACAGTGTCTGGGTTCTGTTGACCGACAGGAGACGTGCCAATTCGCCGAGGGCGTAGCTCAGAGCGATCTGCACATAAAGTCGGTAGCCGAGGAAAATAACAAACAGCACCAGGCCGAGGAAGGCCGAGCCTACGAGCGCGAACTCGAGCGCCACCATGGCGGTCCGGTCGTGGCCGAGCCGCCTCGCTGCCTTGCCAAACCTGCCGCCCAGGCACGCTCGTCGCATCGGGCCCTCGTTGGAGTCGTCCTCCCGACGCTCCCTACGCCGCGTAAGTAAATCGAGCCTGAACGCCGGCCTGGCCCTGCCACGGACCTGCCAGGGGCTGCACCTCCGCAGCGGGTCTGCCTTCCGGGGAAACCGTCGGGAAACTTTACATTCCCCTGTTGGGACACCTTCCCGGCCGGCCGCTCGGGCTGAGCGCAACCGTGTATTTCCAGGCTTCTGGAACAATAAATGACCCATTTTGGCGTCTGGTATAAATTTTGCGTCTAAGCGCTCGGCTAGCAACAAGGAGATGCACAATGATACGCTCGGCCCACCAGGCTCGGTGTCCAGCTACCAGCGCCGAGATGCGCAGGAACCGGCGAGTAGCTCACATATTGAGATATGCCGGCCTCTTAACCGTCGCGTGTAGCTTTCTCGCCGGAGGGATGCCCGCCAGGGCCGCTGCGATCGCGTTCGATTACGGCTCGCTCGCCAACGGGGCCAGCGACGCGACTATCCAGAGCTTCATGCAGAGTTCGCTGCCGGCCGGTGCCTCGGTCACCGTCACGGGCGCCGTCGCGTCCAACAGCTACAATGGCGACGGCTACGTCACCGGGCCGGGTAACGGCAGCACGTCATATACGCTCGCAAGCATGGACGGCACCTTCATTCAAAACCAGAGCCCGTCCAACGACATCCTGATGAAATTCACCGGGCTCACACTCACCAGCGTAAGCTTCGACTTCGAAGTCTTTCCGAACGGCACCTGCACGAACCTGTCGAACAATGGCGCCAACTGTGGTGGCAGCGGTGATCCCAACCTGCCCGACCTGACCCTGCTGGCGAATGGTTCGCAGGTGATCCGCTATAATGCCTTGGTGCCCGGGAGCGGCGGCAACGCCTCGCCTTACACCAAGTCACCCGCTTCTTCCCCGGATCTGGCACCACAGCTTCTCGGGTCTAGCGGCACCCTGATGCTGCCGGCTGGCACTACCACGCTGGATTTCGTGGACTGGCCTCCCACGATTGCGATCGACAATCTGGTCATCAACACCCCGTCAGTGCCGGAGCCCGGGTCGTTGTTGTTGTTCTCAGCAGGTCTGGCCGGGCTGGGGATTTGTCTGGCCGCGATGAACCGGAGACGGCTTGGCTGCTCCCACGGGTGAGTCCCGCTGCTGCGGGTCGTTACGACTCGTGGTACTCAGGCTTGGCTCGGGTCCTCTACCCTACCCCGGCGGGGTAGGGTAGAGGCCCAAAAGCCGGTCCGGCAGCCCGAGCTTATTGCCCCTTGCCGTCCGTATCGTCGGACAGCGTGCCGAGGAACGCCACGATGTCATCCTCCTCCGCGCCGCTCAGGCCGAGATTGCCGACCAGTTTCTGGTTCTCGTTTTTGGGCTGTTCGGGTGCGGGCCAGCAGCTGACGCCGACCTTGCCGTCTCCGTCCTCGGGGTTGGCCTCCGTGCACTGCGGCAGCACGTCGCGCGTGTTGTAGAAGTGCACGATCGACTTCAGGCTCTTGAAGAAACCGTTGTGAGTGTAGTCCCGGACGAACGAGGGATACGGGCGCTTGTCGACGTTGCGAACGGTCTGCACCTGGAATCGGCCGATGAATTGCGGGGCGAGCTTCTGCTCTCTGGGGGTGGGTTCGGTGGACCCGGGCATGGTGCCTGAGAGATAGTCGCCGACACCGTTGTCGACATAGCTCGGGCCGGCTGGGTTGGCCACGTAGCCGCGATCGTCGGGAACGTTCTCGTGCAGGAAGGGGAGATCGGGGTTTCGCGGCGTGCCGATATTCGCGGTCATGAAATTGGTGAACAGCGGGCGCTTGCCCGAGGCGTCATGGCAGTTGGAGCAGTTGGCCTTGCCGGTGAACAATTCGAAGCCGCGCTGCTCCCGCGGCGACAACGAGACCTTGCCCGCGAGATAGCGGTCGAACTTGGACGAGAACGGGCTGACGTCGGGGGAGGCCTCGTACATGGCTGCCGAAAGGCCAAACTCGTTATAGTCCTTTTCCACCTGCGCCCGGCTGGCCGCATCGAGGTGAACTCGGCGCGGGTCCGGCGCTCGCCTCGAATACGGCTGTGAGCAGATCGATTCCGTGTCGGAGGGAAAATCGATGTCGAAGGAGTTCGAACCCCAAACCCGGGTGAAAAGGTGGCGATACGGCCCGTGCTCTATCCGGTAGATCACGCAGGCGTCGTCCGGCAGCGCCAGTTCCCCGGCATCGATGGGCGGATCCTGAGCCTGGTCGCCGGCCGGGTTGCCGGTCTTGTCGCCCGTCGCCCGCATATCCCAGAAATTCCCGCCCACGAAGTCGGATTGCGCTGCGTCGTAGTGCAGCAGCGGCGCAAACGGGGCGTAGGCATAGCTCATCGGCTTGCGATTGGCCGAACGATGCACCACCGAGCCGGGATAGGCCACGTTCTCCTGGTTGAAGATCGAAATCCCCCCCGTAAAGCCGGTCTCCTTCACATGACAGGACGCGCAGGCCCTGTTGCCCAGCGCGGAAAGGCTGGTGTCATGGATGATCAGCTTGCCCAATACGACGGCGGCTTGCCTTTGCGTCAGGCCCGGTTCGCGCATTTTCGCCAGGGCTCGCTGCTCGATGTCGGCGATCTCGTCGCGCACCCGGCGCGCGTCCGCGCTGTTGTGCTCCACCGCCGCATAGCTGACCTCAGGGCACTTCGAGTAGCCCTCGCAGGTCTGCCCGTCATTCCCCGCCCACGACGGTTCCGAGCGAACAGTGACGGTCAGACCGATCGCCGCCAGCAGAAGGACGGACCGAGGTCGCACACGTGCGTATCCAGCCAAACGGATCAGCCGCCCATCCGCCGCAACTGCGAGCCTCATGTTCATGGGCATCCTCCAGGTTTGGCTGCCGGCCTATCCACCACCGTAGCCGAGCGCCACCGGCCAGGCGATCCGGTCGTGACCGAGTAAAGAGCAAAACTGCGAGAGCGGCTGCAGGTCGCCGCGATCGCTCCGCTCGGCTCTGCACCCGTCAGTGCTCCGAACTCGGGGCCGCTTGAGTCAGAGCCGGACGCTACTCCGCTGCATTGCGCTCGCCTCGCAAGGGCGAAGCCGGATACACTCCGAGAATTCGCGCCTCATGCGAAAAGAACGACAGCTCCTCCAAAGCGCGGCGCAGCGCCGGCTGCTCCGGATAACCTTCCACATCCGCCAGAAACTGCGTCGCGGTAAAATGACCGTCCAGCATGTAGCTTTCGAGCTTGGTCATGTTCACGCCGTTGGTGGCGAAGCCGCCCAGAGCCTTGTAAAGCGCCGCCGGCACGTTGCGCACCCGGAACACAAACGTGGTCATCAGTCCAGGCGTGCCGGCATCAGGTACCGTCCGCGCGGTCGCGCAGACGTAGAATCGCGTGGTGTTGTGCGCGGCGTCCTCGACGTTGCGGCGCAACACCTGCAGCCCGAAAATCTCACCCGCCAAAGCCGAGGCGATCGCGCAATCTTCCATGCCGCCGCGTGCCGCTACCAGCTCGGCAGAGCCCGCCGTATCCGCCTCGACCACCGCCGTCAGCTTCAGCTCGCGCAACAGTCCGCGCACCTGCCCCAGCGCCACCGCGTGCGAATGGGCGCGGCGCAACGTGGCCACGCTGGCGCCCGGCGGTGCCAAGAGACAGTGCTCCACACGCTGAAAGTGCTCGCCCACGATGAACAGGCCGCCATGCGGCAGCAACGCGTGAATGTCCGGCACGCGCCCGGCCAAACTGTTTTCGCACGGCAACATCGCCAGCGCCGCCGCGCCCTCGCGCACCGCATCCATCGCGGCCTCGAATGTCGGGCACGGCAGGGTCGGCCAGTCCGGATACGCGGTGCGGCAGGCGAGATCGGAATAGGCGCCGGGCCGGCCCTGAAAGGCGATCACGCGCGGCGCGGTCATGGCGCGAGCGCCAGAATGCGTCGCGCCCGCTCCAGGTCCGCCGGCGTGTCCACGCCAAAGGGCGCCGCGGCGATACGCGCGCAGCCGATCCGCATCCCTGCTTGCAGCGCGCGCAACTGCTCCAGCCCCTCGCGCCGCTCCAGGCCCGACGGCGGCAGGGCCACGAAACGGGAAAGCGCCTCCCGCCGCCAGGCGTAGACGCCGATATGGTGCCAGTACGGACCTTCGCCCCAAGGCACCGCCGCGCGCGAAAAATACAGCGCCCGCGCAACCTCCTCGGGACCGTCATATACACATGCGGCTTTCACCACCGAGGTCGCGCTCAGTTCGGCCACGTCATCGATCGGGGTCACCAAAGTGCCGATATCCGTTTCGGCATCCGCCAGCGGCAGCAGCGCCCGGGGCAAATGCTCAGGCGCCAAGGTCGGAAAGTCGCCCTGCAGGTTCACGACCACGTCGTGTGCGCCCTGCGGATCGAGGGCGGCCAGTGCGGCATGCACCCGGTCCGAGCCGGACGGCAGGGCGGGATCGGTCAGCACGGCGATGCCGCCGGCCTCGCGCACCGCTTGCGCCACCGGGGGCTCGGCGCACGCCACGGCCACCGGCCCCACCGCGGCGGCGAGCGCACGCAGCAGCACATGCACGATCATCGGCCGCCCGTTGATGTCGGCCAGCGGTTTGCCGGGCAGGCGTTTGGCGGCCATCCGGGCGGGAATGACGACGATCGGATTCACTTTGCTGGCTCGTCAACGGGTGGCTCAAGCGACAGGACCGCGCCGGATTGCAGCGCACCCAGGGGTTGCCTATGGTCCGCCAGCTTAATGTGCGTGCCGGACCGGACGCAACGCATCCCGGCCGAAGGTGACGGAGTTTGAGACAGCCATGGACAGCATGGACGTCAACAAGGCGATCGCCTCGGTGCTGGTGGTCGGGATCGTCTACATGGGCGCCACGCTGATCGCCGACGGCCTGGTGTCGCCGGAGCGGCTGAAACAGCCCGCGATCAAGATCGAGGGGGTGAACGTCACCACCGCGCCGACTACCGAGCAGGCGGAGGCGCCGCTGCCGCCGATCGCACCGCTGCTGGCCAGCGCCGATCCGGGCGCCGGCGAGGCGGACATGAAAAAACTCTGTTCTCCCTGCCACTCGTGGAACGAGGGCGGCAAGGCCTTGATCGGGCCGAACCTGTACAACGTGGTCGGCGGCCCACACGCCCATATGCAAGGATACGACTACTCCAATGCGCTCAAATCCAAGCAGGGTCCGTGGACGTTCGACGAGCTCAACGCCTGGCTGCGCAAACCCTCCGCCTATGCGCCCGGCACGAAAATGGGTTTTGCAGGGATCAGCAGCGACAAGGAGCGGGCGGACGTGATCGACTACCTGCATACGCTGTCGCCCAACCCGCTGCCGCTGCCGGCCGCCACGACCGAGAAAGCCGTGCCGCAGAGCGGCAATTCCGTCGCCGGCAACGGCGGCGCGCCGGCGCCCGGCAGCCAGACGACGCCCGCCACGTCGTCGGCCGGTGCGACGACGGCGCCTGGGCCAAAAGCGGGAACGCCCTAGCGGAACTCATGGTCGCCTCCGTGGATGCCGCCCTGGTCGCGGCGGCCGAAGCAGCGGCCGACGTCGCTGGGGCGGTGATCCGCCCGTTCTTCCGCGCTTCGGGCCTGGTCGCGGACGCCAAGCACGATGCAAGTCCGGTCACGATGGCGGACCGCTCGGCCGAGCAGGCCATGCGCGCGGTGCTGCGCGAGCGTTTTCCCGAGCACGGCATTCTGGGGGAGGAGTTCGGCCTGGAGCGGCCGGAGGCACGGCTGCGCTGGGTGCTCGACCCGATCGACGGCACCCGTGCGTTCATCACCGGACGGCCTCTGTTCGGCACCTTGGTGGGCCTGCTGGATGACGGCGTGTCGGTGCTTGGCATCATCGACCAGCCGATCAGCCGTGAGCGCTGGGTGGGCGTGGCGGGCCGGCCCACGCGGTTCCGCGGTTTTGACGGCGAGGCCGGCTGCCGCGCCTGCGCCGCGCTGGAACTGGCGGAACTTTCATGCACCAGCCCCGAAATGTTCTCCCCGGCCGAGTGGGCGCGCTGGGAAAACCTGCGTAAAAGCGTGCGCCGCACGACGTTCGGCGGCGACTGCTACAGCTACGGCCTGCTGGCACTGGGGCATATCGACGTGATCGCCGAGGCGGACTTGAAGGTGTGGGACTGGACGGCGCTGCTGCCGGTCATCGAGGGCGCCGGCGGGCGCATGACGGACTGGGAGGGCCAGCCCTTGCGGGCCGCGATGGACGCGAGCGCCGCCCTGCTGGGCGTGCCGGGGCCGGTGCTGGCGGTCGGCGACGCGGCGCTGCTGCCGCAGGCCATCGAGGTGCTTGCGGAATGACTTTTTCGCTCACGCGACGCTCCGTGCTGGCGGCCGCAGTGTTCGCCGCGGGGCCGCCGGTGCTGGCGGACGAAAATGTGCGCCGCGTGCACGCCATCGCGCTGGTCGGCGAGCCGGAGCTGCCTGACGACTACAAGAATTTCCCGTGGGTCAATCCCGACGCGCCCAAGGGCGGCGAGGTGGCGCTCACTACCGTCGGCACCTTCGACAGTTTCAACCCGTTCGTCGTGCGCGGCACGGCGGCCGGGCTGGGCGGTGTTTTCGAGACGCTGACCATGGCCAACCCGGACGAGGCCGCAGCCAGCTACGGCCGACTCGCCCAGATCATCGAACTGCCCGCCGACAAGAGTTGGGTCGCCTTCGACCTGCGCGCGGAAGCGAAATGGTGGGACGGCAAGCCGATCGCGGCCGACGATGTCGCTTGGGCTTTCAATACCCTGCGCGAGCAGGGCCGGCCGCTCTATGCGCGGTACCTGGGCTGACGTGGATCATGTCGAAACCGACGGGCCGAACCGGGTGGTGTTCCGCTTCAAGACTTCCGGCAACCGCGAGCTGCCGTCGATCTTGGGCGAGGTGCCGGTGTTGCCAAAGCACTGGTGGGAAGGGCGGGATTTTTCCGCGCCGTTGACCGAGCCCCCGATGGGGTCGGGGCCGTACCGGGTCGGCCGCTTCGAGTTCGGCCGCACGCTGGTTATGGAGCGGGTGCCTGAGTATTGGGGCCGCGACATGCCGTTCGCGCGCGGGCTGAACAATTTCGACCGCATTCGCACCGAGTATTTCCGCGATCCCAGCGTGGCGTTCGAATCGTTCAAGGCGGGGCAGGCTGACTGGCGGCGCGAGAGCACGGCGCTGGTGTGGTCCACCGGCTATGATTTTCCGGCGGTGAGGAACGGGCTGGTAAAGAAGCAGGCGTTCCCGGTGCACCAGATCACGCCGATGCAGGGCTTTGGCATGAACTTGCGACGGAAACTGTTCCAGGACCGGCGCGTGCGCGAGGCGATGGCGCAGGTGTTCGATTTCGAGTGGACCAACAAGAATTTCTTCTACGGCCTGTATGTTCGCACCTCCAGCTATTTCGCCGGCAGCGATTTCGCCGCCACCGGCCTGCCGGAAGGCGCGGAACTCGCGCTGCTGGAGCCGTTCCGCGACCGACCTTCCGCCGGAGCTTTTCACCCAGGAATTCAAGCTGCCGGTTACCGACGGGTCCGGCAACAACCCGGCCGGGTTGAAGCGCGCGTACGAGCTGCTCAAGGCGGCGGGGTGGTCGCTCAAGGACCACAAATTGGTGGACGCACAGGGCACTCAGTTCAGTTTCGAACTGCTGCTGGACGACCCGCGCTTCGAGCGCATCACCCTGCCCTACGCGCAGCAGCTCGGCCGGCTGGGCATCGACGCGCATGTGCGCACCGTGGACCCGTCACAGTACCAGCACCGCATGGACTCGTTCGACTACGACATGACGGAAGTGATTTTCGGCGAGAGCGAGAGCCCGGGCAACGAGCAACTGGATTACTGGAGCTGCAAGGCCGCCCATAGCGAGGGCAGCGGCAACCTGATGGGCGTCTGCAGCCCGGCGATCAACTCGGTGTTGACCAAGATCATCAGCGCGCAGAGCAAGGAACAGCTGGTGCCCGCGGTGCGGGCGCTCGACCGGATGCTGCTGTGGGGCTGGTATCTCGTGCCCCAGTTCTACCTGAACCAGTTCTGGGTCGCGTACTGGGACCGTTTCGGTTTTCCGGACAAGCCGGTGCGCACCGGGGTCCAGTTCAACTCCTGGTGGGTCGACGCCGCCAAGGCGGCCAAGACGGATGCGGCGAGGGGGCATGGGGGGTGACAGAACCCTCCCGCCGCGGCGACTGACTGGTGGCCGCCTATCTGCTCCGCCGGCTGTTGCTGGTCATTCCCACGCTCTTCGGCATCATCGCCATCAACTTTGCCATCACCCAGCTCGCTCCGGGCGGCCCGGTGGAACAGGCGATCGCCGAACTGAAAGGCAAAGGCGACACCACCGCCCGCATTACCGGCGCCGGCGCCGAGGTAGCCGCGGCCAGCGCACCCGGCGAGTATCGCGGCGCGCGCGGTCTCGATCCGGCGCTGGTCGAGCGCATCCGCAAGACGTTCGGGTTCGACAAACCGCCGCTCGAGCGCTTTCGGGAAATGCTGGGCCGCTATCTGCGCTTCGATTTCGGCGAAAGCCTGTTCAGCGGGCGCCCTGTGCTGGGCCTGATCCTGCAGAAAATGCCGGTCAGCATCTCGATCGGATTGTGGTCGACCTTGCTGATCTATCTGGTGTCCATCCCGCTCGGCATCGCCAAGGCGGTGCGCAACGGCAGCCGGTTCGACGTCGCCACAAGCAGCGTCGTCCTGGTGGGCTACGCCGTCCCGAGTTTCTTGTTCGCCATCCTGCTGGTGGTGCTGTTCGCGGGCGGCAGTTTTGTCCAATGGTTCCCGCTGCGCGGCCTGACCACACCGGGCTCGGAAAACTGGCCGATCGGCGCCCGCGTGGTCGATTACGCGTGGCACATGGTGCTACCCACGATCGCGCTGGTGGTCGGCGGGTTCGCCACGCTGACACAGCTCACCAAGAACAGTTTTTTGGAGGAGGTGCGCAAACAGTACGTATTGACCGCCCGCGCGAAAGGGGCGGGCGAGCGGCGGGTGCTGTATGGCCACGTGTTCCGCAACGCGATGCTGCTGGTGGTGTCGGGGTTTCCGGCGGCGTTCATCAGCATCCTGTTCAGCTCGGCCCTGCTGATCGAGATCATTTTCTCGCTCGACGGCATGGGCCTGCTCGGCTTCAACGCCGCGGTCAAGCGCGACTATCCGCTGATTTTCGGCACGCTGTACATGTTCACGCTGCTGGGGCTGCTGATGAACATCGTCGGCGACATGATGTACACCCTGGTCGACCCGCGCATCGATTTCGAGACCCGGTGATGCGCCTGTCGCCGCTCACCCGTCGCCGGCTGGCGATTTTTCGCGCGCACCGCCGTGGCTACTGGTCGCTATGGCTGTTCACCGCCATCTTCCTGGTGACGCTGTTCGCCGAGTTCGTGGCCAACAACCGGCCGCTGGTGATCCGCTTCGACGGGCACTGGTATTTTCCCGTGCTGCATGAGTATGGCCAGGACACGTTCGGGTCCGACTTCATCCCAATCGAAGCCGACTACACCGACCCGGATCTTTCCCGCGCCATCCGCGCCAAGGGCTGGATGCTGTGGCCCGCGGACCCGTTCAACGCCACGGACCCGGTGAAAAATCTGGCGCATCCGGCACCGGCGCCGCCCAGTCTGCGCAACCTGCTCGGCACCGACGATCAGGCGCGGGACGTGCTGGCACGGGTGATCTACGGCATCCGCATCTCCGTCCTGTTCGGGTTCACGCTCACCATCCTGGCCTCGGCGGTGGGCATCGCGGCCGGTGCCGTGCAGGGTTTTTACGGCGGCCTGACCGACCTGATGTTCCAGCGCTTTATCGAAGTCTGGTCGGGCATGCCGACGCTGTTCCTGCTCATCATCCTGTCCGCCTTCATCGCCCCCGGGTTCTGGATTCTGCTCGGGTTCCAGCTGCTGTTCGGCTGGATGGCGTTGACCGGCCTGGTGCGCGCGGAATTTTTGCGGGCGCGCAACTTTGATTATGTGCGGGCGGCGCGCGCGCTGGGCGTGCGCGACATTGCCATCATGTGGCGCCACGTATTACCCAACGCGATGGTGGCGACACTGACGTTCGTCCCGTTCACGCTGTCAGGGTCGGTGACGATTCTGGCCAGCCTCGATTTCCTCGGCTACGGCCTGCCGCCCGGTTCGCCGTCGCTCGGCGAACTCGTGAACCAGGCCAAGGACAACCTTCAGGCGCCTTGGCTGGGCTTTACGGCCTTCTTCGTGCTGGGCACGATCCTGGTACTGCTGATCTTCATCGGTGAAGCGGTGCGCGACGCGTTCGATCCGCGGCAGACGCTGTGAGCCTGGTCGAGGTGGCACATCTTTCCGTCGCGTTCGGCGGGCGCCCGGCGGTGGCCGACGCCTCGTTCACCATCGATCAGGGCGAGACGCTGGCGCTCGTCGGCGAGAGCGGTTCCGGAAAATCCACCGTGGCACTCAGCCTGTTGCGATTGCTGGCCGCCGGGGCGCAAGCGCAGGGCGAGGTCGTGCTTGACGGCACATCGGTGCTGGACGCGCCGGAGCGGGCGTTGCGCCGGCTGCGCGGCGGTGTCGCCGGTATGATTTTCCAGGAGCCGATGACCAGCCTCAACCCGTTGCACCGCATCGGTCGGCAGGTCGCCGAGGCGGTGACGCTCCACGTGCCGATGCGCGGCGCGGCACTGCGCGGACGGGTAATGGAGCTGTTGCGCCAGGCGGGATTTCCGGACGCGGCAGGGCGTCTCGATGCCTTTCCGCACCAGCTTTCCGGCGGCCAGCGGCAGCGGGTGATGATCGCCATGGCGCTGGCCGCCGACCCCAAATTGCTGATTGCCGACGAGCCGACCACGGCGCTCGATGTGACCATCCAGGCGCAAATCCTGGAACTTTTGGCCGACCTCAAAACGGCACGCGGGCTGGCGCTGCTGCTGATCAGCCACGACCTGGCAATCGTGCGCCGCTACGCCGATCGCGTCTGCGTCATGAAGGACGGCGCGATCGTCGAGGCCGGGGTGGTGGCGGAAGTGTTTGGCCGGCCGCTGCATCCCTATACGCGCATGCTGCTGGCTGCCGAGCCGAGGGGTGCGCCGCCCCCGGTGCCCGCCTCGGCGCCGGTGGTGATCGAGGCGCAAAACGTGGGGGTCGCGTTTGCCATTCGCCGCGGCGTGCTGCGCCGGCAGGTGGGCGCGGTGGTGGCGGTGGACGGCGTTTCGGTCGCGGTGCGCGCGGGCGAGACGGTGGGGCTGGTGGGCGAAAGCGGGTCAGGCAAAACCACGCTCGGGCTGGCGCTGCTGCGGCTGGAGCGGGCGCAGGGCGTCGTCCGTTTCGAGGGCCGCGATATCTCCGGGCTCAGCCGCCGTGCGCTGCGCCCGTTGCGCGCGCGGGGACAATTCGTGTTCCAGGACCCGTACGGCAGCCTCTCTCCGCGACTGCCGGTGGGCGAGATCGTGGGTGAAGGTCTGGCCGTGCATGCTCCGCGATTATCTTCGGCACGGCGGCGGGAGCGCGTGGCGGCGGCGCTGGAGGAGGTGGGCATGGACCCGGCCTCCATGGACCGCTACCCGCACGAATTTTCGGGCGGCCAGCGCCAGCGCGTCGCCATCGCCCGCGCGATCGTGTTGCAACCGCGCCTGGTGGTGCTGGACGAGCCGACCAGCGCGCTCGACGTGTCGGTGCAGGCACAGGTGGTGGAGCTGCTGCGAGACCTGCAAGCGCGACACGGCTTGGCCTATTTGTTCATCAGCCACGATCTGCGGGTTGTGCGCGCCATGGCGCACCGCATCGTCGTGTTGCGCAATGGGCGGATCGTGGAACAGGGCGAGGCTGCTTCGGTGCTGGCGAGACCTCGCGAGGCGTACACGCGGGCGCTCATGGAGGCGGCGTTCGAGTTGCAGGCGGATACGACGGGCGTAACGGCCGCATGACAAGGAGAGCCCAGCATGAGGGTTAGCGAAATGAACTGGCAGCAGGTCGAGGACGCGGTGCGCCGCGACGATCGCTGCGTGCTGCCGCTGGGCAGCACCGAGCAGCACGGTGCCCTCAGCCTGTCGGTGGACAGCATCCTCTCCGAACGCGTCGCCGCCGAGGCGGCGGAGCCGCTCGGCATTCCGGTGTTTCCGGTCGTGGCCTATGGCATCACGCCGTATTTCCGCGCCTATCCGGGTACCATCAGCCTGCGCGTGGAAACCTATGTGCGGCTGGTCGGCGACATTCTGGATGGCCTCGCAGAGCAGGGGTTTCGCAGAATCCTGATCTGCAACGGCCATGGCGGGAACAGTCCCGCCGGAAGTCTCGCGATCGAGTGGATGGCAAGCCATCCCTCCTGCCGCGTGCGCTTCCACAACTGGTTCAGCGCACCAAAAACCTGGGCGGAGGTGCAGCGCATCGACCCGGTGGCATCGCATGCCTCGTGGATGGAGAATTTTCCCTGGACGCGCCTGCCGAACATCGCAGCGAAGAGCGAGGCAAAGCCGATGATCGACCTCGACCGCATGCGGCTGCTGGACCCGAACGGGGTGCGACGGGTGTTGGGCGACGGCAATTTCGGCGGCCTGTACCAGCGTCCTGACGAGGACACGGAGCGGCTGTGGACCGTGGCAGTGGAGGAAACCCGGGCACTGCTCGAAGGTCCGTGGGAATAAGTCCGGTCGTGATCTGGGGCGCCGGTGCAATCGGTGGCACGGTGGGTGCCTACCTGGCGCGAGCCGGCGAAGATATACTGTTCGTCGATGCGGCATCGGACCATGTAATGGCGATCAACGCGCATGGCCTCGCCATCGAGGGACCGATCGACACGTTCCGCACCCCGGCCCTCGCGCTCACGCCGGACCAGGTGAGCGGCGAATACGAGCGCATCCTGCTCTGCGTCAAGGCACATCACACCGCGGCGGCCACACGACAGCTCGCGCCGTTTTTGGCAGCGGATGGCTACGTGGCGTCGTTCCAGAACGGACTGAACGAATATGTCATTGCCGAGACCGTCGGCATGGCGCGGGTGATCGGCGCGTTCCTGAATTTCGGCGCCGACTATTTGGAGCCCGGCCGCATCCTCTACGGCGGGCGCGGGGCAGTGGTGCTGGGCGAGATGGACGGATCGTCCTCGCCGCGGATCGATGCGCTGCACCGGCTGATGCGGCGTTTCGAGCCGGACGCCATTCTCACCGATAACATCGTCGGCTATCTCTGGGGCAAGCTCGGCTACGGCGCCCTGTTGTTCGCGACCGCGCTGACCGATGATCCGATCGCGGACGTGCTGGACAATTCTGCGCATCGCGAGGTGCTGACCGATCTTGCGCGCGAGGTGATGCAGGTTGCCGCCGCGCGCCGCGTGACGCCGCAGGGTTTTAACGGGTTCGATCCGACAGCCTTCCGTCCCGGCGGCGATGCGAGCGCCAGCTTCGACGCGATGGTGGCGCAGAACCGCCGCTCGGCCAAGACGCATAGCGGCATCTGGCGCGACCTCGCGGTGCGCCGCCGTCCGACCGAGGTGGACGCGCAGCTCGGCCCTATCGCCGATGCCGGTCGCGCGGTCGGCGTGCCCACGCCGCTGGTTCGCCAGCTGACGGCCATGATCCACGAAATCGAGCGCGGCCAGCGTCCGCTGACGCGGGACAATCTGGACGAGCTGGCGTCGTGAATATCCGTTTTGACGGACGCACGGTGCTGGTTACCGGCGCCGGCCACGGCATCGGTCGCGGCATTGCCGATGCCTTCGCCGCTCTCGGTGCCCGGGTTTTTCCCGCCGATATCAGCGGCGCCGGCGGCACGAGCAAAACTGGATGTGACCGACCGCGCGGCACTCGCCACTTTGGTTGCTCAGACCGGAACGATTGACGTGCTGGTGCACAGCGCCGGCGGTGTGCGGGGCCAGATCGGCGTGCCGGCCGAAGACGTGCCGGAGGCGGATTGGCACGCCGTCTTGGGCGCCAACCTGACCGGCGCTTTTCTGGCCGCGCAGGCCGTCATTCCGGGGATGAAACGCGCCGGGAGCGGCAGGATCATCACCATCAGTTCGGGCGCCGGCCTTGGTATCAGCCTGACCGGCATCCAGGCCTACGCCGCCGCCAAGGCAGGCGAGATCGGGCTGACCCGGCAGCTCGCTCACGAACTCGGCCCGCACGGCATTACGGTGAACTCCGTCGCCCCCGGCTTCGTGCGGTCCAATCCGACCACGGAACGGCAATGGGAGTCGTATGGCGTGGAAGGGCAGCGTCGCCTGGTGGAGTCCATTGCGATGCGACGCACCGGGACGGTGGCCGACATCGCCGATGCGGTGCTGTTCCTGGCCAGCGACCATGCCGGCTGGATTTCTGGCCAGTGCCTCTCCGTCGATGGTGGAAAATGAACGATCCCGCGCTGGACTGGCTGGATAAGCACGCCGATGCCGCCCTGACCACGCTGCAAGCGTTTTGCGCCATCCCGAGCGTCAGCACCGATCCCGCCTACGCGCCCGCCATGCACGAGGCAGCCGCGTTCCTGCTGTGCCACCTCACCGCGATCGGGCTTGAGCACGCGGAAATTCGTCCGACTGCCCAGCATCCCGTTGTCACCGCCGACTGGCTGCATGCGCCGGGCGCCCCGACGCTGTTGATCTACGCCCATTACGACGTGCAGCCGCCCGATCCGGTGGCGGCTTGGCGCACGCCGCCCTTCACGCCCACGGTCCGCGACGATCGCCTGTATGGGCGCGGCGTTTCCGACGACAAGGGACCGATGATGGTGGCGCTGACCGCCATCGCCGCACGGCTCGCAACAAAAACGATGCCGGTCAACCTGCGCCTGCTGATCGAGGGCGAGGAGGAGTGCGGCAGCGCCAATCTCGATGCGTTCGTCGCCGCGAACCCGGACCTGCTGCGGGCGGACTGGGTGCTGTCGGCGGATGGCGCGCGCTGGCGTGCCGACCTGCCGACCTCCACGGTGGCCGGCCGCGGCCTGTGCGCGCTGGAAGTTTCGGTCACCGGCGCGGCGCGGGACCTGCACAGCGGACGCTACGGCGGCATGGTCGCCAACCCGATCGCGGCGTTGGCCCGGCTGCTCGCCGGGCTGCACGACCCGGACGGGCGCGTCGCCGTGCCCGGCTTTCTGGATCGGGTCCGCCCGGTGCCGCCCGAAAGCTTGGACGCCATCCCGTTCGACGAGGCGGCTCAGGCCAAGGCTCTGGGGGTTCCGGCGCTGGCCGGCGAGGCCGGTTTTTCGGCGCTGGCCCGTAACTGGCTGCGTCCGACGCTGGAGCTGAACGGTATTTGGGGCGGCTATGCCGGGCCGGGCAGCAAGACGTGATTCCCGCCGACTGCGGGGGCAAAAATCACCTGCCGCCTGGTGCCCGACCAGGATCCGGTGGAAATCGCCGAACTGATTGCCGCCGACCTTCGCGGGCGGGCCGCCGCGGGCACCACGGTGCAGGTCACGATTCTGGACGCCCACGCCTATCCGTATGCCACCGCCGAAAACCACCCCGGACTGGCGCTGTCGGAGCGCGTGGTGACGGAAATGGAAGGCCGAGCGCCGCTGCGGGTCCGGATGGGTGCGACCTTGCCGGTCTGCGAGATTTTCCGCCGGCGCCTCGGGTTGGATACGATTTTGTTCTCGTTCTCAACGTCGGACGAGGATTACCATGCGCCGAACGAGTTTTTCCGGCTGTCGAGCTGGCGAGACGGACTGCGCGCCTGGGCGGTTTTGCTCAGTCGGGCTGCCGAGGCGCGATCGTAACAGATTGCCCCGCTACGGAGGTTCAAAAACTCCGGCGTAGGCTCGCCTTCGAGCGATCAGGGAGGCGTCGATGTCGGCGAGCTTGCGCACGCCGCACAGTCCCATCACCCGGTCGATTTCGGTGCGCAAAATTGCCAGCACCTGCGCCACGCCCGCGCCGCCGGCCACCGCGAGCCCCCACAGCGCCGGCCGCCCGATCAGGCACGCCGCGGCACCGAGTGCGCGTGCGCGGACCACGTCGGCGCCGCGCCGGACACCGCCATCCAGAAGCACCGGGATGCGGCCTGCGACGGCCTCGACCACCCCAGGCAGCGCCTCGATCGAGGCGACCGCCCCATCAAGCTGGCGCCCGCCATGGTTCGAGACGATCACGCCATCAATGCCGTTGGCCACCGCCTCCGCCGCCTCGTCGGGGTGCAGCACGCCTTTCAGCAGCAGCGGACCGGTCCAGTGCCGGCGCAGTTCGGCCACATCGTCCCACGACATGTCCGGATCGAGCAGACCCGCCATGCGGCCAGCCAGAGTCGCGATGTCCGCGGCCTCGCCCGGCCGGACATAGTTGCCAAAAGTCAGCCCCGGCAGGGTCCGGCGCATCCGCCACAGCCAGGGCAGGCGCGTCGCCGCCTGCAGCCGGTCGCGGACGGTGAAGCGCGGCGGGATTGCAAATCCGTTGCGACGGTCCCGCTCCCGGTTGCCGAGCAATTGGTTGTCGATCGTCACCACGAGCGCGTCGTAGCCGCACGCGGCCGCACGCTCGGCGAGTTCGCGGGTAAAGCCGCGGTCGCGGTAGATATAGAGTTGCATCCAGCGCGGTGCGGCGCCGGTCTCGGCCAGCGCTTCGAGCGTGCAGACCGAGCCGTGGCTGAGGCAATAGGCGGTGCCGGCGGCGGCGGCGGCCCGCGCCGCCTCCCGCTCGCCGTCGGGCCAGAACAAGCCGGCCAGGCCGGTAGGTCCGATGATCACCGGCATGGCCAGCGTGCGGCCGAACAAGTCTACGGACAGGTCGCGTCCCGTCGAGCCGCGCATCGGTCGCGGCAGCAGGCCAATTTCCGAGAACGCGGCCTCGTTCCGGCGCAGCGTGGTTTCCTCCTCGGCGCCGCCGTCCGCGAAATCGAACACGGCCCGCGGCAGGCGGGCGCGTGCCAATGTCGCGAACAGCGGCGACGCTGATCGCGTGGCGAATCCAGCGCGGATCAGGGCGCGGCATGTCCGGGGTTCAGAGCTGCGCCGGGATCGCGTTGTCGAAGTCGGGGTGCTCCTTGGTGAAGAACAGCATCGAGTTCAGGTTGGCTATGGACTGCGCCTCGATCGTGCGCTTGCCGATGGTCGGCACGTCCACCTCCGTCCCGGCCTTGTTCGTGACCTTCTTGGCCTTCAGCATGATGCACAGATAAGTCGCCATGTAGCCGAACTTGTACGGGCTCCACAGCGCGAACTGCTTGCAGGTGCCGTTGTCGAGATAGGTCTTCATCGTGCTGGGCAGCGCAAAGCCGGTCGAAAAGACCTTGCCTTGGCGCCCGGTATCCGAAATGGCCTTGTTGATCGCAGGATTGGAAATGCCCGAGCCGGAGATGAACAGTTTCAGGTCCGGATTGGCCTGCATCGCGGACGTGGCCACCGAGTAGCTCTTGTCCGGATCGTCGTTGGCATACAGCGTGTCGACGAACTGGATGGACTTGTATTTCGGGTTGCTGGCGATCTGCTCGTCGAGCGCCTTTTTCTGGGAGATGAAGTTGGCGACCGTGGGCGTCGGCGCCACCCACACCGCCTTGCCGCCCTCCGGCGCGTTGGCCAGCGCGCACTCCAGCATCGCCTTGGCCTGGATCTCGAACGGCGCCATGTTGACGAACAGGTCGCGCCCGGGCTCGGCCACATCGGAGTCGAACGTCACCACGACCGTGCCGTGGCTGCGCGCCTGCCGCAGTGCCGGGACCGGTGCATTGATGTCCAGCGCCGCGAGCACGATTCCGTCCGGCCGCTGCGGCAGCAGGTTCTGGATCACCTGCACCTGCCCCTCCACGTCGGCGGTGGTGGTGCCGACGTAAGTCTGCGTCGCACCGAGTTCCTTGCACGCCTGCTCGCCGCCGGCTTTTGCCAACTCGAAGAAGATGAAGCCGGTGAATTTCGGCACGTTGAAGATGCGCAGGCCTGATTGCGCGACGGCCACGCCGCTGTCGCCGAGCACGGCCGCGATGGCCGGCAGCGAGAGCCCGCTGCCCAGCGCGAGCTGCAACCAGGTCCGGCGATCCAGCCGCCGCGCCAGCGTCCGCAGTTCTCGTTCGTCGGTCATCGTCCTTCCTCCCGTGCCCCGTGTTGTTCGATTGCCGGCCGGGGCAGGCCGGCGTAACTCGTTCCAGTGAATGAAGCCGGCCGGCGCAGGTGCCGGCGCAGCCGTGCCAGTTGCGGAATGGCGACGCTGACCACCAGCACGCCGCCGATGATCAGCGTCTGCACCGGTCCCGGCAGGTTGGCCAGGCCCATCCCGTTTTTCAGCGTGCCCAGCAGCAACAAGGCCAAAAACACGCCGGCGACGTGGCCGCGCCCGCCAAAAACGTCGACGCCGCCCAAAGTCACGGCGGCGACCACGAATAGCAGGATCTCGCCGGCATTGTCGGCGCGCGCGGACTCGAACTGGCCGACATAGACCAGCGCCGCCAAGCCTGCAATCGCGCCCGCGCCCGCGAACGCCGCCACCTTTATTGCACCCACGCGCGTGCCGGAAAAGCGCATCGCCACCGGGTTGGCGCCGATCATGTACAGCTTCCGGCCAAACACCGTGCCGTGCATGACGAAACCGAGTACCACAAAAACCACAGTCAGCAGCAACAGCGACAGCGGCAACCAACCGAACAGCGCGGTCGAGCCGACCCAGATATACGGATCGGAAAAGTTCGCGTGGCCTTCCTGTCCGCCGAGTGCCAAGGCGAGTGCGCGATACGCGGAGTTGGTGCCGAGCGTGACCGCCAGGGAAGGCAGGCCGAATGTCACCACCAGCAGTCCGTTCGCCAGCCCGGCGCAGGCGCCGACCGCCACCACGACGGGCACGGCGAGCCAGATCGGCAGCCCGGCCTCGGCCATGCGCGCGAACAGGATCGTGCCCATCGCCAGAATCGCCGGCAACGAGATGTCGATCTCGCCGCCCACCACGATCATCATCAGGCCGCCGGCCAGCAGCCCCGCGACCGCCAAAGCCTGCTGCAGCGAATACAGGATCTGGTCGGCATCGAGGTAGAACGGCGAGAGCCTTGCGGCCCCTCCGGCGCACAGAAGGATCAGCACGACCAACGTCGCCTCCCAGCCAAAACCGCGGAGCGACGTCTTCATCTCGTGTTCGAAAAGACGCGCTGCCGTCGCGCCTTCAGCAGCACGCGCAGGCGGTGCTGCACCATCGCGTCGGTGATGACCGCAAGCACGATGATGGCACCATAAACGAACTGGCGGACGAACTCGGTGGCGCCCAGCAGCACCAAACCGTTCTCGATGGTGGCGATAGTCAGGGCGCCGAGCGCCGCGCCGAGCACGCTGCCGGAGCCGCCGAGCACGCTGATGCCCGCCGAGCACGACGGCGGCGAGTGCGGTCAACTCCAGTCCTTGTGCCAGATACGGCACGACGTAACTCACGCGCGCGCCGAACAGAAACCCGGCGAGCCCGGTCAGCGCGCCGCAGATCAGATAGGCGCGAAAAATCACCCGCTGCGTGCGAAGCCCGTAGAAGGGCGCCGCCTCGGGATTGGAGCCGAGGGCATAGATCTCGCGCCCGATGCGCAGATGGTGCAGCGCCAGCGTGGCGGCGACGGCAATGCCGAACCCCAGCAGAACCAGTACCGAAATGCCGAGCACGTGCCCGCCGACCAGACGCCCGACCCAGGGCGGCAGGTCTTTCGGGTCGATCTGGTGCCCGCCCGCGTAGAGATAGGCGAGGCCGCGATAGATCGACATCGTGCCCAGCGTGGCAATGACGCTGGGCAGCCGGCAGGTCGCGACCAGAAAACCGTTGAAGGCGCCGCAGGCCGCGCCGATCAGCACCGGTACCGCGATCAGCACCGCGCCCGCGTCCGGGTGCAGCCGAACCATGTCGAGCCCGACATAGGAACTCAGCGCGACGACGGACCCGACCGAGAGATCGTAGTTGCGCGTGATCACCACCACCGCCTCGGCGCAGGCGACAACAACCAGAATGGCACCGTTCAGGGCGATGGTGTTGGCGTTGGACACGCTGGCGAAGTTGCGCGAGGCCAGGCCGAAACCGATGCACAGCAGAACCAGGAATGCGGCCACGCCGAGCACGCGCCCTTGCAGCGCCGCGAACACAAATCGGTCGCCCTGACGCGCCGGCATCAGGCGGCCTCGCGCAGTCCGGCGGCGGCCGCCATGACGTTCATCTCCGTCGCGGTAGCGCGCGAAAAATGCGCCACGATCCGGCCACGCGCCACCACCAGCACGCGCTCGCTCATGGCAAGAATTTCCGGCAGATCCGAGGAGATCAGCAGGATCGCCACCCCGCGCGCGGCCAGGCTGGCGACGATCGCGTGGACCTGGGCTTTGGCGCCGACGTCGATGCCGTGCGTCGGCTCGTCGAGCAGCAGCACTTTCGGGTCGATCGCGAGCCATTTGCCCAGCACCACTTTCTGCCGGTTGCCGCCGGAGAGCGAGGCCACCGGCGCCTCCACCCCGTCGGTGCGGATGGCCAGCTCAGCCACGGTGCGCATGGCCAACGCCACCTCGCGTGCGCGGCGCAGCACGCCGAACCGGGCGAGCCGATCGAGCACCGTGGCGGCAACGTTCTTGCGCACCGAGAGCGACGCCACTAGCCCCTGTTTCTCGCGGTCCTCCGGCACGTAGGCCAGGCCGGCCGCCAGCATCGTGCGCGGGTCACGCGGACGCACCGGCGCGCCGTCGATTGCCACCCGCCCGGCGTCCGGCGGCGTGATGCCGAACAGCGCCTGCGCGATCTCGCTGCGACCGGCACCGACCAGCCCGAACATGCCGACGATCTCGCCGGCACGAAGGTCAAAAGACACGTCGGCGAAACCGCCTTCCAGGGCCAGTCCCTGCACCGCCAGCCGCACCGGTGCGTTCACGGGCGCCGCCGCCCGCCGGACCGCGGCTTCAAGCGTGCGTCCCACCATGGCGCGCACAATCTCGCCGTCGGAAATGTCGGCGGCGGGTGCTGTCAGCACGTGCTCGCCGTCGCGCAGCACGGTCACGGTGTCCACCAAGCCGCGCAGTTCCTCTAGCCGATGCGAAATGATCACCACCGCGGTGCCCGCTGCGCGCATGTCACGAATCACGCGGAACAGGCGTTCGGTTTCGGCGGGGCTGAGCGAGGCCGTCGGCTCGTCCAGGAACAGCACGCGGTCGGCCTTGTCGGCGAGCGCGCGGGCGAACTCCACGAATTGCAGTTCGCCCACCGACAGCCCGGCCACCAGCGCGGTCGGGTCGAGCGGGCTGTCGAGCGCCGCCAACAACTGCCGGGCTTGGCGGTACATGGCGGGGCGGTCGATCAGGCCCACCGGCAGCCGGCCGCCGCGCAGCGGGAACAGCCCCATAAAGATGTTCTCCGCCACGTCGAGATGCGAAAACATCTTTGGGTCCTGGTAGACGGCAACAACTCCGGCGCGCCGTGCCTCCATCGGCGAGGCGAAGGCGCACGCCGCCCCGTCCAGCAGCACAGTGCCGCCGTCCTGCGGCTGCAACCCGGTGACGATTTTCACCAGCGTGGATTTGCCGGCGCCGTTCTCGCCCAGGAGCGCATGCACCGATCCCGCCGCAAACCGTACCGACACGCTCCGCAGCGCACGGATGCCGCCGAAACTCCTTGAGAGTTCGCAGACTTCCAGCCGCGGCGCGGGTGCCGTCACGACGCGAGTACCGCAAGCCCAAGACGCAATCCGGCGGCGCGGATGCCGTCCAGCGTCGCGTCGTTCAGCGGGATGCCCTCGCGCGCGTATCGCTGCTCGAATTCGTGCTCGAGTTCTCCCGGAGCATAGAGCCGGTCGACATCAGGACGGCGCCGGCTCGTGCGGATTTCGCGGCTGACCGCATCCACACGCCGCCGGAACAATTCCGGCGGCTGGAACGCAGAAATATCGATAGCCATGAACAGGTGCCCGTCCTGCCCGGGTGTTGCACCGTCGACCATGTTGCCAAGCTCGGTGCCGTAGGCGGCGCCGGAGAGCAGGCTGGAAAGAACGCCGGTAATGATTCCCAGCCCCACGCCCTTATGGCCGCCGATCGGCTGAATCAGCCCTTCCATCGCGCGCGCTGCATCGGTGGTCGGGTTGCCCTCGGCGTCGAATGCCCAGCCCTCGGGGATGGCAAAACCCTTCTGGCGGTAGACGCGGATTTTTCCATGCGCCGTCGCCCCGAACGCGATGTCCAGCACCAGCGGCGGCTCCTCCCAGGCGGGAATGGCCACGGCCAGCGGATTGATGCCGACGATCTTCTCGGTCCCGCCCCACGGCGCCATCGTCGGCAGCGCATTGGTCATGGCAACGCCGATCATGTCGTGCGGCAACGCGAGGCACGCCCAGCGATCCATCGCGCCGCAATGGTTGCTGCCGCGCACGGCGGCAATCGCGACATGCGTCTCGCGCGCCCGCGCGATCGCCTGGCGCATGGCAAAATCGGCCGCGATCTGGCCCATTGCGTTATCGGCATCGACCACCAGCGCGCCGCCGCGGTCGCTCGCCACCCGCGGCCGCCCGCGCGGGTTCACGCCCTGGACCATCAGCTTGTCCACGTACTCGGGCACGCGCAGCGTACCGTGCGAGTGAATGCCGCGCTGATCGGCGGCAACCAGGGAGCCGGCCAGCAACGCCGCGTCCGCGTCAGACATGCCGCACGCGGCAAAAATGCGGGCGACCTCGGCAGCCAGCATCGGCGGTCCGATCCGCGTCTCCCGATCGCTGCCCGGATATTCTGCTATGCGCGTTCCCCTCGACCCTGGGTTGAAAGCTAGGCTATCAAGCTGTCCGACACTACGTCGCTCTGCGCGCGCCAGTAGAGCATTGCCACGTTGTCCAGATGATCCTGCATAGCCTGCTCCGCCGCCGGCGGGTCGTGTGCCGCGATGGCGGCACAGATGCGCGCATGCGCCTCGTACGCCGCTTCGCCGGCACCGGGCATCCGGCCGGAGATGGCGCGTTGCTCGGTCAGCCACGCCACCACCGCCTCGTGCAGCGAGGTAAAAATCTGGTTTTCCGGGATCTGCGCGATGGCAAGATGGAATGCCACGTCCGTGCGCTGGAACCGGATGGGCTGGCCGATGCTCTGGCGGTTCGCCTCCAGCGCCGCGCGCAGGCGGGCAATGTCCTCGTCGCTGGCAATCTGTGCCGCCAGTCGCGCCAGCCCGATCTCGAACAGCGCCCGCGCCTGCTGAAACCGAGCCACGCCGCCGTCCTGCGCCAGCAGGAGCCGGGCGGCTCCCGCCAGTTCGCTCACCAGAGCTTTGGCGGTGGGCGAAACCACGCGGCTGCGTTCGCCGCTGCTGACCGCGACCAGCCCCATGCGCTGCAGCGCCAGCATCGCCTCGCGCACCGCCGAGCGCCCGACCCCGAACGCCTCCATCAGTTCGCGTTCCGAGGGCAACGGGTCGCCGGGCGCGAATTGCCCGTCTCGGATCATCGCCTCGATCGCGCTCGGCGACTTCCTCGTACAGCTTGCGGCGGCGGATCGGAGTGGCAATCATCGATTGACGTATCAGCCTGTCTGACAATAGGATCGGGTCAGCCATATGCCGGGCGGAACGTATCGGTCAAGCCGATCCGCCCGGCCAATCAATAGGAGGAACCGCATGTCACCCAAGGCCGCCGGCCTCGCACTCGCTCTCGTCGTCGCCCCCGCCGCCGCCCTGTTTGGCGCGGCGCCGGCTCGGGCCGACAGCTTCATGGACCAGGTGAAGCAGGAGGTGGTCCGCTACGCCGGGCCGCAGTCGGACTGGCGTGGCCCGACCTCCGCGCCCAAACCCGAACCGGGCAAGCACATCGCCTACATGTCCACCGACGAGCAGAACGATGCCTCGCGCGAATGGGGCACGGCGATCCAGGAAGCGGGCGCCAAAGTCGGCTGGAAGGTGACGATCATCGACGGCCACGGCTCGCCGGTCGGCTGGCAGGCCGGGCTCAACGAAGCGATCGCGTTGCAGGTGAACGGCATCGTCACCAACGCCGACGCGGCCAGCCTGCAGCCGCAGATCCAGGAGGCCAAGTCAAAGGGCATCGTCGTCGTCGGCATTCACGCCACCGCCTTTCCCGGTCCGCAGCCCGAACTCGGTCTGTTCGTCAACATCCAGCAGGACCCGCGCGAGATCGGCCGCGCCCAGGCCGACTGGATCATTGCGCACTCGGACGGCAAGGCGCGCGTGGTGGTCACCAGCCACTGCGAATACGCCATCGCCTGCGCCAAGGCGCACGCGACCGAGGCGCGCTTGAAAGAGTGCCCGGGCTGCAAGGTGCTGGAATTCTCCAACTCGCCGATCGCCGAAGTGGCGCAACGCCAGCCCGCGCTGGTCACCGCCTGGGTGCAGAAATACGGCACGCCGCTCTACATCACCTCGGTCGCCGACTACACCGCCGACTACCAGATCCCGCCGCTGCGCACCGGCGGCGTCGATCCGTCGCAAGTCATCATCGTCTCCGCCGACGGAAACAAGAGCGCCTACGAGCGCATTCGCGCCGGCGGCCAGTACCAGCTCGTCACCGCGTCCGAGCCGTACAAGATGCAGGGTTACCAGGCGATCGACGAACTCAACCGCGCTTTTCACGGCATGCCGCCGAGTGGTTTCGTGCAGACGCCGTATCTCGTCACGCCGGAAAACATCAACGCCGAAGGCGGCGACAAGGACACTTTCATTCCCAGCAACAATTATGAGCAGCATTACCTCCAGCTCTGGGGCGTGAAGTAGCGGCGGCGGGGCGGCGCCGATGTCCCAGGCGCCGCCCCTGCTGCAGGTTTGCGGCCTGACGAAACGGTTCGGCGGCACGCTGGCGCTCGACGGCGTGGATGCCGCGTTCCACTCCGGCGAAGTCCATGCGCTGCTCGGCGAGAACGGCGCCGGCAAATCCACGCTGATAAAAGTGCTGGCCGGCGTGCATCGCGCCGACGCGGGCGAGGTACGGTGGCAAGCCCGCGCCGTGCAGCCCGATGCCGAGCGGCTGCCGATCGCCTTCATCCACCAGGAGCTTGGATTGGTGGACAGCATGACGGTCGCCGAGAACATCGCGCTGATTGCCGGCTACCCGCGCCGCGGCGCTTTGATCGACTGGCGCCGCGCCCAACAAGCCGCCGCAGACGTGCTCGATCGCATGGGCGGCGGGATCGCACCGGAAATGCGCGTGGGCAGCCTGCCGGCGGCCGGCAAGGCGATCATCGCCATCGCCCGCGCGCTCGCGGTGCGAGCCGACGTGCTGGTGCTCGACGAGCCCACCGCGGCACTGCCCGAGGCCGATGTCGCGCGCCTGCTCGACGTGCTGCGCCGCCTGCGCGCGCAGGGGATGGGCCTGATCTACGTCACCCACCGGCTCGACGAAGTGTTCCGCATCGCCGACCGGGTCACCGTGCTGCGCGACGGCAGCCGTGATCGCCTCCAGCATGGTGAGCGAAACCACGCCCTCGGCGCTCGTGCAGGCCATCATCGGCCGCCGTCTCGCCGACCTTTTCGTCGCCCTGCCGCCACCGCGCGCGACCACTGTGCTGCGCGTGCGCGATCTTGCAGCCCGTGGCGCCGGCCCGGTCTCCTTCGATCTCGCAGCTGGCGAAGTGCTCGGCCTCGTCGGTTTGCGCGGCGCCGGACACGATGTGATCGGGCGAGCGATTTTCGGCGACATTTCTCCCGAAGCCGGGCACGCCGAACTGGCCGGTGCGACGCTTCGCGCCACCGATCCCCGCGCCGGCATCGCCCGCGGCATCGGTTTCGTATCGAGCAAGCGGCGGCGAGGAAAGCATGGCGCCGAGCCTGTCGGTGCGGGAAAACCTGTTCCTCAATCCGGCCATGGCCGGCATCGGCCCGCTGCGTCCGATCCGGCCCGCCGCCGAGCGCGCCGCGCGAGCACCGTGCTGCAACGCCTGTCGGTGCGCCCGCCCGACACCGAACGGCCGATCCTGACGTATTCCGGCGGCAACCAGCAGAAAGTCATCGTGTCGCGCTGGATGGAGGCCGGCTGCCGCGTGCTCGTGCTGGAGGAGCCGACGTTCGGTGTCGACGTCGGCAGCAAGGCGCAGATTTACGAGCTGCTCCGGAGCGCGCTTGACCGCCGGCCTTGCCGTGTTGCTCGATGTCGTCGGATTTCGAGGAGGTGGCGGCATGTCGCATCGCGCGCTGGTGTTCGACCGTGGCCGGGTCGTCGCGGAATTTCGCCCGGGCTCAGCTGTCCGTGGGGCGGCTGACCGAGGCGGCTTCCAGCGGCGAGGCGGAGCGGGCGGCGTGAGCACCGCAGCCGGGGCACCCGCCCAAGGGTCGGGTGGATTGGCGTTGCGGGCGCGCGCCACGCGGCTGTTCGCGACCTGGAACCTGCTGATTCTGCTGGTGCTGCTGATCGCGCTGTTCGGCGCCGTGAAGGGCGACACGTTTCTGACCGCCTTCACCTTTCAGTCGATGGTCAACAGCGCGCTCGATCAACGCGCTGGTGGCGCTGGCGGTGATGATCCCGCTGGCCGCCAACAATTTCGACTTGTCCGTGGCCTCGGTGCTCGGCATTTCGCAGGTGCTGGCCAATGGCTTGCAGACCCAGCAGGGCCTGCCCTGGCCGGTTGCCGTCGTGCTGTGCCTGCTGCTCGGTGCGGCGATCGGATTGGTCAACGGCGCGCTGGTGGCGCGCGCGCACATAAACTCGTTCATCGCCACGCTCGGCTCGGGCACTTTTTTGCTCGGCGCCAACCAGTGGTACACGGGCGGACGCCAGGTGGTCGGCCGGCTCGCCCCCGAGTTTCTGCGCATCTCGGGAAAGCTCGATCATACCGGCATCCCCCTCCCGATCGTCTATTTGCTGGGGATCGGGGCGGTGCTGTGGATCGTATTCGACTATTTGCCGGTCGGCCGCTGGCTGTATGTCATCGGCGACAGCCCGCGCGCGGCGGAGCTGAGCGGGCATTCCGATCACGCGCTGCGTCGTCCTCGCCTTCGTCGCCTCGGGCGTGCTCGCGGCGTTCGCCGGCGTGGTGCTGCAGGCGCAGCTACAGGTCGGCCAGAGCACCGTCGGCCAGGAACTCATGCTGCCCGCCTTTACCGGTGCGCTGCTCGGCGCCACCGCCATCCGGCCAGGACGGCCGAATGTTTGGGGCACCGTGCTGGCGGTTGCGGTGCTCGCCGTCGCGGTCGCCGGCCTGACCCAGCTCGGGGCGCCGTTCTTCGTGGAAAACCTGTTCAACGGCGCCATGCTCGTGCTGGCGGTCGGGCTGGCCGTCGCCACGCATCGGCGGCGCGAAGAGCGGGCGGCAGCGCGGTCAGCCTAGAGCCGCGAGCACGGCATCTGAATTTGTCACGACGGCAACGTTGCGCAGCGCGAAATTGATCGAGGCGTTGTGCCACTCCGCGTTCATGGTCGAACAGCAATCCTCGGGAACGACCACGAAGTAGCCCTTGTCCGCCGCGGTGCGAGCGGTGTGCTCGACGGACATGTTGGTCCAGGCGCCGGTGTTGATGATCGTGTCGCGCGCGCCGCTCTTCAGCACGGTTTCCAGCCGGGTGCCTTCCCACGCGCTCATGCGCATTTTCTCCACCACGAAATCGCCTTGCTGGGGCTCGAGACCCTCGACCGGTGCCGCGCCCCAGGAGCCGCGCACCATCGCGTTGTTGTCGGCCACTCCTCTGAACAGAGGTGCGTTCAGGGTGAGACCGGGCGCCCCGGGTTCGACCACGAACCAGACATGCACGACCATGACGCCGCGCGCCCTGGCCGCCTCGGCGAGCCGGCGGACGTTGCCCGCCACTCGTTGCGCGCGCGCGTGCGCCGGCGAGCCGGAGGCGGCAAAAGCTCCGCCGTCGCTGATGACGTCGTTCTGCAAGTCTTGGATGATGAGCGCGCAGCGCCGCGCGTCGAGGTGCATTGACTCCGTGCGCTCGGCGAACTCAGCATCGAGCGTCGCGCGTGTCATCGCGCGCGGATCCTGTTTCGCAGCTTACCGGTTGCTGGGAGACCTGCTACTTGCCCGTGCGGCTCAGGCCGACGTTCCGGGTTTCGGTGCAGGTGCCACCGGTGACCGGATAGGTAATTGTCCGCTGCTCCAGCCAAGTGTTCTTGGTGTCGTAGACGATCGTCGCATTGAAGGTGAGCGTGTACCTCGTCGGAGAGCCGCTGAGATAGGTGCTGGTGCATTGCTCGGTGCCGGACCAGCTGGTCGCGCCGGCCGCAGGCGTCACGGGGTAGGTGCAGACCAGCATACGCAAAGTCGAGCTCACCTCGGCCGGACCGTAGGACTGCGCGCCCGTCTTGCTCGGCCCGGGGTAGGAGAAATACCCCCCCAGCTCGGCACCGACCGGGTTGCATGAGGTCAGCCCGCTCGGCGAGCTGCTCGATGCCGTGACGTATTGGTAGGTTTGATAGATGCCCACAACCGGTTGCGTTGCAGCTAGCGCGGTGTGCGAAACCAGCAACGGTGCGAATGCAAGGACGAGGGTAAGGCTTGAACCGGCCCGCATGTCTCGTGCTCCTTCTGCTCCAGGAGCAAAGAAGACGGCAGCTGCCGGCGGGTTGTCAAATGGCACGGATATTTTGCTCCCAGCAGGCACCCGATGGCACCTGCCTGCGATCAGCGCACGCGAACCGTCGCATGGTCGGCGAGGCCATCGGCATCCAGCACGGTGATTCGGAAGAACCCGGCGCTCTCCGGTCCCCACGCGACTTCGCGTTTGGCCGGGCTGGATGGCAGCCGGACGCCGTCGACCAGAAACGTGAGCGGGCGCCGGCCACCCATCGCGCGCAGCACGATGGGCCCGTCATTGGACAGCACGGCGCCTGCCGGGGGGAACAGCAGGCGCACCGCGTCGGCGGAGGCCGCTGCGGCTATGGTGCGCTCGGGCACGACCGGCGGCGGCTCGGCGCGGGGTGAGGGCGGCAGCAGCGCCATGACCCGGGCGAGCAGCGGCAACGCCAGCGCCCGTCCCGTGGCGCCGGGCAGCGGCGTGCCGTCCGGGCGGCCGATCCACACCACGGCGACGTGACGCGCGTCGAACCCGGCGGCCCAGGAATCCCGAGCGCCCCAGCTGGTTCCGGTCTTCCACGCCACGCCCGCCGGGCCGCCGTCCGGAAACGGTTGCGTCAGCACGCCGGCGACCTCCGAAGCGGCGAGTGGCGTCAGCAGCGGCGCCGGGGCGAACGTCTTGTCGGGTCGCAGCGTCAGGGCCGCAGCCTGGCCGTCGGTGGCGAGAGCCGCATACAGCCCGGCCAGTCCCCGCGGCGAAATGCCGACTCCGCCCAAGGCCAGCGGTAGCGCCGGGTCGGCACCCGGCGGCAGCACCAGATTTGTGCCCGCGGCGCGCAGCGTGGCCAGGAATCGCAACGGCCCCACGCGGTCCAGCAGCGCCACGGCGGGCAGGTTCAACGACCGCCGCAGCGCCTCGGCGGCGGTGACCGGGCCGGAAAAACCGCGGTCGAAATTTTCTGGAGCGTAATTGCCGTAGCGATGCGGCAAGTCGTCCAGGATCGTGCCGGGTGCCGCGATCCCGTCCTGAAAAGCCATGCCGTAGATCAACGGTTTTAGTGCCGATCCGGGCGAGCGAACCGCACGGGTCAAATCCATCAGTCCGGCACGGGCCGGGTCCGGGCCGGCGCCGGAGACCAGCGCCCGAAACGTGCGGCTGGAGGCGTCGGCTACCACGATGGCCAGCGACGCGCGATCGGGCAGCGCCTTGACCTGTTCGGCCGCCATCCGTTCCAGCTCGGCCTGCAACGGCAGGTCGAGCGTGGTGGCCAGCCGCTCCTGCGTGTTCGCAAACGTGCCGAGCTGGAGCGCGGCATGATGCGGCATCGGCGCGCGCCGGTCCGGCAGGGGTCCGCCATCGGCCTGCAACACCCGGTCGCGCACGCGCCGGGCCGCTTGCGCGTGGCGGTCCGGCCGCAGCGCCTCCGGCCGGCGCGGGATTGAAACCAGCAGAGCCGCCTGGCTTGCGTCCAGCGCTCGCGGCGGGATGCCGAACCAGGCGTACGAGCCCGCCGTCACGCCCTCCAGATTGCCGCCGTAGGGAGCCAGCGTCAGCCACATGCCCAAAATGTCGCGTTTGGAGAAATGCACCTCGAGTTGGATCGCGCGAAAGATTTCGACGAGCTTTGCGCGCCAGGTGCGCGGTCGCGGGTGCAGCAGGCGCACCACCTGCATGGTGAGCGTCGAGCCGCCCGACACGACGTGCCCCGCGCGCAAATCCTGCAACGCGGCCCGCAGCAGGGATACCGGATCGACCCCGAAATGCCACCGGAACCGCCGGTCCTCGGTGGCGATCAGCGTGCCGAGGAAGGTCGGAGATACATCGTCCACGTTCGTGCGCAGCCGCCACACGCCGCCGGGTGCGGGCAGCAGTGCCAGCACGCGGCCATTACGGTCCAGCACCTCGGTGCCCGTGGCGGCCAGGCGGCCCAGCTCGGGCGGATACCAGCGGTCCACCGCGGTGATCGTAACGGTAACGCCAAGCAGGGCGGTGAGGGCAATCGCCAGAGTTCGCATTGCCCGTGCGCCGTGGCCTCTTGGACTAGGTGGCCTGGCTCACGAACTTCGTCACCAGATACGCCTCGATCGCCTCCAGCCCACCCTCGCTGCCGTAGCCGCTGTCCTTCACGCCGCCGAACGGGGTTTCGGGCAGCGCCAAGCCGTGATGGTTGATGCCCATCATTCCGGTTTCCACGCGCGCGGCAATTGCGGTCGCGGTTTTTGCGGAGCGCGTATAGGCATACGAGGCCAGGCCGTAAGGCAGCCGGTTCGCTTCCTCCACCGCTTCGTCAACATGGCGGAACGGAGCCACCAGGGCGAGCGGGCCGAACGGTTCCTCGTTCATCACCCGCGCCTCCTTCGGCACGTCCAGCAGAATCGTGGGCTCGAAGAAATAGCCCTTGTTGCCGATCCGGTTGCCGCCGGTATGCACGCGCCCGCCCTGGCGCACCGCGTCGGCAATGAAGCTTTCCATCGCCTCCACCCGCCGCGCGTGCGCCAGCGGGCCCATGGTGGTGCCCTCCTGCAAGCCGTCGCCCACTTTGGCCGCCTGCATGCGGGCGGTGAATTTTTCGAGGAACGGCTGGTACGCCGCTTCCTGCACCAGAAACCTCGTGGGGGCGATGCACACCTGGCCGGCGTTGCGCAGCTTGTTCGCGGTCAGCACGGCAGCGGCGTGGTCCAGATCCGCATCGTCGAACACGATCGCCGGCGCATGGCCGCCGAGTTCCATCGTCGCACGCTTCATGTGCATCCCGGCCATGGCTGCCAGATGCTTGCCCACCGCGGTCGAGCCGGTGAACGAAATTTTGCGGATCACCGGATGCGGAATGAGATACTCGCTGATCTCCGACGGCGTGCCGAACACCAGCGCGATCGTGCCCGGCGGCACGCCGGCGTCGATGAAAGCGCGGACCATTTCCGCGCAACTGGCCGGGGTTTCCTCCGGGCCCTTCAATATGATCGAGCAGCCGGCGGCCAAGCGCGCAGGCCACTTTGCGCACCGCCTGATTGAGCGGAAAGTTCCACGGCGAGAACGCCGCCACCGGCCCGACCGGCTCCTTGATCACCAACTGATAGACGCCGTCGAGCCGGGCCGGAATGACGCGGCCATAGGCGCGACGGGCTTCCTCGGCCAGCCAATCGATCGTGTCCGCGGCACCCATCGTCTCGATGCGCGCTTCCGCCAGCGGCTTGCCCTGCTCCATCGTCATCAGGCGAACGATGTGCTCCGCGCGGTCGCGGATCAGTTGCGCGGCTTTTCGCATCACCTTGCTGCGCTCGAACGCGGAAATTTTTCGCCACGCCGCGAAGCCCGCGGTCGCCGCCTCAAGCGCCGCGTCGAGATCGGCCTGACCCGCGTGGGCAACCGTGCCCAGCGCCTCGGCGGTGGCCGGGTTCAGCACTTCCAGGGTGCGGCCGGAAGCGCCGGCACGCCATTGGTTGCCGATCAGCAAATCTACGTTCGGATACATCCGGGCCTCCCTGCGAAGCACCGAACCTACGCGCGCTTCACCGCCTCGGCCAGAGCGCACCGCTTTCAGGGATTGAGACGTATCGTATACGAAACAATATGGACGTGCGTGGGCAGGCGGCCCAGTCAGGCCGGTTTTCGGATCGGCTCCAGCATCCAGATGCCGCGCCACTTGCGCCACTCCGTGCCGGGCTCGGTCCACTTCGGCTTGCGCTTATACGGCTCGGTACGGAGCGGACGCTTGCGCATCGGCTTTGCGGCCGGTTCGGTTGGGACCGGTGCGGCGGGGTCCGGCCCGGTTTGAGACGGCTCGGGGGCCGATGGTGCGGTTCGGCGAACCCGCTTCGGCAGAGGCGGCAGGAGCGCCGGGTCGGGCTTTAGCGCCAGCATCCAGTACAGCGGCCGGAGCAGCCGCCCCGCCTGCGGCGCCTTGCGGAGCAACTCCTGCATCTCGGGATGCGCCAGCAGCCGCTCCAAATCCCGCTGACAGGGCGCCACCCGCCACGTCCCCAGTTTCAGCAGCCAGCCGAACGGCTCGGGAAACGGGCGTTGTCGCTGGCGGCTTTCCGCTTTCCGGGCCCGGGGCGGCCGGGGCGGCGGCAGCGGACCCGCCAGGGCCCGGGCGATCAGGGCAAGAAACCTTTTGCGGAGCTTCTGCAGCCTGATCCCGACCAGCTCCAGCAGCTGCACGCTGATGAACGCCACCCCGGACATCCGGTCCGCATGCCAGCGTGCCCCCAGCCCCAGGACCACCTCGTCGGCGAACCGGGCAAACCGCTCGGCAAGGCTGGCGTCCGGTGGGAGCGGCGGGCGGGGGAGAAACCACATGTCAGGAGCACTAACACAAGCCGCGGGAAAGGTCAAGGGAATTTCTGTTCCGCTCGATGGGCGAACGCGCCACCGCGGCGATGGCGGCAATCTGGGCGATGTGCGGCGCCTCGCCGTCGAGACCGGGGGTGATTGCCACCGCGACGGCGAGAGAGGCTGGCGAGCTTTCAGTTCAGGAGCGACGGTGACGCTTGTCGATCGTAAGGAACATCCTTACTTCGCCTGCATGATCACCAGCAAGCTGACCAGCAAGGCGCAGACGACCATCCCGCAGCCAGTGCGGCTGGCGCTGCGCCTGCGCGAGGGCGACGAGATCGCCTATACGATCGAGTCGAGGTCGGGTCGTGCTGACCCGGGCCCGGCCGGACGAGACGACCGACGACCCGTTCAGGACCTTCTCCGAGTGGGACGGCCCGGCCGATACCGAGGCCTATGCCGGGCTTTGAGGTATGGGACCTGGTGAAGGTCCCGTTCCCGTAGACGGATCGGTCCGCGCGGCAACGGCGCCCCGCCCTGGTCGTGGCGGTCCCGAGCACCCCGGGCGCGCCGGATTTGCTTTGGTTACTCATGGTGACCAGTGCGGCCAACCGCGGCTGGCCCGGCGATGTGGCAGTGTCCGATCTCCATGCGGCGGGGCTGCCGGCACCGTCCGTGGTCCGGTCCGCCAAAATCGCCACAATCGAGGCAGGAGACGCGGAGCGGATCGGGCATCTGCCACCCAACGATCGGATGCAGCTCGCTGAGGCGCTGCGCAACAGCCTTGCGCAGGCTCTGGCAGGTTAGCCGGTGGCTATCGCGCCCCGAGGGGTTGAGCCAGCCGCCTACCTCGCTCGGCCGTCGGTAGGCCATTTTGGCCATAAATTTTGAAACGGGTAACGCATTGATTTTGTGCCTCTCAAGCGGTGTCGAATGTATCAGAGTTGCCACCCCGCTCGCCCGTTCTACATCGAGGGGGATAACCGGAGCGTAAGGAAGGCCCGTGCAGAAAGTTATTCTAAATAACGGCGTGGAAATGCCAGTTCTGGGATTTGGCGTTTTTCAAGCAACAGATTTAGCGGAGTGTGAGCGTAGCGTTATTGATGCTATCGATACCGCGGCTGCTGGAGCACTCCGGTAATTTCCGCCGTCCGCCACCGGCTGCACTTGCAGTCGCTGCCCTGGCGCTGCCGCTGTTGTGCGGCACGATGTGCCTCCTGGCGGCAGGCCGTTTGGCGGCTCGGACGGCTCAGGGCCCGAAAACGGGACGCAGGGAGCGGAAGGCGTCGGGGGAAGTACAAGCGACGACAGGACCGGCTATGACAACGCCGCTGACGCTCAATCGCATATGAGTATGAGTGACGGGATTGCGGCTGCAGGCAACTTTGCACTGACCTAAGCAGTTTCAAAGGGGACTTTTGGCTAATGGGGTGACATACAAACCCGTCTTCGATCAGCCTGGTTTCGACTTGGCGACCATTCTGAAAGTCTCTTATACAACGCCGCGAGCAGGACCACTTCCGCTTGATCCATTTGGTGCAGCACAGCTAGGAGCGGATTTCGTAGTTGTCGATAATAACACTCTGCAAAGCATAATTTCTAAACATGGTTTCACAACACAACGCGCCTACACAAGCAAATTCGATCTTGAGTTCAGCCGCGACGCTACGTCGCTACTGAACGAAGTCGGATTGCACCAGCTTTGAGCCCGGCGCATCGCCTGTGACGGTCTCCCACTTCTCATTGGCCAGGTCAGTTTAATTGGGACAGAGATTTGGGATACCAAATCGGCATAACTCGGATGGGTGCCTCGACAGACAACGTACGTGTTGTGTTGGAGCCAGATCCTGCCCAGTCAATTCTTCAAGGCGAGCAAGTATTCCAGTCAAATGGAGCCTATCCAAATTAAATGTTAGAAATTCTAGAGATAAGACCTGTCTTTGACAGTCCATCGGGAGACTTTACAGATATCGTACTAAACATTCGCGACTTATTATCAGAGTTTTGTGTCTGATATATTGCTCGGCAAAGATAAAAAAATGGGGATTATCCCCTTGACGCAGGTATGCGGATGCGGTAGGCTTTCGGTCATAGGAGAGACCGATGCCCACAAGCGCCGCCACGAACCAACCCCAGCCAAGTCCAGGCCCTTTCGGTCCGGAGTTCTTCGCGCGCTTCCCGAGTGACGATGCCTGCCTGGAGCACGTGATGGAGGTCCGCTACGGGCTGCGGCATCCGTGCGACAAGTGCCTGAACCTCTCGACGTTCCATCGGCTGGCGAACCGGCCGGCCTATTCGTGCGCCCATTGCGGCCACCACGTTTACCCGTGCGCCGGGACGATCTTCCAGGACACGCGGACGCCGCTGCAAGTGTGGTTCTACGCGATCTATCTGTTCATCGCGACGCGGCATGGCGTGAGCGGCAAGGAGCTGCAACGCACGCTGGGCGTGACCTACAAGACGGCGTGGCGCATCGGCCAGCAAATCCGGAAGCTGATGGAGACGGCGGATCGGCGACGGCATTCTGCGCGGCCACGTCGAGCTTGACGAAGCCTATGTCGGCGGCCATCGCCCCGGCAAGCGCGGCCGTGGCGCGGCTGGCAAGACGATCGTCATGGGGCTCAAGGAGCGTGGCGGCCGGATGCAGGCCGAGGTGATCCCGGACATTAAGAAGGACACGCTGCGGAGCGTGGTGACGCGCAGCGTCGAGCCGGGCGCGATCGTCTCGACCGACGAACTGATGTAGCTATGGTTTACTGGAAGGCGACGGGTTCAAGCATGGCACGGTGAAGCACGGCGCGGGCGAGTTCGCCTACTACGACTACCGGCACGATGCGACGCATCACACGAACCACGTCGAGACGTTCTGGCGGCTGTTTAAGAACTCCGTCACCAGCACGCACATCCACGTCTCGGCGAAGTATATGGACCGCTATCTTAACGAGTTCGTTTTCCGGTCGAACCACCGCCAGATGGGGAACGCGATGTTCGATCTTGCTGATTGCGGCGCTTTGATCACGGCAGCGAGAGCGCGCTCTAAATCGGCCTGATCGGCGGGGCCGACTGCCGCGCGCTTCCTCTTGGGCGATGAAGTCTTCGAGACTACCTGACGCCCGCGCGGTGGCTAACGAAATCATGGGTTTAAGCATCACCTTTGCACTCCAAAGTCCGCTATGGTACCATTCATGGCACGACGTGCGAAGAAAAGGGAGGCGCTCATGATCACCGACGATAGCACGATAGCGGCCTTCAGCGAAGCTCAGGTTGAGCGCCTTACCCGTTTGAAGAAAGCGCGCCTCCGTTATTGGGCAAGAACTGAGTTCTTTGTGCCATCATATTTGAAGCTGCCGTCCGGCGCCACGGCTGTCCGCATATATTCTTTTCGAGACATCGTCGCTTTAAAAACTCTTGAGATGCTACGAATACAGAATGGCGTGCCCCTTCAGCACCTACGAAAGGTTGCGGAGCGGCTCAGCGGCACTGGTGTAGACGTATGGGCGAACACGACGTTGTGGGCAATTAACCGCAGGGTCATTTTCCACACCTCCGGTGAGGATCGCCCCCAAGAAGTGATTTCAGGACATACGTAATGGAAATCCCGCTTAGGCGCGTTATCAACGATACTGAGTGTGACGTCATTTCCATGCGTTCTCGTGCAAGCGTGGATGTCGGACAAATACGCAGGGATACAAGGAATTGCTGGCGGCCCGGTGATCGCCGGGACACGCATCCGGGTGGCGTCCGTTCATCGACTGGCAGAGGACGGCTACGACCTCAGGCAAATTCAAGCCGAATATCCCGACCTGACAGATCAGGATGTAGCGGCAGCATTGGCGTATTCCCTAAAACTGGTCGCGTGAATGGCAAGGCCAAACTTCGTATCTTTGTTGATCAGTGCGCACTGATATTCGGCCGGTAATGCATTCCTTGAATGCGGGCACGAAGTCCAGTTTCTACGCGAGAGGCTAGCTACAAACAGCAACGACATGCTCGTCGCTGCGGTAGCGTTGGCCAACGAAGCCATCCTTCTAAGCCTTGACCGAGACTTTAAGAAAATCGCCAACCGCCTTCAATTTAGCCAAAGGAAATTACGCACCCTTTCGCTAATTAAGCTCAGCTGCAGAGAGTCACAGGCGCGATCTAGACTTTTACAGTCCATGTCGCTGATAGAACATGAATTCGAGATTATGATCGCCACACAAGGCGCACGGCTATTTTTGGAAGTGCAAAAAGCTTGCATTCGCACATATCGTTGAAATCTGAGCGGCGGGGATCGAACCCGCGGCCTCCCGCTTCTGATGCGGGCGCTCTACCCATCTGAGCTACGCAGGGTGGCAGATAAGAGGACCTATCCGTGGATCAAGGCTACTACGTGCGTCAGGGGGATAATCCCCAAAAAAATTGTGACAAGAGTGAACTCATTTCAAATAGTTTACTCACTTCTGCTTTGGTCTAAAAGGAAAATGTCCGGTAAGTGGCTAAACGAAATTCTTTTAGGAGAGGGTTTCTCGCTTCGCCTTTTTTTGATTACTGATGGAATTATCAAGTCAGTCAAATTTGTGCAGATGCACCTTTTAAGTCTTCCACCGTGAGACTCTGTCAAGACTTTTTCTGTATCATTCAATTAGCTTTGATGAGGTCTTATCATTTACTTAAACTCACTGGTGCTGATGTAGATGCGCTCATGAGGAGTTTTCCACCAGACGAAACTCGTGGTTGGTAGCGAGCCGTAGCCCGGCTTCCGTTGCCGTTAGGGCGGGCACTGCGCGCCGTCGCGACTGATGGTCCCCGCGCGGCTCATCCGCTCCATCCAAGGGTCGGCGCATCCGAAGGCCGCGAGCTTTGGGTTTGCGAGGACGGCACGCGGCATTGGCGGGATAAGCTGTAATGCCTGTAGTCGTCCGCGACGAGATCAAGAGCTAGAGCGCGCGAGCGAGGCAATCAGGCTGCCTCTGCTCATTCGGTTTCTTCAAGACAACCGACCGCTCGAAAGCCCGACTGAGGGCGCGAAGCGGGATACCGGCTCCTTGATACCGCCGCTTCCTATGGCAATGAACAGGCGGTTGGCAGTGCCATCAACAAAAGCGGTATCGACCGGAAGGAATTGTTTGTTACGACAAAGCTCTGGGTTCAGGACGCCAGTTACATGGCAGCCAAGGCGGCTTTCGAGCGATCAGCGAATAAATTGCAGCTCGACTATCTTGACCTGTATCTCATCCATCAGCCCTATGGGGATGTTTACGGCGCTTGGCGGGCCATGGAGGAATTGCACCTTGCCGGAAAAATCCGGGCTATCGGCGTCAGCAATTTTTATCCAGATCGGATCATCGATTTTGCTATTCACAATAAGTTACCCCTGCCGTCAATCAGGTTGAAACACATCCATTCCATCAGCAGATCGATGCGCAGAAGTTGCTTGAGGAAAACAGAGTGCAGATGGAAGCGTGGGGACCGTTCGCCGAAGGAAAAAACAACATCTTCCGCAATGATGTTCTTCATTCTGTAGCCACGAAGCACGGCAAAAGCGTGGCGCAAATTATTTTGCGCTGGCTGACACAGCGGGGCGTTGTAGCCATTCCCAAAAGTGTGCGGAAAGAGCGTATGGCTGAAAACCTGAACATCTTCGACTTCGAGCTTGATGCGGAAGATAACAATGCGATAGCGACGCTGGACCAAAAATCCAGTAGCTTCTTCGATCACCGTGATCCTGAAATGGCGAAATGGCTAGGCCCCGAAAGCTGGCACACTAGAGGGACTGCCTAGCGGCCCTTGTCGATAGTCGTGTGCAGGTGTCCACAATGGCCATAATCAAACTTATGCCGTCCTAAAACGGGAGATGTCACACGGCCGGGGACGGAACGGTGACGCGCTGCTGCGTGCTGTCGGCTCATTCCGCTCCGAGGAGCGGCTGCGGCATGGGTTGCGTCCTTGGCCGTTCGACCGCTGGTCGGTCGGTCACGGTGACCTCGATATCCTGCCCCAGCTTTGTCAGCATCATCATGAGCCGGTCGATGGTGAAGCGGCCCAGATTGGCGCGGCGGAGACGTGAGAAATCGGCCTCGGCAAAGCCGGTCCGTTCGGCAGCTTCCCGTCCGGTCAGGTGCTGCTCATCGAGCGCCTTGACGATGCGCACAGCCAGCCGGGCACGGAACTGCTCCAGTTCGGGATTGGGATCGTTGAAATCGCGAAAGACGTTGCCGCTGCCGCGCACCATCTCGAAATCGCTGTCCGTCGTCATCATAGCACCTCCTTCAGCCGTTTCAGCCTTTCATGCACAAGCTCGATCTCTGCCTTCGGGGTTCTGATTCCCGATTTGGATTTCTTCTGGAAGGCATGCACCACCCAGATATCCTGCCCGATCTGCACCGCGTAAACGACGCGGTAGGCGTCGGACGGAACCGCAGGGCTAGTTCGAATACGCCGGTGCCAAAGCCTTTCAGTGGCTTGGCAATCTCCGGATGCCCGCCTTCGGATACGAAGGCCAATGCCCGTCTGATCTCGATCTGCGCTCCGTCAGGAAACCGCTCGAAATTCCGTCTGGCGGCTTTCAGCCACGATATCGCCCTTGGTTGTTTCACAACTGATCTTGTCATATTTGACAAGATAGATCAAGCTCCGTAGCGCTTACTCGCCGAGCCCCTTTTTTCTATCCGCCTGAACCATGTTCCTGGTTGCTGCTCGTCGAGATCGGCGGCTCCCGCCAGCCGGCGGAACTGCCTATACCCGCGCCCGTGGCTGCCCCTACCCTCCTCACTGGCTCGACCGGGTTCGTCGGTTCCGCCGTCGCACGCGCCCTCCTCGCGAGGGGTCATGCCGTGCGCGCCCTGGTCCGCCCCGGCGGCGACCGCCGCAATCTGGACGGTCTGGACCTCGCCCTGGCCGAAGGCGATTTGCGCGACACGAAAAGCCTGGCGCGCGCCGTGCAGGGGTGCCGCATTTTGGTCCATGTGGCTGCCGACTATCGCATCTGGGTGCCGGACCCGAACGCCATGCTGCGGGCCAACGTGGAGGGCACCGGCCATGATGCTGGCGGCCCTGGACGCCGGGGTGGAGCGGATCGTCTATTGCAGCAGCGTCGCCGCCCTCGGGCTGACCAAGGACGGCTCGCCCGCCGACGAGACCACCCCGGTATACGAAGCGGCGATCACCGGCATCTACAAGAAGTCGAAATACCGCGCCGAACAGGCCGTGCTCGAGCTGGTGCGGGAGCGCGGGCTGCCGGCGGTGATCGTCAACCCGGCCGGGCCGGTCGGTCCGCGCGACATAAAACCCACGCCGACGGGACGCATGATCGCCGATGCCGCGTCGGGCCGGATGCCGGCCTATGTGCAGACCGGAATTGACGTGGTGCATGTGGACGACGTGGCGGAAGGCCATGTTCTGGCGCTGGAGCGCGGGCGCATCGGCGAGCGCTATATCTGGGCAGCGAAAACCTGATGCTGCCGGACATTCTGGCCATGGTCCACGACGTGACCGGCCAGCAACAGCGCCGGTTTGCGCTGCGCACCGAATGGCTGTGGCCGGTCGCCCTCGCCTCCGAAGCGTTTGCGCGCATGTCGGGCAAGGAACCGCGCGTTACCCGCGACCACCTGCGCATGGCGCGCAAAAAGATGTTCTTTTCGCATGCAAACGGCGGCGGAACTCGGCTACGCACCGCGCCCGGCCTATGCGGCGATCGCCGACGCGGTTGCCTGGTTCGGCGCGCATGGCATGCTGGCGGGGTGAGCGTATACGGTTTTCTGGCCGGGCTGTCCCTGCTGGCCTGGGTCTACCTTGCCGCCCTGCACGGGAAATTCTGGCAGGCCGGGCCGGTGCTGAAACCGGCCAAGCCCGAATGGCAGCCCTCGGTGGTGGCCGTGGTGCCGGCGCGCGACGAAGCATCCCTGGTCGGCCGCAGCCTGGCTTCGCTGCTGGCCCAGTCCCCGGGTCACAGCCCGGGGATTGCGGGGCTGCGAATCGTGCTGGTGGACGACGGCAGCAGCGACGGCACCGGCGCCGCGCACGAGCGCTGGACGGGAAGGACCGGCTAAGGGTGATCGAGGGCGCCGAGCGTCCGCCGGGCTGGGCCGGAATCCAAGCGCCGCGGCGCCGGCCTGGAGGAAACGACAACGGTCGAACGTGTGGCGGTTCCCGGTCATAGCGGTCTACTCCTCTGACGAGAAAACGGCGAGGGTGTATGGAGTTATTGGGTTATCACGCTGAAGGGAGAGTGTCAAGGCAATGCGGAAGTCAGAATGCAGAATGCAGAATGAAAGCCCCATGCGTTTTTCATTCTGCAGTCTGAGTCTGACTTCCGCATGCTGAAGAACCCCACGCCGGTTCGGCGCGCCGGCGGGGGGAAAAGATCAAGGCATCGCTTTCGGAGCGGGCGGCGGCGCTGCCTTGATACTACTTCTTGGCGACGAACAGTTTGTCGATCTCTTCGCCGCTGAGTTTGTCCTTGCCGGTACACGTATCAATCACGAGGGCCGTGCCGTTGGGGGCGACCCAGACGAGATGATTGCCGAGCTTGAAGACCGCGAGCCTCGGCTGGCGTTCGAGCAGCTTGAAATACGCATCGCTCTGCGCCTTGACGATGAGGGTCGGCATCTTGGCCTCGAAGCCCTCGTCGATCCACACGCCGCCGATCTCCAGACAGTTGCGGCCATAGACGTTGCGCAGGGCGGTCTGCTCCAACCGTGTCTGGTTGCGCAGGTTCTGCATCTGACAGGATAGATCGACGCCGAGTTTGCCCGCCTGGACACCATCGATGGATTGTGTGTGAGCAGGTAGCGAGCCGCGGTCGTAGGCTTCTTTCTTACCCGAGCTGCTCGAGAGCCTTGCCTTCCTCGCCCTTGCCATCGCCTTTGGCTAGATCCTTATCCGCCCGGGAGCCGCGGTTTATGGCCAGATCGCCGGGCTTCGCCTGGTTCTCCTTGGCGAACTCGACCACCGGCAAGGGAGACGATGTCGGCGTGCGGGGTGCGAGACCAGCAGGAGCCTTCGCGCCGCCGAACGGCCCCCCATGTCCCTCCCCGCTCCTGCTACCGGCATCACCGAATCCGGGACGATGAGATAGCTGGTGTAGGGCGTGGCAATGCCATACTTCTTGGCCAACGCGATCACTTCCTGCACCAACTCCGGCTTCTCACCATTGGCCGAATCTGATCGAGCATGTAACCGACCTTGCGACGCGCCCACAAATGCTCGACAAACTCGCGGTCATCATTGGTCTTGGCCGGGAACGTCAACTCATAAACAAACTCCTTCGTCTCCTTACCCACCTGACCCGACAAGCGAATCGCCGCCGGACCCTTTCCCGAAAAACGACCCAGAACGACGAGTTGACCGCCGTGAAACAGGTCAGGCAACTCCGCGGGATACACTTCGCTGAACTTGATGTCGTTGGTCGCCGACAGCTTCAGATTCGTCAGCACCGGATTGCTGATCTTGCTATACAAACCACTGACCTTGTTCTCGATGTCCTCCGACGGACGAACATACGTCGAGAGCGCACGTGTCTTGTCGGCCAACTGATCGAGCATGGTGGCGTTGACATCGTCGCCCACGCCAAAGGTGAAAATGCGTGTATTCGCCGTGTTTTTGGCGATCGTGTTCTTCAAAATCTTGTCCGGCTCCGTCTCGCCGATGGTCGGCTGACCATCGGTGAAGAACACCACCGTGAACGAACGCCCCTCATCCTTCGCACGCAATTCGAGGGCGGACGCCAGCGCATCATTGATGGCGGTGCCACCGGTCGCTTCCAACTCCTCCACCCACTTCTTCGCCTTGTCGATCTCCGCGTCCGCTGCGAGCAATTTGTCCTCGTAACGATTCACCGTCGTGGCGAAGTTGATCAGACCAAAGCGATCCTTGCTGCTCAGATTGTCCAGGCAGTATTTCACGCCTTGCGCGCTGTCCATCTTGGCGCCACGCATCGAGCCAGACGTGTCCAGCACCAGCACCACATCACGCGGCACCTGATATTCCTTGGGAATCTCCACACGCGGCGTGATGAGCAACGTGAAGTAGCCCTTCTCGCTGGAGAGAGGCCGATGCGTCAGAGCCGTCAATCCCACGTCCTTGTCACCGGTGGCATAGAACAACTGGAAGTCCTTGTCGAGCATTCCTTGATTCTTGTCAAAGGTGACAGTCACTTCCTTGTCGTTGGCACGCTTCAAGGAAATGGAGTGCGTGGGACTGTAGACATTGGTGACGTTATGCTCGGACTTGATGGTTGCCGTGATGGAGAAGTCTTCCAGCGTGCTGGTGGCTTTGCCATTGGTCTTGAGCGGATAGATGTACTCGACCAGTTTACCTTCCTTGCTGGCGACGAGGTGAAGCTGAGCGCCACTTTCTGATCGCCCTTGGGCGGAATGGGAAAGACACGCAAACGCAGCAGATTGTTGCCCATGTATTCGAGCAGTCCGGGGTCTTGCGTGCGGCGAACGATGGATGTGTAGATGTCTCTGGCCTTTTTAGCCTCCACTAATTCGCCTTTGGTTTCTTTGCCATCGACCCACATGGAGAAGCGATTGACGGATGCTCCTTTGGGTACGGGGAAGATGTAGGTGGCTTCGAGTTGTCGGTCGGTGGGGTTGCGGAAGGTTTGTTCGACGCGTGTGATGGACAGTTGATCGTCGATGGTGATGCGAACCTTGTGGTTGAGCATCGCCAACGGCGGCAGATTCTTCTCCTCCGGAATCAACAACCCGTGAGCGTGGACTGCCTCACTCAAGGCGAACAAAACGGCCACAACCGTCAGATAGCGGTGCATGGCACTCCCTTTCGTGTGTTGGACGCAGGAACTCTTCGTTTATTAGACGAACGAGGAGCGCCCTAGATTGCTCCAAGAGCGCTCAAAGGGCGAATGTTACGGAGTCGTTACACAAGCGGGAGAATGAAAATCCCCGCGTCGCTCGGCTTCGCGAGCGATGCGGGGACTCCACAACCGCGGAATTGCAGCAATCGTCTCACGCTACTTCTTGGCGACGAAGAGTTTGTCCACCTCGTCGTCGCTCAGTTTATCCTTGCCCTCCGCCGTGTCGATGACGAGGGCGGTGCCGCTGGGGGCGACCCAGACGAGATAGTTGCCGAGCCGCAACACCTCTCGGAGCCTCGGCTGCGCTCCAACAGTTTGAAGTAGGCGTCGCTTTCGCCTTGACCATTAGCGTCGGCGTCTTCGGCGTGAAGCCTTCATCAATCCAGACGCCGTCCACCTCCAGGCAATTGCGGCCCCAGGCCTGGCGCACGGCCGTCTGTTCCACACGGCTCTGGCCCCGGAGGTTCTGTGTCTGCACCGACAGATCGACCCCCAGCTTGCCGGATTGGACTTCTTCCTGCCGGTGTTCTTTCAGAGCTTTTTGAGCCTTCTGATACACCTCCAGGCGGTCCCGCGACACATAAGGCTACGTCCGGCCACGTCGGAAGAAGTCGAATCTTTCGGCAGGCGGGTACTTGTCTCCTTCCACTCCCAGGCGTTTCTGAGCCGCTGTGTCGGGTTTCTTGTTGATTTCCTTGGCGATGTCAATGACGTTGCCGGCGTGAGGGGAGCGGCCATCGGCGACAATCCGACAAAGCCGCCCATACCCATCATGCCCATGCCGCCGCCCATGCTCATAGCACCGCCCGTGCGGTCGGCGAGCGCGTTGTTAAGTGGCATCATCCTTGGCACGGCTGGCAACTTCTCCGATCGCGCGCGACAGACCGAGATCGATTCGGCACGATAAGATCGCGGGTAACGACCATCGGCGATAGTCCGCCAAAGCCCCCGTTCATTCCCATCATGCCGCCGCCCATGCCCATCATGGCCATACCACCCATCATCATGCCGCCCATGCCACCCATACCGCCCATGCCCATCATGCCGCACATGCCCATACCGCCGTTGAAGCCCACGCTGGGACGATCAACGGTGGCCAGCCTGGCGCGATGCGCGACCTTTGGTTGCCCACCACAGGCATCGGTCCATCCGGCACGATGAGATAGCTGGTGTAGGGCGTGGCGATCCCGTATTTTTTGGCCAGAGAGAGTACTTCCTGCACCAGTTCCTTCTTTTCGCCGTTAGCCGAATCTGATCGAGCATGTAACCGACCTTGCGACGCGCCCACAAATGCTCGACAAACTCGCGGTCATCATTGCTCTTGGCCGGAACTTACAACTCATAAACAAACTCCTTCGTCTCCTTACCCACCTGACCCGACAAGCGAATCGCCGCCGGACCCTTGCCCGAAAAACGACCTCAGAACGACGAGTTGGCCGCCGTGAAATAGGTCGGGCAGTTCGGCAGGATACACTTCGCTGAACTTGATGTCGTTGGTTGCCGACAACTTCAGGTTCGTCAGCACCGGATTGCTGATCTTGCTATACAAACCGCTGACCTTGTTCTCGATGTCCTCCGACGGACGAACATACGTATCAAAGTGCGGGTCTTGTCCGCCAACTGATCGAGCATGGTGGCATTGACATCGTCACCTACGCCGAACGTGAAAATGCGCGTACTCGCCGTGTTCTTGGCGATCGTGTTCTTGAGGATCTTTTCAGAGCTGGTTTCTCCCACGGTCGGCTGACCATCGGTGAAAAATACTACCGTGAACGAACGTCCTTCCTCTTCGCCGCGAAGTTCGAGAGCGGAAGCCAAGCCGATCGTTGATGGCAGTGCCCCCGGTCGCTTCCAACTCCTCCACCCACTTCTTCGCCTTGGTCAATTGCTCCGTCTCCGCCACAGCAACTTGTCCTCATAGCGATTCACCGTCGTGGCGAAGTTGATCAGACCAAAGCGATCCTTGCTGCTCAGATTGTCCAGACAATACTTCACCCTTTGCGTGCCTGCTCCATCTTGGCACCACGCATCGAACCGGACGTGTCCAGCACCAGGACCACATCACGCGGCACCTGATATTCCTTGGGAATCTCGACACGCGGCGTGATGAGCAACGTGAAGTAACCCTTCTCACTGGAAAGCGGCCGATGCGTCAGAGCGGTCAATCCCACGTCCTTGTCACCCGTCGCATAAAACAACTGGAAGTCCTTGTCGAGCATTCCTTGATTCTTGTCGAATGTCACCATCACTTCCTTGTCGTTGGCACGCTTCAAGGAAATGGAGTGCGTAGGACTGTAGACATTGGTGACGTTATGCTCGGACTTGATCGAGGCGGTGATGGCGAAGTCTTCCAGCGTACTGGTGGCTTTGCCATTGGTCTTGAGCGGATAGACGTACTCGACCGGTTGCCTTCCTTGCTGGCAACGGAGGTGAAGCTCAGCGCTACTTTTTGATCGCCCTTGGGCGGGATGGGGAAGACACGCAAACGCAGCAGATTGTTGCCTATGTATTCGAGCAGTCCGGGGTCTTGCGTGCGGCGAACGATGGATGTGTAGATGTCTCTGGCCTTTTTGGCTTCGACTAATTCGCCTTTGGTTTCCTTGCCATCGACCCACATGGAGAAGCGGTTGACGGATGCTCCTTTGGGTACGGGGAAGATGTAGGTGGCTTCGAGTTGTCGGTCGGTGTGGTTGCGGAAGGTTTGTTCGACGCGTGTGATGGACAGTTGATCGTCGATGGTGATGCGGACCTTGTGGTTGAGCATCGCCAGCGGCTAAGCTCTTCTCCTCCGGAATCAGTAAACCGTGGGCGTGGACGCTTCCACTCCACAGCATAAAGACGGCCAGAACTGGGACATAATGGCCCATGGGTTCCCCTTTCGTGGAAACAGCACCTCTCTTCGCCCCTCTTCTCTCCGTGGTTGGATGAGTCAGCAAAGTCCATCCCGGTGGATAGGACCGCTCGCTCTTCCGTCTCTTCCCACGGTACATCAGCGGGGAGCGAGCGTCAATCCAATGGAAACTCCGCAAGCTCCCACCCAATAACAAAACCCGGTCTCGGAAGAGACCGGGTATACTCAGGAGGTCTGCCATTCAGCACGGAGGATTAGCCGCGTAGAACCAGGAGAACACGAAGTGTGCCGGCTTTGGCGGACTTGCGGCTGTCAAGAAAACGCTTGATCTCCGGCGAGCCGAATAGGCCGAACCGGATTGTAAGCAAGCACCAGCGCGAGGTGATCGGGCGGCTTCAAAGTAGGCTTGCCGACCTCCGGTCGCGGCACCCCCCCTGCCCTGCTAGAGCCTGTGCCACCTGCTGCCGGTGAGGTCCGACAGCGGCTCACGCGGATCGGCAAGCGGTACGTTCGCGGCCGGCGCTAACACCGTGGGATCGACACCCAAAAGCGCGGAGAGTTCCTTGTGATGATCCGGCGTCATACGGGTCAGTACGAGGCGATCAATCTGAGCCTCGCCCGGCTTCTCGGGCCGCCCGCTCCGATCTTCCGGCCAATCTGTTGCACGAAGCGGGTCAATTCCTCCGGGGTCAAATTCTCGATATAGACGACATAGTTCGTCTTCCATCTCGACATTTTCAGTCGATCTTCGCGCGCTCTCGATCACTAAGCCGAGGTTCATCGTTTTAGCGACGGTCTGAGTGCCTCGAAAGCTCTCGTTCCGTTCTTACAGGGCAGTTCCAAGCGAAAGTTGGCGTCCTTACGCAGCTCGGCGAGAAAGTTCTTACGTGCCGCTTCTGATCGAGATCGCTGACCGTGAGAATCTTGGGCAAATTGTCGAGAACCTCTTTGTAACGAAAAATCTCCAGCCGATCCGTCAGGGCCGATTCTTCCTTCGGAGGAGTCGGAGGTACGTCCGACGAAGAAGTTCCGGGCTCGTCATCCGGGCGTTTGACAACTTCAGGGCGTTTGACTTCTGAGGGATGGTCGGATTGGGAGATGGTTTCTCGTGTGACGCGGTGGGGATAGTTTGTGGCGAACGGCCGGGGTCAGCCGGCTGGTTTGGCTGTCACCAGCCGGCTGACGCTGGCCGTTCACCCCTGCGGTTTCGGGATCGTGAGACACGAGTTCCGGTTTGCCCGGTTGAGTCAGGGACGCGGCGAAATACAAGTAAGAGGCGGCTCCCAGAACAAGGAGAACAGCGGCAGCGGTGGCCCAGGCTGCGAGAGGACCGGCCCACGAGCCTGGGCGAAATCATGGCTCGGCGACGTTGCCCCGGTGTCAAGCGCCGCTCGACGATCGTGCGGAGAACCTCCCCAGTCAGATCGACCGGGAGATGGGGCCGCGGCATGTGACGAAGCACCCGGGCATCTTCGCGGAGCTGTTGGAGCAAGAGACGGGCCGCAGAGCGGCGGAGCAGGCGTATGGCATGACGACGTTGACGATTTGTCAGTTCGCCATCCACATAGGCGGTCAA
>CAWGIX010000012.1:0-130000 GCA_963822705.1 uncultured Pseudomonadota bacterium
ACCTCTACGACACTGACGTGGTGAGCTGGAGCGAGCGCCAAGCCGCGTTGTTGCGCCGTTTTGCCGCCGGTGAGCGTGTGCCGCAAACGATCTGGACTGGCCCAACATCATCGCGGAAATCGAGGACGTGGCACGCGCCGAAGTCCGCTGGGTCGTTCGCTGCTCTTCCAGGCGTTCTTGCACGATTTGAAAGCCGAAGCCTGGCCGCTGGCGCGCGATGTGCCCTCCTGGCGTGGCGACGCGCGGGGTTTCCGGGCCCAGGCAAGGCGCCGCTACAGAGCGCCGATACGGCAAAAGATCGATATTGCCGGGGTCTATGTCGACGCGCTGGGCGGCCTGCCGGAGAGCTGGACGGGCAGGTGCCGTTGCCGGTGCCGACCGTCTCCCCGGTCACGCTCGATGAGCTGTTTGCGGACAGGTAAAGCGTCCCGGCTCGGTGCCAGTTTGCGCCCACAAGCCGCCCTTTCATCCGATCTGGCACCCGGTCGCCTCTCCAATGTGGCCAAAATAACATTTGGAGCAGCGGGCTCACACGCCGTATGAACTTAGCGCAAACCTCTTGCGGCGCGGAAAGTCCGGCCGCTACGGTGCTTTTCGCTGGCGGAGGAAGGCCGCAGCGCGCCGAACCCCGAATCCGAGCCGGGGCGCGCGCCGTCCCGGCCCCAAGCCTTCTCTGTGACCGGAGAGCTTCCCCATGTCGGCCCATATCAGCCAGATCGACCGCGCCGCCAACCCGCTCGATGTGCTCGAACAGATCGCGTCGGCCAACGACTGGCATTTCGACCGCCGCAGCGAAGCGGAAATGGCCGCCGAGGCGCCCGGAAAGTGGTGCGACTACGGCCTGTGCCTTTCCTGGTCGAACGAAATCAGCGCCATGCATTTCACCTGCGCCTTTGACCTGAAAGTCCCGGAGCGGCGCCGCCGCGCCCTGTACGAATTGCTGGCGTTGGCCAACGAAAAGCTCTGGATCGGCCATTTCGGCATGGACGGGGAGGAGGGCACGCCGCTGTTCCGCCACTCGGTTCTGCTGCGCGGCGCGCCCGGCGCCTCCTCCGAAAGTCTGGAGGACATGGTCGATATCGCGATCACCGAGTGCGAGCGGTTTTTCCCGCCTTCCAGTTCGTGCTTTGGGGCGGAAAGACGCCCGCGCAGGCACTGGAGGCGGCGATGCTGGAGTGCGTCGGCGAGGCTTAGCCAGCTCGTCCATGGCCGGCACGGCGCTGCCTCCCGTGCTGCTGGTCGGGTTGGGCCGGATGGGCAGCGCCATGGTCGCGGGCTGGCGCGAGCAGGGATTGTCGCCGTCCTTCGCCATCGACCCGGCAATGCCCGCGCCGCCGGGGCCGGAGGTCGTCGTGCTTCCCGAACTCTTCGGCGCTGCCCGGCGGCTTCGTGCCCTCGGCCGTAGTGCTCGCGGTGAAGCCCCAGGTCGCCCCCAAGATCTTGCCGGCCTATGCGCGGTTCGCCGAAAAGGCGGTGTTTCTGTCCATCATGGCCGGTCGCGCGCTGCCCGGGCTCAGCGCCCTGCTCGGAGAGGGAGCGGCGATCGTGCGGGCGATGCCCAACACGCCCGCGGCTATCCGCCAAGGCATCACGGTTGCCTGCACCGGCGCTTCTGTCGTGCATGCGCAACGGGCGCTATGCGACCGGCTGCTCGCGGCCATCGGCGAGGTCGCCTGGGTCGAGGACGAGGCGCTGCTGGACCCGGTCACCGCGGTCTCGGGCGGGGGACCGGCCTACGTGTTTCTGCTGGCCGAGCTATTGGAGAAAGCCGCACGCGAACAAGGCATTCCGCCCGACCTGGCGCGCCTGCTCGCGCGCCGCACGGTGTCCGGTTCCGGTGCGCTCCTGGCGGCGAGCGCGGAGGATGCCGCCTCCCTGCGTCGCGCCGTCGCTAGTCCCGGCGGGACGACGGAACAGGCCCTTGCCGTGCTGATGGAGTCTTCCGCCTGGCCGGACTGCCTCTCCCGCGCCATTGCCGCAGCCACAGATCGCTCCCGCGGCCTGGCGGGCTGACAGGTTTTGCCGAGGCTCTATATACAGCCGCATGGATGACAGCGAATTCGATCGTGCCCTGGTCGCCTCCGCCTTCACACTGGCAGAGGAGCGGGGCTGGTCGCGCGTCAGCGTGACGGCGGCGGCGCGTGCCGCCGGGCTGCCGCTCGACCGGGCGCGCGGCCGATTTCTTGGGCCGCCCGGCATCTTGGCTCGGTTTGGCCGGATCGCCGACCAGTCGGCCCTGGCGCAGGCGAGCGGCGACGGCTCGCACCGCGACCGGCTGTTCGATCTGGTCATGCGCCGGATCGACGTGCTGCAAGCGCATCGTGGGGGCGTATTGGCGCTGCGCGATTTCTTGCCGCGCCGGCCGATGTTGGTGCCGATGCTGGCCATGGCCACCGGGCTCAGCATGGCGTGGATGCTGGAAGCGGCCGGTATTTCCGCGCAAGGCGGGCGTGGCCTGCTACGGACCAAAGGCATGGTCGCGGTCTGGCTATGCACGGTGCGGGCATGGGCGCGCGACACCAGCGAGGACCTTTCCTCCACGATGAAGGCGCTGGACCGCGCGCTCGATCGCGCCGAGCGGGCCGAGGCGTGGCTGCACTGCGGCCGGGACTCGAAAAGCTCGCCCGCGCCGGAGGACACCGGACCTCCTGCCGATATTCCTCCGGTATCGCCCATGCCGCCGCCGGCTCTCGGCGGCAACGAGCCGCCCCTGCCGCCCCCGCCCACGCCGCTGGAGCCGCCGCCCCTTCCCGCGAGCTGAACCGGCTGCGGTTCGCCGCGGGGCAGGCGGCGACCCTAGGCGGGGCTATTTTACGTGCAGGGCGGCCAGCACCTTGTCCACGTTGGCTTTGTTGACCACCAGCACGCCGGTATCCAGCACCGGCGGCACCGGCACTCCGCCCTCGGCACCGGTCAGGCCCGACGTGTGCAACCCATTGTGGTTGAAGTCATAGAGCATTTTTACAGCGTAATAGATAAACAGCTCCCGGTTCTGCACGATAATGCCTTCAACCCAACCCTGCTTGGCGGTCTTGAAGAAATCGGGCGTCTGCTCCATCGCAGTCACCACCACGTCGCCCGGCTTCTTGCCCGCCTCCTGCAAGGCCCGCACGATGCCCGCTCCGCTTTCGGAGTCGAATCCTGCAATGCCTTTGATGTCCGGGTTGGCGGCCAGCAGTGCCGACGTTACTTCGGCCGCCTTGGCGGCGTCGCCGTTGTCGTCCTCGCTGCCGACGATCTTATACTTGCCGTGGCCGTTGGCCTCCATGTAGGCGGTAAAACCCTTGACCGCCTCGCGCATGTTGTCGGCATTGATGATCGAGGTCATGGCCACCTTGCCGCCGTCCGGCAGCTTGGCGATCATCGCCTTGGCTTGCGCCTCGCCGATGCGCGTCCAGTTGGTGCCGATGTAGGAGATGCGCTTGCTGTTCGGCAGGTCGCCATCGTCCACCACCGTGGGCACGCCCATCTCGATGCACTTGTTCACCGACTCGGTGAGCGACGGGTCCCATCCGCCGACCACCGACACGCCGGCCGGTTTTTGCGCGCACACCTGGTCCACCGCGGCGATGAAGCCGGGGAGGTCGAAGTCGGTCGGCCCCGCCACGCGCACCTGCACGTGCAGCTCGTCGGCAATTTTTTTCATGCCGACATAGTCGTATTGCACGAACAGCGGCAGGTTCGCCTTGTTGGAGACCCAGTAATAGGTCTCCTTGGCGTCCGCCGGCCCAAAGTTGCTTTGTTGCGCGTGCGCCGGAACCCCGGTCGCCAGCGCAGCAGCGGCAAATATCCCAGCTCCATGGTTTCAAGGCACGATCCTCCCCCAAAAGAAAGATTCAGGCGCGATGCACCTGTTTGAAGCGATCCAGTGATACGCCCAGCAACAGCACCAGTCCCACGATGATGTTCTGCCAGAAAATGCCGATGCCGTTGATGATCATGGCGTTCTGCACCAGTGCGATAAACAGCACCCCCAGCACGCCGCCCAGAATCGTGCCCTCGCCGCCCAGCAGGCTGGCGCCGCCCAGCACGGTGGCGGTGATCACCGACAGTTCCACGCCGATCCCGGCACTCACGACCGCCGAATTCAGCCGCGAGGCGCCCAGCACGCCGGCCAACCCGGCCAGCGTCCCCATCAGCACGAAGCCGATCAGGGTGAGCCGCTGCACGCGGATGCCCGACAGTTTTGCCGCGCGCGCGTTGCCGCCGATGAAATAGTACTGGCGGAAGAAGCGGGTGTTGGCCACCGCCCAGGACGCCACGGCGACCACGACCAGCATCACCCAGAACGGCGACTGCAGATGCAAAAACATGCTCTCGCCGTAGCGCTTGAACGAAGTCGCCGATCGGCGTCACGCCGGTGCCGGCAGTGAGATACGTCAGCCCGCGGAAAATCGTCAACGTGGCAAGCGTGGTGATCAGCGTGTTGATGCCGACCCGGGTGATGATCAGGCCGTTCACCAGCCCGGCCGCTGCGCCCACCGCGAGCCCCACCGCAAAACCTAGCGGTGCCGGCCATCCCCACCAGCCTACCGTGACGCCCGCCCAGACGCCGCTGAGCGCCAGAATCGAGCCGATCGACAGGTCGAACGCGCCGGCGATCATCAGCACCATCATGCCGGTGACCAGGATCGCGTTCTGCGACGCGTTCAGCAGCACGGCGGCAATGTTGAACCGGGTCGGGAAATTGTTCGGATATGCCACCGTCATCGCGGTGCAGAGCGCCACGACTAGTACCAGCAGCATGAGCGGTCGCGACCGCGCCAAGCTGCGCAGCACCCGCACGCCCAGCGGCGCTGCCGGCGGGCGGACCGAGGCGACGCCGGCACTCAGCAACTCCGCACTCATGCCGCTGCCGGCAACGCGTCGAGGCGGGTGAAGCGCGTGGCCAGCCGCAGCACTGCCTCCTCGGTGGCGCCGGCGCCGTCCAGCTCCCCTACCGTTCGGCCGTCCGCCATCACCACGATGCGATCGGCGAGCGCCAGCACTTCGGGCAGGTCGGACGACACCACCAGCAGCGCCATGCCTTCCGCCGCCAGTCCGCGCAGGATGCGATAGATGTCCGCGCGCGCCCCCACATCGACGCCGCGCGTCGGCTCGTCGACGATCAGCAGCGCCGGTTGCAACGCCAGCCATTTTGCCAACAGCACTTTTTGCTGGTTGCCGCCCGAGAGGTTGCCGAGCGCCTGGCCGAGCGAGGGTGTGGCGATGCGCAGCGCCTCAACGTATGTGCGCGCGAGCTGGCGCAGACGCGCGCCCGACACCACGCCTCGAGGGGAAACTTTGTCGAGCACCACCGCGCCGATGTTCTCCGCCACGTCCATGGACAGGAACAGCCCGCCCTGTTTGCGGTCCTCCGGCACCATGCCAATGCCGGCGGCCACCGCATCCCACGGCCCGGCCGGCCGATAAGGCTGTTCTGCGAAACGAATCCGGCCTCCGGTGATGGGCCGCGCGCCAAAAATCGTCTCGCATAATTCGCTGCGACCGGAGCCGATCAGCCCGGCCAGGCAGACGATCTCGCCTCGCCGTACCACCAGATCCGCATGCGTCACGCGCGGCGCCGACAACGCCTTCACCTCCAGCACCGCATCTCCCGGCGCTGCCGCGGAGGTGCTGCGGCCCAAATGCACGTCGCGGCCGACCATCAGGCGGATCAGCTCGTCCTCGCTGGTCCGCGCGGTATCGCGTGTTCCGGTCAGCCGGCCGTCCTTCAGCACGGTGACGCGTCCGCTGATGCGAAATATCTCGGCCAGCCGGTGCGAAATGTAGACCACCGAGACGCCCCCGGCGCACAGCCGCTCGATCACCGCGAACAGACGGTCGGTCTCGGTCAATGTCAGCGCCGCCGTCGGTTCATCCAGGATAAGCAGGCGCAGGTCGCGCGACAGCGCTTTTGCGATTTCCACTACTTGCGCCTGCGCCGGCGAGAGCTGGCCCACCCGTACGCCGGGGTCGATCGACAGGCCCAACTCGTCCATCAGCGCGCGCGTGCGCCGGTTCATCTCCCGGCGATCGATGCGGCCGAGGAGACGCGTCGGGGCGTGGCCGGCAAAGACGTTCTCGGCCACCGAGAGCTGCGGCACCAGGCTGCCCTCCTGATGGACAATGCCGATGCCCCGCTGTGCCGCCGCCGCCTCGTCGATGCCGTGCAGCTCCGCTCCATCGAGGCTGACCGTTCCGGCATCCGGCGCATAGACGCCCGCCACGATTTTTCCCAGCGTGCTCTTGCCGGCGCCGTTCTCGCCCAGCAGCGCGTGCACTTCGCCCGGCATCACCTCCAGCGATACGATCTCCAGCGCCCGCACGCCTGGGAAGGTTTTGGTTACCTCGGCTACGACCAGGCGCTGCACGGTCACAGCGGACGGTCCATCTCAAGCCTTATTGGTTCTGACCCGCGCAACCGAAGCCCTCCCGTTGCTCGGAGGCTAACACCTTCTTGCCGGCCGGGGCCAGCACCGGTGCGCTTCGGTTGTCGCCTGGCAGAGCTCGCGCGAAGGGCCGCGGTCGCCCCGCGGCCTTCCCGAGTCCACGCGCCAGCGTGCTACGGCTTGCTCACGGTCACTTTCGTCACGCCATCGAACCGCGTCCAGCTGAACTGAACGTCCTCGTTGTAGCAGCGCACGTAGTCCTCCAAAAACCTGTGTGCCACGCGTTCGCCCAACAGCACCGACTCCGACCAGTCCGACCGCCAATGCACGCCGGCGAAGTTGCGTGCCAGCCCGATATTGCCGGCCAACTTGTCGAGCTCGCCGCCCACTGTCAGCGACCCGGCATCGGCTCCGGTATAGGGTTGCAGCGCGGTGCCGTCCGCGTTCGGCTACATGATCTGCACACCCAGGTCATCAGCTTCGTATCTTCCTGGAACAGCGCCTTCAGCACCGTGACGCACGCGCCCGCAACGGTGGCGTGCCCGGCGCCATAGGCCGGATGCGTGGGGCAGCCTTCCGGGAACGCCATGGGCAGAAAGTGCTGCGCCATGGCGATGGTCGGATGTGCCAGAGGTCCGGCCTGAAGTTTTGCGAACTCGGCCAGGTCGAACTCGTAGGTTTGCGTGCCCTTCAGCTGGTAGTGGATGCGCCCCGCATACGCCTCCGGTCGCAGCCGCCGGTGCACATACCATTTCTCGAACCAAACCGCTTTCAGTGCGCGCGTCGCCACCTCGCAGGCCAAGGTCTTGAAATTCGGCTCGCCGAGCGTGCCGAACCCCACTTGCGTCAGACTGTTCTTGTAAGGGTTCCCGTCCGATACCGGCACGTTGAACCCGCCGCGCGCGGTCGGCGTGATCATCAGCAGGCAGGCGTTCAGATAGGCCTGGAACAGCTCGTCGATATGCACGTAGTTGCCGAGCCCGCGGCCGTCGTGCAGCAGCCGCGGTGACGCAAGCGGCTGCGGCGTGAGGGTCGGCTTGACGCCGTTCTGCGCTGCCAGCCAGTCGGCCTCGTCGGTCATGAAGTCCGTCGTGCCGGGAATGCCGAACGCCACGCGGGGCGAGGTCTTTTGCGACCCGTACGGAATGTCGTTGATCATGAACTGCGACAGATACGGGCCGGCCAGCGCGCCCGGCGAGTTGATACGGAACAGCGTCGCCGGCGTCACCGCCGCGCCCGATTTCGGGCCCTTGAAGTCCGCGTAGCGCGACAAGTCCGCCGCCGCGGCGACAGTGCGCGGATCGCTGGCGTATTCGCTAACCGGCACATCCCGGCAGATCGCCATCCAGTAGTTCTCGGCGATCTCGCCGATCGCCTCGGCGCTGCGAAAAGTCGGGCAGGGCGGCATGTTGAACTGGTGCGCGTCCACGCCCTCCAGGTCGTAGGCCAGGCCGGACTGCGGATTGGTCAGCTTGAGACTGCCGGCGCTGGGCGCGCCCAGCACGATCAGTTCGAAGTCCGGCGGCTTGCCGCTCTTCAGCGCCGCGATCATCGAGTCGTAGCTCGGCTGCACCACTTCGCCGGTGGCCGGGTCGTGCTGCAGGCCCTTGCTGAAGCTCGCGTAGACGTGCTGGTTCGCGTAACGGGCCTCGTCGCCGTTGTCGATATGGGTCGGCATCGGGTCGCCCAGATGCGCGAGCGCCGCATCGACGCGAATGTTGAAGCTGCGCCTCCGCCGCGCATCGGGCGCCAGCGGCCCGAGCGCCTCGTCGGCGGTGGCGGTGAACTGCTCTATGTCGGCCATGAAACGGTGCCTTTCCGAGTGGATCGTCGAGCACCACGATCGGCGGGATTTCCGTTGCTGTCAAAGCACAGTTCTGTCATGCGGTGTAACACCGCATTCCTGGTATTCGGGAGCGGCTCGAACGTTAGACCGGCAGCACGATTCGCGCCCGCAGGCCGCCCAATGGAGAATCCTCCAGCGTAATGTCGCCGCCATGCGCGCGGACGATGTCGCGGGCGATAGTCAGGCCAAGTCCGGTGCTGCCGCCGATCCCGCTGGCGAATGGCTTGAACACGCCCTCGCGGCGCTCCGGCGCAATGCCGGGGCCATCATCGTCGACCGTCACCTGCACCAGCCGGGCCCCGGAGGCTTGTGCAGTCAGCACAACGCGGCGGGCATGGCGGCTGGCGTTGTCCACCAAATTGGTGAGGGCCCTGCGCACCGCGTCGGCGCGCAGCGGCAGCACCAGGGCGGGTGCCGCCTGGACGCGCACCTCCCCGCCGGCGCGCGCCGCTGCCGCCGCCACTTCGCCCAGCATGGCGCCCAGATCGGTGGCGCGCGCCTGCTCCGCGCCCTCGCCGCGGGCAAAAGCCAAGTAGCCGCCCACCATCCGGTCCATTTCATCTACGTCCGCCGTCATGCCCGGCACGTCCGCCGCCGCGGCGGCCTCCGGGGGCACCATGGCCAGCGCCAGCCGCAAGCGGGTCAGCGGTGTGCGCAGATCGTGCGACACGCCGGCCAACATTTCGGTGCGCTGTTGCAAGAAGCGGCGGATGCGCTCCTGCATGCGATTGAAAGCAGTCGCTGCCTGTCGCACTTCCACGGCACCCTCGGGACGGATCGGGCCGGTATCGCGGCCGACGCCGAACGCTTCGGCGGCGGCGGCGAGGCGGCGGATCGCGCGCACCTGGTTGCGCATGAACAGGGCCGCGATGCCGAACAGCAGCACCGCCGAGCCGCCCAGCCACATCACGTAGACCAGCAGCGTGCCGGTGTACAGCCGCTTGCGCGGCACCTGGATTTCAAGCACGCCGTCGCGCAGTTGCACGCGCACCAGCAGAAATTGCGGGTCGCCTGCGCCGCCCAGCGCAAACGGCCGCCCCACCCGCTCGCGCAGACGCCGCGGCAAGGTCGTCGTCGACGGTGCTCAGCCAGTCGAACGGGCTCGCAGCTTGCGGCAGCGGAGGTGGCAAGCGCGCGCCAATCTCGATGCGGGCGTTGAGCTCAAACTCGTCCGCGGCCTGCCCCAGAATCCAGGCCCGGTCGCTCGCGTCCGGGAACCGGCTCAGCAGGTCGATAGTGGCCGCAATTTCGCCCGCCACGGCTCCGGTAAAACGGCGCGAGACGATGTTGAGGTGGCTGCCGTAAAAGATTTGCAGAGCGACTGCCAGCGTGAGCACGAGCGGGATCAGGATGATCAGCAGGCTGCGCCCCAGCAGCGTGCGCGGCAGCACTTTCTTCACGAACCGGCTCTGCGGCGGCAACGGAACGCGGACCATTCTCAGCTTTTAGCAGGACTGCTGCATGGGCGGACAGCTCCCTCCGAGCATTCTATGTTGCAGCCATGAGCGCCGCGGTCAGCTTGCTGGATATTATGCCAGTGATGACGGCCGAGCAGTTTGCCGAATGGGCGGGCGACGGCACCGGGCGGCGCTTCCAGCTCATCGACGGCGAGCCGGTGGCCATGGCACCGACCAGCTTGGTGCATGGTGCGATCCAGACGGCAGTGGGACGGCGACTGTCCGAGCACTTGGAGCGCATCGCCAGTCCGTGCCGCGTAATCGACGCGCCCGGCGTGCAGCCGCGCGCTGGTGCCGCAACCAATGTGCGCATCCCGGACCTGGCGGTAACCTGCGGTTCCCTGAACGATCGCTACATGGCCGAGCCGGTGGTGGTCATCGAAATCCTGTTGCCGTCAAACCAGCGCGAGACCTACGAGGCGGTTCGGGCCTATGTCAGCCTGTCCAGCCTGCGCGAGGTGGTCGTGGTCTCGTCGTGCGGGTGGCGGCCGAGGTGCTGCGTCGGGAACCGGACGGGTCGTGGCCAGCCAATCCGACGCCGGTCGCGGGGTCAGAAGACTTGGTGATTGAGGAGTTCGGCTTCCGCTTCCCCCTGATACGCCTGTATCCACCGGAGCTGGCCTGACCGCGGCCCTATCGGGGCGACAGCACCATGACCATCTGCCGGTTCTCCATCCGCGGCATCTGCTCCACCTTGGTGGTGGCATCCATCTCGCCGCGAATGCGCTCCAGCACCCGCACCCCGATATCCTGGTGGGCCATTTCGCGGCCGCGAAAACGCAATGTCACCTTGACCTTGTCGCCTTCCTCGATGAACGACTTCATGGCGCGCATCTTTACCTGATAGTCGTTCTCGTCGATGTTGGGGCGGACTTTTATTTCCTTGATCTCGACGACCTTTTGCTTCTTCTTGGCCTCGTTCTTCTTTTTCTGCTGCTCGTATTTGAATTTGCCAAAATCGAGGATCTTGCACACCGGCGGATCGGCATTGGGGCTGATCTCCACCAGGTCGAGGCCGGCCAGGAAGGCCCGGTTCATCGCCTCTCGGGCGCCCATCACACCCACCATTTCGCCGTCCTGATCGATCAGGCGCACCTGCGGCACCCGGATTTCTTCGTTTACGCGAGGCCCGTCGCGGGTCGGCGGCGCGGGCAGGGGTCCTCTTGCTATGGGTCTCTCCTACGGAAGTTTCACAATTCTGGGACGTTGTCGCCCAACCGGGGGTGCGAGATCAAGCAATCTCGGCACGGCCGGATTCAATTCTGCTAAATCGGGTGGCAGCGGCGCGGCTGCAAGCCAAAGCCGGCCAGTAGGGCTCCCGTAGTGCTCTGCCAGCCTGATGAGTTCAGCGCTGTCCCGGCCGCCATTTGATGGACGTGGACCGGTTCTTGGCCTGTTCCGGGGACGGGATCAATCGGCTGCACCCAGCTTATCCACGGCGAGCCGGAGCCCATATCGCCGCCGAGCTGGGCGCATGGGGGTCATTGCCGGCGCGTTGGCCCAGCGGTACATCACTCCAGCGGCGCAGCCGCCCGCCCCGCCCGCGTCAAATCCGGCGGCAGCGCCTCCGCCGCAAGCCGCTCGATCGCCGCATCCAGCCCCAAAAATTCCTGCGCCTGCCCGCCCAGCCGGCGCAGTGACACGGTCCGCTCCTCGGCCTCGCGCCGGCCTACCACCAGCATCAGCGGCACGTGCGCGATACTGTGCGCCCGCACCTTGGCGTTGATCTTTTCCGGAGAAAAGTCGGCTTCGACATGCAATCCCGCCGCGCGCAGCCGGTCGGCCACTTCCAGTCCGTACTCGTCGGCATCCGATACGATGGTCGCCACGACCGCCTGCACCGGCGCCAGCCAGAGCGGGAACCGGCCGGCGTATTGCTCAATCAAAATGCCTAGGAACCGCTCGAAACTCCCCAGTATGGCCCGATGCAGCATTACCGGCCGGCGCCGAGACCCATCGGACGCGGTGTATTCCGCGTCCAGCCGCTCGGGCAGTACGTAGTCCACCTGCAACGTGCCGCATTGCCAGTCGCGCCCGATCGCGTCGCGCAGCACGAACTCGAGCTTCGGGCCGTAGAACGCGCCCTCGCCCGGATTCAGCGCGTATTCCACGCCGGCCAGCCGGCAAGCTTCGCGCAGTGCCGCTTCCGCGCGGTCCCAATCCGTATCGTTCCCAGCGCGCGTCGTCGGCCGGTCGGCGAATTTCACCGCAAATTCGTCAAATCCGAAATCGCGGTAAATCGAAGCCAGCAAATCCACAAAGCGCGCCGTCTCCGAGGCGATCTGGTCCTCTTCGCAAAAAATATGCGCATCGTCCTGCGTGAACGCGCGCACCCGCATCAGGCCGTGCAGCGCGCCGGACGGTTCGTAGCGCATGCACGAACCGAATTCCGCCATGCGCAGCGGCAGCTCGCGATAGCTGCGGATGCCGTGCTTGAAAATCTGCACGTGACAGGGGCAGTTCATCGGTTTGAGCGCCAGCGTCTTGTCTTCTTCCTCGACGCGCGCTAGGAACATGTGCTCGCGGAATTTCTCCCAGTGTCCGGACGCCTCCCACAGCGAACGGTCCACCAGTTGCGGCGTGCGCACCTCCTGGTATCCCGCCGCGTCCAGCCGCCGGCGCATATAGGCTTCGGCCGCGCGATACAATCGCCACCCTTTTGGGTGCCAGAAGATGCTGCCGACAGCTTCCTCCTGGGTGTGGAACAGGTCCATTTCGCGGCCGATGCGCCGGTGGTCGCGCCGCTCCGCCTCCTCCAGCATTTTCAAGTAGGCATTCAGCTCCTTTTCGTCGCGCCAGGCAGTGCCGTAGATGCGCGACAGCATCGGGTTGCGGTGGTCGCCACGCCAATACGCACCCGCCACTTTCTGCAGCTTGAACGCCGTACCGACATCGGCGGTGCTGCGCATGTGCGGCCCGCGGCACAGGTCAATCCACGCGCCCTGCCGATACAGCGTGATGACCTCGCTTTCCGGCAGGTCGCGGATCAGTTCCGCCTTGAACCGTTCTCCGCGCGCCTCGAAAAACGCGATGGCGTCGTCGCGGTCCCACACCTCGCGCTCGAATTTTTCCCCGCGGGCCACGATCTCGCGCATCTTGGCTTCGATCTCCGGGAAATCTTCCGGCGTGAACGGGGCGTTGCGAGCGAAATCGTAGTAGAAGCCGTTCTCGATGGCCGGCCCGATCGTTACTTGCGTGCCCGGGTATAGCGACTGCACTGCCTCGGCCAGCACGTGCGCCGCATCGTGGCGGATCATGCCCAGCGCCTCCGGGTCGCGCCGCGTAATGAACCGCACCGCGGCGTCGCGGTCGATGCTGCGGGAAAGATCCTGCGGCGCGCCGTCCACGCTCATTGCCAGTGCGGCGCGGGACAGACCTGGGCCGATTGCGGCCGCCAGTTCCGCCCCGGTGACGGGTGCGGCGAACGCGCGCACGGAACCGTCGGGGAGCGTGATGGCGGGCATCGGCGGAACCTCTCTTGACGGGCGGGCCGTTCCTATGCCGCCTTGGGGAGTGCGGCGGCAACCCTCTCGACGGGCAACTCGGCTAGGTTTTCGACGCGCAGCACGACCGGCCAGGCGCCATGGGGCCCTCGCGGTGCAGTCAGCTCTGGGTCGCTGGCAGGGCCGAAGAGCACCACGCACGGGCAGCCCATGGCGGCAGCCAGGTGCATCGGGCCGGTGTCGTTGCCCACGGCCACACGGGCCCGCGCCGCCAGAGCCCCCAGCGCCGGCAGGTCGGTGCGCCCGGTCAGGTCGATTGCCGCCGGGCAGGCAGCGCGGATTTTCGCCGCCGCCGGCGCCTCGTCGCGCGTGCCCAAGATTACCGGACGCAGCCCGCGCCCGGACAGCACGGCCGCGAGAGCCGCGAACCGCTCCGCAGGCCAGCGCTTTTCCGGCCTGTGCAGGGCGGCCCCCGGCACCAGCAACGCCCCATAGCCCGACGGCAGTTCGGGATATGGCGCAGCGGCAAGCCAAGCCAGGTCCGGCGAGGACCACTCCGTGATGCCCGCCATGGCGAGTTGGTCGCGCTGGCGCTCCAGCGTGTGCATCGAATCGCGCCCCGGGTTGGCGTGCGGCAGCTGACAGCCCGGCGCGATTCCGGACCAAGCCGGTCGGCCGGCAACCAGGAAGTAGGCGGAGGAACGACGGGAGGTTTGCAGGTCATACACGCGATCAAAACCACGCAAGCTTCTCGCCAGTTGCAGCAATCGCAGCGGTTGCCGCCAGGATGGGCGCGTGTCTACCAGGACGCGGTCGAACCAGGGCGATGCTCGGGCGAGGTCCACGAACGGAGGCGTCGTCAGCAGTGTGACATGGTCGGCCGCGTGATGCGCCCGGATCGCCGCGAATGGGGCGAAGGACAGCACGAAGTCGCCGAGCGCACCGAGCCGTATGACCAGGACGCGCGATCGAGCGGCAAATCCAGACGGACGTTGCTCCGGACTAATAATCCGCTCCGGTGGCAGAACGGACACCGAAGCCATGCCGGTCCAGCATTTCTCTTCGGGTAAGCGTGGTCAGACCGGTCGGTCCTGTCGGGGCGAGAACGCACCCAGTGCTGCCGTCGGTCCAAATCTCTGGAGCATCATCATCGCGCCCGCGGCCTCGTTTCGGCCAAGCCGGCTCAGGCTTTGACGGTGGAGGCTCGATAGATCTCATCGACGGATTTCGCCAGCGCCGCGTCGAACTCCGCGTCACTCATAGAGTGCTTGAGGTCTTCCGTCAGGGCTCGCGAAAAGCTCGCTATCATTCCATGATTCTTGGCAAGACGTTTGCAGGCATCGGCCCGCGTGTAGCCGCCGGAAAGTGCGACAACCCTGGCCACGCGCTTGTCACTGATCAGCGCCGAATAGAAATCCGGGATTTCCGGGATCGTCAGCTTTAGCATCACCTGGCGCGTTTCCGGCAGAGCGTCGACTTGCCTGGTCAGTTCCTCCCGGAGAATGGCTTCCGCACCGGCCTTGTCCGGGCTTTTGATCGAAACTTCCGGCTCGATGATGGGCATGAGCCCGTGCCTGGCGATCTGCGCCGCGACCTCGAACTGCTGCTTCACCAAGGCGGCGATCCCCTGTTGCGAGGGCAGATTAATGAACGAGCGCATCTTGGTGCCAAACACGCCGAGCCTCGCCGCGCGAGCGAGCAATGAGTCGAGTTCGGGCATCGGCTTCATCAGGCTGACGCCGTCCTTCTCAGCCTCGAGCCCCTTGTCGACTTTTACGAAGGGGACAACGCCCCGCTCGTCCCACAGAAAAGTCGGAACCGGCTTTCCCTCCGCCTGTCCGTCCATCGTGCCCTCGAACAGGATGGCGCCGATCACTTTGGCTCCGGTAAAAGCCGGTGCGGTGATTATGCGCACGCGCATCTCATGCATAAGCCTGAACATTTCCGCATCGCCGCTATAGGCGCTGTCCGGGATGCCGTACTGGCGCAGGGCGCCGGGGGTTGATCCGCCGCTCTGGTCAAGGGCGGCGATAAACCCGTTCTTGCCAGACATCTGCGCCATCATTTTGTCATTGGCCATGGTCGTGATCCTCGCCTAAGACCGGCTTCTGCCGGTTCCAATTCTGCGGGTTTGGCCGCTACGCCGAAGCCGCGGCACGCGTCAACTTCTTGTCAAGCGTCACGAGTTCAGCCGCCATGGAACGGGCGAGCCAAAGGTACGCCGCATCGGCCTCTCGGATCGCGTCGCAGTCTGGTCAGGTAAATGTTGGCAAGCTCGTAGCCAAAAATGGTCGGTGCTGCGAGATGGGCACCGTCGATCTGGCGCGATACCGCTCTCCAATCAGGTTCCGTGAACACAATGGCGGCAATGGCGGAGGCGGGTCTACAGGCATAGCACCGACTTGGCTCCATCCCAGCGCCACGCTTACTCCCGCGCCTGCCGAGTTGCAACGCCCGCCTGCCCCCAATCGATCGAGACCCGCCGCGAGATCACGCCGAAAACCAGCGCCGACCAGTCCGGATCGCCGACACTTGTGGCCGCGAACACCGGATAACTTGCCAGCGCATCGGGCAGGATGCGGCTGGCCAGGTGGTTGATGCCAGAATTTCGGCGCAAAACCCCAAGCTCGCTTGTCTCGGCCGCAATCGCGCCGCAGCGCTGCACGTTGTAGGCGTCCAGCATTTCGACATCCTCCTCGAATGCCATATGCTGGAAATCCAGCCGCCAGAGATGGAATGCCGCGTCCAGCGCACGCTCCGCGTTAGTCGCGATCATGAAGCAGATGGTTTCCCCGGCTAAATCCTGCGGCCGCATGGCGGGAGAAGCTCGCGGCACCATGAGCGCGAGCCGTTCCGAAAAAACCGGAAGCCCGCGCATGATGTACGGCGTCAAACCTTCCTCGGCTACGGCGTCGTCAGAGAGGAAAAACAACTCGTCGCGCCCCGCACGCACGGCATCGTATGCCAGCGACAAATCGTAAAACGTGAACGCAATTCTGGCTCCCGGTCCCAGCACTGTGTCGGCTACGGCGCGACACAAATTGATCGCGAGACCGCCCACCGAACCGTCACGCAAGGCGCTAGCAAAGGTTGGTCGCGGTTCAGCCCCGCAATGCAAAATCTTTTCGCTTCGCACCCGGTCCAGCGCGCCGGCCCATGCCGGCGATACCAGCCAAGCGGTGGCCGCCCAAGCAACGGCGGCCCAGGCAATACAGCGCATTTAGTTATAAGCCGGCAACGTCGCCGGCAACGTATTGAAATGATCGGGCACCTGCGTGCTGATTCCCTGGCGCACGTCTTCCGGAGTCATCCCGATCGCCTGGCATCCTTTGCCACCGAAATGCGGGAGCGAGTTCACCACCGCGTCAGGAATCCTCGCGTATTCCGGCGGCAGCGGCGGCAATTCGCCGGACAGCCGGCGCGGCTCGAAGGCGGACAGCAGGTCATCGGTCTCCGGTGTGTTGAGGTCGCGCGGCCCCAGAAAATGCTGCACAAAACCGTTCGGACCGTTGAACCGCGCGTCCTCGCCCTCGATCAGCGCCTGCGCCTCGTCCGGCAGGCTGGCCAGCGGCGGCAGGTCAAAAATTGCCTCGATTGTCTCCAGCACCGCGTTGTGGTCGCCTTCGGCGTGCGAGACGACGTGCGCCCGCGCATAGGGCGAAATCACGATCATTGGAACCCGGATGCCGCGCGCCAGCGCCAGCCCGTCTGGTCCGTAGGACAGGATGCGCGGCGGCACGTGGTCATAGAAACCATCGGACTCGTCATAGGTGATGATAATGGCGCTCTGGTTCCAGATTTCCGGCCTTGCCGCGACGGCATTGACGACGCGCGCGGCCATGGCCTCGCTGATCTGGCGGTCGCTGTACGCCGGGTGATCGTCGTCGCCGGATTTTGCTGCGTTAATGGAGGCAATATCGGACGCGGTCAGTCCGGCGGCGTTCGGATACGCCTTGTTCTGAATCGGCGGCACCATGCCCAAAATGTTGCCGAACCCGCCGCGGATGTAGAACACGCCGCCACTCACCGGCAGATTGCCGCTGCGCAAATCGTCGAATAGATCGCCTTCGCCGCGCAGGTTGTGCGCAAAGGCGGGGTTGTTCGCGATATAGCCGAAGTACTGCGGCGCCTCGTGATGGCTGACAAAGTCGTGGTGGGTGGTGGCGCCGGGGGGATCGGTTGGCTCGTGGTCGTACCCCTCCTGATACCAGCGCCAGTTCACCCGGGCGCCCTGGCGGGAGGTGATAAACGGCACGTCTTGCGACACGTCGCCCAGATCGCGTTCCGGCGCCGAATCCTGTTTGACGGCCTCCGCCAGGTCCGCGCCGCCAAACGCCAGCGGCAGCGTGGCAAAGGTCAGGTTGCTGGCGATGTTGCCATTGGCGTAATTTTCGGTAGCTCCGCGCGGCGTCGCGGTCGTTCGCGGTCGGATCGTACTGAGAGCCCCAGAACGGCTGCGGATCGTTCGCGATCGGCGGCCCCTGCGTGGTGCCGGTTGCGCCGCCGGCTCGGGTCACGGCCTGGCCCTTCGGGCCATGCTTCACCCACTGCGTCTCGCCCGACTGTCCCGCGATCATGGCGATGGCGTTTGGCGTGGAGGGTGCGTCCTCGGTGGCAAAGATGTTGTCGAACAGCACGAACCGGCTGGCGTATTGCCACAAGAACGGGATGGTGTCGCAGTCGATATAGCTCATGACGAGCCGCGCAAACTGAGCGCCCATCGTCGCAGCCCCTTTGGACGCGAAGCGCGCGTATTCGTCGGACGCAAAGCCGTCCATCGCCGCGACGGCGCCCGTTACGTGCAGTTTGCGGGCCAAGCCAGGGTGGCTGTGGTCTACGCTGTCGACGAAGGTCGCGTTCTGTTCAGGGCCGATGCGAAACGGTATCACGGTCCGGGGTTGCCCCGCCTGGTCCGCAAAAGTTTGGGAGAAGCCCGGAGTATGTGCCGAATCGCGCGGAGCGGCGCCGTTGGAATACAGACCGTTGGCGCCCGGAAACGTGCCGAACTCGTTGTCGAACGAGTGGTTCTCGTTGAAGACGACGAACACGTATTTCACGCGGCGCCGCAATGCCTGGATGAGTTCTTCGCGCGGCAGCGGCACGTACGGAGTTGCGAACGCTGTTACCTCCGGTCCCGGATCGGGCTGCGGAGTTACCAGCGCTGGCGGTTGCGCGGCGGCCGTTCCGGCGGCTCCAAGAATCGTCAGCGCGGTTGCCCAGCGCAGCCATTCCCTCCCAAACCGCATCGGCTTGCCCCTGTCGTGTGAACAGGCTCGCTTACCACACACGGCGCGGACTCGATGTACCCGGGGTAAGAAGCACCCACCGCGGGGCATGATACGGCAGGCCCGACCCCTCCTCAGAGGGCGCCTATACCCAGAGCGCTACGGGCACCGGTACGGATGGTAGTAGCACCAGCCGGGTCGAGCGGGGTAAACCACGCAGCCGCCCAATTGCAGAGCCGTGGCAAGCAAAAGGCACAGTGCACCAAATCGCATCACGACAAAACCTCCACCCGGCGGGGCGACCGCCTATGAGAACCCCGCGCGGCGGGGCCGAACACACGAAATCAGGCTGGCGCCCAGTGGCCGGCATGCCAAGCGCCAGCGGGGCCGTAGAACCCCGGAACCCAAACTCGCCCCGCAGGGGCCACGCCGGGCGGCGGACCCTCGTATGGGCCGGGCGCCGGCCCGGGGCCGCCTGCCCAGTGGCCGGGAATCCATCGTCCCGCCGGGCCGTAATGCCCCTGGACCCACACCGCCGCCGCTTGCGCCGCAACCATGGCCGCGAACACGACCGCGAGACCGCTGGCGGCTCCGAAAGCCCACCGTTTCTGAGTTCCGAGCGACATGCTCCCCTCCTTTGACCAGCGAAGCGTCTAGCCGATGCAAACGCGACCGTGTCAAGGCAAGTTCCTAGCTCGCCAACACCTCGGCATAGACAGCGAGCGTCGCCTCCTGCATGGCCCTGACGGTGAATCGCTCCGCGACGCTCGCCCTCGCCCGCGCGCCAAACACGGCCCGGTGCTCCGGAGGCAGCGCCAGCACGAAGTCCAGCATCGCCGCCAGCGCCGCCGGATCGCCCGGCGGCACCAGCCAGCCGGTGGAATCGTGCTCGACCGTTTCCGCCGCACCCCCATGGCCACTGGCCACCACCGGACGAGCCATAGCCTGAGCCTCGACGATGACTCGCCCAAAACCTTCGGGCTCGGTGGAGGCGTTCACGACCACGGCGGCCAGCGCCAGCGCGGCCGGCATGTCATCGCAATGGCCGACGATGCGCACCTGCTCGGCCACGCCCAGCCTCTCGGCCAGAGCCCCCAGTTCCCGCGCGTACGCAGTGCGTCCCTGGTCGGAGCCCAGGAACACTGCGGTGATGTCCGTCCGCTGGAGCCTGGCCATGGCCTCGATCAACACGGCCTGACCCTTCCAGCGCGACAGGCGCGCTGGCAACAGCACCGCCTCGTGATCGTCCGGCAGCCGCCAGGCGGCGGCTTGGCGGCGGATGCGGTCGTAGGATACCCGATCCGGATCGAATACCGCCGGATCGACGCCGCGATGGATGATACGCACCCGTGCCGGATCGAACTCCGTGCCGGCTGACCAGTTCGTCCGCCACGAAGCGGCTGATGGCGATCACCCGCTCGCCCGCCGCCATCACCGCGTTGTAACGGCGCTTTCCGGGGAAATCCTCGCCGTAGGGGGCGTGGTAGGTGGTGACGAAATGGGCTCCGGTGCGCCGGCAGGCCAGGAACGCCGACCAGGCGGGCGCCCGCGACCGCGCGTGCACGATCTGGACCAACTCCTCGCGGATCACCCGTTCCAGGCGCGCCGCGTTCCGCCACCCCCTCCACGGCAATTTCGTCGCCAGCGGTAGCAGGATGTTGCGTCCGCCCGCGTGCTCCACCGCTGGCTCCAGCCGGCCGCCGGCGCTGGCCACCAGCGCCACCCCGCCCGCCCCGGCGATGGCCGCCGCCATTTCCACCGTGCCCCGCTCCACCCCGCCGCCGTCCAGCGCCGGCAGCACTTGCAGGATCACGGGCGGTCGCTCGGCGGCGGACATCGGCGGGCCTATAAGGCAGCGATCGGAAATCGGGAAACCAAACGCATGGAAAAAACCGGCCGGCTCGATCGCGGCGACGGTGTGCGGCTGGCATGGCGCTCGGTGCCCGGCACCGGCCCCACCGTCGCGTTCCTGCCCGGCTTCGCGAGCGACATGTCGGGAACCAAGGCCGAAGCGCTGGCCGCGTGGTGCGCTGCGCGCAAAAAAGCGATGCTGCGCTTCGACTATTCTGGGCACGGCGCCAGCGACGGCGCTTTTTCCGACGGCACCATCGGACGCTGGACCGAGGACGCGCTGGCCGTGCTGCACCGCTTGGCGCCCGGAAAATTGCTACTGGTCGGCTCGTCCATGGGCGGCTGGATTGCCCTGCTGGTCGCGCTGGCGCGGCCGGACCGCGTGGCCGGTCTGGTCGGCATCGCCGCCGCGCCGGATTTTACCGAAGACCTGATGTGGGAGCCGGCCATGCCGGCCGAGCGCGCGGCGCTGATGTCCGCGGGTTTCGTCGATGTCCCGAGCACCTACGGCCCGCCCACCCGCATCACCCGCGCGCTGATCGAGGACGGCCGCCGCCATCTGCTGCTGCGCGCGCCCATCCAGGTTGTCTGCCCCGTGCGCCTGCTGCACGGCCAGCGCGATGCCGATGTGCCATGGGAGCGCTCGCTGCGGCTGGCCGAAAGGCTGGCCGCCACGGATGTGCAGGTCACCTTGGTGAAGGACGGTGACCACCGCCTGTCGCGTCCCGCGGACCTACGCTTGCTGTGCGGGATCGTGGGCGACTTGCTGAGCGAGGAGGATCGCCCGCAAGCCTTCGCGGAACGTGGGATAGCGCCAGCGCCGGCCTAGCCATTGCTGGGTCAAGACGCTGCTCACGCGCCGGTTCTCGGCCCAGAAACTGCGCGCCATGGGGCTCATGGCGGCCTGCTCGTAGGGCGTTGCGGGGGGCGGCTCGACGCCCAACAGGCGTGCCGCCTCTTCCACGACTGCCGCGCTCTCTGCCGGCTCGTCGTCGCCGAGGTGCAGCACGCGCACGCCCGGGCGGCCGGTTCTGGGCCGCCGCCGCCAGCACCGCGCCCGCAATGTCGTCGCGATGGATGCGCGCAAAAGCATGCCCCGGCTTGACGATGCGCCGCGCCCGGCCGGCGGCAAGATCGTCCACTGCCGAGCGGCCCGGCCCATAAATGCCGGCGGTGCGAAACAGGTCCACCGCATACCGGTCCGCCAGCGCCGCCCATCCCTGTTCGGCGCGCAGTCGCCGTACGCTGCGCTGTTGCCCCGGAGCAGGCGCAGAATTCTCGTCCACCCAGCCGCCGTTCCGGTCCCCATACACGCCGGTGGTCGAAATGTAGCCGAGCCAGCGCAGGTTTGGCGCGGTCGCCAACGCCGCCCCGTAACGATGCAGCACGGGGTCCGCCTGCTCGCCGTCCTGGCCTCCGTCGCCGGCCGGCGGCACGGTGGAGATTACGTGCGTGGCCGTCGCCAGCGCCTCTCCGGCCGCGTCGAACGCCACAACCCGGATTTTTGGTCCAGGCGCTGCCCGGGCGGCATCGCGAGTAGTGACGGCGACCTCGTATCCGGCCTCGACCGCCTCGCGCGCGATCGCGGCACCGGTGTAGCCGTAGCCAAAAACCAGGACTTGGACCTGCATGACGCCACGCATTAAAATCCTGCCGCCATGGAGACGCGAATCGCCCTGCTCGGGGTCGCGGGCACGCTGGCCCTGCTCGCCGGTGGGGCCGGGGCCTGGTTCGTGGCCCACCGCGCCGTCGAGCCGCCGGCCGCCGCGGCGCGCGCCATCCCGGAGCCACCGCTGCCGGTCCCGCCCGTGCCGCCCCGCATCGCCGAGGGCGAGGACTACGAAAACTGCCTGGCCATGCTGCCCAATGATCCCTCCGGCGCCAGCGAGACGGCGGAGGCGTGGCAGGCGCGCGGCGGCGGGGATGCGGCCACGCATTGTCTGGCGCTGTCGAAAGTCGAACTGGGCGACGCCGCCGGGGGCGCGCAAATGCTCGAGGACCTCGCGACGGCCAGCCATGCGCCGGCCAGCGCGCGGGCCGAGGTTTTCGATCAGGCCGACCAGGCCTGGCTGATCGCGGGCGAGGCGGCGCACGCGTTTGGCGCCGCCACCCTGGCTCTGGCGCTGTCGCCGGAGGACGTGGATTTGCTGGTGAACCGCGCCGTAGCGGCCGGCAATCTGGACCGTTTTTCCGACGCTCTGGCCGATCTGTCCAAGGCGCTGGAGCAGGATCAGGGGCGGGTCGACGCGCTGGTGTTGCGCGGCTCGGCCCAGCGGCATCTGGGGCACCTGGATCTGGCGCAGGCCGACATCGACCGGGCGCTGGCGCTCGACCCCGACAACGCCGAGGGCCTTCTGGAGCGGGGCATTCTGCGCGAGCGCGGCAACGACCAGGTCGGCGCGCGCAAAGACTGGGAGCGTGCGATCAGCATCGATCCGGACAGCAGCACGGCCGATCTTGGCGCAGCAGAATTTGGCGCTGCTCGATGCGGGGCCGGAGCGGCAGTGAGGCAGACGCAGCCAAGCGGCAGCAAAGCACCAGCCTGCGGGTAGAAGCCGGGTCATGCACAAAGTGGTGTTCAGCGGCCCCCATCAGCCCGCAAAGCGTACCTCCGGAACGCCGCTTATGCCGAGGTCGTAAATAGCGAACAGGGCGCCCCGCAGCGCCGGATCGGCGGGGAAGCGCGGCAGCGGCGGTTTCGCCATTGACGTGACGTAGAGAATATCAAGGTTGGGGCCCCCAAACATGACGCTTGTCACCTTCTTGACCGGCATGTCGAGCACGCGTTCGATCCGGCCGTCCGGCATGTAGCGGACCAGCTTGCCGGCGTACACGATTGCGCTCCACACCCCGCCCTCGGCATCCACCGTGGCACCGTCGAAGGCGGCACCCGGCCATTGCATCTTTGCGAATACGCGCTTGTTGGCGATGGTTCCCGCCGATGGATCGTAGTCGTATGCCGATATCTGGCCCGACCAGGAATCCGTGAAGTAAAAGGTGCCACCATCGGGGCTCCAGCACGGCCCGTTGCTAACGATGATGTCGCCTTCCAGCCGCCTCACCTTCAGGTCAGGATCGAGCCGATATAATGCGCCGTTCGGCCCTTCCTCCTTCGTATCCATGGAACCCGCGACGAAACGCCCGGCCTTGTCCACCTTGCCGTCGTTAATGCGGTTGTTTGCGCGATCCGGCTCCGGGTCGTGGATCAGTTCGACCTCCCCGCTCGCGAAATCGAGGGAATGGAAGCCGCGCTCCAGCGACAGGATCGCGCCGCCGTTGCGACGCAGGCACATCGAACCGATCTTTTGCGGCACATCCCAGGCCCGAACCTCGCGGCCATCGGCGGTGCAGCGGAAGACACGGCCATCGAAACTGTCGATCCAGTAGAGCCGCTGCTCGTCAACGTCCCATAACGGTCCCTCGCCCAGTGTCGTCTTGACGTCAATCAGAGTCTCGATCCGCATAGCTCGATGTTTCCCTTTGCTGGACCGCCAATCCGTCGGCCCCTATTGGGCCTCGCTCGCGCAATGCCAGGACGGCGGTGAGAACGACCAGCCCGAAAATGATGTCCCTGACTGCGTTCGGCAGTGTGGTGCCGGCGAGCAGGGTGGACAGGGCGGTCAGGATCAGCACCCCGCCCAGCATGCCGGCGTAGTGGCCGCGTCCTCCGGTGATCAGAGTGCCCCCGACAACGACCGCGGCAATCGAGGGCAACAGATAATCGTCGCCCATTCCAAGGCTCGCCTGACCGGAGAAGCCGGACAGCAGGATCCCGACCAGCGCCGCGCAAAACCCGGACAGTGCGTAGACCCCGATCAGCGTACTGCCGACCCCGACGCCGGAGAGGCGGGCCACCAGCGGACTGTTGCCGACCGCGTAGATGCGTTGTCCAAACGACGTGCGCGTCAGCAACACCACGGCAAACAACACGAACAGGACCATGAACCAGACTACGGGCGTCGCGCCCGCCAAACTGCCGGTCATGAACCAGCGCTCGGCCGGAGACGCGAAGCCGGCTGGCGTGCCCCCGCTGTAGACCAGTGCCGCTCCCTGCAGAATGCCGTTCATCGCTAGCGTCATGACGATCGGCGGCAAGCCGAGAGCGACGATGCCGGTCCCGTTCAGCGCTCCCAGGGCGACGCCGAGCCCCAACCCGAACGGCACTACCCAGATCGTTGCGGCGTCCGAGCCGTGAATCAGTCCCGCCGTGACGATCCCGATCAGCGCGATCATCCAGGGTAGCGACAGATCGAGGCCGCCGGTCAGGATGGCAGCTCCCTGTCCAAGCGCCAGGATTACCAGAAACGACGACAGCACCAGCAGAGAATTGTAGTAGCGGAGGTTCGTGAGCGCGCCGCCATAGACGAGTTCCGTCGCCACCAGCACCACCACGAGGCCGGCATAGGACGGCAGCACGTAGCGTAGCGTTCGTCGGTTCCGCTCCCACCAGGATGCCGGCGCTGTCTCGCATGCGGAAGGATTCGGCAGCACCGGCCGCGAGAGTGGCAGGCTCCACTCACCGGGTCGCGGCCTTTCTCGCCGGCCATGCACCCGCCCCAGCAGAAACCGCACCGCCTCGGTCGGGGGAGAATATCGGCCCAGCGATCCCGCCAGCACCGCCAGGATCAGGATCGCGCCTTCGACCACCGAGCTGTAGTAGGCGGAGACATCGAGGACGAGCAGGATGTTGACGATGATCGCGAGAATGTAGGCCCCGACGAGCGAGCCCACGGCTCCGCCTCGCCCGCCGCCCAAAACCGTGCCGCCCAGCACCACCGCGGTAAAAACCTGGAGCAGCATCGGCCGTCCGATCAGCGGATCCGCCGAGCTGGTCTGGGCGGATATGAAGTCACCGGCGGCGCCGTAAAACAGCCCCGCCAGCACGTAACTGGAGAATAGCACCGAGCGGGCAGCGACACCGGTGGCGGTTGCCGCATCCTTGTCGCTACCGACCGCATAGAGTGCGACGCCGAGGCGGGAGTTCTTGACCAGCAACCAGACCGCGACACCCGCGCCCAGCACCACGACAGAAGCGGGCACCAGGTTGGGCACGGCATCGCCGGTGAGGAACGCAGAAAATCCCGGCGGGATCGCGCCGCCCGGCTTGTCGCGAATGAGCAGCGTCAGGCCCTGGACGATAAACATGGAGGACAAGGTTACGACGATCGGCTGCAGCCGAACGAAGGCCACGAAGAAACCGTTGAAGGCGCCGATCGCCCCACCTATCCCCAGCCCCGCCAATCCCATCATCACCTGCGAAGCCGAGATTCGGCTGCATCGTGTCGGCGAGCACGACGTTGACCAGCGACACCGCCGCCCCCGTCGACAGGTCGAACCCTCCGGTGAGAATGACAAAGGTCTGCCCCATGGCGGCGAGCGCCAATGTGGCGCCGCCGGTCGACAGCGAGCTGAGCTCAAAATAACTGAATGCTCCTTGCGTAATCGAGGCGACGAGTAGAAACAACGCGAGCAAGACGGCGATCGCGACCAGCAGACTGCGATGCCGTGCCAACGTCCGACGCCAGTCGGCTGGCCGAGGGGTCGCAAGCAACGCAACAGTGCGCGTGCTCACGCCTCCAGCGCCGTGTTTGGGCTTGTCTCGCCGAGCGCCCGGCGCATGATGTGTTCCTCGTTCATCGAGTCGCCTGCCAGTTCCTCGACGATACGGCCGCCGTACATGATCAGCACGCGATCGCAAAGATTGACCAGTTCCGCCAGCTCCGTCGAGTGGAACAGGATCGCGCCGCCCGCGTCCGCGAATTGACGCATGAGTTGATAGAGCTGGTGTTTGGTGCCGATATCGACACCACGCGTCGGATCGAACATCAACAGTGTTCGGCTGCCGGCAAGCAGCCACTTGCCGATGGCGAGCTTCTGCTGATTGCCGCCGGAAAACTCCTCCGCCGGCGTGTGCAGCGCGCGACGGTCGACCCCGACCTGGTCCAGCACGCGCGACACCGCAAAAGTCTGCGCCGCCCGATCGATCAGGCCGAGTCGCGCGAAGCGTTCGATGACCGGAAGTGCCAGGTTGCTGCTTCCGTCCAGTTTCAGAAACAACCCCTCGGTCTTGCGATCCTCCGGCACCAGGCTGATGCCGATATCGGCACGGATAGCATCGCGCGGCGAAGCCAGGGTGACGACACGGCCATCGACACGAATTTCGCCGCCGCGCAATTTCAGCATCCCGAAACAGGCCAGGAACAGTTGCTGTTGTCCCATGCCTTGCAGTGCCGCCACGCCCACGATCTCGCCGGGCCACAGCGAAAGACTGACGTCCGCAAGCCGCTCCTCTGTCGAGATGCCGCGCACTTCAAGAAACGCAGGTTTCTTGGTCTCCGGGCGCGCAGCCGGTCGGGATGGGAAAGTGGCCGCCAGCGAGCGGCCGATGATCATGCGCACCACCTCGTCATCGTCGATCGTCGCCACGTCGCTCGTGCCAACGTCACGTCCGTTGCGCAGCACGGTCAGCCGGTCGCAGAACCGGCGCACCTCGGGCATGCGATGGGAGATGAAGACGATAGTGACGCCTTCGCTGCGCAGCCGGGCGATGAGCGCCCCCAGCCAGTCGATGTCACGACCCGACAAGGCCGAAGTGGGCTCGTCGAGCAGCAGGACGCGGGGACAACGAAACACCGCACGGGCGATTTCGATTTTTTGCCGCACGGGCAGATCGAGGTCGCGGATTTCCGCGCGCGGATCGATATCTTCGAGTTCAAGCCTAGCCAGGTGTTCGACGACAAGCTGCTCGCCCCGGCGCCGGCGCAACTGACCCAGCCGGTTCACGGGTGCCCGCGGCAGCAGCATGTTCTCGGTGACGGTCAGATCGCGCACCAGGGTCATCTCCTGGAACGCGGTCTGCACGCCATGGTGCTGGGCATCCAGCGGTCGCGTCAGGCGCAGGCGCTCGCCGAACAACTCGATCGCGCCGCGATCAGGCTGCAACAGGCCCGATAGCAGCTTGACGGTCGTGGACTTGCCCGCCCCGTTCTCGCCAAGCAACGCATGCACCTCGCGCGGGCGCACCGCGAACGACATCTGGTCCAGCGCTACCGTGGCGCCAAAGGCCTTGACGACGCCGTCGACCCGCAGCGCGTGCTCGCCGCCCGGCACCGAGCTTCCTGTAGCGCCGAGCGACGCCGGCCTGTCCGCGTCTAGCTTCGCGTCACTTCTCCGCTTGCCCGACTAGCGCCGCCTCCAGCCCTACCTCCGGCGTGTCCGGCGAGTAGATCGATGCAAACCAGCCCGGATTGGAGATGATCGCCGGCTGGAACACGTTGCAGCCCGCCGCCATTTCCGGCCAGGTACCCTCCTTGCAAAGCTTGATCTGGTCGTTGGTGTAGAGCGGCAATTTTAGCGTGGTAAGTTTGGGCACGTCCTTGCCTTCCAGCTTTGCTATCGCGTTCTTCAGGGCCAAGGCGCCCGAATAGGGAGGTGAGGCGTAGGAAATGCTGGGATAGCCCATCGGCTTGTAGGTTCCGTTGGCGCCCTCCAGCCCGGCATCGCTGCCGAGCATCTGGATGCGATGGCCATTCGATCCTTCTCCGGCACACGGCTTCTTGTCGTGGTCCGCTATACCCGCTTCGTCCTGCATCGAGGCCGCAGTGAAGCAGCCGGCTTGCATCCAAAGCCCGTCTATCTCTTTCCACGAATGCGTCGCCAGAATCTTGGACAGCTCGGTACGCGCGACCGCTTGGCTCCACATGCCGTTCGCCTCGGCGACAACGTGAATGCCGGAATTCTTCGCAAACACATCCTTTGCCGCGGCGGTGCGCTCGGTGTCGACGGACGTGCCGGGCACGCCGGTGACCATGACGATGTTGCCGTGGCCCTGGAGCTGCTTTACCAGCCACTCTGCGGTCTGCCGCCCGGCGGCGTCCTGGTCGATTGTTGCATTATAGGCACAGGGCTCGGTGATGACCGCGTCGTAGGCAAAAATCAGCACACCCTTGTTGCAGGCCGCGCGCACCACCTGGTTCAGCGCGGTGGGCGAGATCGGATAGACGATGATGGCCTCGGCTCCGGCCTGCACCATCGAGCCGATCTGCTGGATTTGCCGTTGCGCGTTCGGCCCGGCAACCTGCACCTGCAGGTCCACCTTGTCTTTCATTTCGGCCGATGTCGCCATTGCCTTGACCATGTTGGCGGCCTCGGCCTGCCAGTCGTTGCCGATATAGCTCATGGACAGAAAGACCTTGTGCTTTCCGCCTGCAGCCACGGCTGGTCCGGCGCCGCCGGCCAAACATGCGATCGCGGTCGCAGCCAGCAGTGACGATAGTGAGGTCATGGTCCGATTCATTGTTTCCTCCCCTGAAGGCGCCCTTGGAGGCGCCATTGTGCCACGCTTCGGGCCGATGCCAAGATTTCGCTACCGTCGCGCCCCCTCGGCCGCCGCCTCCTGCGTCACCCGCTCCAACAGCCGCCCCGACGCCTCGGCCAGATGGTCGAAGCGCTGTCGGAACGTGCCCAGTCCCATGGTCTGCGAGCGCAGCTCGATGATGAACGCGTGCATCTCCGCGGCCGGCACTTCCGCCTCGATCTCGTCCCAGCCCGGCCAGCCGTCGCGCTCGGCATAACCCAGAATGTGCCCCCGCCGCCCGGTCAGCAGCCGCTGTGCGCTGGCGGTAAAATCGTTAGGAACGTGCACCGTGACCCGGTCGATCGGCTCCAGCAGGATTGGGTCCGCCTTGGCCAAGCCCTCGCTCATGCCGGTGCGCGTGGCGGTGCGAAAAGCCATATCGGAACTGTCCACCGAGTGGAACCCGCCATCCACCAGCCGCACCGCCACGTCCACCACCGGATAGCCGAACGGTCCTTTTCGCAACGCTTCCTCGGCGGCCTGGCCGACCGCGGGGATGTATTGCCGCGGCACTGCGCCGCCGACGATCTTGTCGATGAACGCAAAGCCTTCGCCGCGGGGGCGCGGCTCGATCTCCAGCGTTACGTCGGCGAACTGGCCGTGCCCGCCGGTCTGGCGCTTCAGCCGCGCATGCTGGCGCACGGCGCGGCGAATGGTTTCCTTGAACGCCACGCGTGGCGCGTGTGCCACGATTCTTACGTTGTGCGCGTTCGCCAGGCGATCGATGGTGGCGTTCAGGTGCATCTCGCCCTGACCTCGCAACACCGTCTCGCCGGTGTCCTGGTCGTGGTCTACCAGCAGCCCCGAATCCTCTTCGGCGAGCTTGCGCAGCGCGCTCGACAGTTTCACGTCGTCCTTGCGGTCGGCGGTGGCGATGGCCATGGCGTAGACCGGCGCCGGCGCCTCGGGATACGGCAACTCCTCGCCGTTGCCGGACGGCGTCAGCGTGGCTCCGGTGCCAACGCTCTCCAGCCGGCCCAGCAGCACCAATTCGCCCGCCTGCGCCTCGGGAATTTTTGTCGATTCCCCGCCCGGCTGACGATACAGGCCGCTGAGGCGCGCGCCATTGAGCCCGGCGCCATCCTTTACCGACCCGCGCCACACCCGCGCATACGAGATTTTTCCCGTGTGCGCCGCATGCACGGTCTTGAACACCTGCAGCAGCGGTTCGCCTTCGGCCGCAATCCCGTGCGCCTCCGCCGTTTCCATCGGGTCCGGCGCATCGTGGCGCAGCGCCTTCCACAGCCGCCGCACCCCGTGATCCGATTCCGCGGCTCCCAGCAGCACCTCGGTGATGGCGCCGGTAGCCTGGTCCTTGCGCAGCTGGCGATAGATTTCCTGCGACGAGGGAACCACGTCCTCCAGCACTTTTTCCAGAATCGCATCGTCGTGGTCGGCCAAGATTTCCACCAGGCCGGCCAGCGCCTCCTGCTCGCGCTCGCGCATGTGCGACGGCAGCGAGATCATTTCGGAGGCCTGGCCCTTGCGGTAGCGATAGGCGCGCTCGCTGACCACGTCGACGTAACCGGTGACGTGATCGGCCTCGCGGATGGGAACCTGCCGCAGCACCAGCGGGTGCGCGGACATCGCCTGCAGTGCCGCGAGCGTGTCGCGCACCGAGCCGTCCAGCGTGTCGATCTTGTTGACGAAGATCAGGTGCGGCACGCTCTGCTCGCGCAGAAATTTCAGCAGCGGCGCCAGGGCTGGCGCCCGCTCGGGAGCGGGTTCGCACACGACGACCGCCAGATCCACGACGGCCAGCGCACCCGCCGTCTCGTGGGCAAATTCGACCGAGCCCGGGCAGTCCAGCAGCGACCAGGGATCGCCCAGGAAACTGCAATGCGCCAGGCGCAGTTCGGTGGTCATCGTTCGCGTGCGCGCGGTGGCCGGGCGGCGCACCGCTCCTCCGGCCGCCGCCATCAGCGCGTCGAACAGCGTCGATTTGCCGCTGCCATAGGGCCCGACCAGGGCGACCGACCGGGGCCGGGGAGCGGCGGCGCTGGTCGAGGTTGCGGACATGGCGGCCTCCCTTGCTACGTTTTCCGGTATTCTTGCCGGTTCGCGCATCTCCGGCTAGGCCCCTCGCGCCGCCCACCGTGTTCTCTTGAGCCACGCCGCAAAACCGGTCCTGATCGCCGCGCTGTCGGGGCGCGCCTTGGCCGTGTGCGCACGTCGCGCCGGTTATGCGCCGCTGGTCGCCGACCTGTTCGGCGACCAGGATATGGCCGCGGCAGCGCAAGCCTTTGTGCGGGTCCACGGCAGCCTTTCCCGGGGTTTCTCCGCCCGGGCCCTGCATGCGGCGCTGTATCGGCTGGCGCACGACAGCGCGGCCCCGCTCGGGCTTGTCTACGGCAGCGGCTTCGAGGATCGGCCGAACCTGCTGGCCGCTCTGGCGGCCCGCCACACTTTGCTCGGAAACAGTCCGGCGGTGGTCGCGCGGTGCAAAGATCCGCGGGTGCTTGCGGCGCTCTGCGCCAGCCTGGGGGTGCCGCATCCCGAACTCGGCACGAACAGCGAACGGCACGGCTGGTTGGACAAGCGGATCGGCGGTTCCGGCGGCACGCATATCCAACCGGCTGACAGTGGCCTCGGCCGGCGCGCAAACAACTACCGACAGCGTATTGCTCCGGGCTGCCCCGTCTCCGCCCTGTTTCTTGCTGACGGCCGAAACTGCCGGGTGCTGGGTTTCTCCGAGCAGTGGGCAAACCCGGCACGAGGTGCGCCGTTCCGCTACGGCGGTGCGGTGCGCCCGGCCGGCTGTACAATTCCCGAGGCGGGCATGGCGCGCGCGGTCGCCGCACTGACCGAAGCGCTAGGTCTGGTCGGCCTCAACAGCGCGGATTTTTTGGTGACAGGCGAGCGGTACAGCATGCTGGAGATCAACCCCCGGCCGGGAGCCAGTCTCGACGTGTCTCCAGTCCCCGAGCTTTTCCGCCTCCATCTGGACGCTTGCGCCGGCTATCTGACCAACGCCGCCGTCGTCCTGTCCGGAGCGGATGCGGCACAGGTGGTGTACGCGCCGCACCCGATCCGCCTGCCGCCAAATTTCGGGTGGCCGGCCTGGACCGCCGATCGGCAGCCGGGGCTGCGCACCGTCGCCGCCGGCGCGCCGTTCTGCACTGTGCTTGCCTCGGCGGCCGAGCCGGCCGAGGCGCGAGCGTTGGTCGATGCGCGCAGTCGGCACATGCTGGCCCAGGCTGGGCAGCATCGAGCGCGGCAGCATGCAGCCTAGCGTCAACGGGCGCGCCTGGCAGTTGGTCCAGGAGCTTAAGCAAGAGGCCGATACACTGCGTATCGGCGTGAGCCGCGGCAGCCGGGGCGAGATGCTGCTGGATTTCGGCGCGCACCGTCCGGGCGGCGTCACGGCGGGGTTGCGGCTGGCGGAAATCTGCATGGGCGGGCTCGGCACGGTGCGCATCGTGCCCGACGCGGCCCTGCCGTCCTGGCCCTGGACCATCAGCGTGGCGTCCTCGCAGCCGGTAATCGCGTGTCTGGCGAGCCAGTATGCCGGCTGGAGCCTGTCGCACGGCGAGGGTCGGGACGCCTTCTCGGCTCTCGGTTCCGGGCCGGCGCGTGCGCTCGCGCGCAAGGAAGAGCTGTTTGCGGACCTCGGCTATGCCGATCAGGCCAGCCAGGCCGTGCTGGTGCTGGAGAGCGGCCGGCCGCCGCCGCCGGCGGTGGTCGAAAAGCTTGCGCGCGATTGCGGCATCCTGCCGGCCAGCCTGGCGGTCGCCTACGCGCCGATCCACAGTTTGGCGGGGACCGTGCAGGTCGCGGCCCGGGTACTCGAAGTCGCACTGCACAAGGCGCATGCGGTGAAATTTCCGCTGGCGCGAATCGTCGACGGGCTGGGCGCCGCGCCGCTGCCGCCGCCGCACCCGGATTTCGTGACCGCCATGGGCCGCACCAACGACGCCATCATTTTTGGCGGCCGTGTCGCGCTGTTCGTGACCGGTGCAGCGGACGACGCACGCGCATTAGCCGAAAGACTGCCGGCTTCCGGCTCGCGCGACTACGGCCGACCCTTTGCGGAGATTTTTCGCGCCGCGAAAGGCGATTTTTACGCCATCGACCCGCTCCTGTTCAGCCCGGCCATGGCCACCGTCACCGCGCTCGACACCGGCCAGACGTTTTCCGCCGGCCGGCTCGCGCCGGACCTGCTCGACGCCTCGTTCCGCTGACCTTGTTTGCGCGTCGCGCTGGCGATCGACGAGCTTGACTGGCACGCAAGCGCCCTGCTCGCGGCACTTTCCGCAGCGGCCGTGGAGGTGGTCACGCTGCGCCTCGCCGACTGCGCGTTCGACGGCACCCGGCCCTGCGGCTTGGCGCTGCCGGGGTTTGAGGGAGAAAATTTGCCGGACGGGATGCTGGTTCGCGCCATTTCCGCGGGCAGTTTCGAGGCGGTGACCCGTCGCCTGGGTGTCTTGCATGCGCTGCGCGAGCTGGGCGTCGTGGTCTGGAACGACGCCCGCGCGATCGAGCGCTGTGTCGACAAATCCGCCACCACCTTCTTGGCTTTGCGCGCCGGCTTGCCGGTGCCGCAAACCTGGGCGGTGGAGGGGTTGGATTCCGCGCGCCGGGTGGTGGCCGAGCAGGCCGGAAGCCGACTAGTGCAAAAGCCGCTTTTTGGGCAGCAGGGCAACGGGCTGCGGCTGATCGAGCCGGGGCGACGATCTGCCGCCCCCGGCTGAAATCGGCTGCGTCTACTATCTGCAGCGCTATTTGGAACCCGGCGCGGGGGGATTTTGCGACCACCGGGTTTTCGTGGTGGCGGGCGAGGTGGCGGGCGCCATGACCAGGCGGGGCCGCGCACTGGGTCACCAACCTGCGTCAGGGTGCCCGGGCCGAGCGGCTCGCGCCGGACGCCGAGATGGCGGAGTTTGCGTTGCGGGCGGTTGCGTGCGTGGGGGCCGACTACGCCGGGGTGGATCTGCTGCGCGACCGGGACGGGAAATTGTGGCTGCTGGAGGTGAACAGCATGCCCGGCTGGCGCGGGCTGCAGCGCACGCAAAAAACCTCGGTGGCGCAGCACATCGTGGACGCCCTGGTAGCCCGGCTGCGGTGACATCGCCCATCGAGGCCGCGTTTCTGGCCGCCTGCCGGCAAGAACTGGAGGCGCTGAAGCCCGGCAACGTCCACATCCACGCCGCCGGGCACGGCATGACGGTCGCGGATTTTTTTCGCAGCGCCGAAGTTTCTGCGCCTGCGCTGTGCCGTCCGGGTGCCGCCCTGGGCGCGCGGATTTTCGACGCGGTCCGCGCCACGCGGGACGCGGTGGGCCAAAATACCAATCTCGGCATCCTGCTGCTGTGCGCGCCCCTGGCCCTGGCGGCGGAGCGCGGAAAACTTGATTTACGCGCGGCTGTCCGCGAGGTTCTGGACGCATCCAACCTCGACGATGCACGCGCCGTGTTCCAGGCGATTACGCTGGCCGCGCCGGGGGGCTTGGGCGAGGCGCCCCGCCACGACGTGCGCGGCCGGGCCACTGTGTCGTTGCGTGTGGCGATGGGAGAGGCCGCGGGGCGCGACAGCATCGCGCGCCAATGGACCAACGATTTCGCGGACATTTTTGCCGCCGGCCTGCCGGCTTACAACAGGGCGCTGATGCGCTGGCGCGATCCGGCCTGGGCCGCGGCCGAACTGCATGTGCGCTTCATGGCGGAGTTTTTGGACAGCCATGTCGTACGCAAGCACGGCCTGGCGGAGGCCGAGCGGACCCGCGCCGAAGCGGCCCAAATCCTGATGCGTATGGAGAAGACGCAAGTTGCGGACGCCCTGGCGGAGTTCATGTCTCCCTGGGACGCATCGTTGAAGGCGAGAGGGGTGAACCCCGGCACCAGTGCCGATCTGACAGTGGCAGCCCTGTTCGCGCATCGCCTGGCATCCATCTTGCGGGGCCCGGAAGATGATGGTTCAGTCCGGCCGGCTTACGGTCGCAATGAAGGAGGAAATGCGGTGGCAACCATTACAAAAGTGTGCGTGGGCGAGTCCCTGGTCGGCGACGGCAACGAGGTGGCGCATGTCGATCTGATCATGGGTCCGCGCGGCAGTGCCGCCGAGTCGGCGTTCTGCCATGCGCTGACCAACAACAAGGACGGTTTTACCTCGTTGCTCGCCGTGGTGGCGCCGAACCTGCTCACCAAGCCGAACACGATCCTGTTCAACAAGGTGACCATCAAGGGTGCCAAGCAGGCGGTACAGATGTTCGGCCCGGCACAGCATGCGGTCGCCAAGGCGGTGGCGGACAGCGTGGCCGAGGGCGTGATCCCGGCCGACGAGGCCGACGATTTGTTCATCTGCGTCGGCGTGTTCATTCATTGGGATGCCGCCGATGACAAGAAGATCCAGGATTACAACTATCAGGCCACCAAGGAATTGATCGCCCGCGCCATCCGCGGCGAGCCGAAGGCGTCGGAAGTGGTGAGCAAGCGCAACACCGCAAAACATCCGTTCGCGCCAAACTGATCGCAGACCCTCACCCCGGCCCTCTCCCGCAGGCGCGGGAGGGGGTGCGGTGATCTCAGCCTTTCACCGCTCCGGCGGTCAGCCCTCGAAGCACATGGCGCTGCACGGCCATGTAGAGTGCGCAAGCACGCGCTCGACCCCATGCGTCTCCAGTGCGATCAGCGTGCGGCGCAGTATCGCGTCCATGAAAAAGACATGCGACACGCCGGTCGAGGCCAGCGCGGCGGCCAGCCACGCAGAACCGTTCATGCCCCCGATGGTGCGGTGCTGCGCGCTGGCCGTGCCGTTGCTTCTGTGCCGCCGACCGGCGTGAGCGGGCCGTTGCCGGCGAACCAGGAGTCGATGTTGGCGATGACGCACTCGCCCATCGCACGCTGCGTCTCCTCGGTGTGGCTGGCGATGTGCGGGGTCAGCACCACGTTTGGCAGCCGCAACAGCGCCTCCGGCACATTCGGTTCGTCGTCGAATACGTCAAGTGCCGCTGCGCCGAGACGGCCCTCCTGCAGCGCCGCAACCAGCGCCGGCTCGTCCACCAGCCAGCCGCGCGCCACGTTCACGAACAGGCCACGCGGTCCCAGCGCCTCGATCACATCCCGGCCGACGATGGGCTTGCCCGTGCCGCGCGGACCGCCCGCGGCGCACAGGAACAAAACGTCGGATTGTCGCGCGAGCGCCACCGCGTCGGCGATCCGCTCATACTGCACATCGCGCGCGATCGGATCGACATAGGCGATGCGCATGGAAAAGCCTTCGAGACGGCGCACCAGCTCCATCCCGATGCGGCCAAGCCCGATCAGACCCGCGCGCATGCCGCTGAATCTTCGACCCGGGCGATTCGCTCCCGTACCCAGCTTCCTTCGGCGACGAAGCGGTGCGCCTGCGCAATGCGGCGGCACGCCGCCAGCGCCAAGGCGACGGCAAGGTCGGCCACGTCCTCGAACAGGACCGGCGCGGTGGTGACGACCACGCCGCGCTCACGGCAGGCGGGAAGATCCGTGGTTTCCAGGCCGACGCCATTGATGGCGCAGATTTCCAGTGCGGGCATCAGATCAAGCATTGCCCGCGGCAGTCCGGACATGCCCCCGGTGACCACGCCCCGGATGCGCCCGCCGCAGGCCCGCAGCGCGGCAACCGGATCGGCTTCAGCATGGATTGCATGGAGCAGGTATCGGCGTTGCAAATTTTCGATCACCCAGGAGGGGAGGGCGGCCAGCAAAACCAGCTCGACATCGCGCGAACCGGCTGTAGGACCCTGCCTCTTGTCGTGTGCCGCCAAACCGACGTCCCCGTTTTCTATTTACAATTTTCAGTCACGCTAGGTGGCCAGCGCCGGAGCTGTCAACCGTGCCGCTCGTGTTACTGCCGAGACAATTCTTCGGCTGTTTTTGTCGCGGCGCGCTTTACGTTCCGTGCTCAAGCCGGGAATGCCGTATCGTGGGGTACTGTCAAGCGGCGGGGTCCGGCCGTTCCCATCTTCGCGTCGCCGCTTCAGGCCGGAAAAGTCGCCTCGGCAATTCCCTTCACCCCGGCATCGATCGCGAACAGCCCGCCAGGTGCATGCTGGTCCGCCATTTCCGCCTCGCCGCGGCCCAGAATGGCGGTCGTGCAGTACAGCACGTCCATGTCGCGGCCGCCGAAAGTGACGCAGGTCGGCAGGTCGGTGGGCAGCATCACGGTCTGCATCGGCCGCCCCTGCGGATCGTAGCGGATCACTTTGCCGGTGCGGGGCAGGGTCAGCCAGTAGCAGCCGTCTACATCGACCGTGGCGCCGTCGGGCACGCCGCCGGTCTCCTCCGTGTCGATGAACACATTTCGGTCAGAAATCTCGCCCAATTCCGGCTCGAACGCCCATGCCCAGACGATGCGCCGCACGCTGTCCGCATAGTACATCGTGCGGCTGTCCGGACTCCAGGCCAGGCCGTTGGACACATGGATGTCGGATACCATGCGCCGGCACGACAGGTCCGGATCGAGCCGGTACAGCCCGCCGCTGGAGTGCCGTCCGGCATCGTCCATCGTGCCGGCCCAAAAACGGCCCTGCCGGTCCGGCTTGCCATCGTTGAACCGGTTTTCCGCCAGATGCGATTCCGGGTCGCAGATCGGTGAAAAGCGGCCGCTTTCCGGATCGAAAAAATGAAACCCACTGCTCATCGTCACGACCAGGCCGCCCTGGCTGCGCACCGCGAGGCACCCGAGGTCCTCAGGCGTGGCAAAAGTGCGGTCGGTGCCGGCGGCCGGATCGGTGCGGTGGATCAGCCGGCGTTTAATGTCCACCCACCATAGTACCTGCTCGGCCACGTCCCAGAGCGGCCCTTCTCCCAGCTCCGCCCGGCTGTCCAGGATGCAGGTCACGTCATGCATGTGCGGCCGTCTCCTCGATGTTGAACCCGGCGGTCCAGCCGCCATCCACCACCAGCGTGTGGCCGTTGATCGCGGCACTGGCGGGGCTGCACAGGAACAGTGCCGCCTGGGCGATCTCGCCGGGCATGCCGGGGCGGCCCAGCGGCACGTGCTGCATCAGCCGGCTGGCGCGGTTGTGGAATATCGCCTGCGGGTCGTAGAACAGGCGACCGGTCCCCTCAACCTGGATCGAGCCCGGCGCGATGGCGTTCACCGCGATGCCGGCCGGCCCCAACTCCAGCGCCATCGCGCGAGTCAGGTGAATGACCCCCGCCTTGGCCGCGTTGAACGCCGATTGCAGGCGCAGCGCCACCAGCCCGACGATAGACGCGATGTTGACGATCCGCCCGCCGCCCTGCGTGCGCATCGCCGCCACCGCGCTGCGGCTGACCAGAAACGTGCCGTCCAGATCGGTGCGCACAAGCCGGTTCCATTCTTCCACCGGAAATGCGTCGATATCGACCCGGTGCGCCAGCGTATTCACTCCGGCATTGTTCACCAAGGCGTCGATGCGCCCCCAGGCGTGCAGCATTTTTCCGATGCCGCGCTCGACCTGGGATTGCTCGCGGATGTCCATGCCGATCGCCAGTGCATCGCCGCCCATCCGCTCCGCCTGTGCGACAGCGCCCGCCTCGTTGATGTCCGCCAGGGCGACTTTGGCCCCGTTGGCTGCCAAAGTTTCCGCGATGGCGGCGCCGATGCCCTGCGCGGCCCCCGTCACCAGGATGGCGGCGCCGCGCAGCTCCGCCTTCATGCCGGGCGAACCGTGCCTATGCGGCCGCCCATCGGCACCACGGTGCCGGTTTGCGCCTCAATCGGCCCCAGCGTGCCGGCGCACGGCGCCTCGATCTCCACCACCGCCTTGTCGGTCTCGATCTCGGCCACGATGTCGGCCGCGGCGACTGCATCGCCGGGTTGTTTCAGCCAGCGCACGATTTTTCCCTCGCTGACGGTCAGATCGCCGAACGGCATGGTGATCGCCTCGCCGGCGCTCGGCGGTACCGCGGCCGGCGCGGGTTTTGCCGCGGGGCGCTGCGGTGCCGCCTGGATCACCGGCGCTACCGGTGCCTTGGCGCTGCCGGCTTCCATGCCGCGCCAGCGTCGGGGGACTGGCGGCCGTCCTGCCGTCACGTCGCGCGCTGCCTGCACGATGCGCGCGGCATCCACCAGCATTGCGCGTTCCAGTGATGGCGCGAACGGGTGCGTGACCGGCTCGGTGTGAAGCCGGCCGACCGGCGCGTCGAGTTCGTCAAACACCAGTTCCGAAACGCTTTGGCCGAGTTCGGCACCGACGCCGAACGCGGCCCACCCCTCGTCTACCACAAGCAGCCGGTGCGTGCGCGCAACGCTCGCGGCCACCGTATCCACGTCCAGCGGCTGAATGGTGCGCAGATCGATCACCTCGCAAGACAGTCTTTCCGCGGCTAGCGCCTCCGCCGCCTCCAGCGCCAGGCGCACCATCTGTCCCGCCGCGACGATGGTGAGATCGCTGCCGGCGAGGGCGATGCGCGCCAGCCCGAACGGCACAAAAAATTCGCCCTCGGGCACCTCGCCTTTCGACGCGAACAGCGCTTTTGGTTCCAGCATGATCACCGGATCGGATGCGCGCAGCGCCGTCTTCATCAGGCCTTTCGCGTCGGCCGGCGTGGCCGGCATGCACACGATCAGGCCCGGCACATGCGCCCATACCGGGTGATAACTGCCGCTGTGATGCGGCCCCGCGCTGCGCAACGCGCCGCTGCCGACGCGCACCACCATCGGCGCGCCCATCTGGCCGTTGCTCATGTAGCGCAGCTTTGCCGCCTGCAGCACGATCTGCCCGGCCGCCTCGAACAAGAAGTCGGCGAACATCAGGTCGGCGATGACGCGCACGCCGGTAGCCGAGGCGCCGAGTGCCGCCCCCGTAAAACCCTGCTCGCTGATCGGCGTATCGACCATCCGCTTGCCGCCGAATTCCGCCCACAGATTTTTTGTATGCGCAAACGTTCCGCCCCGCTCGCCGGTGCCTTCGCCGAAATACAGAATGTCCGGGTTGCGCCGCATTTCCTCGGCGATGCCGTCGCGCACCGCGTCCAGCCAGCTTGTAACCGGTCCCGCCGCAACAGGCGGCGTCGCGAGCGCCTCCGGCGGGTTCAGTTTGCCAGCATAGACATGAGAAAAAGTCGTTGCAGGGTCGGGCTCGGGAGAATTGCGGGCGAATTCCAGCGCGTCCTGAACCGTCGACTCGACACGGCGGTCGATCGCGTCCAGCGCTGCCGCTTCGGTCCCCTGCTCCAGCAGCAGCGAACGCAACCGCGTCACCGGGCATTTTCCCGCCCACTCATCCACTTCGGCCTGGGTCCGATAGGTGCCGGTTATCGGGTCGCCCTCGTGATGGCCCACCGTGCGATAGGTTTTTGCCTCGATCAGCGTCGGTCCCTCGCCTCGCCGCGCCCGGTCAGCCGCGTCGCGCATGGCGCTCCAGACCGCCAGCACGTCGTTGCCGTCCACTGCCACACCGGGGATGCCGTAGCGCGGCGGCGCGCGAAGCGATTTCCGGGTTGAGCGTCACCGTGCTGAGCGGGGTCGCGGTCGCGTACAGATTGTTCTCGCAGACGAACACCACCGGCGCATGCATCACCGCGGCGAAATTGACGCTTTCGTGGAAACCGCCGTGGCTGGTGGCGCCGTCGCCGAAGAACGGCACGGTAATGGCGTCGGTGCCGCGATGCCGCGCCGAAATCGCCGCACCCACCGCCTCGCTGATCCCGGCGGCGACGATGCCGTTGGTGCCGAACAGGCCGGTGGCGCGATCGTAGAGATGCATGGTGCCGCCGCGGCCGCCGCAGCAGCCGTCGCGCCGCCCAAAAAGTTCGGCCATCAGCACCCGCGGCGACATCCCTTTTGCCAGCGCATGGCCGTGGCCGCGATGCGTCGAGGTGATCCAGTCGCTCGGCCGCAGATGCGCGCAGACCCCGACCGCAACCGCCTCTTCGCCGATATACAGGTGCAGGAATCCCGGCGTCTCGCCCTTGCGGCAGGCCACCTGCGCGACGCTCTCGAACCGGCGCAGCAGCACCATGCGCTCATACAGCTCGAGCAACAGCGGGATGGGCGGCAGCTCAAGCATCGTCGTTGCATGACGCACCGCCAGCCGGGCATCGTCCATGCGCGTCCTCCCAAGTGTGCGGGGCGACCCCGGTTATGGACGCCCGCGCAGTTGGTATAATAGCTACGCCCGCCGACGGTCGACTCCCAGCCCCTTGCCGGGCTGGCCGTTAAGGCAGGGGAGGGTGGGGCGTGCAGGTCCAGTTGCAGGACAGGCGGGCGTTGCTGGTCGGCGACGGCTTGCAGCTTGGAGCCGCCATCGCGGACGCGCTGGCCGCGTCCGGCGCCGTCGTCGAGGGCGAAAAGTTTCCGGAACGTCTCGACCTGCTGGTTACTTTTTCCCAGCATGGCGGGCTTGAGCTCGATCGGCTCGCGACGGTGTGTCGCGACGCCGCCGCCGTTATGAGCGAAGGGAGCCGCATCCTGAACGTGGCATCTGTGACCGGTCTGGTGCCGATGCGCGGCGATCCGAGCGCGCCATTGCAGGCCGCCGCACTCGCGCTCACCCGCGCTCTGGCGCTTGAGTTTGCGCATCGGGGCATTCTGGTCAACGCCCTGGCCGTGGTACCGGGGGCGGAGACGGAGCGCCGCATGGTGTCGCACATTCCCGGGGGACAGCCGCCAAAGGTTGCCGATGTGGCGCGGGCCGCGCTGTTCCTGCTTGATCCCGACAACACCTACACGACCGGCCACACCCTGGTTGCGGATGGCGGCTGGAGCATCGGCTACGCACGGGACTTCTGACGTGATAGAGACCATTATCGGCCGGCAAAAAGGTGAGCTCGATACCCCGGCGCTGCTGGTCGATCTGGACGCGCTGGAAGCGAACATCGCGCTGATCGCCGGAACTTGCCGCCAGTACGGCGTGTCCTGGCGCCCGCACGTCAAGGCGGCGAAAACGCCGGAAATTGCGCGCATGGAGATCGAAGCGGGCGCGATCGGCGTCACCTGCGCGAAACTCGGCGAGGCCGAGGTGATGGCCGATGCCGGCATCATCGATATTTTGATCGCAAACCAGATCGTCGGGCCGGCAAAAATCTCCCGGCTGGTCGCGCTGCGCGACAGAGCCGACATCATCGTGGCGGTGGACAATCCGGGCAACATCGCGGCTCTGGGCGAGGCGGCGGCAGCGACCGGATGCACGTTGCGCGTGCTCATCGAGGTGGATATCGGCCTCCGCCGGGCGGGCGTTGCCCCGGGCGAGCCCGTGCGGGATCTGGCGCGCATCGTGGCGGCCCAGCGCGGCCTGTCTCTCGCCGGCGTCATGGGCTGGGAAAGCCATGCCGTCATGCTGGCCGACCCGGCAGAAAAAGAGCGGACGGTGCGCGATGCGGTCGCGCTGCTTACCGGGAGCGCGGAAGCCTGCCGACAAGACGGGCACGCCGCGCCGATCGTGAGCTGCGGCGGCACCGGCACGTTTCCCTTCTGCATCATGCAGCCGGGGGTGACGGAGGTGCAGGTCGGCGGCGGCATATTCTCCGACGTGCGCTACCGCGAACACTTCCATGTCGCGTTTCCCCCGGCGCTGACGCTGCTCGCGACCGTCACCAGCCGCCCGACGCCGACGCGCATCGTGCTGGACGCCGGCAAGAAAGCGATGAGCAGCGACGCGGCCGTGCCGGTACCGCTCGGTCTCGCAAACGTCCGTTCGCTCCAACTTTCCGCCGAGCACGGCACTATCGAGCTGGAAACACCCGCAGCCGTACCTGGTGTCGGCGACCGGTTGGAACTGCTGGTCGGCTACTCGGATACCACCGTGCATCTGCACGAGCGGATTTTTGCCACCCGCCGGGGGCTTGTGGAGGCTGCGTGGCGGGTGGCGGGGCGCGGTCGGCTGGCCTAGCGCTCTTCCTCGCCCGGCTCCGGCTCCACCTCAACGATCTCGGGTTCGTCGCCCAGATCGGACGTGTCTTCCAGCACGTCCTCCTCGGCTTCCTCCTCGGCGGGTTCCGCCTCGACGTCGGGCTCTTCCAGGCCGGGAACTGGGACCGGTTTGGCGCGACGCTTTTCCTCGGCGGGGTTGCCGGAGGTGCGACGCATGCGGGGCTGTTCGGTGGGTTGCTCCGTGCCGCATTTCGGGCAGACCGCCGGCGCACGGGCCAAGTCATAAAACTTCGCGCCGCAGGAGACGCAGACGCGTTTGCTGCCGAGTTCGGGTTTTGCCATGAAATGCCCAGACCGATCGGGGAGGGCGCGGCCCATGCCACCCGCGTGCCCTGCTGTCAAACCGCGGGTGCGGGTGGTAAGGCGCCGGGCATGGACGCCTCGCCGCTTCGCCCGCTCACTGCCCATCCCGCGTCGGCGCCCCTGCTCGGGACGGTCCAGGTGCCCGGCGACAAGTCGATTTCCCATCGCGCGCTGATGTTCGCCGGCCTCGCCGTGGGCGAGACCCGCATCACCGGACTGCTGGAAGGCGAGGACGTGCTGCGCACCGCGGCCGCCATGCGGGCTCTGGGCTGCGAGGTTCGGCGCGATGCCGACCGCACGTGGCGCGTGTCCGGGCGCGGCGTGGGCGGCCTGGCGGAGCCGGACGACGTGCTGGACATGGGCAATTCCGGCACCGCCGCGCGGCTATTGGCCGGCGTGCTGGCGAGCCATCCGTTCTTCTCCGTGCTGACTGGCGACGCCAGCCTGCGCCGCCGCCCGATGCGCCGCGTCACCGAGCCGCTCTCGGCCTGCGGCGCCCGGTTTATTGCCCGCGACGGCCAAAGACTGCCGCTGGCCATCGAGGGCGCCCGCGACGCGCTGCCGCTCGACTACGTGCTGCCCGTAGCCTCGGCCCAGGTGAAGAGTGCGGTGTTGCTGTGCGGCCTGAACGCGCCGGGAATTACCCGCGTCGAAGAACCGGCCGCAACCCGCGACCACAGCGAGAACATGCTGCGGCATTTCGGCGCCACCCTCTCCGTGGAGCCGACGCGGGGCGGGGCGGGGCGGGTGGTGCGGCTGCAGGGGCAGCCTGAACTGATGGCGAAGGATATCGTGGTGCCGGGCGACCCCTCATCGGCGGCGTTCCCGATCGTGGCCAGCCTGCTGGTGTCGGGATCGGTCTTGTCCATAGCCAATATCGGCCTCAATCCGCTACGGACAGGTCTGCTGCAAACGCTTTGGGAAATGGGCGCCGATATTTCCGTCGCCACCGAGCGGATCGAGGGCGGCGAGCGCGTGGGCGACATTTTGGTGCGCCACTCCGCGTTGCGCGGGGTGGATGTGCCGCGCCGAGCGGGCGCCCAGCATGATCGACGAGTATCCGGTGCTGGCCGTCGCGGCTGCTGCGGCTGCGGGTACGACGCGGATGCGGGGACTGCACGAGCTGCGGGTGAAGGAGAGCGACCGTCTGGCCGCCACCGCGGCACTGCTGGCCGCGAACGGGGTGTCGGTCGAGGTGGACGGGGACGATCTGCTGGTGCACGGCAGCGGCGGCCGGCCGAAGGGCGGGGGGCTGGTGGCCACCCTGATGGACCACCGCCTGGCGATGAGCGCGCTGGTGCTGGGGCTGGCCGCCCAGGCACCGGTGCGGGTGGACGATGCCAGCTTTATCGACACCAGTTTTCCGGGTTTTACCACGCTGATCAATTCCTTGCTGGGCGAGTCCGACCCCGCACTCGTATGATCATCGCCATCGACGGGCCGGCGGCGGCGGGCAAAGGCACCCTGGCGCGCCGTCTGGCCGCGTATTTCTCCCTGCCGCATCTCGACACCGGCTTACTGTACCGCGCCGTTGGGCGGCGTGTGCTGGAAGCGGGCGGCGATCCCGCCGATTCCGCAACGGCCGTCGCTGCGGCACAGATTCTGGACGCAAACGACCTTTTGCGAGGCGATCTGCGCGGGCTGGAGGCCGATGCGGCCGCGGCCGCGGTCGCGGCGATCCCCGGCGTCCGCGCGGCCCTGCTGAGATTTCAGCGCGATTTTGGAAACCGGCCGGGCGGGGCGGTACTCGATGGTCGCGACATCGGCACGGTGATCTTTCCGGAAGCCGACGCAAAGTTTTGGGTCACGGCCAGCGCCGAGGCGCGCGGGCATCGACGGTGGCTGGAGTTGCGGGCGTCTGGAATCGCAGCCGACCAGGCCGAAGTCGCCGAAGACGTGCGCCGGCGCGATGCGCGCGATGCGGCGCGGCTGGTCGCTGCCAAGGATGCGTTCCGGCTGGACACTACTGCGCTGGATGCGGACGCCACGTTCGCGCTGGCTCTGCAAAAACTTGCCCTGCGCAAGCCGGCCGCCCACCGGGCCTGAACCACCTGCGGCCCGTCTTCGCGGCAGCCCTCATCACAGAAACGGAACCGGGCGAACGATCCATCGTGGTCCCGCGTTGCCTGCCAGAGGAGGGCACATGTCATGGCCGAGGAAAAAAACGTTTTGACGGACAAGCAGAAGTTCGGCGAACACAAGGAAACCGGACAGCAGCAGCATGAAGCGGAGGACAAGCTGAAGCACATGGGCCAGTCCGGGACAGGCAAACCATCCGGCGGGCAAACACCGGGTACGAAAGGCAGCAAGACCAGCGGGGAGAAAACGTCATGAAGGGTGCGATTACGACTCTGGCTTTGTCCTGCGGGCTGGTGGTTGCGACCGCCGGCGTGGCCGCGGTGGCAGGGCCTTGCAGCGATCAGATAGCCGCCCTGGACAAGAAAGTATCTGACAATCCCAGCCTTGGGCCACCAACGACAGGCGCCCTGTCCGGCGCCACTCCGGCGGCCAAGTTGCCCGCGGCAAACGGTAGCGCGACCCCAAACATGGCGCAGCTGACAAAGGGGACGAGCGCGCAGGGCAATCTGACCAAGACCAACGGCGCCACGGCGGAAATGAACGCGGCCTCGGCGCAGGTGGCGACGTCCGACCAGGACGTACGTCGCCAGCAGGCGGGTATGCCGACGATGGCGAATGATCCCAACGCCAAGTTGTCGGACTCACAGAACAAGGTGTCGCAGGCCAAAGAGGTCCTGGAGCAAGCCCGCGCGCTCGATGCGAAGAACGATACGGGCTGCCAGGCATCGGTAGCGCAGGCGCAAAAACTGCTCGAGTAATATATGCGCGTCGCCAGGCTGGTGGCAGTGCTTTCGCTGCCGCCGGCCGGCATGCGGACGGCCCCGAACGCGCACCAATCGATCAGGAGGCGACGTTCCCCGGATCGTTCACGAAGCTCACGACATCGTCCAGCACAGGCGCGTCGCTTTGGAACAGCGGTGCGAAGGCGGTGATGATGCCGATATGGCCAAGCCCCTCATAGGTGCGTAGTTTGACCGGTCCCCCTTCGGCCCGGATGCGCGCGGCCAGGACCGCGGCGTTGCGCGGCTGAACCGTAGTATCCGCCAGACCTTGCAACAGCAGCAAGGGGCGGTTGTTTCCGTCGGCAAACGTGATGGGCTGGGTCGTCGCGATGGCGTCCGCGGCAGGCGAAAATATTGCGCGGATCGCAGGATCGGTGATCGGCAGAAAATCGTACGGGCCGGAAATGCCGACGCTCCCCGCTACTGCGTCGCGCCCGGCGCCCGCCGCTTGCAGCCAGCGCGGATCGAGCGCCAGCATCACGGCGATATAGGCTCCGGCGGAGTGGCCGACCACGAACACGCGGTGCGGGTCGCCGCCCCAGGACGGCGCGGCCCGCAGCGCGAATGCCACCGCCTCTGCCGCGTCCCGCAAAAAGGCCGGGAATTGCACTTGCGGGTACACCCGGTAATCCGGGACCACAACGATCACGCCGCGCCGCGCGAGCGGGGCCGCCACGAAGCGATAGTCTTGGCGGCGCCCGGACTGCCACGATCCGCCATAGAAAAATACCACCGTGGGCAACTTCCCGGGCATCGCGTCCGGACGATAGACGTCGAGCGCGCGGCGCGCATCGGCGGCGAGCTTCCCCGGGCCGTACGGGATGTCGTGCACTACGACCAGACCCCGCTCGGAAATCGTGTCGTCAAGCAGTTCGACCGGGCTGCACCCGGTCAGCAAGGCGGCGGATGCGATGAGACATCTGCGTCGGAGCTGCATGGCTACCTTTTGCGTGCGGGGTCGGTCGTCATGCAACCGTCGGTCGCGACAACGGCGTGTCAGGGCTTGGGTGGTCGGATTGAACTTTCCGCAGAGGAATGTTGCATATTATGGTATGGCAAAACATAATAGCGCACGGTCCGCTGGAATGCCCTCTCAAACGGAGGCAACCCGACGCCCGATATTTCCGGGTCGGGCTTGCAGCCAAATGGTGAATCAGGTAATTTGCCAATAAGGAAGGTTTCTGCTGACGCCCTCAACTCGGTGCAGGCTAGGAACTTTACGCAAAAGGGTAGGATTTAATCCTAACCAAAGCTGTTGTGGGAGAAGTGCCGTGCATGACTTTGTGTGTCTAGTTTGGAACGCGCTGCGCAGGTCGGGCACGCGTCTTCGTTTGCCGTGTGCGTCGGCAGTCCTGATCTATGCCAGCGCCCTGTGTTCGGCGCATGCCCAGGTCAACGAGACCACACTTCATGCCTTTCAGGGCGGTGCTGACGGTTGGGGGCCATGGGACACTCTCCTTGCCGACACGACGGGGCCCGGTGGCTCGCTGGTTGCGCTCTATGGAACGACCCAGTTCGGCGGTACGAACGGTGGCTGCTATGGCGGGAACGGCTGCGGCACCGCCTTCCAGCTGACGCCTCCGAACCCGCCGCAGGTCGGAGGGACCTGGACCAACACCGTACTCTGGAGCTTCTCGGGGGGAGCCGATGGTGGCAACCCTGAGGCGGGACTGTTTTCCCCCACTGCAGGGGTTTCCCCGGCGACCGGCCTGTACGGAACGACCGCCGCAGGCACTGGTACTGTCTTCAGCCTGAATGGCAACGACTTGACCACACTCTGGACCTTCACGGGCGGCCCTGACGGCAGCTCTCCATTCACAAACGGGGTCATCGCCGACACCACCGGGACGCTGTATGGATCGACAAAAGCCGGCGGCTCGGGGGGGTGCGGCACTATCTACACGCTGACACCGCCCGGAAATGATCAGACCCCCTGGAACGAGACCACGCTTTACGCCTTCACCGGGGGACAGGACGGCTGCCACCCTAACGGCCTGATCGCCGACCCGAGCAGCGGAGTGCTTTACGGTAGCACGTATTCGGGCGCTATTCCCAACTGCAACGGGGGTTGCGGCACTGTCTTTGCGCTGATCCCGCCCGGGCAGGGCCAGACCGCCTGGACCGAGCAGACCCTCTGGCGTTTTGGGAACGTCGACGGCGCCAATCCCACCTCCACCCTGACCGAGGACCAGTCAGGGGCGCTTTACGGAGCGACATACGGTGGCAACAGCGGCAACTGCTATAATGGCTGCGGCACCGTCTTCAAGCTGGTAGCAAGCGGAAACGGTAGAACCGGCTGGACCAAGCACACCCTCTGGAATTTTTCAGGCGGCAGCGACGGCGCATATCCTCTTGAGTCCGGGGGTGCGTTGCTCATCGACCAGAACGGCGCGTTGTATGGAACGACTCAGGAGGGCGGATCGTCGCTCTCTCTCAATGCGGCCTGTTTGGCTAATGGCTGCGGCACCGTATTCAAGCTGACGCCGGGAGCTGCTCAGGCCCCCTGGACCAAGACCACGCTCTGGACCTTCTCCGGGAGCAGCGACGGCGGCAGTCCTCATGGCGGGCTGACCGCCGACAACGGTGGAGCTCTGTACGGAACGACCGCATTGGGAGGCGTCCTCCCCATCTTTGGCAGCCCCTCATGCGGCTCCGTCAATGGCTGCGGTGTTGTCTACATGCTGACGGGCACGGGGTACGCGCCCAGTCAGCCCGGCGCCCCGGTGGTTAGAGCCGGAAACCGCTAAACTAGCCCGACCCCCGTCACCTCGGCCCTCTACGTGCTTAGAGAGCCGGGCTGAATGTGGCCGTTGCCGGCCGGAGCGGTTTGCGCGGCCGGCGCCGGAGCAAAGATTCAGCACGTCACGCGGTGCCCGGCTGGGGCCCCGCGTGACGTGCCCCCCACCTCGACAAGCGTGCTCCCGATCAGGCGCAGTTGAAGATTTTCGCGAGACGGTTCTCGTATTGGTGTTCATCATCGAACACCCGACGCGCGGCGGCGAAAGCGTCGGCGAGCGGAAAGATATCGGGAGTGATGAGCAGATCGGCATCTTCGGCGCCCACCGGGTGCCAGTAGACTCCGTCCGCGGTGATGGTGATTTCCGGGACCAGGTCGACGCGTGCGAGAGCTATCCCTTCCTCCGCAACCCCGCGCAACGCGATGCGGCGGATGACCTGGTCTTCCGGCGCGATATTTTCCGCTTGGAGAAAACGGCGCATCTCGCCCTCGTCCTCATCGGTCGACACGGTAGCCGCGATGCGCACGCGAAACCCCTCGGCGCGCGCGGTCTTGATGCCCGCCCACGCCCGCAGCCAGCTTCCTTTGCCGCGGTGAGAATCGTGTCGCTCCGGGGTGGCGCTGTCCAGGCTGATCTGCAAGACCACGCCGAGTCCCGACAGGGACCGGAGCATATCGAGGCGGCGCCCTTTCAGCAGCATGCCGTTCGTCAACACCGTGGTCGGGGCCGCGACAGCACAAGCAGAAACGATCGGCGCGATGTCGGGCAGCAGGAACGGCTCGCCGCCGGTGACGAAGATTTCGCTGACACGCAGTCCCGCTGCTTCGGCGGCGATCCGCCGCACACGCTCCAACCCGAGCGCCCTGCGCGGCGCTCGGGGCGAGGAGCGCACGCAGCAGTAATCGCATTGCAGATTGCAGTCGAAATTAGCGTAGAGCCAGAGGCGGGAGCCCAACGGTCTGTCCGGATCAAAACTTTGCGGCAGCTCGCCGCAGCGAATGGTCCAGCGGGTGAGTTCGGGGGAGGCGGTTACATCCACCAGGACGTTGCGGGTGAGCCGGCACCATGTCGCCAGGTCCGGGCCGATGGTCGCATCGCGTCCGGTGACGCGCAGCAGATCCCCCGGCGCGCAGTCGCGCACGGCAGCGATCAAATCCGGCAGCAACCCCGTGGCAAAAGTCTTGGAGCCGGCGTCAACGTCGATGGCAGAAGTCTGACCCATCCAAGCACCTTCGGTACCAGACAGCATACGACATTGGAACTCAGCGCCGCAAAAATCCCTGCGCGTCGGCTGCCTCCCGCAACGAGGCGTAGCCCTCAAGCTGCGGTGGCAGCCATTTGCGCAAACCCTCCGCTTCCAGAATCGGCCGGTGATCCGGGTTGTCGAAATCCATCCTCGACAGGGCTTCGGCGAATTGCTGCTCGCGGGCGCGGTCGAGATCGGCGCGCGCGGTGAACATGCAGTGATTGAACGGCGGCGATGTCCAGAGCTCGAAGAGCGCGTCCGACGGAACCAGCCGCTCGCCCTGCACGGTGTGCCAGAACGGGCTGCCGACCGCACCCGCGTCCGCTCGCCCGTCCAGCAAGGCACGCAAGACCTCGGTTTCGCTGCGGCCGGTGTCGCCGTGCTTGCCGACATCGCTGTCGAAGCGCAGTGCCACGTAATCGGTGCCCGCCTCCAAACCCTCCCGCTTCAGAAAATAGGCCGGCAGGATCGCGGCGTGGCCGCTGTCGCGACTGCCGAGTGCCAAGGTATGGCCCCTCAAATCGCCAAGCGTGGCGATGGGGCCGCCGCGAACCGCCAGAATCTTGGTCATCCAGCCGACATCGGTGTCGCGCATGGCAATCGGCCGGCAGCCGTGGTCGCTCCACCGATCGGCCTGGATGAAGGCGAGATTGGTGTTCCAGGCAATGTCGATGCGCGGAGCGCCATCACCGGACTCCGCCAGCAACGCGGCGACCTGCGCCTCGTAACTCTGGAACAGCACCACCTCGACGGCGATCCCGGCTTCCTCCACGAAATAGCGTCGCATCCCCTCCCAGATGGTCACGACCTTGGGATCATACGCCACGGCGCCCACCCAGATCGGACGCGGGCCGGACAGGATTTCGGCCGCGCCCATCAGAACAGGTCCATTCCCAAGGTCGCGCGGCCGATGAACTCGCGCAGCACGTCGCTCGTCGGCGCCATGACGGCGCCGGCCTGCGCATCGCGGAAAAGTCGTTCGATGCCCGTATGCCTGGAGAAGGCGGCGCCGCCGGCGGCGCGCATCGCGGCTGAGGTGACACTGATTGCGACCTCGCCCGCGGCGGCCTTGGTCTCCAGGACGCGCAGCATGGTCGTCTCGCGCGGCCGCTCCAGATGTTCGATCAGATCGTCGACACGCGCGGCAAGCCCGTCCGTGTCTATCACCATCGTGGCCAGCAAGGCTCGCAAGGTCGGCAACGCCTCGCCGAGACTCTGGCCCAGGTGCTCGAATTTCGCGGATTTCAGGTGCGCGGTCACCTGTGCGACGGCGGCACGGCACAGGCCCAAAGCGACGCAGGCGGAGCCGAGATTGAAGCGCGGCAGCACCACTTCCAGCATCGCGCCAAAGCCCGCCCCATCTTCGGTCAGCCGGAGCGTCGATGCGATCGGGCATTCTTCCAGCAGCATCGGTGCGGAGGCGTTCGCCCGCAGCCCGAGCCCGTCCCACGGCCCCGCCACGGACAGACCGGCGGCCTCGCTCGGGACCAGATAGAGCGTGGACTCGGTCGGGCCGGTGCCCTCGGGAGCGAGTGCGGACACCACGTAGCTCTGGGCGTGCCCGGCGCTGGTCACCCAGGATTTTTTGGCCGACAAGCAGACCCCGGCACCGTTCCGACGCGCGCGCGAAACCGGCGTCCAGAAATGGCTGCGCGAGCCGGCTTCGCTGAATGCAAGCGTCGAGAGGTGGCGTCCGGCGGCGATCTCGCGCAAGATCGCGAGGAAGCGTTCGTTACGCGGCGCCGTGGCGATCATCGTCGCCGCGAGAATGTGCATCAGGTAGACCATCGCCACGGATGCATCCGCTTCGGCGAGTATGGCGGTGACATCGGCAAAAGTCCGCAGCCCTTGGCCGGCGCCCCCGACCTCGCCGGGCAAGGTCAGGCCGAGCAGTCCGGCCTGGCCCAGGGCAGTGATCGCCTCGGTCGAGAAGCGGGCCTCGCGATCGTTCTGACGCGCGCTCGGAGCCAGTGTCGTCCCGGCGATTTCCTTCGCGCTTGAGACCATCGTGTCATGAACCGTCATCGTTCCCGCCGCTCCTGAATTTTGCGTGCAGCCTGCGTCAGCCACACATTCCCGGGTGAGGTCGCGCCGTTTCGTTCACGGGTCAAGCAGCGGCAAGCCGCGCCGCAGCACGTCGTCGGCCCTGGCCGTGAACGAGCCGTCCGCTTCGTGCAGCACTGTGCCGGGCAGCAGTCGCATCGGCGCCCGGCCGCCCCGCATCGCCTGCAAGAGCAGCAGTTTTGCCGGCATTCCCGGACGTGGCCAGAGCGGCCACAGAACCGGGCTGCCGCACCCGTGTTCGGCCAGCGCCGCCAAGCTCTCGGGCAGCGCCGCGGGCGGCAGCACCAGCGAGAGGGTGCCGCGCAGCCGCAGCGCGCCGGCCAGCACCCGGATCCAGCGGCCCAGCAGGTTTGCCTCGGCCTGCCGTGCCTGCCGTCGTCCGGGGTCGGGCGAGGCGGTGCCGGCGGGCGCGTGCCAGGGCGGGTTGGCCATGGCGTGATCGAATTTCTTGTCTCCCGGCGCGAAATCCTCGATGGCCCCGGGCTCCACGCTGATCCCGGCAAAGCCGTTCGCGGCCGCATTCTTGGCCGCCAGCGCCGCCAAGACCGGATCGCGCTCCACCGCCACGCCCGCGATGCCCGGCACCCGAGAGGCCAGGCAGAGCAGGGCAGCCCCGGCGCCCGCGCCGGCTTCGAGCACGCGCTGGCCGGGCCGGGCCGGCACGATGGCGGCCAGGAATACCGGCTCGATGCCGCTGCGATGGCCGCTGGCCGGCTGGTCGTAGCGCACGCGGCCGTCCAGCAAGGTGCCGCGGGTCAGTTCCACTCACGCCAGCCCGGCTTCGCGCAGCACGCGCCTGGCCTGCGCGGCGTCTGCTTCCGGCACCGCGAGGCGGCGGGGGATGGCGCCGATGCTGCCCTCGACAGCAGCGGTCTGCGCGTCCAGAAGCAGCGGCTCAATGCCCGCGTCGCGCAGCAGGGCGGCCACGAAACTGAGGCGTACGGGGTCGTTGGTGGTCATGATCGTGCGCATCAGCCATCATCGCCGCCGGCCGCGCGCCGGCAAAGCCCGGATCACGCTCGCGTCAGTATGTATCGTATACGAAACAATATGGGCGTGCGTGGGCAGGCCCAGTAAGGGGCCGGTTTTCGGATCGGCTCCAGCATCCAGATGCCGCGCCACTTGCGCCACTCCGTGCCGGGCTCGGTCCACTTCGGCTTGCGCTTATACGGCTCGGTGCGCACCGGGCGTTTTCGGAGCGGCTTTTCCGCCGGTCCGGTGAGGGCCGGTTCAGGGCCAGCCGGCCTGGCCCGGGCGGGGCGTTTCGGCGGCGGGGGCAGGAGCGCCGGGTCGGGGACTACTCCCAGCATCCGGCACAGCGGCCGCAGCAGCCGCCCCGCCTGCGGCGCGTTGCGGAGCAACACCGCCATCTCCGGATCCGCCAGCAGCCGCTCCAGATCCCCCCTCCAGGGCGCCACCCGCCACTGCCCCAGCTTCAGCAGCCAGGCAAACGGCTCGGGAAACGGGCGTTGTCGTTTTCGGGCTTCCCGTTTCCGGTTCCTGGGCGGACGGGGCGGCGGCAGCGGACCCGCCTGGGCCCGGGCGAGCAGAGCGATGAACCTCTTCCTGAGGTTCTGCAGCCGCATCCCCACCTGAAACAGCAGCTGCGCGGTGATGACATATACCCCGGACATCCGGTCGGTGTCGTAGCGTGCCCCGAGCCCCCGGCCCACTCCGTGGATGAACCAGGTGAAGCGCTCGGCGAGGCCGGCGTTGGGTGGGAGGGGTTGCTGCTGCCAAAACCACATGGTCAGAGATATCTAACGCACGGCGGCGGCCGGGTCAAGGATTTCTTTCTTGTTCAGGCGTGGCAGGCCGATCCCGGCCAGCGTTGCTGCGGGCCGACTTCGCAGGATCCGGCCGAAGCCGGCCGCTACACTGTTCCCTGCACGCCCTGCACCAGCCAGTTCAAGCTCAAAATGTCCTTGTCCGACAACCCGGCACCGGCCGGCACTTTTTGCGCGCCGGCCTGGTCCGTGAGTGGTCCGGCAAAGGGCATCAGCTTGCCGCTCGCGATCTCGGCCTTCTTGGCATCCACCTCATCGGCTACCGCCTTGGGCAGGGCGGGGTTGTAAGGGGCCAGCACGATCGTGCCGTCCTTGATGCCGCCCCAGTAGTCGTGGGTCTTCCAGGTTCCGTCGAGGGCGGCGCCCACCTCCTGGATGTAGTATCCGGCCCAGTCCGAGATCACCGACGTGAGGCAGGTTTTGGGACCGAACCGGCTCATATCCGAATTGAACCCCACGGTCCACACGCCGCGGTCCTCGCCCGCCTGCTGCACCGCGGGGCTATCGGTGTGCGTGGTCAGCACATCCGCGCCCTGGCTCATCAGCGTCTCGGCGGCGGCGCGCTCCTTGCCGGGGTCGAACCAGGCGCTGACCATCACCAGCTTCACCTCGGCTTTCGGGTTCACCGAGCGAGCGCCCAGTGCATAGGCATCGATGTTGGAGATAACTTCAGGAATCGGGAACGCGCCCACGAAGCCGATGGTATTGCTTTTCGTCATCCGCCCCGCGATCACGCCGGCCAGGTAGCGTCCCTCGTAGAACCGCGCCGAATAGGTCGCCAGGTTGGGCGCGCGCTTGATGCCGGTGGCGTGCTCGAACTTCACTTTCGGGAATTGTTTTGCGACCTTGACGGTCGGCTCCATGAAGCCGAACGACGTGGTGAACACCATGTCGTTCTCCTGTGCCAGCTTGCGGATCACCCGCTCGGCGTCGGCGCCCTCTTCGGGGACGTTCTCGACATAGGAGGTTTTCACCTTGTCGCCGTATTTCGCCTGCACGGCGCGACGGCCCAGTTCGTGCTGATAGGTGTAGCCGGCGTCGCCGATCGGCGCCACGTAGACGAACGCAATCTTGTAAGGTTCGGCCGCCCGTGCGCTTGTGCCGAGACCGGCGGCCCCTGCAACGGCCGCCGCGGATTGCAGGATCTGGCGTCTGGTCTGCATCGGAACCCCCCTTGGCGCTGCTGTGCCGCGTGTCGCCAAGCTTCCTGCAATCCCCAGGCCGAAGCAAGCGGGGTCACGGACGCGCGAGCGCTATGCCCCGATCGCCGACAGCGCGCCCTCCAGCGACACCTCCTGCCGCTCGCCGGTCCGCCGCCGCTTCAACTCGACCGTGCCCGAGGCGGCGCCGCGAGGCCCGACGATGATTTGCCATGGATGGCCCATCAGATCGGCGTCGGCGAATTTCTTGCCGGCGCGTTCGTCGCGATCGTCATACAGGGCGGTTCCGTCCAGCTTGCCGTACAGGTCTTCGCAGATACCGTCGCAGGCGGAATCGCCCGTCCGCAGGTTCAGGATCGCGGCCGCGAACGGCGCCACGCTGTCCGGCCAGATGATGCCGGCGTCATCATGGCTGGCCTCGATCAACGCCCCCACCAGCCGCGACACGCCCACGCCGTAGCTGCCCATGTGCGGAACCACCGGAGCGCCATCGCGGCCGGCGACCGAGAGGCCCATCGGCTCGCTGTATTTGGTGCCGAAATAGAAAATGTGGCCCACCTCGATGCCGCGACCCTCGCGCCGCTCCTGCACCGCCGCCCAGGCCCGCTCGTCGTGCTTGTCGTCGGTCGCGGCATAGGGCGTGGTGGCACTCTCGAAGAAGCGCGCCAGCTGCTCGGGCGAGGCCTGCGATACCGCGGCGCCGGACAGATCGATGCGCTCGAACGCCGCGTCGTAGAACACGCGGCTCTCGCCGGTAGGGGCCAGAATGATGAACTCGTGCGACAGATTGCCGCCGATCGGCCCGGATTCGGCTGCCATGGGTATCGCCTGCACCCCCAATCGCCGAAACGTGCGCAAGTACGCCAGCATCATCTTGCGGTAGCTGACCACCGCGCCGTCGTAATCGAGATCGAAACTGTATGCGTCCTTCATCAAAAACTCGCGGCCGCGCATTACGCCGAAGCGCGGGCGCACCTCGTCACGAAATTTCCATTGGATGTGGTAGACGATCTGCGGCAGCTCGCGATAACTGTGCACGGATTGCCGAAAAATGTCGGTGATCATTTCCTCGTTCGTGGGACCGTACACCAGGTCGCGGTCGTGGCGGTCGCGCAGCCGCAGCATTTCCGGACCGTAGGCATCGTAACGGCCGCTCTGCCGCCACAGTTCGGCAGGCTGCAAGGTCGGCATCAGCAGCTCCTGCGCGCCGGCTGCATCCTGCTCCCGGCGCACGATTTGCGCGATGTTTTGCAGCGCGCGCCACCCCGCCGGCAGCCATGCATAGATGCCCGCCGCCGTCTGGCGCACCAATCCGGCGCGCAGCATCAGGCGATGGGACACGATCTGCGCCTCGGCGGGCGTTTCCTTGAGCGTCGGAATCAGGCTGCGGGACAGGCGCATGCGTCGGTCGTGATGCTGTGCTCGGAACGGGAGCGGCACCGTAGAGAGGTCCGCCCAATGTCGCCAGCCAGCATTCGGAGAAGTTCGACCTCACCGGCACTCGTTAAACTTGAATGTTCGATTAACGTTTGACGCCGAGCATTTGTGATTGCTCACGGAAAAACAACGTGAGCCTTGAGATAAATTCCGCGTGACTTGCCCGACGAGCCGCGCTAGACGGAAAAGGGCCCGCACGCCTCGGCGCGCGGGCCAAGTTTAGGGAGGAAACCCCAGTCACACGGCAGGAGGAGCGCTAAGCTCTTCCTGCCGTGATGATCCGCTTTCCGCCCCCATGCCGTCCAACAAAAAACGTCGCATTCGAGACTCACTTTTGCGTACCCGGATGCAATTTGCCAAAATGGCGGGCAGCCGTGCCTCGCCCGCAACACCCGGATCAATCAGTGGGCAGAGCCCACCAGGATCAATCAGTGGGCAGAGCCCACCAGCCGCTGCGAAAACTGATCCAGTCGCTGCGGATCAGCAGGTAGCAGCCGGCCCAGATGATCGCGGCGACGATGGTGGTGATCAGCGCCTTGCGCAGCAGGTTCGGCGTCTCGGGTGCTCCGCGCCAGCCGCCGGGGGTTTCCTCGGCGTCGGCGACCGGCTGCGTGCCGATCGGCAGCACGGCAAACAGGGCGACCCACCAGATCAGCACGTACAGGAGGATCCCGGTAAACCAGTTCACGGGCCGCCGCCCTCCGGTTTGCGTCCTCGGTCAAACCCGCAGCAGATGGATGTCCACCAGCGGCCGCTTTTGCAGCCGCCGCCCCAGCGAGCGGCGCAGACTGGCCTTGGCCGCGTCGATCAGCGGAGCATCGGCGCGCCGCAGCGAAGCCGGCAGGTCGGCGATCGAGTTCGCCAGTTCGGAAGCGACTCGGCCGGTCTCGGGATCGTCGCCGTCGAACAGGCCCGGCGCGCTGACCCGGACGCCGCCGCGTAGCCGCCCCGCCTCGTCCACCGCAAAGCTCGCCACCACCACGCCGTTGAACAGCATTCTCCGCCGCGCACCCATGACGGAGCCCTGCAGCGGCACCAGTCGACCCCCATCCAGCACCAGGCGCCCCACCGGCGCGCTGTCCACCACCTCCGGGGGACCCGGAGCAAGGCTCAGGATGTCGCCGTCCTCCAGCAGGATCGGCGTGACGCCGGCTTCGCGCGCCAGCGCCGCGTGCGCGGCCAGGTGACGCCACTCGCCGTGTACCGGCACCGAGAACTTCGGCCGTACCAAGCCGTACAGCCGGCGCAGTTCGTCGCGGGCGGGATGGCCGGAGACGTGGATCGGATGATCGTGGTCCGTCATCAATTTCACTCCACGGCGGACCAGATTGTCCTGCACCGTGCCGATGGCCCGCTCGTTGCCCGGAATGACGCGGCTGGAAAAGACCACGGTGTCGCCTTCGCCGAGTTCGATTCGGGGATGAGTGTCGGCGGCGATCCGGGCCAGCGCGCTGCGCGGCTCGCCCTGGCTGCCGGTGACCAGAATCAGCAGGTTCTCGTCGGGCACGTCGTTGGCCGCGTCTTCGGTCACGAACGGCGGCAGCCCGGACAGATAGCCGCACTCGCGCGCCGCCGCCTCCAGGTTGCGGAGCGACCGGCCGACCAGCGCCACCGTTCTTCCGGCGTCGCGCGCGGCCAATGCGACGGACTCCACGCGCGCGACATTGCTGGCGAAACAGGTCACCGCAACGCGGCCCCGCAACGAGGCGATCAGGTCGGAGAGCGTCGTGCGCACGTCAGCCTCGGACCCGGACTGACCATCGACCATGGCGTTGGTCGAATCGCAGATCATTGCCAGCACGCCCTGTTCGCCGAGTGCCGCGAACCCGGCCTCGTCCGTCGGCGGACCGACCAGCGGCGTCGGGTCCAGCTTCCAGTCGCCGGTGTGCAGCACCGTTCCGACCGCGGTGGTGATGGCCAGGGCCTGCGCTTCCGGCACCGAATGCGCGACGCGCAAGAAGCGCAGCGCGAACGGCCCCAGAGAGAAGGCGCTGCCCGGCGGGATGACATGCAGCTTCACCTGACCCAGCAGCTGCACTTCCGCCAGCTTGCGCCGGAGCACGGCGGCGGCAAACGGGCTTGCATAGACGGGGCAGCGCAGTTGCGGCCAAAGCCAGGCGACCGCGCCCACATGGTCCTCGTGGGCGTGGGTGATGACAAGGCCCAGCAGCCGGTCCCGCCGCTCGGCGATGAAAGCCGGGTCGGGCATCATTACGTCGACCTCCGGCAAATCGCTGCCGCCGAAACCGATGCCGCAATCCACCGCCAGGTACTGGCCGCCGCTTCGATAAAGATTGAGGTTCATGCCGATTTCGCCGGTCCCGCCCAAGGGCAGGAACGCCAGATCGGTGCTCAGAGCATCCATTCAAAAAATCCCGTTGTGCCGGCCGGCGCAGCCGCGACCCCCGGATCAAGTCCGGGTCGCGTCAGTCGCTCTCGACCAGTCGTGTTCTGTCCCGAGGCAATGTGGGGGCAGGGTTACGCTCCGCCAACATGCGCAGGCCGTCGAGCGTGAGGTCCGGGTCGATCCGGCCGATCACTGTGGTACCCTCGGCGAGCAGCGGCGCCAGGCCGCCGGTCGCGATCACGGCCATCGGGGCGTCGTGCTCGGCCCTGATGCGGGCAACCAGGCCCTCGACCATGCTGACGTAGCCCCAATACAGTCCGGACTGCATGGCCGGGATGGTGCTGCGGCCGATCACTGCCTGCGGCCGGCCGATGCCGATGCGCGGCAGGCGCGCCGCGGCGCGGTGCAGCGCCTCGATGGACAGGCTGATGCCCGGAGCAATGACGCCGCCGAGGTAGCTGCCGTCGGCACCAACCACGTCGAACGTCGTGGCGGTGCCAAAATCGACCACGATCAGCGGCCCGCCATAGTGCCGCCCGGCCGCCAGCGCATTGAGGAGCCGGTCGGCGCCGACCTCCTCCGGGCGGTCCACATCGATGCGGAAGCCCCAATCCAGGCCGGAGCGGGCGATCAGGGGCTCGACGTCGAACCAGTCGCGGCACAGGCGGCGCAGATGATACAGGGCGGCCGGCACCACGGTGCCGACCACCGCGGCGGTGACGGCATGGCGCGGCAGGCCGGTGTGCTGAAACAGACCCAGCAGCCACACCGCGTACTCGTCCGAGGTGCGGTTCGGATCGGTGGCGATGCGCCAGTTGCCGCGGTACATCGTGCCGTCGTGTACTGGCGACGACCACGTTGGTGTTGCCCGCGTCGATGACCAGCAGCATCAGCTCTCCCCGGCGGCAAAGGCGCGAACCCGCCCGCCGGCGGACAGCAGCAGGCTGCCGTCGTCGCCCAGGCCCGCGAACGCGCCGTCCACGGTTCCGGCCGAAACGCGCAGCGCGATCCTGGCGCCCGGTTCTGGCGCCATGGCCAGCCAGGCGGCGCGCACCGGGGCAAAACCGTCCCGGAGCCGGCGGTTGCGCCAGCGTTCCAGGCGGTCCAGCAGTTTTTCCGCGAATGTTGGCGGCGGCGGAGCCGTTACGTAGTCGGCGAGGCAGGTCGTGGCGCGGTCGGCCAGGACCGGCGCCGAGGCGAGGTTCACGCCGAAGCCGATGACCAGCCAGTCGAGCGTTCCGTCTGGCCGTGCGGCCGCCTCGGTGAGCACGCCGCCCAGTTTTGCTCCGCCCAGCAGCACGTCGTTCGGCCATTTGAGGGTTGGGCGAAGCGGCGGCGGCAGGTGGGCGGCGATCGCCTCAGCCGCCGCGACCGCCGCCAGCAGAGCCCATTGCCCGGCGGTGCGGACCGGCTCGCGCGGGCGCAGCAGCACCGAGAGCGCCAGATTGCCGGCGGGCGAGTCCCATGTCCGCCCGTGCCGGCCGCGCCCATGCGTCTGCCGCTCGGCCAATATGGCGAGATGCTCGGGCTCCCCGGAGGCGGCCAGCGTGCGGCACAGATCCTGGGTGGAGGCGAGAGACGTAAATTGCTGAAGCCGCCAAGGGCCAGCCCCCGGGCTGTGACCCGGGGGTCCCGGCGGCGCGGTCACTTCAGCAGGACCCGGGCTGCGGCGTCCGCGGCGGTGAGGAACGGGGCGGGGAACAGGATGAACAGCGAGGTGAACAGACCGCCCCCCGCCGCCACCAGCGACACCGAGGCGGGGCGCGGATCGAAGGCTTCCTCCGGCGCGTCGAAATACATCACCTTGACGATGCGGATGTAATAGTAGGCGCCGATCACGCTGGTGAGCACGCCGATCACCGCCAGCGCCCACAGGCCCGACTGCACCGCGGCGGCAAAAATGAAGTATTTGCCCCAGAAGCCGGACAGCGGCGGAATGCCGGCCATGCTGAACATGAACACGGTGAACCACAGCGCCAGGCCCGGATCGGTGCGGCCGAGCCCGGACAGGTCCGAAATCTGTTCCAGCATCTTGCCGCGGCGGCGCATGGCGATGATGCAGGCGAACGTGCCGGCGTTCATGAACACGTAGGTGACGAGGTAGATCAGCACGCCGCGAATGCCGATCGCCGTGCCTGCTGCGAGTCCGATCAGCGTGTAGCCCATGTGGCCGATCGACGAATAAGCCATCAGGCGCTTGATGTTGCGCTGGCCGATGGCGGCGAGCGAGCCGAGCAGCATGGAGCCGATCGACACCAGCACGATCAGTTGCTGCCACTGCCCCAGCAGATGGCCGAACGGGGTGACCATGACGCGGACCAGCAGCGCCATCGCCGCGACTTTCGGCGCGGTTCCCAGGAACAGCGTGACCGGCGTGGGTGCGCCTTCGTAGACATCGGGCGTCCACATGTGGAACGGCACCGCGGAAACCTTGAACGCGAGGCCGGCCACGATGAACACGATGCCGACGGTCAGACCGAGCGACACTTGTTGCGGGTCGGAGAGGGCGCCGGTCAGGTCGGCAAACGACATCGAACCGGTAAAGCCGTAGACCATGGAAATGCCGTAGAGCAGCAGGCCGGAGGCCAGCGCGCCCAGCACGAAATATTTCAGGCCCGCCTCGGCCGAGCGAAGCTGGTCGCGGGCGAACGCGGCCAGCACGTAGAGCGCCAGCGAGTGCATCTCCAGCCCGAGATACAGGGTCATCAGATTGACCGCCGAGGCCATGATCATCATGCCCACGGCGCACAAGGCGACCAGCACCGGGAACTCGAAGCGTCGGAGGTTCTGGTGCTCGTTGTAGTCGAGCGAGGCGACGATGCCCAAGGCGGACGCTACCAGCAGCAGCAGTTTGATGAACGAACTGAACGGATCGACGACGAACAGGCCGTTGTAGCCGAGCCCGCGCTGCCCTGCGATCACCAGCACCGCGGTGATCAGCAGCGCGCCGGCCGTCAGCATGGAGCAGATGCGAAAACTGTCGCGGCGCTGCAGGACGCCGTAGACCAGGATGCCCATGGCGAGGCAGACCAGCACCAGCTCGGGCACCGCGATGGCCCAGTTCAGCACCCCGATCATGGCGCGATTCCGGGCGCAATCCCCGCGAGGCGCACGTCGGCATGGGCGAGCGCGGCCTGGTGGGTGTGGATCATGCCGCTCACCGAGGCGTCAAAAAAGCCGGTGAAACTGGACGGATAGACACCCATCCAGATCGTCAGCAGCGCGAGAGGCGCAAACACGGCTATCTCGCGCGGCGACAGGTCGAGGATGGATTTCAGATCGTCGCGGGTGATGCTGCCAAAAATGATGCGGCGGTAAAGATACAGCATGTAGGCGGCGCCCATGATCAGGCCCAGGCTGCTCAGCAGCGACAGCCAAAAACTCACTTTGAATGCACCCACCAGAACCAGGAACTCGCCGATGAAGCCGGCGGTGCCGGGCAGGCCGACGCTGGCCAGGGTGAACACCATGAACGCCAGCGCGTAGGCCGGCATGCGATCCCCCAGGCCACCGTAGCGCGCGATGTCGCGGGTGTGGATGCGGTCGTAGACCACGCCCACGCACAGGAACAGCGCCGCCGAGACGATGCCGTGCGACAGCATCTGGAATAACGCGCCCTGCACGCCTTGCTCGTTGAAGGTGAAAATGCCGATGGTGACCAAACCCATGTGCGCTACCGACGAGTAGGCGATCAGCTTTTTCATGTCGGTCTGGGCAAGTGCCACGAACGAGGTGTAAATCACCGCGATCACCGACAGCGCATAAATCAGCGGTGCCAGGTGCGCCGAGGCTTGGGGCAGCATCGGCACCGAGAACCGCAGAAAACCGTAGGCTCCCATCTTCAGCAGCACGCCCGCCAAAATGACCGAGCCGGCGGTCGGCGCCTCGACATGCGCGTCCGGCAACCAGGTGTGCACCGGCCACATCGGCACTTTTACCGAGAACGAGGCCAGGAAGGCGAGGAACAGCCACGTCTGCATCGCCGGCGGGAACGCGGTCTTGAACAGGGTCGGGATGTCGGTGGTACCGGCCACGTACCACATGGTCAGCAACGCCAATAGCATCAGGACCGAGCCGGTCAGCGTGTAGAGAAAGAACTTTATCGCCGCATATACTCGCCGCGGGCCGCCCCAGACGCCGATGATGAGGTACATCGGAATCAGCACGCCCTCGAAGAAAACGTAGAAGACCACGAAATCCAGCGCGCAGAACATGCCGACCATCATGGTCTCGAGCACGAGGAAGGCGATCATGTATTCGCGCACGCGGACGCGGATCGCCTCCCAGGAGGCGAGAATGCAGATGGGCATGAGCACGGTGGAAAGCAGCACGAACAGGACCGAAATGCCGTCCACGCCCATGGAGTAGCCGATATGGTATTGCGGCATCCAATCCAGCCGCTCGACGAATTGGAAGTCCCCACTGGTGCGGTCGAAATCGACCCACAGCAGCACCGACAGCACGAACACGACCAGCGTGGTCCACAGCGCGGTCCAGCGCGCGTTGGACGCCACCGTCGCTTCGTCGCCACGCACCGCCATGATGATCCCAGCGCCGACCAGCGGGAGGAAGGTGAGCAGGGAGAGAATCGGGGAAGCCGGCGGCGTTCATGGCAGCGACCCTACCGCAGGAACAGCAGATAGATGCTGACCAGCGCGACCAAGCCGATCAGCATGGTGAATGCGTAGACGGCGATCGACCCGGTCTGGATTTTCACCACCTGCGAGGCGCCGCCCGCGGTCAGTGACGCCGCGCCGTTCGGAATGCCATCAATGATCTTTGCGTCACCTACCTGCCACAGCTCGCGTGCGAGCCAGTTGTACGGACGCACGATCGTCCTGTCGTACAGCTCGTCGAAATACCACTTGTTGAGCACGAACCGATATCCGGCCGGGAACGCGGCGGCGAGACGCACCGGCAGGCCGGGCGAGAGCATGTAGAACCAATACGCAATGGCAATGCCGAGCAGGCCCACCACGCTCGGCGCGAAATGCACCCAATGCGGCACCTTGTCGATGCCGCCCAGCACGCTGTTCGTGGTCGCCACCTGGATCGATGCGCGCCAGAAATCGCGCCAATCAGCCCCGATCAGCTGCTCCCGGAGCGCGAAACCGGCGACCACCGCGCCGACGGCCAGCAGGATCAGCGGCACGGTCATCACCGGCGGACTTTCGTGGACGTGCTCCATGACGTGATGGTCGGCGCGCGGGCGGCCATGAAAGGTCATGATCAGCAGCCGCCAGGAGTAGAACGCAGTGAGCAGCGCCCCGATCAACGTGCACCAAAAACCGTACTGGCCGATGCCGGTGTGCGAGGCCCAGGCTGCCTCGATGATCGCGTCCTTGCTGAAATAGCCCGAGAACGGAAACACGCCGGCCAGCGACAGATTGCCGATCCACATCATGGCGTAGGTGAGCGGGATCAGCCGCCACAAGCCACCCATCTTGCGCATGTCCTGCTCGCCGGAGACGGCGTGGATCACCGAACCGGCGGTGAGGAACAGCAGCGCCTTGAAGAAGGCGTGCGTCAGCAGGTGAAAGATCGAGGCCTGGTAGGCGCCCACTCCGGCGGCCACGAACATGTAGCCGAGCTGCGAGCAGGTGGAATAGGCGATCACCCGCTTGATGTCGAACTGGGCGCACCCGACGGTGGCGGCAAACAGGGCCGTGGTGGCGCCGATGAAGGTTACGAATGTCAGCGCGCCCGGCGCGAAGTCGAACAGCGGCGACATGCGCGACACCAGGAACACGCCGGCCGTCACCATGGTCGCGGCATGGATCAGGGCGGAAACCGGCGTGGGGCCCTCCATGGCGTCGGGCAGCCATACGTGCAGGCCGATCTGCGCCGACTTGCCCATCGCACCGATGAACAGCAGCACCCCGATCACCTCGTACGCGCGCCAGGTGCCGAGACCCGGGACCGTGTACACATCGTTCATGTGTTGCGGGATGCCGGCAAAAATGTCGCCGAACTGGATCGAGCCGAACTGGAAGAACACCAGCGCGATGCCGACCGCAAAGAACAGGTCGCCGACGCGATTGACGATGAACGCCTTCATCGCCGCGTCGTTGGCCGATTTCTTGAAATACCAGTAACCGATGAGCAGGTAGCTCATCAGTCCGACGCCTTCCCATCCGAAGAACAATTGCAGCAGGTTGTCGGCCGTCACCAGCATGAGCATGGCGAACGAGAACAGCGACAGGTAGCTGAAGAACCGCCATGTCCCCGTTTCGTGGCTCATGTAGCCGACGCTGTAGATATGGATCAGGGTGGCAACGGTGGTGACCATGGCCACCATCACCGCCGACAGCGGGTCGTAGCGCAGCGCCCAGGCAGCGTGGAACGTGCCGACATCGAACCAGGTGCCGAGCGAGACGGTGCCGGTGTCCGATCCCTCGTAGACCAGCTGCACGAACGCGGACACGCCGCAGATCGAAGCCAGGATCATCAGCAGTATGGTAATCGCCTGGGCCGCGCGGTCGCCGATCTGGCGGCCCAGCAGCAACGTAACGGCCGATCCCAGCAGCGGCGAAAAGACCGCGACGGCATAGAGCATTTTCGGTGCTCAGCCTTTCATCAGGTTCACGTCCTCGACCTCGATCGAGCCGCGATTGCGGAAATACACCACCACGATGGCCAGCCCGATCGCCGCCTCGGCGGCGGCGACGGTCAGCACGAACATCGCGAACATCTGCCCCACCAGGTCGTCCAGAGCAGCCGAGAACGCCACCAGATTGAGGTTGACCGAGAGCAGGATCAGCTCGATGGAAACCAGGATGATGATGACGTTCTTGCGGTTGAGGAAAATGCCGAAAACGCCCAGCACGAGCAGGATCGCGCTGACCGCCAGATAGTGGCCGAGCCCGACCTGCACCGCTCAGTGCTCCCGGCTGTCGTGGGCGTGGCCTTGGATTTCCACCGCTTCGGCCACCGCCTGTCGCTCCTCCACGATCGGCCGCAGAATGCCCAAGGTATCGATGCCGGCGCCGAGCGGCGCGTGCACCATCGCCAATGTTTCGGCCGGCAGGCGCGCGACCTGCCGCGCTATGCTTTGTCGCCGCGCCATGGCCGCGGGCACCTCGCCGCGCTCGCGCAGCGTGAGCACGATGGCGCCGATCATGGCGATCAGCAGGATGACGCCGGCGGCCTGGAACAAAAACATGTAGTCGGTGTAGATCATCTGGCCGAGCTGGGCGGTGTTGTGCACACCCATGGCGCGCGGCGCCAGGCGCAGCGTGAGCGCCGACGGCGCAAAACGCCAGCCGCCGAGCACGATCCCCAGCTCGATCAGCAGCACCACGCCCACGGTGGCGCCGACCGGCAAGTAGCGCTGAAAGCCCTCGCGCAGCTCGGCAAAGTTGATGTCGAGCATCATCACCACGAACAGGAACAGCACGGCGACCGCACCCACGTAGACGATCACCAGAATCATCGCCAGAAACTCGGCGCCGGCCAGCAGGAACAGGGCGGCGGCGTTGAAGAACGCCAGAATCAGGAACAGCACGGAGTGTACGGGATTGCGCGCGCTGACCACCATGGCCGCCGAGACGAGCAGGACGAAGGCGAAGACGTAGAAGGCGATGCTGGCGATCATGGCGGGACGAAACCCAACATTCGGGCGTGCGCCCCGCGAAATCGAAACGGATTGGGGAAAAACACTCATCGATACGGTGCGTCCAGTTCCAGGCGCCGCGCCAGCGCCGGTTCCCAGCGGTCGCCGTTCGCCAGCAGCTTGCCCTTGTCGTACAGTAGTTCTTCCCGCGTTTCCGTGGCGAACTCGAAATTCGGTCCCTCGACGATCGCGTCCACCGGGCAGGACTCCTCGCACAGGCCGCAATAGATGCATTTCGTCATGTCGATATCGTAGCGCGTGGTGCGGCGGCTGCCGTCCGGACGGGCGCTCCGATTCGATGGTGATGGCCTGGGCCGGGCAGACCGCCTCGCACAGCTTGCAGGCGATGCAGCGCTCCTCGCCGTTCGGATAGCGGCGCAGGGCGTGCTCGCCCTTGAAGCGAGGGCTGATCGGGTTTTTTTCGTACGGATAGTTCAGCGTCGCCTTGGGCCTGAAGAAGTAGCGCAGGGTCAGCGCCATGCCCTGCAGCAGCTCGCTCAAGAGCAGGGTGCGCGCGGTGCGATCGAGGAACGCCATTCAGCGAGCCTCCCGGTTCGGGCGCGGCATAGCGTGCGCACGGTGCGGCATCAAGCGGTGCCCACTACGCAACACGGGGCAGCCAGCCCATGGCCAGCAGCACGCCCGCGGTGATGACCAGCCAAACCAGCGAGGCGGGCAAGAACACTTTCCAACCCAGGCGCATCAGCTGGTCGTAACGGAAGCGCGGGAACGTGCCGCGCACCCAGATGAACACGAACAGGCAAAAACACACTTTCAGCGCGAACCACAGCACCGCAAGCTGCGGCAGGATGCCGAACGGCCCGAGCCAGCCGCCCAGGAACAGGATGGTGGTCATCGCCGACATGAAAATCATGTTCATGTATTCGCCGAGGAAGAACAGCGCGAACGCCATGGCGCCGTATTCGACGAAAAACCCCGCCACGATCTCGCTCTCGCCTTCCGGCAGGTCGAACGGCGAGCGGTTGGTCTCGGCCAGGGTGGAAATGAAGAAGATCACGAACATCGGCAGCAGCGGCAGACAGAACCAGACGTGGCGCTGCGCCAGCACGATGTCGTTCAGGTTCAGGCTGCCCACACATAGCAGCACGGTGACGATCACGAAGCCCATCGAGACTTCGTAGGACACCATCTGCGCCGCCGAGCGCATGGCACCCAAGAACGCGTATTTCGAGTTGCTGGCCCAGCCGGCGATGATGATGCCGTAGACGCCCAGACTGCTGATGGCGAACAGGTACAGCACACCGACATTGATGTCGGCCACGGCCCAGCCGTTGTTGACCGGGATCACCGCCCAGGCGATCGCCGCCAGGCCGAAGGTCAGCATCGGCGCCATCAGGAACAGGTAGCGATTGGCCCCTTCCGGGATCACCGTCTCCTTCATGATCATTTTTATGGCATCGGCGAACGGCTGGAACAGCCCGAACGGTCCCACAACGTTCGGCCCTTTGCGCAGCTGGATCGCTGCCAGCACACGCCGCTCGGCCAGCGTGAGGTAGGCCATGCCGATCAGCACCGGCACGAGAATAGCCAGCGCTTCGGCCACGGTGAGGATGGTGATGCCGACCGCGTTTTCGTGGAAGAATCCGTGCATCGCCTACTCCGCGGCCATCGGCATCGGCGAGATTTCGGCCACGCAGGCGGCCATGGTGGGACTGGCGCGGCTGATCGGGTCGGTCTGGTAGTAGGTATCGAACCACGGACGCAACGGCACCGAACCGTCGACCGCGCCAGCGTCCGCTGGACCAGTGGTATCCGAACAGCCGAATCGCGGCAGAATGCCGACGCGCGCAAACACCGGATTTTGCTGCTCCAGCCGCGCCCGCAACTGCTCCATGCTGTCGTACGGCAGAGGCCTACCGATATGGGCGGAGAAGGCGCGCAGGATGCGCCAGTCTTCGCGCGCCTCCCCGGGAGGATGCACGGCCAAAAAACCGCGCTGCACGCGGCCCTCGGTGTTCACATAGGTGCCGTTCTTTTCCGTGTAGGCGGCGCCCGGCAGGATTACGTCGGCGCGCGCGGCACCGCGGTCGCCATGGTGGCCCTGGTAGACCACAAAGGTCTTTGCGCCGACGCGAGAAACGTCGAACTCGTCGGCGCCGAGCAGCCATAGAACATCCACACCACCGCCCAGCATCTGCTGCAAATTTTTGCCGCCGGGGCCGGGCAGGAAAGCCAGATCAAGCGCACCGACACGGGACGCGGCCGTGTGCAGCACGCTGAAGCCGTGCCATTCCGGCGTTAGCATGCCGTGCTCCGCCGCGAGCCGCCACGCCGCCGCCAGCACCGCGGCGCCGTCCGGCCGGGCGAGCGCCGCCTGGCCCATGACGATCATCGGCCGCTTTGCGGCGGCCAGCAGGTCGGCGAAGGCGCCGAGATCGGATAACGCGGCGGGGCCGTCGCCCAGGTGCTCGTAGGGGTAGGTCAGTTCGGCGGCAGAACCGATCAGGGCGATGGGAACATGCGCCTGCAGCCAGCGCTTGCGGATGCGCGCATTCAGCACCGGCGCCTCGCGGCGCGGATTGGTGCCGACCAGCAACAGCGCATCCGCCTCCTCGATGCCGGCAATCGAGGTGTTGAAGGTGTAGAAATCGCGCCGCGCGATGTCGTAGTGCTCGCCTTCCTGCCGACAGTCGAGATTGTGCGAACCGAGTGCCGCCATCAGGTCTTTTAGCGCCAACATGCTCTCGGCATCGGCGAGATTGCCGGCGACGGCGCCGATCCGCTCGCCTGGCACGCCTTGCAGACGATCGGCGATGGCGGCAAAAGCCTCGTCCCAGGTCGCCGCGACGAGGCGGCCGTTGCGGCGCACCCAGCACCGGTCGAGCCGGCGGCGTTTCAGCCCGTCGATGGCGTGGCGCGACTTGTCGCCGAGCCATTCCTCGTTGACCTCCTCGTTGATGCGCGGCAGCACGCGCAGCACCTCCGGTCCGCGCGAATCGATGCGGATATTGCAGCCCATCCCGTCCAGCACGTCCACGCTGTCCGTCTTGCGCAGCTCCCATGGACGCGAGATGAAGGCGTAGGGTTTTGCAGTCAGCGCGCCGACCGGGCAGATATCAACCAGATTGCCGGACAATTCCGAGGACAGCGCACGTTCCACATACGTGGTGATCTCCATGTTCTCGCTGCGCGCCACGGCGCCGAGCTCCGGCACTCCGGCAATCTCGGCGGCGAAGCGGATGCAGCGCGTGCACTGGATGCAGCGGGTCATCACGGTCTTGACGATCGGGCCGAGATACTTGTCCTTGACCGCCCGCTTGTTCTCGAGATAGCGCGTGTGGTCGCGGCCGTATCCCATGGCCTGATCCTGCAGATCGCACTCGCCGCCCTGGTCGCAGATCGGGCAATCCAGCGGATGGTTGATCAGCAAGAATTCCATCACGCCGCGCCGCGCCGCGCGCACCATCGGACTGTCGGTGTAGACCACCATGCCGTCGGCCACCGGATAGCCGCAGGAAGCGACCGGTTTTGGCGCCTTCTCCACCTCGACCAGGCACATGCGGCAATTGCCGGCGATCGACAGGCGTTCGTGATAGCAGAACCGCGGCACTTCCCGGCCCGCCGCTTCGCAGGCCTGGATCAGGGCCGTGCCGTTAGGCACTTCGACCGGCACGCCGTCAATGGTGAGTTTGGGCATGCTCTATTCCGCCGCCAGGGCCATCGGAGCCGGCGCACTGCGTCGCTTGTAGGCGGCGATGCGCGCTTCCATCTCGGGGCGGAAATGACGGATGAGGCCCTGGATCGGCCAGGCCGCGGCGTCGCCGAGGGCGCAGATCGTGTGCCCCTCGATCTGCCGCGTCACCTGTTCCAGCACGTCTATCTCTTCCGGCTCCGCGCGGCCCTGCACCATGCGATACATCACCCGCATCATCCAGCCGCAGCCCTCCCGGCACGGCGTGCACTGGCCGCAGCTCTCGTGCTTGTAGAACTGCGACAGCCGGGCGATCGCGCGGATCACATCGGTGCTCTTGTCCATCACGATCACCGCCGCCGTGCCTAGGCCGCTCTTCACGTCGCGAAGGCTGTCGAAATCCATCAGCACCGTGTCGCACACGCTTTTGGGGATCAGCGGCACCGAGGCGCCCCCCGGAATGACCGCGAGCAGATTGTCCCAGCCGCCGCGCACGCCACCGCAATAGCGATCGATCAGCTCGCGCAGCGGAATCCCCAGTTCTTCCTCGACGTTGCACGGCTTGTTCACGTGGCCGCTGATGCAGAAGATCTTCTCGCCGGCATTCTTCGGCCGGCCCAGCGCGGAAAACCAGGCGGCACCACGGCGCAGAATGGTCGGCGCCACCGCGATCGATTCGACATTGTTCACCGTCGTCGGGCAGCCATAAAGCCCCACCGCCGCCGGAAACGGCGGCTTCATGCGCGGCAGGCCTTTCTTGCCTTCCAGGCTCTCCAGCATCGCCGTCTCTTCGCCGCAGATATAGGCACCGGCACCCCGATGCAGATAAATGTCGAAATCCCAGCCTGAACCGCAGGCGATCGCGGCCGACCAGTCCCGCCTCATACGCCTCGTCGATGGCCGCCTGAAGATTGACCGCTTCGTTGTAAAACTCGCCGCGGATGTAGATGTAGCAGACATGCGCGCCCATGGCGAAGGAGGCCACCAGCGCTCCTTCGATCAGCTTGTGCGGATCGTGGCGCAGGATGTCCCGGTCCTTGCAGGTGCCGGGCTCGCTTTCGTCGGCATTGATGGTCAGATAGTGCGGTCGCTCGCCGATCGTCTTTGGCATGAACGACCATTTCATGCCGGTCGGGAAACCGGCGCCACCGCGGCCGCGCAATCCCGAAGCCTTCATCTCGTCGATGATCGCATCCCGCCCGCGCGCCAGAATGGCGGCCGTGCCGTCCCAGTCGCCGCGCGCCCTGGCCCCGGCCAGGCGCCAGTCGTGAATGCCGTACAGATTGGTAAAAATGCGGTCCCGGTCGCTCAGCATCGCTCTAGCGCCCCACTTCCAAAAGCGTGTTCGGGCCGCCCTCGGGCGCCGAAGTCTGCCGGCCGGCCATCGACCCTGGCGGCGGCAGTTTTTCGCCCCGCTTCAGCATCGACAGCAGGCGTTCGGTGCTCTCCGCGTCCAGGTCTTCGTAGAAATCGTCGTTGATCTGCAACATCGGCGCGTTCACGCAGGCGCCGAGGCACTCCACCTCGGTCATGGTGAACAGCCCGTCGGCACTGGTCTCGTGCCAGCCGCCGATGCCCGTGACCTTCCGGCACGCTGCCACCACGTCATCAGACCCGCGCAGCCAGCACGGCGTCGTCGTGCATACCTGCAAATGCCAGCGGCCGATCGGCGCGGTGTTGAACATGGTATAGAAGGTGGCGACCTCGTAGACGCGCATCGGCGGCATGCCCAGGCGCGCGGCTACCGCGTCCATGCCGGCGCGCGGTACCCAGGCGCTGCCGGTCTGCCGCCCCATCTGCTTTTGCACCTGGTAGAGCAGGGCCAGCACCGCGCTGGCCTGCCGCCCCGGCGGGTATTTCGCGATGTGGTGCTGCGCCGCCCGTTCGCTCTCCTCGTCGAAAGCGAAGTGCGCGGGCTGCGGGATTTCCTGACCGGTGGAACCGTCGCCGATGTTGTTCTCGGCCATGCGCTACCTGTCGATCTCGCCGAACACGACGTCGATGGACCCGATAATGGCAACGGCGTCCGCAAGCATGTGCCGCTTGGCCATGACGTTCATCGCCTGCAAATGCGAGAACCCGGTCGGCCGGATCTTGCAGCGGTACGGCTTGTTGGTGCCGTCCGCGACGAGGTACACGGCGAACTCGCCTTTCGGACTTTCCGTCGCCGTGTAGGTGGCGCCGGCAGGGACGTGATAGCCCTCGGTAAAAAGCTTGAAGTGATGGATCAGCGCTTCCATCGAGCGTTTCATTTCGGCGCGCTTCGGGGGAGAAATCTTGTTGTCCTGCACCTTGATCGGGCCCGGCTGCATCTGCGCCAGGCACTGCCTGATGATTTTGACGCTTTCCAGCATCTCCATCATGCGCACCATATAGCGGTCGAAACAGTCGCCGTTTCGGCCCACCGGCACCTCGAACTCGACCAGATGGTACTTGTCGTAGGGCTGCGCCCGCCGCAAATCCCAGGGCACGCCGGAAGCGCGCAGCGGCGGACCCGAAAAACCCCATGCCAGCGCCTGCTCCGGCGGCACGATGCCGATATCCACCGTGCGCTGTTTCCAGATGCGGTTGGCGGTCAGCAGCTCGGACAGTTCGTCGACGAATTTCGGAAACGTCTCCGCCCAGCCGGCAATGCGGTCCTCCAGCCCGGCCGGCAAGTCCCTGGACACGCCGCCGGGCCTGAAATAATTGGAGTGCAAACGCGCTCCCGATGCCGCGTCATAAAACTCCATCAGTTTTTCGCGTTCCTCAAAACCCCACAGGCTGGGCGTGATGGCGCCTACATCAAGCGCGTAGGTCGTCACGTTCAGCAGGTGATTCAGAACCCGGGTAATTTCGGCGAACAGCACACGTATCCACTGCGCGCGCTCCGGCACCTCCACGCCCAGCAGCTTTTCGACCGCCAGCGCAAAGGTGTGCTCCATGCACATCGGGCTGACATAGTCGAGCCGATCGAAATACGGCACCGCCTGCAGATAGGTCTTGTACTCGATCAGTTTCTCAGTGCCGCGATGCAGCAGGCCGATATGCGGGTCGGCCCGCTCCACCACCTCGCCGTCCATTTCCAGGATCAGCCGCAGTACGCCATGTGCCGCCGGGTGCTGTGGGCCGAAATTGATCGCATGGCTGTCAATCTCGACGGTTTTCTTGGGCGGGACCGGCTCCTGCAGAATGGTCGTGCTCACGGTTTTGCCCCCGGCGCCGGCGTCGCCGCATGGGCCGCCGCGCCCAGCTTACCTTCGGCACGGGTCTCGTGCGCCTTCTCGTCACCCGGCAGGGTGGTCATCGCCTCCCACGGCGACAGGAAATCGAAGCTGCGGAATTCCTGAGTCAACCTGACCGGCTCATACACCACCTGCTTGCGATCTTCGTCGTACCGCAATTCCACGTAGCCGGTCAGCGGAAAGTCCTTGCGCAGCGGGTGGCCTTCAAAACCGTAGTCGGTCAAAATTCGCCGCATGTCCGGCTGGCCGGAGAACACGATCCCGTACAGGTCCCAGGCCTCGCGTTCCCACCATGTCGCACACGGCCACACGCCGCAGACCGACGGCACCGGCGTGGCCTCGTCCGTGGTGACCACGACGCGGATGCGGTGATTGAGGCTGACCGACAGCAGGTTATAGACGACATCGAAACGCCCAGGGCCCCGCTCCGGCCAGTCCACGCCGCACACATCCATCATCTGCTCGCAGGCGAAGCGCGGATCGTCGCGCAGCCTTAACGCCACTTCCGCGACGGCGTCGGCGCGTGCGTGCGCCACCACTTCGCCCTTTTCGGTTCCGCAGGACAGGACGCCGGGCACGGAGTTCAGAGCTTCCAATAGGGCCGCCGTACGATCGGATGCGGCGGCATCAACCACGCAAGATACTCCCGGTCCGCCGGATCTTCTTCTGCAACTGCATGATTCCGTAGACTAGCGCTTCGGCCGTGGGCGGGCAGCCCGGAACATAGATGTCGACCGGCACCACGCGATCGCAGCCACGCACGACTGAGTAGGAGTAATGGTAGTAGCCGCCGCCATTGGCGCAGCTACCCATGCTGATCACCCAGCGCGGTTCCGGCATCTGGTCGTAGACCTTGCGCAGCGCGGGAGCCATCTTGTTGCACAGCGTGCCGGCGACGATCATCACGTCACTCTGTCGCGGGGAAGCGCGCGGGATCACTCCGAGCCGATCCAGGTCGTATCGCGGCATATAGGCGTGGATCATTTCCACCGCACAGCAGGCCAGGCCGAACGTCATCGGCCACAAGCTGCCCGTGCGGGCCCAGTTCACCAGCCGGTCCAGATTGGCAACCACAAAACCTTTGTCCTCGACCTCGCCGGTGATGCCCTTGACCACCGCTTCCGGCTCGGGACCTGGGGGCAGGTGCTGGCGGTCCCAGGCAATATCCTGCTCGGTCGCCATCCCCCTCTTGCCGGCGACGAACGCCAGACCCTCGGTGTCGATGCTCATCGTGTCCCGTCTCCCGCTCGAGCAAGACGCACGTCGATCTCGGTCATTCCCAATCCAGCGCGCCCTTGTTCCACTCATAGATGAAGCCGACGGTCAGCACTCCAAGGAAACCAAGCATCGAGAGGAAACCGAACACGCCGATCTCCGAGAGGCTGACCGCCCACGGAAACAGGAACGCAACCTCAAGGTCAAAGATGATGAACAAGATCGCGACCAGGTAGAAACGCACATCAAACCGTCGGCGGGCATCGTCGAACGGCTCGAACCCGCACTCGTACGCCGACACTTTTTCCGGATACGGCTTTTGCCGGGCCGCGAGCAGCGACCCCCCGACCAAGGCCACGCCGATGATGCCGGCGATCACAATGAAGACAATGATCGGAAAGTAGCTGGCTATGAGCGAATGCATGGCCCTGTTCCCGAACGAAGCCGGTTTTGCCGCACTGCAGCGAGGCGCCACAATAGCCTATGCCGCGCGGAGCGCCAGTGGCGGAGAGGCCGAACTGGCGCGAGTGACGGGGCTCGAACCCGCGACCTCCGGCGTGACAGGCCGGCGCTCTAACCAACTGAGCTACACCCGCAGCTTGGAGGCGGAGCAGTTAGAGCCCGGGCCTCGCGGCGTCAAGCGAAGCGCCGCTTTTGGCCCCCGTTTGCGCCCGCGTTTTGGCCCGCTTGTCAGGCGCCCACGCTGGCGCCGTCGGTCAGCACGCAGCCGCTGATCCGCCAGGAACCGTCGCTCTCGTGCTCCATGAAATACAGCGCCCCCCGATTGGCGCCATCCGGACCGACCACCTCGACGCGCTGAACAACCTGGCCGCCATCCGTGGTGACAGGCCCGAACGCGGTGGAGCGGGGCCGGTACACGGGCTGATAGCCGCGACGGACCATGTCCATGAACGAGTTGGGATCCCCGCCAAACTGGGCCTGAATCCCCGGCGAGGCGAATGCGAACGCCGCCGGGCCGTCATCGTGGCGAAACGCGTCCATCTGCTGTTGAATGATATGCTGGATCGCATCGCGATCACCCGCCGAGAGCCCGACAGGTGCGTCATCGGCACGGGCGAGCCCGATGCCGACCCCCAGCAGCAAGGCAACCGCAACCCACCTCATCGCTGCCTCCTTCTGGCTCGAATACTTCAAATTGTCCGGGCAACCTCCGTCGCAAGTCAATCGTTAGCGGCGGCAGGAGATTGCGCCATGTTTCAGCCGGTGCGCGGCTCGCGAGCCCGATCCGTGGCGAGGCCAGTCGAGGCCAACTTGGCTGGCTGGGGCTGGCGGTTGGGGTGGGTGCTGGCCGGTTCGATTTTGCTGGCGGGCGGCGGCTCTTGCCCAGGACAACCAGCAGACTGCCCCAGGTCCGAGCGCCCCGGCCGGCTCGGCCCAGACAGCGCCCGCGTCCCCCGGTGCCGATACGGGCGTCATCAAGCCCCCGCCCAATGTCGACCCGAAAATCCGCATTCCGCCGAAAGTGCCCCCGGCAGCCCTGCCGACGCCGGTCATCCCGCCACCCGGGACCCCCGGCGGCAACCCGGACGTGCAGCCAAAATGAGCGTTTGGCTGAATGGGCGGTGACGGTTTCGAACCGCCGACCCTCTCGGTGTAAACGAGATGCTCTACCGCTGAGCTAACCGCCCACGGCGTGGAGTCTAAAGACAGCTGCGGGCGGACACAATCGCACCAGGGATGGGCTGGTCGGTGCGCGAGGACCGGCCAGCACGTGGCGGCTTGCCGCGAAACCGGAGGGCCGGCCTGATGCCGACCCCCCTCTCCAGTTCCGTACCGAGTTGCCCTAGTGCGGCAGCGACGCGCCGATTGCGGGGGGCACCGCGGCGGGGGTTACCACCGCATCGGCTTCCACCGGCTCAGTCCACTCGATCGCCTCCGGCTTGCGCACCAGAGCCTGGGCGATCACGTCGTCGACATGGGCCACGGGCAGCAAGGTCAGGTTCTTCTTCACGTTGTCCGGGATTTCGGCCAGATCCTTCTCGTTGTCTTTCGGGATGAACACGGTGGTGATGCCGGCTCGCAAAGCTGCCAGCAGCTTTTCCTTCAACCCGCCGATGGGCAGCACTCGGCCGCGTAGCGTGATCTCGCCGGTCATTGCAACATCGCGGCGTACCGGAATACCGGTGAGCACCGAAACAATGCTGGTTGCCATCGCAATGCCGGCCGACGGACCGTCTTTCGGCGTGGCGCCCTCCGGCACGTGCACGTGGATGTCGCGCTTCTCGAACAGCGTCGGTTTCAGGCCGAACGTCACCGCCCGGCTGCGCACGTAGGACAGGGCAGCGGACACGCTTTCCTGCATCACGTCACCCAACTTGCCGGTGTGCTTCACGTTGCCCTTGCCCGGCACCATGACGCTCTCGATGGTCAGTATCTCGCCGCCCACCTCGGTCCAGGCGAGGCCGGTGACCACGCCCACCATGTCAGTGTCTTCGAGGTCGCCGAACCGGAATTTCCGGACGCCGGCATATTTCTCGACGTTCTTTGCCGTGAAGCTGAGCTTTTTCACCTTCTTGGTGACGATCTCCTTGACCGCCTTGCGCGCCAGATTGGCGATCTCGCGTTCCAGGTTCCGCACCCCCGCCTCGCGGGTATAGTAGCGGATCAGGTCGCGCAAACCCTCGTCGCTGATCGACCATTCGCCCGGTTTAAGGCTATGCGCCTCGCCCTGCTTGGCGATCAGGTGCCGCTTGGCGATCTCCACTTTTTCGTCCTCGGTGTAGCCGGGGATGCGAATGATCTCCATGCGGTCCATCAGCGGCTGCGGCATGCGCAGGCTGTTGGCCGTGGTTACGAACATGACGTCCGACAGGTCGTAGTCCACTTCCAGATAGTGGTCCTGGAAGGTGCTGTTCTGTTCCGGGTCGAGCACTTCCAGCAGCGCCGAGGAGGGATCGCCCCGCCAGTCGGCCCCTAGCTTGTCGACCTCGTCGAGCAGGAATAGCGGGTTGCTGGCCTTGGCCTTCTTCATGCCCTGAATCACTTTTCCGGGCATCGAGCCGATGTAGGTGCGGCGGTGTCCGCGAATCTCGGCCTCGTCGCGCACGCCGCCAAGACTCATGCGCACGAAGCTGCGGCCGGTGGCCCGCGCCACCGACTTGCCGAGCGAGGTCTTGCCGACCCCGGGCGGCCCGACCAGGCACAGGATCGGTCCCCGCATCTTGGTGGTACGCGACTGCACGGCCAAGTATTCGAGGATGCGCTCCTTGACTTTCTCCAGGCCAAAATGATCCGCGTTGAGCACTTCCTCGGCCTTGACCACGTCGTGCTTCACCCGGCTGCGCTTCTTCCAGGGGATCGATAACAGCCAATCGAGATAGTTGCGCACCACCGTCGCTTCGGCACTCATCGGGCTCATGGTCCGCAGTTTCTTCAGCTCGCTGGTCGCCCGCTCCAACGCCTCCTTCGACAGGCGCGTCTTCTTGATCTTGGCTTCCAGCTCGGCGGTCTCGTCCTTGCCGTCCTCGCCCTCGCCCAGCTCTTTCTGGATCGCCTTCAACTGCTCGTTGAGGTAGTACTCGCGCTGCGTCTTCTCCATCTGCCGCTTGACGCGGTTGCGGATGCGTTTCTCCACCTGCAGTACGCCGATTTCGGACTCCATGTGGCCGAATACCCGCTCCAGCCGCTCGCCGACGCGGGGCAGTTCCAGCAGCTCCTGTTTTTCGGCGATTTTCAGGCTCAGATGTGCGGCGACCGTATCGGCCAGCTTTGACGGCTCGTCGATCTGGTTGATCGAGACCAGCACCTCCGGAGCGATCTTCTTGTTGAGCTTTATGTATTGCTCGAACTGGCCGATCACCGTGCGGCCGAGCGCCTCCAGCTCACGCGCGTCCCCTACCTGCTCCGGCAGAGTTTCCACGTATGCCTCGAAATAGCTGTCCGTCTCGGTGAAACCCGTAATCGCCGCCCGCCGTCCGCCTTCCACCAAGACCTTCACCGTCCCGTCAGGCAGTTTCAACAGCTGCAGGATCGTCGACACTGTGCCGACGCGATAGATGTCGTCAGCCGACGGATCGTCCTGTGCGGCGTTCTTTTGAGCGATGAGCAGGATCTGCTTGTCCTCCTTCATCACCGCTTCCAGCGCGCGGACGCTTTTCTCCCGGCCAACGAACAACGGCACGATCATGTGGGGAAACACCACGATGTCGCGCAGCGGCAGTACCGGCAACGCTTCGCCGCTGACCGGAGCGGGTTTCGCGACGCGGCGGGAGGTTTTTTCGGTTTCGGACGAATCGGCGGGTGGCATGGAAAAGACCTCCTTCAGACGATCGGCCTGAACCGATGATGGCATCGGTCCGCCCTCCATTAGGCACGGACCAGTTTGGCCGGTTCGCCCAGGCACCCCGATCGTGGCAGGTGCGCAACGCCAGCTTTACTGTCCAAAATATCGTGGCACCAGTGGCAACCGACAAGACCCCGGGCAAAGGCCCGGCCGCCGAACCGGTCAGGCAGTGTTCTCGACCGCGCCCTTGCCGTACAGGAACAGCGGATTGGCGCGGCTTTCGGCCACTTCGCGGTTGATGACGACCTCCTCCACGCCATCCAGGCTGGGCAGGTCGAACATCGTGTGCAGCAGGATGGTCTCCATGATCGAGCGCAGCCCACGGGCTCCGGTGCGCCGCGCTATCGCGCGCTTGGCCACCGACGTCAGGGCGTCTTCGGTAAAATTCAGCTTGACGCCCTCCATTTCGAACAGGCGGCCGTACTGCTTCACCAGCGCGTTCTTGGGTCTGGTCAGAATTTCCACCAGCGAGCCCTCGTCCAGATCCTCCAGCGTGGCCACCACGGGCAGGCGGCCGATGAACTCCGGAATCAGTCCGAAGCGCAGCAGGTCTTCCGGCTCGACTTCGCGCAGAATGGCGCCGGTGCGCCGCTCGTCGGGGTCGCGCACCTCCGCCCCGTAACCCATGCCCGAGCCTTTGCCGCGGGCGCTAATGATCTTCTCCAGCCCGGCGAACGCGCCGCCGCAGATGAACAGGATATTCGTCGTATCGACCTGCAAGAACTCCTGCTGCGGGTGCTTGCGCCCGCCCTGCGGGGGCACCGAAGCGACGGTGCCCTCCATGATCTTGAGCAGCGCCTGCTGCACGCCTTCGCCGCTCACGTCGCGGGTGATGCTGGGATTGTCGGATTTGCGGCTGATCTTGTCGACCTCGTCGATATAGACGATGCCGCGCTGCGCCCGTTCCACGTTGTAATCGGCCGACTGCAGCAATTTGAGGATGATGTTCTCCACGTCCTCGCCGACATAACCGGCCTCGGTCAGCGTGGTGGCGTCGGCCATGGTGAACGGCACGTCCAGGATGCGCGCCAGGGTCTGGGCCAAAAGCGTTTGCCGGTGCCGGTCGGGCCGACCAGCAGGATATTGGACTTGGCGATCTCGACGTCGTTGTTTTTCGCCCCATGTGCCAGCCGTTTGTAGTGGTTGTGCACGGCTACGCTGAGTACCCGCTTCGCATGGTTCTGGCCTATGACGTAGTCGTCCAGAACCTTGCAAATCTCTTTTGGCGTGGGAACGCCGTCGCGCGATTTCACGAGGTGGGTCTTGTGTTCCTCGCGAATGATGTCCATGCACAGTTCGACGCATTCATCACAGATGAACACGGTTGGGCCGGCGATCAGCTTGCGGACCTCGTGCTGCGACTTGCCGCAGAACGAACAATACAGGGTGTTCTTCGACTCGTCCGACCTAGCCATTGGCACTCCTGACCCGGGCCTGCCGGAGACCCCAATCGAACTCTAGTCCCGGCGTCGCCGCCCCGACAAGGACGGTCCGACAGCCCGCGATGGATTGTCCGACACATACAGAGAACATGCCGGCGAGGGGCCGGGCAACTCACGATTTATGTGTGCCGTCCGCCCCGACATGACGCGCGCGAGGTCGCGCTCAGGGCTTCCCGTCGCCCGGCGGAGTCGGGCGGCTTTCCACCACTTCGTCCACGATGCCGAAATCCCGGCTCTCCTCGGCCGACATATAGGTGTCGCGCTCGAGTTTTGCTTCGATCGCCTCGATGGGCTGGCCGGTGTGGCGAGCATAGATCTCGTTCAGCCGATGCCTTGTATACAGGATCTCCCGGGCCTGGATCTCGATATCCGCGGCCTGGCCCTGTGCGCCCCCCGAGGGCTGGTGCACCATGATCCGGGAATTGGGGAGCGCAAAGCGCTTGCCCTTGGCCCCGGAGGTCAGCAGCAGGCTGCCCATGGAGGCGGCCTGACCGATGCAGACGGTGCTGACCGGGCTGCGGATATACTGCATCGTATCGTAGATCGCCAGCCCGGCCGAAACCACGCCGCCCGGACTGTTGATATAGAAAGCGATGTCCTTGGAGGGATTCTCGCTCTCGAGGAAGAGTAGCTGGGCACAGATCAGCGCGCCCACCTGGTCGAACACGGCCCCGGTCAGAAAAATGATCCGCTCCTTCAGGAGCCTGGAATAGATGTCGAAGGCCCGCTCACCCCTGGCGGTCTGCTCGACTACCATCGGAACCAGTGCGTTGGCGTAGACCTCGACGGGATCGCGATCCCTCATGCTTCAGGAACCCTTTGGGAGGCCGCCCAGCGTGGCCGGACGGGGTTAATCGAGGGCAAAAGGTGGCGTAGCGAAGTGAACCCGTCAGCCCCCGGCATTCATCCGGGTTCCGGTTCGGCCACCGCCGGCGCGTCGGGGTCGCGCGCCAGTTCCTCGGGCGTGGTCGTCCGGTCGGTCACCTGAGCCAGTTCTAGCACATAGTCGACGACTTTCTCTTCGAAGATCGGCCCGCGGAGGGCTTCCGCGGCCTGGGGGTTCTTGCGGAAGAAGTCCAGGACCTGCTGTTCCTGCCCCGGATACCGGCCGGCCTCGGCGCGCATGGCCCGCGTCATTTCGTCCGGCGCCACCGTGATGCCGTTGGCGCGCCCGATCTCGGCCAGCAGCAGCCCCAGGCGAACGCGACGTTCTGCGATCGCCCGGTATTCTCCGCGCAAGGTCTCTTCGTCCTTGTCGCGGTCCTCCTCGTCGAGCCGGCCCTCCTTGCGGTCGGCTTCCAGCCGCTGCCAGATCTGCTCGAACTCCGCGTCCACCATGCCTTGCGGCACCGGAAAGCTCGCGCGCTCGGCGAGGGCATCGAGCAACTGCCGCTTGATGCGGAGCCGGGACAGCTGATCGTATTCCCGCTGGGTCTGACGGGTGATCAGCCCGCGCACCTCGTCCAAACCCTCGAATCCAAGTTTTTTGGCGAGCTCGTCATCAATGGCCGGCAGCACCGCGCGTTTCAGCGCTTTGGCGGTCACCTCGAAACTCGCTTCCTTTCCGGCCAGCGTCGGAACCGAGTATGGCTCCGGAAAAGTCGCCTGTAAGGTGCGATGCTCCCCCGGTCGCATGCCCTCGAGCTGCTCCGAGAAACCGGGGATGAAGCCGGTGCCGCCCACTTCCACCGCCATGTCCTGGCCCGTGCCGCCGGGGAAAGCCTCGCCGCCGACCTGGCCAGCATAGTCGATTACCAACACGTCACCGCGCTCGGCCGGACGCTCGTCGGCTACGTCCTCCAGAGTCCGTTGGCGCTTGGCGATCTCGCCGAGCGCCTTGTCGACGGTTTCCGCCGACGGTTCGGCTTTCAGGCGCGTCAGCTCGAGGGTGGACAGGTCCGGCAGCGTGATGTCCGGCAGCAGCTCCAGTTCCACCTTGAACTCAAGGTCGCGGGCCTCGTCCAGCGTCGTCACCTCGACTTTCGGCTGGCCGGCCGAGCGCAGCCCGCGATCCGCCAGAACCTGGCGCGTGGCGTCGTTGACGCTCTGCTCCAGCACCTCTGCAGTGACCGCCGCTCCAAATCGCTTGCGCACCAGGTTGGGCGGCACCTTGCCGGGCCGAAATCCCGGCAACCGCAGGTCGCGCGACAGTTCGGTGAGCCGCTTGCTGCGCCGGCTCTCGATGTCGGCGGCAGGCACGACCACGGCAAAACCGCGGCGGAGGCCGTCTGATAGCGTCTCGGTGACCTGCATGGAGGCGTCGCTTCCTCGTTGGCGTCTGAAAGCCGGGCGCCGGATGGTGCGGGCGGAGGGACTTGAACCCCCACGGCTTGCGCCACCAGAACCTAAATCTGGCGTGTCTGCCAATTCCACCACGCCCGCGCCGCGGCCGTGAGCGGCGGGGAGTAGCGCAGCGAACTCCGGGGGGCAAGGCGGTCGGGGTCGGCTTGACCCCCTTTCGCGCCTTTGCAACACACCCTCGCCACCCGGCCGGCGTCATCCTCGCGCAACGGTTCGGCGTGCCTTCAGGAGAGACCATGCGCGATCAAGGCGATTTCCTGTTCACCTCTAAATCCGTATCCGAGGGGCATCCGGACAAAGTCGCCGACCGCATCAGCGACACCGTCCTGGACGCGTTCCTGGCCGCCGATCCCTACGCGAGGGTGGCGTGCGAGACACTGGTGACGACCAACCGCATTATCATGGCCGGCGAGACTCGCGGGCCGGAGACCGTGACTCCGGACTATCTGGCGCACCTGGCACGATTGGCCGTGCACGACATCGGCTATGATCAGGCCGGCTTTTCCTGGCGCCACGCCATGGTGGAGTGCCACCTGCACGCCCAGTCAACCGATATCGCCCAGGGCGTGGACGCCGGGGGCAACAAGGACGAGGGCGCGGGCGACCAGGGCATCATGTTCGGCCATGCGTCCACCGAAACGCCGAGCCTGATGCCGGCGCCGATCTTCTACGCGCACCTGATTCTTCGTCGCATCAGTGAGTTGCGGCGCAACGACGATATCATGGTTCGCGGATTGCTGCCTGACGCAAAGAGCCAGGTGACGTTGCGCTACGTCGATAGCCGGCCGGTGGGTGCCACCTCGATCGTCGTCTCGACCCAGCACGACGAGCAGGTTGCCCAGTCTCGCGTGCGGGAAATGCTGCTGCCGATCATCGAGAGCAGTCTGCCGGACGGGTGGATGCCGAAGGACGACGAAATCTACATCAATCCAACCGGCAATTTCGTAATCGGCGGCCCGGACGGGGATTGCGGCCTTACGGGGCGAAAGATCATCGTCGATACCTATGGCGGTGCCGCGCCGCATGGCGGCGGCGCGTTCAGCGGCAAGGATCCCACCAAAGTCGACCGCAGCGCTGCCTATGCCTGCCGCTACCTGGCCAAGAACGTGGTGGCGGCCGGGCTGGCCGATCGCTGCACGTTGCAGATCAGCTACGCCATCGGCGTCTCGCACCCGCTATCGGTCTATGTGGAACTGCACGGCAATCCCTATGACGTGAATCCGGCACGGCTTGAGAGCACGTTGCGCGAACTGATGAATCTGTCGCCGCGCGGCATACGCGAGCACCTGCATCTGAACCGTCCGATCTATGCCGTGACCTCGGCGTATGGCCATTTCGGCCGCGAGCCGGACGAGGATCGCGGCACGTTCACCTGGGAGCGTACCGACCTGGTGCCGGCGCTGCGCTCCGCATTCGGACGCTAAAACCTCCGTCCGAGCGCCTGTATGGGCGCGTGCGCGGGCACGCGTTGCGCCCCCGCCAGCGCTGGTTGCTGGAACACGTTTTGCCACGGTTGCGGTCCGACCTGACGGACCCGTTTGCGGGCTGGCCGGGCGAGCGCTGGCTGGAAATCGGTTTTGGCAGTGGGGAGCACGCGCTGGAGCAGGTGCGTGCCCATCCGGAAGCGATGCTGATCGCGTGCGAGGTGTTTCAAAACGGCATCTGCTCGCTGCTGTCGCGGCTGGCGCCGGAGGGCGCGGACTCCGCGCTGCCACCGAACCTGCGCATTTTTGACCACGACGCGCGGGTGTTGCTGCGGGCGCTGCCGGACGGGGCATTGGATCGGCTGTTTCTGTTGTTCCCGGACCCTTGGCCTAAAGCCCGCCATGCAAAACGCCGTTTCGTGCATCCGGCGACATTGCCCGAGATTGCGCGGGTGCTGCGGCCGGGCGCAGAGTGGCGCATCGCCAGCGACGATCCGACTTATCAGGGGTGGGTGGAGACGGTGCTGGAGCGGCAACAATTCTTTGACGCGGGACGAGCGCTGGCGATGCGCCCCGACGAATGGCCAAAGACGCGATACGAAGCCAAGGCAATGGTGGCAGGCCGGATACCGCTCTTCTGGTCGCTCAGGCGCCTATAGGATTTGGTATGCTCCAAGCTGGAGCTGGGCTATAAGTCGGTGAGTAGAAGGGCGGATTGCCTTGAGCGACGACGGACCCGACAACCTGATCCTGCGCTATCTGCGCAACCTTGATGCTAAACTGGATCGGGTCATTGACGAGTTGCAGGCGTTGAAGGCGCGCGTGTCCTCGTTGGAGGATCAAATGGCCGGCGTTCGCCGTGACCTAGCGCACCTGTATGAGGGGCAGGTCAATCTTCAGCATACGCTGGATCGCCACGGCGAGCGTCTGGACCGTATCGAGCGTCGGCTGGACTTGATTCCGGCGCGCTAAGTTGCGCCCGGCCTGACCCTGGGCCATGCAGCGCGGCACGGTTCGGAGAGGGCCCATGTCGTTACGCGTCGCGGTCCAGATGGACCCGATCGAGACCATCAGCATCGACGGCGACAGCAGCTTTGCCCTTATGCTGGAGGCGCAAAACCGCGGCCACACGCTATGGCACTATGAGGTGCGCCATCTCTCGCTGCTGATGGGCGAGCACGGCCAGCGCCTGACCGCCCTCGCCCGCCCTGTCACCGTGCAGCGCAAGCGCGGCGACCACTACAAGTTCGGCGACTCCGAAATCCTCGACCTGGCCACCATGGACGTGGTGCTGATGCGCCAGGACCCGCCGTTCGACATGGCCTACATCACCGCCACCCACATGCTGGAGCACATCCATCCGCGCACGCTGGTGGTCAACGATCCCGCCCATGTGCGCAATGCACCGGAAAAACTGCTGGTCACGCACTTCCCGGACCTGATGCCACCCACCCTGGTCACCTGGGACTCGGACGCCATCCGCGCCTTTCGCCGCGAGCATCGCGACATCGTCGTGAAACCACTGTTCGGCAACGGCGGCGCCGGCGTCTTCCTGATGCGCCATGACGACCCGAACCTCGGCGCGCTTCTGGAAATGCACTTTGCCCGCACCCGGGAGCCGCTGATGATCCAGCGCTACGAAAAAGCCGTGCGGCAGGGCGACAAGCGCATCATCCTGGTGGACGGGGTGGCCATGGGGGCAATCAACCGGGTGCCGGCCGAGGGCGAGGCGCGCAGCAACATGCATGTGGGCGGCCGCCCCGAGGCGGCCCGGCTCACCCGGCGGGACCAGGAGATTTGCGACCGGATCGGGCCCATTCTCCGTGAGCGTGGCCTGATTTTCGTGGGCATCGACGTGATCGGCGACTGGCTGACCGAAATCAACGTCACCTCCCCCACCGGCCTGCAGGAGGTGGCGCGGTTCGACCAGGTGGACTTGGCCGCGGCGATCTGGGACGCCATTGAGCAACGGCGCAGAAGGGTGGCCGGCGCGCCGTCCCTGTGATGCGCATTACCGCCGTTCGCCAACAACTCATGCACCCGGAACGGCTAAGCTGCCCCGAGACCGAACGCTAGAGAGGAACCGCCCAATGCGCTTGCGCACACGCCTGCTGACCTTTGTGCTGCCCATCCTGCCGCTATTCGCGGTGTCCGGCGTCGCCCGTGCGGACGACGCAGCGCCCCTGACCCCGGACCAAACCGCCTCACTGAGCCAGGCGATGAGCCTCCTCACCAGCGGCTTGGCCGTGGCGCGCAACGGCGATCCCGTACCCTACAGCGTCGTCCCCCAGGGCGACCATTACCAGCTCACGATGCCGTTGCCGCACGCGATCGGCAACACCGGTGTCACCCTCGAAGGCGGCGACATGACGGCCAGCATCCGCCCGCTCGAGGGTCACCTCTGGGTATTCGATGACGTGCGCGGTTTTTCCCCGGTTACGATCGCCACACCCCCGGTCAAGGACGGCAAGGCCGTGCGGATCGCGATGGAGACCAAGGAGAACAGCGGGCATTTTGTGGTCGACCCGTCCCTGACCAGCGCCTCAAGTTTTGACGCGACCGCTGGTGGGCTGGCGGTCTCGATGGCCATGCCGGACGTATCCGCAAAGATGTCCGCCGACACCACTACGTCCCATGTCGTGTGGGAACCGGCCGGCAGCGGGCGCGTGGATCAGGCGCAAAGCGTCACGCTGCAAAACCTGACCTACGACATCACCGGCAAACAGGCGGTCTCGATAACCGCGCGTGCGCTGCATCTGGATGGACACGTACGCGGTTTCGCCCCGGACAATGTCGCAAAAATCACCGGGATGGCGATGGACCTGCTGAAAGCGTTGCCGGCTATGCCCGCGCTGGAGGAGACCAGCACGTCCGGGCAGCAGGACCAACCTCCGCCGGCGCCCCCGCCGGCAGCCGACAACGCGCCCGGCACGCCCACACCCCCGTCTTCCGCCGCAACCGAGGAGCAGCCGGCGCAGGCTGCCGACGTGACGCCGCCGGGGCAGGACCAGCCTGCGGCGGAGAAGGCGGGCGCCGAAACCGATGCCGGCAAGAACACGCTGACCCCCGAACAGCGCCGAGCCTTGCACACCGTGCTGGACGCGGTGCGCGGCATGCTCAGCGGTTTCGACGAGGCCATGACGATGGACGACCTGGCGTTTTCCGCCGACGGGCACACGGTGCACCTGCAAAAAGTGGCGTTCAGCGAGGCTGTGGCCGCTCCCGACGGCAAGGCCGATCTGCGCATGCGCATGGCGTTCGAGGGCTTGGCCAGCCCCGACATCCCGCCCGGCATCGCGCGCGACTACGTGCCCCACAAGCTGGTGATCGCGCCGCACGTGTCCGGCGTGCCGGCGCAGGCGATTTTCGACCTGATCGAGCGCGCCGTCGACAACGACAAGCCGAAACCCGAGGAGATGCAGGCTTTAGCCGCTACCATGCTGGCCAAGGGCCCGGTTGCCATCAGCATCGACGAACTGGCCATGGACCTCGGACCCGCGGCACTGGCGGCGACCGGATCGCTGCAGGTCGCAGGCACCACGCCGTCCGACCTGTCCGGCGTGGCCGATATCGAGGTCAAGGGGCTGAACGCTCTCATCAAACGCTCGGCAACCGATCCGATATTGAAGCAGGCAGGGCCGGTCCTGATCTTCCTGAAAGGGATCGGCGACGAGGACGACCACGGCAAGGTGACGTGGAAGATCGTCTATGGCGACAACAAGGTGACGGTGAACGGCACTGACATGTCGCAGATCATCCCGCACTGATCACGGCGGCCCGGGCGACGCTTCCGGCGCAGGAGCCGGGAGCTGGGCTGAAGTCCGGGACCTACATGGCCCAGACCGGGTTCGCCAGGCGCGCGACGAACGCCGCATGGGCCGCAAGTTCCGCCTCCGTCAGCAGGATCGGGCGCGGCATGCGCGGCCCGGTAAGAGCGTAGGCGATCGGTGAGACCAACATCGACGAAGCGGCGGCATCGCTCGGACCGATGCTCCACAACGCACGCTGCCGTCCGCCGGTCAGCTCCACGAAAACCTCGGCCAGCAGCCGGCAGTCGAGCAGCGCGTTGTGCATGGTCCGCTCGGACAGGTCGATTCCGAACCGGCGACACAGGGCGTCGAGGCTGTTCGGCAGGTTGGGAAAGCGAGTCTTCGCCAGTGCCAGCGTATCGACCATGCGGGCGCGATCCAGCGGCGGCCGGCCGGTCAAAGAGAATTCGGCATCGAGAAAAGCGAAATCGAACGGAGCGTTGTGCGCGATCAGGGTGCCGTCGCCGAAAAATTCCAGCAGGGAATCGGCCACGTCTGCGAACGGCGGCTTGCCCAGCAGGCGGTCCAACGTGATGCCATGGATCCGCACCGCATCGTCCGGGATGTCGCGCTGCGGATGCACCAGGGCGTGGAAATGCCGCCCGCTCGGCAGGTCGCGGATCAGCTCGACGGCGGCAATTTCGACCACGCGATGGCCGGTCAGCGGATCGAGGCCGGTGGTCTCGGTATCGAACAGCACGGCACGGGTCACGATAGAAAACTCCGAATCGCGCGGGCGAGGGCGCGATTCGCATGATGCCGCGACAGACCGGTGCGCACCACCACGTCGGCGCGACGGCGGCGCTCGCGGTCGGGCAACTGGCGCGCGAGCACCGCCGCGAACTGGTGCGGGCTGAGCGTTCCGCGCCGGCGCACACGCCCGGCCTGTATCGTGTCGGGCGCCGAGACCGTCACCACCAGATCCATGCCGCAGCGCCCGCGCCGTTCGAACAGCAGCGGGATGTCCAGCACCGCCGCTCGGGCACCGCGCCGCCGCGCCGCAGCTAGAAATTTGCGCTCCGCCGCGTGGACCAAGGGATGCAGGATGGCTTCAAGCCGGTCCAGCGCCGCAGAGTCGCCTAGCACGGCGGTCCGCAGCGCCGCCCGGTCCAGCACCAGCCGTCCGGTATCGCCGCGACGCACGGTCCCGGGGAAACCCGCGGCGATCGCCGGCAACGCGGCACCGCCGGGCGCCTGCAGCCGATGCACTTCCTCGTCGGCATCGAACACCGGAATCTTGGCGCGGCGGAACGCGGCCGCAGCGGTGGATTTGCCCATGGCGATGCCGCCGGTGAGCCCGATCACCTTCACCCTGGCCGCTCCCCAGCATCGGCCCAACAAGCACGCCAAGACCTGCGGGGCCAGCCCGCATGTTCAGTCAATCTACCGTAAACAGTGCGCCATTGGGACGCTGCCGCCGTTCCGAGCCGGTGCCAGGCTAAATCCCCGCGTACCAGGCGTAGCCTTGGTCTTCCCAATATCCGCCGTGCCCGCCGCCGATCTGCGCGAAATTGTCGACGAGTTCGATACGCATGACGTACTTCGCCATCTTGTAGCCGAGCTGGCGCTCCACCCGCAGGCGCACCGGCGCACCGTGGCGGACCGACAGCGTCGTGTCGTTCATGTCATAAGCCAAGATGGTCTGCGGGTGCACGGCGTCATGAAGGTCGATGCTCTCGTAGTATTTGACCGTCCCGCCCGCGCCGTCGTCCATCGGGTCGGCGCAGTGGAACACCACGTAGCGCGCCTGCGGCTGCGGCCCGACCTCGTGCAGCAGATCGCCCAAAATCGCGCCCTTCCACTTGCCGATGCAGCTCCATCCCTCGACGCAGTCGTGGCGCGTGATCTGCGTGCGCGACGGTCGCGCGCGCAACTCGGCCAGGGACAATTTTGCCGGTCGCTGCACCAGCCCGTCGATCTGCAGCTGCCAGGTCGCAAAGCCGTTCTCGGCCATGGTCTGGTAGTCGAAATCGTCCGGATCGACCGTGCCATTGCCGCGAAAATCCGGCGACAAGTCGGCCTCGGTATATTCCGGGGCCAAGTCGGGGGCTGGAACCAGCACGCGCTGCACGCGCCGGCTCAGTGCCTCGGCACCGGCCAGCGCCCGCGTGACCTGCTGGTTCTGCGCGACCTTGTCGCAGCCGCCCAGCAGCAGCGTGCCGAATGCTCCCGCGGCCAGCGCGCGGCGGCCCATCTTCGGGTGCTCAGTCACCTTGCTGCTCCTCGTACTGGATGGCGTAGCGTCCGGTCAGCATCGAGCGCAGATTGTTCCAAACTCCCGAGGCCAGAACCATGACGATGTGGACCACGGTGAACGCCAGCAACAGGAACGCGGCGATGAAATGCACGCTGCGCGCGGACTGCCGGCCGCCGAACAGCTCGAGCAGCCAGGGAAAGCCGGCATCCAGGCGCGGCGACATGGTCAGTCCGGCCAATACGATGACGGGCAGGACGATGGCGACGATGATCAGGTAGCTGCCCTTTTGCAGCACGTTGTAGTGGCGAGCCTCCTCGCCCTTCGGGAACCGCAGGCGCAGATGCTCCCAGGCGACGTGCCCGATCCGCCCAAGATCGCGCCGCGAGGGTACCAGGTCGCGCCACAGATGCCGGCCGAACAGGCCGTGTACCAAGTAGATCGCGCCATTGATCACAAACAGCCAGGCAAAAAAGAAGTGCCACAGCCGCCCGTCGGCCAAGGATTGCCATGAGGGAAGGGTCGCCCAGGCCGGGAACCCACGGGCCCAGAGCTGGCCTCCGCTGCGGGACACTCCGAGCACGCCGGTGGTATCGATGCTGTGTCCATACAGCTGGGTGACGCCGCGCGCCTCTCCGCCGGGCTCCTGGCGCGTGGCGATGGAAAAAAACGGATGCGCGAAGTCGGATCGTTTTCCCCAGTACAGCGCCGGATGAGCGTTGAAAATTTGCAGGCCGCTCATCAGCAGGATGGTCAGGCATACGACGTTGATCCAGTGCGTGATCCGCACCACGCCGGAATGCCGATAGATGAACCGGCGGCGCGCCACCTGTTGGCCCAGGGGTCGTATCGCCTCGACCTCCCCGGTCTGGTCCAACATCAGATCCCCCACGCTTGCATCTCTCCTTCCTTCGTTGGACGGCCACTCCGGTTACATCCGGCCGCTACGGCGAGTACCCGGCACAGGGTCATTTAGGGTTTGAGGGTGATCCCCCGCGGGCCTCAATAGCCGCCGCCTGGCTCCCCGAGGTGCTGTCAGCTACTGAATGGCACTCCCATCGGCTGCGGCAGCATTGCCAGCAGCTCACGCCGCGTATCCGGGTTGTCGCGGAACGCGCCCAGCATCTTGCTTGTAACCATCGACACGCCAGGCTTGTGCACGCCGCGCGTCGTCATGCATTGATGTCCGGCCTCGATCACCACCGCCACGCCCGCCGGCTGCAGCACGTTGTCAATCGTTGCGGCGATTTGAGCGGTCAGCTTTTCCTGAATCTGCAGCCGCTTTGCATATGCATCAACGAGCCGGGCCAGCTTGCTGATGCCCACCACGCGGCGATACGGCAGATAGCCGACGTGGGCGCGTCCGATGATCGGGACCATGTGGTGCTCGCAGTAGCTTTCAACGCGGATGTCGCGCAGCAGGACGATCTCGTCGTAGCCCTCGACTTCCTCGAACGTGCGCTCCAGCAGCCCTACCGGATCGACCTCGTACCCGGCAAAGAAGTCTTCGTAGCTGCGCACAACCCGCGCCGGCGTGTCACGCAGGCCCTCGCGGGCTGGATCATCGCCGGCCCAGCGCAGCAGCGTGCGCACCGCCGCCTCGGCTTCCGCGCGCGTCGGGCGCAAGCCCGCATCGAGTCCGACGCGCGCGCCCACCTCGGTGCCGGTCGGACTGTCCATGCCGCTCCCGTCCTCGCCCTGTTGCAGGATCATATGGGTCCAGCGCGCCCGCTCGCCAATCGGGGCAATCGACCGCCGATCGTTAATGCACCGCGCCCTGGTGGTGCGGGCTGTCCAGACTGAAGGCGGGGATCGCCACGTCGAACGCCTCGCCCGAGTCCCGCAGCACCATGTGGTAGGTGCCGACCATGAATCCCGAAGGCGTGTCCAGCGGCGTGCCGGACGTGTACTCGAACGTCTCGCCCGGATCGAGCATCGGCTGCTGTCCTACCACGCCCTCGCCATGCACCTGCTGCACGCGACCGCGCGCGTCGGTGATCGACCAGGTGCGGCGCAGCAACTGCACGGCCTCGCGACCCAGATTCTCGATGGCGATGTGATACGCCCAGATGTAGCGGCTCTCGTCGGGCCGGCTCTGGTCGGCGAGGTAGACCGCGCGCACGGTCACCCGCACGTCGTGCGTGGTGGCCGAGTAGCTCTCGACCATGATGTTCCCCTCCGCGGCGTCCGCGACTGCGCGGATCACAGCGCTGCCGCGCGCACCTTGTCCAGGGCCTGGTGCAGGTCCGCGATCAGGTCGGCCGGGCTCTCCAATCCGACCGAAAGGCGCACCACACCGTCGGTGATGCCCAGCCTGCCGCGTTCCTCCGGCCCGATCCGCATATGCGTGGTGGTAGCCGGATGCGTGACCAGTGATTTGGTGTCACCCAAATTGTTGGAGACTGCGATCAGCCGGAGCGCGTTCAGCATCCGGAACGCCCCCGGCTTGCCGCCGTGCACCTCGAACGTGACCAGCGAGCCGCCCTGCGTCATCTGCGCCATAGCCAACTCGTGGCGGGGATGATCCGGCCGCCCCGGATACCACACCCGAGAAACCTCGGGCCGCGCCGCCAGCGCATCAGCGACCGCCGCCGCCGCGCGGCAGCCCGCATCGATCCGCAGGGGCAGCGTCTCCAAGCCTTTGAGCAGCACCCAGGCGTTGAACGGCGACAGCGCCGGGCCGGTGTTGCGGATGAACGGCTGCAGGGTGTTGTCCACCCAGTCCCGCCGCCCCAGCACCGCGCCCCCCATCACCCGGCCCTGGCCGTCCATGTGTTTTGTCGCCGAATAGACGACGATATCGGCGCCGAACTCGATCGGCCGCTGCAGCAGCGGCGTCGCGAAAACGTTGTCCACCACCACCAGCGCGCCGGCCTCGTGCGCCAGGTCGCACACCGCGCGCAGGTCGATCACGTCCAGCATCGGGTTGGACGGAGTTTCCAGCAGGACCATGGTGGTCGCCCGGCCGAGCACCGCCCGCCAAGCGCCCAGATCGCCGCCGTCCACGAACTCGGTCACGATGCCGTAGCGCGGCAGCAAGGTCGAGACGATCCAATGACAGGACCCGAACAGCGCACGGGAGGCCACCAGCCGGTCGCCGGTTTTCAGGTGGCACAGCATCGAGGCAGTTACCGCGGCCATGCCGGTGGCCGTCACCCGGCACGCCTCGGCTCCCTCCATCGCCGCCAGCCGCGCCTCCAGCATGGCGACCGTCGGGTTGCCGAAGCGGGAATACTGGTAATGCTGGACGGTGCCGGTAAACGTGGCCTCGGCCTGCTCGGCGCTGTCGTAGACGAAGCCCGAGGTGAGGAACAACGCCTCGGCGGTCTCGCCCCAGTGCGAGCGTTCCGTCCCCGCGTGCACGGCGATCGTGGCGGGGTCTTGTCTGGTGTCGGTACGGGACATACGCATCTCCGGTCGGGTGACCGGCCGTATGAGGAACGTCCATACCGATCGGGACGATCGGCGGGGCGAGGCCTCTTTAGCGCGCTTGTTTCACCTCGCCGCAATCCGGCCGGACAAATCACGAGGTCCGGCACCTGCCGGAAGCGCAGCGACGCTAGGGGTCGGCGATTGCGCCGTCAATGCCGCCTGCTATAGTCCGCTCGCCTCGGAACGGCGCCCTCGGCCGGGAGTGCTAAGCCGGGGTTCCGGGACCGGAGTTCTGGGCGGGTGTAGTTCAATGGTAGAACGGCAGCTTCCCAAGCTGCATACGAGGGTTCGATTCCCTTCACCCGCTCCGCTAGTTTCCTCTGACGGCAGCGCGGCAATTTCGCGGGTACTCACCGCTCACCATCACACCTGTGGATGTCACCAGGAGGGCTGCGTGAACGACAGAAGCCAGGCCGACGTCGATCGGGCGCTGGCATCGCTCGGGGGCGAGCCCTTCCGTTACGTCTCGTTCGGCATTGGCCAACTCCGCTGGCCCGACAGGAAACGCAATGTCTCCGCGCCGCCACCACAACCACAACCGCGGCCTGAGCCGGTGGCCGAGCCGGAGCCGGACTACGAGCCGCCGGCAGCACTTTCGGATCGAACAACACCAGCCCAGTTCGACACGGACGAGCCGGACCCAATGACCTTCGAGGCCGGAGCGGATCTGGCAGACTATGAACCGGCCCCCGTCGTCGCCGAGCCGCCGCTGCCCGTGCCAGGCGCCCTGGCGACTGCCGAAGTATCCCTAGCCGATCATGCAGAACCGTTCGCCGCGCCGGAGCGATTGCCGCCGGCGTTTGCTGCGCACCCTCTGGTCGCACCGTCCGCGCAGCCCGTCGCGCAACCCGAACCGGAACCGGAGCCTGAAGCTGAACCGGAGGCTGAAGCCGGGTCGGAACCAGCCTACGCGGCGCCCAAGCCGCCGCGGATGATGGGGGCCTGGACCCGGTCCGCGCTGGGAGCCGATCGCCCGACGGTAGCGGACATGTTCCGCCGCCTGTCCAACGACACCGGCACCGTGGCCCCGCCCTCCCGCAAGGCCCCTCCGTCGCCGACCCCGGACTTCACAGGGGGAGAAAATCGGATCCAGGAGCCCGAGCCCCGAGAACGGCCCATGCCGCGCCCCGGCGCCTCCCGACGCGGCCAAGAACCGGAACCGCCGACCAGACAGGAACCGCGGAGCGACATCGCACTGAGCGGAGCTTTGCCCGCACTGAACGAGCTGTTCCGGCGGCGGTGATCGCGCCGCGCGCCGGCGCAAACTGCGCATGAGCTGGGCGGTGTGGGCCGGCCGTCGCCTGCTGTCGTTGGGTGCCGGCGTGCTGGGACTCCTGGCGTTCTGGGCGGTCGCGACGGTGCCGCTCGGCGCCCGTGACCAGGCGATCCTCGCGGTCGGGGCCGGCCTCGTGTTCCTGGCGGTGGACCGCTTGCCGGGCCGGTTCGCCTCGCTGGCACTGGTCGCGCTGTCGGTGGCGATGTCGCTGCGCTACATTTTCTGGCGCTACGCGGACACGCTGGACCTGCCCTCGACCCCGGAGCTGGTGCTGGGCACCGCCCTCGTATTGGCGGAAACCTATGCGGTCGCCGTGCTGGTGCTGGGCTACCTGCAGACCGCCTGGCCGCTCGGTCGCACGCCGCTGCCGCTGCCGCCCGACCCGGCCGACTGGCCTACCGTGGATGTGCTGATCCCGACCTATAACGAGGACCTGGCATTGGTCAGGGCCACCGTGCTGGCGGCCCGGTCCATGGACTGGCCGCCGCGAGAAACTGCGGGTCTGGCTGCTCGACGACGGGGCCCGCGACGCGTTTCGCGCCTTCGCGGCCGAGGCCGGCTGCGACTATCTCGCGCGGGACGGCAATGCCCACGCCAAGGCTGGCAACCTCAATCACGCGCTGGCGCACTGCGCGGGAACATTCGTCTGCGTGTTCGACTGCGACCACGTGCCGACCCGGGCCTTTTTGCAGCTGACCATGGGCTGGCTGCTCGCCGAGCCCGACCTGGCGCTGGTGCAGACGCCGCAGCACGCCTATTCGCCCGATCCGTTCCAGCGCAACCTGGCCGCCGGCCGAGGCGTGCCGCCGGAAGGCAACCTGTTCCACGGCCTGGTTCAGGACGGCAACGACACGTTCGGCGCCGCTTGCTTCACCGGCACCGGCGCCGTGCTGCGGCGCGCGGCGCTGGACGAGGTGGGCGGGTTCGCCATCGAGACCGTGACCGAGGACGCCCATACCGCGCTGCGCCTGCACCGGCGGGGCTGGGGCAGCGCCTACCTTCGGCTGCCGCTCGCCGCCGGGCTCGCTCCGGAACGCCTGTCGCGGCACATCGCTCAGCGGCAGCGCTGGGCGCGCGGGATGCTGCAAATCCTGCGCCTGGACAACCCGCTGACCGGCCCCGGCCTCAGTTTCGGCCAGCGTCTGTGCTACCTGCACGCCACGGCGCATTTTTTGTTCGCCTTGCCGCGCCTGGCATTCCTCACCGGCCCGCTCGCGTTCCTGCTGTTCGGGCAACACATCATCGCCGCGTCGCCGCTGGCCATCACCGCCTATGCCCTGCCGCATCTTGGCCACGCCATCGCCACCAATGCGCGCCTGCACGGCCGTTGGCGGCACTCTTTCTGGAGCGAAGTTTACGAGACGGTGCTAGCGCTCTGGCTCGTGCGGGTCACGGTTTCGGCCCTGCTGCGACCGCAGCCGCGGGAGGTTCAACGTAACCCTGAAAGGTGGATCGATCCCGCACGGCGTGTTCGACCTGCGGGCGATCTATCCCAATCTGATTCTGGGCCTTCTGCTGGCGGCGGGCGTGGTCCGGGGGGTTTTTGACCTTTCCCTGTCCCACCCCGGCAAACTGGCCGGACAGGCCCTGCTGTTCAACACGATCTGGGCGGGGCTTGCCCTGCTGATCGTGCTGGCCGCCTTGGCGGTCGGTCGCGAGAGCCGCCAGACGCAAACCCGGCCGGCCGTCGCGGCCGAGCTGCCGGTCTCCGTCGTGCTGCCGGGCGGCCATCGGCTCGCCGGCTCGACCACCGCGCTGAGCCAGGAGGGCGGAGACCTGGCCGTGGAATGCCCGCCGGACGACGTGGCCGAGCAGCCGGTCACGGTGGAGTTCACGCTGGCTGAGGAGCGCGTCGCCATTCCGGCCCGGGCGCTGCAATGGGCGGACGGATCGCTAAGGGTGCGGTGGGAGCCGGCCGACCCGAAGCAGGAGAGCCGGATTATCAAAGTCGTGTTCGGCCGCGCCGATGCCTGGCTGGACTGGGACGATTTCGGCCGCGATCGGCCGCTGGTCAGTCTTTGGCGCGTGCTGGAGTCCATCGCCGGGCTTTTGCGGCGGCGCGGAACCGGTGCCGCTGCGGCGATGCTGCTGCTGGTCGCCGCCGCTCCCCCGGTCTTCGCAGACCCACGAACGGACCGTTTCGGCGACACCACTGTGCGGCCCCTTCCGGGCATCGCGGCTCCCGACCTGGAACCCGCCCCGGCTCCGCCCGCGCCGCCACCCGAGGCCGGGCCGACAGTGACGCCGGAATCGGCGGCCCCGGAGCCCGCTTCGCCTCCGCCGCCCGCTCCGGAGTCAACGCCCAGCGCTGCATCGCCAACTGCACCCACAACCCTGCCGGGCGTGCGGACAGCCGAGTACAGTCTTGCGCAGCTCGGGGCTCACCGCCCGCTGGCACTGCGGGCAGGCAGCGAGCAGGAGGGGGTGCAGTTCGGCATTCGCGGCGACGACTTGGTGGTCGCCGCGAAACTGCATCTGACGGGTGCGATGTCCCCGTCGCTGCTGGTGGATTCGAGCAACATCATCGTCACCCTCAACGGCGAGTTCGTGGGCACCGTGCCCGTCAACCGCGAGCAGCCGGAGTTTTCCCTCGACCTGCCCGTAAGCCCGGCGCTGTTCCGCGGCAGCAACCGGCTGGATTTTCGCCTGCTCGGCCGCACCATGCCCGACTGCACCGAGCCTGAACTCGGGCCTGCTCTGGGCCACTGTCTCCGACGCCTCGACCCTGGCGCTGACCCTGCAGCGCCTGCCGCCGGAGCGCGACCTTGCCCGCCTGCCGCTGCCGTTTGCCGACCGTCACGACATCAACGCGCCGGCGCTGCCGTTCGTGCTCGCGGACAATCCGGACGACGACACCTTGGAGGCGGCGGGGATCGTCGCTTCCTGGCTGGGGGGCCAAGGCGCTCGCGGCACCGGTTTCACCGCCGCCACCGAATTGCCCGCGCAGGGCAATGCCGTGGTCGTGGCGACCGGCAAGCCGGCCTCCGACCTCCTGGCCCCGGCCTCGGCGCTCGAAGGCCCCACCCTCGCCGTGCTACCGAACCCCAACGACCAGCTGGCCTCGATCCTCGTGGTCGCCGGCCGCGATTCGGACGAGGCCGTGACGGCCGCCCTGGCCCTAACCGCGGGCAGCCGCGTCACGAGCGGCAGCGTCGCCTACGTACGCGCCCCCGAACTGCCACCGCGGCGTCCGTACGACGCGCCGGCGTGGATACCGACGGATCGGCCCGTGCAACTGGGCGAGCTGGTCGATGCCGCTGCCCTGCAAATCCACTCGTATCGCGGCCTGCTGGAGGTCCCGTTCCGCACCGCGCCCGATTTCTACACCTGGCGCGACCGGCCGTTCCGGCTGGACGTGCAGTACCGCGCCCCCCGGCGTCGATGATGGACCCGGCGCAGTCCCGCCTCGACGTGGGTATCGACGATCTGTACCTGGACAGCCTGAAACTGGCGGCCTCCCGGCAAACCTCCTGGCTTGGGCGCGTGCTGGGCACGGGCCTTGGCGCCAACCATGCGCGGGTGGATGTGCCGGCCTACGATTTGTTCGGGTCCGACGACCTGCAATTCTATTTCGACACGCGCCCACCCGCAGGGACCGATTGCACCGCACAGCCGGGCGACCTGCGCATGGCCATCGACCCGGCCAGCACATTGGACCTCAGCCGCGGCTATCGGTTCGCGCAGCTGCCGAACCTGGCCTGGTTCGTCAGCTCCGGTTTTCCGTTCAGCCGGCTGGCCGACCTGTCGCAGACGGCGGTCGTCGTGCCGGACCATCCCTCGGCCGAGGAAATCGGCGCGTTTCTCAGCGTTTTGGGGCGGATCGGCGCCCAGACCGGAATTGCGGCGACGCGCCTTGAGGTGGTGCGGCCGGGCGAGGTGGACACGGTCGCGGATCGCGACCTGCTGGTGATCGGCACCGTGCAGGGATTGCAGCAGGCGGACGCGCTGCTGTCGGAGGCGCCGGTCAGGCTGGCGGGGGACCGGGTGCAGATGGTGCTGGGCGAGCCGCTCGACCCGCTGCGTGGCAATTTCGGAGACACGCATTACGGCGACCGCACGCGGGCCAACACTGATTTGTCCGCCGCAGTCGGGCCGGACACGGCCGTTCTGGTGGGGGCAGAAAGTCCGCTGCACGCCGGGCGCTCCGTCGTGGCGCTGCTGGCCGGAGCGCCGCGAACCCTGGCCCGGATCGCCGACACGTTGGACGACAGCGAGCAGGCGGCGCTGGTGCAGGGCGATCTGTCCGTGCTCTCTGGGGGCAAGATCACGTCGTATCGGGTCGGCCCCCTCTACACCGTGGGGACCCTGCCGCCCTGGATATGGCCGAGCTGGGCGTTGCGCGACCAACCGCTTGGCTTGCTGGCACTGGCCGCCGCCGGCTCGGCCCTGCTGGGCTGGGTGCTGTTTCAGGCGTTACGCAGCCGGGCGCGGTCGCGCCGGGCGCCGCGCGTGCGGCGCTCCTGATAGGAGCCGCCAGCGGGTCTAAGCCACATCTACTTTCGCCGGTTCGTGAACGGGTGTCGCCAAGGCGCGGCCTACCCCAGAGAGGTAATCGAGCCGTTGATCTGCTGCGGCGGCAGAGTGTAGCCGCCCCCCAAAAGGTTGCCCGCTATATACACGGCCCCGATCAGAAGGATGAACCCGTAGAGGATCAGCAGCAGGCGACGCATGGACGGCTCCTTCGAGGGCGTAGGCTGGAAGCCCCTAGGTTAGAGCGGTTTCGAGTTGACTGGAAACGTCGCAATTAGCGAGCAGCCCTTGCGACGGAGCATCAGCGCCGCCGGCACGGTGCGGTCGACCGCCCTAGGCCGGCTGCTCCTTGGCGGCCGCGTCACCCTGGCCGGCGTCGGCTTGCCGCTCCTGCTTTGGCGCTGAACTCGTCCGTCCTGGTCTCCGGCAGCAGCAGCCAGACCGCCACCACCGCCAGCGCGCCGACCCCGGCCAGAACGGCGAAGGCTGCTGCGGAGCCCAGATGCGTGGCCATCCATCCCCCGCCATACTGGCCGGCGCTCGTTCCCAGTCCCGCAAACAAGCCCAGCACACCTAGGACTAGGTTGTAACGGTTGGTGCCGTGGGTGATGTCGGCTGCGACCAGCGGCTGCAGCACGCCGTACATGGCACCCCCCATGCCATCCAGCACCTCCAGCCCGATCACCGCATACAGATTGCCGAACACGGCGAGCAGGGCCGCGTGCGCCGGCACGCTGGCAAAGCCCAGCATCAGCACCGGCCGGCGGCCCCATTCATCGGCCTTGCGCCCCATCCAGGGCGAAATCAGCGCCACCATCGCCTGCGCCACCAGCAGACAGGCCGCCAACACGTAGTTGGTGTTCTGCGTCGCGATCCGCTGGCCCAGGCGGTTCATGGCCAGCGGCAGCAAAAACCCGTTGGCGGTGAAGAACAGCACCACGCACAGAATGAACGCCAGCAGCCGCCGGTCGGTCAGCACCCGCCGCGCCTCGCCCGCGGCCTCCCGCACAGGCTTTTTCGGCGCACGCGGCTCGCTCTCGTGTCGCGGCGGCAGCGCCAGCAGAGCCAAAATCGCCGGCACGGTGAACGCGGCGGCCAGCCAGAACGGCGCCGACGCTGCAATATGACCACCCGCGAGACCCATCAAAACCGCGCCGATGCCGTTGCCCAGCGCCATGCAGCGGGCGTTGCGGCCCAACCGGCGGCTGAACGCAGCCCGGCCGACCCGGCTCAGCGTCACCGCGGCCACCGCCGGCACGAGCATGCAGCTGGCGACCCCGTGCAGCACCTCCGCCCCGATCACCGGCCAGCGCTGCGGGAACAACGCCAGCAACAGCGCGCTGGCCATAACCGCCAGCAGGCCTACCAGGGTGGCGCCGCGTTTTAGCGGGCTCGCGTCGATCCCCGCCCCGGCCGGGATCTGGGCTGCCATGGTCACGATCGAGCCGATGCCGAGCACTGCGCCGATCTGCTCGGCGCTCCATTTGTGCTCGGTGAGATAGACGGCGATGAACGGGCCGAACCCGGTCTGCACGTCGGCCAGGAAGAAGGTGAGAAAGTCCAGCCCGCGATCGGCCGAAACATTGCCGATGCGCCGTTCCTTGACCGCCCTTCCGACATGGTGACGCACCGGTGCCACCAGGGTGTCGGCCGCAAATGAGGTGAGTTTCGCCACCACGTCTCCTCGAGAATCGGCCCAGGGTCCGTTATCGCGCGTGTTAACGCCCAGCCGCTTACCAATTTCCGCCGGGGACGTTAGACGGTGGCAGTATGGAGCTTCTAAACAAACTCCGCATTTTGGCGGACGCGGCGAAATACGATGCTTCGTGCGCATCGTCCGGCACCGAGCGACGGAATTCGCTGGGAGAGGCGGGGGGCATCGGTTCCACCGAAGGTTTGGGCATTTGCCACGCCTATGCCCCGGACGGGCGCTGCATTTCGCTGCTCAAAATCCTGCTTACCAATGCGTGCATGTACGACTGCCTTTATTGCATCAACCGTCGCTCCTCAAACGTGCAACGGGCGCGATTTTCCGTGGACGAGGTGGTCGGGCTGACGCTGGGCTTTTACCGCCGCAACTGTATCGAGGGGCTGTTCCTCAGCTCCGGCATTGTCCGCAGCCCGGATCATACGATGGAGCAGGTCGTACGGGTGGCACGCACCTTGCGCGAAGCGCACGGGTTTCGCGGCTACATCCACCTGAAAACGATCCCCGATGCGGACCCGGCGCTGCTGGCCGAGGCTGGACGTTATGCCGACCGCCTGTCGATCAACATAGAACTGCCCAGCCAGGCGTCGCTGGACCGGCTGGCGCCCGAAAAGGACGCCGCCGGCATTCGGCGCTCCATGGGCCGGCTGCGACTTGGCATCGACGCGGCAAAGGAACGACGCGCCCCGCGGTTCGCGCCCGCCGGTCAGAGCACCCAGGTGATCGTGGGCGCGGACGACAGCACCGACCGGCAGATTCTCGACATGAGCACGACGCTGTACGGCTCGTATGGGCTGCGCCGGGTCTATTACTCGGCCTTCAGCCCGATCCCGGACGCGTCCTCGGCGCTGCCGCCGCGCCCGGCACCGCTGCTGCGCGAGCACCGGCTGTATCAGGCCGATTGGATGCTCCGCTTCTACGGTTTTGCCGCACCCGACCTGCCCACGGACGCATCGGGAAACCTGCCGCTTGAGATGGACCCGAAACTGGCCTGGGCGCTGGTGCACCGGGAACAATTCCCGGTGGACGTGAACCGCGCCGGGCGGGAACTGCTGTTGCGCGTCCCGGGTTTGGGCACAAAGTCGGTCGACCGCATCCTGCAGGCACGCCGCCACCGCGCCCTACGCAGCGCCGACCTCGCCCGGTTACGCCTGCCGCTGGGAAAAGTGCTGCGGTTCGTCACGACGCTGGACCACTTGCCGCGCGGACTCGACGCGGTGCGTCTGGCCACAGCCTTGCCGCGCCAGGGCGAGCTGTTCGCGTGAAGGCGGTCGTGCTGGCGCACGAGGTGGACTGGCAAGGGTTTCGCCAGGCTGCCCGCGGATTGGCGGTGGAAGGCACGGCTCCAGACCAAGTCGCCTGGTCCGTAACCGAGCCATCAGACCTTTTCGCCGCAGCTGAAGCGGCACCTGCCGCGGCGCCGGCGGGCGCGTTCACGCTGCCTCGCGCCCTGGTCGAGTTGGCGCAGACCGTCATCCAGGCCCGCGAGCCCGAGCGGTTTGCCCTGCTCTACGGCCTGATCTGGCGCGCCCACCGTGGCGAGCGGCAGGTTCTGGAGCAGGCGACGGACACGCTGGTGCATCGGGTGAACCGGCTGGCCCAGGCGGTGCGGCGGGACACGCACAAGATGCGCGCCTTCGTCCGGTTCCGGGAAGTAAGCGAGAATGGCGCGCTGCGCTACGTCGCCTGGTTCGAGCCCGACAATTACATCGTCGAGGCCAACGCGGATTTCTTCGTGCGCCGGTTCGCCACCATGACCTGGTCGATCCTGACGCCCTATCGCAGCGCGCACTGGACCGGCGCGGCGCTGACTTTTGGTCCAGGGGCACAGCGCTCGGCGGTGCCGGACGACGACCGGCTGGCGGAATACTGGCGCACCTATTTCTCCAGCGTCTTCAACCCGGCCCGGCTGAAGGTCGGGGCGATGATGTCCGAGATGCCGAAAAAATACTGGAAGAACCTGCCCGAGGCTGCCGCGATACCAGAGCTGATCCATGCGGCACAGGGCCGTGCGGATGCCATGGTGGATCAGCCCGTGCTCTCTCCTCGCAGACCATCCTCCCGCCCGCACCGACCGCCGGCCGCCCCGGCATCCGGACGGCTCGCTCAGGCAGCCGCCGAGGCCCGGGAATGCCGCCGCTGCCCGCTCTGGGAACCGGCCACGCAGACCGTTTTTGGCGAAGGTCCGGTCGATGCCGCGATCATGTTCATAGGCGAGCAGCCGGGTGACCAGGAGGATTTGGCCGGTCGGCCGTTCGTCGGTCCGGCGGGCCAGCTGTTCGATCGGGCCATGACCGAAGCCGGGCTGGATCGGCAGTCGGTCTATGTCACCAACGCGGTGAAACATTTCAAGTTCGAACCGCGCGGGAAGCGGCGCATCCACGCCAAGCCCGATACGGTGGAAATCGTCGCCTGCAAGCCTTGGCTGGACATCGAGCGCGAAGAAATCATGCCGCAGCTGCTGGTGCTGATGGGCGCCACGGCGGCGCGTGCCGTGCTGGGCCGCGTGGTGGCGATCACCCGCGAGCGCGGAAGACCGATGCCCTTCAACAACGGCAGGGCACTGGTGACGGTGCATCCGTCCTACCTGCTGCGCCTGCCCGACGCGGCGAGCAAGGCGCGCGAATATGCGGCGTTCGTGGCCGATCTGCGCATGGCGGGATCGCTCGTGTCCTGAGCGTGTAGCGTAGCAAGCCCTCCGCCGACACCGGGCCGCTCCAGGACCCGCTCGGCGGCCACTAGCGGCGGAGTTCAGACATTGAACCGGAACAGCAGCACGTCGCCGTCGCGCACCACGTAGTCGCGCCCCTCCACGCGCAGCCTCCCGGCTTCGCGCGCCCCCTGCTCGCCGCCGCCGGCGACGTAATCGTCATACGCAATGGTCTCGCACGCAATGAACCCGCGCTCAAAATCGCCGTGGATGACGCCCGCCGCCTGCGGCGCCTTGGTGCCGCGCACCACCGTCCAGGCCCGCGTCTCTTTCGGCCCCACGGTGAAATAGGTGAGCAGCCCAAGCAGCGTGTAGCCGGCACGAATCACGCGATCCAGCCCGCTGTCATGCAAACCGAGGTTTTCCAGAAACTCGCCGCGATCGGCCTCGGGCAATTGGCTCACCTCCGCCTCGATCGCCGCCGAAACCACGACACAGCCTGCTTGCTCGCCTGCAGCGAGTTCCTGCACTCGTGCGGAAAACGCGTTGCCGGTCGCCGCCGACGCTTCCTCGACGTTGCAGACATACAGCACCGGCTTGCTGGTCAGCAGGTTCAGCCGTTCGGCAGTCTCCGCTTCGTCCGCCGCGATCGCCGCACGCGCCGGACGACCCGCCGCCAGCGCCGCGGCGATCGGCTCCATCAGCTTCACCTGCGCCGCGCTGTCGCGGTCGCCGCCCTTGGCGCGTTTCTGCAATGCCGGCAGACGTTTCTCCAGGCTTTCCAGGTCGGCCAGCATCAGTTCGGTCTTTACCGTTTCGGCGTCGCGGATCGGATCGACGCTGCCCTCCACATGCGCCACGTCCGCATCCTCGAAGCAGCGCAGCACATGCACGATCGCGTCGACCTCGCGAATGTTGGCCAAAAACTGGTTGCCCAGACCCTCACCTTTCGAGGCGCCGCGCACCAGGCCCGCTATGTCGACGAATTCCAGCGAGGTCGGCACGATCTTGGCGCTCTTGCCGATTGCCGCCAGCACGCCGAGCCGGGCATCCGGCACCGCGACGCGGCCGACGTTGGGCTCGATGGTGCAGAACGGATAGTTGGCGGCCTGCGCCGCAGCGGTGGCGGTGAGCGCGTTGAACAGCGTGCTCTTGCCCACGTTGGGCAGGCCCACGATGCCGCAATTAAAGCCCATGTGTAACGGTATCGGAATGCGCTGCGCTGTTCCGCCTAGGCACTTCGCGTAGGGCGGGTAAGCGACGCGCAATCCACCATTTTCCGGCAAGCGCCATTGTTCCGGTCCCGCGCTACGCCTGTTCCTGCGTCAACAACGCCACGCGGGTCATGAAATCTTCCGGCTTGCCCGCCACCAACAAAGGTGCCGCGTCGGCCACTGCGCCCAGCAACTCGGGCAGCCAGGTGGATTGGTCGGCCTTGGAAAAGTCGTTCAGCACGTGGCCCAGCACGCGGTCCTTGTGCCCGGGATGACCGATGCCGAGCCGCACCCGCGAATAATCCGGCGCCCCCAGTACGCGGTCCATGCTGCGCAACCCGTTGTGACCGGCGGCCCCACCCCCGCGCTTGACCCGCACTTTTCCGGCGGCAAGGTCCAGCTCGTCGTGGAACACGGTGATCGCCTCGAGCGGCAACTTGAAGAACGCGACGGCAGCCTGCACGCTTTCTCCCGACGCATTCATGTACGTCTGCGGTTTCAGCCCCAGCACGCGCTCGCCGCCCACCTGCCCCTCGGCCAAGAAACCGCGAAACCGCCGCCGCCACGGCGAGAAGTTGTGGCGATCGGCGATCACGTCGAGCGCCATGAACCCGATATTGTGCCGGTTCATCAGCATCCCCGGCTCGGGGTTGCCGAGTCCGACCCACAGCAGCATGGCGGCTATTTTTTGGTGGCTGCCTTCCCGCCGGAAGCCTTGGCGGGGGCCGCGGGTTTGCCAGCAGCCTTGGCCGGTGCCGCCGCGGCCGGCGCGGCGGCGGGGGTGGGCGCCCCGGCGGCGGGCGCATTCGGATCGGCAACCACCTCGCCTGCCTTGGTGGGCGGTGCCACGGTGGCGACCACGAAGTCGCGGTCGGCGATTACCGGGCGGATGCCTTCGGTGCCCTTCAGGTTGTGCCAGCGCACGTTGTCGTTGATGTCCAGCGTCGACGAGATCCGCCTCGAAAAAGGCCGGCACGTTTTCCGGGTCGCACAGGCATTCGACCGCGTGGCGCACCACGTTCAGCACGCCGCCGCGTTTCAGCCCGGGGCTGATGCCCTCGCCGGTGAAATGCACGGCCACGGCCACGCGGATACGCTGGCCGGGGGCCAACCGCTGGAAATCGACGTGCTCCGGCCGGTCGGTCACCGGATGCAGTTGCACGTCGCGGATCAGCACGCGGCTCGGCTCCGCGTCCGGCAACTTTATCTCGAACAGCCGGGAGCGCCAGCCGCTCCGGGCGATTTCGGCGCTGACGGTCTTCGGGTCCAGTGCCAGCAGGGCGGCGGGCTGCTTGGCGCCGTAGACGACGGCCGGGATTTTGCCGTCCCGCCGAGTGGCCCGCGCCGCCCCCTTACCGGCTCGCGGACGCGCCTCGGCCTCGATTGTCGTGTAGGTGGCCATCGGGTGCTCCAAAATGCAGAAAGCCGGCCTCCAGGGGTGCCGGCAAGCGGCGGCATTTAGCACGAATCTGGGACCTGGGAAGCCCCGCATCGCACGACCCGTCCGGCTCTCAGGGCACCACGCGCGCCGCCAGAATCGTGCCGTCCTGACCCTGGAGCAGGACCGCGACGTGATCGCCCGCCCCCGGCGCGGCGTGCAGCGACAGGGCGGGGCCGGACCAGTCGCCGATGGCAGCCAGCGAGCGCACCACGTTCGTATCCACAATGGTGCGGCCCGCATTCTCGCCGCTGGCCACGGGGGTTACGTGCCGATCGTCGAAACCGAGCAGCAGCACCTCCGCCCGACCCGCGCCCGCGCCCACCGCAACCACCAAGTCGGCGCCGTCGCGGGAGACGGCGAGGGTTGTCGGCGCACCCCGCGCATGGCGCACCCTGGCTGCCTCGATGGCGCTGGAGACCGCCGAGGCGTCCGAGCCAACCACGCCTTGCACGCCGTCCACCACCAGTTCCGGCGTATAGACCCCGTCCTGTTCCAGCCGGTCCGCATAGAACCGCTGGCGGGCGGTGATGGCGGGACTGGAGTAGCGGTCATGCCAGCCGATGCGGTCCCAATAGTCCACGTGCAGGCTCAGCGGCAGCAGGTTTTCGCCAGCGGCCCGCAGCCGGCCCAGCAAGGCGTCGGCCGGTGGACAGGAGGAGCAGGACTGGGAGGTGAACAGTTCCAGCACGATCGGCGAGTTGTCCGGCGCGGCGGCGGACCGGCCCGGTTGCGGGATTGCGACCGCGGCGGCCAGTCCCCCCAGAAGGAAAAGTGCGCCTCGCATGTGTCGGCTCCGCCCTGTGACGCGAGGAGTTTCGCAGCAGCGGGCAAAAGGTAACGGCGCGTCAGCCGGCGTACGTCTGCTCGCCGGTACCTGGTCCCTGCTCGCGCGCCTGCGCCTAAGCCCGGCCAAGCTCGGAGCGCACCGCCGAGGCCAGTTCGTGGAGGCGGAAGGGCTTCATCAAGAACCGCTGCGCGACCGGCTGCGGGTGGAAGTAGCCGGAAATGACGATCACCTTCACATCCGAGCGCTCGCGCTGCACTCGATCGGCCAACTCGAGGCCGGACATGCCGGGCATCCGGATGTCAGTGATCATCATGATTACTTCAGTATGCCGTGATAAAATCGCCAATGCCTCTTCGCCGCCATTGGCCTGGATCACGGCATAACCAAAATCCTGCAGCGTCTCGGCAAGCATCTCCCGGACTTCATCATCGTCGTCGACCACGAGAATGCTCTGCAACTCGGTCCGGAGCCGGTCGTGACTGCTGCCCATTGCCACGCACCCTATCGGGACAGCAGCATTTGCCAAGACACAGTCGAGTTTGAAATTACACGATCGCGTCAGTTGGATGTCCGTTCTCGCGGAACCGTGAAGCCGAGGGGGAGCAAACCTTTCGGAGCTAGGGCATATAGGGCGTCGTGACCGCTCAGACCCTAGCCCCGGGCGCCGTGCCGTCATCCGGCGCTCATCGTCCGGGCGGCCTTCGTCACTCTCGGCGCGCCGGGGCCTGAACTCATTGGTCGACGTGTCGCAAGCCCTGCTCGGCTTGGCGGGGCATGATGCCGCGCTGCAGGCCGGCATCATCATTCTCGGCACTTTTGTGCTGGAGGATGCGGCTACCGTCATCGCCGCGATGCAGGCGCAAGCGGGGGCGCTCTCCATGCCCCTGGCACTCGGATCGCTCTATGCCGGGATCGTGCTGGGTGATCTGGGGCTGTATACGCTAGGAGCCCTGTCGCGTCGGGTGCGCTGGATCTCACGCTGGGTGCCGGCCGCCCGCAAGCGACTCGGACGCGAATGGCTGGGCGATCGCGTGTTCCATGTCGTGTTCATCAGCCGCTTCATCCCCGGCGCCCGGCTGCCGACCTACACCGCCTGCGGGTTCCTGCGCGCCAGCTTGCGCCGGTTCGCGTTGGCGGCGATTGTCGCCACACTGATTTGGACGTCGCTGCTGTTCGGCGTCTCCCTCAAGGTCGGGGCTTGGTTGATGGACTATCTGGGCGCCTGGCGTTGGGCCGGCGCAATCGGCTTCATTGTCGTGCTGATTCTTGCCGGCCGTGCGGCAGCCCGGTTGCAGGAGGCGCGACGGTGAGACTTGCCGCTGTCGAGCTGCGCCGCCCGGACCGGACGGAACCCGTCACCAGCCTGTTCGAATTCTGGCCCGGCTGGCTGTTCTATACCCCGATCGTGGCGCAGTGGATCTGGCTGGGCCTGCGCTGGGGCGATATGAGCCTGCCCACGGCCGCCAACCCGCATATCGAGACCGGCGGCCTGTGTGGCGAGAGCAAGACTGCCATTTTGGACCAAGTCACCGGGTCCGCGCGCGATGTGATCGCGCCGTATGTGCGCATCACCGCCGATATCCGGCCGGCCTTGGCCGAAGCGGCCATGCGCGATACCGGCCTGCGCTTTCCGGTGATCCTGAAACCGGATATCGGCTGCAATGGCACCGGGGTGCGGCTGATCCACGACACTGCGACCCTCGCTGCCGCACTGCCGTTGTATCCGGCCGGCGTGGAGCTTGTGCTCCAGCATTTCGTGCCGTGGGAGGGAGAGACCGGCGTGTTTTACATCCGCCGGCCCGATGAGGCGCGCGGCCGGATCACCTCGATCACGCTGAAATATGCACCGCACGTGGTGGGCGATGGCCGGTCCAGCCTGCGCGATCTGGTGCTGCGCGACCCGCGCGCGGGAAAACTTCGGCATTTGTATCTGCCGCAACTGGCCGGGCGGTTGAATGCGGTGCCGGCGAGCGGCGAGCGGGTCCGGCTGGTGCTGGTCGGCAACCATTGTCGCGGATCGGTGTTTCGCGACGGCACCGACCAGGCGACGCCCGCGCTGAGCGAACGGATCGAGGAACTGGCGCAGGCCATGCCGGAGTTTTACTTCGGCCGGTTCGACCTGCGTTTTCGTTCGCTGACCGCATTGCGCCGCGGCGAGGATTTTTCGGTTATCGAGATCAACGGCGCCGGTTCGGAAGCGACGCATATCTGGGACGCGCGAACGAGCTTGCGCAAGGCGTGGGTGGATCAGCTGATGCACTACCGCGCCGCCTGGGAGATAGGGCGCGAGAACCGCGCGCGCGGATTTCGCACCAGCGGCCTCGGTCCGATGTACCGGGCATGGCGGCGCCAAAAACGGTTGATGGCATCGTATCCCGCCAACGACTGACGGCCGGCTGCCGAGTCCGTGCCGTTCGGCATGCGAGGTTTACTTTATCGGGCGGCGTTATATATTCGATTTGCCTGCATGTCCGCTGGCAGCTTTGAGGCTCGCACGAACGCGGGACCTCAACACGAGGAGGAGACCGAATAGTGGCCAGTCAACCCCACGCCGAACACCATACCCACGCCGCGACCCATCACGAGAGTGCTGCCAAGCACCATCGTGAAGCCGCCAAGCACGCCGAGTTGGGCTCACACGAAAAGGCCGCCCACCACGCGCATGCCGCGCATGGCCACGCGACGCACGCCCAGCACCACAGCGGCGAGGCCGCCAAGCACCACGCCACCACGCACGCCAAGAGCTGATTCTGCGCGCGGTCGGGCGCCAATTTGCAAGCGGCGCCCGGCCACGTCGTGAACGAGGGGCGCCCAATGAAAAATTTGCTGCTTGCCGGTGCTGCAGCGATCGCTTTTGCCGGCCCCGCCCTGGCGGCCGACGTGAAACCCGCCATCGTGTTCGACCTGGGCGGGAAATTCGACAAGAGCTTCAACGAGGGCGTGCATAACGGCGCCGAGGCGTTCGGCAAGGCGAACGGCATCGAAATTCGCGATTTCGAGCCGCAGAACGATTCGCAGCGCGAACAGGCACTGCGCACCTTTGCGAAGCGCGGTCAAAACCCAATTTTGGCAGTGGGATTTTCCCAGGCGACCGCGCTGGCGACCGTGGCAAAAGAGTTTCCCGACACGCATTTCATCATCATCGACAGCGTGGTCGATGCGCCCAACGTGCAATCCATCCTGTTCCGCGAAGAGCAGGGCAGCTACCTCGCCGGCGTGCTGGGGGCGATGGCGGCGAACGGCGGAAAGCTCGGTTTCGTGGGCGGCATGGACGTGCCCCTGATCCGGAGATTCGCCTGCGGCTACGTGCAGGGCGCTAAATCGGTCGACCCGAAAATTGAGGTGCTGCAGAACATGACCGGCACCACCGGCGCAGCATGGAACGATCCGGTGCGCGGTGGCGAGCTCGCGAAAAGTCAGGTCGAGCGCGGGGCCACGGTGGTTTTCCAGGCCGCCGGCGCCACCGGCCTGGGCGTGCTGCAGGCGGTGGCGGACGCCGGCAAGCTCGGCATCGGCGTGGACAGCGACCAGGACTACCTGCACCCGGGCCACATGCTGACCTCGATGATGAAGCGCGTCGATGTGGCCACTGAAAAGTCGTTCCAGGCCGTCAAGGACGGCACCTGGAAGCCGGGCGTCACGGTGCTCGGGCTGGCCGAGGGCGGCGTGGGTCTCGCGTTCGACGACGAGAACGCCAAGCTGGTCACGCCGGAGGAGAAGGCGCGGGTGACGCAGGCGGAAGACGACATCAAGTCCGGAAAACTCACCGTGCACGACTACATGGCGGACAATTCCTGCCCGATGTAGCGAGCCCGCCGGCCGTCGAGCTGCGCGGCATCCAAAAACGCTTCGGCCCGGTCCATGCCAATCGGGGTGTGGATCTTTGCGTGCAGGCCGGCTCGATCCACGGGCTAATCGGCGAAAACGGCGCCGGCAAATCGACGCTGATGAGCATCCTGTACGGCTTTTACGCCGCGGACGCGGGCAGTATCCGCGTGCATGGGCGCGCCGTGCAGATTGCCGACAGCCTCGCCGCGATTCGGGCGGGCATCGCCATGGTGCACCAGCATTTCATGCTGATCGACACGATGACGGTGCTGGACAACGTCATGCTGGGCGTGGAAGGCGGCATGCTGCTCGCGCGGCATCAACGCGCTGCACGCAAAGAGCTGCTCCGGCTGGCGCAAGAATACGGTCTGGCGGTCGACCCGGACGCTCTGGCCGGCGAACTGCCGGTCGGCGCTCAGCAGCGCGTGGAGATTCTGAAAGCCCTTCACCGCGGCGCCGATATTCTGATTTTGGACGAACCCACCGGCGTGCTGACGCCGCAGGAGGCGGACGATCTGTTTCGCGTGCTGCGCGCACTGCGGGCACAAGGCAAGACGGCGTTGCTGGTCACCCACAAGCTGCGCGAGATTTTGGCCGTCACCGACCGGGTCAGCGTGATGCGCAATGGCGAGATGGTCGCGCACCGGGAAACGGCAGAAGCCACGGCAGGAGAGCTGGCCGCCTTGATGATCGGCCGCCCGCTGGCCGGGCTGCCGGAGCAGGCGCGTTCTGAGTCCGGTACGGCGCGGCTCACGGTCGATCATCTGACGGTGCGCGATGCTTTTGGCGTGGTCCGGGTCGCTGACGTGGGTTTTGCGGTGCATGAAGGCGAGGTGGTCGGCATCGCCGGCGTCTCCGGCAACGGCCAGACCGAGTTGCTGGAGACGCTAGCCGGCATGCGCCCCGTCGCATCCGGAACGATACGGGTATGTGGAAAACTCGCCGTCGCTGCCTCGCCCGGTGCCATGCGCGCACTGGGCTTGGGCCATGTGCCCGAGGACCGGCTGCGCACCGGCCTGGTGCCACCGTTCGCCGCGCGCGAAAACGCCATGCTCGGCCACCAGGATGCCCGCGAATATCGTCGCGGACCGCTGCTCGATTGGGCCGCGATCGAGCGCCACACGCACGGTTTGATGGACGCCTACGACGTGCGCCCGCGCGCCCCGCGCCTGCGCACGTCCCTGTTCTCCGGCGGCAACCAGCAGAAACTGGTGCTGGCGCGAGAGGCCGAGCGGAACCCGGCGGTGCTGCTGGTAGGCCAGCCCACGCGCGGCGTGGACATCGGCGGCATCGAGGCGATCCACCGGCGTCTGCTCGAACTGCGCGCGCAGGGATGCGCGGTGCTCCTGGTGTCGGTGGAACTGGACGAAGTGCTGCGACTGTCCGACCGGGTGCTGGTGATGTCCGGCGGCCGGATCGTGGGCGAGACGACGCCGCAGGCGACCGACGAGCGGGAACTTGGGTTGATGATGGCGGGGGTGGCGCCGACGTCCTGAAGCCGAATTGGCCTCAACCATTCGCCCACGGGTTGAGTACATGAACCCCCAGAGCGTCAAAATCGGAGACGTTGCGGGTGACTACCGCAAGATCATGAACTTGTGCGGTCGCTGCAATGAACGCGTCCATCGCGCCGAGAGGACGACCGCCGGCCCGTCCTCGGGCTATGAAACGGCCGCAGGCATCGGCAATGGCCGCATTGACCGGCAGCATACGGGACTCAAACCGCAAGCACAGATCGTCGGTCAGCCAGGCGTCGCGGCGGCGTCATCGTGGCGCACCCCGTCATCGTGAATGACTATCATGGTCAGGACGGTCCAGGCTCATCTCCTGCAAGCTCGCCAACTCCGATCGCGGCATTGGTGCTCAACGGCTGTCGTGCCACGGTCCTTTGGTGGCCACCCCTCCCTCCCAGATTCCACGCTGGGCCGAGTACCTGCTGTTGCCGGCGCTGAATCTGCTGCTGGCCCTGCTCGGAGCGGCGCTGGTGGTGCTGGCCGCGGGGGCCAGTCCGTTCGACGCTCTGGCCGCCTTGCTGCGCGGGTCGTTCGGCGACGGCGACGCGGTGGGCTACACGCTCTACTACGCCACCGACATGGTGTTTGCGGGCCTCGCAGTGGCGGTGGCGTTCCACGCCGGGCTGTTCAACATCGGCGTGGAAGGACAGGCCTATGTCGCGGGCCTGGGGGCCGCCTTGGCCTGCCTATGGCTCGGCCGCCTGCCGGGGATCGTGCTGCTGCCGCTCGCAGTCGCCGCGGCTGCCCTGTTCGGCGCGGCCTGGGCGGCGGTGCCCGGCTGGCTGCAGGCGCGGCGCGGCAGCCATATCGTCATCACCACGATCATGTTCAATTTTATCGCCTACGCGCTGATGGTGTGGCTGCTCACCGGGCCGCTGATCGCGCCCGGCGACCTGACTCCGGAGACCGCCCCATTTCCGGCCGCCGGCTGGATGCCCCGCCTGGGCGGCGGCACGCCGCTGAATGCCGCGGCGCTGCTGGCGCTGGCCTGCCTGGTGCTGGTCTGGCTGCTGCTGTGGCACACGCGCTGGGGTTTTGCCGTGCGCGTGCTGGGCACGAGTCCACGCGCGGCCGTGTATGGCGGCATCGACCCGGCGCGGCAGACGGTTCTCACCATGCTGGTCTCCGGCGCGCTGGCCGGCGGCGTCGCCGTCAACGAGGTTTTGGGGGCGCAGCACCGGCTGCAGATCGGCTTTACGGCCGGTTACGGATTTACCGGCATCGCGGTAGCGCTGATGGGTCGCAATCACCCCGCCGGCATTTTGCCCGCCGCCGTTCTGTTCGGGGCGCTGTACCAGGGTGGCGCCGAAATGGCATTCGACCTGCCGCGTATCAGCAACGATCTGGTGGTGGCGATCCAGGGACTGGTCATCCTCACAACCGGCGGCATGCCGTTCCTGCTGCGCCCGCTGCTGGCGCGAGCTTTTGCCGCGCGCACATGAGCATGGCGCTGCCGCTGCTGCTGGCCATGTTGCGGGTTTCGGTGCCGCTGCTGCTCGCCGGGTTCGCGGGGCTGTTCAGCGAACGTTCCGGTATCGTCGATATCGGCCTGGAAGGCAAGATGCTGGCCGGTGCGTTCGCGGCAGCGACGGTCGCCGTTGTGACCGAAAACGTGTGGCTGGGGTTGATCGCGGCAATGGCGGTTTCGGCACTGCTCGGCGTATTGCATGGTTTCGTTTGCATTGCGCAGCGCGGCAATCAGGTCGTGTCCGGCATGGCCATCAACATTCTGGTACAGGGGCTGACGGTCACGCTGGGGCTGGCGTGGTTCGCCCAGGGCGGACGCACTCCGCCGCTGCCGCCCGGCGTGCGGTTCGCGGACGCGTTCGGGCTGTCGGTGCTGGCCTGGCCCGCGTTTCTGCTGGTGCCGCTTGCCTGGTGGGCGCTGTATCGCACCCGTTTCGGCCTGCGGCTGCGCGCGGTCGGCGAGAACCCGGCGGCGGTGGATACCGCGGGCATTTCCGTGGCCTGGCTGCGTTATCGCGCGGTGCTGATTGCGGGCGTGCTGTGCGGCTGGGCCGGCGCCTACATTTCCACCGCGCAAGGTGCCGGTTTCGTGCGCGACATGACCGGAGGGCGCGGCTATCTGGCTTTGGCCGCGATGATCGTCGGCAAATGGCGGCCCGTTCCCACCTTGCTGGCCTGCCTGCTTTTTGCGCTGCTGGACGCGGTGGCAATCCGGCTGCAGGGCGTGGCACTGCCCTTCGTCGGCACCGTGCCCGTGCCGCTGGTACAGGTGCTGCCCTATGTCGCGACGGTGATACTGCTGGCAGGTTTCGTCGGCCGCGCCATTCCGCCGCGCGCCAGCGGCATTCCCTACGTGAAGGAGCGCTGATCCTTGCGCAAGCTGATCGAGGCAGCCGTTGCGGTGCGTGCCCGCGGTTATGCCCCTTACTCGCAGTTCCAGGTGGGCGCCGCGATCCGGGCCGAGTTGGGCGACATCTTTGCCGGCTGCAACGTGGAGAATGCGGCCTATCCGCAGGGCATGTGTGCCGAGGCGGGTGCCGTCGCCGCCATGGTCGCCGGCGGCCAGAAAAGGATCGTGGAAATCGTCGTGTCCGGCATGGGCGACCTGCCCTGCGCCCCTTGCGGCGGCTGCCGGCAGAAATTGCGCGAGTTCGCGGGCGCGGAAGTGCCGGTGCACATGGTCGACGAGAACGGCGCCTTGGTGACTCACGCGCACCTTGGGCGCGCTGCTGCCGGACAGTTTCGGTCCCGAAAACCTGCGCTGATGCTGCCGCAGGAATTCTTGCGCCGAAAACGCGACGGCGGCGTCTTGGCACCGGCCGACATTGCCGAGTTCATTGCCGGCCTGACCAACGGGCGCGTCACCGAGGGCCAGGCTGCCGCTTTTGCGATGGCGGTGTTTTTTCGCGGCATGACGGCGGAGGAGACCGTGGCCCTGACGCTGGCCATGCGCGATTCCGGAACAATACTGGACTGGCGGGCTTTGGGCGAGGACCGGCCGGTGGTGGACAAACACTCCACCGGTGGCATCGGCGACAAGGTTAGCCTGATCCTGGCTCCGCTTCTGGCCGCGTGCGGCGCCGTGGTGCCGATGATTTCGGGGCGCGGGCTGGGCCACACCGGCGGCACGCTGGACAAGATGGACGCCATTCCCGGCTACCGCAGCCAGCCGTCGCGGGAAGAATTTGTGCGCGCGGTGCGCGAGACCGGCTGCGCCATTGTCGGCGCCACCGATGATCTGGCGCCGGCTGATCGCCGCCTGTACGCGATCCGGGACGTGACCGCGACGGTGGAAAGCCTGCCGCTGATCGTCGCCTCGATCCTGTCCAAAAAGCTGGCCGAGGGCGCGCAGTCTTTGGTGATGGACGTCAAAGTCGGATCGGGTGCGTTTTTCACACAGGAGGCGGAAGCCCGAAAATTGGCCGAAACACTGGTGCGGGTGGCGTCGGGCGCCGGCGTGCCGACCATTGCGCTGCTGACCGACATGGACCAGGCGCTCGGTCGCACCGTGGGCAACGCGCTGGAGCTGCGGGAGGCGGTCGATTTTTTGGCCGGCGGTCCACGCGATCCGCGGCTGGAAACGGTGACGCTGGCGCTGGCCGCTGAGACATTGGCGCTGTGCGGCTTGTGCCCCGGCGTGCGGCAGGCCGAAACGCTGGCCCGCGAGCGGTTGGCGGACGGATCGGCGGCGGAAAAACTTGCTGGCAGCGTGGCGGCACTGGGGGGGCCGCCCGATTTTTTGCAGCGCGTCGGCTCCTACCTGGCTCCTGCCCCGGTGGTGCGGCCGGTCCTGCCCGAGCGCCCCGGCTGGATCACCGCAATGGACGCCCGCGCCTTGGGCGTCGCTGTTGTGGAGCTAGGCGGCGGCCGAACCCGCCCGCAGGACGGCATCGACCACCGCGTCGGCCTATCGGCTGTGGCCGGGATCGGAGAACAGGTGGGGCCGGACCGGCCCTTGTGCTTGGTTCACGCCGCCGACGAGGCCAGCGGAGCCCGCGCGTCTGTCCGCATCACCGCTGCATACAGCGTCGGCAAACAGGGACACGGTCCTGCTTGCATCCGCGACCGCATTACTGCCCATGATCGGTGATGATATCGCGGGTCCGTTCAACATAACGCATCTGCCGGCCGTCGCGATTCGTAATCACTCCGGTACCGGAGCCGTGCTACGCCGCCACCGTCTCCGCCTCCGACGCCGCGCCCCGCGTCGCACCTGCCAGGCCCCACAACCGGAGCAACGGCTCCACTTCGGCAGGCGGGACCGGCCGACTGAAGTAGTAGCCCTGCATCTCGGCGCAGCCCTCGTGGCGCAGCTGCTCGAACTGTTCGGCGGTTTCCACCCCCTCGGCGGTGGCTCTGATGCCGAGGTCGCGCGACAGGTTGGAAATGGCGCGAATGATCGCGAGCGCGTCGCGGTCCTTGCCGAGATCGCGCACAAAACTCTGGTCGATCTTGATACGGTCAAACGGAAAGCTGCGCAGATAGCTGAGCGACGAATACCCAGTGCCGAAATCGTCGAGTGCGATGCGCACGCCGAGGTTGCGGAGTTCGTGCAGGGTGGCCAGCGTGGCGGCATTGTCCTGCAAAAGGATCGATTCGGTGATTTCCAGCTCGAGCCGGTGCGGCGTCAGGCCGCTTTCGGCCAGCGCTCTGGCCACCCCGCGTACCAGTTGCCCGCCCCTGACCTGCGCTGCAGACACGTTCACGGCCACGCCGAGCGGCTTGGGCCAGCTGGCGGCCTGGCGCGCGGCCTGATGCAGCACCCAGTCCCCGATCGGCACGATCAGCCCGGTTTCTTCGGCAATCGGGATGAACTCCGCAGGGGAGATCATGCCCTGCATCGGATGCTGCCAGCGCAGCAGCGCCTCAAAACCGTTCAGCCCATGCAGTGCCGCGTCGAACACCGGCTGATAGAGCAGCTGGAAATCCTGTTCGACCTGCGCCGCGCGCAGCTTCGCCTCCAGCTCGCGAGGCCGTTCCACGAGCGCATGCATGCTTGGCTCGAAGAAGCAGAGCGCGCCCCTTCCCTCCGACTTTGCCCGCGATAGCGCCATCTCGGCATTCCTGAGCAGCTGCTCCGGCGCCCCGCCGTGATCCGGCGCCAGGACGATGCCCACGCATGCCCCAACGCTCAGCCGTCGTCCGTTAATCTCGAACGGCTCGGCCAGCATGCCGAGCACCCGCTCGGCCAGGACCGCCACGGGGGCCTGCCGGTCGACGGCGGTCTGGATGACGGCGAACTCGTCGCCGCCGAGGCGCGCTATGATCTCCGCCTCGCGCAGCCGCGCCGCCATCCGATCGGCCGCGGCGCACAGCAGCCGGTCGCCGGTACGGTGGCCCAGCGCGTCGTTCACGTGCTTGAACTGGTCAAGGTCGATCAGCAACACGGCAAAGCTCTCGCCCCGCGTCAGTCTCTGCGCGGCGGCTTCGAGGCGCTCGTTGAAGCGCGCGCGGTTGGCCAGGCCGGTCAACGCGTCATGCCCGACGAGATATTCCGCCCGCGCCTCGGCTTGCTTGCGTTCGGTGACGTCCTCATGGGTCGACACCCAGCCGCCATCCGGCAGCCGGCGCCGTACCACCCGGATCATGCGCCCGTCGGCAAGTGGTTCGAAACTCGTCGAAGCGCGCCAGTCCTGGACCTCGCCGTGGCGGCGCTGGAGCAGGTCACCGAGGGTCGCGGCTCCGTACAGGCCGGCGGCGATGCTGTGCTCCACCATCTCGGCCAAGCTGGTTCCCGGCCGCAGCGCTTCCGGCGGCAGCTTGTAGATCTCCGATACCTGGCGATTGGCCAGGCGCAGCCGGTCGTCGGCATCGAACAAGGTCAGGCCCTGGGCCATGTTGTCGAGCGCCGCGTCGAGGCAGGCATAAGCGTCCTGGCGCTGCGCCACTTCGGTCTCGACCTTGGCGCGCACGCTGTCGCGCATCAGTGTCATCGCCGTGAAAAGGGCTCCGAGTTCGTCCGGACCGGCGGTCGGAATGACGGTTTCGAGCCGGCCCGCGGCGATACTGTCGGCAACGCCCGAGGCGGCGGCGAGCGGGCGGATGAGCCGCCGCGCGAGCTGCCAGCCTACCCAGGTGCCGAGCACGATGGCGAGCATGGCCGCCGCGGCCTCGGCCTGCGCATCTTGCGTAAGGGCGGCCATCGCCTGTTCGCGGGCGCGATAGCCCTCGTTCGCAATCTGGTCCACGAACAGCTCGAGCTGCGCGCCCACGACGCCGCTGCAGGTGTCGAATGCGGTCCAGTCCACCCCGCCGGAGCTTGCGTCCGTATCCTTGAAGCGCGCGCAATCATCGCTCGACCGCAGCGCCGCCCGCCCAGCCTGGACGGCATGCACCGTCCCGACGCGCTGCAGCGCCACGGTAAGGTCGCCATGCAGCAGGTCGAACAGCGAGCGCAGACGCTGCATGGCCTGGCCGCGCGTTTGCGTATCCTTGGCCAGGGACAGTCTGGCCACGGTGCTCTCGATGGCGGCCCAGTCGGCGGCGGCACTGCGAGCGTAGCTGGTGGCCATCAAAGTACGGTCGAACGTGTGGGCGACCAGCAATCCGGCACGGCGCACGGTGACCACGGCGCCGGCTCCCAGGGAAGCCGTGAGCAGGCCGGACGCGACGAAGCCCAACACAATGCTGCCGCGTAAGGTACGCAGCCAGGAGAACGACTTTTGCAAAGTCGATGGGGCTCGCGCCACGCGGGTTCCGGGGACTTGTCGAACGCCATGATGGGAGCGCGCTCTTAAAGCTCTCTCAACAGCAAGCCTGCATCCTGACCTGCTTCGGTGTTTCGAAACGTTGCGCGGTTACGTCGAAATCTTCATATGCAGGCGCGCAACCGGAAGGCCGGATGTCTGTAATCTCCGTCGATCGACGCATTCCGAGGAGGACTCCATGCGAACGCCTACCCGCCTCAGTCTCGCGGCGCTGGCCGTCGCCGCCGGTCTGGCAGGCCCCGTGCTGGCGCAGCCGGCTCCGTACACCCCGATCCCGCCGCTGCGCGAGGAAGTGGTGCCGCCCCCGCCAGGGGCCCGTTATATGTGGGCTCCAGGCCATTGGCGGTGGGACGGCGTTCAATATGTCTGGGTCGGCGGCGAGTACGTGCTCCGCCATCGCGGCTGGCACCATTGGGTGCAGGGCGCGTGGGTGCTGCGCCGCGGCGCCTGGGTGTGGGTGCCCGGGCACTGGGTCTAAGACCCGCCGGCGCTACGGTCCGTTCCTGCCCGGTCACCCGGAGGAGCGGGCCGGAGTCTGGCGCGCAGGACTTCGCTGATCCTCCGGACTGGCAGCGCCCGGTATGCGCCACCACATGGGTGCGGCCCCGCCGGAGGACCGCAAATGCAATCCGACAGTATGTTCGTGCTGTGCGAGCACGAGGCCACCCAGGCGACGCTGGATTCGCTGTGGGCGGACATGCGCCGGGAAGGCGTCGAGGCCGCCGAACGCGATGGGCTGATGGCCCAGCCGCTGGCCCGGGCCCTGCTCCGGCACGCCAGCTTCGGCGACGCCCTGGCCGACCGGCTGGCGCACAAATTGGGCGATGCCGACCTGCCCGCCGGCGCGCTCGCGGCGCTGTTCGCGGAGATTTTTGAACGCTCCCCGGCGACTCTGAACGGGTCGGTCAACGATCTGCTGGCGGTGCGCGAACGCGATCCGGCCTCCCCGGACTTCATCACGCCCTTCCTGTTCTTCAAAGGCTATCTGGCGCTGCAGGCCTATCGTGTGATGCACGTGCTGTGGCGGCAGGAGCGGCTGCTGTTGGCCCGCCACCTGCAAGCGCGCATCGCCGAAGCCTTTGCCATGGACATCCATCCCGCGGCGCGGGTCGGCTGCGGAGTGATGATCGACCACGGCACCGGCGTCGTGATCGGCGAGACCGCGGTGGTGGAGGACGACGTGTCCATCCTGCAGGGCGTGACCCTGGGCGGAACCGGGAAAGAGTGCGGCGACCGGCATCCAAAAGTCCGCCGCGGCGTGCTGCTCGGCGCCGGCGCGAAAGTACTCGGCAACATCGAGATCGGCGAGGGCGCCAAGGTCGGCGCCGGCAGCATCGTGCTGGAGAACGTGGCCCCGCACACCACCGTCGTCGGCGTGCCGGCCAAAGCGGTCGGCGCCCAGCTGACGGACTTGCCGGCATTCACCATGGACCAGTCCCTGCCAGCGCTCGACTATTCGATCTGAGGCGCCGGTTAAGCGGCGGCCAGCTCGATCATCAACGGCACATGATCCGACGGCTGCGGCTGCGCGCGCTCCTCGCGGTCCGGCAGCGCCGTCACCAGCCGCTCGGCCAGGGTCGGCGACAGCAGCGCGTGGTCGATCCGCAGCCCGAGGTCGCGCTGCCACGCACCGGCCTGGTAGTCCCAGAAAGTATATTTCGGGCCGTCCGGGTGCAGCGCGCGTACCGCGTCGGTCAGGCCCAGCCAGAGCAGCGCGCGGAAATTGGCGCGGGTCTCCGGCCGGACCAGCGCGTCCGTCGCTGGCAGGCTGCCGGGGGCGAAATCGTCGTCGGCGGGACACACGTTGTAGTCGCCCATCAGCGCCAGCGGGATTTCCGCATCCAGCAGTTTCTGCGCGTGGGCGCGCAGCGCCTGCATCCAGGCGATCTTGTAGGCATACCCCGCCTCGCCGCCGGAATTGCCGTTCGGCAAATACAGGCCGCCGACCCGCACGCCGTCCGCGGCCACCTCGATGTAACGCGCCTGGGCGTCGTCCTGCGGCAACGCCGATAAGCGAGCGGCAGGTGACCTCGAACGGCACCCGCGCCAGCACCGCGACGCCATTGTAGGCTTTTTGCCCGACCGCCTCGCTGCGATAGCCCAAAGCCTCGAACGTCAGGCGCGGGAACGCGTGCGCCTCGCACTTGGTCTCCTGCAGCACCAGAATGTCGGGTTGTTCGCGCGTCAGCCAGCGCGCCACATGTTCGCTGCGCTGGCGGATGGAGTTGACGTTCCAGCTGGCGAGCTTCACCCGCCCAGTCCCTAGGCGCGGTTCTCAGTCGACCGAAAAGCTGGTGCCGCAGCCGCAGGACGAACTGGCGTTCGGGTTGCGGACGGCAAAATGGCTGCCCATCAGGGCGTCGGTGTAGTCCAGCTCGGAGCCAGCCAGCAGGTCGAGGCTGGCCGGGTCGATGATCACTCTTGCCTCGCCCTGCTCGATGACCGTGTCGTCGGAGGCCGCCTGCTGGTCCAGCGCAAAGCTGTACTGGAAGCCACTGCACCCGCCGGCCAGCACCGCCACCCGCAGCGCGGGGCCGCCACCTTGGCCACGGGCGATTTCGGCGATGCGCGTCGCGGCGCGCTCGGTCAGGCGGAACGGGGTGGCGCTCATGTCGGGAAAGATAGGGCCGAACCGCCGAGGATTGAAGGGCGCCGGCCGCGCGTGTACTGCCGGGCGATGTCGTCGGTTCCGAGCGCACGCGCTGTCTGGGCCGTGCGCCCGGAGACGGCGCGTCCGCGCCTTTTTCCCGAGCCGGAGAGCCTCACCCGCAGCCCCTGGCAGCGCGACCGCGACCGCATCATCCACAGCGCCGCGTTCCGCAAGCTGCAGTACAAGACGCAGGTTTTCGTCAACCATGAGGGCGATTTCTATCGTACCCGCCTGACCCACAGCATCGAGGTGGCGCAGATCGCCCGCTCGGCGGCGCGCGAGCTTGGCCTGGACGAGGATCTGGCCGAGGCGCTGGCGCTGGCCCACGATCTGGGCCATCCGCCGTTCGGCCATGCCGGCGAGGAGGCGCTGGCGGCGGCGATGCAGGGCCATGGCGGCTTCGACCATAACGCCCAGAGCCTGCGCGTGGTGACGCTATTGGAAAGCCGCTACGCCGCCTTCGACGGCCTGAACCTGACCTGGGAAACGCTTGAGGGTTTGGCCAAGCACAACGGACCGCTGCGGAGCGTGCCGCCCTACGTGGCCGAGTATGACGCGCGGCATCGGCTGGAACTGGGAAAATTTCCGTCGGCCGAGGCACAGTTGGCCGCCCTGGCCGACGACATCGCCTATCACAGCCACGATCTGGACGACGGCTGGCGCGCCGGGCTGCTGAGCCCCGACGATCTGGCGCAGTTGCCGGTGGTGGGCGACGCCTTGCGCGAGGCCGGCCAGGCCGGCCCGAACCTGCCGCCGGCACGGCTGCGCCACGAGACGATCCGCCGGGTGATCCACGCCATGGTGACCGATCTGGTGGCCGAGACGCGGCGGCGCGCGGCCAACCTGGGGCCGGCGGATGCCGAGGCGGTGCGGCGGGCCAAAACGGCGGTGGTGGCGTTCAGCCCGGCCATGGCGGCGGCGAATAAGGACATAAAGGAGTTCCTGTATGCCCGCCTTTACCGGCATTGGCGGGTCAACCGCATGACCGCCAAGGCGCGGCGGCTGACCGCGGAACTTTTTGCGCTGCTGCATGCGGAACCCGCGCTGCTGCGCGATGACTGGCGCGCCCGCGCCGGCGACACACCGGGCACCACGCAGGCGGCGGCGGCGGTGTGCGACTACGTGGCGGGCATGACGGACCGGTTCGCGCGGCAGGAGTACGAGCGGCTGACCGACTTGGGGGTGTCGGGGTAAGCTTGGCTTCAGCCGTTCAGGCGCGGCGCCCGCGAAATGAAGGCCACGCGCCATTTGCTGCACAACGGCTTCCTTGATCGGGGATTCCGAGAGGATGAATCGTGAAGCTGCACTACTACGCTGAGACCGCCAGCCTCTACATCGAGCTGAAATCGCAGCCGGGCGCCGAGGCGCGAGAGGTGGCGGACGGGTTGAATGTCGATCTGGACGAGACCGGAGAGGTGGTCGGGTTCGACATCGACCGCGCATCCCGGCGGTTTGACTTGGCAACGCTGGAGACATCGCGCTGCCACTGAAAACCACGCGGGCGGCGTGACGATCGGGCCGATATCCGAAGATCGGGCTGCGCTCGACGAGATGTACGCAAGGCAGCCTTATCGCGCCGCTCAAAGATGTAGAACCGTCGATGAGCAAAAACCCGCATAAGGGAGTCCGTCGATGGAGAGACAGGCAACTACGGTGCTTTACGCACTGCTGATGGCAGCCGTCATAATCGGTGTGGATGTCTTGTTCTTCAGAAACCGATTCTGGGAACGGCTGGTAGTGAATATAGGAATTGTCTTGGTATTTGCAGGCTTGTACTGGGGATTCCTCAAGCGTTGATGAGGAAGGCAACCCAGATGCTTCAAGGCTGCGAACCTCTTTGGTGAGTAGGCCGTGCTTGAGCGGGCGGTTTCGTAGGCTACTCGATACGGTGCCTGCCCGCGGTGCCTTGGGAGATCCTCTCCGATTCGGCGTCACGCGGTCCTTCGCCAGCCCCAGATCGCCCCACCGGTTTTCGGCCGCGGGTCCGGAGCGCGGCAGGCCGCGCTCCGGGCCGAGGCGGCGATCGTGGCGCCTCAGTGCGAGGTGATGAAAGTTCCGGTGTACTTCGTGTCGATCTGCCGGCCCTGCGCATCGTAGCAGACCAGGTCCATGTAGAACTCGTCGCTCGGCACGTTGATGCCCGTCGTGTCGCAGTATTCGCCGTTGGATCCGTTGGCCGTGACCATTCCCAAAATCGTATTGAAGCTGAAGTTGTTAGGATTGGGAACGGTCAGCGAGTACTGCCCCTGCACCAGGCCGCCGAAACGCTGCGCCGTCAGCGGACCCGCCGATACGGCGTCGAACTGGCGGGCGGTGCCTGGAATGTAGTTTTTCTTGGTCGCGTTGTTCGCCCAGGCGTAGGCGCCGAGCGACGTCGCGGCAGGGCCGGCTGCTTCGGTCGTGCCGAGCGCATAGGACAGGCTGAAATACTCGTCGGTCGCGGCGCCGGCCGCATTGACGCAGTACACGCTGACGTTGGTTCCGGCCCGGTTCTGGTACCAGTCGGCCACCTCGCAACGGGCCGCGCTGCCGCCGTAGGCGGTGACCTGAGGGTTGCCCCTCTGCGTGAAGCCCGGCAGGAAGGCGAAGAAAATCCCCGTCCCCTCGTGGGTGACGCTGTTGGAAGCGCCGGTCGAGTTGTAGCTGTAGGTGGCGGCCGGCGAGTAGGTCGAATTGATCGCAATGGTCGGCTCGTTCGCCCACAGGAACGCCAGCTTGCCGCTGGGCGGCACGCTGGTGCGCGCCTGATAGAACAACGAGAAATCGGCGGCGAGCGGATTGCCCTGCGAGTCGAAGCACGCGACATCGGCGGTGACGTCGGTGCCGTTGGGCGAGAACCAGCCGTCGCTTGTGCAATAATGTCCGTGGCCGTTGGTATTGACCGCGTTCACCTGGACATTGCTGTGCGTGCTGTCACCCAGGCCCGGCAATGTGACCTGATAGACGCCGGTGCCGAGCACCGAGAGGCTGTTCGCGCCACCCGCGGAATTGTAGGTGACCGCGGAGGAGATGCTTCCGCCAAACGTCTCGACATAGCCGATTGATTGAGCCTGTGCGGCCGTGGCCGCTGTGGCGGCGAGCGCGGCGGCGAGTGCCGAAGTGCGAAGTGAAAAGATGAGCATGGTGTTGTCCTTTTTGGGTATCGAGATGCGCGCGCTGCCAGCGCCGTGGCGCGACCGCACAGCACTCTCTTTCCGGCCTCCGATCAGTAAGCTGTCTCACAGGTTTGGCGCCGGCCTGGCTTCCCGGAGTCTGACGAGCTGGTTTTGCGCGCTGATGGATGCTCATGCCCATCGTATGAACTTGTTGTCCCGGCGACGGAGGTTTTGACGCCTGCCGCCACTTCCAACGCCGCGGCCCGTCAGCGGACTTGCTCCGGAGATTTGTTCCCCCTGGCCTGCCATACCGGGCAGGAGAAATTCTTCTGGACGTGGCTGGCGGCCTGTGTTAGTGTAACTAACGATGTTGATCTACCCGCCCCCGTTGCCGCCAAACCCCACCATCTCGGACCGCTTTGCCCAGATGATCGTGGGGATGAGCATCGCGGTGGGGGCGAAGATGCCTCGGGACCAGTCTCGGGCGCCGGTGCTGATCCTGCTCTGGTGGCGGCTGCAACGCCTCAAGGCCCGGTTCCTGGCCCTGGCGGTCCGGGCCCGGGCGGGTCCGCTGCCGCCGCCCCGCACGCGCCAGCCCGGAACCAGGCCCGACCCGGACCTGGGCCCGGACCTGGGCCCGGACCTGGACCCGGACCTGGGCCCGGACCAGAACACCGCAAGCCGCAGCAGCGGCTGCCGCACAAGCTGGGCTGGCTGGTGGCGATGCTGGGCTGGGAGGTGAACCTCAGCAACCTGCTGCAGAAACTTCTGGCCGATCCGGAGATGCAGGAGTTGCTCCGCAACGCCCCGCAGGCCGGGCGGCTGCTGCGGCCCCTGTGCCGGATGCTGGGAGTGCAACCCGACCCCAAGATCCTGCCCCCGCCGCCGCCCCGTCCGCCCCGGGTCAGGCCGGCTCCTCCCGACTTGGGGAAGATCGGGCCGGACCCCGCCGCACCGGTCCCCGCCGAACCGGCCGAAAAGCCGATGCGCAAGCGTCCGCTCCGCACCGAGGCGCGCACGCGAAAACCGAAGTGGACCTACCCCGGCACGGAGTGGAGGAAGTGGGGCGGTTTCTGGTTCCCCGAGCCGATCCGAAAACCTACCTGACTGGGCCGCCTGCCCACGCACGCCTATATTGTTTCGAATTAGATACGAACCAATGTGGCGCGTGGCGTCCGGTGGCCTCCTTCACTAGGGTGCCCCCCGCATCTTTTCGCGGCCGGAGCAGTTCGCCTTGGACACCGCTTACATCCCCGAGGGAGCTGACCTCTTCGCGGCCCTGCGAGCCACAATCCTGGCGGCGTTGCAGGACATAGTGCCGAGTCTCGAGGCCGAGACACAGGCCCGCGTCGAGCTGGCCCCTCCCCGTGATCCCGCGCATGGCGACATGGCCACCAATGCCGCCCTGGTCGCCGCGAAACCCGCCCGCCGCCGCCCGCAGGACATCGCCGGGGCGCTGGCCCAGGCGCTGGCGAAAGACCCCATGCTGGCCGGTGCCGAACCGGCGGGGCCGGGGTTCGTCAATCTGCGCTTGGCCCCAGCCGCGCTGCGCTCCGTGCTGCCCGCGATCTTGCGCCTGGGCGAGGCATATGGCGACAGCCGCGTCGGCGAAGGCGTGCGCGTCAACGTCGAATACGTCTCCGCCAATCCCACCGGTCCGCTGCATGTGGGCCACTGTCGCGGCGCCGTGGTGGGCGATGCGCTGGCCAACCTGCTGGCACGCGCCGGCTATCGCGTGACCAAGGAGTTCTACGTCAACGACGCCGGCGGCCAGGTCACGTCGCTCGCGTGGGCCGCCTACTGGCGCTACCTGCAGGCGCTCGGCCGCGATCCGGGCGAGGCGGCGATCGACGCCGCCGCCCCCGGCGGACTGCAATACAAGGGCGACTACCTGATTCCGGTCGGCCACGCCCTGGCCGACAAATACGGTGAAAAATTCGCCGAGCGCGCTGGCCCGGCCCGACCTATGGCTCGACGCCGTGCGCGATTTCGCCGTGGCCGCCATGATGCGGCTCATGCGCGCCGACCTGGCAGCCCTCGGCGTGACCCAGGAAGTGTTCGCCTCCGAACGGGCGCTGGTTGAGGCGCACGCGGTCGATGCCGTCATCCGCCGCCTCGAGGCCGACGGGCTGGTGTATCGCGGCGTGCTCGACCCACCCAAGGGCAAGACCCCGGAAGACTGGGAGCCGCGCGAGCAGCTGCTGTTCCGGTCGCAGAAATTCGGCGACGAGGTGGACCGGCCGCTGCAGAAATCCGACGGCAGCAACACCTATTTCGCCAACGACATCGCCTATCACGCCGACAAGCTTTTTCGCGGCGCCGACATCCTGATCGACGTGCTGGGCGCCGACCACGGCGGCTACGTCTCGCGCATGACCGCGGCGACAAAAGCGCTGGGCGGCCGGCTGGACGTGGTGCTGTGCCAGATCGTGCACGTTCTGAAGGACGGTCAGCCGGTGCGCATGTCCAAGCGCGCCGGCAGCTACGTCACGTTGCGCGACCTGATCGACGAGGTCGGCCGCGACGCCGTGCGCTTCACCATGCTGACCCGCAAACCCGATGCCCAGATGGAATTCGACATCGCCAAAGCGGTGGCCCAGACGCGCGACAATCCCGTGTTCTACGTGCAATACGCGCACGCCCGCTGCCGCTCCGTGCTGCGCGCCGCCGCCGAGATGTTCGGCGCCGAGGCGACCAAGCCGCAGGCGCTGGGCGGCGTGGCGGCGGACACGCTGACCCATGACGCGGAGCTGGCCCTGCTGCGCCGGCTGGCGTGGTGGCCGCGGCTGCTGGAGGGCGCGGCACAAGCGCGTGAGCCGCACCGAATCGCGTTTTTCCTGTATGATCTAGCCGGCGACTTTCATATGCTGTGGAACCGTGGCCGGGACGATTCCGCACTGCGGTTCCTGCAGGCGGATCGGCCTGCCGAGACGCTGGCGCGGCTGGCCTTGGTGGCCGCGACCGCAGTGGTGATCCGGTCCGGGCTGGCCGTCATGGGGGTCGAGCCGGTCGAGGAGATGCGCTGAGCCTCCGCCGCGCGGTGGGGTTTGGCCCGCAGAGGAGGCAAGCATGCGAGACGAACTGGACATTCCGATGCCGCGCATGGCGCCCGCCGAGCCTGGTTATCGCCCCGCCGCGCGACGCGAGTCGATGGACTCCGGCACCAAGCGGCTGGCTCTCCTGGGCGGCGGCCTGGCGGGAATTTTGGTGCTGATCGCCGGGGCCTGGGTGTTGTCCGGGCATCACCGCACCAGCGTGCCGGTGGTGATGGCGGACAGCCGGCCGCTGCGCACGCGGCCGGAAAATCGCGGCGGACTGCAGGTGCAGGGTGAGGACGACGCCATCCTGTCCGGCGCGGCCGACGGCAAGGACGCCCTGGCACCCCCACCCGAGGTGCCCGCCCCAGAGAGTTCTGCAGGAGCAGGCGCAACGGGAACTGGCGGCCAAGCAGGCGGCCGCGTCTGCCGCGAACGTGCCGCCCGTGGTTTCTGGGCCGGCTCCGCGAACGGCCCCGGCCGGGGCGACGGCTCCGGCCGTGGCGCAGGCAGGTTCAGCCCCAGTCGTCCCCACCCCCGCCCAGCGCCCGGCGGTTGCACCGCCGGCGCCGGTAGCGGCCGCGGCGCCCTTGAGCGCACCCGGGGGCCACGCCCAGGTGCAGCTTGCCGCGGTCGGCTCCGAGGAGGCGGCCCTGTCGGAGTGGCAGCGTCTGTCGCATCGCCTGCCCGACCTGCTGGGCGGACGGCAGCCGGCGGTGTCGAAGTCCGACCGCGGGGGCAAGACCTATTTCCGCCTGCGCACCGGCGGATTTGCCGATATCGCCCAAGCCACCGCATTTTGCGAGCAGGTGCGGGCCAAAGGTTTGGGGTGCACGTTGGCGAGCTTCTGACCGGCCGAGGCCAAAGTGGGGAAATGACGGGCACGATCTCCCCCGATTACAGGTCCGCCGCTCATTCAGGCACTGGAGCACGCATGCTGCGCAACGATGCTGATATCCGCGCGCAACTCGGGCTGCGGCCGATCATCAATGTATCAGGCACCATGACCGCGCTCGGCGCGTCGATCGTGGTCCCGGAGGCAATTGACGCGATCAGCCGCATCCTGGGCGAGTTCGTCGAAATTCCCGACCTGCTCCGCAAGGCGAGCCAGACCATCGCGCGCCTGACAGGGGCCGAAGCCGGGTTCGTCACCGCCTCCGCCTCGGCCGGCATCACCATTGGCGTGGCCGCGGCCATGACCGGCTGCGATCTTGCCCGGATCGAGCAACTGCCCGATCCGGGCGGCATGAGGAACGAGGTGGTGATCCAGCTCGGCCACATGGTTGGGTATGGCGCGCCGGTGGAGCAGGCGATTCGGCTGGCGGGAGCCGCCGTGGTGCCGGTGGGTCAGGCGACCGCGGTCGGCGCCTATCAGTTGGCCGGCAAAATTTCTCCGCGCACCGCCGCGGGCGTCTACGTAGTCTCGCACCACGTCGTGCAGTACGGGCAGCTCGATCTCAAAACTTTCTGCGAGTCGTGCCACGAGCAAGGCGTGCCGGTGATCGTCGATGCGGCGTCGGAATACGATCTGCGCGGTTTTCTGGCCGCCGGCGCCGATCTGGCGGTATACAGCGCGCACAAGTTTCTGGGCGGTCCGACCGCCGGCATCATGGCCGGGCGCAAGGATTTGGTCCGCGCCTGCTACCTGCAGAACCGGGGCATCGGCCGCGGCATGAAGGTGGGCAAGGAGAGCATCGCCGGCACCATAGCCACCCTGGAGGCCTGGGAGGCGCGCGACCACGACGCGGTGAGGGCGCGCGAACGCGCCGCGCTTGGCATGTGGCAAGCACGGTTTGCCCGGTTGCCGGGCGTGACCGCGCGCATCGTGCCCGATCCTACCGACAACCCGCTCGAGCGGCTGGAATTGGGGGTTGGCTCGGACTCCGGGACCACCGCGTGGGCGCTGGCCGCAGCACTGGCCGCGCACGACCCGCCAATCATAGTGCGCGACCATGAGGCGGAGCTGGGGCATTTTTATCTCGACCCCTGCAACCTGCACCCGGGCGAGGCAGAGGCAGTGGCCGACATTCTGCCACGCGTGCTGGCGTCGATTGCGGGGCAGCCGAGCCCCCTCTTGGCGGAACTGCGCCAACGCGGACAGGAGCACGCCCTGACCTGGCCGGACTGATCTGGCGCGGCGCCACTGGTACTACACGCCATCGAGCCCCGAGCAAGCCCTCGGCCGGCCTGGCCCGAGCCCGGAACCGCCGGATCGGCGGCGGCCCGCTATCCCACCCCCGGGACGACTTCGAAAGGAAGGCCAGCCCCGGCCAGGGTATCGCGTTCGGTTGCCAACACCGGATTGCCGGGCCTGAGCAGCACGACTTTGCGACCCGCAGTGGCGTAATCGATCGACGTGGAAATGGCATCGGCGGGGTCCAGAGCGGCCACTCGGCCGGCGTCCCGCCGCGCCATGTCCAGCACAGATTCGGAAATCGCCGGCTCGTGCACGATCACATCGGCCTCGCCCAACAGCCTTTGGGCACGCACGGTGAGCAGGTCGGAGTCTCCGGGTCCGGCGCCGACCACAAACACCATGCCGGACGGCTGCGCCTCGGATTGGTCCAGCTCGCGAATGGCGGCGCCCCGCGCCTCCCCGGCGCGACCGGCCAGCGCAAGTTCCGCGGCCGAACCGGCCAACACACGCTCGATGGCGCGACGGCGGGCCGAGAAATCGGCAAAACGGGAACGGATTTCGCCTTTTAGCTCGTCGAGCAGGTCG
>CAWGIX010000012.1:135000-534994 GCA_963822705.1 uncultured Pseudomonadota bacterium
CCGGATGCCTACAAGCAGTCGGAGCGGCTGATCCTACGCAAGTGGGGGCTGCGCAAGCAGTCGCATGCCGTGACGGTGTACCTTTTGTATAATGGGTCAGCGAGTTTCTGTTGGCGGCGAGCTTAAGCCGTTAGGCGCAGGCGCAGCGAAAGCGAGTGTGAACAGCGCGACCAGTCGCCGGCAGAAGACCCGAAACCGAGTGATCTAGCCATGGCCAGGCTGAAGGTGGGGTAACACCCACTGGAGGGCCGGACCCACGCCTGTTGAAAAAGTCGGGGATGAGCTGTGGCTAGGGGTGAAAGGCCAATCAAACTCGGAGATAGCTGGTTCTCCGCGAAATCTATTGAGGTAGATCGTCGCGCGTTTACCCCGGGGGGTAGAGCACTGGATGGGCTAGGGGGTCCCAAAGACTTACCAAACCTAACCAAACTCCGAATACCCGGGAGTATAGCGCGGCAGACAGACGGCGGGTGCTAAGGTCCGTCGTCGAGAGGGAAACAGCCCAGACCGCCAGCTAAGGTCCCCAAATCGTGGCTAAGTGGGAAAGGATGTGGGAATTCCAAAACAACCAGGAGGTTGGCTTAGAAGCAGCCATCCTTTAAAGAAAGCGTAATAGCTCACTGGTCTAGTCAAGAAATCCTGCGCCGAAGATGTAACGGGGCTCAAGCCACGTACCGAAGCTGCGGGTTCAGCGGGCAGCGGTCAGCTGTCAGCGGTCAGGAGAAAACAGCCGTGCAGGGCATCGAAGGACTGAAAGTCTTTCGCATGGCCTATGCGCTGTCGCTCGAGGTACATCGGGCGAGCCTGGCCTGGCCGAAAGTCGAACAGTATGGCGGGATCGCCGATCAGATGCGGCGGTCTTCCAAGTCGGTCTGCGCGCTCCTGGTGGAGGGTGCGGGGCGGCGGCGTGGTTCGCGGCAGGAGTTTCGGCGCTATCTGGTGATGGCGCTGGGCTCGGCCGACGAGGCGCGGCTGTGGTGCCGCTATGCCGAGGATCTCGGCTATGCGGCGCCGGAGGTTGTGACAGCGTGGCGTGCCTCTTTCGAGGAAGTGGCACGTCTGCTGCAGGGCCTTCTGGCACAATCGGATCAAGGTCGGAGTGCTGCTCTCCTGACCGCTGACCGCTGACCGCTGAGCGCTGAGCAGTAGCGGAGCGTTCCGTAGGCCGGTGAAGGTAGGGGGTGACCCCTGCTGGAGGTATCGGAAGTGCGAATGCTGACATGAGTAGCGACAAACGCAGCGAGAAACTGCGTCGCCGAAAGTCCAAGGGTTCCTGCGCAAGGTTAATCCGCGCAGGGTGAGCCGGCCCCTAAGGCGAGGGCGACAGCCGTAGCCGATGGGAACCAGGTCAATAGTCCTGGGCCTGCCGGGCGTGACGGATTTTTGTGCGTGTCCGGACTTATCGGATTGTCCGGGCTGCGGCGAAATCCCAGGAAACAGCCCCGGCGCATAGACCGTACCCGAAACCGACACAGGTGGACTGGTAGAGCATACCAAGGCGCTTGAGAGAACGATGCCGAAGGAACTAGGCAAATTGCTCGCGTAACTTCGGGATAAGCGAGACCCGCCTGCGGGCAACCGCGGACGGGTGGCACAGAGCAGGGGGTAGCGACTGTTTAGTAAAAACACAGGGCTCTGCGAAGTCGCAAGACGACGTATAGGGTCTGACGCCTGCCCGGTGCCGGAAGGTCAAGCGGAGGTGTGCAAGCACCGAAGCGAAGCCCCGGTAAACGGCGGCCGTAACTATAACGGTCCTAAGGTAGCGAAATTCCTTGTCGGGTAAGTTCCGACCTGCACGAATGGCGTAACGACTTCCCCACTGTCTCCGGCATCGGCTCAGCGAAATTGAATTCCCCGTGAAGATGCGGGGTACCTGCGGTCAGACGGGAAAGACCCTATGAACCTTTAGGCCGCCCGCGCCCGCCCGCCCGCGCCCGCGCCCGCGCCCGCGCCCGCGCCCGCGCCCGCGCCCGCGCCCGCGCCCGCCCCGCCCGCCGCGCCCGCCCGCCCGCGCGCGCGCGCCCGCGCCCGCGCCCGCGCCCGCGCCCGCCCGCCCGCCCGCCCGCCGCGCCCGCGCCCGCCGCGCGCGCGCGCGCCCCGCCGCGCCCGCGCCCGCGCCGCCCCGCCCGCGCGCCCGCCCGCCCGCCGCGCCCGCCGCGCGCGCCCCGCCCCGCGCCCGCCCGCCGCGCGCCCGCCCGCCCGCCCGCCCGCGCCCGCGCGCGCGCGCCCGCCGCGCCCGCGCCCGCGCGCCGCCGCGCGCGCGCGCCGCCGCGCCCGCCGCCCGCGCCCGCGCGCCCGCGCGCGCGCCCGCCCCGCCCGCCGCGCCCGCCGCCGCGCCCGCGCGCCCGCCCCGCCGCGCCCGCCCGCCGCCCGCCCGCCGCGCCCGCCGCGCCCGCCCGCCCGCCGCGCGCGCGCGCGCGCGCGCGCGCGCGCGCGCGCGCGCCGCGCGCGCGCGCGCCGCGCGCCGCGCGCCGCCCGCGCGCGCGCGCGCGCGCCGCGCGCGCGCGCGCGCGCGCGCGCGCGCGCGCGCGCGCCCGCCGCGCGCGCGCGCGCGCGCGCGCGCGCGCGCGCGCGCCGCGCGCGCGCCGCGCGCGCGCGCGCGCGCGCCGCGCGCCGCGCCCGCGCGCGCGCGCGCGCGCGCGCGCCCGCCCGCCCGCGCCGCGCGCGCGCGCGCGCGCCCGCGCGCGCGCGCCGCGCGCGCGCCGCCGCGCGCGCGCCGCGCCGCGCCCGCGCGCGCGCGCGCGCGCCGCGCGCCCGCGCGCGCGCGCGCGCGCGCGCGCCGCGCGCCGCGCGCGCCGCGCGCGCGCGCGCCGCGCGCGCCGCGCGCGCGCCCGCGCCCGCCGCGCGCGCGCGCGCCGCGCGCGCGCGCGCCGCGCGCGCGCGCGCGCGCCGCCGCGCGCGCGCGCGCGCCGCGCCGCCGCGCGCGCGCCCGCGCCCGCGCCGCGCCCCGGCGCGCGCGCGCCCGCCGCGCCCGCCGCGCGCCGCCGCGCCCGCGCCGCGCGCCCGCGCCCGCGCCGCCCGCCGCCGCGCGCGCGCCCGCGCCCGCGCCGCGCCCGCCCGCGCCCGCGCGCGCGCCGCGCGCGCGCCGCCGCCGCCCCCGGCCGCCCGCCGCGCCCCGCCCGCCGCGCCCGCCCCGCGCCCGCCCGCGCCCGCCCGCCCGCCCGCCGCCGCGCCGCCGCCCGCCCGCCCGCGCCGCCCGCCCGTCCGCCGCCCGCCGCGCGCCCGCCCGCCCGCCCGCGCCGCCCCGCCCGCCGCCGCCGCCCGCCGCCGCCGCGCCCGCGCCCGCCCCGCCCGCCCGCGCGCCCGCCGCGCCGCCGCGCCGCGCGGCCGCCCGCGCGCGCGCCGCGCCGCGCCGCGCCGCGCGCGCCGCGCGCGCCGCGCGCGCGCGCGCGCGCCCGCGCGCGCCGCGCCGCGCGCGCGCGCGCGCCCGCCGCCTTGCAGTGGCCTCAGGGGAGCGCTGTGTAGGATAGGCGGGAGGCTGCGAAGCCGGGGCGCTAGCTTCGGTGGAGCCACCCTTGAAATACCGCCCTGAGCTCTTCTGATGCCTAACCGCGGCCGGTCATCCCGGTCCGGGACCCTGCATGGCGGGCAGTTTGACTGGGGCGGTCGCCTCCCAAAGTGTAACGGAGGCGCGCGATGGTGGGCTCAGGCCGGTCGGACATCGGCTGCTGAGTGCAATGGCACAAGCCCGCCTGACTGCGAGACCGACAGGTCGAGCAGAGACGAAAGTCGGCCATAGTGATCCGGTGGTCCCGCGTGGAAGGGCCATCGCTCAACGGATAAAAGGTACTCTAGGGATAACAGGCTGATCTCCCCCAAGAGTCCACATCGACGGGGAGGTTTGGCACCTCGATGTCGGCTCATCACATCCCGGGGCTGGAGCAGGTCCCAAGGGTTCGGCTGTTCGCCGATTAAAGTGGTACGTGAGCTGGGTTTAGAACGTCGTGAGACAGTTCGGTCCCTATCTGCCGTGGGTGTACGAAGCTTGCGAGGAGCTGTCCCTATACGAGAGGACCGGGATGGACGCACCTCTGGTGCACCGGTTGTCGCGCCAGCGGCACCGCCGGGTAGCTATGTGCGGACGGGATAACCGCTGAAAGCATCTAAGCGGGAAACCCCCCTCAAAACCAGGCTTCTCTGAGGGCCGTGACAGACCATCACGTTGATAGGCCGCAGGTATACGCGCAGCAATGCGTTCAGCCGAGCGGTCCTAATCGCCCGAACGGCTCGATAACAGCGGTCAGGGGTCAGCGGTCAGCGGTCAGCAGACCGCGGCGCCGTCGGCATCCCGACCCACCATCCTGCGCAGCAGCCATGGCCGGAGGCCCAGCGTTCAGCTGGCAGCGCTCAGCGGTCAGAAGCAAGCCGCAGGCAAGGTTTTGACGCACGACACACCACCCCGACCGTCGGCAGGCGTGAGCGGGGCACCGGAACCACGATCCATCCCGCCGGCATGCTCCGCGGAGCATGCCGGCGGCGGGTGGGTTGGCTGGACGACCTGGTGGCTTTGGCGGGGAGAGCCCACCCGATCCCATCCCGAACTCGGCCGTGAAAACCCCCAGCGCCCATGGTACTGCGTCCCAAGACGCGGGAGAGTCGGTCGCCGCCAGGTCCTCCAGCCAACCCAATACCAGCGGCCAGTCATCAGCGGTCAGGGGTCAGGAGACGATTGATCTTGTCTCTCTGCTGACCGCCGACCGCTGTCAGCTGACGCGGGGTGGAGCAGCCCGGTAGCTCGTCAGGCTCATAACCTGAAGGTCAGAGGTTCAAATCCTCTCCCCGCAACCCCCCAACAGCAGCCCCCCAGAACCACCGATCCCGCACTCCCCTGCCCTCCCGGTGCGCAGCCGCGGTACCCGCTCGCCGCCAAAAAGCAGAATTGCCGGCAGATCGCCGTGCAGCTCGATGGCCAGGCAGCCGGCGCCGATCCGGATCATGAGTCGGAATTTTCGTAGGCTGGACGCTGTTGCCCCAGCTTATACACATTGCGCGCGGTCTCGCCCCAGAACCGGCGCAGCGCTGCCTCCGGCCAGCCTGCCAGCGCCGCTTCGACTACGCTCACCCAGTGCGCGTAGCCGATCGCCAGAGTTGAAACGAACCAGTCGCTGCCGAACAGGATGCGGCCGTCGCCGAACAAGTCTGCGGCATGGCGAATGTAAGGCAGAAGCTGTTCCTGCGTCCAAGCGTCGTGCCGCGCTTCGGTGGCCAAGCCGGAAATCTTGCACCAGACATTCGTGTTTTTTGCGAGCAGGTCGAGATCGGCCCGCCAAGGGTCCAACAGCCCGTCCCGGGCGGGCGGCTTGCCCAGATGGTCCAACACGAATTTCGTGCCGGGACAGGCCCGCACCATTTCCACCACAGCCGGGAGCTGGTGGTGAAAACAGCAGATATCGAACGGAATGCCGCGCTCGCCCAGCAGCTGCAGCCCGTCCAGAAACCCCGGCTGCAGGCAAAATTTCGGGTCCGGCTCGTCCTGGATCAGCCGCCGAATGCCCGACAAAAGGCCGGTCGCCTGGAGCGCGTCAAGCTCGCCCGCGATTGCCCGGCCCCGCTCGACCGCCGCCGATGCAACCAAGCCGCCGATGCGCGCATCCGTGGCGGCAAGCCCGGCCACCCATTGCGCCTCGGCCACGCGTTGCGCTGGGGTCACATCCACTTCAAGGAATACCAGCTTTTCGACCACGAGCGGTCGCGCTGCGGCGGCAAAATCGGCCGGGGTCCAGGCTCGCAGCAGCGACGGCACGCGCTGCATCCATGGGTAGCTGAAACGGTCGAGGTCGGTCAGGTGAACGTGGGCGTCGACGATCGGGTAGGCGGGCATGACGCCTCCGCTTGATTAAAGTTGGCGCGGCCGCAGCGCAGCGAGCCGTTGCCGCGTCGGGACCGAATGCGGATTGCCTGCCAAGCGCCGCTCCAGCCGCGCGCGGGCCGCACGGGTTCGGCCGGCGCGGATCAGCGAGTCGTCAAAGATCTGCTCGAACAGATCCCGCTGCGCGTGGCTGCCGCCGACCAAGTGCAGGCGCGGTAGCGCGGCACCCAGGAAATCGGCCGCATCGTTCCATTGCCCTCGCGCGTGCGCGAGCAAACCCTCGCAGGCCGGCACGCACACCTCTCGCCACGCGTCCTGCGCGATCGGGTGCGCGGCGGCCGCCGCCGTGCGAATCGCGGCCATCATGTCCAACGTTTCGGGCCGCCCGCCGCGCGCCAAGCCATACACGTACTGCATGGAGAGGAACGGCAGCACGTGGTCCTCGACCCGTGCTGCGAGATAGGGCGCCAGATCGTCCCACCGGTCCCCGACATCCACGCCGGCCAGTTCCAGCCGAGCCAGGAGAGAGACGGCGCCGATTTGGTCTTGGCTATACGCTTTCCAGACGCCCCAGATATGTTGGTCGTAGTACCGATAGAACTGTCTCGGCCTCCCCCTGTTCGATCTGCACCAAGGCCAAGTGCCACCAGTTATGGGTGTGCATGAACGAATTTAGCCTCACCCACCCCTCTTTCGCGTCTTCCAGGAAGGCGCGTGCCTCGTCGTTGCGGCCTTGCGTGAGCATAACGTGCGCCAATGCGTGCTGCGCCCAGGGTTGTGCCGCATCGATGTCGAGCGCACGGCGGGCGGCGTCTTCGGCGTCGTCGAGCCGGTTGCACTGCTCCAACGCAAAGGCCGCTTGGGCATAGGCGGGCGCGGCGTCGCGGTTGGCGTCCAGCACCGGCAGCGCCACACGCAACATGCCGGCGGCGTCGCCCAGGTTGAACTGGTGGTACTGCGTGACTTTGGCCAGCACCATGTCGCGCGGATATTTTTGGGCCGCCTCCTCCCCGATCGCGAGCGCACGGCCGATGTCGCCCTCCACCCATGCCTCTGTCGCTTCGATCGTCGCACGCTCCCGTTCCGTCACGCCCCCGGCGGCTTGCCGAGCCCGCGCCATGTAGGGCCGGGCCAGTGCAGCGGCGTTGCGGGTTTCCAGGAACATGTGCAGCATCGCCGCACTGGCCTGCGCCACCGCGCAGCCGGCATCCTCGTCGGCAGCGGCCAATATGTTGGCCGCGCGAGGCTCGAAACCGAGCAGGCCCTGGGAAAAGTCGTCGAGTGCTGACCCCGTCGCCTCGGTGGCGCCGGTGATTATCTGGTCGCGCCAGTCGCGCATCACGCCATCCAACCCGGCACCGGCAAGCCTTTGCTGCGCAAAAATTCCGGGTTGAACAGCTTGCTCTGATAGCGCGCGCCGCCGTCGCACAGGATGGTGGCGACGGTGTGACCCGGCCCGAGATCGCGCGCCACGCGGATCGCCGCCGCGACGTTGATCCCTGTCGAGCCCCCGACCGAGAGGCCCTCATGGCCCAGCAGGTCGAAAACCTGTTCCAGCGCCTCAGCGTCGGGAATGCGCAGAGCGTCGTCGATCACCACATCCTCCAGGTTCTTGGGCACGCGCGACTGGCCGATGCCTTCTGTGATGGACGACCCTGCCACCATCAGGTCGCCGGACTTCACCCAGCCGTATAGAGCGCTGCCCTCCGGGTCGGCGAGCACGATGCGCACCTGCGGGTTGCGCTGTTTCAAGGCCAGGCTGACGCCCGCGAGGGTGCCGCCGGTACCGCACGAGCAGGTGAACGCGTCCACGCGCCCATGCGTCTGGTGCCAGATTTCCGGCCCCGTGGTGGCCTGATGGCCCTCGCGGTTGGCCAGATTGTCAAACTGGTTGGCCCATACCGCGCCGGTCTCCTCCGCCAGCCGGCGCGAGACATGCACGTAGTTGCCGGGATCGCGATAGGGCTTCGCCGGCACCAGGCGTAGATCGGCGCCGATCATGCGCAGGAACTCGATCTTTTCCGAACTCTGGGTTTCCGGCATGACGATGACGCAGCGGTAGCCGCGGGCATTTCCCACGAGGGTCAGGCCGATGCCGGTGTTGCCCGCCGTCCCTTCCACGATGGTGCCGCCCGGCTGCAACGCGCCGCGCCGCTCGGCGTCGCTGATGATCGCCAGCGCCGCGCGGTCTTTCACGGAGCTGCCGGGGTTCATGAACTCGGCCTTGCCCAGAATTGTGCAGCCGGTCGCCTCCGAGGCGCGCCTGAGCCGGATGAGCGGCGTGTTGCCGATGGAAGCCGCCAGACCGTCGGCGATCGGCGGGGCCACGGTGGCGTGGGCGGGCAAGTGAGTCATGGCGGCGGGTCCGTTGGTTGAACCGGGGGCGGCCTCGTGCGATGCCCCCGGGAGATTGAAGCACCGGAGGCCGTGATGGTCGAGAACGTGAGTCCCCGGCAAGCCTGGGACGCCCTCGCCGCGGACCCGCAAGCGCATCTGGTGGACGTGCGCTGCGATGCGGAGTGGGTTTTCGTGGGCACGCCCGACCTGTTGCAGGTGGGCAAGCAGCCGTACCTGATCCCGTGGCAACTGTTCCCCTCGATGCAGGTCAACAACGGCTTCGTCGGCGCCATGCGCCACGCCGGCGCCACACCAGAGCACAAGCTGTATTTTTTATGCCGCAGCGGCGGGCGCAGCGCGGCGGCCGCACAGGCAATGGCGGCGGCCGGCTACGCCCACGTGTACAATGTCGAGGGCGGCTTTGAAGGCCCGCCGGACGATGCCGGCCACCGTGGGACGGTGGCTGGCTGGAAGGCCGAAGGGCTGCCCTGGAAGCAGCGCTAGACCGTTCCGCTCCCGTCGTGCGTAACGGCGCGGCCGGGATTATCTCACCGCAGCGCGACCTGCTCGTGCTGGTGGTTCCGGCGCACGGAATGGCGGCGCTGTGGCCCGATGCACCCCCAACCAACCGACCGGACCGGCGCCGCGTGTATCGCCTGCTCGACGGCATGGGCTTCCGCTCGCGCCTGATCGACCTCAATCCGTTTCCGTGGAATCCGTGGGAACACGCCAACTCGCTGTTCCGCGCTATCGATCCGGTGCGCGCGGCGCGCATAATGCTGCGCCACCGTGATGCGGACGTGGTGGTGGCGTTCTACGAGTCTGCCGCACTCGCGATGCTGGTTTTGCGGCGGCTATTGCGGTTCCGTGCAAAAGTGGTGGTCGTCGATGTCGGGCTGACGCGGACTTGGCGGCTGCGCCGGCGGGTGCTGGACGTCGTGGTTCCGCGCGCCGACGCGCTACTGGTCTATGGCACCAACCAAGTGGCATTCATTCACGAGCAGTGGCGGCCACGTGGGCTCCTGGAGTTCCTGTATCAGGACGAGGATCTGGATTTTTACCGGCCCGTGCCCGACCGGCCAGACGGATACGTGATCGCCGTGGGCGACGATCCGGCGCGCGATTTTCCGACCCTGCTCGCAGCGTCGCACGGACTAGATGCCGAGGTGGTCATCAAATCCGGTATGGTGATCCAGAACCGCGCCAGCCACCCCAATGTCCGGGTGATCTCAGAGCGCATTCCGTATCCCGAGTACCGAGCTTTGCTGGGGGAGGCGTCCATCGTGGTCGTGCCCTTGGTGCCGGCGCTGCACGCTTCCGGCATTACCACCGTGCTGGAGGCGATGGCGATGGCCAAACCTTGCGTCATCAGCGCGTCGGAGGGCATTTTGGATTACGCGATCGATGGCGAGACCTGCCTGGTGGTGCCGTGCGGCGATGCCGAGGCAATGCGCGCGGCGATCGTCCGGCTACGGGGGAATGCGGAATTGCGAGCGCGGCTCGGCCGCGGCGCGCGAGCGTTCGTTGAGCAGAACTGTTCGGCGCGCGCCTCAGCCGAGCGGCTCGCCGACGTCTTTCGTCGCGTGACCGGGTCCGGTTCAGCGTTGGGCTAGCCGGGGCGTGTCCGATCCGTTCGCCGCCACCGGCACATCGTACTGCACGCGCAACACGACGAACCACGGATAGCGGCTGTCCAGCGGCGAGTCGGCAGTCGTGCCGAGCATGCCGCCGGGGGTCACCGGGACATGTTTCATCGTCACGGCATCGTCGACATTGCCGCCAATCACCGACAGCAGGCCCGGCGACTGCTCTACGATTATGTCGCAGTGCGCCTGGAAATCACCCCTCGGGAGGTCGGCATAGCGGACTGGGATCGGCGTCCGTGAGGTGCAGATCACGTCGCCGGGCACAGGAGCATAGGAATCGATCGGCCAGGCGGTAATGGCCCAGCCGGTCTCCTCGCCACTCGCCATTCGGCGTGCCGCATCAATATAGATGTGGTGAGCGGGCGAGTATGGGAAACGCGCGCCGGCTCCGGCCACACGCATGACGTAGCTTACGAATGCAGCGGACCACGCGTAGTCGCCGTCCTCATCGGCCGGGAATTCCGTGCCCCACGCATCGTGCTTGCCGGTCCATGATGCTTCCGGACGATCCAGGTCTTGGCCCTGATACCAGTAGTCGCCGACCCGCTGCCAAAGACCTTCGAATTGCTCCGGCTTCTGGTCCGGCAAAGGCGGGGGTCGGGTGCCAGGCGGATCGTCGTCGACCGGCTGGCCGAACACGCGCCACTCGCGCAGCGTGATCGCGAGCACAGCCTCGCGGCTGAAAGGCTCGTACGGTTTGGTGGCGTAGTCGGGCACGTTCGGCTCGGCGCGTTCCCTGACCGGGCCGCGCGCCGTCACGCGAACCTTTGCGCGCGGGGCACCGCACGCGCCGAGCACGAGCACCCCGGCCAGGCAGAGCACGAGACGGTGCATCGTTTTAGCGTCGCTCGGGAAACAAGGCCAGCAGGCCGTCGACAGTCGCGTCGCACCGGCCGCGCTCGGTAATCAGCCCGGTCACCAGCCGCGAAGGCGTCACGTCGAACGCCGGATTCGCAACCGGGCTGCCGTCGGGAACGATGCGCACTGTTTCGACGGTGCCGTTGTCGGACCGGCCGGTGATCGTGACCACCTCGTCGGCGCCGCGCTGCTCGATCGGGATGTCGCGCACGCCATTTTCGATGCGCCAGTCGATGGTGGTGGATGGAGTCGCTACCCAGAACGGCACGCCGTTGTCGCGCGCTGCCAGGGCTTTCAGATAGGTCCCGATCTTGTTGGCAACGTCGCCGGCGCGCGTCACCCGATCGGTGCCGACGATGACCAGGTCGACCTCCCCGTGCTGCATCAGGTGCCCGCCGGCATTGTCGGGCACCACGGTGTGTGCCACGCCATGGCGGCCCAGCTCCCACGCCGTGAGCGCCGCGCCTTGATTGCGCGGGCGGGTCTCGTCGACCCAAACGTGTAAATCGATTCCGCGATCGTGCGCCATGTAGATCGGCGCCAGTGCCGTGCCCCAGTCCACGGCGGCGAGCCAGCCGGCGTTGCAGTGCGTCAGCACGTCCACGCGGCGGCCGGGCTTGCGAAGGGCAACGTCCTCGATCAGTGGCACGCCAAAACAGCCGATCGCCTCGCATTGTGCCACGTCCTCCTCGGCGATCAGGGCGGCTTCTTCATAGGCAACCACTTCGCGCTGCTCAGGACGCGTGTTGCGCAGCCGGGTCAGCATGCGCTCGATCGCCCAGCGCAGGTTCACCGCGGTAGGCCGTGTAGCGGCGAGCATGACGCATTGCGCCTCCATCGCCTCGGTCGACGGATCGGCCCGGACCGCCAGAGCCACACCAAAAGCCGCGACCGCACCGATGAGCGGAGCGCCGCGCACCTGCATGCTTCTGATCGCGTGCGCCGCCTGTGCGGCGGTGGTCAGACACACAGTCTCGAGCGTCCATGGCAGCTTGGTCTGATCGATTATGTGAACCGACCGGCAATCGTCGGGGTCGACCCACACGGTGCGGTACGGAGTGCCGTCAATGTTCATGGCTCAATCTTCATGGCGCGGTTCGGAATGTCCTCAGGTCCGGTCCTGCAGGACGCAGATCAGCGTAAACAGCCGGCGCGCGGTGGCGAAGTCGATCTTGATCTTACCTTCCAGCCGACCCATCACGAGCCGCGCACCCTCGTCGTGCAAGCCGCGCCGTCCCATGTCGATGGCCTGCAGCCGCGCGTCGCGTCCCTCTTCCACCGCCGCCTCGTGGCTCGCGACCAGCAGGCGGTAGTCGCGCAGCAGCGATCGGAACGGTCCGAGTGCCAGCGCGTGCACCACCAATGCCGCGTTGTCGGAACGGCGGACGTCGAACACCAGGCGGTTGTCGGCGAGCGACAGCCTCAGCCCGTAACTATGATGCTCGGGGCCGGCTTGGGCGGACAACAGCGGTCCCGACAGTACGGGCGTCAAGCTTGCTTCCGATTGCAAGTCCGCCACTGCGCGTGCCCGGTCAGCTTCGCGCATCGGCGACAGATTCCCAGACAGCGTCCCGTCCAGCGCCACCCACAACAACCGGCCAGGTGCTGCGGCAGCCGTTGCCTCAGACCTCATCGTCCGATTTCATCAGGCCAAGTTTCAACATCAACCCGACGGTGGCGCCCTTGATGGGGCGCAGCAGTAGCAGTGACAGCGCCAGGGTCAACGGAAGCCAGATGGCGGCGTGCACCCAGAGCGGCGGCTGGTAGGCTCGCTCCACCAGTACCATGCCGAGCACCACGAGATGGCCGACAAAGAACACGGTGAAGTAGGGCGGTGCATCATCGGCACGGGCCGATCCGAGCGGAGCCTTGCAGCGGCTGCACGCAGTCAGCACCGTCAGGTAGCCGTCAAACAGGCGGCCTTCGCCGCATGCGGGGCAGCGGCAAAACAGTCCGCGGCCAAGTGCCACCAGCAACGGCGGCTGCGGCCACGGCACCGCAGCGGGCATACGGTTCGGGGTCCAGCGTGTGATCTCGGTCTCGGCCACGATTGTTCCCGCTGCTGCTGTCCTCTCACATGCACGCGACCGGCCCCGCCATCAAGCGCGCGACAATCACGAATGTGCGGAGCGCCGATCGGCGTTTTGGGTGCGCTCGGTGCGCCGGGATGGTTCCCATGCGTCCATGCAAACTTTTTTTCGTTCATTCGCGTTTGGGCACACGCTTTTTGTTGACAGCACAACGGGCAGAGGCAGATAGCGTCAACAGGCTCGAATGCGCACCGATTCGCACGGTGCGGTCGATGCAAGACTCTCTCGCTGAAGAGAGGCCGACCTGACCATGACGACTCTGGACCACCCACGACGGAATGCAGTGCCAGGCAGCGCGGACGATCATTCCGCGGCGCGCGTTCCGAGTTTCACAGGCTGCCGCGGCGCGCCTCAGGCGTGCGCAACCGCACGGGCGACCCATCGTTCGGGCGAGCAAGCCATCTCCTCCCGACAGGATAAGGAACTTCAACTATGAGTAACGATGACACGAATCGTCCGGCGAGCGCGCAGCCGCTGGCAATGCGTACCCCCACCCGCGGCGCCGGCGTGCGGGGCGGGCGGCAAATAGGCCCGCGCAAGGCTGCCGGCGGAACGCGCAAGGCTGCAACCGGACGCGGTGCGAAAGCGGCGACCGGACTGCGCAAGACGACGACCGGTCGCGGCGCGAAAACGGGGGCGACCAAAACTGCCAAAACCGGACGCATGGCGACGCGCGGTGCCAAGGCCGCTCCCGCAAAAGCCACGCGTGGGACTGGCAGAGTAACGGCACGCAAGACGACGCGTGCAGCGGCGAAACCCGCCGCACGCAAAACCGCGACTCGGTCCGGCAACGGCCGCCGTACTGCCCACAGCATTCGCGCCGCCAAGGCGGCGACGACCGGCCGCACGGCAAAGGCCACCGGCACCACTCGCAGAGGCGCCGGCACGGCTGCGAAAAAGGCCACAGCGGGTACTCGCAAAGGGGTGCGCGGCACGGGCACCCGTGGCATGGGCGTGCGCGGTATGGCGGCCGCTCCTGCGAAGACGCCGCGTGCGACGCGTGCGCCCAAGGCGCCTAAGTCGACCGGGATGCGCCGCGGGCGCCGTGCCGCCTCTGCGGAGCCGATGCCGGCCGAGACGATGATGCAAGAGGAGCATCACGACGAGTCGTCGTTCGACGAGCATCAAGAAGAGTAGGCAGCGGAGCTCAGGCCGGAGCTATCTTGCTCCGGCCTATCCGTTTGCTCAGCCAAAGGTTTGGAGCAGGTCGTCGACCTGCTCCGGAGACAGTGCCTGAGGCCGGCCGGTTCGCAATAGCAAGAACAGCCGTGCCGCTTCCTCGAGTTCTTCAGCCGCGTAGACCGCATCGGTCAGGGTGCGGCCACTGACGACCGGCCCGTGATTGGCAAGCAACACAGCCTTCCCCGTGCATGCCGCCGAGTGGATGGCCGGCTCCATATCCGGATCGCCCGGGCGGAAGTACGGAATTACCGGCATAGTTCTGCCTATCCGCATGACGAAATAGGGAGTGAGCGGCGGGATCGGGTTCTTGGGGTCGAGGTCCGGCAGGCATGCCACCGCGGTGGCCATGGTCGAGTGCAGGTGCACCACCGCACCGATCTCGGGCCGGGCTGTGTAGAAGGCGCGGTGCATGAAGACTTCTTTGCTCGGCGCGTCACCCGCCACATGCGCAAATTTGGCATCGAGACGGGCGATGCGTGCAGAGTCGAGCCGGCCAAGGCATGAGTTGGTCGGCGTTATCAGATATCCGTCGCCTGCGCGGGCGCTGATGTTGCCCGCGCTGCCGACCGAAAACCCGCGTGCAAAAAGACTGGCGGCCAGCTCCGTCATGAGCTGCCGTGTTTCGCTTTCCGTCACGGCTCCGATGGCTCTTCGCCCAGCATGGCAAACGCGCGCGCAAAAAAATCCGGCGCGCCGAAATTGCCGCTTTTGAGTGCCAGCAGCATCGACGGGACCTCCTCGCCATCCGCCTGCGCAAAGGTCCAGGGCACCCCGACATCGATGGCAGGCCCGATGCGCAGGCGTCGCAGGCGGAGTGCCGCGACTACCGCGCCGGATGTCTCGCCGCCCGCCACGATCAGCCGGCGCACGCCGTTTTGCACGAGATGCAGCGCGATCGACGCAAGCGCCTGCTCCACCAGTTGTCCGGCTGCCTCCCGGCCTATGCGTTCCTGCAGCGCCGCCACGCGCTGGCGGCGGCGCCGATGCGGCGATCAAGATCGGGCCCGCGCCTTGGTTGGCCTGCAGCCAGGTTCTTGCTTGCGCCGCCAATGCCTCCGCGTCCGGCGACGCCAGCGGATCGAGCTCCAGTATCGGCATGTGGCCACGCGCGACCTCGATTTGCTGCAGCGTGGCGCGCGAGCACGAGCCGGCAAGCACAGCGCTCCCGCCTTGGATGGAGGGCAGTGCAGCGGCGTCCGGATGCACCGGCAGCGAGCCATTGCGTCGGAAATTTTCCGGCAGGCCGATCGCCACGCCGGACCCGCCGGTGATCAGCCTGTGGGCCTCCGCCGCCTCGCCGATATCGGCGAGATGCCGGTCCGTCAGCGCATCGACGACGGCGTAGCGATGGCCGTAATCCTTGAGCTCCGTCATGGCGCGCCGGATGGCGATGGGGCCTTGTTCCACTGTGGCGAACGGCACGAGCGCCACGGTTCCATCGCTCTGGCGTCCCAGCACACGCACCAAGTTGGCGTCGGTCATCGGGGTTAGCGGGTGGTGCTCCATGCCGCTCTCGTTCAGCAGTGCGGAGCCTACGAACAGATGGCCCTGGTAGACGGTGCGGCCGTTGGCCGGCAGGGCCGGACAGGCGAGTGCGAAGCCGCAGCCGAGCGCCGTTATCAGCGCGTCCGCCACCGGACCGATGTTGCCCCCATTCGTGCTGTCGAAGGTCGAGCAGTATTTTTGGAAGAACTGAGTACAGTCGGCGGCGAACAGCCAGGCGAGTGCGGCAAGACTCTCCGACACGGCCTGCTCGCGCGGCGCGGTGCGTGACTTCAGCGCTACCACGAGCGCGTCCGCGTCGGGGATCGGGTCTTCCGGCCGCGGTACGCCGATCACCTGCAGGGTGCGCATGCCGTGGTTCACCAGCATCGAGGCGAGGTCGGTGGCGCCGGTAAAATCGTCGGCGATGCATCCGAGCAGGGGCATCAGGCTTGCTCCAGTGCCGCGGCAAAACGTTTTGCCTGCGCCGTCCAGTCCGGCAAGGTGCGGCCGTGCTTGCAGGCCGCATCCGCCATGGCGTGGCGGACGGCGCGATCGAAGATGATGCGCCGCAGCGCCTTGGAGAGGGATTCGTGCGTCTCCGCCCCGGCGATCACGCCGGCCGCCGCAGGCACGCGGGCGGTGATGGATGCGTCGGCCGCGACCGCAACCGGGATGCCACGCCGCAATACTTCTTCCAAGGTGCGATTGGCCGAGTCGTCGTTCGCGAGCAAGCAAACGCCGGCACGGTGCCAGAGCGCATCCCGGTGCGTGGCCACAAATTCCGTGCGGTCGGCAATGCCCAAGGTTGCCGCACGGGTGGCTAGGCACGGCGCTTCGGGATCTAGTGCGGTGATGTCGGGGTGCGTCGCCGTGTCCAGGATGGTTGCCGTCCACTCGAGATCCGGTAACCGTGCCAACGCCCGCATCGCCGTTTCGGCACCCTCGCGGGTCGATACGACTGCCACTACGTGGCATTTTTCTGGCGCGAGCGGGCCATCGCTGCGCGGAAGATTCGGGGTGCCAGGTGCGACCACATGAATTCGGGACGCGCCGCATTCGGCCGCCAAGCGTTCTGCAGCGCCCTCGCTGGTGGCGATCACGCACGCGGCACCCCGCAGCAGCGGCCACGCCCGCTCGGGGATTGCTGCATCGGCTATCAGCGCAACGGGCGGGCGCGCACCCGTGTAGGCGGTCAGGGCTGTGGCTCCGAATACGGGGATGGTGCTTTCCGGGAACGCCCCCCAATTGAGGGCGGTTGCACTCGGGTCGGCGAGGTCGGGCATGGTTGCGTCATGGCCTGCCGCGCAGAGTGCCGGCGCCAACGCACGGCTGTAGGCGTAGGCCGGGTCGGTGGCCGGGACGAGCAATGCGATCCTCATCGGCGCATCATGGCGGACCGGTCATTTTGGTTGGTGAATGCGGCGTGGTAAGCATTCAGCGCCGGGGCGCCGCCAAGGTGGACGTACAGCACCTTTGCGCCGGGCGGGATTTCTCCGGCGCGGGCCATGCCGATCAGGCCGGCCATGGATTTCCCTTCGTAGACCGGATCCGTCAGCATCCCCTCGAGCTGTGCGGCCGTGCGGATCGCGGCGATGGTTGCGTCGTCCGGCAGCCCGTAGTCCGGGCCGCAAAAACGCGGGTCGATGACGATGTCGGCATCCTGCACAGGCGTGTTCAGCCCGACCAGCTCAGCGGTGGCGCGGGCAATCTTCGTCACGGCTTCGCGGGTCATCGCTGCGTTCGCGGCGGTGTCGATGCCGATCAGTCGCCGGTTGCGGTCCTGGGCCAGGAAACCCACGACCATGCCGGCCTGGGTCGAGCCGGTGCAGGTCGCGGTGATGATCGTGTCGAAGAACACGGAAACTTCCGTCTCCTGAGCCGCCAGTTCGTCCGCAAAATGCGCGTAGCCGAGACCGCCGAGCGGATGATCGGAGGCGCCGGCGGGAATGGCGTAAGGCCTTCCGCCCGCGCGGCGCACATCGTCCAGCGCGCGTTCAAACGTTTGCTTGATCGCCGTCGAGTAGCCTTCGCCCTCCTCCACGATCTGCGCGCCCATGATGCGAGACAGCAGAATGTTGCCGACTTTTCCGTAGACCGGGTCGTCCCACTTGGTCCATTCCTCTTGCACCAAGCGGCATTTCAGCCCGAGTGCGGCGGCGACCGCGGCGACCTGGCGGGTGTGGTTGCTCTGGATGTTCCCGATGGAGACCAGCGTGTCGCAGTTCTGGGCCAGCGCGTCGGCGGCCAGAAACTCGAGTTTTCGCACCTTGTTGCCGCCGAAGGCGAGACCGGACGAGACGTCGTCGCGCTTGGCCCATACTTCCATGCCAAGTTCGCGCGACAGGCGCGGCAGGGGGTGAAGAGGCGACGGGAAAAACCCGAGTTTTGTGCGGGCGAACCGGTCGGGCAGGTTCAGGGGCATAGGCGCTCTTTCTGAGCGGGCGGTGAGCCCGCCGTCTGTTCGGACACAGCGACGGCTTTCTGCGCCGGTGCTGTCCGGCATCGCCGGGTATCGCGACGCCCACGGCGCGGCGCGCTCTATCTGCGCAGCAAGCGCGATGAGCAAGGCTTCGTCGTAAGGGTGCCCCACCAGCTGCACGCCGATCGGCAGGCCGTCGCCCGACCATCCGAGAGGCAGCGAGATGGCCGGCTGCCCGGAAATGTTGAACGGATAGGTGAAGGGAATGTAGGCAAGGTCATCGTCCGCGACATTCTCCGTCCGCGCCAGGAACGTGTCGAGCGGCTGCGGCGTGAGGGTGACCGTGGGGGTGAGCAGGCAGTCCCATTGCATCGATGCGAAGATGATTTCTCTGCTACGCCGGACCATCTCCTCTGTCGCCCGGATATAGGATACGGCGGTCTGCCTCATGCCGCGCTCGTAGCACCACCGCGAGTAGGGATCGCTGAACTGTGCCGGGTCCTCGACTGGATTGGCGGCGCTCTCCGCTTCGACCATAACCCGAAACACATCGCCCAGGCCGCGGAGGTCGACATTCGCGGCTTCCACGCGGTGCCCGAGCGACCTGAGAAGGCTCGCTGCATGGTGCACGGCGGCGACGACCTCCGGATCGATCCATTTATCGCTGGTATCGAGCAGTCCGATGCGCAGGCTGCGGGGTTCGTTTTCCGCCGCGGCCAGGAACGAAAGCGCTCGGGCTCGGCGCGGTGAACGGGTCGCCAGGCTCCGAGCCGGCCATGATGTCGAGCATCAGCGCGGCATCGCGCACCGTGCGCGCGATCGGTCCATGGGTGACCAGGCCTCCGCGTGGGTTCGCGTTCGGCGCATTGGAGACGCGACCGCGGGAAGGTTTGATGCCGACGACCCCGCAGCAACTCGACGGGATCCTGATCGAGCCACCGCCATCGGACCCTTCGGCCACCGGGCACAGGCACGCGGCGACCGCAGCCGCCGACCCACCGCTCGATCCGCCCGCTGTCTTGCTCGGGTCCCAAGGATTGCGCGTCGCCGGAAACAAGCCGAACGCCGTGGTTGCGCGGTTGCCGAACTCGGGCGTGTTCGTCTTGCCCAGCAGCACGCCGCCGGCTTCGCGCAGGCGGCGTGCGACCGCGGCGTCTTGGGTCGGCACATTGTGCTCGCGCAGTCTCGATCCGTACGTGGTGCGAAGGCCCGCGGTATCGGTGAGATCTTTGAGCGCGTAAGGTACGCCGGCGAGCGCAAGGGCCTCACCCTCGGCGAGACGCCGCTCGACATCGTCCGCCATCGCCAAAACCATCTCCTCGTCGATGGTCACGAACGCGCGGACCCGATCGTCGACGGCGCGGATGCGGGCGAGGCATGCCGCGGCTGCCTCGCGCGGCGAAATCTCGCGCCGGACGATCATCGACCGCAGCTCCAGCGCCGAGAGCAGACTGAGGTCAGAGGGTCGCGGCGGTCATGCCCAGCGCGCCCGTGTTTCGAGGTTGATGGTGATCGCTTGCGGGGCTCGTCAGAGTGCGTGCCGGCCAGCGACCATGTCGGCCACATGCTGGGCGGTAACGTCGTCGCGCTGCACCGAACTGAGCACACGGCCGGCCTCCATGATGACGATGCGGTCGCAGATCCGATGCACGTGCCCGATGTTGTGGTCGATGATGACGACGCCGAGGCCGCCGCCCGCGCGCGATGTGCACCGCTTCCGACACTTTCTCGGTCTCCTTGACCGACAGCGCCGATGTCGGCTCGTCGAGCAGCAGCAGGCTGCCGCCGAAATAGCGGGCCCGCGCAATGGCAAGCGCCTGGCGCTCGCCCGCCCGACAGGATGTCGACCGGTTCGTCCGGCGAGCGCAGACGGGTCAGCCCCATCTCCCGCAGCTTTCCATCGTGATGTCGGCGCATTTCGCGCTTTGGCGAGGCGCCTGAGCGGCCAACTGTCCGAGCTTGCGTTCCCGCCCGAGAAAAAAGTTCCGCCACATGCTGAGCGCCGGGATCAGCGCCAGATCCTGATAGACGGTCTCTATGCCGATACGGCGCGCGTCTCGGGGCGAGGCGAATCGCTACCGGGCGTTCGTTGAACTGGATGACGCCGCGATCCGGCGAGTAGAAGCCATTCATCACTTTCATGAGCGTGGACTTGCCGGCGCCGTTGTCGCCGACTAGCCCGACGATCTCGCCGCGATCGACTTCGAAGACCACCGCCTTGGATGGCGACCAGGTTGCCGAAGCTCTTCGTGACGTCGTGCAGGCCGAAAAAGCTTCCCGTTCCGCTGCGGGTCGGTCATGACTTGCGGATCACTCCCAGCCGCGCGCCCGAACGCCTCCGTGCGCAGGTTCATGATCACCGCGAACAGCAGCAGGAATCCCACGAACGACTGGAACCACGTCGTCGAGACGCCAGAGAGCACCAGGCCGGTGTAGGACATGCCAAGCACGATCGCCGCCAGCAGGGCGCCCGCGATGCTGCCGCGCCCGCCCATCAGCGACCCGCCGCCGACCACCGCCACGACGAGCGCGGTCAGCGCGAGGTCCGAGCCCTGGGTCGGGGTCGCGGACCCGAACGAGCCGAATTGGACGATGCCCGTGAAGGCAGCAAGAACAGACGACAAGCACGAAGCATGCGAGCTTGACGCGGCCGACAGGCACGCCCATCGCGCGGGCGGCGCGGCCGTCGCCGCCGCAAGCGAAGATCCAGTTGCCGGTCGCCGTCATGCGCAGGACGGCCGCGAGGATGATCACGATGCCGAGCAGCCACAGGATCGATACGGAGATTTTGCTGCTGCCGATCTCGAAGGCGCCGAGCCATCCCATGACCGGCGACTTGCCGAAATAGGAGATCGGGTAGCCGCCCGTCAGGTTCAGGCTGACGCCCGCCCAAAACAGCCCCGTGGCAAGGGTGATGATGAAGGACGGGATTCTCAGCAGCAGCGTCGCCATGCCCATTGAGCAACCCGATGACCGGCGGCCAGCAGCAATGCGAGCGCCCACGCCACCACACGTTGATGCCCGTGATTGACCCAGAGCCACGCCATCACGAGCGGGCACAGCGAGTAGACGGAGGCCACGGAGAGGTCGAACTCGCCGGCGATCATCAGGACCGTGACGCCCACGCCGACGATGCCGAACTGCACGGCGCTCGGGAAGATCGAGCCCGCCGAGGCGGTGGTCAGGAACTCCGGCGACAGGAACGCAAACACAGCACCAATGAAAATGCCGGCGACCAGGACCCCCAGTTCCTGGATCGCAGAAGATCGGAGCCAGCATCGGCAGCAACCACCGGGTGGCCCGGTCAATGGCTTGGCGTTCGCAACCCCGTGCGGCCGGCCGCTCGTTGCCCGCAGCGCCACTGGCGTCGATCTTCGCGGCGCTCAGTGAGGTCGCTGCGAGGGCATGGCCCTTGCGGCGGAGATGTCCTGCGCGCATGCGCGGGACCGCACGAGGCGTCGCCTCAGCCGCCGCGACCGGAGTCGACGACCGGCTGGAACTCGGCGGCGTTCTCCTTGGTGACCAGCAGCGTCCCGGTATCGATATTCGATGGCGTCATGCCGAACTTCGCCTTCAAGTACAGGTCGACCACCGCAAGATAGCCCTGGGCGTAGGCCTGCTGCACCAGGTGAACGAGGTGATGCCGCGCTTGATGCAGTCGAGCACGGCCGGCGAGACATCATAGCCGCCAACGACGACCTTGCCTTGCATGTCGTTCTTTGTCCACATACTGGCAGGCGATCGTGCCCGTCTCCGGGTTCAGGCTGACGATCGCGGCCGTGTCCTTGTGCGACGCGCATGTAGCCGTCCAGCACGGACAGTCCCTGCGCGGGAGTCGAGGCGGTGTTGACCAGCGTATCGACGGTGGCGCCGATCTGCTGCTCCAGGAATTTCCGCAGGCCGTCGCAACGGATGGTCTGCACGATCTGCGCCGGCCCGGGGTTCTGGCAGACCACCCGCGCGCCCTTCTTCAGATTCGGCAACAACTGCGCGCCGACCTTGGCGCCCGACTTGAATTCGTCCTGTCCGACATAGGCGAGCGCCTTGATGCGCGGATCGCTTTCCTCGGCGAAATTCTGCGTGTTGACCAGGATCACCGGAATGTTCGCGTCGAGCGCATCCAGGATCGGTCGGGCCAGCGCTTTGGGATCGTTGAACTCCACCGCAATTCCGTCAGGTTTTGCGGCGACATTCGATTTCAGCAGCTGCGTCTGCAAGTTGATGTCGCAGCACTTTCGGTCCGCTGTAGATCGCATCCACGCCCAGGTCCTTGCCGGCGTCCTCGACACCCCGCTTGACCACCGCGAAAAATTGAATTTCCGGGCCGCCGATGAAGTTGACGTAGAACTTGAGCTTGCCGGAGTCCGCGTGGGCGCGCCGCCCCGCCTCCGAAAAGCAGAAGAACGCCGGCGGCAAGCAAAGCTTGCAATCGCATCACATCCCTCCCTTACGTTGACGAAAATTTTGCGTGAAGCCATGACGTATATCACAGCACGCCCGATTGGAGAAGCCCCGACGGGCAGACTGGATTGCTTGCAGGAACTCCTGGCTGAAGAATTGGAGACTTCGGGTCCGGCATGCGTCGCGCGGTTGGCGGATGTTCCGGCGGATCAAGAGCCGTCGCCCTCTGGCCGTCCAACAGCCGCAATCTCGCCGCTCTTCGCTTGGGCGGCTTTGACGCCAGAGCCGGCTTTCAGATCCATCGGTGCGGGCGCAAACAGGCGCGCATCCATCAACCGCAGATCCCGTGCAGATCGCTCGGCGCAAAGCTCATCCGCGCCAGAATGTCCCGTTCCAGGATCGATCCCCGGCGCCACTTCGATCAGCTCGATACCGCTTCTCGGCGAGACGGAACACGCCACGCTCGGTCACGTAGAGAACACGCTGGCCACGGATGCGGCCGAACGGCCGCTGTAGGTGATCTGCTCCACCGTCCGCGACGAACTTTGGCGTGGCCGCCGTCGCGGGCGATCCGCGTCTCGCCTCCCGGCCAGGAGATCTCGAGTTTGCCGGCGGTGAATGTGCCGCTGAACACCACGCACTTCGCGTTCTGCGATATGTTGATGAACCCTCCCGGGCCGATAATGCGATTGCCAAAGTCGGCTGACGTTGACGTTGCCGGTGGCGTCCACCTCGGCAAACGACAGGAATGCCAGGTCGAGGCCGCCGCCGTCGTAGAAGTCGAACTGGTACGGCTGATCGATCATTGCGGCATAGTTGCGTGCAGCGCCCGCCTCGTTGCCGGAGGCCGGAGCGCCGCCGATCATTCCCTGTTCGTTGGTCAGGCAGATATCGTCGAGAATGTCTTCTTCGGCGGCGACGTTGGCGATCCCGGTCGAGACGCCGGAGCCGAGATTGCAGACGGCGCCGCGAAAACAGCTCCAGTGCCGCGCGCCGCGCGATTACCTTGCGCGGGTCGAGCGGCAGCGTCGGAATGTCGGACAGCGGAATGCGCAGTTCGCCGGCATAGGCCGGGCTGTGGAATGTCTCGTAGGTCTGCCATTGATCGGGCACGGCGACGACCAAATCGACCAGAATGCCCGGGAATTTTCACAAGTTTGGGTGGCAGCGTGCCTCGCTTCGCCATACGCTTGACCTGCACGATGACGACCCGCCGCATCGCCGCGTGGCCTGCGCCTGCGACAGCATCTCGCCAAAATAGGCTTCATGCTCCATGGTCACGTTGCCGTCCTCGTCCGCCGTCGTGCCGCGCAGGAAGCAAACGTCGACGTGAAAGCCCTTGTAGAACAGATGCTCGCCGTGGCGCGTATCGTCGAGCTCCACGAGATGTTCGGTGGCCGAGCGGCTCTGCCGGCCGCCGCCGTGGCGCGGGTCGACGAACGTGTGCAGGCCGGTTTGGGTGGTCAGGCCAGGACGGCCCGCCGCCATTTCGCGCATCAACTGCGACAACACGCCTTGCGGCAGCGTGTAGGCCTCCACCTTGTCGGCCAGCGCAAGAGCGGAGATCAGCGGAGAGTTGACTGAACGTGCCGCAGACGATGCGCTTCAGCAGTCCTTCATGGGCGAGGCGATTGACGCCGTGCGTCCCGCCGTCGCCGATACCGACCGGATGCAGCGTGGTGATGCCGCGAGGCTCCCGATCCGCGAGATAGCGTCGCTCCAAAGCCTCGATGAGCGCTTCCGGTACCGCGTGGCCCCCGCCCGATCCGCCGATCAGCAGCGTGTCCCCGGACTGAATCACTTTGACGGCGCGATCGGCGGTTACGCGCTGCATCCGCCGTCTCCAATGCGGCCGGAGTGTCGCGTTGCGCGGCATGTCCCGTCCGATTCGCATTGACCTTTTCCCTCCCGCGAAGGCGAATGCGGCGTGAACTCCCGCAACCCGATGCAGGCCGTGTGGTGCCATGTCGCACATCGAACTGAAGGTCGAAGCGCATGTGGCCGAGATCACGCTCGCCCGGCCGGAGAAGCTCAACGCCATTACCGCGGAGATGGCAGCGGAGATCGAGCGGATCTGCATGGCAGTCGATCGCGACGAGGCGGTGCGGGCTGTGCTGCTCACGGGCGAGGGCGGCCGGGCCTTTTCGGCGGGCAGCGATCTTGGATCGCTTGCCGCCTATGCCTCGGCCTGGCAGTTCCGCAACCGCGTCGAATACGCCACCGCCGTTCGCAATATGAGAAAACCGGTAGTCGCGGCGCTGAAGGGCTGGGTGCTGGGCGGCGGGCGCCGAAATAGCGCTCGCGGCGGACATTCGTATCGCCGACCGGACCGCCAGGATCGGCTTCCCCGAGGTGACTCGCGGGTGGATCGGCGGCGGCGGCGCGTCCCAGCTGCTGCCGCGCCTGATCGGTTATGGTCAGGCCATGCGCATGCTGTTGACAGGCGAATCTTTGGACGCGTCCCAGGCGCTGGCGCTTGGGCTGGTGGAGGAGCTGGTCGAGGCTGGCGGCGCGGAGGCACGCGCGCGGGAGGTGTGCGTGAAACTCGCGGGCTTCAGTCCGGTCGCGGTACAGTCGGTCAAGGCCGCCGTTCGCGCGGCGCTGTCTGCGCCGCTCGAGGCGGGGCTGCGCTACGAGAACGAGCTGAACACGCTGTGCTTCGCTGCCGGCGACCATATGGAGGGCATCAAGGCGTTCCAGGAACACCGGGACGCGAAATTTTCGCGCTAACGCCATCCCGATCCCTCAGCGGGGCGCATGCGCCAGCAGCGGCGGCTCGCCCAGGCGTTGCGCGCGGGTACCAAGCAATCGCTCGCAGGCAAATGCCAAGGCCAGCAAGTCGGCGTCGCATCCGTGCCGAGAGGCGAGTTGCAGGCCGACCGGCATGCCGGCTGCATCTAGCGCAACGGGCAGGCTCAATGCCGTGAGACCAAGCAGGGCGATCACTGCCGAATTTCTCGACGCGGCGAGATTGTGCACGCGATAGGCCTCGGCGCCGGCAAGATCGGCGACGCGCGCGGGCGTCACCGAGACTGTCGGCAGGGCAATGGCATCGATTTCGGCGAGCCGCGCATCGGCCGCTCGCATCCAGCCTTCGATGGTGCGCAGGCGGCGGACATATTCGTGCGCCGGCAGAGTTGCGCCGTGACGCTCGAGCCGCTCGCGAACGTTCGGATCGAGCGTGTCCCACCAGTCCGGGAATTCTTCGCGGATCATGCCGTAAACGGCCGCAGTCGAGAGGTGGCCGGCCTGGAACAGCTCGTAAACCGCGGCAGGGTCCGGCAGATCCATCGGGACGATCGTTGCACCGGCCTGTTCGATTTCGGCCAGCGCGGCAGACACGCCCTCGGCGATTCCCGGGGAGCAGTCGTCCCAGAACAGCGCGCGCGGCACGCCGATCCGGCTGCCCCCGAGCGACCGGCCGCAAAGCCTGCCGAATTCTTCCCACACGTCGCCTGGGGGCGCATCGAGGGCCAGGAATGCCAGCACCAGATCGGCGACGGTCAGCGTCAACAATCCCGGCGCGTCGAGCACCGGGGCCACCGGCACGATCCCCTCGGTGGACCAGCGCCCGTGGCTGATCATGAGGCCGACGGTACCGGTCATGCTGGCCGGCATGCGGACCGAGCCCGTGGTGTCCGACCCGAGCGCCACCATGGCGGACCCCTCGAGCAGGCTTATCCCGGCGCCCGAACTGGAGCCGCCACTGATCCGCTGCTCGCCGGCATCCCAGGGATTGTATGGCGAACCGTAATGACGGTTGGTGCCGAGGCCGCCGAGTGCGAACTCGACCGTATGGCTCTTGCCGACGATGACCCCGAGCTGCCGTTGGATCCGGTCGACGACCGGCCCTTGCTGCTCCCATTTCGGCGGCAGCGCCCGCGGCGTTCCCGCGTAGGTCGGCAGCCCGGCAACGCCGTACAAGTCTTTTATGGAGATGGGGATGCCTTGCAGCGGCCCAAAATCCCGCCCTGCGGCGAAGGCGCGGTCAGCCTCCTCGGCCCGTGCCCGTGCCATTTCGGGAACGAAGGTCCGATAGGCATTGAGCTGGGCGCCAAAGCTCTGGTGTCGCGTGATCGCGCGCTCGATGAGGTCGCGGCTGGCGATCTTATGCTGCCGCAACGAGCGCGCGATGTCGGCCAGCGAGGCATCGGATACCACGCTCAAATGTGGGGCGCCATATTTTGCATCGCACCGGCCCTGCAGCATCCGCGTCTGCCGCAGCCCATCTTGACCGTCAAGATCGGCGATCACCCGCGGGACCTCCGTAGAGGAGAAACCATGATGATCTCCGGCACGACGCGCTTGTTCGCCATCATCGGCGACCCGGTCGCACAGGCACGCTCTCCCGAAATCTTCAATGCGTTGTTCCGGCAGCGCGGCGTGGATGCGGTCATGATCCCGCTGCATGTCGATGCGGACTGCTTCGCCTCGGTGCTGTCGGCGCTAGGTTCGGTCGAGAACCTTGATGGTATTGTTGTCACGGTTCCGCACAAGCTCGCCGCCAGCCGAGGCCTCGCGAAACGGTCGCAGCGGGCCGAGATTGCCGGGTCGGTGAACGTGCTGCGGCGCTGCGCCGGCGGCTGGGAAGGCGACCTGCTCGACGGCGAGGGGTTCGCGGTCGGACTCGCGCGCAACGGCATCGACGCGCGCGGGCGACGCTGCGCGATCGTCGGTGCGGGAGGTGCAGGAGCGGCGATCGCACTCGCACTATGCGAGCGGGGCGCGCACTCCGTCGCGGTGTGCGATAGGGATCATGACCGCGCAAAATTCCTCGTGCAAAGGCTTGCCGAGCGCGGCCACGCGGCGGCAACCACCGCTGCCCCCAGCCGCGAGACGGAGCTGGTGATCAACGCGACGCCGCTCGGCATGGCGCCGCAAGACGGTCTGCCGATCGCTCTGGCATCGCTTGGCTGCGACGCAATCGTCGCCGATATCATCATGAAGCCACCGGTCACCCGCCTGCTTCGAGAGGCGGCCCGCCTCGGCCATCGCACCGTTGAAGGCCGGCATATGCTCGACGGTCAGGCCGAGCTCATATGGCGTTTCTTTGGCCTGCCGGGCGCCGCGGCCAGGTCGCCCGGATTGGAGAAGCCGGATGCCGACGATTACCCTGCCGGACAGTGATGGGACGTTGCGCCCTTATCGCATGGGGCAGCCGTCTTCGTTCGCCCGTTCCGGCCCCAAGATCCGAGTGCGCACGGTCTACGCGGCCGTCCACGTCGTCATGGATGCGCTGCGATCCGCCGATCCCTGGCGCGCCCCCGTGATCGACTGGGAAGCGACTTTACGGTTCCGGCACGCGCTGTGGTCGCTTGGGTTCGGGGTTGCCGAGGCGATGGATACGTCCCAACGCGGTATGGGGCTCGACTGGGTCGGCGCCAAGGAGCTGATCCGGCGGTCGCTCGCCGAAGCCCGCTCGGTTGGAGACGCAGACATCGCCTGCGGTGCCGGTACCGACCAGCTTGATCCGGCTTGTGCCCGGAGTCTGGACGACGTGGTGGCAGCCTACGAAGAGCAGCTCGGTTACATCGAGGGCTGCGGCGGCAAGGCGATCCTGATGGCCAGCCGTGCGCTCAGCCGCATCGCCACATCGCCCGACGACTACCTGGAGGTGTATGCGCGCATCATCGCCCAGGCCCGCGACAAAGTCATCCTGCACTGGCTTGGCGACATGTTCGACCCGCAGCTCGCGGGATATTGGGGCAGCCCGGACGTGGATGAAGCGGCACGGACGGTGCTGGCCCTGATCGATGCCCATCCCGACAAGATCGACGGCATCAAGCTCTCGCTGCTCGACCGGGTGCTCGAGACATCGATGCGCGCGCGTCTCCCCGATGGCATCAAGATGTATACCGGGGACGATTTTGATTTTCCCGACATGATCGAGGGAGACGGGGCGTGCTTCTCGCACGGTCTGCTCGGCATTTTCGATCCGATCGCGCCGGCGGCCGCAGCGGCGTTCGGGCGACTGGCGGGGGGCGACCTGTCCGGGTACCGCTCCATCCTCCGCCCGACGGTTCCGCTCTCCCGGCGCATCTTTGAGGCGCCGACCCGGTTCTATAAGGCAGGTATCGTGTTCCTCGCCTGGCTCAACGGTTATCAGGAGCATTTTCACATGCTGGGCGGCATGGAGTCGGCGCGAGGCTTTTTGCATTACGCGGATGTGTTCCGGTTGGCCGACCGGGCCGGGTTGCTTGCCGACCCCGACCGCGCCGCCGCTCGCATGCGCGCGCTTTGCACAACCTACACCATCGCCTAGCGCTCCGACACATCGTGCCGGCCGAAAAGCAGCGAGCGGCGGATCGAGGATCGCGTTCGGGCCGCGGAAAGCGGCGGAATGCGCTGCGCTTTCCGTCATACGTATCGTATTCGAAACAATATGGGCGTGCGTGGGCAGGCGGCCCAGTCAGGCCGGTTTTCGGATCGGCTCCAGCATCCAGATGCCGCGCCACTTGCGCCACTCCGTGCCGGGCTCGGTCCACTTCGGCTTGCGCTTATACGGCTCGGTGCGCACCGGACGCTTGCGCATCGGCTTTGCGGCCGGTTCGGTCGGGACCGGTGCGGCGGTGGCCGGCGCGGCGGGGTCCGGCCCGGTCTTCTCCGGTTCGGGGGCCGATGGTGCGGTTCGGCGAACCCGCTTCGGCAGAGGCGGCAGGAGCGCCGGGTCGGGCTTTAGCGCCAGCATCCAGAAGAACGGCCGGAGCAGTCGCCCCGCCTGCGGCGCCTTGCGGAGCAACTCCTGCATCCCGGGATCCGCCAGCAGCCGCTCCAAATCCCGCTGACAGGGCGCCACCCGCCACGTCCCCAGTTTCAGCAGCCAGCCGAACGGCTCGGGAAACGGGCGTTGTCGCTTTCGGGCTTGTCCTTTCCGGTCTCGGGGCGGCCGGGGCGGCGGCAGCGGACCCGCCAGGGCCCGGGCGATCAGGGCAAGAAACCTTTTGCGAAGCTTCTGCAGCCTGATCCCGACCAGCTCCAGCAACTGCACGCTGATGAACGCCACCCCGGACATCCGGTCCGCATGCCAGCGTGCCCCCAGCCCCAGGACCACCTCGTCGGCGAACCGGGCAAACCGCTCGGCGAGGCTGGCATCCGGTGGGAGCGGCGGGCGGGGGAGAAACCACATGTCAGGAGCACTAACACACGCCGCGGGGCAGGGTCAAGGGATCTTTCTGGTTCGGTGTTATCGAACAAAGGATTTTATCGGAATTGCGAGGCGCGTCATTGTGTCTGCGACCAGCAGCTCAGGCGCATCTTTCACCCCGGGGCAAAGTTCTGACACTATCGGACCGTTGAGAGGATCGAAGCCATGTGTGGCATCGTCGGCCTGTTCCTGAAAAATCCGGCGCTGGAGCCGGAACTCGGCCGGCTGACCGCCGGCATGATCCGCGTGTTGTCGGATCGCGGCCCGGACAGCGCGGGGTTCGCGGTCTATGGCAAGCCCTCCGGCGGCCTCAAGCTCACCGTGCGTGCGCCAGCGGGGACGGATCTGAAGGCACTTGCCGCCGAAATCGGCCACGCGATCGGCGCCGAGCTGACAGTGGCGCTCCGCGCGGATCATGCCGTCATCACCATACCCGAAAATCAGGAGCAGGCGGCACGCGCGGCTTTGGCGCGACTCTCGCCTCTCACCGAAGTGGTGGGTACCGGCACGCGCATGGAACTGTACAAGGCCGTCGGCGAGCCAGGCGCGGTATGCGAGCGCCTCGGGTTGGAGCGGATGTCCGGCACGCATGCCATAGGCCATACCCGCATGGCCACCGAAAGCGCCGTCACGACCGCCGGCGCACACCCGTTTTCGACCGGACCGGATCAGTGCCTGGTGCATAATGGGTCGCTCTCAAACCATAATGGCATCCGGCGAATGCTCGTGCGCGACGGGCTCCGCTTCGAGACCGACAACGATACCGAGGTGGCGGCCGGCTACCTGAGCTGGCGGCTGTTGCAAGGAGAGACCTTGAACAGTGCATTGACATCGGCGTTGGATGACCTCGACGGCTTCTACACCTTCGTCGTCGGCACCGCGACCGGTTTCGGCGTGCTGCGCGACCGCGTGGCCTGCAAGCCCGCCGTGGTCGCGGAGACTGCGTCATACGTGGCATTCGGTTCGGAGTACCGCGCGCTGGTCGGGCTTCCGAACATCGAGACGGCGAACATTTTCGAACCGGAACCGGCCCAAGTCTATTCCTGGGATCGCGCCGCTTGAACGACGCGGCCGTTGCCGAAGCCATCATCGTCGACCTGGCCAACACGCCGCTGCGAGAGTTGCACGCACAGCTGCATGCGCTATCGCCCCACACCAACCGCACCGCCTGGCGGATACGCAACCCGCAAGGCAGGCACGCCGTCGCCGTCGGTCTTGACGCGCCGATCGATGTCGCGATCGAGGGCCATTGCGGCTACTACGCCGCCGGCATGAACGCCCGCGCTCGCGTGACCATTCTTGGCAATGCCGGCCCCGGCGTGGCGGAAAACATGATGTCCGGTGAGGTGCGCGTCACCGGCGATGCCAGCCAGTATGCCGGTGCCAGCGGGCATGGCGGGCTGCTGGTGATAGCCGGAAATGCCGGGGCGCGATGCGGCATCTCGATGAAGGGCGTGGACATCGTGGTGCGCGGCAATGTGGGGCACATGAGCGCCTTCATGGCGCAGGCCGGCACCTTGGTGGTGTGCGGCGATGCCGGCGAGGCGCTGGGCGACAGCTTGTATGAGGCAAAACTGTTCGTGCGTGGCGCGGTGACATCCTTGGGCGCCGACTGCGAGGAGCAGGCCGTGTCCGATGCGGACGCTGCGGCGCTGGATGCCCTGCTTGCACGTGCCGGCCTGGCCGAGTTCGACGCGGCGGAATTCCGTCGTTACGGCTCGGCGCGGCGGCTGTATCATTTTCATGTAGACAACGCAGCGAGCTACTGATGGACGCCTCGCCGCCGGGCCCGCCGCGCACGCTGCCGCGTTTTTCCGCCACCTTCGATCCGCACACCATGGCCGAGATCCGCCGCGCCGCCGCCACCGGCATCTACGATATCCGCGGCGCGGGCGCGAAGCGCCGGCTGCCGCATTTCGACGACCTGCTGTTCCTGGGCGCATCGATCTCCCGCTACCCGCTGGAGGGCTATCGGGAACGCTGCGACACCGATGTGACGCTCGGAGCGCGTTACGCCAAGCAGCCGCTGCATATCCGCATTCCGGTGATGATCGCCGGCATGAGTTTCGGCGCGCTGTCGGGTGCCGCCAAGGAGGCGCTGGGGCGGGGGGCCACGATTGCCGGCACCTCGACCACCACCGGCGATGGGGGCATGACGCCGGAGGAACGCGAGCATTCGCGCACGCTGATCTACCAATACCTGCCGTCGCGCTACGGCATGAACCCCGCCGACCTGCGCCGGGCGGATGCCATCGAAGTCGTGGTGGGGCAAGGTGCCAAGCCGGGCGGCGGCGGCATGTTGCTCGGCCAAAAGATTTCGCCGCGGGTGGCCGCGATGCGCACCCTGCCGGAGGGGATCGACCAGCGCAGTGCCTGCCGCCATCCCGACTGGACCGGGCCGGATGACCTGCTGATCAAGATCGAGGAATTGCGCGAGATCACCGGGTGGCAGAAACCGATTTTCGTGAAAGTCGGCGCCAGCCGGCCATACTACGACGTGGCGCTGGCGGTGAAGGCCGGGGCCGACGTGGTGGTGGTGGACGGAATGCAGGGCGGCACCGCGGCCACGCAGGAAGTGTTCATCGAACATGTCGGCCTGCCGACCTTGGCGGCGATCCGCCCCGCGGTGCAGGCGCTGCAGGATTTGGGCTTGCATCGGCGGGTGCAACTCATCGTTTCCGGAGGGATTCGCAGCGGGGCGGATGTCGCCAAGGCGCTGGCACTCGGCGCGGACGCGGTGGCGATCGGCACGGCGGCGTTGGTGGCACTGGGCGACAACGACCCAGCACTGGAGCCGGACTATCAGGCGCTGGGCACCACGGCGGGCGCTTACGACGACTGGCACGAGGGCCGCGATCCGGCCGGCATTACCACGCAGGACCCGACGCTCGAGGCCCGTTTGGATCCCGTGCTGGCGGGACGCCGGCTGGCCAACTATCTCTCGGTGCTGACCATGGAGGCGCAGGCGATCGCCCGCGCCTGCGGCAAGAGCCATTTGCACAATCTTGAACCGGAAGATTTGGTCGCGCTTACCCTGGAGGCCGCGGCGATGGCGCAGGTGCCGCTGGCAGGGACGGCGTGGATTCCGGGGCGGTAGCGCGGGCCGCCGCCCCGGTTGATATCGGTGCTCGATACGATCGGAGATTGTCATGACGGAAGACTTGGCGGCCGTCGCGGCGGACCGCGGCATTCAGTATTTCCTGATCTCCTTCACCGATTTGTGCGGGGCGCAGCGGGCCAAGCTGGTGCCTGCCTCGGCCATTGCCGGCATGCAGAAGAACGGCGCGGGTTTTGCCGGTTTTGCCACATGGCTCGACATGACGCCCGCCGATCCCGACCTGTTTGCCCTGCCCGACCCCGCCAGCCTGATGCAGTTGCCATGGAAGCCGCAGGTCGGCTGGCTCGCCGCCGACCTGATGATGAACGGCGAGCCAGTCGAGCAGGCGCCGCGCAATACGCTGCGGCGCGTCATGGCGCACGCGGCCGAGCATCACGACGGCGCGGTCATGAAAACCGGTGTCGAGTGCGAGTTCTTCCTGATCTCCGCCGACGGCCGCGCTATCGCCGACGAAGCCGATACCGCGACCAAGCCGTGCTACGACCAGTCCGCCCTGATGCGCCGCTACGACGTCATCACCGAGATCTGCGACGCCATGCAGGAGCTGGGCTGGCAGCCGTATCAGAACGATCACGAGGACGCCAACGGCCAGTTCGAGATGAACTGGGACTATGACGACGCGCTGGTCACCGCCGACCGGCACAGTTTTTTCAAGTTCATGGTCAAGTCGATCGCCGAAAGGCACGGGCTGCGCGCGACGTTCATGCCAAAGCCGTTCAGTGGCCTGACCGGTTCCGGTTGCCACGCGCATGTCTCGCTATGGCGCGGTGCGGAAAATTTGTTCGAGGATGCGGCGGGCGAGCTGGGCGTCTCGCAGCTGGGCTATCATTTTCTGGGCGGCGTCATGGTGCATGCCGAATCGTTGTGCGCGCTGCTGAATCCGACGGTCAACAGCTACAAGCGCATCAATGCCCCGCGCACGGCGTCGGGCGCCACCTGGTCGCCCAACACCGTCACGTACACCGGCAATAATCGCACCCACATGATCCGCATTCCGGAGGCGGGGCGTTTCGAACTGCGACTGGCGGATGGCGCCGCCAATCCGTATCTGCTGCAAGCCGGTCTGCTGGCGGCGGGCCTGGACGGGATTGATTGCAGAACAGACCCAGGCAAACGCCTCGACATCAACATGTACAGTGACGGCCATACGGTTGTCGAGGCCCGTCGACTGCCGCTCAACCTGCTCGACGCGTTGCGCGCCTTGGAGCAAGCCGGTGCCGGCTTGCGGCAGGTCCTGGGGGAAGGCTTTGTCCGCTCCTTCTGCAAAATAAAGCTGGCCGAGTGGAACGACCATTGCCGCCACCTGTCGCAATGGGAGCGCGAAGCAACTCTGGACTGCTAGCCCCTCGGCGGTAGCGCTGCGGCGCGGTTGATTCCGCAATTCCTGTCGCAGCGCGACGGGCGTCCTCGAATCGGCCTTGGACGTTGCGCTCAGCATTTGTCAGTAGCCGCGAGCCGGGTCCACCAAGTTGCGCAGCGGCGCTCCTGCGCGAAAGCGAACGACGTTGTCGCAGAAGATTTCGAGGCAGCGATCAATATAGGTGGCGTGATCATCAAGACTGCAATGCGGGGTGATCACCAGCCGGGGACAGGTCCAAAGCGTGCTGTCGGGCGGCAGCGGCTCCTGCGGGAAGACGTCGAGCACGGCGCCGCCCAAGTCACCGCTGCGCAGTCGATCCGACAAGGCGGCGTAATCGAACACACCTGCCCTCCCCACGACCACCACGCCTGCCCCGCGCGGCAAGGCCGCCAGACGCCGACGGCCGATCAGTCCAGCTGTCTCCGCGGTCATGGGGAGGGTGGAAACCAGCACATCGGTGCGCGGCAGGACGGTGTCGAGTTGGTCGATGCCGAGGCATTCGGATACGGGCGCGTCGGTGGTGCCGCTGCGGGTCACGCCTACAACCGTGACACCGTGCGCCAGAAGCAGCCGCGCTGCCGCGCGTCCGATGCCGCCGACCCCCAGCAGCGTCACGATCTTTCCGGCTACGGTGCCGCCAAAGAAGGGCTGCCAGCTACGGTTGTCCTTATCCTGGGCAAATTGCGGAATGCGGTAATTGAGCATCAGGACGGCGGTCAGGATGAACTCTGCGCCTTTTTCGGCATGCACGCCGGACACGTTGGTGAGAAGGACGTCCCCGGGCAGGCCTGGCAGGTAGGTCTCCACGCCTGCGGTGATTACCTGGGTCCAGGCCAGGGTTTCGCTGGCGGCCTTGGCTTCGCCAATGTCGAGTTTTCGGCAAGCCAGGAGCACTGTGGCGCCGGAGACGCGCGCTGCCATCAGGCCCGGTACACTGTTCGTCGAAATGCCGACGGGGCCATGGAAACCCGGATGCTGCCGGAGCGCCGCTTCGAGTTTTGCAGCGGAGACCTGCAATGCGGGCGGACCGTCGGGGTCGTTCTCGACATGGATCCTGAAGCGGGCGTCTGCGGCTGACGAGTTCACGGACTGTTCCTTTCAGGTCGAGTGTCTCCTTCATGTGGACATTAAAAGCCAGCCGGCCTGCAGCCGTCTAACGTGGGTAGGACGGTTTCGGACGTGTAGCGTTCCGCCGAGGCTATGAAGGTTCCGGGTGAGGGAAACATTGGTTGCGGGAACACGCAACCCCGAGTTGACCTCCCTGGCGGCCTTCTGTTGAGCGCATGTGCTTCCCGACAGGGGATATTGGCTGGCTGTCACCCTGCCTGGGAGGCAAGGAACGCGCGTAAAACCGGGTTCGCTCCGGCGCCGATCCTAATCAGCAGGTCCGGAGTTCGACCGCCCGCGTCGTCGTGCCGGCCAAGTCGCTGCAATGATCATGGTACCGCCCCGCCAGTCAATAAAACCGGACGGGCGCATTATCGTTCCCGCTATTGATTGCCGATCATCATGAGTCCGGCGCCTGCCTGCGACGTATCGTATGAGGCCCCTTCAGCATTGTTGTTTGCGAGCGTGACGTTCGTTGCTCCGACGACGGCGAATGCCGGTTTCTTGATATTGCCCATCATTACATTATTCGCAGCAACGATGATCTCGTTCCCAACGGGAAAGCCAGAGAGCGGAAAGATGTTTATTCCGTACGCGACGGGGCCGCTCACGGTGTTGTTCGATACGGTTGAGTTCGTAACCGGGCCGACGACGTTTATCCCGGACGGGGCGACGTTGAGCGTGTTCCCGATCACGAGGGCGCCCGTGACGTCACCATAGACGCGCACTCCGGCCTGATTGGTGCCGTTCACGGTGTTGCCTTGCACTGTGAACGGCCCGATGGTTGCCGGGCAGGCGCTCGGAGTGCAGCTGAGCAGGATATCGCCACCGGTAAGCTCGTTCCCGTCGCCCGCGTCGGGGCCGCCGATCGTGCCATTGCTGGTACGGCGGTCAAAGTCGACGTCGTCCCAAGTCTTGCCCGGGGTGTTGTCAAGATTATTATTGTCCGCGCGCGATGCCTTCAATGACACGCTGTCGGCGAGCTCGTAAGGGGCTGGCATATTCGCGTTGCCCTGAACGAAGAAGCCCGAGTGGCGGTTGTCGTGGGTGTAGATGCCAGTCGCCGCGATCTGCGACCCCGCAATGGAGATGCCGTCAAGGCCATAGCGCGTTTCGACATTGGTGATGAAGGCCTGCACCACGCCGCCCTGCACCACCACGCCTCGGCCGACCTTCTGCGCATTGTTGGCATTGACGTGCAAATTGCCGTCAATTGTCAGGTTGCTGACAGTAAATCCGCCGCCGCGATAGTTGGTCTTCTCAAGACCGATCGTAATCACATCGATTGCAAGGGGTGCGCTCGCCTGCAAGATCGTCTCGCCCATACCGGCACCGTTCAGCGTCGTGCCGGACACAGGCATGATCAGCCCATGCGACAGCTGACATGTGCCAGCGGCAATTTGGACGACGCCACCCTCGGCCAACAGACCGTTGATGGCAAGGGACTGGTCACCTGTGCCACAGGTGAACACAGGTTGCTGGACACTGTATGGATTGACTGCAGCCGGGTGCTGGTCGGTACCTGCAACCGCCGGTGACGCCAGTAACGTCGCCGCGAGAAGGATGTCGCGCAAGCTTCACGTCCCAGTCTGTTCCTGAAGAGCCACTCGCTACAAGCGGGACGAAGAATGCCATTTCATCATTACTTCCAGGTAAATAGTCGCTGAGAAGGATCAACGGCACAGGCCAGGCCGCGGCAGGCGTAGAAATCCCAGGCATAATCGTACCATGATTGGGGCACGAGCGCACCGAGGCTCGAACGAGGGGACCAGCGTCATGGCGCGCCCGTATCTTTCTGCCGCTCTGCTTTTTCTGCTGCCGTCGTTGGCATGGGCAGACCAGGCGGCCGATGCTGCAAGGTGCCAGCAGGCCCACGGCAAGTTTCTCGTCGGCACCGTCACGGACCCCCCATCGTTCCGCGGTGGCAAGCCGCTCCATGGGGTGCACCTATCGCACACCCATCTGATGCTGCGTGGCGACAACGAAACCAGCTACGATGTCGAAATCGATAACGTCTTCGCCAATGGCTACCGGCGCAACCAGAAGGGTGTGCCGGCGCCGCTCGATTCCATCCGCGTCGGCGACAGGCTGGAGCTGTGCGGCAAACCTTACTCCGGCGGTGATGTCGGGATTGACTGGGTACACACCGATTGCGGCGTCACCCCCACCTACGACAAGCCCGACGGCTGGATCAGCAAGCTTGATGCCAGCGGCAATGCCGGCGACAATTTGGAGGCCAATCAGGCGTTCTGCAGCCTTTGGCCGAAGTGACTGGTCCGGCAGCTCGCACCTGCGTCCCTCGGCAAGGCGGGTGCGCTACGGCGTCAGCTGGCCGCCATTCACCTCGATCACCTGGCCGGTGACATAGCCGCTCAGCCGTTCGCAGGCGAAAAACAGATAGGCGCCGACGCAATCCTCCGCCGTGCCGAGCCGGCGCATGGGAATGTTTTGCCGCAGCCCTTCCAGCACATCCGGCGGGGTATGGCGGTCGTGCAGCGGCGTCACGATGATGCCCGGCGCCACGGCGTTGACACGAAACCCCTCTGCCGCCCATTCGCGCGCCAGCCCGCGTGTAAGCGTGGATACGGCGCCCTTGCTGGCGGCGTAGACCACCGTGCCCGGACCGCCGCCGTTGCGCGCCGCGATCGAGGTCGTGTTGATCACGCAACCCGAGCCCTGCCTGCGGAAAACCGGCAGCGCCGCGCGACAGGCCTCGAACACCGAGGTCACGTTCAGGTCGATCAACTGCCGAAACCGTTCGTCGGTGATCTCGGCGAACGGCGTGCGGCCCAACAGGGCGCCGGCGTTGTTGACCAGCACATCGAGCCGACCCACCCGCTCCGCCACGCGCGCCACCAGACGACCCCCCTCGCCCAGCTGCGACAGGTCTGCGGCTTCCGCGAACGCTCCGGCGCCGACCTCCTCCGCCAACCTCCGCGCTGCCTCCTCTCCCGCATGGTAATGCACCACCACGCGGGCCCCGCACGCGGCAAAACCGCGCGCGACCGCGGCCCCGATGCCGCTGCTGGCGCCGGTGACCAACACCACGCGGCCGGCCAGTTCAGAGAAACCAGATGCCCAGGACTGGTCCATCATACCCTCACCTGCCGTCCCACTTCGACAAAACGTTGCGTGGGCACGTTGAACCGGTCCGTCGTGCGCACCGCGTTGCGGTACATAAAAGCGAACAGCATCCGCCGCCAAGCCGGCAGCAGGCGGTCGGCGTGGCCGGGCACCACGTCGTCGTGCGCCGCAAAAATCACCGCGCTGTCCATATCCAGCACGCAGCCCTTTTCGCGAGCCGCCGCGAGCACCGCCGAAAGGTCGGGGATCTCCACAAAGCCGTAATGCGCCGTAAGGTGCCAAAAATTGTCGGTCACATGCTCGATGTCCACACGCTTGTCGTGAGGCACGCGGGGCACCTCCTCGAAGCGCAGGGTGATGCTGGCCAGGCTTTTGTGCAACGCCCCCATGTCCTTGACCTGCCGCAGCATGATCGGCGGCACCGGGCTGGCGTTGCGGCTGAGGAACACCGCGGTCCCCGGCACGCGCGGCACGCTGCCCTCGCTCAGGCGCTGCAAGAAACGGTCGGCCGGCTCATCGAGCGTCAGCAGGCGGGTGCGCATCGCCTCGATGCCGCGGCGCCAACTGGTCATCACCGCGAACAGCACCACCCCGAGCAGCAGCGGGATCCAGCCGCCCTCGACAATCTTCAGCAGATTTGCCGCAAAGAAGGCGAGATCAATCACGAGAAACAGGCCGGCCACGGCGGCGGCGACGCCAGGCGCCCAGCGCCACTGCCCGGTCATGGCGTTGTACAGCAGCGCCGTCGTCAGCAGCATCGTCGTCGACACCGCGGTGCCATAGGCACCGGCCAAACGGTCCGAACTGCCGAACCCGACGGTAAGTGCCACGGTGAGCGCCATCATCGCCCAGTTCACGAACGGCACGTAAATCTGCCCGTATTCCTGATCCGACGTCTGGCGGATCAACAACCCGGGCAGCCAGCCGAGCTGCATCGCCTGCCGCGTCATGGAGAACACGCCGGTAATGATCGCCTGGCTCGCGATGATGGTGGCCAGCGTCGCCAACACAACCATAGGCACCACCAGCCACTGCGGCACCGCGAGCCAGAACGGGTTGGCGCCCGCCGCAACGCCGCCCTGCGCCGCCAGCGCGGTCTGCCCGGCGTAGCTCAGCAGCAGTGCGGGCAGCACCAGGCAGTACCAGGCCATCTGGATCGGCTTGCGCCCGATATGGCCCATGTCCGCGTACAGCGCCTCGGCCCCGGTCAGCGCCAGGAACACGCCGCCCAGCACCACGAAACTGCCCCAGCCGTGGGTGCCCAAGAAACCCAGCGCGTGGCGCGGGTCGATGGCGGCGAGCACCGCCGGGTGCTGCACGACGTGCCGACGCGCCGATGATGCCGATGACCACGAACCACAGCAGCATGACCGGCCCAAAAATGCCGCCGATGCGCGCGGTGCCGAACGACTGCGCGGCGAACAAAGCGACCAGAATCACCACCGCCAACGGCATTATATAGGGTTTTAGCGAGTCCGTAACGACGTTCACGCCCTCCACCGCGGACAGCACGGAAATCGCCGGCGTGATGACGCCGTCGCCGTACAGCAACGCCGCGCCGAACAGCCCCATGGACACCAGCGCCCAGCTTTGCCGCGCCCGGCCGGAGGTGACCAGCGACATCAGCGCCAGAATGCCGCCCTCGCCGTGGTTGTCGGCGCGCATCACGAAAAAACAGTATTTCAGCGACACGATCAGCAGCAGCGACCAGATGATCAGCGACAGCAATCCCAGCGCCGCCGCCGCATCGACTTTTCCCCCGGCATCGCCGAGCACGGTCTGCATGGTGTAGAGCGGGCTGGTGCCCAAATCCCCGTAGACGATGCCGAGCGCGGTCAGCATCAGCGCGGGCCGCGCCGGGCGGTCTACGTTGCTCATGCCGTCTCAAAAATCTGGCCGTCGAAACCCGGTTCCACCCCGGGCGGGAGATGCCTCGCCATCCAGCTCCAGTCGAGGTCGGTGCCCATATGCGTCAGCACCGCGCGGCGCGGACGCAACCGGGAAATCCATCCGAGCACCCGATCGAGCCAGGCGTGGGTCCGGTGCGGCCCACGCTGGAAGCAGCCGACCAGCCATGTGTCGATGCCGGCCAGCGTTTCGAACGCCGACTCGTCCAGCTCCACCGCATCGGTGGAATAGCCGAATCCGCCGATGCGCAGGCCGAGGCTGGACATGAATCCGTGGTCCTGCTCGAACAATGCGATGCTCATGCCGGCAGCAACGATGGTGTCGCCCGGCCGCACCACGCGCGGCACCAGCACCGGGCGAAAGAAATTCGGCTTTTCCCAGGGCCGGAACGCATAGTCGAACCGGCGCTGAAGTTCGTTCAGCGTGGCCTGGGTTGCGAACGCATCGAGCGGCCCGTCCAGCATCCGGTTGAGCATGCGTACGTCGTCGATGCCGGAAATGTGGTCGGCATGAGCGTGCGTGAACAGCAGCGCGTCCACCCGCGCCACCTCGGCCGCCAACAACTGCATCCGCATGTCCGGGGAAGTATCCACCAGCAGCGTGCCGCCCTCATGCTGCACCAGAATGCTGCTGCGGGTGCGGCAGTTGCGCGGCTCCGACGGGTCGCAGGCGCCCCACTCCCCTCGCCCATCGGGGCCGCCGATCATCGGCACCCCGGCCGAACCGCCGGAGCCCAGCACGGTAACCCGGATCACGCGGCTTTTCGGAACAGGCGGCGAAAGTTTGCGGTCGTCAGGTCGGCCAGCGCATCGGCGGACAGCCCTCGGATCTCGGCAAGTTTTTGCGCCGTGTGCGCCACGAACGCCGGCTCGTTGCGGCGTCCGCGATGCGGCACCGGCGCGAGATACGGCGCATCGGTTTCCACCAGCAGCCGCTCCGCCGGAATCTTGGCCGCAATGGCCCGCAACGCGTCCGATTTCGGAAACGTCAGAATGCCGGAAAAACTGACATAGCCGCCCATGGCCAAACCCGCTTCCGCCAAGCCCGCCCCCGAACTGAAACAGTGCAGGAGCAAGGCGAAATCTCCGCCTTCGTCGCGCTCCTCTTGCAGGATGCGGGCGATGTCGTCATCGGCGTCGCGGGCGTGGATGACAAGCGGGACACCGGCCAGCCGCGCGGCGCGGATATGCGCGCGAAAACTTTGCTGCTGCACCTCGCGCGGCGCCTTGTCGTAGAAATAATCCAGGCCGGATTCGCCGATTCCGATCACTTTCACATGCCGCGCCAAAGCCGCGATCGTTTCGGGTGACGGGACCGGCTCCTCGGCCGCATTGTGCGGATGCACGCCTATCGTACACCAGACGTTCGAACTCGGCGTCGGCAATGCAACGCACATCTTGTGCAAGCCGCGTGCCGATCGTTACCATCTCGCCCACGCCTGCCGCGGCCGCGCGCGCCAGCACGGCAGCACGCTCCTCGCCCTCGAAATAGTCCAGGTGACAGTGGGAGTCGATCAGCATGGCTCGCCGTGGTTGCCGCGGGGGGCGCCCTTGTGCATCACGTCGCCGCGGCTGAGAAGGGCGACCGGGAGGGCGAGGCATGTACACGCGCTACAACGAGGTCGCGGGACAGAGCCTGGAACGCCTGGCGGCGCTGAGCGATGGTGTTTTCGCCGTCGCGATGACACTGCTGGTGCTGGACCTGCGCGCGCCCGCGGTCGAGACCGTCCATGCCGAGGCCGATCTATGGCACGCACTGGTGGCCCTGTCGCCCCGCCTGTTGGTCTATTCCTTGAGCTTTCTCACGCTCGGCATATTCTGGGTCGGACAGCAGACGCTCCTGAACCATTTCGTTCGCAGCGACCGTGATCTGACCTGGATCAACCTCGCGTTCCTGTTCGCCATTTCGCTGATGCCGTTCTCGACCGCGCTGATGGCCGAGTTCATCGTCTATCGTTTGGCGCTGGTGGAATATTGGCTCAATATCCTGATGCTCGGCACGGTACTGCTGGCAGGTTGGCGCTATGCGGAGCGGGCCGACTTGCTGCGCCCCGACATACCCGAAGGCCGCCGCGCCGGAGTGGTCCGCCGGATCGTCTCTGCGCAGACCCTGTACGGCTTCGGCGCGCTGCTGTGCCTGCTCAACACCTACTGGAGCCTGGGCTTCATCATTCTCGTGCAGCTGAACTATGCGATTGCTCCGCCCGTGCTCGGCTTGCGGCGGCTGTAGCGGCACTGCGCCCGGCGTGGCGGATGGCACTGCCGACCAGGATCGCCGCGAGGCCCGCAAACAGCACCACTGCCTGCCACCAGGATTTTGGGCCCAGCCGCGGCAGCATGATCCAGGCCGCGCCAACCCATGCCAATAGGGCGACGGCGAACCGTGCGTCGTCGACGAACAGGCCCAGAAACTCGGACCGCGCTGCTCGGAGCCAACTCACGGTAACAAGTTGTTACCGTAGATAATGGTTATATTATCGGGTGATCGGCAACTAGTCTGATAATCGGGCATTGCCTCCGTGTCGGGTTTCCGGCGCATTACCTGACAGTCATCCCGGAGGAGAGCGCGCCGCCACAAAAAGTGAGGACCCATGCTGAAAAAACTCCTGTTACCCCTGCTCATGGCAGGCTTCCTGGGCTGGTATGCGAATCCCGCGGCAGCTGCTCCCGCGGGTCTTGCCGAGCACGTTACCGGAACCCTGCTGAATGGGCAGGGCTCGTTCGTCGGCACCATGATCATCCAAAAGCTGACCTTCGCCGACAATCAGAACATGGTGACGGTCGTCGGGCTCTTGAGCGGCGTCGCCACCATGCCGGACGGGACGACACAGCGTCTCGAGCATGTCCCATTCGCTGAACCGACTTCTCTCACGAGGTCGAGTTCTACGACCATGCAGGCGGATTCGTCTTCCGGTTCATGCCAAATCCTGACCTTGGTTACCGGCGCCATTCACCTCAATCTGCTGGGACTGGTGGTCAATATTGCGCCGCTCGATATCCACGTAAACGCTCTCCCGGACGGCGGCCTGCTCGGCAGTCTGCTCTGTGCGATCGCTCATCTTCTGGGCCCCGGCCCCTTCGGCCCGCTGCTGAAGGATCTGACCCACGTTAACCAGCTGCTGAGTTCTCTCTAAACACGCCGACGCTATGAGCCGGGTGCGCCAGACAGCGCATCCGGCTTGTCGATGTTTTCGTCGACCGCCCCCGCTTGCGGACGGCACAGCGGCACGGCGCCGAGGGCCACGACCAGAAAGCCGGCGATCAGGGCCAGGAGCGAAACGTCGCCGCCGGGCCAGTCCAGGCCCGTACCCTCGCCCACCCAAAACGTGCCGAACGCGCAGAGCAGCACGCCCACCACGAATTTCAGGGCGTTCTCGGGAATTGCCGCGACCGGCCGATGCAGCGCGGCGCCGAGCGCGACCACCACCAGCAGGGCCGCAGCCGCGCCGATACTGGCCGGAATCAGCAGGCCCCGCCCGGCGGCACCGAGTGCCACGACGATGAACACCACCTCGATCCCCTCGATCATGGTGATCTTGAACGCCGTAGCGACCGCCTCGCGATCCCAGCCGTCGACGGCTGAAGCCAGCCCGCCCAGCGCAGCGGTCTCCCGGGCATAGGCCGCGTCCTCGTCGCGCAGCGGGATGACGCCGGCTGCGCGCAGCATTGCCTTGCGCAGCCATCGCATGCCGAACAGCAGCAGCAGAGTGCCGAGGCCGAGCTGCAGCAGATCGAGCGGGATACGCGTCAGCCCCGGGCCGAGTGCCACCACGAGGGCGATCAGAACCAGCAGGGCAAGCCCGGTTCCACCCAGCGCGCCGCGCCAGCCGCGCACGGCGCCGACGGCCAGCACCACAGTGAGCGCCTCCACGAACTCCACCAGTGACGCCATGAAGGCCGCCAGAATGGTCGGGCCGGCGTGAAGTTCCAGCTCATCTCAAACCCGCATTCCAGTGTGATGCCGGGCGGCTCGAGCGGGATCGGCTGTCGCCCAAGAAAGCGAAAGCCTGGCGCGCGGTCAAACCGCCGCGCTACAGCAGGCAGAGCTGCTGCTGCTGCGAATGGTCCGCGCGGGCCGCAGGCACGCGAAACCGACCGCAGTCGAGATCGGTACGCGCCTCAAGACCGAACTGTCTGACCGCGCGGGCGAAGCGGCGGGCCAGCAGGTCGGCGTATACGCCGGTGCCCGAAAACCGCTTGCCGAAACGCGCATCGTTGAGCCCCCCGCCCCGAGTTTGCCGGATCAGCTCCAGTACGTGTCGGGCGCGGTCGGGCAGGTACCGCTCCAGCCAGTCCTGGAAAATCGCCCGCAACTCGTGCGGCAGGCGCAACAGCACGTAGCCGGCGCACTGCGCCTTTGCGGCGGCGGCGGCATGCAGAATGCGCTCCAGCTCGGCGTCGTTCAACCCGGGGATCATCGGCGCTGCCAACACGCCCACCGGAACACCGGCTGCGGCGAGGTCCGACACCGCCTGCAGTCGTCGCGCCGGCGTGGCTGCGCGCGGTTCCATGCACCGCGCCAGCTTTGGGTCGAGCGTGGTGACCGAAAGCCAGACCCGGACCAGATTGCGGCGCGCCATCGATTGCAGGAGGTCCAGGTCGCGCAGCACGCCCGCCGACTTGGTGACGATGGTGCAGGGATGGTCGCAGCGGTCGAGCACGTCCAGCACCGCCCGGGTCAGCCGCAACGTGCGCTCCACGGGCTGGTAAGGGTCGGTGTTGGAGCCGAGCGCGATAGGCCGCGGCACGTAGCCCGGCTTGCGCAACTCGCCGCTCCAGCAACTCGGCGATGTCGGGCTTGTATAGCAGCTTTGTTTCGAAATCCAGACCGGGAGACCAGCCGAGATAGGCGTGGGTTGGGCGCGCGTAGCAGTAGCACGCAGCCATGTTCGCATCCGCGATACGGATTGACGGCACGATCGAAACCGATATCCGGACTGTCGTTCCAGCTTATCGCCGTCCGGCTGGCGTCGCGGTACAGCGTGGTCGGCAGCGGCGGCAGGTCCGACAGGTCCTCCAGCAGGTCCCAGCCGTCGTCGAACGGGCCGGTCGCCTGGCGGTCGTAGCGGCTGGCCGGATTTATGGTCGCTCCCCGTCCCGGCCGTTTCGCGCCCCGCGGCAGGTCGGCGGGTTCAGGATCAGGCAAACCAGCCTGCCGGATGGCGGCCAACTCGACCGGGTCCAACTTGCGCACCAGCTCCTCGCGCATATCCTTGTTCCTGCTTCGTTCGAGTGGTAGGAGAGCGTGGCCAGAGGTTTTCGTCAAGAACATAAAGTGAACATCATCATTCCCACTGAACCACCCTCAAACCGCCCCCGCCCAGCCCGGCCTCGCCCCGATCTGGTGCCTCCCCCGGTGTGTTCATCTATCTTGGTTAACTCGACACGTCCAGCCCGCGCACAGTACAGAGCTGGCTTCACTACCTTTTCCTTAACTCCAGTTTAGTAACGCCCGTTCGAGCTGTCGTGAACAACGGGGAGCCGAACCACCGCGCGCCCTGAGCTTTGACTCCAAGCCATTGTGGCATGGGAGTTTGTTCGATGCGATATGCTTTGTTGGGCGCGACAGGACTGTGCTTGGCGCTTGCCTTGCCTGCTGCCGCCCAGACTTCGACTAGTGGTGCCGTGCAGTCCGGCCCGGCGACCGCAAAAATGGCCGGCACCTCGAGCAGTCCGACTCTGGCCAACGCCGGTCAGCAAAACGGGACTTCCCAGAACGGCACGTCCCAGAACGGCACGTCCCAAAACGGCACGACATGGCAGAGCCAGCCGGGGACTCAGGCCAACGCGGGGGACCAGACCACCAAGGGTAACGCCGTGCAGTCAGGGCCGCCGACCGCGAAGATGTCCGGGACTTCAAGCAGTCCGATGCAGGCAAACGCGGGTCAGCAAAACGGAACCTCGCAGACCGGCACGCCGGAAACCGGCACGTCGGAAACCGGCACGTCGGGGCAGACCCAGCCGGCCACGCAAGCCAGCGCGGGCACGGCGCCAGACCAGCAGATCCGGCAGCATATAGTTCAGGACCTGAAGCAGGCTGGATTCACCAATATCAAGGTCATGCCGGAGTTGATTCCTGGTTCGTGCGACCGACAAGGAGGGCCGCCCGATGATGATGATGGTGAACCCGGATTCCGTGCTGGAGGTTACCGAAGCCAATAACGGCGCCGGCTCCGGGACGCAGCACAGCAACACCGACTACCAGCATAACGGAACCGGCACGAGCAACTCGACCGCGAAGTGACACGACAATGGTCTAGCAAAGCGCTGCCGCGGCGATCAGCGCCGCGGCGCGCCCGGGGTCGTCCGCCCGAGTAATCGGTCGGCCCACCACGATCCAATCGGCGCCGGCCCGCGCGGCCTCGGCCGGAATAGCCGTCCGCTTTTGGTCCTGCAGGTCGCTGCCCGAGGGCCGAACGCCCGGAACCACCAACAGCGGCCCAGCTCCCAGCGCCTGCCGCAGCGCCGCCGTCTCGTGAGGCGCGCAAACCAGCCCGTCGGCCCCGGCATCGACCGCCAGGCGAGCCAGGCGCAATACCTGCTCGGGCACGCTCGCCCGCAACTCCCGTCGCAAGCAGCGCGGGGGCATCAAGACTGGTCAACACCGTCACGGCGAGCAGCAGCGGCCGGCCCGGTCCAGCCTCGTCCACGGCTTTGCGCCCGGCGGCGATCATCGCCGCCCCTCCCGCGGCATGCACCGTCAACATGGCAGGGCCCAGCGGCAGCAGCGCACGAACGGCGCCGGCGACCGTGTTCGGGATGTCGTGCAGTTTCAGATCCAAAAACACCGGCCGGTGCCGCGTCACGGCCCGCACCCCTTCCGCGCCTTGAGCGCAGAAAAACTCCAGCCCCAGCTTGAGCAGCCCGCAATGCGGCGCCACCGATCGTGCCCAGGCCTGCGCGGTCGCCAAGTCGGCCGTATCCAGTGCTGCGATCAGCCCTGCCACGTCCGCGCCAGTTCACCTCCGGGCGCGGTGCCGGGCGGCCTTGCGCTGCGTCCGCGCAACGACGCCACCTCCGCCTTCAACTCCGCCACCTGTGCCTCGAGCAACCGGGCCGCGTGCTCCGCCCGCCGCGCCCGCAAACGGGTTCCGACCGCGCCCGACCAGACGAGCAGCCCCCCAAGCAGGAGGCCAACACCCATGGCCGCCAGCACTGCAATGGCGAGCGAGGCCGAGACCGACAGATCGGTAGGCCACAGCCCGAGTTGCACCTGCTGCGGGTTCGACACCGCGAACAGGGCCAGCAGGGCCAGAAACGGCAGCGCGATCAGGATGCGGAGCATCGGAACCGGCCGCTCAGCGCGGCGGCGTAGAGCGGCCTGCCGCTCGCGGGGACGGGCCCGGACCGGGCCATCCCCAATTCACCCGCTCGCGCAGTTCCTTGCCGGCCTTGAAGAACGGCACCGCCTTTGCGTCCACAGGCACGGCCACCCCGGTCCGCGGGTTGCGGCCGGTCCGCGCGTTCCGCCGCTTGACCGTGAAGGCGCCGAAGCCGCGCAGCTCGACCCGCTGTCCGCGCGCCAGCGCCGCGGTGATTTCCTGGAAGATTGTGGAGATGATGGTCTCGATATCGCGGCCAATCAGGTGCGGGTTCTCGCGCGACAGCTCGGCGATCAGCTCGGACCGGGTCATGCGGGTCGCCTCCGATAGCGACGCTATCGCTCGCCTTGCGAAGGCTGCCAGAGCGCCCATGCACCGTCAAGCGTAACGCTTTGAGCCCACAAGCTTTTCGCACCATCCCCAAGAATCGCGCCAAGCAGGCCGGAGGCGCCGCCCCCGAACGCTCGTTCGGCCCAACTGCGCCGCGGCAGGTCCCGCACCGGCAGTTTTTCCGACACCCCCCGGCCCCCCAGCCACGCCCGCGCATCCGCCTCCGCGCCGATCTGGTCGATCAGCCCGAGCGCCAGGGCCTGCCGCCCGGTATAGGCGCGCCCGTCGGCCAGCGACCGCACCTTTGCCACATCCATGTGCCGGCCGGTCGCGACCATGCCCACGAACTGGTCGAACAGGTCCATCACCAGCCCGTGCAGGACGTCCCGCCCCTGTTCGCTGAGCGGCGCGGTAAAGTTCGGCTGTGCTTTCAGCGGACCCGAGACGATCGTCTCCGTGGTGACGCCGAGCTTGCTGAGCAGCCCCGAAATCTCGCCGGTTTCCAGCAGCACCCCGATCGAGCCGGTCAAGGTGGCTTCCTGCGCAAATATGCGCTGCGCCGGGACCGCCACCATGTAGCCGGCGGAGGCGGCGGTCCCGTGCATCACCGCGGCCACTGGCTTGCTCGCCGCCACCGCGGCGATCGCGTCGTGCAGTCCCTCGCCGCCCGCCACCGTGCCGCCGGGACTGTTGATGTCGACGATCAGCGCCTTCACGCTCTTGTCGCCGCCAGACCGCGCACCTGGTCGATCAGCTTGCGGTTGTCGGTGATGATGCCGTCCACCGACAGCCGTGCGATGTGCGGCCGGGCGATGCCGGCGGCGCCGCGCCCGAGACCGATCAGCACACAGCCCAGCAGCGCCAGCACCGCAACGACCCGCCAGCCGGCGAGCCGTCGCTTGAGCCGGCGTCGGTCAACCAGCAGGTCGGTTTCCAAACTCATCCTGACGCGCCCGTGGCGGCGAGGCTACTCGGGCAAAACCTGCTGGTTGCGGCGCCGGATCGCGGCACCCAGAATATCGCCGAGCGAGGCGCCGCTGTCCGAGGTGCCGTATTCCGCGATCGCCTGCTTGTTCTCGACCTGCTCCTTGCCCTTGATCGTCAGCTGAAGCCGCCGCGCGGCGCGATCCACCGCCTGCACCAGCGCGTCCACCTTTTCTCCCACCGCGAAGCGATCCGTCCGCTGCTCCGCTTTGTCGGCGGACAGCTCGGCGCGACGAATGAAACCGGTCAGCACGTCGTCGACCTTCACCTCGATGCCGTTGCTCTGAACCTGGGTCACCACGCAGGTCACCACGTCGCCCTTGTGCACGCGGTCCAGCACGTTTGAGGCGGGGTCGTCCTGCAGCTGCTTGACGCCGAGACTGATGCGCTCCTTCTCGACGTCCACGTCGAGCACCTTCGCCCGCACGGTCTGGCCCTTTTCGAATTTCGTGATCGCCAGCTCGCCCGGCTCGTCCCACGAGAGGTCGGACATGTGCACCATGCCGTCGATGTCCGGCCCCACGCCCACGAACAACCCGAATTCGGTGATGTTGTGGATCTCGCCCTCGACCGGGCTGCCGATGGGGTGCTCGTCCTGGAACTGCTCCCACGGGTTCCGCTGCACCTGTTTCAGGCCGAGCGAAATGCGGCGCTTGGCGCTGTCCACGTCCAGCACCACCACTTCGACCTCCTGGCTGGTGGCGACGATCTTGCCTGGATGCACGTTCTTCTTGGTCCACGACATTTCCGAGACGTGCACCAAACCCTCGACCCCGGGCTCCAGCTCCACGAAAGCGCCGTAGTCGGTAATGTTGGTGACCCTGCCGGTATATTTGGCGCCGGGCGGATACTTGGCCGCGACGCCTTCCCACGGGTCCGCCTCGAGCTGCTTCATGCCGAGGCTGATGCGCTGGGTGTCGCTGTTGAAGCGGATCACCTGGACCTTGACCTGCTGGCCGATCTGCAGCGCCTCGCTGGGATGGTTGATGCGCCGCCAGGCGATGTCGGTCACGTGCAGCAGACCGTCGACGCCGCCCAGATCGACGAAGGCGCCGTAGTCGGTGATGTTCTTCACCACGCCATCGAGAACCTGGCCTTCCTTGAGGCCCTGGATCAGTTCGCTGCGCTGTTCCGCGCGGGTCTCTTCCAGCACGGCGCGGCGGGAGACCACGATGTTGCCGCGAGCCCGGTCCATTTTCAGGATCTGGAACGGCTGCGGCGTGCCCATCAGCGGACCCACGTCGCGCACCGGCCGAATGTCCACCTGGCTGCCGGGCAAGAACGCCACCGCGCCGCCGAGGTCGACCGTAAAGCCGCCCTTGACGCGGCCGTAAATGGTCCCGTCGACCCGCTTCTGCTCGGCAAAAGCGCGCTCCAGGTTGGTCCAGGCCTCTTCCCGCCGGGCTTTTTCGCGCGACAGCACGATGGAGCCGTCGCGGTCCTCGTAGCGCTCCACGAACAGCTCGATATGATCGCCCGGCTGCACCTCGGAGTGCTGGCCGGGGGCGGCGAATTCTTTCAGCGCCACGCGGCCTTCGCTTTTCAGCCCGACATCCACGATAGCGAACTCGTCGGTCAGCCGCAGCACCCGGCCGGTCACGACCGAGCCCTCGAAACCGCTGTCGCGGCCCAGCGTCTCGTCGAGCAGGGCGGCGAAATTCTCGCCGTGCAGGTGGTCGATCATCGGCGGCGGCGGTGGGGGAGCGGCAGGCTGGGCGTGTGCGAGGGCGGCTCGGGCCATGAGGTATCGGTTGTCCTTGTCTGTTGGCCGTCCGAGGACGGCCGGGTCTGCGTGTCCGCTGTCGAACACGACTGGCCCGCGCCGGAGGCGCAGGCTCGGTTGCGGATTGCGAACGGCACATACGCCGGGCCTGCGCCGAGTTCAAGGTAGTAACCACACCTGTGGCGGCGTAATTCAGACCTCTGGGCAACTCGCGATGCGCCCCGGGCGACGGAGGACCGTTCGATGCTGAAATTGCGCGTGATCCCGTGCCTGGACGTAAAGGACGGCCGAGTCGTCAAGGGCGTCAACTTCGTGTCCCTGCGCGATGCGGGGGACCCGGTGGAGCAGGCCGAGCTCTACGACCGGGCCGGGGCCGACGAGCTGACGTTTCTGGACATCACCGCCACTCACGAAGCCCGTGCCACGCTGCTGGACGTGGTTGCCCGCACCGCCGAGCGGGTGTTCCTGCCGCTCACGGTAGGCGGCGGCATACGCAGCACTGCGGATATGCGCGCCCTGCTGCTGGCCGGGGCGGACAAGTGCAGCATCAACTCGGCGGCGGTGGCGCGACCGGAGCTGGTGGCGGAGGCGGCGCAAAAACTCGGCAGCCAGTGCGTCGTGGTGGCCGTCGACGCCAAGCGCGCCGCAGCGGACGCGGGCATGAAATGGCACGTTTTTACCCACGGCGGCCGCCGCGACTCGGGTCTGGACGCGGTAGAGTGGTGTGCGCGTGTGGCAGGAATGGGAGCCGGCGAAATTCTGCTGACCAGCATGGACCGTGACGGCACCGGCGAGGGATTTGACCTCGACCTGTTGCGGGCGGTCTGCGGCGCGGTCCCGGTGCCGGTCGTGGCCTCCGGCGGGGTAGGATCGCTGGCGCACTTCGTGGCTGGCGCGCGGGCCGGGGCGACCGGACTGCTGGCGGCCAGCGTGTTCCATTTCGGGACTTTTTCGGTCGCCCAGGTCAAGGCGGCGCTGCAGCAAGCAGGCTTGCCCGTGCGGCCCGCGCCGGCCCTACCCCCGTCTCGCGCGGCGGCGTAACCGGCGGGTGGCCAAGAAAACCGGCCGCAAGCAGGCGTCCGCAGCGGACGAGCCCTCCGCCGCGGTGCTGGATCGGCTGTATGAGGTGGTGGTCAGTCGTCGCAGTGCCGACCCCGCGATCAGCCATTCGGCCCGCCTGCTGTCCCGCGGGCCGGCAAAGGTCGCACAGAAGTTCGGCGAGGAGGCGGTGGAGTGTCTGATCGAGGGGGCGGCGGGCAATCGCGGCGCCTTGGTGGGAGAGAGCGCGGACGTGCTGTACCACCTGCTCGTCATGTGGGTGGCTGCGGGCACGACGCCGGGCGAGGTATGGGCGGAACTGGAACGCCGGGCCGGCACCTCCGGCATCGCCGAGAAGGCTACACGAATGACGGGTTCCGAGGGCGGTCCGGAGAACGCGGCGAGAGTGAACGGCAAAGCCAAGGCCAAGCCAAAAACCAAGTCGAGGCCAAAAGCCAAGGCCAAGAGAAAACCTAAGACCAGAACAACCAAAATCCCGTGAGGGTGGGGAGAGGCCAAAATGCCGGTGTCGGGTTTGGGCGAGTATGACGACGCCAACATCTTTGCCCGCCTGCTGCGTGACGAGATCCCGAGCCGACGCGTGTTCGAGAACGAGTGGGCGGTGGCGTTTCACGACATTGCCCCGCTGGCTCCGGTGCATGTGCTGATCGTGCCGCGCGGCCGTTACGTGTCGCTGGCGGATTTTTCGGCGCACGCGAGCGATGCCGAGATTGCCGGTTTCTGGCGGGCGGTCGGGCGGGTGGCGCGCGACCTCGGGCTGGAAGCCCGGGGCTACCGGGTGCTGGCCAATATGGGCGAGCAGGCCGGCCAGGAAGTGCCGCACTTCCACGTGCATCTGTTCGCCGGAAAACCGCTGGGGCGCATGCTGGCCGGCTGAGTGTCGAGGCGTCGCCGCCTGTTTCGTCGTCGGCGAGAACTCGAGACACTGTTTGGACACAGAACGGGAGCCCGGCCGTATCTTGCGCGACCATGCGCTGGCACATCCCATCCCGATTTCGGCGGGTACGACGACGAGCCGCCGCCGCCTCCTCACCATCTCCACCACGGCACTGCTCGCCGGCTGCGCGACCAAGAGACAGTTCTCGCCGCCGCTGCAGCCGGCAGGCGAGCCGCTCATCCTGGCACCGGTGGCAGTCGATCCGAACCGGATCATCCGTCGAGTGGTCGGCCTGCGGCCGTTCCGGGCCAGCGGTTTCGTGGTCCGGGCCGAGACGCTCGGGAACAAACTGCTGGTGCACAACTACGGCCACGGCGGCGGCGGCGTCACCCTGTCCTGGGGCACGGCCGAACTCGCTGCCGACCTGGCCTGTGCAAGCGAAGGCAGCGCATGCGCGGTGCTCGGCTGCGGTGCCGTGGGTTTGGCCACCGCGCGCACGCTGCAGACGCGCGGGGCGCGGGTGACGATCTATGCGCGCGATTTGCCGCCGGATACCACCTCCAATGTCGCCGGCGCGCAGTGGTGGCCTTCGTTCGTGTTCGATCCCGACGCAGTGACGCCGGCGTTCGCCGCTCAGTATGTGCGCGCCGCGCATCTCGCCTATCTGCGGTTCCAAACTCTACCCGGCGACGCCTACGGGATTCGCTGGACCCGCAACTACGCCGCGAGTTTTCGACCCCCGCAAGACGACCCGGAAAACCCAGCCACGTCGATTGCCGATCTGTGCGTGGAATGCCGGCGGCTGCCGGTGCGGGAAAGCCCGTTCTGCGGCCTCGAGGTCAGCCAGTTCGACACCATGATGATCGAGCCGCCGATCTATCTTCCGGCCTTGATGCGCGACGTCCGCGATGCCGGAGGCCGAATCGTGGTGCGGGAGATACGCGGCCCGCAGGACATTCTGGCACTCAGCGAGCCGGTCGTGTTCAACTGCACAGGACTCGGCGCAAAGGCCATTTTCGACGATCCGGAGCTGGTTCCGGTAAAAGGCCAGCTCACCGTGCTGCTGCCGCAGCCGGAGGTCACCTACAACGCGCTGTTCGAGGGCAGCTACATGTTCCCCCGGCGCGATGGCGTGCTGCTGGGCGGCACCGAGCAGCGGGGAGACTGGACCCTGGCGCCGGACCTGGTGGCGGAAGCGCGTATCCTCGCCGCTCAGCGCAACCTGTATGCGCATTTGCGAGGCGCCGGGTGAACGCGCCAGTGCCCTTGATGCTGTTCGCCGATTGGGCGTTCCTCCCGGGCGGCGTCGAGCCTGCCGTGCGCATCGGCATCGCCAACGGGGTCATCACCTCGGTCCAGCCCGGGGCGGCACCGGAGGCCGGGGACGGGCGTATCGAGGGACTGGTCGTGCCGGGCCTGCCCAACCTGCACTGCCACGCCTTTCAGCGTGCCATGGCGGGCCTGGCCGAGCGCGCCGGGCCGGAGGGGGACAATTTCTGGTCCTGGCGGGAGGTGATGTACCGGTTCCTGGCGGTGCTATCGCCCGACGACGTCGAGGCGATCGCGGCACAACTGTATGTCGATTTCCTGCTGCACGGCTTCACGTCGGTGGCCGAGTTTCACTATCTGCACAACACGCCCGACGGATCGCCCTACGACGACCCGGCCGAATTATCGCACCGCATCGTGACCGCGGCGGAGCGGGCCGGCATCGGTCTCACGCTGCTGCCCGTGTTCTACCGCCATGGGGGATTTGGCGGGACGCCGGCCACGCCGGGGCAGCGCCGGTTCGTGACCGATCTGGACGCATTCGCGACCCTTTGCCAGCGCCTGGCGGGCGAGAAAACCCGGATCGGGGTGGCACCGCATAGCCTGCGCGCGGTCACGCCGGACGAACTTGTCACCTGCGTGGCCATCGCCAGCGGAATCGGCCCCGGCACGCCGGTGCATATCCATGTCGCCGAGCAGATGCGCGAGGTGGCGGACTGTCTTGCCTGGAGCGGGGCCCGGCCGGTGGCGTGGCTGCTTGACCATGCGCCCGTCGGCCCGGCGTGGTGCCTGGTCCACGCCACCCATACCGACCCCGAGGAGCTGACTCGCTTGGCGGCGAGCGGGGCAGTTGCGGGGCTGTGCCAGACCACCGAGGCCAATCTGGGCGACGGGATTTTTCCGCTGCGCCCGTACTTGGGCAACAACGGGCGGTTCGGCGTGGGCACCGACAGCAACGTGTCCACCAGCCCGATCGAAGAACTGCGCTGGCTGGAATACGTGCGCCGCCTGCAGAGCCGGGCACGCAACGTCAGCGAGAGCCGGCCAGGCGCCTCGGTTGCGGAATCCCTGCTGCGGGCAGCCGGCATGGGGGGGGCGCAGGCGCTCGGGCGGCCGGCAGGCGAAATTTCTCCGGGGCGGCTCGCGGATTTGGTGGTCCTGGACACCGGGCACTCTGCGCTGGTCGGGCGAACGGGCGCCGGCCTGCTGGATGCCTGGATGTTTTGCGGCAACGCGACCCCGGTGCGCCACGTGATGGTGGAAGGACGCTGGATCGTCCGCGACGCCATGCATGTCCGCGGCCCAGAAATTGCTGCGGCGTTCGCGCGCATCATGCGTCGGCTCACCGATGCAGCTTGAGAGGCGAGATCGCACTGAATCAGCACATACGGACAAAGCGCATCAGCTCGCTTGACATTAGACAGGCTACAGGCTACATTTCGACATGATAGCGAGCTTTCGGCATCGCGGTTTGAAAAGATTGTTCGAGCGTGACGACAAGGCGCAGGTTCGGCCGGACATGCTGGAGAAAATCGAGAACATCCTTGCCGTGCTGGATGCGGCGACCGCCCCGGAGAAGATGGACCTACCTGGTTTTCGCCTTCATCGGCTCACGGGTGATCTGCGTGGCTTCTGGGCGGTTACCGTTCGTGCCAACTGGCGCATCGTTTGGCGCTTTGAAGGCGTGAATGCAGTGGACGTGGACCTGATCGACTATCATTAGGAGAATCGACCCATGCCAATGAAGCACCCCCCGCATCCCGGCCGGATCGTCCGACAGGAGTGCCTTGAGCCCCTCGGATTAAGCGTGACGGATGGCGCGAAGGGACTTGGTGTTTCGCGCAACGCCCTATCCGAGTTGATCAACGAGCGGCGCGGCATTTCCCCGGAAATGGCGATCCGGCTAGCCAAGGCGTTCGGCGGCAGTGCCGACACTTGGCACCGGATGCAGGCGGCCTACGACATGGCACAGGCGATGAAATATGCCGACCAGATAAAGGTGCAGCGGATCCCTACTCCGGTGGTGGCCGAATAGGCAATGATCGCAGAGCTCGATCTGCAGCAAACCGGGTATAGTACCAGCCGGCGCCATCGCCCGCGGCTCCCCGTCGACCAGCTCGTAGGTGTATCCCTCGCCCGGGTCCCAGGCGTAGCATTCCTCGACCGTCATGCGGATGGGAAGTTTTGCCAGCACGACCATGCCGCCGCTCTAGCACGCCCGGCCGGCTTGGCACGGCCGAAGGGCCGGTTGCTTGTCGCCTCCGGCATCTTATGTCACTCAGCGAGACGCTGCAGTGCAACAGGGCTTTGGGACCGTGCAGGACACGCGTGACGCGCTGATGATCGGCCGGACCACGGACGGCAGGCTGGTCCGCCGGCCGTTATCGCCGCACCTGCAGGTCTATCGGCCGCAGATCACGTCGATGCTGTCCATCACTCACCGCGCCACCGGGGTTGCGCTTTCCGCCGGAACCCTGCTGCTCGCCTGGTGGCTGGTAGCCACAGCGGCATCGGACGCCGCGTACGACACGATCTCGACCGTGCTGCGCAGCCCGTTTGGACTGCTGCTGCTGTTCGGCTGGACAGCCTCGCTGTGGTATCACTTTTGTAATGGCATACGCCATCTGGCCTGGGATGCCGGATACGGTTTCGACCTGGCCACGACACAACGCTCCGGCATTGCGGTACTCGCGGCGACGGGGGTGCTAACCGTCCTGACCTGGATTGCCGTGTTCATGGTACTGTGAGCGCATGGCGCAGCCGCATACCTCTTTGCACGGCCACGCCGGGCCCCGGATCGAGGTGTTGCGCAGCGCGCTCGGGCGTGCGCGCGGACTGGGGAGTGCCAGGCACGGCACGGCAGTCTGGTGGACCGAGCGGATGACCTCGCTGGCGCTGCTGCCGCTGACGCTATGGTTCGTCTGGTTTGCCGTGCATATGGCGGGCCATTACCGCTCCATAGTCACGCACACCATCGCTCATGCCGTGAACGCGACGCTGCTGCTGGCCTTGGTGCTGGTGACGTTCCGGCACATGCAGTTGGGCCTGCTCGCGGTGATCGAGGACTATTCGCGCGCCAGTTTGCGCGCCGTTCTGATAATCGCGGTCAATGCCGTCTGCGCGCTGCTGACGCTGGTTTGCGTGGTGGCGCTGGCCTCGATGCTCCGCGGCACCTGACCGGACGCAATACCGTGGACGCGACAAGCCTGCCTTCGGCCCGCGCCTATGCCGTCGTGGATCACACCTACGACGTGGTGGTGGTGGGCGCCGGTGGTGCCGGGCTGCGCGCGACCCTGGGCATGGGTGCGGCGGGCCTGAAAACCGCGTGCGTCACAAAAGTGTTTCCCACGCGCAGCCATACGGTGGCGGCGCAAGGCGGCATCAGCGCGTCGTTCGGCAACATGGGTCCGGATGATTGGCGCTGGCACATGTACGACACCGTAAAGGGATCGGACTGGCTCGGCGACCAGGACGCGATCGAATACATGTGCCGCGAAGCAATTCCGGCGGTCTACGAACTGGAGCATTTTGGCGTGCCGTTCAGCCGGACCGAGGATGGCAAGATCTATCAGCGGCCGTTCGGCGGCCACATGCAGAATTACGGCAGAGTTCCCGCGCAGCGCGCCTGTGCCGCGGCCGACCGCACCGGCCACGCCATCCTGCACACGCTGTATCAGCAGTCGCTGAAGCACGAGGTCGAATTTTTCGTCGAGTATTTCGCGCTCGACCTGATCATGGACGACGAGGGCGCCTGCCGCGGCGTGATGGCCTGGTGCCTGGAAGACGGATCGATGCACCGGTTCCGGGCGCAGGCGGTGGTGTTGGCCACCGGCGGCTATGGGCGCGCCTATCTCTCCTGCACCTCGGCGCACACTTGCACCGGCGACGGCGGCGGCATGGTTCTCCGTGCAGGGCTGCCGCTGCAGGACATGGAATTCGTGCAATTCCATCCGACCGGCATCTTCCCGGCAGGATGCCTCATAACAGAGGGCGCCCGCGGCGAGGGCGGCTACCTGACCAACAGCGAGGGCGAGCGGTTCATGGAGCGATACGCGCCCACCGCAAAAGATCTGGCCAGCCGCGACGTGGTCAGCCGCTCCATGACCATCGAGATCAACGAAGGACGCGGCGTGGGTCCGAACATGGACCACATCATGCTACATTTGGAACATCTCGGCGCCGACATTTTGCACGAACGCCTGCCCGGCATCGGCGAGACCGCAAAAGTGTTCGCGGGCGTGGACGTGACGAAACAGCCGATCCCGGTACTGCCGACGGTGCACTACAACATGGGCGGCATTCCGACCAACCTGCGCACGCAGGTGCTGCGACCGACGGAACACGATCCGGACGCGGTGGTGCGCGGCCTGATGGCGGTGGGCGAAGCGGCCTGCGTCTCGGTGCACGGCGCCAACCGGCTCGGCACCAACTCGTTGCTGGACCTGGTCGTGTTCGGGCGCGCCGCCGCGTACCACGCGGCCGAAACGCTTCAGGCGGGAGCGGGTCAGGCTCCCCTGCCGCCGCATGCGGGAGAGGCGGCGCTGGATCGGTTCGACCAGATGCGCCACGCCGCTGGCGGCACGCCGGTGGCGCGCGTGCGCGAGGACATGCAGCGCGTCATGCAGCAGCACGCGGCGGTGTTTCGCAGCAGCGACAGTCTGGGAGAAGGCGTGGGCAAGATGCGCCGCCTGTGGAACGGCATGGACGATGTGTCGGTGACCGACCGCAGCCTGATCTGGAACAGCGATTTGATGGAGGCGCTGGAACTGGACAACCTGCTGGGCAACGCGACAGTCACCATGGCCGGCGCCGAGGCGCGCCACGAGAGTCGCGGGGCTCATGCCCATGACGACTTTCCGGAGCGCGACGACGCGGAGTGGATGAAGCACACGCTCGCGTGGTGCGACGACCGCGGCGAGGTGGTGCTGGCCTACCGCCCGGTGCGGATGCAGACGCTGACCAACGAGGTGAGCGTGTTCCCGCCGAAGAAGCGGGTGTATTAGGGCAGGTTCGATGGCAAGGTACGGATGGAGGGTGAGCCGATGTTGGACGGGACAACCACAGGTGCCGCACCGGATTGGGCAGTTTGCGGCGTCCTGGCCGATGAACTCGGATACTGTGGGATCAGGTCCAAACGTGGTCAGACCAATAGAAGGTATTTCCAGCAGGGATACCTGACGTTCTGCTTTCATATGCGCGCTTCGCGAGAGGAATTTCGCTCCTCGGTTATTGACGTGGCATGATGGCCGACCTTTCTATCCATACGCCAGCTGCGGCTGCAGGTTACGAGACCGATTTCCATGCTTGGGCATTCCGGCAGCAGCGCTGTTGCGGGAAGGTCGGCTGCGCGAACTGGACTCTGGAAAATCTTGCCGAGGAGATCGAGACCTTGGGGCGCAGCGTGCAGCGCGAGCTGCGAAGCAGGTTGCAAGTGCTGCTGCTTCACCTGCTCAAATGGAAATATCAGCAGGGTCTTCGGGGCGCGAGTTGGGAGTTGACTATCATCGAGCAGCGGCGAGCGTTAAAGAAGCTGTTGGAGGAAAGCCCCAGCCTGCACAGCGGGCGAGAGCAGGCGATGTTCGATGCCTATAGCGGCACCCTGAGACGCGCCGAATTCGAGACCGGGTATCCATCCGACGTGTTTCCCTCCTCCTGTCCATTCACTTTTGAGCGGACGATGGACGACTCTTTCTGGCCGGAGCTCGAGTGATGGCCGCAGTAGATTACGAGCAAAGCTAGGACCGACATGGCCGAATTCACCCTCCCCGCCAACAGCAAGATCCGCCCGGGCCACGATCATCCGGCCCCCGCCGGCGCCGCGCGGCCAAAGCAGTTTCGGGTGTATCGGTGGAACCCCGACGATGGCGAGAATCCGCGCACCGACACCTACACGCTCGATCTGAAACAGTGCGGGCCGATGGTGCTGGACGCGCTGATAAAAATCAAGAACGAGGTCGACCCGACACTGACGTTCCGCCGGTCGTGCCGCGAGGGCATCTGCGGCTCCTGTTCGATGAACATCGACGGCACCAACACGCTGGCCTGCCTGAAGCCGATCGACGACATCAGGGGCGAAGTCAAAATCTATCCGCTGCCGCATATGGCGGTGGTCAAAGACCTGGTGCCCGACCTGTCCATGGCGTACGCCCAGTTGCGCAGCATCGAACCGTGGTTGCAGGCCGACACCCCGCCGCCGCCGGACGCCGAGCGACTGCAGACGCCGGAGGAACGAAAAAAGCTCGACGGGCTTTGGGAATGCATCCTGTGTTTCTGCTGCACCACCTCCTGCCCCAGCTATTGGTGGAACGGCGACCGCTACCTGGGGCCGGCCGTGCTGCTGCAAGCCTATCGCTGGATCGCCGACAGCCGCGACGAACGCACCGGCGAGCGGCTGGATGCGCTGCAGGACCCGTTCAAGCTGTATCGCTGCCACACCATCATGAACTGCACGAAAACCTGCCCCAAGGGACTGAATCCGGCGCAGGCGATCGGCAAGGTGAAGCAGCTTCTGGTAGAGCGTGAGAGCTAGCGAATCGGCGGTGCCGGAGGACCCTCACCCCAACCCTCTCCCAGAGGGAGAGGGAGAAGCACTGCACCCTCTCCCTCTGGGAGAGGGCCGGGGTGAGGGTCCTCCAGCCGCAAATCGGACCTGACAATGTACGCCAGGCGACATCGCCACCCAGCGCGCGGCGGCATGGCGCGACAGCCTGTTCGTCGACCATGCCATCTTTCGCACGGTCTGGGACAATTTCGCCGTGGTGATTCCCGGCAAGCTGTACCGTGCCAATCACCCCACGCCGGGGCGGCTGGCGCGCTACAAGCGGCGCCTGGAATTGCGCACGCTGATCAATCTGCGCGGGCATCGGCGGTGCGGCTCCGATGCGCTGTCGCGGCAAGCGGCTGCACGGCTGGGGCTGGTGCATATGGACATGGCGTTCGAGAGCCGCGGCGCCCCGCACCGCGACCGCATCCTGCGGTTTGCGGACATCTATCGCACGCTCGAAACCCCGGCGCTGATGCACTGCAAGTCGGGCGCCGATCGCGCCGGGCTGGCCGCGGGTCTGGCCATCCTGTTCGAAGGCGGAACCGCGGCGCAGGCGCTCCGCCATCTATCCTGGCGCTACGGCCACTTTTCCCGCAGCCGTACCGGCATCCTGGACGCGTTCTTCGCGCTTTTTGCGCGTACCGCCGAAGGACAAAAGCCCTTTCTGGACTGGGTCGAACACGATTACGACGAGGCGGAGCTGCTCAGGAATTTCCAGGCGCAGGCTTTGCACAGCTTCGTCAACGACCGGCTGCTGCGGCGCGAATAGGCGGGGCGCGGCCGCTCTACACAAAAATCCGGTACGCCGTGACCTTACCGTCCGGGGTGCGCAGCGACAGTTCGGCTCCGCGTTCCGCCTCGGCGATCAATGCCTCGTACAGACGCAACGCATTGCGCAGCACTTCCGCGTAGCTCGCCGCCTCGGTCTTGTCCTTCAGCCGCTGCAGCCGCTCCATGGCGGCTGGCGGCATGTCGAGCTGAACCCTCGTAGTGCCGCGCGCAGATGCGTCGCGGTTCACACGAATTCCTGGTAGCCGCCCCGGCCCGAGGACCGACGGCCACGGCTGCCGCAGCAAGCCCCGTTGCGGGCTGCCCAGCGCTGGGCCTCCGCCCGCCAGGCGTCAAAGTTCCAGGCGCGGCGAGAAGCCCATTCGGCACGCACCCGCGTCCACCAGGCGGAGCGGCGCAGCAACAGCACCAAGCCCACCACGAGCGCGACTTTTACCGGATGGCTCACCACGATTGCCACGACCGCCACCCAGAACAATACTCTGAGCACGGTACCGAGTCGCGGCCCACGACCGTGGCCGTTGCCGCCGTTGTCGTCGTCCAGCGGGAAGTCGTCGCCGATGTTGATGGTGTAGCGGCTCATGTCGTGTCCTCCTAAGGCCACGAAGCCCAACATAGGTGGGATAGCCGGCGGGATCAATCATCTTCTGAGGGGATTTTGATGAACAGGCAATCGCGTCCAAAAAGCAGGCGACCGGTGGTAACAGGCGCTGAACCGCTTCGGGAACCTCCGGCAGGCTCGGTCGCTTTGGCTGTGATGAGGCGCAACGAGTTTGGCCGCCGTGGCCTGCTGGCACTTGCCGGGGTCCTCGCCGCAGTCGCACCCGCGGCTTCGCGCGCCGCGGCTGACTGGTACCTGCCGTGGCGCTGGCGGGCCCGGCTGCTGATCGTGTTCGCGCCCAGCGAACACAACCGGTTGCTTCAGCAGCAGCGCTCCATGCTGAGTTCGGGGTCGGCCGGAAGTGCGGAGCGCAGCTTGGCCAGCATGGAGGTGATCGGCGATCACTCGTCGGACAGCCGCGTGACCGGCCGGGCTCTGCGGCTGGCTTTTGCCGTGCCGCGCGACAGGTTCACCGTCATTCTCGTCGGCCGCGACGGCGACGAGAAAATGCGGTCCACGTCTCCCGTCTCGGAGGATCGGCTGTTCGAGTTCATCAACTCGATGACCGTGCATGGCGGCGAGGAAGGGCAATCCGCGCAGCCGGCCCGCACTGCTCCCCGGTCGGCTCCGGCCCAGTGAGGTTTGTTGCGCGGCTTTCGGCGCTGCTGCTGATTCTGCCGGTTGCCGCCTGCGGCTCCCTGCTGACCGAGGGCACGGCGGACACCGCGGGTATCGCGGGCACCGGCATCGCCGCCGCGGTCACGCACAATGCGCTGGTGGGCGCCGGCATCGGCCTCGGCGTCCAGTCGGCCGCCAATTTCGGCCTGAAATACGTGGAGCGGGACGCGCATGGGGCCGAGCAGGATCACATCGCGGCCGCAGCCGGAGCGCTTCCCGAGGGCGCAGCGGGGGTATGGTCCGTCAGCCATCGCGTGCCGGTCGAACGCGACGAGCACGGCGCCCTGGTCGTGACGCGGATCTTTGCCGCTCGGCCGGGGCGCGGGGCCGGGTTCACCTGCAAGGAGATCGTGTTCTCAGTCGACCACGAAGCCGACGACCCGCCGCATCGCGCGTTTTATGCCGCCACGGTCTGCCTGGACGGCGCTCGCTGGAAATGGGCTTCCGCGGAACCGGCCACCGAGCGGTGGGGCAGCCTGCAGTGAGACGCCGGGCCGTCGCCCCGGCGGCGCTGCTGCCGCTGCTGCTGCTTACAGGCTGCAGCACGGTGGCCGACATCACGGCGCTGGTCGCCGGCGGCGCCGCCGGCGGAGCCACCGGGAATCCGGCCCTGGGCTATGCCGTGGCGGTGGGAACCGATGCCGCCGCCGACTACGGGTTCAAGTATGTCGCGCGGGTCCGCCACCGTGCCGAGCAGAACGCCATCGCCGAGGTCGCCGGCACTCTGGCCCCCGGCAGACTCCGCGCCATGGCGCATCCGCCACGACATTCCGGTCGGCAACGAGCACGGCACGGTGCAGATCGTGCGGGCGATCGACAATCCGCTGGCGGAATGCCGCGAAATCGCGTTCAGCGTCGAAGACCCGCCCGACCCGCCGTCGTGGTTCGACGCCAGCATCTGCAAGCAGACGTTCGCGCAGGGCGAGCAGCGCTGGAAATGGGCGACGGCAGAACCGGCGGTCGAGCGGTGGGGTTTTCTGCAGTAGGATTTTTTCCGGTACGAGGTGGGTCGTTGCCACCCGGCGCTGGTATACTGACGGCCAGCATGAATCACGATCTGATCGTCTATGCGGTGGCGGGAGTCGTTATCCTCTGCGCCCTGCTCTCGCTGCTTCTGTGGCCACACAAGAGAGCTGACACGCAGCTGGAGTCGCTGCGCCGCGGCTTGACCGAACTCGACCAGGGGCTGCGGCGCGAAATCGCCACGGCCACTCAAGCCGGCCTCAAAACCGCGTTCGACCAGGTGCTGGCCGGCAATGCCGCGATGCACAACACGCTGAATGCGTTCCGCACACATGTATCGGACACGCTTGACCAGGCCGGCGGCACGACGAGTGCAGCGCTGTCCAACTTCGGCCGCGAGCAGGCAACACAGCTGGAGGGCATGAACACGCTGCTGCGCGAGCAGCGCGACACGCTCTCCCAGCGACTGCAATCCGGCTTCGACGGTTTTTCGAGAACGCTGCGCGAGGAGCAGGAACGCCTGCGCACGCTGGTCGCGCAGAAACTCGAAGACATGCGCTCAGGCAACGAACAGAAACTGGAGGCGATGCGCCAGGCGGTTGACGAAAAGCTGCAGGCGGCGGTGGAGAGCAAGGTGACGCAGAGTTTTCAGCGCGTCACCGAGCAGCTTGCGCAGCTGCACCAGGATATCGGCCAGGTGCAGAGCGTAGCCGGCCAGGTAGGCGACCTGAAGCGGCTGTTCAGCAACGTGAGCGCCCGCGGCGGCTGGGGCGAGGCGCATCTGGGCGCCGCCCTGGCCGACGTGCTGCCGGAGACCGCGTACGCGCAGAACGTGCGCTTTCGCGAGGACCGTCGAGAAGTGGTCGAGTTCGCGTTGCGCGTGCCGATCAAGAACGCCGGACCGACCTGGCTGGCCATCAACTCGAAGTTTCCCATCGAGGACTACGACCGCCTGCTTCAGGCCGCACAGGACAGGGATCGGGCAGCTGAAGCGGAGGCCCGAAAGGCTTTGGAGCGCCGCATCCGGCTCGAAGCCGCCCGCATCGCCGAAAAATATATCTGTGCGCCGGAAACGGTCGAGTTCGCGGTGATGTATCTGCCATCGGAAGGGCTGTTCGCCGAGGTGGTGCGCAGCCCCGGCCTGGTCGAGGCGATCCGCCGCGAGCGCAAGGTCGCCATCCTGGGGCCGAGCCTGCTGGCGGCGTTCCTGCACACGTTCCGGATCGGCCACGTGATGCTGGCGCTGGAGGCCAATGCCGGCGAGATCGAAAAGACGCTGCGCGCGGTCAAGACGGAGTGGACGGAGCTGGGCCAGTGCATCGACGCGATGGCACGAAACGCCAAGACTCTCGCGAACACGATCGACAAGACCAGGGTACGAACAAGGACGATTGGCCAGAAGCTCGACGCCATGGAGGCGCTGGCACCGGACCACGCCAAAGCTTTGCTGGGGGTGGACGAGGCGAAGCTGGCCACGCTTCCGTTCGACGACGAAGTCGTCGCGTCGCCATGAGCGTGCGCCCCGCATCACCACTGCTTGGCGCGACACCAGCTTCCTGTTTCCGGTCAGCGTCGGCGCTGGCAAAAGTGTGTCATGGGTTGGCTGCGACGGGCAGCGCGGATTCGTCAGTAACGGGCCGGCCCGTCACGTAGCGCCAGTGGTGCCACAGCAGCCGAGCGGCCAGCCCGCGATAAGGCCGCCACGGCTCGGCCAAGGCGCGCAGGGCGGCAGGGCTCGGGCGGCCCGGCAAGGATTTGAGATGCGCCGCGCCGGCCGCGAGGGCGAGGTCGCCGGCCGGGAAAACGTCGGGGCGCTCGAGCGCGAACAGCAGGTACACCTCGGCCGTCCAAACGCCGAGGCCACGCACTGCGCCGATCGCCGCCACAGCCGCAGCATCGTCCAACGCCGATATGCGCGCGGCATCCAAAGTCCCGTCCGCAAATGCGTCGGCCAGGGCCCGCGCAGCCAGGACCTTTGCGCGCGACAGACCTGCCTGCCGGAGTGCCACGTCGCCCGTACAGCGCAGGCCGAGCGGGGTAAGCGCGCCGGGGATAGCGGCGAGGCGGCCCCAGATGGCGGCGGCGGCACGGCTGCTGATCTGCTGCGCCATCACGATCTGCAGCAGCCCGGCAAAGCCGGGCGGCCGGACCCGCCACGGCAGCGGGCCCGCCTGCCTCTCGATCTGGGCGAGATCGAGGTCGATCTCGCCCAGGCGGTCGAGCCCACCGCGCGCGCTAGGCGGCGGATACGGGAAGCCGGGAGCGTCCATGGCTTCGGACAAGCGTTGCATCGCATATCCCTGCCGTGCATCGCACGCCGGCGCTATACCTGGGGCCATCATGGACGCGTCCGCACCGCCGCCGCACATCCTGGTCGTCGACGACGACCGGGAGATACGCGACCTGCTGGCGCGGTTTCTGGAGCGCCAGCAGTTCCGCGTCACCACCGCGCGCGACGCCCGCGAGGCGCGGCGCGCCTGGCCCAACGGGAACTACCAGCTGGTGGTGCTCGACCTGATGCTGCCCGGCGAGAGCGGCCTGGATTTCTGCCGCTGGCTGCGCGGCCAGTCGGACGTGGCCATCATCATGCTGACCGCCATGGGCGAAGAGACGGACCGCATCATCGGCCTGGAACTCGGCGCCGACGACTATCTGGCCAAACCGTTCAACCCGCGCGAATTGCTGGCCCGGATCCGCGCCGTGCTGCGGCGCGCCACGCGAGGGCGCGCAGCGCCGCGAAGGCGAGACCGGCACGCTCGCGTTTGCGGGCTTCACCCTCGACCAGGCGCGCCGGCGGCTGCTGAGCCCGGAGGGGGTGGAAGTGCCGCTGACCGGTGGCGAATACGACCTGCTGCTGGCATTGGCGGAGCGCCCCAACAAGGTGCTGACCCGCGACATGCTGATGGACCTGCTGCGCGGGCGTCAGGTCGGCCCGTTCGATCGCGCCATCGACGTCGCTATCAGCCGCCTGCGCCGCAAGCTGGAGGATGACGGGCGACATGCGCAATTGATCAAGACCGTGCGCGGCGGAGGCTATGTGCTGGCCGCCGAGGTGTCGCGCGGCTAGGCGGTCAAGCGCAATGCGCCGCCTTCGCATCTGGCCGCGCAGCCTCGCCACCCGCACGGCACTGGTATTGGTCGCGAGCCTGGTGATCGTCCAGGTGGCCGGACTGACGATCCACGCGCTGGATCGGGTCGACGTGCTGCGGCTGGCGCAGGCGCGCGAGATCGCCGTGCAGGCCATCGGCCTGTATCGCGTTGTCGCCCTGACCTCCCCGGACCAGCGGGCGGCGCTGCTGACATCGCAGCGCACCACGGAAACGGGCGCTGGTCGGGGTGCTACGCAAGCCCGCCTCGAGACCGGGCCGCCGGCCGGTATGGGGCCTCCGGCCTCGCTGGCATTCCAGCGCTTGCTGCGGGTGAACATGGGGCTGGTACCCACGCCGCCGGCGCAGCGCCCGCGCGAGGTCGTCATCGACGGCGGCCCGGAGCAGCAGCGGGTGGGCCTGGGCATGCGCCTGCCGGACGGGGCCTGGCTCGACTTGGCGTTCGACCTGACACCGCCGCGGCCCTGGCATTCCGAAACGTTTCTGGCCGCCTTCGTGCTTATGACCCTGGCGGCTGCCGGCCTGTCGGTCTGGGCCGTGCGCCGGCTGGTGGCCCCCGTGGCGACCCTCGCGGCCGCCGCCGAGGCTTTGGGTCGCGACGTCGCGGCCCCCGCGCTGCCGGAGGATGGACCCACGGAAGTGGCCAAAGCCGCGGCGGCGTTCAACACCATGGCCGCGCGCATCCGCCGTTTCGTTCTGGACCGGACTTTCTTGCTGGCCGCCATCGGCCACGACCTGCGCACACCCATTACGCGGCTGAAACTGCGCGCGGAATTCATGGAGGACGAGGAGCAGCGGCAACGAATGCTGGCCGATTTGGACGAACTCGAATCGATGGTCTCGGCTACGCTGATTTTTGCTCGCGATTCGGCCGCTGGAGAGCCGGAGGTGCCGATCGACCTCGCTGAACTGGCGCGCACCGTCGTGGACGAACTGGTGGACGCCCGGCCGGAGGAACGTGCCGCTCTGTCCTACAGTGGGCCCGACCATCTGCGAGTGCGGGCGCGCCCGGTGTCGCTTAAACGGGCGCTCACGAATCTTGCCACCAATGCACTGAAATATGGCGCCCGTGCTCGCATCAGCCTGGTGCCGCCCACGAAGGGAATGCTGCAGGTGTGGGTGGAGGATGACGGGCCCGGCGTCCCGGACAGTGAGCTGGAGCGCGTGTTCCAGCCGTTCATGCGCCTGGAACCGAGCCGCTCGCGCGAGACCGGCGGCATGGGGTTGGGCCTGCCGATCGCGCGCAACATCCTGCGCGCGCATGGCGGCGACGTGGTCCTGGCCAATCGGCCCGGCGGCGGCCTGCGCGCCACCATCATCCTCCCCCTCTGACCAAGCCGTCATTAACCCCATGAGCCCTCCACATCAGCGCGGTCGCGCGGTTCGGAGAATCTCATAAAATTTCCGTAACGACTCGAAGCTGACATGAAGGCGCGTTTGCCGGTGCCCTGCGCACCAGCAAACGAGCAGGCCTGACCGCGCCATTATTAACGATGGGCGTTAATATTATCGCGGCCTGTGTATTAAAAAGTTTTTGCATCGTCTATTTCTTGTGACTTGACCGTGAATAAGCGATGTGTAATCCATTTCGTCGCCAAGACACCTGCGTTAGGCCAATAGAATACCAAAGGGGTAAGACAGTCCGGTAGGGCGCATGCCCATACCCGAGGGCGACATGCGGCTGCGGCGGCGCAGCTGTACGGGGTGTGTCGTGGCTACGGTCAACAAAGGGAGTAGTGACATGACTATAACGTTGAATGGCGGCCAGGCCTCGAGTGGACAGGCGACAAACAACACGCTTACGGATGTCTATCAGGTCATCGGGGCTGACAACCTCATCCTCACCCCGGGCGGCGGAAACCTGACCGTCAACGGGATAAACGATACCGCTACGACTATCTTGCTGGGTGGCGTCGGCAGTCCCGCTGCGAACCAGTCGGGAGACAAGATCACCATCAATCTGGACGGTTCAGACAATACCATTGAACCACTTGGATTTGTCGCTCCTTATCCATACCAGCTGAACGACGCCACGGTGAATATCACCGTCTCGGGGACCGGCGGGTTCAACACTGTGGCCCTGGACAACAACGGCGGAGGAATTAGCAACGTCACGCTGGGCGGCCCCGACAACTTGGTCGAACTGAACGGCGACGCCACCAACTCGGTGACGCTCACCGGCGGTCCCGTTGCCGGCCATAACACTGTGCAGGTTGGTTATCCGTTCAACTCCGACTTTGGATTCAGTTCCACCATTGTCCTGAGCGGCAGCGACAATCTCGTCCAGGGCGGCGATGAGAACTTCAACATCAGCGGCGGCGTCAGAGCCAACACGGTCCAACTTGGCAACGGCAACAGCTCGATCACGCTTAGCTTCGCTGGCATTCCCGGCGGCTTCAATCTGGTAGAAGTGGGGGATGGAAATAACAACATCCATGTCCTCGGCAACAAGAACACCGTTGACGTAGGCAGCGGGTCGAACCTCATCGCGGCAAAAGGCAACCACGAGACGATCAATATCTTCAGCGGCGACAAGCTGCTGGGCGCCCCGGGCAATGACACCGTCATCATCCACGGGATGCACGACACCGTCACCGAGACTAACTTTGGCTTCAGTGCTGCGGCCAACGTGGCGATATCCGCCAGCACCGGCAATTTGACTGCCTCCCTCAGCGACGGCAACGACACCGTCATCGCCGGTGGCAACGACAACAAGATCACCGCGGGCAAGGGCGTGGACAACGTCACGGCCAACGGCAACTTCAACACGATAACCCTGGGTGCCGGAAGCGACACGGTCTCCGACACGGGCATGAACTCCGTCATCACCCTGAACGGCGGGCCAGGCAGCCAGGACTCGACCACCCTCGGCAGCAACGACACGCTGACCGCCACCAACGGCGTCCAGGTTGTAACGGCACTCGGCGGCGACAACACCATCAACCTGACCGACACTAACGTGGGGACGGCGATCACGTTCGACGGCCAAGGCAACATGGCGTTCATCTCCGGGAACGGCAGCTTCGAGGCGGACTACGTGTCGTCGGTCCCCGCCGGCCCGCCGCTCAACGATGTGACGATCAACGGCGATGGCTCGGGCGACTACACCGGGACGGCGGTTCTCGACGGGCTGATTCCCGGAAACGGCCAGCTTGACTTCAATGGCGTAGACGGAACCGGTGCATTCAGCGGGCCTCTGGGCGGAAGCACCTCGTTGCTGGATTTCCTGACGCACCCGATAGCCGGCGGCTATCAGATCACCACCCAGGGCGGGGGCACGGTGACGATTCACACGACCCAAGGGCTCAGCTCGTCCATGTTCAGCTGATTGCCTTTCTCTGGCCGGACCTTGGTCCGGCCAGAGGCCCATCCGGGGTGGCCGGTGCCTGCACGATTATCATTCGAATACTGACAGCGACAATGTCGAAAGACATTGAGAGGGGGGGCGCACGTGCCTATCATTTTGAACGGCGGACAAACTGCGACAGGCACCGCCACGACTAACGCCGAGACTGACAGCTTTCTGGTCAACGGATCGGGCAACCTGATCGCCACGCTGGGCGGCGGCAACCTGGACGTAACCGGAGGCTTGAACGATACCCACACCACAGTAGCGATAGGCGGGGTCGGCAATCCCGCCGCAGACCAGTTCGGGGATACGATCACGATCGCCCTGGGCGGATTTGACAACGTAATAAGCGGCGGGCCGCTCAATGATGCCATGGTGAACGTCACGGTGTCGGGAACCGGCGGTTCGAACCTGGTCAACCTCGACAACAGCGGCGACGGAACGACCACGATCGCCCTCGGAGGACTCCGCGACAAGGTCTACCTTAACGGCGACGCCACAAACGCGGTCACACTGGGCGGCGGCATGGGACTGGTCGCCATCGGTGCCGCTGGCGACGACGACTTTGGCTTCACCTCCACCGTGCAGCTGAACGGGAGCGGCAACGTGCTCCATGGCGGAGACGAGAACTTCACCGTCGGCGCCGGCACCGCGGGGGGCAATTTCGTCAGGCTCGGCAATGGCCAGGACAGCGTCGCGCTTTCAGGCGGTTCCAATCGAGTAACGGTTGGAGACGGAAGCACCAACATCATACGCGTGACCGGCGACCAGAACACGGTGAGCGTTGGCAGTGGAACAAACGTGATTTCCGCCACCGGCAACAGCGAGATCATTACCATCACTTCCGGTGACAGAATCTCTTCCACCGCCGGCGCCGACAGCGTCGCGCTGACCGGTACGGGAGACAAAGTCACAGAGCACTACCAGGGTCAAAGTCCGCCAGCCAACGTGGCGGTGTTCGGCAGCACGGGCGGCGCGACCATTTCTCTCGACAGCGGCACCGACTACGTCAGTGCCGGCGGCGCCGGCAACCGGATAACACTCGGCAACGGGTCAGACACCATCTATGCCAATGGCAACCACAACACGATTTCGGTGGGCGCCGGGAGCGACACGATCTTCGACACGGGGATGCACTCCACCATAACTATACAAGGCGGCCCTGGCAGCGACAGTTCGACCACCGTCGGCAACAACGACCGGGTGATCGCCAGCAACGGCGTGCAAAACGTGTCGGCGATGAGCAACGACACCATCAGCCTGAATGCAACCAATATCGGCTCTAAAGTAACCTTCGGCGGCGTCTACACTTCGGCGACAATCCTGAACGATGGCGACGTCCGGGCAGAGTTCGGCGCGCAGGGCACCGGCAACACGCTCACAATCCAGGCCGACGCCATGGGCGACTACACCGGAACCGCGGTGATCAACGACCTGCTGCCTGCGAATGGCACGCTCATCCTCAGCGGGTTCACTGGAGGGACGCCTTACCCTCTGACCAGCGCTGCCAACATCCAGGCCGATTTCGCGGCAAATCCGGTCGCCGGCGGCTATGAGCTCACCACACCGGGCGGCGGCCACATAACGTTGCACGCTGCTGTCCTAAGCGCCTCGATGTTCGGGACCTGAATGTGCGCCCGCTGGCCCGGTGGAAGTCTCTCTCGACAATCCACCACGCGGTCACGGTAGCAGTTCGCGCCAGGCTAGTTCCACGGCGTAAGGGCTACGCCCGCCGAGGGCGTGGCAGGCTCGACCCGACCAGCCCCGGTCGGGTCGAGCTTTGCCCTCTCGTCAGGCCAGCTTGAGATTGGTGGCGGCGGCCTTGCCGCGCTCCATCGCCACGTCGTAGCTCACCTTCTGGCCGTCATTCAGACCTTTGAGCCCGGCGGCCTGAACCGCGGTGATGTGGACGAACACATCCTTGCCGCCGTCGGACGGCATGATGAAGCCAAAACCCTTGGTCGCGTTGAACCATTTGACGGTACCGGTGGCCATGGTCAGTAAACTCCTGCAGCGGACGAGTGCGGCGTCCCTGTTGCGGTTGTAGGAAGCAAAGCGGAATGAGGCGCCGCGGCGATCCCTGGCCGATGCGACGTCTCCGGGGCCGAACGTGGCTGCATGGTGCGGCCAGGGCCAGGGCCGAACAAAGTTTTGGCCTCAGGCCATCTTGAGGCTGGTGGCGGCAGCCTTGCCGCGCTCCATCTCCACCTCGTAGCTGACCTTCTGGCCTTCGTTCAGGCCCCGCAGGCCGGCGGCCTGGACCGCTGTGATGTGGACGAACACGTCCTTGCCGCCATCCTGCGGCATTATGAAACCAAAGCCTTTTGTGGTGTTGAACCACTTGACCGTACCGATAGCCATAGCTGCGTCTTCTCCGTCTGGGGCCGCCCGGCAACAGCGCCGGACGGGTCGGACAACCGGGCTTTGGACGTCTTGAAGGCACCGGCGACGACAACACAAGTCCGGAAACGCAGCAAGGCAAGCCAAAAGGCGATTGCATGGTGAGTTGGACAGATCGCGGAGCACGAGTCAATGACCCCGCAATGACCATTCGTGGCGACCCGAGGTGACCACGGCATTAACGTAGCTCTGCACCCGGAACTGCGCAAGAGAGGTGCACAAAAAAAGAGCGGGCCGTGCGGCCCGCTCTCCTGGAATATACGCGACAGCGCTGACGGGATCAGAAATCCATGTCGCCCATGCCGCCGCCCATGCCGCCGCCCATGCCGCCGCCGCCGGGCATCGGCGACTTCTTCTCCGGCCGTTCCGCGATCATGGCCTCGGTGGTCACCAGCAGACCGGCGACCGAGGCCGCGTCCTGCAGCGCGGTGCGCACCACCTTGGTGGGGTCGATGATGCCGGCCGTGACCAGGTCCTTGTATTCGGCGGTCTGCGCATCGAAGCCGTGATTGTACTCCTTGTGCTCGAGCACCTTCCCCGACACCACCGCGCCGTCCTCACCCGCGTTCTCGGCGATCTGGCGCAGCGGCGTCAGTGCCGCCTTGCGGACAATCTCGATGCCAAAACGCTGGTCGTCGTTCTCGGCCTTCAGGCTGGACAGGATCAGGCTGGCCCGCGCCAGCGCAACACCACCGCCCGGCACGATGCCCTCCTCCACCGCGGCACGGGTGGCGTGCAGCGCGTCGTCGACGCGGTCCTTGCGCTCCTTCACCTCGACCTCGGTGGCGCCGCCCACGCGGATCACCGCGACGCCGCCGGCCAGCTTGGCCAGCCGCTCCTGCAGCTTTTCGCGGTCGTAGTCGCTGGTGGTCTCCTCGATCTGGGCGCGGATCTGGTTGCAGCGGCCCTTGATGTCCTCGGACTTGCCCGCACCCTCGACCAGCGTGGTGTTCTCCTTCTCGATGAGCACCTTCTTCGCCTTGCCGAGCATCGCCAGCGTGACGTTCTCGAGCTTGATGCCCAGATCCTCGGAAATCACCTGGCCGCCGGTCAGCACCGCGATGTCTTCCAGCATCGCCTTGCGGCGATCGCCGAAACCGGGCGCCTTCACCGCCGCGACTTTCAGCCCGCCGCGCAGCTTGTTCACCACCAACGTGGCGAGTGCTTCGCCCTCCACGTCCTCGGCGATGATCAGCAGCGGCCGGCCGGACTGCACCACCGTCTCCAGCAGCGGCAGCATCGGCTGCAGACCGGAGAGCTTCTTCTCGTGGATCAGGATGTACGGCTGATCCAGATCAGCCACCATCTTTTCCGCGTTGGTGATGAAGTAGGGGCTGACATAGCCGCGGTCGAACTGCATGCCCTCGACCACGTCCAGCTCGGTCTGGATGCCTTTGGCTTCCTCGACCGTGATCACGCCCTCGTTGCCGACCTTCTGCATGGCCTCGGAAATCATCTGGCCGATTTCCGCCTCGCCGTTGGCGGCGATCTGGCCCACCTGCGCCGTTTCGCTCTGCGTCGTGATCTTCTTGCTCTTGGCTTTCAGTTCGTCGACCAGAGCCGTCACGGCCTTGTCGATGCCGCGCCGCAAATCCATCGGGTTCATCCCGGCGGCCACGGCCTTGGCGCCCTCGCGCACGATCGACTGCGCCAGCACGGTGGCCGTGGTGGTGCCGTCGCCGGCCAGGTCGTTGGTCTTGCTGGCGACCTCGCGCACCATCTGCGCGCCCATGTTCTCGAACTTGTCCGACAGCTCGATCTCTTTGGCGACCGTCACACCGTCCTTGGTGATGCGCGGAGCGCCGAAACTCTTGTCGAGCACCACGTTGCGGCCTTTCGGGCCCAGCGTCACTTTGACTGCATCGGCCAGAATATCCACGCCGCGCAGCATGCGCGCACGGGCATCGGTGCCGAAGCGTACGTCCTTGGCAGCCATCTTCCACTCTCTCCTGTATTTGGTGCGGCTAGGCGACTAGGGCGCGATCAGGCCGCGAGCTTGTGGGCGACCGTGGTCTCGACGATGCCCATGATGTCGCTCTCCTTCATGATCAGCAGGTCCTCGCCGTCGATCTTCACTTCGGTACCGGACCACTTGCCGAACAGCACGCGATCGCCGGCCTTGACTTCCAGCGCGTTGATCTTGCCGGTCTCGTCGCGGGCACCGGGGCCGGCCGCGACGATCTCGCCCTCCATCGGCTTTTCCTTGGCGGTATCCGGAATGATGATGCCGCCAGCGGTCTTTTCTTCCGCTTCCAGTCGACGCACGACCACGCGGTCGTGCAGGGGACGGAACTTCATGCGTTCGCTCCTGGTTCTCTGAAAGGCCAGGCGACAAAACCGCCCGGCGGATGTTTGTTGGCACTCCCCGTCGAGGAGTGCTAGCGATCTAGGAGCAAGCTCCCCGCATGTCAAGCGGTCCGGCAGCAATGTCCGGCGATGAGTGCCAAACTACTGATTAATTTACGTTTTCCTTGCAAACCGCGGTCCGTTTCATGGCATTCTCGTTAATGCCTTGAGCGCTACGCTTTGGGCGCTGCCGAAAGGAGCCGAGCATGCAGCACGACACCGGATTTTCGCGCCAACTCCAGGGTTATCGCCTGACCACGGCGGAAATTCTGTATCACCTCCCCGACCATCCGGGCCTGCTGCAAAGCTATGTCTGGCAGGATCTCGATCTGGCACCGCGCTTCCCGGTGCTGCGCCGTTTTCTGGATTTTTGGGGGCGGGAAATCGAGGGTCGGCTGCATTCGGTCCGGGTCGCCCGAAGCGGCCTCGTCAGGTCGGCAGGCTGGCAGCACGTGCGCTATCTCAACTGACCTTCTGGGTCGGTGGCGCCGCGGCGGATCAGCCCGGCGCCAGTGAACGGCCCCCGCTCTGGCGGCGGGACCATCAAGGCTCGCTGGTCACCCCCGTGCTCGCATCAGCCGAGCCTTGTCGCGCTGCCAGTCGCGCGCGGCCACCGCCGCGCGCTTGTCGGCCTTTTGGCGCCCCTGCCCTAGTCCCAGCAGCACTTTCGCCCGGCCACGGTCGTTGAAATGGATCTGTAGCGGCACCAGCGTCACGCCCTGGCGCGCGACCGCCCCCAGCAGGTGGTTGATCTGCTTGTGCTTCAGCAACAGCTTGCGCGGCGCGCGCGGTTCGAACCGGCTCAGCACCCCGCCCTGGTATTCGGGAATGTAGGCGTTGAACAAAAACAGCTCGCCGTCGCGCTCGCCGGCCCAGGCCTCCGTCAAGGTGGCACGCCCGTGGCGCAGGCTTTTGACTTCCGGGCCTTTCAGCACCAGGCCGGCCTCGACGGTCTCCTTGATCGTGTAGTCGAACCGCGCCTTCCGGTTCTGCGCCGCGATGCCGTGTGAAATCAGGCCGGACTTGGATTTTTCGCGCTTTTGCGTCGGCCATGGCCGCCGGAACCTAGTTCAGCAGCCCGACCTCCACCATGGCGGCGCGCACTTTTGTACGGGTCGCCTCGGCGATGGGCGCCAGCGGCAGGCGGCAGGTCTCGTGCGTGTGGCCGAGCAGGCTGGCGGCGTATTTCACCGGCGCCGGGCTGGTCTCGGCGAACAGCGCGTCGTGCAGCGGCAGCAGCCGCTCCTGCAACGCCATCGCCGCCCCCGGCTGGCCGTCGCGCCAAGCCGTGTGCATTTCGCTGCACAGGCGCGGGGCCACGTTGCCAGTCACGCTGATGCAGCCATCGCCGCCGGCCGCGAGGAACGCCAGCGCGGTATGGTCCTCGCCCGAAAGCTGGACGAAATCCCGCCCACAGGCCCGGCGCGTATGCAGCGGCCGGGCCAAATTCTGGGTCGAGTCCTTGACCCCCACGATGTTCGGATGCCGCGCCAGCCGCGCCATGGTCTCGACACTCATGTCGACCACGCTGCGCGACGGAATATTGTAGATGATCAGCGGAATGCCTGCGGCGTCCGCAACCGCGGTAAAATGCAGGACCAGCCCCTCCTGGGTGGGCTTGTTGTAGTACGGCGTCACCACCAGCACCCCGTCCGCCCCCACTTTCCCGGCATGGTGGGCCAGGCTGATCGCCTCGGCGGTGCTGTTGGAGCCGGCGCCCGCGATCACCGGCACTCTTCCCCGCGCGACGGCAACGGTGATTTCCACCACGCGGCGGTGTTCGTCGTGGTTGAGGGTGGGCAACTCGCCGGTGGTGCCGACCGGGACCACGCCGTTGGTGCCCTCGGTGATCTGCCACTCGACGAAACTTTCCAGCGCCCGCTCGTCCACCGAGCCGTCCTCGCGCATCGGAGTGATCAGGGCGACCAGCGAGCCCGTAAACATTTTTCTCCGCCCCCCTCCGCAAAGAACTCGGCTAGCCAAACCTCTCCGCCAGAGCGGCGCGCGATGTCAACAGACGAGACGGGTGCCGCTGTGCCGATCGGCAGGTTCGAGATCGGAGTTTCCCGGTTCGGGCGCGGAAGGCTATTGCTTTCACGTTCGGCTGATCCGCCGTCCAACGAGTGGCACTTTTGTACGGCTGTGGAGCCAGCAGCCGCGACCACCGGCGCTCGCGCCCCGGGCCACTGCCACGGTGATCTCGACCACGTAGCGGTGTTCGTCGTGGATCAGGTTCCATCGGCCTGCGAGACCGGGCACATGGGTCCTCATACCGGCCGTTGTATCATCGCCGGAACGCTCACTCCGGCAGCGTGTAGCGCGCCTCCACCGCGGCGCGGATTTTTGCCCGTGCCGCATCCGCATCATCCCCGGACTGCTCGATGCTCGCCACCTCGGTCGCGAGGTCGCGGTCCTTGATCGCCTCCTGCATCCACCGCGAGAAATCGCCACGGCCACGGTGGAACGCCCAGGTGTCCGCGTCCACGCCATCGGCCAGATCCAGGAACATCATCAAGTTCCCGGCGCGCAGGTTCAGCTTTTCGTCGGGTCCGCGGAAGAAGAACGCGCGATCGTCGCCCAGCTTGCCTTCGGCGTATTTGCGCAAATGCCGCCTGCGCGTGCCCTCGCCGGGGATCGCCGCCATGCGGCGCGGCGTGGGGTCAGCCACCGACAAGGTCAGCAACTCGCCGATTGGCACCTCGTCAGGCACGTCCGGCACTGACAAGCCGCGCGCGCTGCAGAACGCGCCCATCGACGCGCCGGCCTCCGGACCCACGGCAATGATGCGGTCCACGTTCTCCACCACGTCGGCCGCGAGCGAATTCTGGTCGCACGGTTACGAACAACATGCCTTTTGTGCCGCCGGACAGGTGCGCGGGGGCGCTGTCGGACTTGGCCGGCAGCAGGTGGTGTGCCTCGTCGACCACGATGCAATGCGGCCGGCCGAACTGCGACCGCAATGCTTCCAGTTTCGGCAACAGCCGCGCAAAAAATCCGGGGCGGTCGCCGACTTTTACGCCCAACAGGTTCGCCGCCGCATTGGCATCGGTCTTGCGCACCAGATCCACGACGGCGTCGGTGCGCGGCGCCTCCTGCGGCGTGCCTACGCTGACGCAGCCCTGCAAATCCTCGTAGTCGCCTTCCGGATCGACGATGCAACACTGGAATTTCTGCGCTGCCATGCGCTCCAGCAGGCCGGTCACCAGCGTGCTCTTGCCGCCCCCCGAGGCACCGACCACCAGCACGTTCTCCCGCACCGGCACGAACGACAGCGGCGCCTGGTCACTCCCCTCAAGCGGCGCCGCCAACGGCACCATTTCGCGCGGATTGTGCGCGTCGACATCGGCCAAATCGTTCTTCGCCAGACGCTCGACCAGTTCCGCGACCCCGGCGCCGCGTTCATTTTCGGTCACCAGGGCAGCCGCGTCTTTCAGCCGCTGCAAGGCGTTGGCCACCGCCACCGGCATCCCGCACAGATCCAAAAAGGCAAAATCGTTCTCGGCGTCGCCGACCGCCACGCAGTTCAGCGGCGCGATCTCCAAATCCTCCAGCGCCGCCCGCAGTCCGCTCTCCTTGCTCACGCCGGCCGGCAGCACCATCACCGCGCCTTTGTTGAAAATCACCTGCAACCCGAGGCCGAGATCGCGGATCGTGTCCAGCACCACGGTCTCGTTCGGCTCCCACGTCGCCACGATCACCCGCCCGACCGAGAGCGGGGACACTTTCTTCGCGCGCAGGCGCTCGGCAAATTCGGGCGGCGGCGGGTCGGCCAGCGTGCGTTCCTGGCGGGTGTCGGGGCGATACAGCAGCGCACCGTTCTCGGCCACCACGCGGTCGAACAGATCAAGCCGGTTCATTACCCGAACAAGGTCGTCCAGCTCGCGGCCGGTCACCAGGATGACGCGCCGCCCGGTGGTGCGCAGCCTCTCCAGCGCCGCGATGGTGGCGTCGTCCACGACCCCGTCGTGCGCGATCGTGCCGTCATAGTCGGTGGCCAGCGCTGCGTAATGCATGACAGGCTCAACCGGCGGCGACCGGCCCGGTTGCGTGACGCTTTTGTTGCGGACGCGCCCGCTAGCCGTCGGGCGGCGGCAGGTCGGACGGGCGGCTCGCGGCGGTCGGGGCGGCGCCGGGCGGCTGGCGGCTGTCGATCACCACCAGAAGCCGCCCGGCGAGCAGCGTCGGCACCCGGTCCGGGCGCAGCAGCGCGCGGTAGCGAATGTCGTCGACCGCGGCTCGCTCGTAATCGGCATCCAGCACGCCGTGCCGATCCAGGAATCGGTCCATGGCTGACGACAGCCGGATGCAGCCTTCCGAGGCCGGCCGTCCCAGCCGGGATTCCAGCAGTTCGGGGTCGGTGGCGTGCATCTGCAGCCGGATATCGCCGCCCTCGCCGTCCTCGCGCCAGCCTTTGATGGCCCACTGCCAGCCGAAATCCCAGACCCGCATGCCTTGCGAGCCGAGACCGCGCACGCCGTTTTCGTTGACGGTGCCCTCGGCGCGGAAATCCAGGATGGCGTCGGTGTGGGCGAACACGCCGACCGGGGTGAAATAATAGTCGCGACGCCCGGCCTGGCCGGTCGAGACATGGTCTGCGCCCAGCACCTGCCACGGCCGGTCTGGCGCAATGACCATCAGCACCATCTGTTCCACCGCCGGGTTGCGGTCGACCACGACCGCGAGTTGCGGGTCAACCGGCATCTGGTCGGCCTTTTCCAGCGCCGCGCGTGCTCGTGTCACCCACGCCGCGCTGCGGGCCGGCGACACGGTGCGCAGGCTCGGCACCTCCCGCACAAGGGCCTCCCGCAACAGGGCTACGGCCCGGTCCACCGCGGGCGCCGGCATCATCGGCACCGGTGCCGGGGTCGTTGGCACGGACAACCGGGGCGGACCGGCGAAAGCCGACGCGGGAGTACGCAGCAGTGGCAACGCCGCGCCGCCAAGCGGCCCCTGGGCGCCGGCCGGCACCGCCGCGAACATCCCCAAAAAGCCGGCCAGCATTGCATGGCGCAGTGTCACGTTTGCTAGCGTCCCGTTGCGTATCAAAATCATATCATCGTAGCGGGAACGTGCGGAGTCACGACAGCATTGGTGCCGCTCACATTGCGGAGCGTGGCGCCAAGGTTGCAGCCCCGGTGGTCACCGACTACAGCCCCCCCATGCCACCTTCGCGTTACGATATGGTGATCGTCGGCCGCGGCATCGTGGGCCTGGCGCACGCCCTGGCCGCTGCGCGGGCGGGGTTGAGCGTGGCGGTGATCGACCGTGAGACGCGCGCCATCGGCGCCTCGATCCGCAATTTCGGTTTTGTGACCGTCACCGGCCAGCGCGCCGGCATTTCTTGGCGGCGGGCGCTGCGCTCGCGCGACGTGTGGCAGGAGGTCGCAGAACCCGCCGGCATCATCGTGCATCAGCGCGGCCTGCTGATGTGCGCGCGCCGCGCCGAAGCCGCCGCGGTGGCGGAAGAATTTTGCGCCGGTCCCATGGGCGCCGGCTGCCGCGTGCTGCGGGGCGAAAAAATCCCGCCGGGGCTGAGCCCGTATCTCCACGCCGTGCTGCACAGCCCGCACGAGCTGCGGGTGGAAAGCCGTGACGCCATTCCGCGCCTGGAAAGCTGGCTCGCCGCCGAGCACGGCGTCGCGTTCTTGCCCCGCGCAGCGGTGTTTTCGGTCGAAACCGGCCGGGTCCATACCGCTGCCGGCGCGATACTCGGCGAGCACGTCGTGGTCTGTCCGGGCGCCGACCTGGTCAGCCTGTTCCCGCAAGAATTTTCCCGCCGCGGCGTGACCTTGTGCAAGCTGCACATGCTGCGGGTGGAATTCCCCGGCTTCTACCTGTCCGCTCCGGTCATGAGCGACCTCGGCATGCTGCGCTACCTGGGCTACGCCGACGCGCCATCGCTGCCGGCGCTGCGGGCGCGGCTGGAGGCGGAACAGCCGGCGTGGCTGGCCGACGGCATCCACCTGATCGCGGTGCAAAACCGGGACGGCTCGCTGGTGGTGGGCGACAGCCACCACTATGACGACAGCCCGGATCCGTTCCAGCCGCACGAGGTGGACGCGCGCATCCTCGCCGAATACGCCGAAGTGGTCGCGGCACCGCCGCCGGTGGTGGCGGAGCGCTGGACCGGCGTATATCCCTCCGGCCCGGAGCCGGCGTTCTGCGCGGCGCCGTTGCCGGGCGTGCGCCTGGTGTCGGTCACCAGCGGCACCGGCGCCAGCACCGCCTTCGCCATCGCCGAAGAGGTCGTGGCCGAGCTTCTGGGCCGACCGCCGCCGCCGCACACGCAGGAGAGCGCAACAAAATGACGGAAGAGATCGTTTTCTACACCAACCCGATGTCGCGCGGCCGCATCGTGCGCTGGATGCTGGAGGAGGTGGGCCAGCCCTATCGCACGGAGCTGCTGGAGTACGGCCCGCCAATGAAGGCGGCTGCGTATCGCGCCATCAACCCGATGGGAAAAGTGCCGGCGATCCGCCACGGCGACAAAATCGTGACCGAGGCGGCGGCGATCTGCGCCTATCTGGCCGACGCCTTTCCGCAGGCGGGCCTGGCACCCCCGACCTCCGATCGTGCGGACTACTATCGTTGGCTCTTCTTCACCGCCGGCCCGGTCGAGCAGGCGTTCATCAACAAGGCCTGCGGCGTGACCCTTGCGCCGGAGCGCGAGGCAATGGTCGGCTACGGCAACCTGGATCTGATGGTCGGCACGCTGGAGACGCTTCTGTCAGGCCGCGACTACGTGGCGGGAACGAATTTTACCGCCGCCGATCTCTATCTCGGCGCCCAGCTCGGCTTCGCCATCCAGTTCGGAAATCTCACGGGCTATCCTGCGATCGAGCGCTACGCCGAACGGACCGCCGCGCGTCCGGCCGCCATCCGCGCCCGCGAGATCGACGACGCGCTGATGGCCGAGCGCAAAGCGGCGGCGGCATGACCCAGGCGGCCGACCGCATCCAGGCGGTGATCCTGGACTGGGCCGGCACAGTGGTGGATCACGGCAGCCGCGCGCCGATGGGCGCGTTCGTGCGCGCGTTCCAAAAATTCGGGGTGGACATCGACGTGGCCGACGCGCGCGGCCCGATGGGCATGGCCAAGCGCGATCATATTCGCGCCGTGGGTGCGGCACCGCGGGTCGCGGCAGCATGGCGGCAAAAACACGGCCGCGATTTCTCCGAGGCCGACGTGGACGCGATTTTCGCCGTGTTCGAGCCGCTGAACGTGGCCAGCGTGGAGGCGCACGCCGACTTCATTCCGGGCGCGCTCGATGCCATTGCCGCCTTGCGCGCGCGCGGCATCCGCATCGGCAGCACCACCGGCTACACCCGTCCCATCATGCAGCGCCTGCTGCCGCTCGCCGCCGCCGCCGGTTACGCGCCGGAAATCGTGGTCTGCGCCGGGGATTTGCCGGCCGGGCGGCCCAGTCCGCTGATGATGTGGCACGCCATGGCGCAGATGGGCGTCTGGCCGGCGGCGACGGTGGTGAAAGTGGACGACACGCCGGTGGGCATCGCCGAGGGCAAGGCCGCCGGCACCTGGACCGTGGGCGTGGCGCTCACCGGCAACATCGCCGGCCTGTCCGCCGCGGAACTTTCCGCGCTGCCGGAGGCGGAGCGCGCCACGCTGCGGGCGCGGGCAACGCGGGAGATGCAAGCGGCCGGCGCGGATTTGGTCGTGGACTCCGTAGCCGAGCTGCCCGATGCCGAGGCTGAGTTGCAAGCGCGGCTGCAGGCCGGGGAGCGCCCGGCCGCGACCATATTGCGTTGATCGCCACGGGTGGCCGGGCCGGCGCGCCGAGACGCCTCAGTGCAATTCTACTCCTCCGACGTGCCCCTCCAGCGCGTCCAGGCACGCTCCGTCGATCGCGGTGCCGCGGTCACGCCGCATCATGGTGAGGCCACCGTTTCCTCGGCTGCAGACCAGCTTCAGCCAAGGCGCCGAATGGAAGGCACTCATCAGCAAGTACATCGGCACCATTCCGCCAAGCGGTGACGCACCTTGCGCGGCCGAGCAGAGCATATCCGGCGCGCCGGCACCAAGAGCGCCAGACAGCAGCGCCATGATTGCAAAAGTCGGCGCAGCCGCCAGGCACAGCCAGTCGGCTGCGCCGAGGGCGGCCAAACTGCCGCCTCCGGCGGAGCCGCCCGCCGTTTTACACTGGTCAGCGATCATCGGCGGACCCGCGATACCCCGCGGTGACAGGAGTTCTTGCACCGGCACGCCTCCGACTTGAGCGATCACGAACGTCGCGGACTAGCCGTCGCGTTTGCGAAAGGCGGCCTCTCCGGCATCTGACACCTCGACCCACTTCGGGTCGGGCGAAGCGTCGGCGGCGTATTCGTCGTGCCAGTTCCACCACTTGTACGGCGGGGTCTGCGGGTACCCCTCCGGCAAGTCCTCCCACTGCTCCTGGCGCCCGAGCGGAGTGATGTCGAGGTAGCTCCAGGTGCTCCCCATCGCCTCGTCGCCGCGGTTGTTGACAAAGTAGGTGCGGAATACGCGCTCGCCGTCGCGGATGAACGCGTTGGTGCCGTGCCACTGGTCGACGCCGAAATCGAGATCAAAATCGTCCGTTATGGTGTACCACGGCATCTGCCAGTCCATCCGCGCTTTTACGCGCGCGATGTCCGCCTGCGGGGCGCGGGAGACGAATACAAGGGTCGTGTCGCGGGCGTTAAGATGGGCGACATGGGCGACCTGGTCGGCCACCATGGAGCAGCCGCGGCAGGCATGGTCGGGCCAGCCGAACACGCCGGGCTCGAAGAAGGCGCGGTAGACGATCAGCTGGCGGCGGCCGTCGAACAAGTCGAGCAGGCTCGCCTTGCCCTCCGGCCCGTCGAACGCGTACGTCTTCTCCACGGCCAGCCACGGCATCCGCCGGCGCTCCGCCGCCAGCGCGTCACGCGCGCGGGTCAAGGCCTTCTCCTTGACCAGCAACTGCTCGCGCGCAGCCTCCCACGCCTGCCGCGATACGACAGGTGGTGTGTTCATTGCGCCCTGTCCGCCTTTCGGGTCGTTCTCAGGTGATGTCGTCATGTTCATTGCAGCCTCGCCTTGTTTGTCCGCTTCAGCCCCATGTTCGGTCGACGCTCCGCGCCGGCACCGATCCACGCTTTCAGTCGCCGCTCATGGCTCGCTGTTGGCCATGCGGTAGGTGTGGTGCGAAAAACAGAACGGTGGGAGTGACAAGTGTGGCGGGATTTTTGTGAACTCGCTGATCACGGCCGCGGCGGTAGCGCTCGCGGCGGGCGATCCGCTCGGCGCACTGAACCGGGTCGCCTTGCGCAACGACGCGCCGGCGCTGGCACTCCGCGGCATCGCCATGGCGCAGCTCGGCGATCTCGTTCGCGCAAAAGCCCTCGTGCGCAGCGCCGCGCGCGCCTTCGGTCCGAAAGAAGCCGTGGCCCGCGCGCGGTGCGTCGTGGCCGAGGCGGAGATCGCGCTCGTCTCGCGCGACCTGGGCTGGCCTGCGCAGGCGCTCGACGCGGCGCGGGCGACGCTCGAGGCGCACGGCGACCGGGTGAACGCCGCGCATGCGCGGCATCTCGAGGTCCGGCGCCTGCTCCTGATCGGGCGCCTCGACGAGGCCGAGCGTATGCTCGCCCAGCTCGACCCGGCACCCTTCCCGCCCGCGTCGAGGGCCGCTCACGAGCTGGTCGTGGCCGGGATCGCGATGCGGCGCCTGCGGACGCAAACGGCGCACGCGGCACTCGCCCGGGCCAAGCGCGCCGCGCGCGACGCCGGTATCCCAGCGCTGACAGCGGAGGTCGAAAGCGCATCCCTGGTGCTGAACACGCCCGCGGCGCGCCTCATTGCGCGTGGCCAGGAGCGCCCGCTCCTGCTCGAAGAAGTCGAGGCGTTGCAGGCGTCCACGGCGCTTGTCATCGACGCGTGCCGTCATGTCGTGCGTGACCCGCGTGCGGTGGTCTCGCTCGCCCGGCGTCCGGTCTTGTTCGCGCTTGCCCGTGCGCTGGGCGAGGCGTGGCCCGCAGATGTGCCTAGGGATCTGCTCGTTGCTCGTGCGTTCCGAGCGAAGCGCGCCGATGAGTCGCATCGCGCCCGGTTGCGGGTCGAGGTCGGACGGCTGCGCACGCTGCTGCGGACGCTGGCCAGCGTGAGCGCGACGAAGCGAGGGTTTGCGCTGGCGCCGCGCCGCGCGCGCGAGGTGGTTGTGCTGGCGCGGCCTGTCGAAGAGCAGCACGCGGCGGTGCTCGCCTTTCTTGCCGACGGTAAGTCGTGGTCGAGCTCGGCCCTGGCACTTGCGCTAGGCGCCAGCCAGCGCACCGCGCAGCGGGCGCTCGACCTGCTTGCGGCGGCAGGCAAGGTGCAATCGTTCGGGCGTGGGCGGGCGCGTCGATGGATCACCCCGCCGGTACCCGGATTCACGACGACCTTGTTACTCCCGGCTCCTCTGCCAAGTGGCTAGGATCGCAGCATGATTCGATCAGCGGCCGAAATACTCCGAGAATATGGACCATTTCCGGATGCCGAACAAGTGCATGGGGTAACGTTTGACGGTCAGCACGTCTGGTTTGCGTCCGGCGACAAGCTGACCGCTTTTGATCCTGCAAACGGGAAGACAGTGCGCTCGATCGATGTCGCCGCGCATGCCGGAACGGCTTTTGACGGTCGGCACCTGTTTCAGCTCGTCGAGGATCGCATCCACAAGATCGATCCGAAGACAGGCCAAGTGCTCGCCACAATTCCGGCTCCCGGCGGCGGCGGTGATTCGGGGCTCGCCTGGGCGGAAGGAACGCTGTGGGTGGGGCAGTATCGGGAGAGAAAGATCCATCAAATCGATCCGGAAACCGGGGCAACTCTTCGCACCATCGAGTCCAACCGCTTCGTCACCGGCGTCACCTGGATCGACGGCGAGCTCTGGCACGGCACTTTGGAAGCCGACGAGAGCGATTTGAGGCGGATCGATCCTGGCACGGGAGAGGTTTTGCAGACACTCGAAATGCGGCCCGGAGTCGGTGTGTCGGGGCTCGAGTCCGATGGCGGCGGGCGGTTCTTCTGCGGCGGAGGCGGGAGCGGAAAGGTGAGGGCCGTCCGCCGCCCCACGCGAGTTTCTTCGCGTGGCAGCGCCTCGGATTTGCGACGATAGTTCGGCATCCAGAAGTACCCGTCCGCTGAAGCGCCGGAATACGCTGCGCTTTTCCGCCCTAATTCCTGAACAGAAAAATCTTGACCCTGCCCGCGGCTTGTGTTAGTGTTCCTGACATGTGGTTTCTCCCCCGCCCGCCGCTCCCACCGGACGCCAGCCTCGCCGAGCGGTTTGCCCGGTTCGCCGACGAGGTGGTCCTGGGGCTGGGGGCACGCTGGCATGCGGACCGGATGTCCGGGGTGGCGTTCATCAGCGTGCAGTTGCTGGAGCTGGTCGGGATCAGGCTGCAGAAGCTCCGCAAAAGGTTTCTTGCCCTGATCGCCCGGGCCCTGGCGGGTCCGCTGCCGCCGCCCCGGCCGCCCCGGGATCCGGAAAGGACAAGCCCGAAAGCGAAAACGCCCGTTTCCCGAGCCGTTCGGCTGGCTGCTGAAACTGGGGACGTGGCGGGTGGCGCCCTGTCAGCGGGATTTGGAGCGGCTGCTGGCCGCATCCCGAGATGCAGGAGTTGCTCCGCAAGGCGCCGCAGGCGGGGCGACTGCTCCGGCCGCTGTTCTGGATGCTGGCGCTAAAGCCCGACCCGGCGCTCCTGCCGCCGCTGCCGAAGCGGGTTCGCCGAACCGCACCGTCGGCCCCCGAACCGGACCAAACCGAGCCGGACCCCGCCGCACCGGTCCCCGCAAAGCCGATGCGCAAGCGTCCGGTCCGCACCGAGCCGTATAAGCGCAAGCCGAAGTGGACCGAGCCCGGCACGGAGTGGCGCAAGTGGCGCGGCATCTGGATGCTGGAGCCGATCCGAAAACCGGCCTGACTGGGCCGCCTGCCCACGCACGCCCATATTGTTTCGTATACGATACGTCATACACTCGCCACCGCGCTGACCCGTATTGGCCCGCTGGTCATGCCGGTGCATTCTCAGGGGCAATACCCCCGTCGGTGTCCCACCAAAACCTAGGCTCCAGCCCGACCCGGATTGTAAGTATTGAGCCGGTCGGAGGAAGCGCAGCATGCGGGCCTATGTGCTGACGCGCCATGGCGGCCCGGAGGCGATGGCGTGGCACCCCGCCTGGCCGGACCCTGAGGCGGCCGGCGGCGAGGTGTTGGTGCGCGTCGGCGCGACCGGGCTCAACAACACCGATATCTGGACGCGCGAGGGCCGTTACGCCGCCGCCGACGATCCCACCGCCACGCATGGCTGGCGCGGCGAGCCGCTCGCATTCCCCCGTATTCAGGGCGCCGACGTCGCCGGACGCATCGTGGCGGTGGGCACCGGCGTGGTGCCCGCGCGCATTGGCGAGCGTGTGCTGATCAATCCCGTAATCTACGGGATTGAGGGAGACGGGCTCGACGACTACGCATTTGTCGGTAGCGAGCGCGACGGCGGTTTCGCCGAGCTTTTGGCGGTGCCGTCGCAGAACGCCTGGCGGATCGAAGTCGCCGTTGTCCGACGCGGCACTGGCAACCTTTCCGACCGCGTATCTGACCGCCGAGCACATGCTTTCTCGCGCCCGCGTAACCGCAGGCGAGCGCATTCTGGTCACCGGCGCATCCGGTGGCGTGGGATCGGCGCTGGTGCAGCTCGCAGTGCTGCGCGGAGCCAGCGTCATCGCCATGGTGGGGCCGGGCAAGGAGGCGGCAGCCCGCGACCTCGGCGCGTCCTCGGCCATACCGCGCGACACGCCCGGCTTGGCCGGTGCAAACGTCGACGTGGTTGCAGACGTGGTCGGCGGGACGGGTTTTGCCGCGCTGCTGGCATTACTGCGTCCCGGTGGCCGGTATGTGACCGCAGGCGCCGTCGGCGGGCCCGTCGTCACGCTGGATCTGCGCACGTTGTATCTGAAACGGCTCGACCTGCTGGGCTCGACGCTCGGAACCAGCCAGGAGTTTTCCACCATTGTGGCGCACATCGAAGCCGGGCGGCTGCGGCCGCTGCTCGCCGCCAGCTATCCCCTCTCGGACCTGCCGCGCGCCCAGGCGGATTTTCTGCAAAAGCGCTTTTTCGGAAAACTCGTTGTGGTCCCGTAGCTGGAGCAGCCTGGCCCCCTCGGGGCCATGACGCTCGTCGGGGTGGCGTTCAGGAACTCTGACCCCCTGACCGAGCGTGCAAGCCGATACACTCAGGCCGTCCCACCCACGGTGAGCGCGGAAATTTTCAGCGTCGGCTGGCCCACGCCCACGGGCACGCCCTGGCCGTTCTTGCCGCAGGTCCCGATCCCCGCATCCAGCGCCATGTCGCCGCCCACCATGGTGATGCGGGTCAGCGCGTCCGGACCGTTGCCGATCAGCGTGGCACCTTTGACCGGCGCAGTGACGCGGCCGTCCTCGATCAGATACGCCTCGCTGGCGGAGAAGACGAACTTGCCCGAGGTGATATCCACCTGACCGCCGCCGAAATTCACTGCGTAGAGGCCGCGCGGTACCGAGCGGATCATCTCTTCGGGGTGGTCGGACCCGTTCAGCATCACCGTGTTGGTCATGCGCGGCATCGGCGCGTGGGCATAGGACTGGCGCCGACCGTTGCCGGTCGGGCGCACGCCCATCAGCCGCGCGTTCATCCGGTCCTGCAAGAACTCGCGCAAAATGCCGTCCTCGATCAGCACCGTGCGTCCGCTGGGCGTGCCCTCGTCGTCCACCGTCAGGCTGCCGCGCCGATCCGGCAGCGTGCCGTCGTCCACCACCGTGACTCCGGGCGATGCGATTCTCCGGCCGACCAGCCCAGCAAACGCGGAGGTTTTCTTGCGGTTGAAATCGCCCTCCAGCCCGTGGCCGATTGCCTCATGCAGCAAGATGCCGGGCCAGCCGGGACCCAGTCACGACGGGCATCTCACCGGCCGGCGCGGCGCGGCTATCGAGGTTCAGCAAGGCCTGCCGCACCGCCTCGTCGGCCGCCGCGCGCCAAATGTCCGGGCCGATCACCCGGTCGTAGCCGAACCGGCCGCCGGTGCCGAAACTGCCGGTCTCGCGGCGTCCGTTCTGCTGCACCACGACGGACACGTTCAGCCGCACCAGCGGGCGCAGATCGGCCACCCGCCTGCCGTCGGGACGGACGATCTGCACCGCCTGCCACTCGCCGGTGATCGACGCCATAACCTGGCTGACCCGCGCATCCTTTGCCCTTGCATAGGCGTCGATGTCGGCCAGCACCGCGGTCCGCGCGGCGAAATCGCTGCCCCCAAACGGGCTTTCGGGCGAATAGAGACGGGCGTTGGTCGGGCGCGGAGGCTCGGCCCAACTGCCAGAACGGCCCGAAGCGACCTGGGACACGGTTTCGGCCGCGCGCCGCAGCGCGGCCTCGGACAGTTCGCCGGCGTGGCCGTACCCCGCCGCTTCTCCGGACACGGCGCGCAGGCCAAAGCCCAGCTGGGTGTCGGCATTGGCGCTGCGGATGCGTCCGTCCTCCAGGCTGATCGCCTCGCTCTCGCGCCATTCGAGGAACAGCTCGCCGTCATCGGCGCCGGCCAGCGCGTTTTGGGTCAGGCGCAGCGCGGTCTCAGCGTCCAGGTCGGCGGCTTCGCGCTGAAAGAACAGACGGTCGGTGACGGCAAGCGCCGTCTCCTGGGCAAGCGTGCGAACTCATGGCTTCTCCAGAAACTGCGCCCGGACTCGATCCGGGGCCGGCGGCAAAGATGCAGGCAGCACAGCGCGGCAGTCAGCGCCAGCACCGCGGTGGCCTGGTGCAGGACAGCCAGGCCGAGCGGGACGGCACCGAGCAGCGTGGCGATGCCCAGCGCATATTGGATAGCCACCACCGCCCCCAGCACGACAAGCCCGGCACGCAGCGCCGGACTGGAAGCAGCACGGCCGAGAAAACCCCATGCCACTGCGGCGATCGCGAGTGCTGCCGAACATGTGGCCAGCACGCGATGGTCGAACTGAACCGCGGTCACGTTCTCGACCAGGTTGCGTGGCCAGGGCGATAGCGATGCGTATCCCTCAGGCACGACTTTCCCGTCCATGAGCGGAAAAGTCTCATACACCAGACCTGCATGCAGGCCGGCCACGAAACCGCCCGCGGCGATGGTCAACGCCACGCTCGCCGCCAGCACCCCGAGCAGGCGGTCGAGTGCTTGCCAGCGCCGGCGAGCGGGTCCCGGCCGCAGCACTGACAGCGCGGTCCACAACAGCCCTGCATACAGCGCCAAGCGCCAGGAGCAAATGCGCCACCAGCCGGTCGGCGGACACGGACAGGGTGTCCGCGCCGAAACCGGAGGCGACCATGAACCAGCCGACCGCGCCCTGCATGCCGCCCAGCACAAACAAGCCCGCCAGTCGCAGGCCGAGGCGGCGGCCGATGGCGCCGCGCCAGACGAAAAAGCCCAGCGGCAGGATCAGCGCCAGCCCGATCAGCCGGCCCCACAGGCGATGCACCCATTCGAGCCAAAAGATGCCGCTGAAAGCCGGCGAGATCCATATCCGGATGCAGCAGGCGGAACTGCGGGATGTTCTGATACAGGCCGAACAGCCGCTGCCACTCGGCATGCGACAGCGGCGGCAGTACGCCGGAGACCGGCGCCCACTCCATGATCGACAGGCCCGAGCCGGTGAGGCGCGTGGCCCCGCCGAGAACCACCATCACCCAGACCATCGCGCAGAGCCCGAACAGCCAAGCCGCCACCTTGATGCGCCAGCGCGGGCGGGCCAGCGAGCGGGGGGCGGGGGGCGGGTCGAACGGCATTTTGGGTATATGGGACGGGCGGGACCGGGCGGGACCGGTCAGCTACCGGAACCGGCTGGTCCTTGGCAGGCTTCGTACAACCCCCGAATGCCGGAGGCAGCACCCGCTCTTCCCTGACTGCGTCCAAAACCCATCTGTCGAGCATGGTTCAGGTCCTGGTCATCGAAGACGACGACGACACCGCTGCCGCCATGGTCGAGGACATGACCGAACACGGCTACGAGGTCGCCCGCGCAGCCACCGGCCCGATCGGCCTGGAGATGGCCCGGGCCAAGAATTTTGACGTCATCACCGTCGACCGCATGTTGCCGGAGCTCGACGGGCTGCTCCTGATCGAGATGCTACGACAGGACGGGGTAACCACGCCCATGCTGGTAGTCAGCGCCTTGCGCGAGGTGGACGAGCGGGTGCGCGGCCTGCGCGCGGGCGGCGACGACTACCTCACCAAACCTTTTGCCCACACCGAACTGCGCGCGCGCATCGACGCCCTGCTGCGCCGCTCGCGCGAACCGCGTGAGACGGTGATCCGGGTCGGTGACCTGGAACTGGATCGGCTGGGCCGCTCGGCGCGCCGGGCCACGCGCGTGCTCGACCTGACGCCACGGGAGCTGGAACTGCTCGACTTCCTGGCAACCCACGCCGGCCAGGTGGTCACCCGCGCGATGCTGTTCGAGCAGGTCTGGAAGTATCGGTTTGATCCGCGAACCAATCTGGTGGACGTGCATGTCGGCCGGCTGCGCCGCGAGGTTGATCACCCGGGTGAGGAGCCGCTGATTCAGACCGTCCGCGGTGCCGGGTTTTCGCTCCGTGCTCCCCAGTCCTGAGTTCCTGCGCACCTCGGCGTTTCGCTGGACACTGGCGTCGGCCGCGCTGTTCGCCTGCGCCACGGCTTTCATCCTGGGCTTCGTCTACCTGCAGACCACCTACGATCTGACACGCCAATTCGATTCGGTGCTGCTCTCCAACGCCACGCTGATGACCGTGCCGCCCGTGGCAGCCCTGCCCGACCGTTTGAAAGAAAATCTCGAGGACGATCCGCGGCAGGTCAAGTCGGCCGCGGTATTCGACGCCGCCGGGCAACGCGTTATCGGCAATATCGCGGCACCGCCCGTGCCGATGGCGCCTCGCCAGCCGCACACCACGCGCATAACGCGGATCGGTATGCAGGGCGTGCTTCGTGACGAGATTGCCCGGGTGATAACAGTGCCGCTGCCTGACGGAGAGCCTGCTGGTGCTGGCCCACGACATGGATCAGGTCAGAAACCTGAGTGCGCTGTTCGCACGCGCGCTGGCGCTGGGCGCTGGTCCCGCCTTACTGCTCGCACTGATCGCCGGTGCCATGATCAGCATACGCACGGTCCGCCGCATCGATAGTATAGCGGCCGTCGGTCAGAAAATCATGCGGGGTCAGCTCGATCAGCGACTGCCGACCAGTCGATCGAACGACGATTTCGGCCGCTTCAGTCATATCTTTAACGAGATGCTCGATGAAATCGAACGGCTGATGCACGAAGTGAAGGGCGCGGGTGACGCAATTGCACACGACCTGCGCACGCCGTTGACGCGCGTGCGCTGCCGCCTGGAGCGCGCACGCGATGCCCCGGGAAAATCCGCCGACGATCTTCGTAACTCAATCGACACAGCGATCCAGGATGTCGACGCGGTGCACGCAACCATGGATGCGCTGTTGCGCATAGCCGAAGTGGAACACGGGCGGCGACGTGCCGGCTTCGCATTGCTGGATATTTCCGCAACCGCGCGAGAGGTAGCGGAGCTTTTTGCTCCGTTGGCGGAAGACAAGGGGTGCAGGCTGATCCTGCGGGCCGACGAGCACTATGTGGTCTACGGCGACCGCGATCTGCTGTTCGAGTCCATCTCGAATCTGGTAGACAATGCGGTCAAGTTCACGAAGCGAGGCGGCACCATCACGCTCGACGTCACACGCACGCCCTCCGGGCCGTCGGTGGTGGTGACTGACGAGGGCCCGGGCATCGCTCCGGCCGAGCGCAAGGTGGTGACGCGGCGGTTCTACCGCTCCGACCGGTGCCGGCGAACCGCCGGGGTGGGACTGGGGCTGAGCCTGGTTGCCGCAGTTGCCCGCCTGCACGATTTTCGCCTGGTGATCGGCGAAGGGCCAAGCGGGCGCGGCAGCAGCGTGGTTCTGGAATGCTGGCCAAGCCGTAACGACGCGTTGGCGGCATAGCATCGATTCCGGGCCAAGCCGAAAACTCTTAAAGCAGTTTTTAATGGCAGCCGCCGCTGCCCCACCCATCTCAGCGTTGCTCGGTTACCGAGCGAACATGACGGAGACTGAACGTGCGAAAGCTTCTTATGTCTACTATCATCGTGACCACGGCCGCGCTTGGCGGAGTTGCGATGGCGGATAGTGTTGGCCAGCCCAGTTATCAGAGCTTGCCGCAGGGCACCTATTTGACTGGCACACCGGGCACCGAATTCGCCGGCGTGGCGGCCGCAGACACCAGCGTCGGAGAGGTGGCACCGAGCGCCAACACTCTGGAGCTGACGCCGAAGACCAGCTTCGGCTACAGCGCGCGGTGGTCGGTCAACCCCGGAATCTTCAACACGGAAACTAGCAATCCTGGGTTCGTTGAACACGATCACGGGCATCCGTAAGCTTGGATAACGGCAGGAAACGGGGCGGCCCAGCCGCCCCCTTCTTGCTATCCGCGGGACGGTTTGAGGCGGGCAAAGCCGAGATCTTCTCACCGTTGTCGTCCGCCCCGAACGCCGACTCGTCGCGCAGCCATTCTTCGGAAACGATCCAGCAGCGGGCCGACAGTACAGCCCAGCAGCCCCAGGACCGCTCCCAGCTCCGCCCAGCCGATATGCGGCGGCGCATATGCGAAGCGCAGCTCCGAATGGCCGGCCGGCAAATCGGCAGCCTGAAACAGCGCGCCTGATCGTCGGATCGTGGTTGTGGCGCCATTGAGCGACACGCGCCAGCCGGGCAGCATCAGTTCGCGCCGGATGAGCGTCGCCGGCCGCGTGCAGTCGGCCAGCACGGCTTCTCGGCTCTGCGCCTGCAGTACGCAGTTGCCGTCCTGGGCTTCAAAATACGGCGCCGAATTGGCAAGCTCGTAGATGTCGCTGGTCGGCCCGGAAAACACTCTTGTCGGCGCCGGCGAAGCGGGAGCGTAGTCGAGCGCCAGTACCGGAGCGACGTCCGCCAGCGAGCCATTTGCGGAAACCGCCGTGCCAAGGTGAAGCGGGGGGTCAAGCGGGGCATCCTGCCAGATCGCGACCGGGCCATCGCCGCCCCGATGCACGATTCGAAAATCGAGTTTTTGGTGCGCTTGCACCTGGAGCGGCTCAGCGAAGGGAACGAAAAGCATCGTGTTGTCGGCGGCACCCGTCAGCGGCGCGGACGCGGATGCGCAATCTTCGGCGGCGCAGAGGCTGATCACCAGGTCGCCGCTCGCGCGTCCCTGATAAGTGCCGATATCGACACTTACTTGGCCGATACGCCCGGCCGTCACCCGCTCCGGGGGAAAGCTACCGTCCAGCGCGTCCCCGGGCATCAGCGGCCGCGGCACGTGAGATCCGGACTCGCGCGCCAGACCGATGGTATGGCGGAACGGTTCCGTGCCGGCAGGGGCCATGACATAGCGCACCGCCAGCGCCTCGAACGCCGCCACCCTGTCGGGCGGCATGAACAGGGATAGGTCGCCAGCCGTCCGGCGGCCATAAAAATTGATCCCGTCGGAGTCCGGGTCGAGGTGGGCGCGGATATAATCCACCCAGACCTGCGGCACGGGCAGATAGTTATGGTCAACCGCAGCCACCCCGAAATACGCACCGTAGTTGGGCGCGAGGGCTGCCAGCGAGCGCACGCGCGACAGGCCTTCGTGCTGTTGCAGAAATCGGATGCCGGTCAGGTCGAGCGTCGGCTGGCGGGGAGCGCAAAACAGCGGCACCGAAAACAGCAATGCGCCGTCGAAGAGCACCAGTCCGCGCAGCGACCACATGGCTCCAGCTGAGGGCGGCCGTCCGAGCAGCAAAGCCAAGAACGCCACCGATACCGCGCCCCAAGCGAGCGAGACCAGCAGGACCCAGCGATAGGTGACGGCCACGGGCCACAGCGCGGCGATCTCGTCCCGCCCCGCAGCCAAGGCGATAGCCGCAAGGGCCAGGCAGAGGATTCCGGCAGCGGCGATCCAGCGCCGTGGGGCCAGCCGCCGTTGCGCCCAGTCGTTCAGGGCGAAGCCGGCCAGCAAGGTCGCCGCGAACTCCCAGGAGGGGGCGAAATACAGCCGGAATTCGAGATCGCGGACGCCGGGAATCAGATTGAACAGGTCTGTGATCCCCGGCAGCGCCGCCCCCTTGGCAAGTTCCAGCACTGCCCAGCCGGCGAGCAGCCATCGCGGGCCGGACTGTGGCCGCAGGGCGCCGAACGGCAGGGCGGTCAACGCCAAGAACAGCAGCGCGAGGCTGCAGTAGCCCCCGACCGAGTACCCAGAGGTCGACTTGGCGCAGCCAGAGCGGTCCCGTCAGTCCCGACAAAAGCCCATAGGCGGGCGGTCCATAGACATAGGGCAGCAAGAACATGGCATAGCTGACGGCCCGCACCCGGTCGTGCCCGAACGCCCCACCGTGCCAACTCAGGAACGAGAGCGGCAGCAACTCCAGAAAAGCCAGCAGGAGCGGTGCGGCGAGCAGCAGCCCCAGAGCTCCGCCCCATCCCACCTTGACCGCAAACCTGCCTCGGCCGGAGCCCAGTCCCGCGAAACGCAGCCCGGCCCAGGCCAGCCCCAGAAGCCCGTCCAGGAAAGCCGTTTCGGGAAACCCCGCGAGCAGCGAGTAGGCGATCGCCACGGCGATCCAGACCCAGCCGCCGGGTCGGGCAATGGCGGCGCAGGCGCGGGCCCGTTCGATGCCGAACAGCAGCAGCGGCAAAAACGGGATTGGCATGATCGGGGCGTGGGCAAACCAGGCAAAGGTGCCGTTCAGCTCGAACAGCAGCCCGGTCGTCAGTGCCGCGGCGCGGCCAATGCCGAGCTGGCGGGCGAGCGCGAACATCGCCAGCCCCGCCACGGCCTGCATGGCGATCTTCAGATACAGCACGCCGGCGAAGAACCGCAGCAGCAGCACGAAGGGCAAAAAGAAGGCGGAGGAGGACATGGCGCCGGCCAGCGGCAGCCCGACGCCGGAATACGGGTTCCACCACGGCACCGTCCCGTGCAACCAGTCCCGTGCCGCCAGGCCGCCCAGCGCCTGCGTGGTGACGCCGGCATTGCCGTCCACCCAGCCCGGATATCCGGTCAGCAGCCCGCTCGCCCAGCTCGCACCCGACAGGCCGGCGGTGGCAAAAATCGGATTTTCCGAGAGCCAGCCGGTCAGGGCCGGCCAGTGGACCAGAATCGGCACGAGCAACAGCAGCAGCGGGCACAGCAATGCCCGTCCGTCCCGCCAGTCCGGCGGGGTCACCGCCCGGGTTTCAACACGTAGCCGCGACCGCGCACCGTGTGCAGAAACCGGGCTCTCTCGGGTCGGGCTCGATCTTTCGCCTCAACCTGGTTACCTGCACGTCAATCGCGCGCTCGCCGGTTTCGTCCATTCCCAGCCGGTCGCTCAGCGATTCCCGCGAAAAGATCTGGCCGGGCTGCTCGGCGAGTGCCGCCAGCAGGGCCGCCTCGCCGCCGGTCAGGCGCACCATGCCGCGCACACCGCGCAGCTCCGCCCGCTCCGTGTCGAACTCCAGTTCGCCCAACTTTACCGGCCCGCCTGGGACCGCGGGTTGCGGGACGGATGCACTGGAGGCCGATACCGCGACCGCGCGGCGCAGCATGGCGCGGATGCGCAGCACCAGCTCGCGCGGGTCGAACGGTTTGGGCAGATAGTCGTCCGCCCCTGCCTCGAATCCGGCGATGCGGTCCTCCGGGGCGCCGCGGGCGGTCAGCAGCAGCACCGGCAGGTCGGCGCGGCCATCCCCGGCTCGCTCGCGCCGCAGCGCCTCGGTCAGGTCGAGCCCGTTCTCGCCCTGCATCATCACGTCGAGCACCATCAGGTCGGGCTGCAGAAACCGCAGCCGGTCGCGTGCCTGCGGCGGCGCTTTCTGCCATGCTGACGCGAAACCCTTGCTCGGACAGATAGCGGCTCAGCAGCGCCCGCAGCCGCGCGTCGTCGTCCACGACCAGGATCAGTGCGTCCTCGGCTACCGCACGGGGGGCGTTCACGGCGGGGGCCGCGCACCGCCGGAAGGATCGATGCGGTCCATGTAAGCGCGCGCCGATCGATCCATGATGCCGCGCATGACCCGGCGAAACCCATCCACGGCAGCGCCGCCGGCCTCGCGGTAGGCGGCGGCCAGCCGCTCGCGCTGCCGTTCGAACAGTTGCCGCTCCAACGCCACCCCGGCGGGCGTCAGTGTCAGCAGCCGCTGCCGTCGGTCGCTGCGGCCCTGCTCCTGGACCACATAGTCTTTTGCGATCAGCTCGGTAAGAACCCGGGCCAGGCTCTGCTTGGTGATGCGCAAAATCCCCAGCAGCTCGGAGACGGTCATGCCCGGATGGCGGCCGATGAAATGCAATGCCCGATGGTGCGCGCGGCCCAGCCGCAGGCCACCAAGAAGTTCGTCCGCGGCCTGGGTGAAATCCCGGTACGCGAAAAACAGCAGGTCCTGCGCGGCGCGCATGTCCTCCTCGCGCAAGAACAGCAGGTGGCTGCCGGCCGGATTGGCGGAAGCGGGCATCCTTGGCTCTGGCATGGCTGGAATGCGTCCGGTTAGGGCAGCTTCGCTGGCATATCGGCTTCACCTCGCCTATCGTACACCGGTAACGGCGGTGATGGTGCGGGCTGAACAACCATGGCGCTCATTCCTTTCGACGACCGGGACGGCTTTATCTGGTTCGACGGCGCGATGGTGCCGTGGCGCGAGGCCAAGCTGCATGTCCTCAGCCACGGATTGCATTATGCCAGCGGCGTATTCGAGGGCGAAAGGGCTTATGGCGGCCACATCTTCAAGCTGCGCGCCCATACCGACCGGCTGCTCAACTCAGCCCGCCTGCTGGGCATGGAGATACCTTATAGCGCCGAGCAGATCGATGCCGCCTGCCGCGCGGTGGTGGAGGCCAACGGCCTGACCGATGCCTATGTGCGCCCGATCGCCTGGCGCGGCTCGGAGCAACTCTCGGTCTCGGCCCAGAACACCACGGTTCATCTGGCGATCGCCACCTGGGCCTGGCCCAACCTGTTTGGCGCGGCGCGGCGTGAAGGGGTGCGGCTGGACATGGCGAAGTGGAGGCGCCCGAGCCCGGAAACCGCGCCGACCGCGAGCAAGGCGGCAGGGCTGTACATGATCGGCACGCTATCCAAACACGCGGCCGAGGCGGCCGGATTCCAGGACGCGCTGATGCTGGACTGGCGCGGCCAGGTGTCGGAGGCGACCGGGGCCAATGTGTTTTTCGTCATAGACGGCGCCCTGCACACCCCCAAGCCCGACTGTTTTCTGGACGGGATTACCCGCCGCACGGTCATGGCGCTGGCGCGCGCGCGGCAGATGCCGGTGGTCGAGCGGGCGATACTTCCCGAGGAGATGCGCGGCGCCGCCGAAGTTTTCCTGACCGGCACGGCGGCGGAAGTGACGCCGGTGCGCCAGATCGGCGAGCTGTCGTTCACCCCGGGCCAGGTCACGGAGACGCTGCTGACCGACTACGAGGCGCTGGTGCGCATGACTCCGAGCGAGGTGGAGCAGCGGGCCGCGATCTAACAGCGAGATCTGCTGAGCGGAGGTCGGCGCTTGCGCCGGCGCTGGAACGGCGGAGATAAGCTCGTTTCTGGTCTCGGCTCTGGCGGGGAGGGGTACGCCATTTGTTTGCCTCTCCGGGGTTGCGGATGACGGCGGTTCGCAGTGCGACGAGAGAGTGGGATACGCGCCCCCTCGGTCAGCGCCTTGGCTCGGGATCGAGCGCGCCGAGTCCGAATTTTGCGCGATACCGCCCCGACATCGATGGTCTGCGCGCGATCGCGGTGGTGGCCGTCGTTCTCTATCACGCGTTTCCTGCAACATTGACCGGAGGCTTTGTCGGGGTCGACGTTTTCTTTGTGATCTCGGGGTTCCTGATTTCCGGCATCATTTTCAGCAGTCTCGACAGGGGCCAGTTCAGTTTCGTGGCCTTCTACGGACGACGCGCGCGGAGAATTTTTCCGGCCCTGTTCCTGGTGCTGCTGTTCTGTCTTGCTTATGGGTTCATTGTATTGTTGCCGGCCGAGTTTGCCCAGCTGGGAAAGGAAATTGCCGCTGGAGTCGGTTTCGTATCGAACTTGGTGCTGTGGAATGAATCGGGGTATTTCGACGGGGCGATGGTATCCAAGCCCCTTTTGCATCTTTGGTCTTTGGGTGTGGAAGAGCAGTTCTACATCTTTTGGCCACTGGCCGCGTGGATTGTCTACCGGGCCGGGTTGAGCCGGATTGCATTCGTCGCCACCATCGCCGCCGCTTCTTTCTGTCTGAACGTCGTCCTGTCATCCGATGACATGACGGCCGACTTCTATTCGCCGCTCAGCCGTTTTTGGGAACTCGCCGCTGGCGCGATGCTGGCGTGGCCGACCTTGCGCCCGTCGCCACGTGTGCACGAGGTGATGTGCAAATTCCAGGCGCGGGGTGCGTCCCTGCGCAGCATGGCTTCGATCGTCGGTCTGGCCATGATCATCGGAGCAGCGTTGCTGTTCAATCGCCACATGCGGTTCCCGGGGTGGGCGGCAGTCCTGCCCACTTCGGGAGCGGCAGTGCTGATTGCGACCGGACCATCGGCCCTGGTCAACCGGGTTGTGTTGTCCAACAGGCTCGCCGTTTTTACCGGACTGATCAGCTATCCCCTATATCTCTGGCACTGGCCGCTCATTTCCTACGCCTACATCCTGCGGCTCGGGCGCACCCCGAGGCCCCTGCTAGCGGTCGGCCTCGTTGCCGTCAGCTTTCTTCTCGCATGGATGACCTATCGACTGGTTGAAACACCCGTCAGATTCGGCAATAGGCGACGTGGCAACACTATTGCGCTCATCGCCTCCATGGGCTTGATGGGGGTTGCCGGAACGGCGGCCTGGCTGACGAACGGCTTCGGGTTTCGCTATCCCGATCTGCCGAACATAAATATTGCAAAAATCAGCACGGCGGTGGGCGAGGGATTTTTTCGGCCGACCAAAGACATGCGCGTCAACAAAGTCAAAAAGATCATCGTCGCCGTGATCGGAGACGGCAAGGACGCGGTGCTGCTTACGGGCGACAGCCTGATGTATCATTATGGAGCCCGCGTGCAGGAGCTTCTGGACGATGGACGTCTGACGAAGACGGTCTACTTCGTCGTCGGCCCGAGCTGTACGCCCATTCCGGGCATCATCAAATCCGGTCCTTTCGCCCATTGCAGCGAGATGCCCAAGATAGCGGCTGACCTGATCGATACGAAGCATATCGGAACCGTCGTGTTCGGCGGGTCCTGGCCCGAATACCAGGGCGATGACATCTATGTCGAACGGGGAGGCGTCCGCCTGCCGATCGATAGCCCCGAGGCAGTAAACGACGTATACGCCAACCTTGAGGACGAAACCAGACGTCTGGTCCGAACCAACCATAGCGTCTACTTGATACTGAACCCGCCTGTCAGCGATCGCTTTGATCCGCGGCGGATGATCTCCCGCTCGCTGACCGGGTTCAGGATCGATCCCGCCGTGCTGGAAGGAGTACCGATCCCCGATCTGGTGGCCCGCGCAGCCGACGTAGACCGAAGACTGATCGACATCGCCGAAAGGACCGGCGCCAGGACCGTAGATCCGCTGTCCGACATCTGCGGCGCCGGACCGACGTGCTCATCGTTCTTTGCCGATGGGGAGCCAAAATTTGTGGACAGCATGCATCTTCGGCCGGCCTACGTAAGGAACAACATCACCTTTCTCGACAACCTGCTGACTCGTTAGGGCAATGAGTAGGACCTACGCCCTGCGTTTATTTCGGTTCCGGCCACCGAGGGCAAATCGGACCGGCGCAGCGGGCGGGGACACTGGTCGTCAAAGCAACAGAAATCGCCTACGATAGTAGCCGGCTCCTAAAGCCCGCTCGTCGCGCCCGTCAGCCGAGCTTGAACCGGAAACCGGATCAAACCGTCACCACACCCTTGCCTGCCAGCTCCTCCAGCATGTCGGACACATCGCCTGCCACGACCTCGCGCGGTGCGGCGTAGCGGCTGCAAAGATCGTCGAGGATGGCGCCGAAATTGCGCTGGCCGTCGACGAGTTTCAGCACCTCCACCGCGATCCCGTCCGGCTGGAATAGGCGTTCCGGCCCCAGCACGACCCAGGCGTCGCGCACGCCGTCGAAGCGCATGCGCATGCCGCGCGCAAACGCCGGAACGGAATTGTCCGAGATCACGGGACGAACGCGCCCGGTGGAATGAGGCCCGGCTCGACATAGGCATAGGCCAGAGCGTCGAGTTGCGCCCACAGCAGGTCGCACTTGAAGCGCAGCGCCGCGATCGCCCCCTCCTGCTCGGCCCGGGTGCGCGCGTGTTCCAGCACGTAGCCCAGCGCGAAATCCACGTCGCGCGGCGCCTGCGTCAGCCGCGGCGTGAAATAGGCCAGCGTGTCCTGGGTGACAAAGTCGTAGTGGCGCAGCATGCCGGACACGCGCTCGCTGATGATGTTTGGGGAAAACATTTCGGTCAGCGACGAGGCGACCGCCTCCAGCACGCTGCGCTCGCGCACGAACGCGACGTACGCGTCCACCGCAAAACGGGTGCCCGGCAGGATTCCGTCCGTGCTCTCCACATAGGCGCGATCAAGGCCGACGCCTTCCGCCAGTTTCAGCCAGCGAAAGATTCCGCCAGTGCCGGGCGCGTCGCCGTCGTGGTCGACCAGCCGCCGCCGCCACTCCCGACGCAAGTCAGGCATCGGCAAGCGGGCCAGCAGGTAGGCGTCTTTTGCCGGGATGCGGCTCTGATAATAATATCGGTTCAGCGCCCAGGCCTGCACCTGCGCCCGCGTGCACTGCCCTCCGTGCAGGCGGCGGTGGAACGGGTGCAAATTGTGGTAGCGCTCCGCCCCGACCGCCCGCAGAGCCGCTTCCAGCTCGGCCGGCGCCATCGCGGGCGCCGTGGAAAAACTCAGGTCATTCACAGCACGACCTCCATCCCGTCATAGGCAATCTCCCAGCCGCGCGCGACAATCTCGGCGCACTCCGGCGAATTGTCCAGCAGCACCGGGTTGGAGTTGTTGATGTGGATCAGGATTTTTTGCGCGATGCCGAGCGGCTCGAAGGCGGCCATGGTGCCGTCGGGACCCGAGACGCTCATATGGCCCATGCGCCGCCCGGTTTTCTGCCCGAGCCCGGCCTGCACCATCTCGTCGTCGGTCCAGAGCGTGCCGTCAAAAAATACTGTTTCAGCACCGCGCAGCCGGTCCGCCAGCGCGGGCGTCATGGCTGCACAGCCGGGCACGTAGAACAGGCGCTTGTCGCCCGCCTCCAGCATCAGCCCGACCGTGCGCTCATCCGTCTCGATCGCCGGTGCGTCGCCTGCCTCCAGGTACAGGGGGACCTTTCCGGGCACCGCAAAAGCGGTACAGACGAGCCCGGACTCTTGGCCGTCCGGCAGGAGCAGGGCGGTCGGGACATCGAGCGGCAAACGCTCACGCCGTACGAGGTCGTGCGACAACACCTCAAAGATGCTGTTGCTCCTCAAAACCTCCAGCACCGGGATGGTAGCGTAGACGGTGAGCGCCTGCCGCTCGCGCAAGGTGAGTAGGCCGGCGATCGCGTCCACATCCCCGCCGGTCAGCACCACCCCGGCGATCGGCGACGACCGAAGTTTTTCGCGTGGCCAGAGCGCCGGGGTGGCCTCGATCTGCTGGCGCAGGTCCGGCGAGGCGTTCAGCAAGAACCAGTGCCGGTCGTCGCCCGTGACCGCCGCAGAAGCCTGGGTGCGCGGGCGGGCCAAAACATCGCCCGCCCGGGCGCGCCGGCATGCCGGGGCATTGCTGTTCCACTGCGGAAAGCCGCCCCCGGCGGCAGAACCCAGCACCACCGCGCGCACGACTTTCCCCATCGGTTCCGAGCGCGCCGCTATGGGCCGCCCGGTCCACTGCGACAAGGGGCTGGCATTCCCGCGCGGCCTGTAACAAGCTGCCGGAAGGCATATGAAACGCTGGGCAATCCGGCAACCAGGGCAGGGCGGACGGAATCATGAGTGACACCACAATACCGATCGGGGCAGGGCGTGCCGGCCTGCTCGACCGCGACCGGATCGTGGCCGGCGCCGGGTTCAACCGCTGGCTGGTGCCGCCGGCCGCGCTGGCGATCCATCTGTGCATCGGCATGGCCTACGGGCTCAGCGTGTTCTGGCTGCCGCTGACGCGGCTGCTCGGCGGCGAGAAATCGCTTGCCTGTCCAGGCATGTCCCTGGGTCAGGCGCTGTTCACCACCACCTGCGACTGGCGGCAGCCCGACGTTACCTGGATGTTCGACCTGGGCATCGTGGTGCTCGGCGTCTCGGCGGCGATCTGGGGCGGCTGGCTGGAACGGGTGGGGCCGCGCCGGGCCGGGGTCGTCGCGGCGTTCTGCTGGGGGGGCGGCTGGCTGATTTCCGCCGTCGGCATCGTCACGCACCAGCTGTGGGTGATGTGGCTCGGCACCGGCCTGATCGGCGGGGTCGGGCTGGGGATCGGCTACATTTCGCCCGTATCGACCTTGATCAAGTGGTTCCCCGACCGGCGCGGCATGGCCACCGGCATGGCCATCATGGGGTTCGGCGGCGGGGCGATGATCGGCGCGCCGCTGGCCAACCTGCTGATGAACCATTTCCATAGCCCGATTACCCCCGGCGTCTGGCAAACATTCGTGGTGCTGGGCGTGATCTATTTCGTGTTCATGATGGGCGGCGCCTTCGGCTACCGCGTGCCGCCGGCCGGCTGGCGGCCGGACGCTTGGACTCCTTCCGAGCACACCCGCGGCGGCATGATCACCATGGGCCAGGTGCATTTGCGCGATGCGCTGAAAACTCCACAGTTCTGGCTGATCTGGGGGGTGCTGTTCCTGAATGTGAGCGCCGGCATCGGGGTGCTGTCCGCGGCCTCGCCGATGCTGCAGCAGATTTTCGGCGGCCGGCTGATCGGTCAGCCGAGCGTCAGCTTCACCCAACTCGATCCGGGCCAGCTCAAGCTGATTGCCGGCATCGCCGCCGGGTTCACCGGGCTGCTGTCGCTGTTCAACATTGCCGGCCGCTTCTTCTGGGCGTCGGTATCCGACGGCATCGGCCGCAAGATGACTTATTATACCTTTTTCGTGCTCGGCATAATCCTGTATTCAGCTTCGCCTTGGGCCGCCCATGCCGGCAGCCTGCCGCTGTTCGTGGCGTTCATGTGCATCATCTTGTCCATGTACGGGGGCGGCTTCTCGACCGTCCCGGCGTATTTGGCCGACGTCTTTGGCACCCAGTTCGTGGGCGCCATTCATGGCCGCCTGCTGACCGCCTGGTCGGCGGCCGGCCTCGTCGGCCCGCTCATCTTCAGCTATGTCAGCGCCAACCGCATTGCCGCAGGCGTGCCGCGCGCGCAGATGTACGACCAAGTGTTATATATCCTGGCCGGCCTGCTGGTACTGGGGTTCATATGCAACCTGCTGGTCCGGCCGGTGTCGCACCGCTGGCTGATGAGCGACAGCGAGGTCGCGACCGCGCAGGCCGGCAAGCTTGCCGCGCCGGCAGCCGTCGGCTCATACGGGATCGGCACGGGGGGCCTCACCGCGGGGGCCTGCTTGGCCTGGGCGGTGGTCGCCATTCCGTTGGCGTGGGGCGTCTACAAAACGGTGACGACAGCGCTGAAACTGTTCTCGTAACGGCTGTCAGCCGCGCCGCCCGCGCTTGACGAAGCGGTCGAACGCCACCGCCAGCACGATGATGACGCCGATGATGATCTGCTGGATGTAGGGCGACACGTTCAGCAGCACCAAGCCGTTCAGCAGCACGCCGATCAGCATGGCGCCCACCACGGTGCCCGCCACGCCGCCGATGCCGCCAAAAAGGCTGGTGCCGCCGATGACCACGGCGGCGATCACCGTCAGCTCATAGCCCTGGCCGGCCACCGCCTCCGACGAGTTCAGGCGCGACGACAGCACGAACCCGGCCAGGCCGGAAAACAGGCCGACGATGATGTAGACCGACCAGATGATGCCGCGCACGTTCAGCCCGGACAGCCGCGCCGCCTCGGCATTGCCGCCCACCGCATAGACGTTGCGGCCGTATCGCGTGTGGCGCAGCACCACGTAGCAGACCAACGCCGCGGCCAAAAAGATCAGCACGGGAACCGGCACGGGACCGATGCGGCCCTGTCCCCAATAGCGATAATTGGCGTCAAACGCGCTGATCGGGCCGCCGCCCGAATACAACAGCGCCGCACCGCGGAACGCCGATAGGCCGCCGAGCGTCACCACGAACGGCGGCACTTTCAAAGTCGTAATTGCCGCGCCCTGCAGCAGCCCGGCGGCAAGCCCGACCAGCGCCGCCGCGCCCGCCGCGACCCACACCGGATAGCCCACCGCCGTTGCCGCCTCGAGCGACAGCGTGTTGGACGACGAGCCTTTCGCCAGCGACGCCGCAACCAACCCCGCCAGCGCCACGATCGAGCCCACCGACAAGTCGATGCCGCCGGTCAGAATGACGAAGGTCATGCCCAGCGCGATCAGGCCGGTAATGGAGATCTGCCGCATGACGTTGAACAGGTTCAGTTCGGACAAAAAACGCGGCTCGGCCACGGTAAAGAACAGCATCAACACGAGCAAAAAAACCAGCGGCGCGAACCGCTCCAGCAGGCGCGCTGCCGCGGCATTCATCCGGCGGCCAGCGTCATCATGGACATCAGCCGCTCCTGCGTGGCGTCACTGGCCGGCAGTTCGCCGGTCACCCGGCCTTCGCGCATGGTCACGATCCGGTCGCTGATGGCCAGCACTTCCGGCAACTCGGACGAGATCGCGATCACCGCAATTCCCTGCGCCGCCAGTGCGTCCAACAGTTCGTGCACCTCGGCCTTTGCCGCGATGTCGACGCCGCGAGTCGGCTCGTCGACGATCAGCACATGCGGTTTCAGCACCAGCCATCGGGCCAGTACGATCTTTTGCTGGTTGCCGCCGGATAGATTGATGATCGCCTGATCGTCGCTGCTCATCCGGATGTTCAGAGTTTTGCGAAACTCCTTCAGCGAGCGCGCTTCGGCGCGCTCGCGAACGAAGATTCTTAACCAGAGAAATCGCGCCAGGGCGGCGATGGAAAAATTGTGACGCACGGCCTGCGACAAGAACAGTGCCTGCTGCTTCCGGTCCTCCGGGACCAGCCCGATGCCGGCCCGAATGGCGTCGCGTGGGCTGCGGATGCGGACTTGCCTGCCGTCGATCTCCACCGTGCCGGAGAGAATGCCGTCAGCGCCGAACACCGCGCGGGCGAACTCGGTGCGACCCGCGCCGACCAGACCGGCAATGCCCAGAATCTCCCCGGCGCGCACGCTGATGGAGACCGAGTGCAGCACCGTTCCATGCACCGCGGCGCGTTCGGTCGACAGTTCGTGGGCGGCGAGCCGCACCGCGCCCGGGGCGTGGCGCACTGCGGGACGACGATACAGCTGCTCTGCGGAGCGGCCCACCATCATGCGGATGATGCCGTCCAACGGCACCTCCGCCGCTTCGCGCGTGCCGACCAGTTGCCCGTCGCGCAGCACGGTGATGCGGTCGCAGATGCGTTTCGCCTCGTCCAGCCGGTGGGTGACGAACACCACGCCGATGCCGTCGCGCTTCAGCGCCGTCATGATGCCCAGCAGCCGCTCGACCTCCGTCTCCGACAACGCCGAGGTCGGCTCGTCCATGATGATGAGACGGCTCTGCATCGACAGTGCACGGGTGATTTCCACCATCTGCTGCTCGGCCACGGACAGCAGGCGCACGCTGGTCATTGGGTCCAGATCGAGGCCGATGCGGTGGATGATTTGTTCCGTATCACGCCGCAGGCGCCCCCAATCGATCAGCCCGGCCCGCACGGGCTCGCGGCCGATGAACACATTCTCCGCCACCGACAAATCGGGAACTAGGGTAAATTCCTGGTAGATCGTAACGATGCCCAGACGCTGGGCCGCATGCGGGCTGGCGATGGTGACTTTTTGGCCCGACCAGGTGATGGTGCCGGAGTCCGGCTGCTGCGCGCCAGAAACGATTTTCAGCAGCGTGCTCTTGCCGGCGCCGTTCTCGCCGAGCAGTCCGTGCACCTCCCCGGCGCGCACGTCGAGCGAGACATCGTGCAGGGCCACGACTCCGGGGAAGCGTTTGGATATGTGCTCGAGCCGAAGCAGGCCATCGTTCAGAAACGTCATGCCCGGGCTTGACCCGGGCGTCCGTTGCGTGCGCACCGGATGGCCGGGTCATCCCCGGATCAAGTCCGGGGACGGCCATGACGATCGCGGGTCGCTCGACACTATAGCGGCAGTCTACTTCATCTCGTTCAGCCGTTCCGCCTTGTCAAGGTTGGCCTTGGTGATCACGATCGGGGTCAGCAGCGTCACTTTTTGCGCCGGCTCTTTCCCGTCGCGCGCAAACGCCACCGCGATGTCCATGGCGATGCGGCTCTGCTGACCCGGGAACTGTTCCACGGTACCGGCCAGGCTGCCGTCCTTCACCCGCGCCAGCGCCTCGGGCAGCGCATCAAAACCGTAAATCTTGATGCTGGTGAGGTTGCGTCCCTTGACCGCCTCCAGGGCCCCGAGCGCCATGTCGTCGTTGGCGCAAACGATCACATCGGGCGGCTTGGCCATGCCCGCCAGCCCGCTCTCGGTGACCGTCAGCGCCTGGTCGCGGGCGAAATTGGCCGTCTGCTCGAAAATGATCTTGAATTTGTCCTTGTGGGCGTCGAGCACTGAATGCAGACCCTTGTTCCGGTCGATCGCCGGCCCCGCGCCGGGCTGCCCCTGCAGGTGCATGATCGTGGCCCCGTTGGGGAAGTCGGCGAGGATCTGGTTGCCCTGCGCCTCGCCGCCCTTGACGTTGTCGGCACCCACGTGGGCCAGCACGCCCTCCACGCCGTTCACCCGCCGGTCGATCGTCACCACCGGGACTTTGGCATCGACCGCCGCCTGCACCGCAGGGGCGAGTGCTGCCACGTCGAGCGGGCTGATGACGATGGCGTTGACGCCCTTGGTGACGGCCGCCTCCACGTCTGCGGTCTGTTTCGGGGCGCTATTCTGGCCGTCGGTCTCGATCAGCGTAATGGCCCCCAATTTCTGAGCCTCGGCCTTGAGTTCGTTCTGCATATGAACGAAAAACGGGAACGATAGGCTAGGCAGCGAGGTGGCGACCGTGAGCGGCTTTTGGGCCATGACCGAAGTGGCGCCCAGGGCGCAGAGCGCGGTGGCAAGCAGGGTGCGACGCAGCATGATTGGATCTCCTCCGTTTATCGTTGCATGGGCCGGAGGCAGGGTTGCAAGCGGCGGCGGCACCCGTCAAGCGCCCGGAGGACGGACGGGGAACCGCTGAATCAGGTCGGCGGTCGTTGCGCGACTGACGTCCGAGACCACCCGCGCCATTCCCCTTCGGCGATGAATGGCGCCCAGTAATAGGGCTGCCGCCAACGGCCACTTTGCAGCATGGCGAGCTGCGCACGACGCAGGGCCGCTGCGGGGGCGAGGTGGTCGCGCCCAAGCATCTCGCCGTAAAACCGCGCCATCAACCATGCGGTCGCCGCGTCGTCGACGTTCCACAAGCTGGCGACGAGACTGGCCGCTCCGGCATAGAAGAAGCCTCGTGTCAGCCCCACGAGACCCTCGCCACCCACCAGCTTGCCCTGCCCGGAGTTGCACGCGCTGAGCACGACCAAATCGACTGGCAAGTTCAGGTCGAACACGTCGTTGAGCCGGAGATAGCCATCCTCCGGCGTCCCATCCGGCTTGAAGAGCGAAAAAACCAGGCCGGACAGCCCCGGATTGCGATCGTCCAGCAGCCCGTGGGTTGCGAAGTGCACGATCCGGTAGCGCGCGAGCCCGGGATCCTCGGCAGCCTGCTTGCTTGCGTCGAAGTCGAAACGCGCAAGCGATCGCGCGGGCGAGGCAAGTGCCAGAATGCTGCTTGCCTCAGCTCGCGTATTCTGCAAACGAGGCAGTTCTCCGTTGTTGGTCACCGCACGGGAGACCACAGCGACAACATTGGCGGACAGCTGGTCCGACCTTGGCTCGGTGCCGGCAAGGCGCGGGTCCGACGCGGAGAACACGGGGTCGGCAAGCACGGCGACCGTGTCCGGCGGAGAACCTCGCCCGGCGGTGCTGCGCCGCAGCGCCGCTATGGCCGAGGCTGACGGTTCTTGGACGATCTCGTGATCGAGCACGAGCATTCGGGGCCCTTTTCGAGGGCCAGCCGGCACCATCAGGGCAGCAAACGGCACAGCCTGCAACGGGCCGTCGCCTACGACGATCAGCCGATTGCTGCCGAGTTCACCCGCCACCGAGCCGAGCAACATGGCACCAAGTTTCGCCGATGCCGCATCAAAGTCGCGCGGGTTCGCCACATCCGGCAGCGCGTTCTGAAAAGCGCGGATCGCCTGCACGACCATAGCGCGCGGCGGCAGCGGATAGGCGTGCATCGCGTTGGCGCCGACGGCCCAAACATAACCGCGCTCGCTGTGCTCGTCGCCGAGAGCATATTCGAGCAGCAGGGTGCCGTGCTCGAGCAGCCGCTGCACATCGGTGAGCGAAAGCGGCTCCGGCTGCGTCAACGCGGCATAGACCGGGCTGGCCGCCCTGATCTCCTGTTCGATTTTCTCGTGCGCCGCGACCAGCTCGTCGATGTCGTGATCGAGCTGCGCCGCCGCCGCCGCGTCCGGACCGGTTGCCGACAATTTCTGTCTCTGTATGGCTTTGGCGCTCATAGCGTGTTCGACCGACCGCTCCTCGGCCAAGCGCGCCGGGTCCACGCCCCGGCGGATATCGGCGTGCGATTGCAACAGCAGGTCGAGCAAGCTCCGGGCGCGCGCCTGTTCGCTGGTCTCGAAAGCGCGCGCGGCAAAACCCTGTCCCGGATGCTGCTCGTCGAGTGCCATCAGCACCGCGATCTTTTCGGCGTACGCGCCGCCGCTGCGGGCCAGCAAGGCAGCGCGGAGGTCCTCGCTGGCCACCCGGCTGCGCTGCGATTCGCTCAAGCGGATGGCTTGATCGACATGGCCGAGGGCTTCATTCAATGCGCCTTGCCGAGTTTCGATCCGTGCCAGCACGACCAAAGCAGAGGCCTGGCCGGCTACGCTCCGGATTTGGCGCCACATCGCCAAAGCCTGCTCCAGCAGATCGGCCGCCTTCTGCAGGTCACCGGTCTGCTCGTGGTCAATGGCAAGGTTGTGCAGCGCCACTGTCTCGACGCCGACATTGCCGGTCTCACGGGCGATCGCCTGGGCTCGGGTGAGCTGCTGCTTCGCTTGATCGTGGTCGCCAAGCTGCGAATTGACGGCACCCATGCTCGACAGCAGGTTCGCCTGGGCCGTGCGGTTGCCGAGTTTTTCCGCGATGGCCAGCGACTGGCCGAAGAGCCGCAGCGCCTCCCGCTGCTCGCCGTCTTCCTGCGCAAGCACCGCCATGTTATTCAGCGTGACCGCGCACCCTTCGTCATCGCCGATCCGCTGGTCGATCTCAAGCGCCTGCTGAAAGTAGCTGTGCGCCCGGTCATCCGCCCCAAGCCCACTATAGATCGAGCCGATGTTGCTGAGCGTGATCGCCTCGTTGGAATGATCCGCGATGGCGGTAAACAGACTGCGAACCTGATCGTAGGTGTCCAGCGCGCGCTGCGGCTCGCCGGTGTCGTTGTCGATCAGCGCAAGGTTGTTCAGGCTGATCGCCTGCTCGTGCTTGTTGTCCAGTTGCTTGGCGATCGCCAGCGCGCGATCGAGGCTGTCCACGGCTTTGGCGTCGTCGGCCAGCGCATGGTATGCCATTCCAAGATTTGACAGCGTGATTCCCTCGACATCGCGGTCGCCAGCCTTGCGGGCCGCCTCGATAGATTGCAGATACAGATCGATCGCCTGCCGCGTGTCGCCGAAAGCCTGGTGCAGCTGCGCCAAATTCCCTAACGTCGCTGCTTGCTGTTGCAAGTCTCCGCTTGCACGCGCGGCGGTCAGCGCTTCCTCATCGGTTGCCAGCGCCTCGTCCATGCGGCCGAGCGTCGCATAGGCGAGGCCGAGATCGAGTCGCACCTTGTTGGCGGCACGATCGTTGTGCATGGAGCGGTCGATGTCACCTGCCTGGATCAGCAGATCCACCGCCTTCTTCTGCTCCCCCGTGTCGGTGTAGATTTCTGCTTCCGCCGCGAGCGCGCCGGCCTTGCCGCCCGGATTTTGCGCGCCCAGCGCGATAACCTGATCGAGGTCCTGCAAGGCGGCCGGGTATTCGTGCAGCCGAGCCGCCGCGTCGCCCGCCACCAGCAACGCCACCGAGCGCTGCTGGGCCTGTGCGTCGTCGATGAGCAGTGCGGCGGCTTGCGACGCGGCCTCGCGCGTATGCCGGTAGTCGGCCTGCTTCTGGTAAACGCCGGCAATGGCGATCAGCGCTGTCGCCTGACTGGCACGATCCCCGGCATCTTCGGCAATTCTCTGCGCCTCACCGTAGGCGTCCAATGCCGGTTGCCATGCCTTTGCCGCCGCGTGGACATTGCCGATCTTCAGGTCGGCGGTCGCTTCGCTGGCAGAATCTTTGAGCGAACGCCATGCTCCAGCGGCATCGGCGTAGGCGGCGAGCGCGCCATCCGCGTCGGCGAGCTCGTCGCGCACATCGCCGAGCCCCATCAGCGTCAGCGCGCGACTCACTTCATCGCCGGGTGCCTCGAACAGCGGCAGTGCCTGCTGATAGTCGTCGCGCGCCTGCACAAAATTGCCGAGCTTCTGCTCGTCGAGTGCAAGGCTGCGGAGCATCCGCCCGCGCATCGGCTGATCGCCGGGTTTGGCAAATAGCGGCAGGGCGCGGGCATACGTGTCGCGGGCCTGTTGAATCCGCCCGAGCCTGTCCTCGGCCGTGGCTAGTCCATATAGCGCGCCCGGCAGGTTGACCGAATTGGATGCCGCCTCGAACCGGGCGACCGCCTGCGCCAGATCGTCGGCCGCCTTCTCGAAGGCCTCCGGTTGGTTAAGGATGAGGTTGGCTTGACCAGCGGCCAACAGCGCCAGTGTCTCGCCTTGGGCGATGCCGGCCGTACGGAACAGCGCGAGAGCACGCTCGAAGGCCGAAACGGCCGCCGGCGTGTCGTGCAGGTCCATGTCGATGCGGCCCTCGGTCATGCGGACGAACGCCTCAGCGTTATGGCGATCGAGCGACTGGAACAAAGCTCCCGCGGCACGCGCCTCATCACGCCCCTTACCGTGCTCGCCGGTCGCCTCATGGAGCAGAGCAAATGCCGCCAGGACGGAGCCCTGGTCTTCGCGCTGCCCGGACGCGCTGGCCACGTCCTCGGCCTGCGTCAGCAGAGATGCGGATTGGCTCAGCTCGTGCAGGAAGAAATTGCCCGTCGCCATGGCGAGCAGGGCCGCGACCTGCTGGGAGGTGTCGCCGAGGGCCTGCCACGCGAGCAGCGCCTGCTGATAGCGCGCGAGCCCTTCGCGCAACCCCGATGGCGTGTGCTGAAGAAAAAGCCTCTGGCCATCGGCCATCAGCGACGCTGCGTGTGCGCGCTGGTCCGGCTGCGAAGTGCCCGGCTGGGTCAGAGCTGATTGCGATGCGCTCTGCGTCAATGCGAGCGCGGCATGCACAACTACACAGGTAATCAGGGCTGCAGCGCGCAAGACTTTCATCGCAAGCCTAAAAGCGAATCCATTCCGAAACCGCCTTCTCCGCCATGGGCAGGCCCTCGGCCGCGACGGCGATGACCGTGCGCAGGTTCAACGCTATGGTGCCAATGGTGCGGCGCTGCCAGACCCGCTGCTGTGTAGTCTGGCTGCGGAACGCCTGCATCCAGAGCGGTATCACGCTGAGCGGCACGGTCGACAGGTTTTGCGAAATGAACGGGCCGGCGCTGCCGGCCTCGCCGAGCGGGTGCAGTCCCGAGACGATGAACGGTCCGTCGCCCCCGAGGTCCAGGTCGCGGTCATGCAGGCGGCCAAGCAGGAACCGTGACCGCTCGTAGTCATAATGGTCGAGCACCCATTGCACGTTCAGTGACGGCGCTGGATCACGATCGACCGGCACGTAGGTAACGTTCAGTTGCGAGTCGCTGAAGTAGGCACCGAGACGGATATCCTCGAGGCGAAGATACCCCGCCAGCACGGCGCGGTAGCGCTCCATGTTGCTCTCGTCGGGCCGCGCGGCGAGCAGGATATAACTGTACAGGCCGTATCCGGCATCCTCCTGGCTGCCGCGCACCAGCATGTCGCGTTCCGCTTCGCTCCCAAGTTCGGAACGGGACGCGGCCGGTGCTGAACGCTGCACCTGAGTGACGACTACGACCATGAGCGTGCAGCCTGCAACGGCACCGCTGGGGTCCGTTACGTTCGCCGAGAGCGCGTAGCGGCCGGGTGCCTTCGCCTCCCACGCGACTTTCGGGCGGTCCGCCGGGGGCACAAACGTGCCGCCGGTTGCACGCCAGCGGTAGCGCAGCGCCGTTCCGGCCGGTGCTTCCGCGAACGCCGCGGCACCCACCATCTCCCCGGTGCCGACGACCGGCCGGTCGAGGCTGCACACGACGCGCATCGGCTGGCTCGCGGCTGCGGGCAGCACGGGGAGCAGGACGAGCCACACCGGGAACAAAAGGCAGGCGGTCCTCACGGCGGCGCCTTCGTTCGATGCAGCCGGGACCATAGGAACTGACCGACCGCGACCAGCACCGTGACGGCGAGTGCTACGACGATGGTGGACGGCAGGTCCAGCGGAAGCCGCGCCTGCCAAAACAGCATCCAGACCAGCAGCGTCAGAAGCAGCACAGCCAATCCAGTGCGCCAGGACACCGTCCGCGCTAAGCGCTCCATTGCTTTCCCTGCGCCCAAAAAAACACCTCGGTCACAACGTGCTCGTCATCCCCCCATCGACATAGAGGATGTGACCGGTGACAAAACTCGATGCGTCGGAGGCGAGAAAGACGGCCGCGCCCACGAGTTCGCTCACCTCGCCCCATCGGCCCAGCGGGGTGCGACCGGCCACCCAGGCGGAGAACGTGGCGTCGGCGACAAGTGCCGCGTTTAGTTCCGTCTTAAAATAACCCGGACCAATCCCGTTCACCTGGATGCCGTGCTTGCCCCAGTCCGCCGCCATTCCCTTGGTCAGCATTTTCACTGCCCCCTTGCTCGCGGTGTAAGGGGCGATGGACGCGCGGGCCAGTTCACTCTGCACCGAGCACACGTTGATGATCTTGCCGCGCCGGCGCCGGATCATGTGGCGTGCTACGCTCTGGCCGACGAAGAAGACGCTGTCGAGGTTGTTGCGCATCAGCCGGTGCCAGGCGTCCTCCGGAAAGTCTTCTAGCGGCGTGCGATGCTGGGTGCCGGCGTTGTTGACGAGGATATCGATGGGCCCGTCGTGCGCCTCGATCGTGTCCACCGCAGCGGCGACCGCGTCCCGTTCGGTGACGTCGAACCCGCTGGTGGTAATCGACAGGCCCTCGGCGACAAGATTCCGTGCCACGGCACTCAGACGTTCCGGGTCGCGACCGTTGAGGATCACATGCGCTCCGGCGGCTCCCAGACCGCGGGCAAGTGCCAGTCCGATGCCGCGCGTCGATCCGGTAATCAGGGCCCGACGGGACGTAAGGTCGAACAGCCCGCGGCTCATGCTGGTACGGCGGCTGGCTCGCCCAACGCGAGCTGGATTTTCATCGACCGATTCTTGTCGCCAGCCAGTTCAAAAGCCCGAGTCGCTTCGTGCAGCGGAACGATTTCGGTCAGCAGGGGCCGGACATCAACGCGGCGACAGGCGATAAATTCCACGGCGAGCCTGAATTCCTCGTCAAAGCGGAAGGTGCCGATCAGACTGACTTCCTTGGCGACGATGACCGACATGGGCAGCTGTGCCTCGGCGCCGTGACCGATCTGCACGATCAGGCCACGCGGGCGCACCACTTTCAGCCCGGTCAGCAGCGGGGCGGCGCTGCCGGCCGCCTCGAACATGATGTCGAAATAGCCTTTGTCCCGCTCGAAGGGAGCGAGCGCGTTCGGGTCGCGCGCGACATTGATGACCCGATCCGCTCCCATCGTCTTGGCGAGACCAAGCGGGCCGTCGAGGATATCCGTGGCAACGATTTCGGCCGCACCCGCTAGGCGGGCGGCGGCGACCGTCAGGGTCCCGATCGGACCCGCGCCGGCGACCAGCACCCGGCAGCCAAGCAGCGAGCCGGCCCGCGCGACAGCATGGAGACAGACGGCCAGTGGTTCGGCGAACGCCGCCTCGTGCACCGATGTGCCGGCCGGCACAGGAACAGCCTGCGATGCCTCGCAGACCAGCGTGTCGCGGAAGGCGCCCTGCACGTGCGGCATACGCATGGCGCTGCCGTAGAAGCGCATGTCCAGACAGTGATTGTGCAAGCCCATACCGCAGTAACGACAGGCTCCGCACGGCAGGCTCGGGTTGACCGCCACCATTTGGCCGACCAGGGGAGACGTGACGTCGGCCGCAACCGCGTCGACGATCCCGGCGACCTCGTGACCGAGGATCATCGGCTGCTGCAGGCGAACGGAACCGAACCCACCATGATGATAATAATGCAGATCAGAGCCGCAGATACCGCCCGCGGCAAGACGGACACGGACCTGACCTGACCCGATCTGGATTTCGTCTTGTTGCTCGACCCGGAGGTCGAAAGGCGCGTGCAGGACCGCAGCTCTCATGGCGGCGCCTCCCTGTCTATCTCGGTTTCTAAGGTCTCCTCGCATATTCTCGCCGACGCTGCCGCATAAATGTCGAGACCCTGCGTAGGCTGCCCTTTTCAGGCGGCTAGGGACACAAAACGGTCTGGCCGGAAAGGGGCTAAGTCCAGCTCTGGCGACCGCCCGAGCGCAAGGTCGGCAAGAAGGCGCCCACAAAAGGGACCGAGCGTCAGGCCGCTCGGGCCGAGGCCGTTGCCGACGATCAGGCCCTTGCTCCAGTAGCCGAGCAGCGGCTTTCCATCGGCGCTGATCGGGCGGAAACCGATGCGGGTTTCCAGCAAAGTGGCACCCGTTAGACGAGGAGCGACCTTCAGACCCTCGCGAATGACTTCGGCCTGCCCGCCCGCGGTGACGCGGTAATCGAACCCCGATCCTGTCTCCCGCGTGGCCCCGATCACGACGCGCGAGTCGTCGAATGCAAGAAGATAATGATCGGACTGCGGGAGCACGACGGGCCAGTCTCGTGTATGTACTCCCGGCAACTGCAAATGTACGATTTGGCCGCGTTGCGGCGTGACCCCTGCCTCTTTGCGACCAGGAAGCGTCAAGTGACATGCCCACGCACCAGCTGAAACAACGACGATATCCGCTGGTATTGCTTCACTGCCAAGAATCACTCCGGAGACGTGGCGCCCGGCAAAGGTCAGCTTGGCTTCGCCTGCCAGGAAACGTGCTCCATGATGCTGAGCCGCTCGCACCAGAGCGGCGGCAAGCAGGCGTCCATCCACGCGCGCGCCGCCGGCGATGTGCACCGCCGCGAGATCGTCGCGCAGTGGCGGAAACAGGCGAGCGGCTTCCCCTGCATTCAGGCGGGATATCCTGCCAACCTCGGGCCACCCCGCCGCTCGGGTCGCGACCGCCCTTTCGATGTGATCCAGCATACTTGTTTCAGCCGCCACGACGAGAGCGCCGACCCGGCGATAGCTGACATCCGTCTCCCCATCCGCGGCCAGTTGTTCGAGCACTGTCGTGTAGTAGCGAGCCGAGGTGGCAAGCAGTTCGTAGAACTCGGGGTCCCGACCCGTCCCGGCCCAGGGACAGATAATTCCTGCACCCGCCGCTGTAGCCCTGCCCTCATGCGCCTGATCAATGAGGATGACCTCGGCATCGGCCAGCGCTAGATGATAAGCGGTACTGGCACCAAGGATGCCTGCGCCTACCACGATGATCTTCATGCCCTGTCCTCGCCGAGAGATACCGATTCAGTTGGCGTTCCGGTCCGGGAACTGGAGGTGCGATGACGCCTCCTCCCAAAGATTAAAGCTCGCATCCCCTGCCCCGGCTCGATCTGGCCGAATGGCTGGCCTGGAAACGGCTCCTCGTTGAGGTCCGGAATCGATCTAATTGGGCGAGGCGCGCACCCGATCTGGCGCAATCCTCGAAGCCGGGTATATTGCGAGACCAGCCGCCCTGATCTGAGGCGAACATCTGGCTCCCAGGGAGTGGAGTGAGGACCATGAGAAGCAAACCTTACGCAAGCTTCCGGATTGACAACGATTACCTGGATGATCCTGTCGAGCTGGAGCGACGGTTTCAGAGCGACGGTTATCTCTTCTTCCGTGATGTCCTGGATCTGCCGGCAGTCCTTGCGCTGAAACACGACTTGGTAGCGGTTTTGCAACAGCAGGGGGTGGTCAAGGCCGGCCCGTCCGAACCGGTCTGGACCGGAGCAACGATCGACCGGATCGACAACTCGGCGCTGTGACTCTCTGACTTCATACCAGGCGCTGAGCGAGGGACCTGCCAAGCGCCTGGCGGAGAGAGTTTTTGGCGAGCCCGTCTTCATGTTCAAGAACGTCAACATACGTTACGCGCTGCCGGACAATTCGGCATATGTCACGCCTGCACATCAGGACTCTTTCTTCATCAGAGGCACGGATAGCTTCCGCACTTTATGGATACCGTTGGTGGATATCGACCAGACGATGGGCGGGCTGGCGCTCGCCAGCGGCTCCCACAAACACGGACTGCGCGATCATGTCGAGCAGGAGGGCGTTTATTCCTACGTCTTCAAGGGCCGACGGCAGAAGGGTATCGATCTGGACGATATCCACGAGCCCTGGCTGACGACGACATATCACCCCGGCGACGTCCTCATTTTCCATAATCTCACTCAGCATTGGGGCTTACCGAACCAGTCGGACCGGATCCGGCTCTCGATTGACACCAGGGCCCAACCGGCACGCGAGCCGCGTACGTTCCAGCTCGAATTGAGCATTCTGGAGCTGAGGCGGTACCGCGAGGAGGTCAAACAAGTCTCGACCGAAGAGGGATTGAGCGAAATCCAATTTGAAGCCGTGCTCATCGAGATGATGAAGCGGGGGTTCGATCCGCAACCAGGCCCGGTCCGGGAGGTGATAGCGGAGCTCGGCCGCGTGCCAGCCTGACGGCCTCACCAGGAGGGATGCTCAGAATGCGCACGGACTCCAATCCGCCCCAGGCCCGGCCAGGCGAGCAAAGCGAGCCGTTGTTGCGGTTGCACAAGGTGAGCAAGTTTTTTGGCGCGCTTCGCGCGCTCTGCGAGGTAGATTTCAGCATCTATTCGGGTGAGATCCAAGCGCTGGTCGGCGACAACGGTGCCGGCAAGTCGACGCTGGTCAAGACCATATCGGGGGCACACCTCCCAGACGCCGGCGAGTTCTTCTTTCGAGGCAGTCGGGTGAGTATCGCCGGCCCAGGATGATTCGTTTGCACTTGGCATCGCCACCGTCTACCAGGACTTGGCATTGATCGGCACGCGCGATGTCGCCCACAACCTGTTCGTCGGCCGGGAGCCGACGAAATGGGGGATGGTCGACCGGCGCAAGATGGTCGCCGAGGCCCGCGACATGATCGGCGTGCTCAACGTCGACATTCCCTCGGTCGACGCGCTGGTCTCCAATTTGTCGGGTGGTCAGCGTCAGGCAGTGGCGATCGGCAGGGCTGTGCACGAGGGACGCTCGATCCTGGTGCTCGACGAACCGACCGCGGCACTCGGCGTCAGGGAGTCGCACCAGATGCTGACGCTGATCGAAAAGCTGCGCGATCAGGGTAAGGCGATACTGATCGTCAGTCACAATCTGCTGCACGTCTTTCGCATTGCCGATTGCATTACCGTACTGCGGGGCGGTCATGTCGTCGGCACGCGGCGCAAAAGCGAGACAAGCGCCGACGAGATCGTAAAGATGATCACCGGAGCCGACATGCTGTAGCGGGTCGTCGAGGGGGGAAACGAGAACAGTCATGACTGGCGAGATCAACTCCGTGCTCGATGCCAGCAAGTCGGTGGCGCCCAAGCCCCGCCTTGGCCGCAAGAGCTGGGTACGCCGCATATTCGGCAATCGCGCCGTTATCATGCTCGTCATCAACATTGCTTTTATATTGATCATGACCCGCCTGTCTCCGTACTTCCTTTACGCCGGCAACGGCTTTGCCAACTTCAGGGTCATGCTGGTCAGCATGGCGATGGATACGATCGTGCTGTCGGCGATGGTGATGCTGCTGGTCGGGGGCATGTTCGATCTGTCGGTCGACGGTGTGGTCAACATGACCGGCGTAGTGACGGGCGCGTTGCTGGCCTCGGGCGTGAACATGTGGCTCGCCATGGCCGCCGGTGCGGCCTCCGCGGTGGCAGTTGGTCTGACCAATGGCCTCGCCGTGACCTGGCTTCGGATGAACCCGCTGATGACGACGCTGGGTACCTGGTGGGTTGCACAAGGCCTTGCGTTTGGCATCACCCAGGGCATCTCCAGCCACAGTTTTCCGCCGGCGTTCATCGCCATCGGCTACTCAGCGCCGTTCGGGATCACCATGCCGATCTGGTACGCTGTCATCCTGGTTGGGCTGGCCATATGGGTGCTGGCCAGGACTCGTTTCGGCTATCACATCTATGCCACCGGAGGGAATCGTGAGGGCGCGCGGCTGCATGGGGTCAAGGTCAACCGCGTGACGATCATCTCCTTCGTCCTGGTCGCCCTGGCCGGCGCTTTTTCCGGGATCGTCTACGCAGCGCGCCTGAACGCTGCGGTGCCGCAGACGGTGAACGGCCTCAACCTGCGGGTCATCGCCGGCGCGGTGATCGGCGGTTGCAGCTTGACAGGGGGCGAGGGATCGATCGTAGGCGCGCTTCTCGGCCTGTTCTTCATGACCATGCTGACAAATGCCAGCATCATGCTCAACATCTCGCCGTACTGGCAGATGTGCATTCTCGGCTTGGTAGTGCTGATCGCGGTCGGAGCCGATGCCTTCGCCAAGCGTCGAATACCGGGGGCGTAGCAGGACCCGGGATGCGTCGGCATGCCGAGCCGACCAAAAATTGTGAAAGCGAGGAGGAGACCATGCAAAGCATTCTGAAACTACTGGTCGCGACGGCGGCGCTTGCCCTCATTGCCGCCACCGCCCGCCCGATCGCCGCGCGGGCGGCCAAAATTCCTGTCACCGATCAGGAATACGTCTGGGTGGCCACCAATGTGAGCCACCCGTTCTACGCCGAGGGCAAAGCAGGCTGGGATGCGGCTGCAAAGTCGCTTGGCGTCAAGGCGCAACTGGTCGGGCCCGAGAATCCGGACGTGCAGCAACAGATCGGGCTGATCGAGGCCGCCATCGCCAAGCCCACGACCGCGGGCATCCTGATCTACTCGGTCAACGACGAGGCGATCGAGCCGGTGCTGATGAAGGCGCGGGCGGCCGGCATTCCGGTCATCGCCGGCAACGGCGAAATCAAGGACCACTCGGCCCGCGACGCGTTCGTGGGTACGGCAAACTCCGCGCTCGGCGCCTCGGCCGCGGACCTTGTGGGCAAAGCCCTGGACGGCAAGGGTAAGGTCGGTATCGTATCGTTCATCACGGCACAGAACCACCAGGAGCGGGTGCAGGGTTTCAAGGCCGAGCTGGCGGCAAAATTCCCCGGCATCCAGGTCGCCGGCATCGCCTCCGAGGACGGCACGCCCCAGAGCGAGACGACGGCGGCGGCAACCTTCTTGCAAGCGCATCCGGATGTGAACCTGCTCTGGACCACGGACGCCGGCAGCGGCTTTGTCGCACAGGTGATCAAGGATCAAGGGTTGCAGGGCAAGGTGTTGGCGGTCGGCACCGACCGTACGGCCGAACAGTTGGCTGCGATCCAGGACGGCACCGTTTATGCCACCATCACCCAGGATACGTTCGCCGAGGAATGGACCGCGCTGTACTTCTTGTATTGGAAGTACAACCGGATGTCGTCGATCTCGGACACGTGCATCACCCGCCCGGCGGTGATCACCAAGGCCAACGTCGCAGCGATGGAAAAGCCGTTCGTTTCCCAAACGCCGCCCAAAGATGTCTCCGACCAGTCCTACGTTTGGGTGGCGGCCAACATCGGCGACCCCTTTTACACGGACGAGATCAAGGCCTGGGCCGCAGCGGTCAAGGATCTCGGCGTGAAGCCGACCACCATCACCGGTCCGGTGACACAGGACGTGCCGGCGCAGATCGCCGTGGTCGAGCAGGCGATCGCCAATCCGACGACAGCGGGCATCCTGATGGGCGCCGCCATCGACTACAAGGCGACAGATACCGTCCTGGAAAAGGCCCGTGCGCAGGGTATTCCGACGCTGTATGGCAACGGCCAGGGAGAGGATTCCGCGGCACGCGACGCGTTCGTGGGCACGGACAATTTCGCCCTGGGCCGTAAGGCTGGCGAACTGGCAAAGCAGGCTCTGAACGGCAAAGGCAACGTCGGCATCACCGCGATCACGGCGGCGCTTAACATCCAGCAGCGCATAACCGGCTTCAAGGATTATCTGAAGGCCAACGCGCCCGATATCCACGTCGTCGCGGTGGTCAACGAGGACGGCTCGGCCAAGAGTCAGACCGACGCCGCCGCCACGCTGCTGCAGGCGCACCCCGACCTCAACCTCGTCTACAACACCGACAATTCCGGCAGCCTGTTCATCGCCCAGGTCCTTAAAGACCAAGGGTTGACTGGCAAGGTGCAAGTCATCGGCACCAATGCCGCCGCGGATCAGCTGCCCACGCTAAAGGACGGTGAGGTGTATGCCAACATAACGCAGGATCTGTATGCGGAGGAATGGATTTCGCTGCACTTCCTGTTCTGGCTACACAACAAGATGACGACCGTGCCGGACACCTGCTACGGCGCAGCCCTGGTAGTGAACAAGCAAAGCCTGAACTCAATAGTCGCGTCCACCATGCGACAGGCGGCGGCGAAGCGCACCGCCTGTCGCAGTGAAGGAAATCTCACGCGGGCCGCACTGCCTCTCCGCTCGCGGCGGACTCATAGGCGGCCTCGACGATCGCGTAGGTCTTCAGACTGTCGCGACCGCTGGTCTCTGGCTCGCGGCCTTCGCGCAGGCAGTCGAGCCAATGCGCTTGGGTGCGATAGACGCTATCGAGCACAGGATGGGCTGCCTCGGCTGTCCAGGTGCGCTCCGGCTCTGCCGCATTTTCGATGCTCAGCTTGCCGCCCGCGGAGATACCGAGCTGAAAGTCCGGCCCGAGTTCGACCGCACCCGTCGTGCCCTCGATGGTGATCAGCGTCTGCGACGCGAAATCTGGCAGCTTGCGGCTTTCGTAGGTAAAGTCGACCATGCTTGTGACGCCGTTGGCATGGCCGAGCATGATCGTCGCCATGTCCTCGCCCCGAATGCGCGGATCGACACGCCGGCTACGGGCAAAAACCGTATCGACCTCGCCGACAAGGAAACGCGCAACATCGAGGACATGGGGACCAAGGTCGAGCATGATGAAGCGCTCCTCGTCATACAGGTAGGGCTGCGGCGCCTTGACGTCCTGGCCGGTGCGAAACGAGATGCGCGCCCATAGCGTCGTGCCGATGACGCCCGTGTCCAGCACGCGGCGCATCTGCCGTATCGGCCGCTGGAAGCGGAAATTTTCGTGCACCATCAGCGGCACTCCTGCCACCCGGCACGCCTCGACCATGGCGACGCAGTCGGCGTAGGTCGGACCGAAAGGCTTCTGCACGATGACTGGCACGCGTTCATTGGCGCAGAGTGTGACGAGGTCGCGGTGCGAACCCATGGTCGTGACGATGTCGACGAAATCCGGACGCGCCTCGCGCACCATCTCGCCCGCGTCGGTGAACCAGCGCGCCACGCTGAAGCGCTCTGCCGCGGCGCGTGCCTTGGCTTCGTCGAGATCGCACACGGCGTCGATCTCGACTCCGTGAAGCCGGCTCCAGGCACTCAGGTGGTTGGTCGCGAAATACCCGCATCCGACCACCGCGGCGCGTAGTGTCCCTGACACCGCTTCTCTCCCATTTTGCTTTGCGATCGAGCCATGCTTGCGGCGAGTTCGCATCTTCAACGCGCATCACTATGCACTCTGCAACGGAGTGGCCCCGCATGCGTGCCAAGCCTGGCGGCTCTGCTGGACGAGGCTGAAGCCGACGTGCTGGCCTGCATGGGCTCCAGCCCAGCACCGCGCGAAATCCATTCGACAAACCCGTTCGTCTCGCTGAACCACGAGATCGAGCGCCGCTGGGACGTGGTTGGCATCTCCCAACCGAGGCCTTCGTCGCTCGATCGCGGGGGGTGACAACCTGCAATTTGCCGCCCAAAGCGGCTCTCGCTAAGGTACGGTCGCGCTTCGATCGGCGCTGTCCGGACTGCGAATACCCTGCCGCGGGTCTCGCGTGCGCAGCGACTTTGCAGCGGACACCAACGGGAGCCCCCGATGACCCACGCCGTCCGCATCCACGAGTATGGCGGGCCAGAAGTGCTGCGATTCGAAACCGTGCCCACCCCCGAGCCGGGCGCGGGTGAAGTCCAGATCCGCCAGGAAGCGATCGGGCTGAACTACATTGACGTGTATTTCCGGACCGGCTTCTACAAGCTCGCCCTCCCGGCAACGCTCGGCATGGAAGCTGCGGGGCGGGTGACGGCTCTGGGGGAAGGAGTTTCGGGTTTTCGCGTCGGCGACCGCGTCGCATATGCCAGCGGACCGGTCGGCGCCTATACTACCACCCGAGTAATTTCCGCAGATCGCTGCGTCAGCCTCCCGGACGACCTCGACACCGCGACCGCCGCCGCATGCATGCTGCAAGGCTTGACTGCCCATTATCTCCTGCATCGAACTTTTCGTGTCCAGGCAGGCCATACCGTTCTTGTCCATGCCGCTGCGGGAGGGGTGGGCCTGCTGCTCTGCCAATGGGCGAGCCACCTCGGCGCCCGGGTGATCGGCGTCGTATCCACCGAGGCAAAAGCCGCGCTGGCCAGAGAGCACGGCGCGGCCGACACGATCGTCGGTGTCGACGGCCTTGCGGCGAAAATCGCGCAACTGACGGGCGGTGCCAAGGCCGCCGTGGTCTACGACAGTGTGGGAAAAGACACGTTTCTGGCCAGTCTCGACTGCCTTGCCCCACTCGGCATGATGGTCAGCTTCGGTAGCGCGTCGGGTCCGGTGCCCCCGGTCGACGTGGCGTTGCTCGCGACGAAGGGCAGTCTGTTCCTCACGCGTCCGACCCTGGCCACCTACACCGCTGCCCGCCCCGATCTGGTCGCCGCCGCAGCGGACCTGTTTGCAGCCATCTCGAGCGGGGTGCTCAAAATTCGCATCGGGCAGCGTTTCGCTCTCAAGGATGGGGCTGCGGCGCATGCCATCCTGGAAGCTCGCCAGACCACGGGCAGCACGGTTCTGGTACCCTGAAAGCCATTCGGGGGCCCAGCATGGCACCGCGGACTGGCCATGCAGAGGACCATCCCCCTCTCCCGACCCATCCGTCCACGCATGCGCTGCGGACCGCCCTGATCGTCGCCACGGCGCTGTTCATGCAAAATTTTGATGGCACCGTGGTGGCGACCGCACTACCGGCCATGGCCAAAACGTTTGGGCAGGACCCCGAACACATGACCGCGGCGCTCACATCCTATCTGATCAGCCTGTCCGTCTGCATCCCGGCCAGCGGTTGGATGGCCGATCAATTCGGCGCTCGGCCGGTTTTCTCCGCCGCCATCGGGGTGTTCACCGCGGGCTCGATTCTATGCGGGCTGGCTGCCACTTTACCCCTGCTGATCGCGGCGCGCGTCGTCCAAGGGGCGGGAGGCGCCATGATGGTCCCGGTCGGACGTCTGGTGTTACTGCGAACGGCGAGAAAATCGGAGCTCGTCGCGGCGATGGCGTGGCTGTCCGCGCCAGCCCTCATCGGACCGGTGCTCGGGCCGCCAGTCGGAGGGTTTTTGGCCACCTACCTGTCTTGGCGGTGGATTTTTGACGTCAACGTTCCAATGGGCGTGCTCGGGATGGTGCTGGTCCAGCTCTATGTCCCAAATGTGCGCGGCTCTGGGCGGCCGCACCTGGACCTTTTCGGTTTCCTGCTCACTGCCCTTGCCATGTCCGGGTTCATAGCGGGGGTGGAGACGCTGGGGCGGGGGTTGTTGCCGGCAGGATTTCCTGCCGCCCTGCTCTCGCTCAGCATCTTGTGCGCCGCCGCCTACTTCTGGCGCGCCCAAGGTCAATTGAATCCGCTGCTCGATTTCGGGCTGATGCGCATCAGCACTTTTTTGGTCTCGGTGTTGGGGGGCACGCTGTTCCGGGTCGGAGTGGGCGCGCTGCCGTTCCTGCTGCCGCTCATGCTGCAGGTCGGATTTGGAATGTCGGCAGTCGGTAGCGGAATGGTCACGCTATCGAGCTCGGTGGGCGCCATCGCCATGAAACCCGCGGCTACGACGGCGTTGCGGCGATTCGGCTTCCGGACCACCCTGTTCTACAATGGTGTCCTGTCGACGGCCTTCTTGACCGCGTGCGCCCTGTTCCGCCCGTCCTGGCCGATACCGGCCATTGTCGCGGTACTGCTCGCGGGAGGGCTGTTCCGCTCGCTCCAGTTTACCGCCTACAATACGGTCGCCTACGCCGATATTCCGCGAGAGCGCATGAGTGCCGCCACGAGCCTCTATGCGACCATCCAGCAGCTTTCCCTCACGATAGGAATTTCGGTCGGCGCCGCGGCGCTGCAGGCATCCATGCGGTTCACCGGCCATGCTCACCCCCATCCCACCGACTTTTCCTTAGCATTTCTAGCAGTGGGCGTGGTTTCGATGCTGGCTGCTCCGGCCTCGCTGCTCATGCCGCGAGATGCGGCCTCCGAGCTGAGTGGGCACCTGCCCCGCCCATCCACTTTCGCTGCCCGGAAAACGTGAAATCAGGCTCATAGACGGCAAGTTGGGCGGCAACGAGGTCGCCTCGTCAGGTCAGTCCTGTCGCGTTTGCCTCTCGGTCGCGGCTAGGGCGTGCCAGGAGCGGCCCGGAGCGGCGGCCAACAAGGCGGCCGTATACGGATGAGTTGGCCGGGCTAGCACCTGTGCCGTATCCCCGGTCTCCACGATTTGCCCGCTGCGCATCACCGCGATCCGGTCGGACACTTGGGCTGCCACCCGCAAATCGTGCGTAATAAACAGCAGCGTAAGCCCCGTGCGTCGCTGCAGCTCGTCGAACAGCGCCAGTACCTGCGCCTGCACCGAGACGTCGAGCGCGGACACGCTCTCGTCGGCGACCACCAGCCTCGGCCGCGGTGCCAGTGCGCGCGCGATGCCAATTCTCTGTCGCTGGCCGCCGCTGAAAGCGGCGGGCCGGCGGCCAAGCGCTTCCGGTGGCAGTCCCACTTGCCGCACAAGCTCGGCTGCGTGCCTTCGAGCTTCACTGCGCCGCATACCGCCCATCACCCCTGCCCGCGTCAACACGTCGCCGACCGCCCGCCGGGGGTTGAGCGAGCCAAACGGGTCCTGAAAAACCATTTGGGCCAGCCGGCGGCGCGTACGTAAAGCGTGACCGCGAAGTCCAGCCATGTCGGTGCCGTCAACCACCACGCGCCCCCCGCTGGGGTCCAGCAGGCGGACGATGGCGCGGGCCAGCGTGCTCTTGCCCGAGCCGGACTCGCCCACGACAGCGACCGTGGCCCCGGTCGGAACCTCCAGACTAACGCCGTCGAGTGCCCGCACGGCGCCGTATCGTTTTGAGAGATTTTCGACCCGCAACGCCTCAGCTTCGCCGACCGCGGGGCGCACCGGCGGGTCGAGTTTCGGCACGGCGGCGATCAGGAGTTTTGTGTAAGCGGCACGCGGGCGGTTGAGCACGTCCTCGGCCGGTCCGATTTCGACCAGCCGTCCTGCTTGCATCACTGCGACCCGGTCGGCCAAATCGGCCACAACCCCAAAGTCGTGCGTAATGAACAGCACCGCATGGCCGTGGCTGTCGCGCAATTCGCGAACGAGACGCAAAATTTGCGCCTGCGTGGTCACATCCAGCGCCGTGGTCGGCTCGTCCGCGATCAGCAATTTCGGGTCCTGCGCGAGCGCCATGGCGATCACCACCCGTTGGCACTGGCCACCTGAGAGCTGGTGCGGAAACCGTTCGGCCAGCGCCGGCAGGTCCGGCAGGTGCGTCGCCGCCAGCAGTTCGAGCGCCCGCTGCCGGCGTAACTCGGCCGGCATTTTGGGCGTGTGGATCGCGAACATTTCTTCCACTTGCTGGCCCACGCGGACCGCAGGGTTGAGGGCGGCGATCGGCTCCTGAAAGATCATGGCGATGTCGCGGCCGCGCAGCGCGCGCAGACGCCGTTCCGAGAACCGCGTCAGATCCTCGCCCAAGAACGTGATGCGCCCACGCGCGCGCTGCAGCCCCCGCGGCAAGGCGGCCATTACCGCGCTGGCCAGCACTGACTTTCCGGAACCCGATTCGCCCACAACACACAGAATTTCGCCCGGCGCGATGTCCAGAGTCACGTCATCGACGGCGAGGGCACGGTCCGCGCCCGGCGGGAGGCCGACGGAAAGTGCTTCAATGCGCAGGACCGGCTCGCTCATCCAGCCCGCGCCGCACCGCGCGCCCCTTCGCGCAACGCATCGGCCAGCAGCGACAGGCCGAGCATCAGTGACGAGATCGCGAGGCATGGCGGTATCACCAAGTGCGGGAAGGCGATCGCCATGGCGCGGCCCTCGTTGACCATGCCACCCCAGTCGGGGGTCGGTGGCGGCAATCCGAGCCCCAAAAATCCGAGCACGCCGATGGTGATGGCAGTGTAGCCGAGGCGCAGGCAGGCATCGACCACCAGGGGTCCGGAAACGTTCGGCAGCATCTCCACCAGCATGATGCGCCAGGCATTTTCGCCCTGGGTGATTGCGGCGAGTACGAAGTCGCGCTCGCGAAGGTCTAGCGCCAGTGCGCGGACGATGCGGAAAATGGACGGCGCGCTGGCGAACGTGACCGCCAGCACGATGTTGAAACCGGAGGCGCCGAGTTCGACGATGATCAGGATGTACAGCACCAGCACCGGGAACGAGAGCACGACGTTGGCCAAGAAGCTGAGTGCCCGGTCCACACGCCCGCGGTAGAATCCGGCTGCCAAGCCGCCCGCTATGCCCACCACATAGGCCGTGGCGGTCGCGAGACCGGCCCAGATCACCACCGTGCGGGCGCCAAAAATCAGGCGCGACAGCACGTCGCGCCCCAGCAGGTCGGTGCCGAGCCAAAAACGCTGACCGGCGGGGCCGACCGAGAGCGGCGGCAGCAGCGGCTTTATACTGTGGAGCGGGTCGTAAGGCGCCAGCTGGCCGGCAAACAGGGCGCACAAAATCCACCCTCCGACGGTAGCCGCGCCGATAACGGCCACAGGCTGGCGCATCAATGCGCCCAGCCGTCCCTCCATTACTCGGCCCCGCTTGCGAGCTGCGGTCCGGCACACCCCGCGCGCAGCCGCCCGATCCCTCGCGGGTCGGAATTCGGCACGCGGGCCTTGACGCCCGACTGGCCATTACAGGCTACGAGCATGCGAACACAGCTACGCAAATACCTATGCGGCCGGCGAACACTGATGAATGCGCCGGGTGTTTTTCGTGGGCTGTCCCCCGCTTTATTCGGCAGCCTGCGCCGGCTCCGGCCTGGCGCCGCGTACGCGCAGCCGTCGGATCCGTCGCGGGTCAGAATCCAGCACACGGAACTCGATGCCGGACGGATGGCTCAGCACCTCGCCTTTCGCCGGAACCCGCCCGGCGAGCGTGAACACCAGCCCGCCCACGGTATCGATGTCCGCCTCACGTTCACCCTCGGTCAGCACCGGCCCCAGCCGGTGCTCGAAATCCTCGATCGGCAGGCGGGCATCCAGATCGACGGTGCCGTCGGCGCGCTCGGTTACCATCGGCCGCTCGACCTCGTCGTGCTCGTCGGCGATGTCGCCCACGATGGTTTCGACCAGATCTTCGATCGTCACGAGGCCGTCGATCCCGCCATACTCGTCGACCACCAAGGCAAGGTGAATGCGGGCCTGGCGCATCTGCAATAGCAGGTCAAGCACCGGTACCTGCGGCGCTACCATGAGCGGGCGCCGCAGGATGCGCTCCAGGCGGAACGCTTCCGGCCGGCCGACGTAGCCAATAACGTCCTTGATGTGGACCATCCCCAGAATGTCGTCGAGCTGCTCGCGGTACACCGGGAGGCGCGAATGGCCCTCACTGCGGAACTGTCGTAACGCTTCCTCTAGGGAAACGTCGGCGCGCATCGCCACGATATCGGCTCGCGGCACCATCACGTCATCGGCCGTGGTGCCGCGCAGGCGCAGCACGTTGGCGATCAATGCCCGTTCCTGCCGATCCAGCTCCGGCGCGTGGCCTGGCTCTGATTGCGCCTCGGCGGCCTCCTGAACCAGTTCCGCGATGCTGTCGCGCACCGATGGTTCCGCGCGACGCAGCCACCGCCCACCCAACCGGTGCAGCAGACCGGGACGGGGTGCCGCGCTCATCGCGGCCGCCACGGATTTGGCACGCCAATGCGCGCCAGCGCCCGGGCCTCGGCCATCTCCATCGCGCGCGCCGCGCCAGCGCCAGAATGGTCGTATCCCGCCAGATGCAGGCAGCCATGCGCCACCAGATGCGCCAAGTGCGACGCCGGCCGCCTGCCGGAAGCTGCCGCTTCTCGCCGCACCGTCCCCAACGCGAGCACGATGCAGCCCGGCAGGCCGGCTCCGGCAGGACAAAACGTCAGCACGTTCGTGGGCTTGTCGCGGCCGCGGTAGCGGGCATTGAGCCGGCGCACGGCACGATCGTCGGCCAGCACCACTTCTGCCTCGCTGCCGAAAACCGCTGCTATGCGGGCGGCGACCCGCTCGGGATTCCTTACCGCCCGTCTCCAGCCGGGGGCGGTCACCATGATTTTGCTCCCCCCTGACGGGGGGCGCCGACTGCCATCGCCTGCCATCTACTTGCCCGTCACCTCCGCAGCGCCTCTGGTCCTCTGGCGGGTTTCCTTCTCGGCGGCGGCGCGTTGGTCATAGGCTTCCACAATCCGCGCCACCAGCGGATGGCGTACCACGTCGCGGTTGTCGAAGCGGCATACGGCAAGCCCGGGGATTCCCTCCAGCGTGTCCAGCGCGTCACGCAGGCCGCAGCGTTGGCCGGCGGGCAGGTCGATCTGCGTCAAATCGCCGGTTACCACCATGCGCGTGCCCTCGCCCATCCGGGTGAGGAACATCTTCATCTGCACCGGTGTGGTGTTTTGCGCCTCGTCGAGAATGACGAAGCTGTGCGCCAACGTGCGCCCACGCATGAAAGCGAGCGGTGCCACCTCGATTTCGCCGGTGGCCAGCCGCCGGACCATCTGTTCCTGCGGCATCATGTCCCCAAGCGCGTCGTCCAGGGGGCGAAGATACGGGTCGACTTTCTCCTTCAGGTCGCCGGGCAAGAAGCCGAGCCGCTCTCCCGCCTCTACCGCGGGCCGGGACAGCACGATGCGGTCCACCCGTTGCGCCTGCAGCATCGCCACGCCCTGGGCGACAGCGAGATAGGTCTTCCCCGTACCTGCCGGGCCGATCCCGAACACCATTTCGTACCGGGACAGTGATTCCATATAAGCAGCCTGGCCGGGGCTGCGGGGTCCTACGGCGCCGCGTCTGGTGTGGATCGCGGGTACATCCGCCAGTGGCAGACGCGGGTCCTCGGCCTCGGTCATGCGCACGGCCGCATCCACATCGCTCGCGCTGACCCCTTGGCCACGCTCCAGCCGCCGCCACAGCACCGCCAGCGCCGCTTGCGCCAACTCGACCCGCTGCTCCTCGCCTACGATGGCGACGCGGTTGCCGCGGCAGGACAGGCGCACGCCAAGGCCCTGCTCCAGGCGGACCAGATGCCGGTCGTGGTCCCCCAGGAGTTGGGACAGCAGCGCGTTGTCGTCGAATTGCAGGGTCACGGTTTTGGGCGGTTGGATGGCTGGGTCAGCCGTGGCGGGGTTCAAGCGCAAGCTCGCTCCTGTGTTTGGTCATTGACGGTTGCCGAAAGGGAGTTGGGGTGCGCGGCGATGATCTTCACCATGGCCACCTGTCCGATCAGCGCCGCGGGTGCTGCCGCGTGGACCGGCTGCAGCCAAGGCGAGCGGCCCGAAAGCTGGCCCGGGCGGCGGCCGGGCCCGGTGAACAGAACTTTTGTGTCCAGTCCCACTGTGCGGGCGTTGAAGCCCGCCTGCTGCTCTCCCAGAAGCGCCTGGAGCGCCTGTAAACGAACGTCCTTCTCGGCCTCGCTGATCTGGCCGGCAGCGCCGGCAGCGGGGGTGCCAGGACGAGCCGAGTATTTGAAACTGAATGCTTGCGAGAATCCGATGCGGCGCACGAGATCGAGTGTGGCTTCGAAATCCGCCGCGGTCTCGCCCGGATGGCCGACGATGAAATCGCTGGACAGCGCCATATCGGGCCGCGCCCTACGCAAGCGATCCACGAGCCGAAGGTAATCGGCCGCAGTGTGGCCGCGGTTCATGGCGCGCAGCACACGATCGGAGCCCGATTGCACCGGCAAATGCAGGAACGGCATCAGCGCCGCCACTTCGGCATGCGCAGCGATCAAGCTGTCCGACATATCGCGAGGATGCGAGGTGGTGTAGCGGATTCGCAGCAGTTTTGGGACGCGCTTGGCCAGGAGGCGCACCAAACTTCCCAAATCCTCCTCACCCTCGCCGTGCCAGGCGTTCACGTTCTGGCCCAGCAGCGTGATCTCGCGCACTCCGGCCGCCACCAGCCGCTGTGCCTCGGCCAGAATCGCCGCCGAAGGTCGGCTCGCTTCAGCACCCCTGGTGTAGGGCACGACGCAGAAACTGCAGAACTTGTCGCAGCCCTCCTGAATGGTCAGAAAGGCCGTGACGCCGGGCGGCGCCGCGCTGTCCGGCAAAAAATCGAACTTATGCTCGGGTGGGAAATCGGTCTCGATCACTGCGCCGGCGGCTCGGCTCGCACGGGCCACCATTTCCGGCAGGCGGTGGTAGGTCTGCGGCCCCAGCACGATATCTACGAACGGCGCGCGCAAAAGGATTTCGGCGCCCTCGGCCTGAGCCACGCAGCCGGCCACGGCCAGAATGGTGCGTTCACCCCGGGCCGCCCGTGCTTGCTTGATAAGGCGCAGGCGGCCCAGTTCCGAAAACACCTTTTCGGTCGCGCGGTCGCGGATGTGACAGGTGTTCAGGATGATCATGTCGGCATCGTCGACCGTCGGACTTGGCTTGTAGCCAAGCGGAGCCAGAACGTCGGCCATGCGGCCACTGTCGTAGACGTTCATCTGGCAGCCCCAGGTCACCACATGCAGGAATTTCGGGACCGGCGGGGCGCCGCGGTCGGCTGGGCTCAATTGTAAAACCTCCGTCCCGCACGGGCGGGCGGCTCGGGCGGGGTCGGGCCTGGAATGCTGCCCTGTCCGCGCGTGGTCAAGCGGCGAGCACCTCAGGCAAAGGCGGGTTCGCTGGACTCGGCATCGGCTTCGCCGGTCGGAAGCGGACGTGCCGGGCGATTCTGCCGCAGGGTAGCGGCTCCGTCGGCCACCGCGGCCCACGCCGCCTGCGCCAGCGCCTTGCGATCGGCAAAATGGGCCGGGTCCAGCGGGGTGTGCAGCAGCACGGTCGCGCGCAGGCCGCGATACTGGGCGAGGCGCCAGACATGTCGTGCCAGACTCATATCGCCGTACCATGCGAACACGGCCCGAGTTGCCCGGCCGGTCGGCAGATAGGCGAGCCGGTCGTAGACCACAGAGACCGGCTGCACCAGCGGCGGCTTACCGTCTTCGGTCGCCGGCAGTTTCGCCAGCGAGAAAAAAGTCGACCGGAACGGCAGCACCCGCGAGCCGTCCGAGGATGTACCCTCAGGGAAAAGAATCAGATTGTCGCCTCGGCGCAGCCGTTCCTGCATGGTTTGGCGCTCGCGCCCAATGCTGGCGCGGGTGCGGTCCACGAACACGGTGCGGCCGAGCCAAGCCACCAAATTGATCACCGGCCAGCGCGACACTTCCGCCTTGGAAACGAAGCACGCCTCCAGCCGGCCACCCAGCACCACAATATCGAGCCAGGAGGAATGGTTGGAGACGAACACCACGGGGCGGCCGCCGGCCCCCTGCCGCGCGGCACGACCGATGACGCGGATCCGCAGCCCCATCAAGCGGCACAGCACCGACCAGTAGAGCCGCGCAAACCACACTTTGGGGCGCCCCGGCAGCAGGACCAGCACCGCCTGCAAAAGAGCGGCCGGCAGCGTCCAGACCAGCACCGTCAGCGTGCGGCGAAGGGCGCGCAGCGGGCGCGACAGGCGTCGATTGGGGTTGGCTGGCAGCCCGAACCCCGGCTCCACGGTGCCGTCAGGCATGTGGGCGAGGAGCGGAAAGCGCTTCGGCTGAAGCCGCCTGGGCAAATCCTGCATGCCACCTGATTACACGAATGCGGCCGCGTCGAACAATGACAGGCCCATGATGTTTATGTGCAATATTGCGTCATAACTCGCGGGAATGCTTTCCTTGCGGCTTGTCAACCGCGGGTCAAGCGGCGTTCTCTGGCTACTGTATGCACGGCGCCATTCCTGCCCCGTCGACTGGTGTAGGGTCCTGGTTTCCCCTGGGCCTGGTAGCGCTCGCGGCAATGCTGACGCCTCCCGCGCAAGCTGCCGACCCGCAGCCCTACGCGGCCAAAATCGTCGGGACCGGCCAAAAGGACCTCGACCAGGCTCTTCGCGACTCGGCCACCCTGATCAGCCTGCGCCAGAAGGCGCAGGTGGGACCGTTCGCACTGGTAGCGCGGGCCCGCGACGATTTGGGCCGGATGACCGACGCGCTGCGCAGCTACGGCTACTACGCGAGCAGCGTGGAAATCACCGTCGACGGCCTACCGCTCGATGACCCGATGCTTCCGGACAAGCTCGACGCCGTGCCGAGCGGGACGCAGGTTCCCGTGGTCGTCGTCCCGAAACTGGGGCCGCAATTCCATGTCGGCCGGATCGAGTTGCAGGGCGATGTTCCGCCGGGCACCGACGCGCTGCTCAAGTTGCACCCGGGCGAGCCGGTGCTGGCCGCCCAAATTCTGGCCGCGGGCCAGCAGTTGCAGACCGACCTGCAGGACCAAGGTCGGCCCCTGGCACGAGTTGCCAAACCGGTCTGCACCCTGATCGCGGCCCAAAATGCGCTGGACGTATCGTTCCAAGTCGATGCCGGGCCAAAGGCGGATATCGGCGGCATTACCGTCAGCGGCGAGCGTGCGCTCAATGAGAGCTACATCCGCCGCCGGCTGGCGCTGCATCCGGGAGAACCGTTCGACCCGCGCAAGATCGAGAAGGCACGCGAAGATCTGGCTGCGGTGCCGGCCGTCGCCTCGGTGCGCATCACCCAGCCCGATGCACTGGATGCCGTCGGCCAGCTGCCCCTGTTCGTGCAGGTCGCCGAGCGTAAGCTCCACGCCGTGGATCTGAGCGCGATGTGGTCCACCGACGAGGGCGGCAACGTCAGCGTGAGCTGGACGCAGCGCAACATGTTCGGCAACGCCGAGCAACTGGTCCTGAGTGCGGCGGCAACACAGCTCGGCGGCACCGCCACCAAACAGCCGGGCTATGATGTCGGTGTGTTACTGACGTTCCCCGACTGGCAGGCCCGCGGCGAGACGCTGGCGCTGAACGCGCAAGCGATAAAGGAGTATCTGCAAGCCTATGACCGCACGGCGGCGCTGGCCAGCGCCATCCTGTCGCAGAAATTGTCCGATGAACTCACCGTCAGCGGCGGATTGGCGTTCGAGCAGGCGCGCATAACGCAGGAGAACGTGAAGCGCACCTATACCCTGCCGCAGCTGCCGCTTACCCTCGCCTATGACAGCACGCACTCGCTGTTCGAGCCGATCAGCGGTTTCCGGGCGAGCCTGATGGCAACGCCGACCTACAGCATCGGCAGCGGTGACGCTGCCGATGGCACGCGGTCGCGCAACACCGCTTTCGTGATCTTCCAGGTTTCCGGCTCGACCTACATGGACGTCGGACACTGGCTGCTGGGCGAGGACGCTGGTCGCAGCATTCTGGCCGTGCGCGGACTGCTCGGCACGATCACGGGCGCCAACGTGCTGGACGTCCCGCCCGACCAGCGGTTCTACGCCGGCGGCGGCGGCACCGTGCGCGGCTGGCGCTACCAGTCCGTCGGCCCGGCCTTCCCTGACCGCGTTCCGGTGGGGGGCACCTCGGTCGCGGTCGGCTCGGTCGAAGTTCGGCAACGTATCCTGAAAGACTACGGCGTGGTCGCATTCGTCGATGCGGGCGAGGTCGACAGTCGCGGCGGGACGTTCGTGGGCGGCGGCACGGTCCGAACTCGGCGCTGGCCTCGGCGTGCGCTACTTTACCCCGATCGGACCGATCCGCCTGGATGTCGCGGCACCGCTCAACAAGGACCCGCACATCAAGACGGACGTGGTCGAGGCGTATATCGGCCTCGGCGAGGCGTTTTGATGCCGCGATGGGCGAAATGGCTGCCGATCGGGCTGGCGGTTTTGGTGGGTCTGCCCGTGCTCGCGGTCGGCGCGGTTCTGCTGCTGCTCAACACCGGCGCCGGCCAGCGCATGCTGGCGAACCGGATCGGCGGCCTGACCGGCGGCGAAGTGACCGTCGCCGGCCTGCACGGCGGATTGCCGGGTGCGCCGCGCATTGCCCGCATCGAAATTCGAGACGCACAAGGCGTCTGGCTGGTGGCCGAAGACGTGGCGCTCGACTGGTCGCCACTGGCACTGCTGTCGGCCGATGCGCGCGTGCAGCGCCTTTCCGCGCGCCGAATCGCGGTCGAGAGACTGCCGGTGAGCACCAGTCAGGCCAACACGGCGTCGTCTTCGGGCAGCACGTTCCGGCTGCCGGTGCGCGTCGATGCGGATTCTGTGCATGTAGACCGCATCGAACTGGCGGCGCCGGTCACCGGCACCGCCGCCGCGCTCTCGCTGGACGGTTCGGCGCATATCGCCTCGTTGCAGCAGGGCAATGCCGATATCACGCTGCACGAAGTCGATGGGCCGGGCACGTACCACCTGCAAGGCCGCATTGACGGCCAGACCATCTCGGCGGTGATGGACGCGAACGAGGCTGCGCACGGCACGCTCGCATCGCTGGCAAAGCTGCCGGATCTGGGAGCGCTGTCCATCAAGGGCTCGCTGGACGGACCGCGCACCGCGGTTGCGACCAAGCTCGACGTAACTGCCGGGCCGCTTTCGGCTGGCGCGCATGGGACGCTCGATTTGCAAAATTCCGCCGCCGATCTGGCCCTCGCCGCACACGCCCCAAAGATGGCGCCGGCGCCGGGCATCGCGTTCGACGCCGTGGCCCTGGATGCAAAAGTCCACGGCCCGTTTGCGGCGCCGGATGCAAGCGGCACGCTGCGCGTCGATGGATTGCAGGCGGAGGGCGCCGCGGTTGAGCATCTGACCGCGGACCTGTCCGGCAACCGCGGCCATATCGCGCTGAAAGCCACCGCCGCGGATTTGCGCATCCCGGGCCCACGCCCCGACCTGCTGGCAGCGAGCCCGGTGACGCTGACCGCCGATGCGCAGCTAGACGATCCTGCGCGGCCGATTACCTTCGACCTGTCCCATCCGCTGCTGCACGCCCAGGGAACGGCACGAACCGCGGGCACGATGTCCGTAAAAGCCCATATCGAGACGCCGGACTTGGGGCCGCTCGCGGCCGTCGCCGGCATCGATCTCCAGGGCCACACCGCGCTCGACGTGGAAGCCGCACTGCCCGAGAGCGGCGAAGATGTTTCGCTGAGCGGCACGGTCGGCCTGACCGGCGGCATGGCCCCCGCACCCGCGCTGATCGGGCCGGACGCGCACATCGACCTCGCTGCATCGAAACATGGCAACGAAATCGTGCTCTCGCGGCTGCGCGTCGCCGGCAAGGACCTCCAGCTCTCGGCGTCCGGAGCGCTGGCGGGCGGCAAGATCGACGCCGCCACCGACATCACTGTCGCGGACCTCCAGGCGGCCGTGCCAAAGCTGCAGGGCAACGCGCACCTGCATGCTCACATTACAGGGGCGACCGACGATCTGGCCGTGCAGTCCGAACTGGGCGGCGACATCGGCGGTGCCGGCGTGCCGAAAGGCAAGCTCACCGCAAAGCTCGAGGCGCACGGGTTGCCAAACACGCCGACCGGCCGCCTGGAAGCGTCCGGCCGACTCGACGGCGCGCCGCTGGAAATGGCGGTGGACATGACCCGCGCCGCGAACGGCGAGACACGCATGACGATCGATCATGCCAACTGGAAAAGCGCCCACGCCGAGGGCGCGTTGGCTCTGGCCAGCCAAGCCACGCTGCCCACCGGCCACTTGGCGCTGCGCATGACCCGGCTCGAAGACTTGCGTAGGCTGACGGGCCAGAACCTGACGGGCTCCGTCACCGGCACGGTCGATCTGGCTGATAGCGGCGGGCTGCCGACCGCAAAAGCCCAGTTCCGGGCTGACGGCGCCGGAATTCCGGGCACAGCGACAGCGGAACGTCTTGCGCTCGATGCGCGGGTGACGAACCCCACGGGAGACATGAACGTCAGCGCGACTCTCGCGGCGGACACCCTGGCGGCAAGTGGAATCACCGGCAATGTCCGGCTCCAGGCCAATGGACCGCGTCAGGCACTTGGCCTGACACTCGATGCGACCGCCGAAAGTTTGGCCGGCGGCCCGGCCCAGCTGGCGTCTCGGGCAACCCTCGACCTGCCCGCCAGCACGCTCGCGGTCGCCTCGCTGAGCGCCACCGCCCATGGCGAGACGGCACGCCTTCTACAGCCGGCAAAAGTTATCGTTCGGGACCGCCCTCTCCGTCGACCGCTTGCGCGTCGGACTGCGCCAAGCCGTGCTGGAGGTGGCGGGACGGCTGTCGCCGACGCTGGATTTGACGGCCAGCCTGCGCAATGTCACCGGCGATCTCTTCCGCCTCGCCGACCCGTCGCTGCAAGCCGACGGTTCGTTGTCGGCGGAGGCGCGCCTGACCGGGTCTCCGGCGGAGCCGCAAGGCACCGTCCGCCTGGACGCCAGCGGGCTACGCATGCGCGGGCCGGCCGGGGGGCTGCCGCCGGCGCAGATTACCGCGCAGGCAAGACTGGCGGGCAAGTCCGCCCAGGTCGACGCGCGGCTCGCCGCCGGCGCGAACCAGCTTTCCGTCAACGGCACGGCACCGCTCGGTTCCGGCGCCGGCATGGATTTGCACGCCGCCGGCAGTGCGGATTTGGCGGTGCTCGACCCGCTGCTGACCGCCTCCGGCCGCCGCGCCCGGGGGCGCCTGTCGCTCGACGCCACGGTGACCGGTTCGCTCAGCGCCCCCCAAGCCAGCGGCTCGGCGCGACTGACGGGCGGCGAGGTCCAGGATTTTGCCCACGGCATCCGCATCAATGACATCGATGCGCTGATCGAGGGTGCCGGCGAGCAGGTGCAGATCGTGCGCCTCACCGGGCATGCCGGCAAAGGCACCATCTCCGCGACCGGCAGTATCGGATTGGCGGCGCCGCAGCCGGTCGATCTGCATGTGACGATGGTCAATGCAAAGCCGCTGTCCAGCGACCGTCTGACGGCGCTGCTGAACGCCGACCTTCTGCTGCGCGGCCAGCTGGAGGCGAAGCTGGATGCGAGCGGAAGCATCACGGTGCAGCGGGCGGACATCCAGGTCCCGGAAAAGCTGCCGAGCAGCATTGCGGTGCTCGACGTGCGCGTGCCCGGCCAGAAGCCGCCACCGCCGCCGGCGCCCGGGCCGAATATCGGGCTCGACGTGGCGGTGCGCTCGCCGGGTCGCATTTTCGTCCGTGGACGCGGCATCGACGCCGAGCTGCAAGGCGACCTGCACCTGGGCGGCACGGCCGCGGCGCCGCTCGTTAGCGGCGGGTTCACCATGCGCCGCGGCACGATCAGCGTGGCCGGGCAGACGCTGACTTTCACCACCGGCAAGGTCACGTTCGACGGCAGCGGAAAACTCGATCCGACGCTGGATTTCGTGGCGACGAGCACCAGCGGCAACGTGACCGCGACGCTGGAAGTGACCGGATATGCGAGCGACCCAAAGATAAAGCTGTCCTCGGTACCCGAACTGCCGCAGGACGAGGTGCTGGCGCACCTGCTGTTCGGCCAGCCCGCTTCCAGCCTCAGCCCGTTCCAGTTGGGCGAAATCGCGCTGGCATTGGCGCAGCTGACCGGCGGCCCGGGGTCCGGCTTCGACCCGCTGGGTGCGGCGCGCAAAGCGCTGGGACTGGACACGTTGTCGGTCGGCGGCGGCAGCGGCGGCAGTTCCGGAGGAGCGACGCTGAAAGCCGGCCGTTATGTGGCGCCCGGCGTGTATGTGGGCGCCAAGCAGGGCACATCGGGCGCTGCCTCGCAGGCCGAAGTGCAGATCGATTTGTACAAGGGACTGAAGCTGGACACGTTTGCCGGCACCGGCGGCCAAAGCGCGACCGGCGCCGGGAGTGGCACGACTTCCAACGGGACCGGGATGGGGCTGACCTACCAGTTCGAGTATTGACGAACGTAACATTCCTGAGTGATGGGAATCGGATTTCTTCCTATCTCGCGCGCCTCGCGATGTGTCCATCTGCGTCCCTGACTACCGCCGCAACAAGAACTCCCGTCCCACCTTTACCATCGCGCGCCCGTCGTATTCCACCACGTCCGCGGTGGCATAGGTTTCGCTCCACGCCTCCGGAATGAAACTGCCGGTGCCGACCACGTCGATCGGCGCATTGGCGTCCGCCATGGTCAGGCATTTCGCCACACCGAACCCGCTCGACGCCACGATGCGCACGGACGGAAACCCTGCGTCGTCCAGCGCCTCGCGCATGCGCCAGATGGCGGCGGCGGATACGCCGGTGCCGACCAGGTAGCGCAGCTCGGTGTCGCTGCGATAGCGCCGGATGGTGCCGGGAGAATGCCGCTCCAGCACCGCATAGCTCTCCGCCGGATCAAGACCCTCCACGAAACGTCCGCCGTGCGTATCGAGCCGCAGCGACAGCCGGCCCGACCCCGCCAGTTCCGGAAAACGACGACACACCGCAAGCCCGTCCGTGATCTCGCGGCCGAAATAGTCGACCAGCACGGTCAGGTTCACGTCGGGGAACGTGTCGTGGAACATTTCCGCCGCGCGCACCGTCGAGCCCGCATACCCGATCAGGGCGTGCGGCATGGTGCCGCGGCCGGAACTGTTGCCGAACCAATGCGCGGTGCCGTCGGTGGCATTGCCGACAAAGCCTTTGGCACCCTCGCGCCGGGCAGCGTTGCTGCCGACGCTGGCCGCGTAGGCCATGGCGTCCTGCATTTCCGCCCCGGCGCAATGGCGCGCGTCCATGGCCAAAAAGTCCACCTGCGGCAGGGCGAGGCACATCTGGTAGGCGTTGTGCGCGGCCACGCAGGCCGGCCCCAGCTTTTGCAGCCAGATGGTTTCCAGATCGGTCAGCTCGGAGAACAGCCCCGAAATGTAGGCCACCGGCTCGCCGGCGCCGACCCAGACGCCTTCCGGATGGACGATGTCCACGTCGACCGGCGTGTCGCGCTCCAGCGCGATGCGGGTCAGCCAGTCGGCCATCAGCCGCGGCGCGGATATCACCGGCCGTCTTAGGAACACCGCGTAGGTGACGCGGCTGTCGCCGAACCGCTGCACCACCGCGCGCGTGCGGTTGAAATACGCGTCGGTGCGGGCAGCGACGTCGTCGAGCAGGGTGCTCATGGCGGCTCTACTGTGCCGCGATCGGCGGTCGCATCGATGCCGGGGCCCGCCGCGCCTTCAGCTCCTCGGCGACCAAGAACGCCAGTTCCAGCGATTGCTCGGCATTCAGCCGCGGATCGCAGAACGTCTCGTAGCGGCCGGCCAGATCAGCCTCGGTCAGCCTGTGCGCACCGCCCACGCACTCGGTCACGTCGCGTCCCGTCATTTCGACATGCACGCCACCGGCCCAGGTCCCTTCCTCGGCGTGGGCATCGAAAAACTGGCGCACTTCCGAAAGAATCGCGTCGAAACTGCGGGTCTTCACTTTTGCAGCGGTATTCATCGTATTGCCATGCATGGGATCGCAGACCCACAACACCCGCCGCCCGGCGCGGGCCACCGCGCGCAGCAGGGGCGGCAGCACGCGGGCGGCCTTGTCGGCGCCCATGCGGGTGATGAGCGTGAGCCGGCCCGGCTCATCGTTCGGGTTCAGCGCGTCGATCAGGCGCACCAGCTCCTCAGGTTCCATGGTCGGACCCACTTTCAGCCCGACCGGATTCTTGACCCCGCGCAGAAATTCCACATGGGCGCCATCGAGTTGCCGCGTGCGCTCGCCGACCCACAGGAAGTGTGCCGAGCAGGCGTAATAATCACCCGAGGTGCTGTCTACACGGGTCAGCGCTTGTTCGTACGGCAGCAGGAGCGCTTCGTGGCTGGTGTAGAAATCGGTTTCGCGGATCTGTGGCGTGGTGAGGCTGGTGAGGCCGACCGCGGACATGAAGGCCAGCGTCTCGTCGAGGCGGCTGGCGAGGTCGCGATAGCGCTCGACCAACGGGCTGCGATTGACAAAACCCAGGTTCCACCGATGCACTTCGTGCAGGTCGGCATAGCCGCCGCCCGCAAAAGCGCGCAGCAGGTTCAGCGTGCTGGCGGAATGAAAATAGCCGGTTTCCATGCGGGTCGGGTCGGGCACCCGAGCCTCGGCTGTAAAATCGGCGCCGTTGATGGTGTCGCCGCGATAGCTGGGCAGGATTTCGCCATCAATCGTCTCCACGTCACTGCTGCGTGGCTTTGCGTACTGGCCGGCCATGCGGCCCAGTTTCACCACCGGAACGCTGGCGCCAAACGTCAGCACCACGGCCATCTGCAGCAGCACGCGAAACGTGTCGCGGATGTTGTTGGCGTTGAACTCCGAAAAAGTTTCCGCGCAATCGCCGCCTTGCAACACAAAGGCACGTCCGTCCGCGACCAGCGCGAGCGCCGCTTTCAGCCGCCGCGCCTCGCCCGCAAAAACCAGAGGCGGGTAGCTGCTCAGGCGTTTTTCCGCTTCCGCCAGCCGGGCGGGGTCGGGGTAGGCCGGCACCTGCCGGATAGGGTGGCAGCGCCACGTATCGGGGCTCCAGGGCTTGGGCATCGGGCAACTCCATCCGGCGCCGGGCCACGTTCCGAGCCTGACGACGGGGCTATATGGCGGAACCCTTCTCGGAAGCCAACTGAGACTGCCGCATCGCCCTGGGATGCACCGTCGGACGGCGGCCGGGACGGCCCCAGGGGCGCCAGTCTGGCGCACCCCCGTTCGGTGCAGCGTGAGGCCGGCGCCATGATCACCGGCTGTCTTCGACAACGTGGTAGCGCCGCTTCGAAAGGTCTCTCCGGCTGGGGCTAGGGTCCGTCTTTTACTGTCCGTCTTCTCCGGCCGCCGCTCGATCGGCCAAGAACAAAAGCCGGCCCGCCGGCCGCAGCCGTGCCGCCGGAAGGTCGCTGTGTCCCGACCGAACCTCGGCCAGGATTTTGCGCTTGCCTGCGCCGGAAACCAAAAACGCGATCAGTCCAGAACTGTCGATCGCCGGAAACGTAATGGTGATGCGCACCTCCGGCCTGCCGTGCCCCACCACCGCGACCCAGCGCGTGCGCTCCTCCAGCACGGGTTCGCCCGGCAGCAGCGAGGCGGTATGCCCGTCATCGCCCAGGCCCAGCAAGCACACATCGAACAGCGGCCGCCCCGGATCGAGCGTGTCCGCACCGTAACTCTTTCGCAGCGTCGCCTCGTATGCGCGGGCAGCGGCCTCGGCGGTAAGTCCCATCGTCGGGATCGCATGCACGTTCTCCGCCGGCACCGGCGCGTGCGAAAACATCGCCTCGCGGGTCATACGGAAATTGCTATCCTTGTGGTCGGGGGGCACGAACCGCTCGTCCCCCCAAAACCATTTCACGCGCGGCCAAGGGAATCGCTCCACGAATGGCGGGCGGGCCAGCGTCTCGTAGGTCGCCCGCGGCGTCGAGCCGCCCGACAGGGCGATACGCACCTCGCCCGGTTTTGCCAATGCGGCCTCGCACAACAGCGTCGCCGCGTCGTTGGCCAGAGCGCCAGAATCGGCCGAGACGCGCAGTTCGCCGTAACTCATTCGACCTCCTCCTCGCCCGCGAGCAGGAACTTTTCCACCGCTTTGGCAAATCCTTCGTCGTTGTAGGAATCGGTTACGGCGCTGGCCTGCTGCTTCACTTCGTCGCTGGAATTGCCCATGGCGACCGAAAGTCCGCTTTTCTCGAACATCAGCACGTCGTTCGGCTGATCACCGATCGTGGCCATCGCTTCGGGAGCCACCCCCAGATGCTGTGACAGCCACGCCACCACGCCGCCCTTGTTGGCCTGCGGATGGGTCACGTCCAGATAGTAAGGCTGCGAGCGTGCGGCGGACGCCTGATCGCCCAGCGCAGCGCGCACGGCTTTTTCGCACTTGGCTACCAGATCGTGGTCGTCGCTGACGCCGACGATCTTGACCGCCTGGTCCAGGTCGGCGTCCGCATAAGTCTCGACCACCTTGGGCGGAAATTTCACGGTCCACTGCTCGCGCGCGACGTGTGGCGCATCTTGTTTGTGAATCAGCCAGTCGGTGCCCGTGTACAGCCATGCATCCAGGCCGAGTTTCTCGATCTCCGCAATGGCCTTGCGGGCCGCCTCCGGTTCCAGCGTGTGCTGCTCGATCACCGACAGGTCGGGGTTGGCGAACACGCCGCCATTGAAACCGGCGACGGGCGTGGTGAGTGCCAGCGGCTCGATCAGCATCTTCATGCCACGCGGAGGCCGTCCGCTGGTGATGGCGAATTTTATGCCGACTTCGCCAAGCTTGTGCACCGCCGCGCGCGCGCGATCGGTAAGAATTTTGTCCTCGGTAACCAGCGTGCCATCGACATCGGCCAACAGCAGCGTGATCCGCCGTTTCGGGGTGGCGGCCATACGCCTCGCCTCCTTGCATGAGGAAGTAAAGCTAGCCGTCCCATCCCGGTTCGGCCAAGGCGCCGGTTGACTTCGGGCCCGGCCGGGCAGCCTAATTGCCGCAACCACCGATTTTCAAGGAGGGTCGCGGTGAGGAAAATCCTGCTGTCGGCAGCAGTGCTGGCCGGCGTTTTGCTGTGCTCGCACGCGCGGGCCGCGACAAAACTGCAACTGGTCGAAGTCATCACCAGTCCGGAACGCACCGAGGTGCTGAAAAAGATCGTGGGCGGCTTCGAGCAAGCCAATCCCGGCATCACCGTCGACATCGTCTCGCTGCCCTGGGGGCAAGCCTTCGAGAAGCTGCTGACCATGGTGCAGGGCGGCAACCGGCCAGACGTGGTGGAAATGCCGGAGCGCTGGGTGGCACTCTATGCCAATCACGGCGAACTGGAGAGCCTGGAGCCGTATCTGGCCAAGTGGGACGAAACCCCGCAGCTCACCGACCGCACGCTGCAATTCGCGCGCATTGTCAACCACACCGCCTACATGGTTCCGTACGGGTTCTATATCCGTGCGCTGTTCTGGAATAAGCAGCTGTTCAAGCAGGCCGGACTCGACGGGCCGCCCGCGACCATGGACGACTTCATGGCGGACTCGGCCAAGATTTCGAAGCTGGAGGGGAAGTACGGTTACTGCCTGCGCGGCAGCAAGGGCGGTTTCGGCGGCTGGCAGATGTTCATGGCCGCGTTCAACGGCACCGGCGACTGGTTCCACCCTGACGGCACCAGCACCTTCAACGACCCCGGTTCGATCAAGGGCATGCAGTTCATGGTCGATCTGTACCAGAAGGGGTACGCGCCGAAGGACAGCGTAAACTGGGGTTTCAATGAGATCGTGGCCGGTTTCTACTCCGGAACCTGCGCTATGCTCGACCAGGACCCGGATGCGCTGATCGCGGTGGCGCAGCGCATGGACAAGGCGGATTTCGCAGTGGCTCCCATGCCGCTCGGCCCGTTCGGAAAGGCGTTTCCCACCATCGGCTATTCCGGCTGGGCGATGTTCCATGCCAGCGCCGACAAGGATGCCTCCTGGAAGCTGATCGCCTGGCTGTCGAACGCGGAGAACAACCTGACATGGTCGAAATTCGTGGGCGTGATCCCGACGCATAAGGGCGCCGACCAGGATGCGTTCTTCCGCAGCGACAACTACTCCGGCTGGTTCAAGGAGCTGAACGATCCGCGCTGGGACCTGACGCCGGTGCGCGTCGAACTGGAGAAGCTGGGTTATTTCTATGACGTGATATCGATCCCGACAATCCAGGAGATGCTGCTGGGCAAGCGCACGCCGCAGGACGTGGCCAACCAGTGGGCCAAATTTTTGACCGACGCGGAGCACCAGGCGCTGGCCGCGAACAAGTGAGCGCCACGGCCGTCGCCGCCGGCCTGCATCGGCGGCGACGGCCTCGCCCACCCGGGTGGCTCGAGCCGTTCGCCTATCTGGCTCCGGCGCTGCTGTTGCTGGCCCTGGTGATGTTCGTGCCGCTGCTGATCGGCCTCTCCTACGCCTTTCGCAACATCCAGGTGTTCGACCCCTTCAACGTCGGCTGGGTCGGCTTGCAGCATTTTCGCGAGCTGCTGGTCGATGGCGCGTTCTGGCATGCCGCGGGCAACACCGTTTGGTGGACTGCGGGGTCGCTACTGTTCCAATTCCTGCTGGGTTTCGGGTTGGCTCTGTTGCTGCGCCGGCCGTTCGCCGGGCGGCGGCTCGTGCAGGCTCTGGTTTTCATCCCGTGGGCGGTGCCGACGTTCCTCTCGGGCCTCGCCTGGGCATGGCTGTTCAACCCGCTGATCGGTCCGTTGCCGCACTGGATGGCCGATGTCGGGATCATGGCAAAGCCGCAAAACATTTTGGCCGACCCGAAATGGGCGCTGGCCGGGCCGATTGTCGCCAATGTGTGGTACGGTATTCCGTTTTTTGCCATCACGTTGCTGGCGGCCTTGGTCGCCATTCCGTCGGAACTGTATGAGGCGGCCGAGGTGGACGGCGCCTCCGCATGGCAACGTTTTGCCCGTCTGACGCTGCCGTTTCTGGCGCCGACGATCGCGATCACGGTAATGCTGCGCACCATCTGGATCGCCAATTTCGCCGACCTGATCTGGGTCATGACCAATGGCGGCCCGGCGGATTCCACCCAGACCCTCTCCACCTACATTTTTTCCACCGCCTACACCAAACTCGACTTCGGCTACGCCTCGGCAGTTGCTGCGGCACTGCTGCTGCTGTTGTTGGTGTACGGCATCGCGGTGCTGCGCCTGCGCCGCTCGCTGCTGGTAGCGGCATGAGCGTGCGCCGGCAAAGACTGCTGCCGGTGCTGGGCCACCGCGGGGCGATTTTGCTGTATTTGGCGTTCGCACTGTTTCCACTGTTCTGGTTGCTGAAAATTTCGGTGACGCCGACGCACCTGCTGTACACCGAGGGTGTGGCGCTGTGGCCGTCGCACACGACGCTGGCCAGTTATCACTCGGTGCTAACCAAGACACAGTTCCCCACCTATTTTCGCAACAGCGTGATCGTGTCGCTCAGCACCGCGGTGATGGTCACGTTGGTGGCGTCCAGCGCCGGTTATGCCTTGTCGCGGTTCCGTTTTCGCGCGCGCGGCACGGTGATGTTCGTGCTGTTGCTGACGCAGATGTTTCCGCTGGTGATGCTGATCGCGCCTATCTACCGAATTCTGGCGCCGCTGCACCTGACGGATTCGATCTGGGGTCTGGTGATCGTCTACACCGCGTTCAATGCACCGTTCGCCAGTTTTTTGATGCAGTCGTTCTTCGACGACATCCCGCGTGAGCTGGAGGAGTCTGCGATGATCGACGGTGCGAGGCGCACGCAGGCGGTGCGGCGGATCATCCTGCCGCTGACCTTGCCGGGGCTGGGCGCCACGCTAGGGTTCGTGTTCACCGCCGCCTGGAGCGAGCTGCTGTTCGGCCTGATGCTCATCAACAGCGACAGCCAAAAGACTTTTGCCGTGGGGCTGCTGACCTTCGTGTCGAAATTCTCGGTTGATTGGGGCCAGATGATGGCCGCCTCGGTTCTTGCGCTGATCCCTGCCGTGGCGTTCTTCGCCTTCATTCAGCGCTACCTTGTGCAAGGGCTGACGGCAGGGGCGGTGAAAGGGTAGGCCCCGCAGTGGACTTGCGCACCAGCCTTGATGGACCTGTAGCTTGGCGTAGCTTCGCTCAGGATGGAAGCTGAGGAGGCCTGGGCCATGCGACTTTCTATGATGCGACGGTCGTTCAGTGTTGCGCTGATGGCAGCAATATGGGCCGGCTCGGTGCCGGCGAGCGCAGACGACCTCTTCAGCCACACGCGCCACGTCGCGACCAACGCAGGGCGCGACGTTCGTATCGGCCACCATGCGCGATTCGATCGCCGATGTGTTGCCAGACAACTCCCAGTGGTCACGCTCGTCAGTCCGCCACGGCATGGCGAGATTACCACCAGACCGGAGACCACCGTTGTACAGCAAAGTGTTGGCGGCACAAACTGCAACGGTCGAGAAGTAGCTGGGCTGGGCGTCTACTACACGCCTGCACCCGGCTTCCACGGCAACGATCAGGTCTCGGTACCGGGTCGATTTTGGCAGCGACCAGATTGACACGGAGGTCGACATTACAGTGCGCTAGGATCGAGCAGCCTGAGACACGCCGATACGTTCCGTGGGCCTGCAAGCTGGAGACCGGTGATGCCGCAAGACTTCGACCTGTTCGTCATCGGCGGCGGCAGCGGCGGCACGCGCTGCGCACGGATTGCCGCCGGCCACGGCACCCGGGTCGGCATCGCCGAGGAGCGGTTTTGGGGCGGCACCTGCGTCAATGTCGGCTGCGTACCCAAGAAGCTGATGGTGATGGCGGCCGAATACGGCGCCGCGTGCCAGGCCAGCCACGTCTTCGGCTGGGACACGCAGCCGGGCGCGCACGACTGGCACACCCTGATCGCCAACAAGGATGCCGAGATTCTGCGGCTGAACGGCATCTACCGCCGGTTGCTGGAGGGCTGCGGCACCCAGCTCTTCGAGGCTCACGCCCGCCTTGCTGGACAGGCACACTATCGAGGTGGGCGATCAAAAAGTTACCGCCGAGCGCATCGTCATTGCCACCGGCGGCCGGCCATTGCGGCCGGCTTTTCCTGGGCAGGAACACTGCATCGTCAGCGACGATGCCTTTTTTCTTTCGGAACGTCCTCAGCGCGTCACGATTCTGGGCGGCGGTTACATCGCCGTAGAATTCGCCGGGATTTTCGCCGGGCTGGGCAGCGAGGTGCGCCTGGTCATGCGCCAGGACCTGCCGCTGCGCGGTTTTGACGAGGATCTGCGCGCGGCCTTGTTGGAGGCGCTGCAGGGCCAAGGGATTGCGGTGCATACCCGCGTTACGATCGCCAGTGTCGAACTTCGCGGCGAGACGCGGCAGGTCCGGCTCGTGGACGGCAGCGAGCACGGGGCCGATCTGGTGTTTTCCGCAGTCGGCCGCGCGCCGGTGACCGAAGGGCTCGGTCTGAATGCGGCGGGCGTGGTCGTCGATGGTTTTGGGGCGGTGTGCGTTGACGTGGAAAACCGCACGAATGTCGAGAACATTTATGCCATCGGCGATGTGACTGACCGCATGAATCTCACCCCGGTCGCGATTGCAGAGGGCCACGCGCTGGCCGACGCCTTGTTTGCTCCGAAAAACCGGCACCGCTGGGCGCTCGATCGCGTGGCTACAGCCGTGTTTTCCAGCCCACCGATCGCCACCGTGGGGCTTACGGAAATGCAGGCTACAGCCAGGGGACCGGCCGACATCTACGTGACGCGCTTCACGCCCATGCGGTACGCGATGGGCGGCACGTCATCGGTCGCACCGAAACGTCACAGCATGATGAAGCTGGTGGTGGATCAGCAGACGCAGGTGGTGCTGGGTGCGCACATGATCGGCGACGACGCTCCCGAAATCATGCAGGGCCTTTCGGTTGCCATCAACTGCGGTGCGACAAAGGGCGATTTCGACCGGACCGTCGGCATCCATCCCACCAGTGCCGAGGAGTTCGTCACCTTGCGCACCCGCACCCGCGTCGCGGAAGGACCGAGCGAACCGGAGCAGGACGCGCAGCAGATCGGCGCCGACGAGATGGGGGCGGCCGAGATGGGGTTGGGGGCATAGCTGGTCTCGGATTTTGCTGCATGCAACCCAAGCGTAGCGTCCTGTCGGTTCTATGGCGGGACCAGACCGCGCGCTTGAAGCACCTGCGGTTCGGCCGCAGGTTGCGCCCGGCGAACCGGACGAGGGCGCCCGGGCATCATAATCACCCGCCCGGCGCACGTGATCGGCACGTCAGCTCGCGGCGCCGCCGCCGCTTGGACCTGTCCCTGGCTCACCCCGCGGCAATGGATCAATGCCTAGCGCGCGAAGCAGCGGCTCGACCTCATGGCGCTGGGCGATTGGCTTTTCGGGGAAGAACCCGACATGACGCAAAAACACCTCCAGTGCCAGGCGCGTCTCGCCCTTCTCCTTCAGAACGTCGAACATGACGCGGAATGGCTGTTCCGAAGCGGGCCAGTCCGGATTCATCTGCACGGCCTGGGCGGCGGCGTAGAAGCTGGCCTCATCGCGCCCGAGAGCGGCAAACACGCGGCTCATGCGAAAAAACACCCAGTATTGGCGCACGTCCGCACGCCACACCACGCTGTCGTACACCGCCGCCTGGGTTGCCAGGTCCTGCCTCGCGTCCAACTCCTCAAGGGCTTCGCGCAACCGTTCGGCAGGTTGCGGGCTCGCAAGAATTTCTTCAACCAGTGCGCGCCGCAGCGGTTCGTCGACGTCCGGCAAAGCCATCTCCCGCGGGCAGAAAAACGGGGTGGAGCCGCCTATCAGGCGGCCAGAAACGTCGTCCTATACGGATCGGCAACCAAGAGCGAAAGGCCGATGCTGGATAAACTCAGCAGCCCGGGAGGCCGGATCACCTCCGGCTCCGCCGGCCAGTTTCCGTCCGGCCGTCGGCGTAGCAGTTCCGCCTCCATCCGGGTGGTGTGAAAGACCAGGATTTCCTGCACGCTGGAGATCGTGGCGTAAGTCCAGACATTGCTTCTGGTCTCGGCATAGTTGCTGGGTGACAGAATTTCCACCAGCAGCACGCATCCCTCGACCATCGCGTCCTTGGAAGGCGGCGAACAGGAAATCCCAAGATCGGGAATACGAAAGTTCTCCTTGGCGTGGACCAGGGGAACGATTCCTGGCCCGGTGATGACGCGGCAGTCCGGGCGATTTGCGACGAGCCATCGCGACGGGCTCCCCGTCGACCAGCTGCCAACGCCGGCCCGAATCGTCGCCCGAATCCCACTGCAGGAACTCGCCTACTGTCATGCGGGCCGGCGGGCGCTTGATGGCGGCGCTCATGCGCCGGACTATAGCCGCAGGGCGTCAGGATTGCAGCACGGCTCCGCGATCGGCGGCGGCAACCAGGGAAGGTTTGGCGCCCTCCAGCGCCTGCGCCGCAAAGCGCCGCCGGCGGCGCTGCATGACTTGCCAGCTCAGGCGTGAGGCCGCCTCCGAGAGGCGCCCGCGCGGCGGCAAGCCCACGGATTTCAGGATCATGCCCATGCCGCGCTCGACATGACGGTAGCGATAAAAGGCCATTGCCCCCGCCATGTAGCGGGCGATGCAGCGGGCGTGGTCATAGCGTACCGAGTCTGGTTCATTGCCGCAATGATAGGCGAACGCCAGTTCGTCGTCTTCGCTTTCACTCACCCGTCCGGCGGCAATGCGCAGCCGCCGCCAGATGCCGATGCGCTCGCGGGCGAGATAGCGGCGCATGTGATCGTAAAACAGCTTGAAATGCCGGTACTCGTCAGCCGCGATCAGCCGGCACACCTGCTGCAGCACAGGTTCCTGCGTGGCCTCGCCAAGGGCGGTGTAATAGCTGGAGGTGCCTGTCTCGACCATGCAGCGGGCGATCAGCTCACCGGTCCGCGAGCCGCGCACCGAGGCTTCCACGTCGAGCGGCAGGTGGTATCCGGCGCGATAGCGGGCAAATGCCGCCGGATAGTTCCAGGACGGGTCGGCCAGCATGGCCCATTTTCCCAGCGCGTCGCCATGCTGGACCTCTTCGACCGACCAGTTATCGGCCGCCCAGCCGAAATCCGGATCGTCAAAAAATACCCGGCGCAGGTACATGGCGTAGTCGGTGCCGTTGCGCTCGACCATGGCGGCGGCCTTGACCAACGGCACGATCTCGGGGTCCACCCTGGACGGGTCGAACCGATCCCAGGCCACTTCATCAATGCGCCAATGCTTCATGCCGACAAGCAACTCCGCTCTGCACCGACAGCTCCGCGACCGTGACAACGAGCAAGACCGGCGCAGGATGCGCAGCCTACTGCATGCCGCGCGAGACGCCTTCCCCCGCCCTGGCAGACACGACACCATTGTTGTACGACGGCCACACTAGGGGCCGGAGCGGGGCCGTTAGGCGGTGCCCGAAGCCTCTGCGATCATCGCCCGGGCCGACTGCATCCGGTCCATCGCCAAATCGAGCGCCGGTACGTCCTGCTTGTTGGCGGCTTCATACTCGGCTTCCGCTTCGGCCAGGCGGCGTTCGCCCTCGGCACGCGACAGGTCGGCCACTGGCATCGCCTCGTCGGCCAGCACCGTCACCCGCAGCGGCGTGATTTCCGCAAAACCCCCGGAGACGAACAGCCGCTCGGTGACTTGGCCGCTCTGATAAAGGCGCACCGTGCCGCCGCGCAGCAATACGATCATCGGCGCGTGACGTTCCAGCACGCCCATCTCGCCCTCGTATGCCGGGATTACCACCATGTCCACGGCATGGCTGAGCAGCAGCCGTTCGGGCGAGACGACCTCCAGATCAATCGGCACTATTCAGGCCCCAGCCTTCACGCCTTCGGCTTTCAAGGCTTCGCCCTTTTTGATCGCTTCTTCGATGGTGCCGACCATGTAGAACGCCGCCTCCGGCAGGTCGTCGTGCTCGCCGGCGACGATCGCCTTGAAACTGCGGATGGTGTCGGCCACCGGCACGAACACGCCGGGGAAGCCGGTGAACACCTCCGCGACGTGGAACGGCTGCGACAAGAACCGCTGAATCTTGCGCGCACGGGCCACGATGAGCTTGTCGTCCTCGGAAAGCTCGTCCATGCCGAGAATCGCAATGATGTCCTGCAGCGACTTGTAGGTTTGCAGGATGCGCTGCACTTCGCGCGCGACCTGGTAATGTTCTTCGCCCACGATCCGCGGATCGAGCGAGCGCGAGGTGGAGTCGAGCGGGTCCACCGCCGGATAGATGCCGAGTTCGGCGATCGAGCGCGACAGCACGGTGGTGGCGTCAAGATGCGCGAACGAGGTGGCCGGCGCCGGATCGGTCAGGTCGTCCGCCGGCACGTAGATGGCCTGCACCGAGGTGATGGAGCCTTTGTTGGTGCTGGTGATGCGTTCCTGCAGGGCGCCCATGTCGGTGGCCAAGGTCGGCTGATAGCCAACCGCCGACGGAATGCGCCCCAGCAGCGCCGACACTTCCGCACCGGCCTGGGTGAACCGAAAGATGTTGTCGATGAAGAACAGGACGTCCTGGCCTTCCTCGTCGCGAAAATATTCGGCGAGGGACAGGCCGGAGAGTGCCACGCGGGCGCGGGCGCCCGGCGGCTCGTTCATCTGGCCGTACACCAGCGCCACTTTGCTGCCCTCGGTGGTGTTCTCGCCCAGCCTGATGACGCCGGCATCGATCATCTCATGGTACAGGTCGTTGCCCTCGCGGGTGCGTTCGCCCACGCCCGCGAACACCGACACACCGCCATGCGCCTTGGCGATGTTGTTGATCAGTTCCTGAATCAGCACGGTCTTGCCCACGCCGGCGCCGCCGAACAGCCCGGTCTTGCCGCCCTTCTGGTACGGCGCCAGCAGGTCCACCACCTTGATGCCGGTCACCAGCATTTCCGCCGAGGTCGCCTGCTCGTCAAACTTCGGCGCCTCGCGGTGGATCGGGTAGTAGGTCTTGGCCTCCACCGGCCCGCGCTCGTCAATCGGCTGGCCGATCACGTTGATGATGCGCCCGAGCGTGGCGGGGCCGACCGGCACCTTGATCGGGTTCCCGGTGTCGGCCACTTCCTGGCCGCGTACCAGCCCGTCGGTGCTGTCCATGGCGATGCAGCGCACGGTCCGCTCGCCCAGTTCCTGCGCCACCTCCAGCACCAGCTCCTGCTGGCGCAACTTAGTGGTCAGCGCGTTCTGGATAAACGGCAGGTCGCCCTCGAACTGGACGTCGACGACAGCGCCCAGAACCTGGCTCACGCGCCCGACGGTGTTGGTGGCCATGTTTTCTCGTCCTTCAGAAAGACTGGTAGCCGGAACAAACAACATCGTCATGGCCGGGCTTGGCCCGGCCATCCACGCCTTTGCCGGCAACGAAGCAAGACCCGGCAACGAAGCAAGACGTGGATGCCCGGAACAAGTCCGGGCATGACGGTACGGGTAGACCGGGCGGACTCATGATCCCCTACAGCGCCTCGGCGCCGGAAATGATCTCGATCAGCTCGCGCGTGATGTTGGCTTGGCGCGCGCGGTTGTAGTTCAGCGACAGTTTCTTGATCATCTCGCCCGCGTTGCGGGTGGCGTTGTCCATCGCCGTCATCTGCGCGCCATAGAAGCCGGCCGCGCTCTCCAGCATGGCGCGATAGATCTGAATCGCCACATTCTGCGGCAGCAGCCGGGCCAGGATGGTTTCTTCGTCCGGCTCGAATTCATATACCGCGCCGCCCCCAGCCCCGTCCTGCGTCTCCTGCTGTTGCGGGGGCGGCGGCGGGATCAGCCGGGTCATCGTCGGCACTTGCGAGATTACGGAATGGAAGCGGTTGTAGACCAGGCTCGCGACATCGAACTCGCCCGCCTCGAACATCGCAATGATCCGCTGCGCCACATCGCGGGCATCGGCAAACTCGACCGTCTTCTTGCCGGCATAGGACGTGTCCCAGCCCAGATTGGCCGCAAGCTCGCGGCGCAGCAGGTCGCGGCCCTTGCGCCCGACCGCGACAAGCTTCACCGTTTTGCCCTCGCTCAGCAGCCGGCGCGTGGTGTTGCGCGCCAGGCGATAGACCGAGGTGTTGAACGCGCCCGCCAGGCCCCGGTCGGCGCTGACCAAAATCAGCAGGTGCGTCTGCTCCCTGCCGGTGCCGGCCAGCAGTTTGGGCGCGGTCGGGCTGTTGGCCATGCCTTGCGCCAGCGAGGCCAGCATGCGCTGCATCCGCTCGGCATACGGACGCGCCGCCTCGGCATGGGTCTGCGCGCGCCGCAGTTTTGCCGCGGCCACCATCTTCATGGCCGAGGTAATTTTCTGAGTCGATCGCACGCTGGCGATGCGCTGGCGCAGCGCTTTCAGGCTCGGCATGTCAGTGCACGAAGCTCTTTACGAAACGGTCCAGAAAGCCGCTGAGCTTGGCGTCGGTCTCCTTCTTGATCTCCCGATCGGTGCGGATGGAGTCCAGAATGCCGGGTTCGCCCGATTTCACCTCGTTCACCAGGCGGCGTTCGAACTCGCCGATCTCGCCCACCGGGATCGTGTCCAGATAGCCGCGCGTACCGGCGAAGATCACCAGCACCTGCTCCTCCACCGGCACCGGATGGAACTGCGGCTGCTTCAGCAGCTCGGTGAGCCGCGCGCCGCGCGCCAGCAGACGTTGCGTCGAAGCATCGAGGTCGGAGGAGAACTGGGCGAAGCTGGCCATTTCGCGGTACTGGGCGAGTTCCAGCTTGATGCGCCCGGCCACCTGCTTCATGGCCTTGATCTGCGCCGCCGAACCGACCCGGCTGACCGAGATGCCGACATTCACCGCCGGGCGGATGCCCTTGAAGAACAGTTCCGTTTCAAGAAAGATCTGACCGTCGGTGATGCTGATGACGTTGGTGGGGATGTACGCCGAAACGTCGCCGGCCTGCGTTTCGATCACCGGCAGCGCGGTCAGGCTGCCCGCTCCGTGCGCGTCCGACATCTTTGCTGCCCGCTCCAGCAGCCGGGAGTGCAGGTAGAACACGTCGCCGGGATACGCTTCGCGCCCCGGCGGGCGGCGCAGCAGCAGCGACATCTGCCGATACGCCACCGCCTGTTTCGACAGGTCGTCGTAGAAAATGACCGCGTGCATGGAGTTGTCGCGAAAATACTCGCCCATGGTGCAGCCGGTGTACGGGGCGAGATACTGCATCGGCGCCGGGTCCGACGCGGTGGCGGCGACGACGATGGAGTAGTCCATCGCGCCGTTCTCTTCCAGCGTGCGCACCAGCTGGGCCACGGTCGATCGCTTCTGGCCGATGGCGACGTAGATGCAGTACAGCTTGCGGCTCTCGTCGTCGCCGACGTTGATGGTCTTCTGGTTGATGATGGAATCGATGATCACCGCCGTCTTGCCGGTCTGGCGGTCGCCGATGATCAGCTCGCGCTGGCCGCGCCCGATCGGAATCAGCGCGTCGATCGCCTTGATGCCGGTCTGCACCGGTTCGTGCACCGACTTTCGCGGGATGATGCCCGGCGCCTTCACTTCGACCAGACGGCGCTGGGTGGTCGCGATCTCGCCCTTGCCGTCGATCGGGTTGCCGAGCGCATCGACGACGCGGCCGAGCAGCGCCTTGCCAACCGGCACGTCGACGATCTGGCCGGTGCGGCTGACCGTGTCGCCTTCGCGGATCTGCCGGTCGTCGCCAAAGATCACCACGCCGACGTTGTCGGATTCCAGGTTCAGCGCCATGCCGCGAATGCCGGCGCCGGGAAACTCAACCATTTCGCCGGCCATGATGTTCTGCAACCCGAACACGCGGGCGATGCCGTCGCCCACGCTCAGCACCTGCCCGGTCTCGGCCACGTTGGCTTCGGTGTCGAAATTGGCGATCTGCTGCTTCAGAATTTGCGAGATTTCGGCCGGGCGGATGTCCATCAGGCGGCTCCCTTCATGGCGTATTGCAGGCGCTGCAGGCGCGATTTCAGGCTGGTGTCGAACAGGCGCGCGCCGACCCGCAACACCATGCCGCCCAGCAGCGACGGATCGACCTGCTTGACGATTTCGACGCGGGAATAGCCGGACTCGATCAGCCGGGCGCGGAGCTGCTGCTCCTGCACCTCGGTCAGCGGGTGCGCGGTGGTCACGGCGGCCACCACCACGCCGCGCTTCTCCGCCACCAGGGCGGCGAACGCGTTGATGATGCTGCGCAGCGCGGGCAACCGGCGGTTGGCGGCGACCACGCCCACGAAATCCTGCACCAGGGTGCCGAAACCCTGCTCGGTCAGCACGGCGCGCAGCGCTTTCTGGGCGCTGTGCAGGTCCACCAGCGGGCTCGCCAGCAGGCGCCGCAGATCGGCACTGCCGTCGATCAGCCGGCCGAGGCCGGCCATCTGGTCGACCGTCTCATCCAGCGCATTGCGCTCGGAGGCGAGCGCATACAGGGCCGCGGCATAGCGGTCGGTCAGTCCGCCGCGGGAGGAGGTGGGGCCGGCTTCCGCCACGTCGGTCCAAAAATCCTCGTGCTGGGTCGCCGCGGCGGCGCGACCGAATGCCGTTGCCGGGCGGGTTTTTGCCGGGCGGGGTGGCACTAGCATGGGGGTTGGGGGCCTGCAACACGGCGGCCACCCCGGGGGTCAGGGACGGCGCTGGAACTGCTCGGTGACTTCGGCCAGGACAAAGCCGAGCTTGCTGATGCTGGTGCGGTTCACCATGGAGCCGTTGTCCTCGTAGGACATCCACTGGTCCATCAGCACGTTGCGCAAACCGTTGCCGGGCTTCGTGGCCAGCACCCAGCTCCAGTGGAACACGCGTCCCTGCGCCTCGCCGTGCGCGGTGCCAACCATGTCGTTGGCGGTGGCCTCAAAGGTGTGGGGTCCGGTGCGGCGCATGTGCCAGTCGCGGGGCGTATCCTTTCCGTCGACGACGACGTGCTGGATCATGTGCAGCCCGTCCGTGCCCTCGGCGGTGCCCTGGCAGTCGGTGGTCACGATGCCGGTCGGCGCGCCGCCGCGGTTCTCCAGCACGCCCCAGGAGGTTGCGTGGCCGGTGAAGAAGGTCACCGGGTCGAATTCGGGACCGGTTTGGGCAAAGCCGGCGATGGGGAGGGGCGGAGCGCAACAGGATAATGCGAGCAGAACAACGACAGCGCCGGAGCGGACGGTAGGGTCGGAACCGCCGATCACTATCCGTCCTCGGGATCGACGTCTATCTGGCCTGCGACATAGCCCTTGTATTCCATCGTGGCTCAACTCCCGCGATCATCAAGAAGCGTCGCACGCTCAGTCGCCAAAGACTTCTAATCCGGGCCCAAGTCCACCCGACGGATGTATCTTGGGGCCGCCGATCAAATTTCTTGACCGATGATAGTGAAAGTGCTATCACCCTGCGTACTGGCGGATGCCGTCATGGGTCGGAGAGTGCTGACTGGGCAAGCTGAACACAGCCACCGCCGTACCATCGCGCGCATTTATCAGGAACCGACTCGGTCGGACCTGCCGTTCCGGGCGATCGAGTTGCTTGTCGTGGCGCTCGGGGGCGAGGTGGTCGAGCGCTCCGGCAGCCGGGTCGCGTTCGTGGTGGGCGGTTCCATCGCGCATTTCCATCGCCCGCATCCCAAGCCTGCGGCGAGACCGGCGGCCGTAAGGCAGATGCGAGAGTTCCTGCGTGGACTTGGCGTGGAGCCGTGACGGCAAGGGAGGTGGCAGTGATCGAGACAAGGGCTACGCGATGGGGCCGATCGAGATCGACCCGCAGGACAGCATGCTGAGTGCCACGGTCGCGGGGCTGAAGGACGTGATCTATTTTGAGGGTTCGACGGCCGCGGAGTTGCAGCAGGCGTTCCGGGACAGTATCGATGACTATCTGGCACTCTGCGCCGAGCGCGGGCAACAGCCGGATCGGCCGTACAAAGGTGCCATCGCATTGCGCACCGATCCTGCGTTGCATCGCAAGGCGGCGCTGCGGGCCGCCGAGGAAGGTGTGAGCCTGAACGAGTGGATATCCAGGCGCATTTCCGAGGCGGCGTAACGGCGATCAAGGAAAGAGGTTCTTGTCCTGGCGACGTTCGCGCATTCTGCTCGACTCCCCACTCACGGCTGCATGTCGCCTCGGCCGCTCCCTTGAATACTCATCTTCAACCAGAAGCCGTCATGCCCGTGCTTGTCACGGGCATCCACGCCTTCCGGCCGCTCCGAAGCCGTGGATTGCATGTTGGCTGTGCCCGTCCTGGTAGGATGGGGATGCCCGTGGGTGTTCCGAACGTGGATGGGTCTTGCGACCGTGGCCATCCCGGAACCCACGGTCGAGACCGAGTGCGGGATCTGTTTCGCTGTCCCAGCTGGCGCCGGACACCCATGCTTCTCCATAGTGGCGACATAAACATTCGAATATATGTTCGATGACGGTATCACCGGTGCCGCGATACCCATTGTCCGGCTGTGACGGGCGCAGTTATTGCATGTCCGGCTTTCGACGCAGCTATCGATGAAGCCCTTGAGATAGTGGTCATCAAAGCATGCGGCGCAAACGAACTTGTCTGGATAGCTGCCTTGCAGGTCGCTCGTTTCGTATCCCATTTTTCCAAAAGCCGATGTCCATCAAACCTCTACCGACCGGCCCCACCCGCTGCTGGGATGACGTGATCCCGCACGAGGCGGCAGCGGCACGCCTCCTCATACGCGGCACGGAAATATTTCTCAGTCGTCCGCTCCGCTTCGGAACTGAAGCCTCATGCTCCGCAATGACGGTGCTGTAATCCCCGTCGCCTAAGGCGCCCTCATAGATCAGCCATCCGAACAGGTGGGGCGTCGTGTGTGCCGTAGCGACGTTGACGTCTGCGGCCTTGGCCCTTGCCTTCTGATCGTCGGTCATAAAGCCGATGCGCATGGTCCGCGCCAACGCCAGCGCAGAGATTTCTCCCCCCAAGCCGCCCGATTGCGGGATGATTGGCGACGGCTTGAAGGTCCGCGAGGCTCACTGACTGGCAGGAAAATCCCTGACCTTTCTCAAGCCGGTCCCGGAATTTGGCTTGCAGTTCCAGCTCGCTCGGCTCCGCGTTTGTCCGCGTGCGGTCAAGAGCTTCATACCGAACGTAGTCCGCCACGACAAACCAGCGCTGTTTGCTGCGGGCAACCGACGCCAGGCGGGAAGACGATACGAGGTTCCATATCGAGCAAGTATCGATGGCGTTGGTCGGGACAAAGCTGCGGACATCAACCCTCACGGTAGATGGTCCGGCCGAACAGCTCCGCGATCTCCTGGACGCCTGACGCGCTGCTCAGCAGCATCTCGCACAAAAGGCCAAAGGAGATGACCTCCTGCGAGATTGCGTCGAAGCACAGATGGACATAGTCGTTGCTGATCCCGCGCTCCAGGAGCAACCGGCGCCGGCTGAGCTGGGTGAGATTGGTCAACCCCTCCAGCTCCGGATCGACGGGCTCCGGCGGCCGTGGCGCCGCATTGCGCAGCTCTTCCCGCTTCTCCCTGTCAATCAGCTTCGCGGCGAAAAGAGCGGTGAGAAGCGCTGGGACGCTGACCCGGAAGCGATCCGCCCAATCGGAAACAACGCTGGGGTTGGTCCACTGCGCGGTGATAGTGGCGAGCCGAGCGGGGGGCATCAGGAAGTCGGACGCAAATGTGTTGGCCCGCAGCTCCACTAACTCCCCGCTGGTCCATTCGCCGACGGTGGACAGGACGATAGGCTCATCGTCCATCAGGCCGTGGCCCCATTCGTGAGCGGCGCTGAAGCGTTGCCGCGCCATCCCCTCAGCGAGGTTTACGAGGACGCATGGTCCGGCTTCCAGGTGGCGCATGAAGAGGCCGGAGATGTTGGAATTCTCCAGCCGCCGGCGAAACACCTTGAAGCCCATGCTGCGCATCGCGCCGAAGACATCGCGAACGACTTCGTTGTCGTTTAGTCCAAGATGGCGCCGCAACTCGGCCGCGCAGCGTTGTCCGTGCCCCTTGAAGAAGGCGCCGACCGGATGGAAACGGAACCCCGGATGGGATGGACGGCGGCCCAAATCCCTCTCCAGGGTGGCCTGGCAGCGGCAGAGATAGACGAATTCGGAGATAGCGATGCGGTCAGCTGGCGGCAGCTCATCGCCGTTGGTTCGAAAGAGGAACTCGATATCCGCGTCCGGATCGGTCGCGTCGTCGGCAAGGAAGTAGCGGAAATTCTTCTTGAACCGGTCCGCGAGGATCAACACCTCGTCGCCAGTGGGGTCAGCGGCACCATCCTCCAGCAAGGCAAGCCGCTCGGCCTGGATGCCAGAGCTTAGCGCAAGCAACTCCCTGTCCTGACCGAAGGCGGTCCGGATGATGGCGAGCTTGCGGCCGAATTGCTTTGCGGTGAAGGCCATAGCGCTTCAAAAGGGTAAGGTTCGGAACGCCTTAGAGCACAATCATGCCTGGAATACGAGGACAGCGTCCGCTTCCAGGAATTCGCCCGCGGCCTGTTGAACGTCCTGGTTGGGTCGATTGCTGCCAAAGCTTCTGGCACTCGCAGCGTCAGCTGCTCTGTGCTGCGCAACCGGAACCCGCCCCTTCCGCTTTCGGCCAAGGCCGGACCTCTGACCGCTCGCGGCGTAGGTCCTGGAAAGGGTGGAAAGCGGTCATCGATCAAGGCGCCTAGTCTGAGTGGCGTAGTTTTCGGAGACCAACCGGTTCAAGACGGTGCCGGAATGCCGAACAGCCGTGCGTCCCACGCCAACACCTCGGGCGCGCCCACCGCGATGCGGACCGGCATCGGCATGGGCCGGGTTGACCAGAAAATTATTTTCCCGCGGCACCACCGCCGAGGGCACGCCCAACAGGGCGGTGCGCGCCGAGCGCAGCCACGCCGTGCCCAGCGCCGCCGCTTCCGGGCTGCCGAGTTCGCGCCAGCCGGGCGGCGGATCGGTCAGGTACTCCACCGCCAGATCGTCGGGCGCCTCGGCCGCGACCAGCAACGTGCCGGCCAGGTCGCGGCGCTGCACCAGCCGCTCCAGCATCGCCAGCGCCAGCGATCCGGCCGCATAGATCACCGGCACGCCCGGAAAATTCCAGCGCCCGCCCACCAGTGCCCGCGCCGGTGCCGTCCCAGACCGGATGGCGAGCGGTGCCGAGCCGATACAGCCGCACCGTGCTACGCGGGCAGGCCGTATTCGATGTTGAGCAGCACCCGCTCCACCTGCCGCGCGCCGAGGTCGGTGGCGGCCACCTCGATCGGGCTTCTGGTCCCCATCAGCGGGTGTGGTTCGGTCAGCCACAGCCTGGCCTGCTCGGCATCGCCCAGCGCCTGCCGGGCCAGTGCCGCGATGCGGGCGAGCCGCTCGGCCCTTTCACTGGCGGCGGCGGACAGGCGCGGCGAGCGTTTCAACGTCGCGGGCGAGACCATCAGGGCCGCCACTTTCTGTCGCAGTGCTGGTACTGGCGGGGCCACTGCGGCGGCCACGTGGCCCACCACCGCCCGCGGCAGCCCCCGCGCCACCGCCGCGGACAGGTCCGCGAGCGTTACCGGGGAAAATCCCAGCACTGCGGGACCGCCGAGCGCGGTCACCACCAGTCCCACCGCGACCGGATACATCGCCGCCTCCAGATCAGGTGAGCCAGAAATATAGGCTCGCATGAGCCGCAAGGCAACGTGACGCTAGGGCGCAAGCGACGATCAGGTGGCTCGCCTTCTCCGCGAGCAGATGCCACTGACAAACATCCCAGCCCGAGCCTCGTCGAACCGGCTCACGAACACCCACGATCGGCCACCTTCGCCGCCAACCCTGGGCCCCGGCGGCAACATCCGCGTCTGCGGCGCACCCCCAATACCGCAGAACCTTTTCCTTGACCTGGCCGCGGGCCTGTGTTAGTTATTCTACCCAATGTTTGTCCTTCAGCCCCCACCCCTCCCGCCGGATGCCAGCCTCTCCGACCGGTTCACCCGGTTCACCCACGAAGTGGGGCGGGCGCTCGGGATGCGCTACGACGTGGACCGGATGTCGGGGATAAACTTCATCACCGCGCAGCTGCTGTTCCTGGTTGGGACCCGGCTGCAGAACCTCCGGCTCAGGTTCATCGCTCTGGTCGCCCGCGCCCAGGCGGGTCCGCTGCCACCGCCGCGGCCGCCTCGGGTCCGGGAAAGGAAAGCCCGAAAGCGGCAGCATCCGTTTCCCGAGCCGTTCGGCTGGCTGCTAAAACTGGGGGCGTGGCGGGTGGCGCCCTACAAGCAGGACCTGGAGGCTTTGCTGGCCGATCCCGGGATGCAGGAGCTGCTCCGCAACGCCCCGCAGACGGGACGGATACTCCGGCCGCTGTGCCGGATGCTGGCGCTGACCCCCGACCCGGCGCTCCTGCCCCCGCCGCCGAAGCGGGTTCGCCGAACCGCACCATCGGCCCCCGAACCGGACCCCGCCGCACCAATCCCCGAAAAGCCGATGCGAAAGCGTCCGCTCCGCACCGAGGCGCGCACGCGAAAACCGAAGTGGACCTACCCCGGCACGGAGTGGAGGAAGTGGGGCGGTTTCTGGTTCCCCGAGCCGATCCGAAAACCGGCCTGACTGGGCCGCCGTGCCCATGCACGCCTAGAACGTTACGGTATCGTAATATAATCCCTAGTTCCGCGGCAGCCTTGCCTCGCTCGGTGCATCCGGATTCTGGGCGCGGTGGCGCAACAGATGGTCGGCAAGAACGCAGGCCAGCATCGCCTCGCCCACCGGCACGGCGCGAATGCCGACGCAGGGATCGTGCCGGCCTTTCGTCACCAGCTCCACGTCGCGTCCCTGCCGGTCCACGCCGCGGCGCGGAGTCAGGATCGAACTGGTCGGCTTCACGGCGAACCGCGCCACGATCGGCTGGCCGGTTGAAATGCCGCCCAAAATGCCGCCGGCATGGTTGGACAAAAACCGCACGCGCCCGTCGTCCATGCGCATTTCGTCAGCATTCTCCTCGCCCGACAGGGCAGCGGTCGCAAATCCGTCGCCGATCTCCACCCCTTTGACGGCATTGATGCTCATCAGCGCCGCGGCAATGTCCGCATCGAGTTTGCCGTAGACCGGCGCCCCCAATCCGGGCGGAGCAGCCTCGGCCACCACTTCGATCACCGCGCCGCACGAGCTGCCGGCCTTGCGCACCTCGGCCAAAAAAACTTCCCAGGCGGCAGCAGCCTCCGGGTCCGGACAGAAGAACGGATTTCGCAAAACCTCCGCCCAATCCCAGCGCGTCCGGTCGATCGCATGCGGCCCCATCTGCACCAGCGCACCCCAAATCCCTACGCCCTCGCCCAGCACGCGCCGCGCCACCGCTCCGGCCGCCACCCGCATCGCCGTTTCCCGAGCGGAACTTCTCCCGCCGCCGCGATAGTCCCGCACGCCGTATTTCAGGTGATAGGTGAGGTCGGCATGCCCGGGCCGGAATTTTTCCGCGATGTCGCCATAGTCGCGCGAGCGCTGGTCGACGTTGTCGATCACCATCGCGATCGGCGTCCCGGTGGTGAGACCCTCGAACACCCCCGAAACGATGCGCACGGCGTCCGGCTCCTGCCGCTGCGTGGTGAAGCGGGACTGGCCGGGGCGGCGGCGGTCGAGCCAGGGCTGGATGTCCGCCTCGCTCAGTCCGATCCCCGGCGGGCAGCCGTCGACCACGCAGCCGATCTGCGGCCCGTGGCTCTCGCCCCAGGTCGTCACCCGGAACAGGTGCCCAAAACTGTTATGCGACATCCCTAGTCGACGGCGGCGATGTCCGGCGCCGCGGGGTTCTTCATGCCGACGATATGGATAGCCGCTGTCGACGTGATGGATCTCGCCGGTGACCGCGGCGGACAGGTCGGAGAGCAGATAGACCGCGGCGCCACCGACCTGCTCCAGGGTGACGTTGCGCTCCAGCGGCGCATTCAGCTGGTTCCAGCGCAGAATGTAGCGGAAATCGCCGATGCCGCTGGCGGCCAGCGTGCGGATGGGGCCGGCGCTGATGGCGTTGACGCGGATGCCGTCGCCGCCGAGGTCGGCCGCCAGGTAGCGCACCGAGGCCTCCAGCGCCGCCTTGGCCACACCCATCACGTTGTAGTGCGGCGTCACCCGCTCGGCGCCGAGATAGGTCAGGGTCAGCAGAGCTGCCGCCCGGCCGCATCATCGCCGCAGCACGCCGGGCAACAGCGGTGAAGCTGTAGCAGGAGATGTCCAGCGCCTGCACGAACGCGGCGCGCGGAGTATCGACATAACGGCCGCGCAGATACTGCTTGTCGGCAAAGCCGATGGCGTGGACCAGGAAATCCAGCCCCTGCCAGCGCTGCCGCACAATGTCGAACGCCGAGTCGATGCTGGCCTCGTCGGCCACGTCGCAGGACGCCAGAACATCGGAGCCGACGCTGGCCGCGAGCGGGCGGACGCGTTTTTCCAGCGCCTCGCCCTGGTAGGTGAAAGCCAGCGCCGCGCCCTGGGCGGCACACGCCGCCGCGATGCCCCAGGCGATCGAGCGCTCGTTGGCAACCCCCATCACCAACCCCCGCTTGCCGGCCATCAAGGTGCCGGTGGCAGTTTGGGTCGAGGTGTCGATATCGGCCATGCTGCAAAAATCCTAGCCCGCCACCGGGCGGGCGCCTCCTGGCATACTGTCCCGGAAGCCGGCAAGATAGGCTTAACTCAGCGAGAGGCCGCCCCGCATGCCGGACGACCACGCTCCTCCCCCGCTGCAAGTCTCGCTCGAGGCCGACCCGTTCGCGCTGCTGCGGGCCTGGCTGGAGGCGGCGGAGGCGGCCGAGCCCAACGACCCGAATGCCATGGTTCTGGCCACCGCCACGCCGGACGGAAAACCCTCCGCCAGAATGGTGCTGCTCAAAGGGCTGGACCACGGACTGTGCTTCTACACCAACCTGCAAAGCCGGAAGGGCCGGGAGCTGGAGCAAAATCCCCGCGCCGCGCTGCTGTTCCACTGGAAGAGCCTGCGCCGGCAGGTGCGCGCCGAGGGTCCCGTGGAACCGGTCACCGACGCCGAGGCGGATGCCTATTTCGCCTGTCGGGCCCGGGTGTCGCGGCTCGGTGCAGCCGCTTCGGACCAGTCCCGGCCGCTGCCCTCCCGGGCTGTACTGCAACAGCGCGTGGCGGAGCTGTCGGAACGGTATCCGGGAGATGCAATCCCCCGCCCGCCGCACTGGTCGGGTTACCGCCTGCTGCCCGACGTCTTCGAGTTCTGGCAGGACATGCCGTTCCGCTTGCACGACCGCACCCTGTTTACGCGGACCGGCCAAAACTGGTCGGGATCGAAGCTTTATCCCTAACCGCAAAAGGTCTGCGCCATGCCGATCCGCAAAGTGCTGCTGCCGCTGACCAGCACGCGCGCGGGCGAGGCGGCGCTTGCGCTGGCCTGGACCGTGGCGCGCGAGTTCGACGCCCACCTGACCGCCGTGCATGTACGCATGGACAGCCGCGACGTGGCCCCGCTGGCCGGGGAAGGCCTGTCCGGGGCAATGATCGAGGACATGATGAAGGCCACGGAGAGCGAGAGCAGCCACCGTGCCGACGCGGTGCGCGCGCTGTTCGAGCGGTTCGTGGCAGCACACGGCATAAAAGTTGAGGTGGCGCGGCACGAGGCGGCGCAGGCCGGCGCCGATTTTTTGGCGGTGACCGGCCGCGAGGAAGACCTGGTGGCCCAACTAGCACGGCTCGCGGACGTGACCGTGGTGCCCCACCCCGAGGCGGACGAGGATCTGTCGTCCTCGGACGCGCTGCACGCGGTCCTGTTCGACAGCGGCCGGCCGGTCATGGTGGCTCCGGCCGAGCCGCCCGCCGCCGTCGGCCGTCGGGTGGCGGTGGCCTGGAACGGCACCGCGGAATCCGTCGCCGCCGTCAGCGCCGGCCTGCCCTGGCTGCGTCGGGCCGAGGCGGTGCGCATCCTGGTGTCGGACGAATACCACCGGCGCGGTCCACTGGCTCCCGCGTTGGCCGACTACCTGGCCCTGCATGGAGTATCGACGGAGATCGCCACGTTTCGCTCCATCGATCGCGAGGTAGGCGCCGGTCTGCTCGGCGCGGCCCGGGAATTCGGGGCCGACCTGATGACCATGGGGGCCTATTCGCACAGCCGCATCCGGCAGCTGATTCTCGGCGGGGTGACCCGCCACGTGCTGGAGCACGCCACTCTGCCGGTGATCATGAACCGGTGACCATGTTCGATGTGGACGACCCGGCCGTGCGCGCCGCAGTACGGGCCTATGTGAAACTGATGCGAGCCAGCCGGAGCGTGACCGCCCGCGTGGAACCTTTTTTGGCCCGCCACGGCCTAACCGCGACCCAACTCGGCGTGTTGGAGACGCTTCTACACACGGGGCCCAAAAGTCACCGGGAGCTGTGTCGCAAGGTTCTGACCAGCCCCGGCAACGTCACCGACGTGGTCGACAAGCTGGAAGCCCGCGGCCTGGTTTCCCGGCTACGCGACAGCGGCGATCGCAGGCTGGTGCTGGTCGGGCTCACCCCGTGCGGGCGCAGCCTGATCGAGAAGGTGTTCCCGCCGCACGCCGCCGGCATCGCCGCCGCCATGGCGGGCTTGGACCAGGCTGAGACGGCGCAGCTCGACGCCCTACTGCGCAAGCTCGGCCATGCCGCACAGCGCGGGCTTGACGCGGGCGAGCGGGCCCCCCACCTCGGAGCGGAAACGTTCGATGTCGAACGATCTCGTCCATAGGAGGTGAGATGATCGCGGTACAGAAGTTCGCCAGCTTAGGCGGTTTTCGCAATGACTGGCTGAACGCTCGCCACCATTTCAGTTTCGGCAGCTACCACGATCCGAGCCGCATGGGCGTGGGTGGGCTGCGGGTGTGGAACGACGACGAGGTGGCACCCGGCACCGGGTTCGACCCGCACCCGCATCGGGATATGGAGATTATCACCTATGTCCGCGAAGGGGCGATCACGCACCGCGACAGCCTGGGCAATGAGGGCCGTACCGAGGCGGGCGACGTACAGGTGATGCACGCGGGGACCGGCATCGTGCATTCCGAGTACCAACCTTGAGCCGACGCCTGCGCGGCTGTTCCAGATCTGGATTCTGCCCTCCCGTCGCGGGGTGGCGCCGGGCTGGGCCAGCCGCGAGTTTCCACGCGACAGCGTGGGAGAGTTGACCGCACTGGCTGACGGGCGAGCGTGGGCGAACGGCTCCGCGCTGCCGTTATACGCAGACGGGGCCGTGCTGGCCGGCAGCCTGAAGGCGGGCGAGACGCTCCGCCAGAAGCTGGGCGCGGGACGGATCGGCTATTTGGTGCCGGCCAGCGGGGCGGTGACCATTAACGGCGTACCCGTGGCCACTCGCGACGGAGCCACTATCACCGGCGAAAGCGAACTGGATATCACCGCGACCGGGGACGCGGAAATCGTGATGGTGGACGTGACCGCCTGAGATCGGTTCCGGACTAGCGTGAGCCGGTCCCGGTTCGAGCTTACTTTGACGAACTGGCTTCGCGCGCTCGGCTGCGATTGGGCCGAAGTCGCCGTACGAACGGTTTGAGCTCGAAAAGCTGATCGAGGAAGCCGGTAAAGGCCCCGCGCGACACTGACTCGGCGAAGCTCCCATGGCCCTGAAAGCCGCCCAATGCTTTCAGCCGTATACCCGGCACTCCGGCCATAAGATTGGCGCAAAACGTATCGCGCGGGTGATCCTTTCCGAACACCAGGAGCACCCGCGGACGCCGAAGGCTGGCGGTATACTCTACTGCCATGCTGGTCGCGCGATGGCGCGCCTTCCTGTACAGCAGAGCCAATTGCGGATACTTGCTCAAATCGCTGCCGGGATCGTCGGCGATATCGAGCGAGGTCGGACAGCTGAACGCCAGGACGCCAGAACCCTGCAGGTCCAGGCCGTACTTCAACGCCGGGAAGCCACCGCTGGAAAAGCCGATGCAGTATACTTCGTGGGCCCCCAGCTCCTGGAGCATGCGCCGCAACAGGGCCAGGTTGGTGTCGTAGTCCGGACCGAGACGCGGGAGCTCGCACATCCCGAAGCAGCGGGAAGGGTCCCGGATTACGAAAAGGTGAGAGGGATCCTTGAACAGCGGTTTTGCGATCGGGAAAATTTTGTCTGCGTTCCCCCCGAACACGATGAGTGCTCGTGAGCTTCCCTCGGCCCACGGGGCAACCAGAATACCTCGCAGCCGGCGTTCTCCAGACGCTTCCTCGTGGATCGCCGTGTCGGCGTTCCGCTCGGTCACCCGCGCCAGCAACGCTTCACCTATGTCAAGGCGGTCGAGAAAATTGAGCCCGTTCGCACGTGCCGCAGAGGGCTTCATGGACTCGAAAATCGCGCGCGCCTTGTCCACCAACCCCCATTTGATGGCGTCAAAGCCGAGGTTCAGCTTGTCCGCCTCGGCCGGATCGCCACGGGCGGCCTTTGGCACGCTCGAGGTCACCGGATCGAGAGCATCCGGCGGCAGAAAACCAACTTCCGCGTGTCCCTCAGCGTCGACCGGCGAATGCACTTTATCGATCATGGTGAGTTGCGCTTCATAACCTACCAGAGCTGCCCGGTCTGTCACAGCCCTATATCTGTCACGGCCCTATATAGGACCCAGACCCGGATGCGTCAGACTGCCCTGAAGCAAAGCTGCGCTCCAGGGCGTTACCATTCCTTCACCCCTTTGGGGATGAGGCAGCCAGTTCGGCGCTGTTGCTTTCGCTGCCGGGCGCCCACTTAAAGCTCGCCGTTAACGCCGAGCAGCCCGCCGCGGTTCGCTTCGAGGGGGCCGGCTTCTGACGGGATCGCTAGCGTTTTGCGAGCAGGCGTACCCACGGGGCCGGGACTGCGATACCGCCTTGCGGGGGTGAGTAAACTTCGGGGGCATCGGTGAACGTCCGGCGGGCAGATAAACGCCGATAATGCTAACGAGGCGATTGCCACGGTAAGTTACTTGACGATAATCCCCGAATATGCCCAAATTCATAATTGTCGGGAGTCCGGCACCTGAACAGGTCAACATGAGGAGAGGCTGATGGCCGCGAACAGTAGAATATCCGCCGGGTCGATGGGCCGGCAAATGAGGCTGGGGCTGCTGGTAGCAGGCACAGCGATGCTCTCGGTTGCTGGCGCGCAAGCCAGCGGGGTACCGGGAAAGCAGTACTTCACCATAGGTGGCGGCGGCGGAATGCAGACCTATGCTACGCCCTGCCCGAACATTCCGTGCAACGGTTCTGACGTATGCAGCTGCGTCACCTCGAGCGGGACAGTGAAGTTCAGCACAATCCAGCAGACCCTGGCGCAGGATGGCAGCTATACGCTCGAAGTGAGCGGGGATCTCAACACCTCGATGAACAACGGTGCGGGTGGCCTGTGCTACTTCGGCACGGGTATTTTCACTCTGACCACGGTCAAGGGCACGCTCACGATCCCTTCATCGGGCCAGATCTGCCGCATCGGCACGCGTCCGAACACGCCTTACGGCATGAGCGCACCGGCGTACATTCAGTCCGGGACCAATAAGTACAGCAACGCCATGGGGACCGGCACGTTTACCGGCACCTTCGATCCGCAGAGCCAGACCGTGCTTCTCGACGTTGTGGGATACGGCATCCTGCAGGGGCAGTAGTAACCCGGGTGGGGCGCGAGGCAACACTTCGTTGCCTCGCCTCCGCTTACGATTAGCGCGTTACTTCCATTGCGTTGTAGTCTAGTATTAACGTGCGTAATCCAACCTCAGCACGTCTAATGCGGCGCGAACGGCTCGTTGACGTTCCTTTTGCGCTGGCCCCTGACCGACAGACCGACTGCCGTGCGGGCACCTTCCATTATCGGCAAAACGCCCGGGCGCCATAAGGGGCTAAATCCGCCCGACACCTATACGCCGCTTGACTCTTCCGCTGCTCGGGCCCCGGTGCATTGGGTTCGCCGTCGCGACACGAATACGTGGAACCTTACCGCAGACCGATGGCAAGCGTGGAGACTGAACTCATCGATATCACGAGCGACAGCCTGAGCATCAGGGTGTCGTCCGACAACCGGTTCATCTGCATGCGCGGCGGCACGGACCCTGTGTCCGTATACGGGAGCACAAACGCGCTGGACGGCGGCACAGGCTCGAATTTTCTTCTGGGCGGCCGCGCAACGGATTTTTTTTATCGAAGAACCCGCGGCGCAAGCGGAGGGCGCGGACATTCATTCTGATCGCTTTGCACTCAGACTGAAAACGCTACAGGCTGCGCCAACCGTCGCAGCCAGGACATCAGCACGCTTGTGCAGCGTGGGCATCCCAAAGTCGTTGCGGATTGTGAAGCCCGTTTCGTTGACAGCCATTCGTGTCCGTCTTAGGCTTCCCTCGTCGACGGCCGCCGGGAACCGATGACGCAGGAGTGCAGCGCCGAGCCCTTACGCTTCAGTCGCTCATACCATCTGATGGAAGAAGCGCGGCAATTTCTTGCCGGCGGGGTCAGCAGCAATTTTCGTCTGGGCATATCGCCGACGCCGCTCGTGATCGAGCGCGCGGAGGGGCCGTTCGTTTTCGATGCCGACGGTAACCGGCTAATCGACTATTATCTCGGCATGGGGCCGATGATACTCGGCCATAACCCCGCGCCGCTCCGTCAGGCCGTGCAGGCGCAATTGGAGCGCGGCATCCTGTATGCCGCGCAGAGCGAGGTCGAGTTCGCGGCGGCACGCCTCGTTTGTCAACTCGTACCCTGCGCCGAGCGCGTCCGCTTCGCTTCTTCCGGTACCGAGGCAGTGCAGGCGGCGCTGCGCATCGCCCGCGCGGCGACCGGCCGCAGCCGTATCGTAAAATTCGAGGGGCACTATCACGGCTGGCTCGACAACGTGCTGTGGTCGGTTGCGCCGGGCCTGCAGGACGCCGGCAGGCGCGAGCGGCCCCGTGCCGTGGCTGGCAGCCGCGGACAGCTTGCGGACGAGGCCGTTGAGGTGCTGCCCTGGAACGATCTCCCGCTTCTCGCCGAACGGCTTGAGGCACGCGACATCGCGGCCGTGCTGATGGAGCCCGCAATGTGCAATGCCGGCGCGATCGCGCCGGCGCCTGGCTACCTGGAAGGGGCGCGCGACGCCTGCCTTCGATCCGGCAGCCTTCTGATCTTCGATGAGACGATCACCGGTTTTCGCCTCGCCCCCGGCGGCGCGCAGCAGCGCTTTGGCGTCACGCCGGATATCGCGACATTCGCAAAGGCCATTGCGAATGGTTTTCCGGTCGCGGCGATCACAGGACGGGCCGAGCTGCTGGAACTTTTTATGCAGGGCGTCGTCCACGGCGGGACCTACAACGCTCAGCCGCTCGCCATGGCGGCAACGGTTGCGACCCTGTCGGCGCTGGCGGAGCCGGGTACCCACGAAGGGATCGCGCGCCACGGTGCCCGGCTGATGCAGGGGATTCGGACGGCGCTGGCCGCTGCGGGCATTGTCGCGTCGGTCGAGGGATTCCCGCAGGTGTTTCATGTCGGTTTCGGACTTGCCGAGCCGGCGCGGGAGTGGCGCGACCTCGCCCGCATAGACCGGACGCGCTACGTCGCGTTCACCGTGGCCCTGCTGAAGCGCGGCGTGCGCGCGCTCGAGCGCGGTGCCTGGTTCCTTTCGACCGCGCACGACGACGCAGCGATCGACGCGACGCTGGACGCGGTCGAGGCTGCGGCACGAGAGGTTGTGGGATGAGGCCCGCAGAACCTGGGGGCTGTGGATCGCGGTCGGTTCCCTAACGCTCGTACCATTCCGTCGGTCTTGATCCGCACCGCGCGGCGCCGGTCTTCGTAACGTCGTCATCGTACTTGCGTGCTGGGTCCGCACCACTCGCCGACCGCATCCTGATTGCAGCGCCCGCGGGAGCTGCCTGCGTCGACATGCGCGCGCTGCGCTTCATCAACGTCAAGCGGCCGCTCTATCCATTGGACGCTTCCGCTTGACCACGCGCCCGCCACGGCGGAATGTTTACTCGGTCGCGCGAACTCTGAAAAACTCCGAGGCATAGCGCATGGCACTTAGGGACCTGTTCCGGCTCGACGGCCGCGTCGCGCTGGTGACGGGCGCATCGAGCCCGATCGGAACAGCGATTGCCGAGGCGCTGGCTGAAGCGGGCGCAATGGTGGTGTGCGCCGCGCGCAACCTCGGCAAGGCGGAGGCACTGGCCGAGCGTATCTCGGCTCGGGGCGAAAAGGCGCTCGCCTTGCCGCTCGACCTCGCCGACGACGCGAGCATCACCGGTTTGCGCGAGGCAACCCGCGGCAGGGTGGGCGTGGTGGACACGTTGGTACACAACGCGATGAGCCAGCTGCCCGGCCACGTCGAGACCTACCCGCGCGAAAAATGGGAAGCCTCCATGCAGGTCGACGCGACCGGCTATTTCCGCATGACGCAGATCTTCATGGAGGACATGCTGGTTGCCGGACGCGGCAATATCATCACGATCGCGTCTATCCTCGGCATCGTGGCGCTGGACGCACGGCTGTACCCCACCCGCGGAGGGCTCGACAGTTTCCGGCCGAACTACTCGTACGCAAAGGCGGGCGTGGTGGCTTACACGCGCTTTATCGCCGCGAACTATGCCATTCGCAACATTCGCGCGAACTGCCTAAGCCCCGGCGGTGTCGCCACCGACGAAACCTCCTCCGACGCGGCGCCATTCAGCGAACGCACGCCGATGCGGCGTTTTGGCACGCCGGAGGAAATGAAGGGACCGATCGTGTTCCTCGCCTCCGACGCTTCTTCCTACATGACGGGGCAGAATCTCGTCGTGGACGGCGGCTACACGGCCTGGTAGGCCGACGAGCGAAGACAGCGGGACAATCCCCAACCGGCGACAAACGCCCCAACGAAAGGTGAGTGAAATGACCGAAACCAACGACTTTACGCGGCGGCGCATTCTGCAGGCATCGGGGGCTGCCGGCGTGGCGCTATCGGCGCCGGCGCTGCTGCGGCCGCGCCCGGCCCGCGCCGCCGATTTCTCGCTGAAGGCGGAGAGCGGCAGCCCGGTGTATTTCCGCGGCTGGCAATACCATCCGGAAATCGTCGAGGACAACGTCGCCCGCTACAACAAGGAACTCAACGGCAAGATCGACTATGCGACCGTGACCGGCGACTACGCCGCGCTGATGGAAAAGAACCTGATCGCCAAGGCCAATCTCGACATCCTGTACGCGAACCCCTCGTTCTGCGTGCGCTATTTCGAGGGCGGCTGGCTGGCCACGCCCGACCAGCTGCCGAACGGGCAGGAAATCGCGGATGCGATGTACCCGAACGTTCGGGAGGCCTGGACCTATAAGGGCAAGCTGCTCGGGCTGAGCTACTACACGTCCACGCGCGGACTCGTTGCCGTGTACCTCGACAAATACAAGGCAGCCGGCTTCGACGAGGGCGAGTTCCCGAAATCGTGGCCGGAACTTTACGCGATGCTCTACAAGTTCCGCGACAAGGGCGAGAAGCAGCCGTACCTGCCGGCGTGGTTCAACGAGTGGGCCGGCATCAGCTGGGCGTACCAGTTCGAGGTGATGAACCGCGGCGGTGCGGTCGCCGACGCCGAGACGCACAAGCCGACGCTGACCGCGGACGGGCCGGGTGCGGCGACACTCGAGGACTGGAAGAAAATCTGGAAGGACGGTTTTGTGCCGGAGGAGGTGCTGAGCTACAACGAGGCGGCGCTGATCGACGCCTTCCGCTCCGGCCGTTACGTATTCGGCGCACAGACGGCGTATGATCTGCAGCAGCTCAACGACCCGCAAAAATCCGGGAAAGTCGCCGGCAAGATCACCTTCCTGCCGAACCAGGGCCAGAGCTGGGGCATTGTCGACGGCGCGCTCTATCTGATGAGCTCGCGCAAGCGGCCGGACCCGGTGACCGAGGATGTCAAGCGCTTCTACAGCTGGTACGGCTACAAGGACCAGAACGGCAAGATCTTCGTGGGCAGCCGCTGGCTGAAAGAGTCGATGCTGTTCTCGGCCTATAAGGAGCTGATGGAGGCGAGCGACACTGCCGACATCATCCGCAAGGCGCTGGCTCGGCCGGAGGACTACGAGAAGCTGATGAAGATCTACCAGACGGCGCCCTATCCGCGCGGTGCCTGGAACGTGGTGTGGGCGGAGGAGTTTAACGGCTGGTTGAAGGACAAGCTCTCCGCCTTCCTGCTCAAAGACCTGAAGACTGCGGACGTCATCAAGGACATGAACGAGAAGATCGAGCAGCTCAACCACAAGTACAAGGTCTGAGCCGCACCGCTGGAGGCGGGAAGGTAGCGGGCGGTGCCGGACGGCACGGAACCGTTGGCGTCGGACAGCCTGGCGGCCCGCGGCCGAGCTGTCCGACTTCCGCTTCGCTATCTTCGTCTCCCTGCCGGTGCTCGCGTTCCTGTTGCTCGTGGTCGCCTATCCGCTCGGCTACGCGCTGTGGATGAGCTTTCACGAGATCGGGTTCTTTGGCGGCTACACCGCCGATTTCGTTGGACTGAAAAACTACGCCGCGGTGCTTCAGGATCCGGATTTCTGGCACTCGGTGATCGTGACCTTGCGCTTTACGGCCGAGTGCGTCGTGCTCACGCTGCTCATCGGCCTGGGCCTGGCGCTGACGCTGAATTCAGCCGCGCGGCGCCGCGAATGGCTGCGGGCGATCGTAATCGCGCCCTGGGCAGTTTCCCCCTACGGCAGCGGCGTCATCTTCTCCTATCTCGCGCGCGGGCAGACCGGTCTCGGCACCACCATCGCGCACCTGCTCGGCTCATCGGCGACGGTGAACTTCATGAACCAGCAGGTCATCGTGGAATTCCTCGCCCTTGGCTACGCCTGGAACACGGCCCCGCTGGTCGCTTTCTTCCTCCTCGCCAACATGACGGCGACGCCGCGGCGCCTCTATGATCTCGCGGCGATCGACCGGATGACCCCTTGGGAGGAATTCCGCCACGTCACGCTGCCGCCGTTGCGGTTCACGCTCTACGTGTTCGCCTGTATCGTCGTCGTCTTCTCCATGAAGACGCTCGACTACATCTACACGATGAGCCGCGGCGGTCCCGGCGATGCCTCGCAGGTTCTCACGTACAAGCTGTACAAAGTCAGCTTCGTCAATCTCGACCTCGGCTATGGCGCCGCCATGTCGTTCTACATGCTCGCCCTCATCATGCTGGCGACACTGTTCGTGTATCTTGTCTTCGGCAGGCGGCAGGCATGAGGGCGCGCGGTGCCGGCCTCCGGATCGGCCCTCTCCTCGCCACCGTCGTCGCGCTATTGTGGACGCTGGTGCCGATCTACTGGATCGTGCGCCTGGCTTTCGAGACGCCGAGCGAGATCGCGACGTTTCCGCCGCCCTTCGCTCCGCCCCACCCGCAGCCCGGCGCCTTCCTCAATGTCCTGGGCCGCAACTACACGACTGCGGCCGGCATCGTGCTTCCGGCCTCGGGACAGGCGGATCAGATCATGCTGGGATTGCGCAACAGCTTGATACTGGCGCTGCTGGTCACCGCCACCACGATGATCGTGGTGGTGCCGCTGGCCTACGTGTTTGCACGCCTCAGCTTCCCGCATCGGGGCAAGCTGCTGGCGGCGATCCTGCTCGCGGTGTCGCTGCCGCCGGTCTCGACCTTGATCCCGTTCTACGCCCTATATGTGCAACTCGACCTGGTGGGCACGCTGAGTGGGCTGCTGATCGTGACGCTCACCATCACCATTCCGACGATTACCTGGATGCTCATCGGTTTCTTCCGGAATCTCCCCCCAGTGGAGCGACTCGGCCGCGTCGACGGCCTCTCGCGCATGTACATTTTTGCCCGCATCTTTGTCCCGATGGCGCGCGGCGGGATCGCGATCGCTGCCGTCATCGCTTTCCTGTTCTCCTGGAACGAGTACGTCTATGCGCAGGTCCTTGTAACCGGCAGCGACGCGGTCACGCTGCCGGCGGCGATGACCGGCTTCCTGTTCCAGGATCCGCAGCCGGCACATCTTGCCGCCAGCCTGACTTTTACGCTGATCCCGCCGGTGATCCTGGCGTTCTTCTTGCAGCGGCACATATCCGAACTGAACATTCTCGATCCCGTGCGATGAGGTCTGGACCGTAGCCCCGTGGCAAGCATCCAACTGCAGGGCGTTCGCCAGGTCTATGGCGGGTCGGTTGCCGTCGATCATCTCGACATGGAGGTGCGCGACGGCGAGCTGCTCGTGCTGTTGGGCCCGTCCGGCTCCGGCAAGTCCACCGCGCTGAACATCATTGCCGGCCTCACGGTGCCGTCAGCAGGCCGGGTGCTGTTCGACGGTGCGGATGTGACCAACCTGAAGCCGCATCAGCGCAACATCGCGATGGTGTTCCAGTCATCGCTGCTCTACCCGCATCTCAGCGGCCGCCAGAACATCGCGATGAGTCTCCGGCGCACGCGCCTGTCGCGGACCGAGATCGACCGGCGGGTTGTCGAGGCGGCGGCGACCGTCGACGCAATGCGCCTGCTTGAAAAGCTCCCGGCGGAGATGAGCGGGGGCGAGCGGCAGCGTGTCGCGACCGCCAAGGCGATCGTGCGGCAACCGGCAGCCTTTCTGCTGGACGAGCCGCTTGCGGCGTTGGACGCGGCGCTCCGGCTCAGCCTCCGGGCGGAGCTGGTCAATCTGCAGAAGCGACTGAACACGACGATGGTGTTTGTAACTCACGACCAGACCGAGGCGATGACGATGGGCGACCGCATCGCCGTGCTGCGCGAAGGCCGTCTGGAGCAGATCGATCGGCCGAACGCACTCTACGACGAGCCGGCGTCACTGTTCGTGGCCGGTTTCGTCGGCACGCCGCCGATGAATTTTCTCCATGGGTCGATCGAGATCGCGAACGGAGAGGCGGTGTTCGCCAGTCCGCCATTGCGGCTTGTGCTCTCCGGGTTTCGCGCAAGCGAGCTCGGCGGGCGGGCCGTGACGCTCGCCGTCCGCCCGCACCAGGTGCGGGTTCAGGCAACGGCGGGGGTCGAGGCGCTTCCTGTGACGGTATTCGCGCTCGAACATCTCGGCCACGAGTCCATCCTGATTTTCGAAACCGCAAAGAGCGAAAAGCTGCGGGCCGTCGTCGCCGCCGGGTTCGAGGCGGGGGTCGGACAGAGCATGGGCGTGACGTTCGACGCCGCAGGCCGCCAAACTGTTCGACCCGACAACCGGCGCGCCAATTCCGCGAACGATTGCGTCGCCGCAGGCCATCCCCGCGCGCGCCGGTGCCGCCTGACTCGCGTCGGGAATCTATACCGGTTCGGGCTTGAGGCCGCCTTGACCGCTCGATCGAAGACAGGCGTCCACCAGGGCCATGGTCTTCAACGAGTCGTGGACGTTCGTCTCAATGTCCGTGTCCTCGCCCGCGGCGAATCGCTGCAAGTTCGCCATGATGTTGCCGAACGCATCGGGCACCCGTTCGCCCTGCAGCGGGATTTCCGTCCACTCGGTGCCCTCGACGACCATCTCCAACCGCTCCGGCTGCGGGCGGAGATAATCGAACAGGTAGCCCAGCTCGACCTTGGCGCAGCCGAGCGTTCCCTCGACCTGGATCGTGGCCACGACGTTGCGGGGACCCCGGCCAAAGGTGTGGTTGAGCGACAGGCAGCACCGCACGGCAGCGCCGTAGTCGAGAATGATGCTGCTGCGCGCATCCTTCAGGTCCGGATAGCGAGGATGCGGGACCGTCTTCGCATACACCCCGGCCGGTTCGCCGATGAGCGAGCGAATCCAGTCGAGATAATGGATCGAGTGAAGCGGGATTTCGATCGCATCGAGCCGAGGCATGAAGGACCACATCTCCCACGGCATGTAGACGGCCAGATGGACGTCGAGGTCGACAATCGTGCCGAACAAGCCGCGGCGCACGGCGTCGCGGATCGCCAGCATGGAGGGTGTATAGCGGAGCTGGAAATTGGTCGCCGCCGTAACGCGCCGGGCGTCCAGCTCGGCGACGATACTTCGCGCCGCCGCAAGATGGCTGCCGAGCGGCTTCTGGATCAGCGTGAAGGCGCTTCGCGGCAGCTCCCCGACCACGGAGAGGATGGCGTCCGGCGGCAGCGCAATGTCGTAGATCATGTCCTCCGCGCCGCTTGCCATTGCCGCGGCCAGGCTTCCGTGCACGATCGGGATGCCGAACCGCGCGGCGACCGAGCGGGCCCGCCCGTGGTCGATGTCGAAGATACCGGCAACGGGCAGCCCGCGCTTGGCGTAGGCCGGCAGGTGCGCCGTTTGCACGATATCGCCGGCGCCGATCAGGGTGATCGGGCGCGGGCGCGACGGCATGGGCCAGATTTGAAGGAGATCCGCAGGGATACTTTTGGTCATTCGCTACACTCCCTGACCCGCGATGGCGCGGCGCAGTACGATCGGTCGGCACGATCGGCCCAGGTCCGATAGCTGTTCACGTGGACTTCGAATATATCATTGTGGGCGGCGGCAGCGCCGGGTGCGTCGCCGCCGCGCGGCTAAGTGCCGAATTCGGTGCGTCGGTGCTGGTGCTGGAGGCCGGGCCCCAAAATTCGTCAAGACTGCTGCGCATTCCGTCGGGATTCGTGAAACTCCTGCAGAACCGCCAATTCCTAAAGCACCATCAGGCGATCCCACAACCGCAGCTGAATGGCCGCACGCCGTTCATCCCGCAGGCTTACGTGCTCGGCGGCGGCAGCAGCATCAACGCCCAGGCCTACATGCGCGGGCGGGTGGCCGACTATGACGCCTGGGGTGCAGTCGCTGAATCCAACCTGTGGTCTTGGGAGCGCATCCTGCCGCACTTTCGGAAGATGGAGTGCAACCAGACCTTCAACAACGCGCTGCACGGCAGCGATGGCCCGCTGAAAGTCTCCCGACCCGCCTTTATTTGCGAACTGAGCCACATCTACGTCCGCACGCTGCAGGGTATGGGCCTGCCGTTCACACCCGACTTCAACCACGGCGCGCCGGAGGGTGTGGGGTATCTTCAGGTAACGGCATCGGAGGGACGACGATGCAGCGCGGTTGATGCGTTTCTGAAGCCAGCCCTCGCGTCCGGGAAGCTGCGGGTGGTGACGAACGCGCAGGTCGTTCGGGTCATCGTACAGGGCGGCCGCGCGGTCGGCGTCGAGTACCGTCATGGCCGCCGGATGCACATCGCGCGCACCGAAGGCGAGATTCTGCTGGCGGCGGGAGCTTTTGCGTCGCCGCAGATCCTCATGCTGTCGGGCATTGGCCCCGCGGCCGAGCTGCAGCGCCACGGGATTGACGTGCTCGTCGATCTTCCCGGCGTCGGCGGCAACCTGCAGGACCACCCGGGCGCCTCGATCGCCGCCGCGATTTCCGGCCGGCACGGCTATTTCGGCGAGGATCGGGGCCACCGCATGATGTGGAACGGGCTCGAATACCTGATGTTCCGCAGGGGAAGGGCGGCGAGCAATGGCGTCGAAGCTTGCTCGTTCCATGTCCCGGAAGACGGGGCCGGCGATCCGGTCGTGCAGATCTATTGCGTTCCGACCACCGGGTACACCGATGAGGACGCGCGCGATGTCGTGCGCATGCCGGGCGTGACGCTGCATGCGGTGCTGCTGCGCCCGCGCTCGGTCGGTTGGGTGCGGCTTCGGTCGGCCGACCCGTCCGACCCGCCGCTAATCAACCCGAATTATCTCGGCGAGGAAAGCGACGTTCGTCATCTCGTGCAAGGGCTGCGGGTCGCCCGGAAAATTCTCGGTGCGCGGCCCCTGCAGAACATCGTCGTGCGAGAGATCCCGCCCGGGGCCGAGGCACATACGGATTCCGAGCTCGAGGCTCATCTGCGTCGGACGGTCAAGACCGATTACCATCCTGTCGGCACCTGCCGAATGGGTGCGAACCGGGACAACCTCGCGGTGGTCGGCCCCGATCTCAAGGTCCGCGGCGTCGCCGGCCTGAGAGTGATCGATGCGTCGGTCATGCCGAAGCTTGTTTCGGCCAATACGAACGCTCCCACCATGGCACTGGCAGACCGTGCGGTTTCGCTGATCCGCGAAGCGGTCTGATCCGACATACATTGAAGCTCATCTCACGCCCGAGGCCGCCGGTTAGCCGATCAGCGGAGAGACGGAGCACCCTGCGCAGGACAGCTATCGGCTTGCAGCCTTCCAGCCCCGCCGTCGCCGCACTATCCTGGCCGGCATGCCCCCGGTTATTTCCGCCGCCGACCTGAAAAAGCGCCTTGGGCAACCCGGGCTGGTGGTGCTGGACGCGACCCTGTGGCTGCCCTGGGAGGGCCGGGAAGCGCAGCAGGAGTTTCTATCGGGCCATATCCCGGGAGCGCGCTTCTTCGACATCAACCAGGTCGCAGACCCCGAAACTGCGCTGCCGCACATGGTGCCCGGCGCCGGACGGTTCGCACGTCTGGTCGGAGCACTCGGGATCGACAACGAAACCGAGGTGGTGGCCTACGACCAACGCGGCATTTTCTCGGCTGGCCGTGTGTGGTGGCTGCTCCGGTTGTTCGGCCACACCAAAGTCGCCGTGCTGGACGGTGGGTTTGCTGCGTGGCGCGCAGCCGGATTTTTGGTGGAGACCGGCGAGCCGCCACCCGCAACGCCGGCGACCTTCCGGCCGGACCTGCACGCGGCCAAGCTGCGCGGCTTCGGCGACGTCAAGGATGGTCTAGCGACGGGGGCCGAGTTGCTGCTGGACGCTCGCCCCGCCGGCCGGTTCGCAGGCACCATTCCCGAACCCTGGCCGGGCGTGCGCTCCGGGCACATCCCCGGCGCGAAAAACCTGCCGTTCATGGACCTGCTCGGCCCCGACCTGACGCTACTGCCTGCCGATGCACTGCGCGCGCAGTTCGCTGGCGTCGGAGTCGACGGCAGCCGGCCGGTCGTCGCCTATTGCGGCTCCGGCGTCACCGCGACCGTGCTTACGCTCGCCATGGCGGCGGCCGGGCTGCCGGAGGGCGCGGTGTATGACGGCTCCTGGACCGAATGGGGCGGCCGCCCCGACACACCGGTGGAATTTTGATGCCCGACGCGATCCCGCCTGAAAGCTCCGAGACACCGGAGCAAGGCCTGGCCACCCGCCTCTCCCATGCCGGCCGGCCCGGAAAGCATGTTCTGGGGTTCGTCAACCCGCCCGTGCATCGCGGCTCCACGGTGCTCTATCCCACCATGAGCGACCGGCGCGCCAGCTGGACCAAGCGGCTGGACCAAGCCTGGGTGTACGGCACGCTGGGCAGCCCCACCCACCACGCGCTGGAAAACGTGGTGGCGGAGATCGAGGGCGGCACGCGCTGCCAGATCACCAGTTCGGGCCTGTCGGCCGTGACCACGCCGCTGCTCGCGTTCTTGTCGGCGGGCGACCATTGCCTGGTGCCGGACAGTGTCTATGGACCCACGCGGCTGTTTTGCGATTCGTTGCTGACGCGCATGGGTGTCGCCACGACGTATTACGATCCCTGCATCGACGCCGACGCATTGCAGGCACTGCTGCGGCCGCAGACCAAAGTTCTGTACCTGGAAAGTCCGGGCAGCCACAGTTTCGAGGTGCAGGACGTGCCCGCGCTGTCCGCCGTGGCGCACGCACACGGCGCCAAAGTGCTGATGGACAATACCTGGGGAGTGCATTTCTTCCAGCCGTTCCGCCATGGCGTGGACGTATCGATCCAGGCTTTGACCAAATACGTGGCGGGTCACTCCGACGTGCTGCTGGGCGGCATCACTACCGCAAACGATGCGGACTGGGAGCGCGTGCGCATGGCGGCGATCGAGCTGGGCCAGTACGCGAGTCCGGACGACGTCTGGCTGGCGTTGCGCGGGGCGCGCACCTTGGCGGTGCGGCTGCAGCGGCAACAGGAATCCGGCCTGGCGGTCGCACGCTGGCTGGAACAGCGCGACCGAGGTGGCGCGGGTGCTGCACCCCGCCCTGCCCTCCTGCCCCGGCCATCGTTTTTGGGCGCGAGATTTTTCCGGCGCCTGCAGCCTGTTCGGTTTTGTGCTGCAGCCGCAATTTTCGGCCGATGCGGTCGCAGCGATGTCGGACTCGCTGAAACTGTTCGGCATCGGAGCATCCTGGGGCGGCTACGAGAGCTTGATTCTGCCCAGTGCGGGAATCGTGCGCAGCTGCGGCACCGGCGATTTCGGCGGCGCAATGGTGCGCCTGCATGTGGGGCTGGAAGACCCGGCGGATTTGATGGCCGACCTGGCGCACGGGTTCGCGGTGCTGACGGGAAAGGCCTCGTGAACGACGCCGTTCTTGCTGCCGTCGTCTGGAACGCTGATGGTCTGGTGCCGGCGATCGCGCAGCAGTACAATTCCGGCGAGGTGCTGATGCTGGCCTGGATGGACCGTGACGCACTGGCCGAAACTTTGGCAACTCGCCGCGTCTGTTATTTCAGCCGCAGCCGCGCAAAGCTGTGGCGCAAGGGCGAGACGTCGGGACAGGTGCAGCACCTGGTCGAGTTGCGCATCGATTGCGACGGGGACGCGCTGCTGCTGCTGGTCGCCCAGACGGGCGTCGCCTGCCACACTGGCCGGCGCAGTTGCTTTTTCCGCGCGGCACGGAGCGGCGCCATGGTAGAAATCGCCGCTCCGCTCGTGGCACCCGACCAGCTGTACGGGTAGCGGCGCAAAAACCGTAACCCGGCCCGCTTCCATTTCGAGAGCGAGCCGGGATGGGGCGGGTGGCCGTCAGTGCGTGTGCGCGAAGCCGACCATGGGCGCGGTGGTGTCCGCCAAGTACACCGGACTGCCGCCGGTGGTGATCGCGCTCGACGCGCTTCCGCCCGACGGTGCGGCCGGAGCAGTGAACTCCGACAGCATCGTGCTCTGGCCGATGGCCGCCAGCTTCGGACCGAAGGCCGCGGGGGCGGCGGTGCCGGTGGTCAGTACCAGAGAGGTGCCGCTGTGAGCGGTGTCGGCCTGGAGAGCAAAGTGGTTGCCGGCCAGCGCGCCAGCTACCTTGTAGGTGAGAGTCGCGCCACCTGTTTCCGTCACGGTCAGCGTCGATCCGTTGACCACGGCCGAGGTCACGCTGGTGTTCACCAGATCGATCGTGTCGCCGACCTGCAATCCGCCGATGGTCTGGTTGACGAAGCCGGCCGGCTTGTCGAGTTGCAGCGTTCCTGTGTTGGACAGGAAGATGGCCGTCTGCTTGGCGCCGATCGCCAGTTCCAGGGTGGAGCTGGCGCCGATCTCCATCTTGCCGCCGCCGGTCACGCTTTTGGTCAGGTCCAGCTTGCCACCGAGCGCCTCGACCGTGCCGGAATTGACGAATCCGTTCTTGACGGTGCCGGTGCCGATGATGCTGCCGGTGCTGCCCACGGCCAGCGTGCCCGCTTGCAGAACGCCGCTCAGATTGATGTGGCCGTTGTCGGTGAGACTCAGGCCGGTGACGTAGCCGCGGCCGTTGTTCAGCGTGAGCACCCCCGTGCTGCTGATGGTCGTCAGGCTGTTCTCGAGCACGGCGAAGGTGCTGCCGTTGCCGGTCTCGAGAGTCGAGCCGAGCGCCTGCAGCAGCACGTTGGCCGAGAGCGTGGTGACGGTGCCGCCGTCGATCGCCAGGGTCGAACCGAAGCCGATCGCCTCCCAGGTGCCGCCGATCAGCTCGCCCGAAACCACGTTGGTGTTGGCAACGCTCGACTGCAGAGTGATCGAGCTGCCGCCGGCCGCCTCGATCGTTCCCTGGTTGCTCAATACCCCGCTGCTGAACACAATGCTGCCCGAGCCGGCTGATTCGATCAGGCCGGTCGAAGTGTTCTGCAAGTTGCCGCCGGCGGTATTGATGGTCATGCCGGCGCTGGCGTTGGCCAGGATGGTGGCCGCGTTGATGAGCTGCATTTGGCCGACGCCGATCTGGCCGGCGCCGGATATCGTGTTGTTGACGTTGTCGAGCGTCTGGGCAGCATTGCTGTTGCCAAAAATGCGGTTATTGGCGCTGTTGGACATGGCCAACTGGCCGCCGCCGGTCAGCGTCACCGTTTGCGTAGTCAGGCGAATGTCGGTGGTGTTGGTGCCGGCGTTCTCGACGATGCTGCCGGTGTTGTTGATCGTGCCGGCTAGGTACAGCGCGTTGCCGTTGACGACATTGACTGCCCCGACGATCGTGATGGCGCCGGCGCTGGTACCATCGAGCCCGCCGCCGTAGCTGTTGACCACGCCGCCGCTCGTGCCGGCAACAGTGCCGCCCTCCACCGTGCCACTGCTCAGATCGACATGCGCGCCGGCACCGACCGCCTGCACGACACCCCCGGCGTTGTCGATGGCGGAGTTCTGCAGCACCAGGCCGCCGGCACTGGTGGACTCGATGGTGCCAGTGTTGAAGGTCAGATCGCTGCCGGTGTTGATAGTCAGCGAATTGGTTCCGGTGGCATCGATCAGGCCGGCCGCATCATTCACCAGGTTGAGCCCTCCTACGCCGATCTGGCCGGCGCCGCTGATGGTATTGTTGACGTTCACCAGTTGCAGCGACGAGTTGCTGCCATAGAGGCGGTTGTTGGCGCTGTCGCCCATCACCAGGTGGCCGCCGCCGGTCAGCGTCACCGCCTGGCTGTTGACGATGATGTTGGTGGTGTTGGTGCCGGCGTTCTCGACGATGCTGCCGGTGTTGTTGATCGTGCCGTACAAAAACAGGTTGGTGTTGTTCTCGACGTTGAACGTGGCGTTCAGGGTGAGCGGCCCGTAATCGTTGCCGTCCAGGGCCGCCCCATTGATATCGTTGAACACGCCCCCTGCCGCAGCGGCCAGCGTCCCGCCTTCGACAGTTGCAGTGTTGTACAGGTCGACATGGGCATTGGCGCCGTTGGCCTCGATCGTCCCGCCAAGGTTCACGACACTGCTGTAGAGATCCAGCCCGCCATTGCCTGAGGCGGTTCCGGTCAATTCAATCAGGCCGGTATTGTTGATGAGCTGTTGCCCGGTGGACAGTATCAGCGCGTTCACGCCGTTGGCGTCGATGATCCCCGCGGCCTGGTTGATCAGCAGCATCTCGCCTATGCCCAACTGGCCCGCGCCGACGATCGTGTTGTTGACGTTCACCAGTTCAAGATTGCCATTCGCGGCATAGAAGCGGTTGTTTGAACTCGTCCGTCATCGCCACCGTGCCGGCGCCGGTCAGCGTGACGATCTGGCTGTTGACGATCAGGTTGGTGGTGTCGTTGGCGGTGCCCGACGCGATCAACAGCGTGCCGGTATTGTCGATGGTGCCTTGCAGATACAGGCTGTTGTTGTCGGCAACCGCGACGGTGCCGCTGCTGACGATTTGGCCATACGAATAGCCGTCCAGTTCGGCGCCGCTGACCGCGGTTATCTGGCCGCCGACAGTGGTGGCCAGCGTGCCGCCCTGGATGTCTGCGCCGTTCAGTGTCACAACGTCGCCGGTACCGGTCGCCAGGATGGTGCCGCCGGCATTGTCGACATAGTTCTGCAAAGTGAGCCCGCCGGTCCCGGTTGCCTCCAGCAGGCCGGTATTGGTCAGCCCATAGCTGGGATAGACGGTCAGGCTGGTGGCCTGGTTGGCGTTGATCGTTCCGGCATTGATGATCTTCAGCTGACCCAAACCGAGTTGGCCGGCGCCGGAAATGGTATTGTTGAGGTTCCACAACGTGTAGTTGCCGTTGGCGCCATAAATGCGATTGTTGGAGCTGTTCGAGAGCACGACCTTGCCGCCGCCGGTCAGCTCGGCCGTGGTGGTGGCGCCATCGACGATCAGGTTCGTGTTATCCGGGTTCGAGCCCAGTGCGATCGTGCCGGTATTGTTGATCGTGCCGGCGATGGAGAAGCTCGTGTTGTCGGCCACGTTCAGGACCCCGGCCACGGTCACCGCATGGGAGGACTGGCCGTCGAGCTGCCCGCTGCCGCCCGCACTGACGAACACGCCGCCGGTCAGGCTCTTCAAGGTGCCGCCGATCACGTCATTGGCCAGGGTGACTGTCGAGCCGGCGCCGGACGCCTCTATGGTTGCGCCGGTATTCAGGACCGTACTGTCCAGCACCAGGTTGCCGGCGGCGGTCGCCTCCATCAGCCCGTGGTTGACGATCGTATTGCTGCTGGTGTTGAGCACCAGCGCCGCAACGCTCTGGTTGGCATCGATGGTGCCGTGCAGCTCGTTGGTCAGGGTCATCTGGCCGTCACCCAGATTACCGCTGCCGGAAATGATGTTGTTGACGTTGTCGAGCAGGTCGCTGCCGCTGGCACCATAGATGTAGTTATTGGCGTTGGCCGACAGCATGAGCTGGCCGCCGCCGGACAGCGCGACGGTGGCGCTCGTCAGGATGATCCGCGTGGCGTCCGCCGTCGATTGCTCGGCAATGGTGCCGCTGTTGACGATGGCGCCGCCGAGTTGGAGGTTGGTGTTGTCGCCGACGATCAGCGTGCCGGCGATGCCGCCGGTGGCCGTGCCGCTGCTGACGGAGAACGTGCCCGCCGTGCTATCCAGCGTGGCGGTCGAGGCGATGGCCAGGGAGGCAACGGTGTTGCTCTGGCTGGAAACTACCACGGCGCCTGCAAGGTTGATCAGGGCGGTATCGCTGCTGCCGGGCACTAGGCCGGTGCTCCAGTCCGCGGCCGTGTTGAAGCTGTTGCCGGTTCCGCCTATCCAACTGATCGTCGCCATACCAAGATACTCCCCTATTCGCGCTGATTACGTTTACATGAACTTAATCATTAACGCAACCTTCCGTCAAGGGCCGTGAATGGGCACCCCGCTGGCTTGTCGCGTCCACGCCGCGTACACTAGCAGGACTGCCAGGGCCAAGAGGCAGGGCGCAGGCGTTCAGCCCGGGTCGGGACTGGAGTTTTGCCGCCGTTGCCCGCACCCTACAGGGCGGGTCCGGCGGGGATGGCATGCGGGTGACCAGAGCGAGCGTGATTGATCGCGGCACGGCCGTGGCTGTCACCTGGGACGACGGCACGAGCGCCTGTTTCCACGCGCTCTGGCTGCGCGACAACGCACTGGATGCGGCGAGCCGTTTGCCTGGCAGCGGTCAGCGGTTTGTCTCGGTGCTCGACACTCCCGCCGATACGACCGTCGGTGCGGCCGATGCCACGGCCGATGGCAGCCTGTCGCTGACCGTGCATCCGGGCAATCAGGCCCTCACGTTTCCGGCCGACTGGCTCGCCGCCCGCGCCTACGACAAGGTGCAGGAACGCGTGCCGGGCTGGATGGCCCCGGAGACGGAGCCCTGGGACGCAACGTTTTCGCTGCCCGAGCCGGCAGGGTTCGACGACCTGCGCCGGGACCGCGGCACGCTGCGAGACTGGTTGGCGGGCCTGAGCCGGTACGGTTTTGCCCGCGTGCACGGATTGCCGCTGCACAGTGGTGCCGTGTGCCGGGTGGCGGAACTGTTCGGCTACGTGCGCGAAACCAATTACGGCCGCTGGTTCGACGTGCGCACCGAGCTCGATCCGGCCAATCTCGCCAATACCAGTCTCGGACTGCAGCCGCACACCGACAACCCGTATCGCGATCCGGTTCCGACGCTGCAACTGCTCGCCTGTCTTAACTCCGACCTTGAGGGGGGCGACAGTCTGGTGGTGGACGGGTTTGCTGCCGCGGCGCGATTGCAGCAGGAGAATCCGTCGTGGTTCGAGCTTCTGGCCGGCCACTGCGCGCGGTTCGAGTACGCCGGCAACGGCGTTCGGCTGCGCGCCAAGAAACCGGTGATCGAACTCGGACCGGACGGAGAGCTGCTCGCGATCCGCTTCAATAACCGTTCGGCAGCAGCGCTGGTTGACGTGCCATACGCCGCCATGCCGGGCTATTATGGCGCGCTGCGCCGGTTCGCGGAATTGGTGGAGGACCCGCAGCTGACCCGAAAATTCCGGCTGATGCCAGGGGACTTGTTCATCGTCGACAACACGCGGGTGCTGCATGGCCGGACAGCGTTTTCCGGCGGCGGCCGGCGCTGGCTGCAGGGCTGCTACGCCGACCGGGACGCGGTACTATCCATGCTCGCGGCAGCGGAGGAGACGGCGGCATGACTCGAGACACGATCGTAGCGTTTCTGGCCGACATCGTTGAACGCCGCGGCGGCAACTCCTACCTCGGCGAGCCGGTGAACCAGGCGGAGCACATGCTGCAGGCGGCATATCAAGCCGAGCAGGAGGCCGCGCCGGACGCGCTGGTCGCGGCGGCGCTGCTGCACGATATCGGCCATTTCACCAGCGAGTTCGGCGACGATTCGTTCGACCACGGCGTGGACAATCTGCACGATGCCGCCGGTGCAAGAGTGCTGGCGCCGTTCTTTCCGCCGCGTGGTGGTGGACTGCGTGCGCCTGCATGTCGCGGCCAAGCGGTATCTGTGCGCCACGGACCCGTCGTATTTTACCCGCCTCTCGTCCGCCTCGGTACACACGCTATCGGTGCAGGGCGGTCCAATGTCGCCGGAAGAGGTCGCGGATTTCGAGACCGAGCCGCACTACGCAGAAGCAGTGCGCGTGCGCAAATGGGATGAGGGCGCCAAGGTGCCGGGGATGTCGACACCCGGCTTCGCGCACTATGCGCCGTTGCTCCAGCTGTTGGTGGACCGAAGCGCCGCAGGCCGCAACTAGATTTGGCGCGGCCCGAGGCCACCTGGGCGGGCGCTGTCGGGTGGTCTATAGAGCGACCCACCATTCGGGTCGCGCACCCGACGCCAGGTGGACGCAAGCATGTATCAGCCGCCAGCGTTCCGGGAGGATCGCCTCCACGTCAATCACGGCCTGATCCGCGCTCATCCGCTCGGGCTCTTGATCACCGGCGGGCGCGACGGGCTGCAAGCCAATCTGGTGCCGTTCCTGATCGACCCGGATGCCTCGGACCTTGGCACCCTGCGCGCCCATGTGGCCCGGGCCAATCCGCAATGGAAGGCGCTGGCCGAAGCAACGGAATGCCTGGTCGTGTTCCAGGGGCCGCACGCGTACATCACGCCCTCCTGGTACGCGACCAAGCGGGAGACGGGGAGAGTCGTGCCGACCTGGAACTATGCGACGGTGCACGCCTGGGGGCGCCCCAGCGTCATCGAAGACGCGACTTGGCTCCGCCAGCAGGTCGGTGATTTGACCCGGTCGCGCGAGGGCGGTCGCCCGGCGCCATGGGCGGTTTCGGACGCGCCCGCGGATTTCGTGGCCTCGCAGTTGCGTGGGATTGTCGGAATGGAAATCCCCATCGCGCGCATCGAGGGCAAGTGGAAGATGAGCCAGAACCGGCCCGAGGCCGACCGCGCCGGGGTAGTGGACGGCCTGCAAGCCGGGGACGAGACGGCCCGCGCCGTAGCAGCGCTGGTCGCCGAGCGGGGTGGCACCAGTTCCTAGCGCATCAGCCGATGCCGCGAGTAGCGCGCCCGCGCCGCCGACCCGCTGCCTCGAGCAGCAGCGCCGCCAGAATCGCCGCGCCCTTGAGCAACTGGAATTCGGCATCGCCCAGTTCCAGCACGCTCAGACCATTATCGAGCACGGCAATGAAGGCGACCCCGACCACGGTGTTGCCGAGCCGGCCCGCGCCGCCCTTGAACGACGTACCGCCGATGATGACCGCGACGATCGCGTCGAGCTCCAGGCCGAACCCCGCCGTGGGGGCGGCCGCCGCGAGCCGCGCGATCATCAGCAGAGCCGCGACCGACGTGGTCAGGCCCATTGTCGCAAATACGGTAATTTTCCAGGATGCTGGATCGACGCCGCGTGCCCGCAGCGCCCGTTCGTCGGCGCCAAGCGCGCGCGAATAAAGGCCGAGCCGGGTTCGGTTGAGCGCAAACCACGCCGCCACGTAGACCGTCACCACGATCCCGGTGGCCGGCGTAAAGCCAAGCAACATGCGACGGTCGAGCGCTTGGACGAACGGGTGCCGGATCGGCAACGTGGTGGCGTTGGTCAGGCTGACCGCCAGCCCGCGCGCCCAGATCCAGCCCGCAAGCGTCACGATCAACGGATCCAGCCTCAACCGTGCCACCAGCAGGCCGTGCAGCACGTAGACGGCGAGCGTGGCCGCCAGTCCGGCCAGCAATGCCAGCAGCAAGTTTCCCGTCGCGCGCAGCACGAGCGCCACGACGACCGAAGCCAGGGCCATGACGGAAGCCGGGGCAATGTCGATGTTGCGGGAAATGATTGCAAATGTGGAACCGACCGCCAGCACCGCGAGCACCGTGGTTTGGTCGGCCAACGTGCTCAGATTCGCACGCGTGGCAAAATCCGGATTCAACATCGTGAATGCGGCGGCAAGCAGCAGAATAGCCGCGAGCATGGCGCCTTGATTGCGGGTCATGCCGGGCCTCTGCGCAGCAGGCGGTTCACGAGCGCCGCAGCGAGAATCAGGCCGCCGGTAACCGTGGTTTGCCAGGTTCCGGCCACGCCCTGGATGGTCAGGAAATTCAACACCATGACCAGAATGGCGGTTCCCAGCAGCGTGCGTTCGATCCGGCCCACGCCGCCCGACAAGGATGCGCCGCCCAGCACCACGACGCTAATAGCGGAAAATTCCAGTCCCACGCCGATGGAGGGACTGACCACGCCGGTTCGAACAATGGATAGCAGCCCGGCGATGCCGGCCAGCACACCGCTCAACACATAGGTTCGCAACCGAACCGCCGCCACGTCCACGCCGCACAGCCGCGCGGCCACCGGGTTGTTGCCGACCGCGTACAACTCGCGGCCGAACCGGGTTTGCCGCAACAGCACGGCGCCGGCCGCGGAGAGCGCCAGCATGACCGCCGCGCTGGCCGGCACCCGCGCCACACTGCCGACGCCAAGCGCGTTGAACAACGGATCGTCGATGTCGATCCAGGACGTATAGCGCTGGAGCAGCACGAGGCCGAGGCCACGCACCGCCACCAACGTGCCCAGCGTCACGACCACCGGACTGATGCGCAGTTTTTCGGTCAGAACGCCGTTCAAAGCGCCCACCGTGGCGCCGGCTGCCAGCGCGGCGAGGATCGCGGCCCAGGGTCCGGCGCCTTCGGTCAGCAACGCGCCGGCGGCGGTGCCGCTGAACAGCACGACCGAACCCACCGAGAGATCGATGCCCCCGCCCAGCACGACAAATGTCATTCCGGTCCCCAGCACGCCGATGATGGACATCTGCTTGGCAAGATTTTCCACATTGGCGAGCGAGGCGAACCGGGCAGTGGTCAGGGAAAATGCCAAAAACATCAGCACGGTGGCGGCCAGCACGCTCGCGCCACCGCCTCGCGGCAGCCGCGCTGTCATGCGGCTTGGCCTTGGATCGCCAGATTGAGTTCGTCCTCTGTGACCGCGCCGCGCGCAAATCTGCGTCGCACGATGCCGTCGACCATGACCAAAATACTATCGGCGACGCCCAGCAGTTCGGGAATATCCGAGGATACGATCAGAATTGCCCGCCCCTCGCGCGCCAACGTCTCCAGCGCGCGATACAGTTCGGCCTTTGCGCCCACATCGACGCCGCGCGTCGGCTCGATCATCACCAGCACGGCCGGATCGCGCAGCAGCCAGCGGCCAAGAATGACCTTTTGCTGGTTGCCGCCGCTGAGGCTGCGCACCGGCGCGTCGGCGGACCCAGCCTGCACATCCATGCGCCGCATGATGTTTTCAACTGCACCACGCTCGGCGAAGCGGCGGAGTTGCCGCAGCGATGGCAAAACAATGTTCTCGCTGACCGGCAGGTCAAGGAAAAGCCCCTCGGTGCGGCGGTCCTCGGTCAGCAGGCAGATCCCCGCATCGATGGCGGCGCGCGGTTCCGGCGGAACGCGCTGGCCCTGGCACAGCACCTCGCCCTCATCCGCCGCAAGATCCCCGGCGATGACGCGGGCGAGTTCGTTTTGGCCCGCGCCGAGCAGCCCTGTCGAGGCCGACGATCTCGCCTCGGCGAAGGGTAAGGTCGACCCCGCGCAGGCGGGTTCCGCGCTGCAACCCGCGACCTTCAAGCGCAGTGCCCCGCCCCGGTTCGGCGTGCTCGGCGGTGGCATAGAAAACGTCGGTGGTAGCGCCGATCATGCGCAGCACCAGGTCGGCCTCGGTCACGCCGGCGAGGTCCACCGTCTCCACCACCCGGCCGTTGCGCAAAATGGTCGCGCGGTCGCAGTGCTGCAGCACCTCGGCAAACCGGTGCGAGATAAAGATCGTCGAGACGCCGCGCGATTTCAGAAGACGGACGATGTCGAACAGGCGCTCGGCATTTTCGCGCCCGAGCGCCGCGGTCGGCTCGTCCAGCACCAGGAGGCGCGGATCGCTCGACAGCGCACGGGCGATCTCGACGAGCTGCCGCTGCGCCAGCGCCAGCGCGCCCACTTCGATATCGGTCGAAATTTCGCCGGCCCCGACACCGTCGAGGATCGCTCTTGTGCGGGTGCGCATCGCGGTCCGATCCAGCATCGGACCCCGGCGCGGCTCGCGGCCGAGCAGCACATTCTCCGCCACCGTCAAATTCGGCAGCAGGCTCAGCTCCTGATAGACAGTGACGATGCCCAAGGCGAGCGCATGCGCCGTCCCGGCGATTTTCTCCGGCTTTCCGCCGAGCGCGATCGAGCCGGTATCAGCGGCTTCGACGCCGGCCAGAATGTTCATCAGGGTCGATTTGCCGGCCCCGTTCTGGCCGACAATAGAGTGGATTTCGCCCCGCCGGACGGTCAGGTCCACGTCCGCCAGCGCGGCGACCGCACCGAACCGCTTGGAAATGCCGCGCATCTCCAGCAGCACCTCGTGCCCTGCAGGCAGCGCGGCGCTGTGGTCGCTCACGCTTCTCGGATTACTGGGCGCAGGCGGAGACGATCTCCTTCAAGGTTTTCTCGAACGGGAATTTTGTCGCGTCGTGCACCATCTTGTCCGCCAGTCCCTGCACGCAGGTCACGTTCTGCGGCAGCACCATCGCGCCTTCGATCAGAAAGTCGCCTTCGGGCGCCTTGCCTTCGGCGACCAGGAACGGCATGTACGCCTTCCAGAAACCGGAATATTGCGGAGCCAGAAATACCGTGCTCTTCAGCTCGCCGTTCTTCACCGCCGCGAGCCCGGCCGGGCTGCCGTCGACCGAGACGAGCAGGATGTCGGTGCGGCCGGCGCGCTTGAGCACGGTGGCCGCGGGCACCGTCAGGCTGTCGCTGTTGCCGTAGATCAGGTCGAGTTTCGGATACGCGGTCAGCCAGTTCTCGGTGATCGCGACGGCCTTGCCCGGATCCCAGCTGGTCGGCTCCTGCGCGTCCACCTTGATGTCCGGATACTTGCCGAGCACGTCGGTCCAGCCGCCGCTGCGCTCGGTATTCAGGCCCTGGCCGAGCAGCCCCTGCAAATTTGCCACCTCGCCTTTCGGCGCTCCGTTCTTCTGCTCCAGCAGCTTGACGGAATACTCGCCGACCATCCGCCCGGTGGCGCGCTCGTCAAAACCGAGCATCTTCGCACAGCCCTCGGTGCGGCTGTGCAGGCAAACCACGGGAACGTGCGCCGCCTGCGCCTCCTGCATCGCCGGCCCGAACGCGCCGACATCGATGAAATTCACCGCGATGGCATCGACGTGCTGGTTGATCAAATTCTCGAACGCCTGGATCTGCTTGTTGACATCGCCCTCGCCGCTGGTGACGAGCAGATCGAAATGATAGCGGCGCGCGGCCTCTTTCGCGCCCTCGACCTCGCCGATGTGGAACGGGTTGCTGAGATCGATCTGCACCAGCCCGATCTTTTTCATCTGCTCCGCAGACGCGACGCCCGAAAACGCCAGCGCGCCCACCGCGAGGCCGGCCAGCATGGTCCTGAACATTTTTCTGTCCTCCCGCGTGCGCGCCGGGTGCGTGCCCGAGCTTTTGCGGCGCGATGCTACGGCCGGCGCCGGTCTTGGTCAACGCGCTCTGCGCGTCGGTTGACGATGACTTCCGCCGGCGCTAGCAGGGAACAAATCCGCGGTGCGGAACGGGAAGCATCCAGCATGGCCGACCTTGCATGATCGACGCAGCGGGGCGGCGCGATTGCCGGGTGACCGCGATAACCACCCACGTCGTCGGCATGCGCTGGCGCAATTGCGTGTTCGTCCGCGTGCAGACAGATGACGGTGTTTCGGGCGTCGGCGAAGGCACGCTGGAATTCCAGCCGCTCGCGGTCGAGGCGGCGATCCGGCAGCTCGCCGACCGCTACCTGATCGGCCAGTCCGCGTTCGCCATAGAGCGGCTGTGGCTGGAAATGTATCGCAACGAGTTCGCCCGCGCCTGCGCCATCATCAGCAGTGCCATCGGCGCGCTCGAAATGGCGCTGTGGGATATCGTCGGCAAAGCCTTGGATCGGCCCGTCTACGAACTGCTCGGCGGCCAAGTCCATGCCGACCTGCCTGCCTATGCCAATGCCTGGTACGGCGCCGGCAGCGGCGTGGGCGAGATTGCGGCAGCAGCGAAAGCGGTGGCTGCAAAAGGTTATCGCGGGCTGAAATTCGACCCGTTCGGCGGCGCCGGACGCGACCCGGAGCGCGCCGCACTTCGCCAAGGTGTGGAGGTCGCGGCGGCGGTGCGCGACGCGGTCGGGCCGGACATGGACATCATGATCGACTGCCACGGCCGGTTCAGCCCCGGCACGGCCATCGAGGTGGCGCGCGACCTGGAGCCATCAAGACTGTTCTGGCTGGAGGAGCCGACCGACTCCGAAAACGCTCACGCGCTGGCGGCGGTCGGCCGCAACATCCGCACCAGGCTGGCAACCGGTGAGCGGTGCTACAGCCGCTATCTTCTGCAATCGATGCTCGCCACCAACGAGATCGACGTGCTGCAACCCGACCCGATCCATGTCGGCGGCATTCTGGAATCGAAGAAGATCGCCGCCATTGCGGATGCCCAGTACATCCCGGTGTCGTTCCACAACCCGTTCGGGCCCGTCGCCACCGCGGCGGCGATTCAGCTGGATGCGTGCACCACCAATTTCGTCATGCAGGAATCGTTTTGCGAGTACGACGTGCCGTGGCGCTTCGACCTGCTGGAGCACGCCCCGCGCCCGGCCGGTGGCCGCTACGCCATCCCCCGCCGAGCCGGCCTGGGAGTGGGCGATCTGGTCATGGACACGGTGCAGGCACATCCGCACGACCCCGCCGCGTTCCTGCCAATGTGGACGAACGACTGGGCGAAGCGTTTCTAAGAAATGCCGAACCTGTTCGGACGTTCGATGACACGGGCGGAGTTGCTGCGGCGGATCGGTCATCTGTCGCAGGTCGGCGGCGTGCAGCAGTTGGTGAGCGATGACGGCCCCTCGCGCGGCGTGCGGCTGCTGGATTTTCGTACCGGCACCGGGCTGCATTTCCAGGTCGCGGTCGAGCGCGGCATGGACATCGGCCTGTGCGAGTTTCGCGGTGCGTCGCTCGCCTGGATGCCGCCGACCGGCCTTGCCGGCCCGTGGTATTTCGAGCAGCAGGACCGTTTCGGCTGGCTGCGCACGGCGCTGGGCGGCTTCAACAACACCTGCGGCCTGGTGCATATCGGCAATCCGGAAGAGGACGACGTTTCGCATTACAATTTCCCGGCCCGAACGCGCGAGACCTATGGCGTGCACGACCGCGCCGCCCTCATCCCGGGCGAACTGCTGTCGTGCGGCGCGCGCTGGGAGAACGAGACATGCTTTTTGGAAGCGGTCGGCCGGGTGACGCAGGCACAAGCCTATGGCGAGACCCTTGTGCTGACGCGCACCTATCGCGCAGTGCTGGGAGAATCGCGCCTGTTCATGCACGACGTGGTCGAGAATGCAGGCTATCTCCCAGCGGTGCATATGCTGCTCTATCACATCAACGCGGGGTTTCCGTTCGTCGATGAAGGTTCCGAGCTTTCGGCTCCTTTTGCCCGACCACCCGAAGTGTTGTTCGGCAGTGCGGACCCGAACGATCGCGACGCTTACGCCCGCTTTACAAAACCGCAAGCGGGCGCCTCGCAACAGACTTTCGCGCACCGAATGGCCCCGGCGGCGGACGGGACCGTGCCGGTGGGCCTCGTCAATCGAGCGGCTCGGCCTCGGCTTCTACGTCCGCTACCGGCACGCGCAACTGCCGCATTACATCGAATGGCGGATGATGGCCGAAGGTCAATACGCGGTCGGAATCGAGCCCTGCACCAACGGTTTTGGCCGCGAAGGATCGCGCGCGAAGCCGGCGAGCTGATCACACTCGCGCCGGGCGAACGTCGCAGCTACGATCTGGAGATCGGCATTCTGGACGGCGCCGCATCCATCGCCGAATTCCGCCGGACGGTGACGGAGAGCCGCATCCCTATGGCGGAAATCGGAGACTGACGGGTGGCAAAAGACCGATCCGATCCTCGGGCGCGTCCTGCTGACCAACGACGACGGGATCGAGGCACCGGGCCTGCACGGTGCTGGAAGCAGTGGCGCCGGTCCCTCGCCCGCGAAATCTGGGTGGTCGCTCCCGAACACGACCAGAGCGGCACCTCCCACTCCATAAGCCTGCATTCGCCGCTTGCGGGTCAGTCCAAAAGGCGAGCGGCGGTTTGCGGTTTTGGGCACGCCGGGCGATTGCGTCGTCATGGGCGTCCGGCATCTCATCACGGGAGGCCCGCCCGACCTGATCCTGTCCGGCATCAACCGCGGCGCGAATCTCGGCGTCGAAACGGTATTCTCGGGAACGGTGGGCGCGGCGATGACCGGCATGCTGCTCGGCATCCCCTCGATCGCGCTGAGCCAGGCGTTTCGTGACCGGGAGGCCGTTCCCTGGGATACCGCAAAAAGCCTGGCGCCCGACGTGATCCGCCGCCTGGTCCTGGGCGGCTGGAGCAAAGGCGCCTGCCTCAACGTGAATTTCCCCGACTGCCCGGCCGGAAAACGCCGGACCGCTGACCTTGACGCGGCAGGGTGTCGGTCTGCTCGACAGCATTGCCGTCGTGCCGCGCGTCGATCCACGCGGATTCTCGTATCATTGGCTCCAGCTTTTGCGGCGCTCCCGGCCGGAGGGCGCCGACACCGAGACGGCCGCCGTCGAGGCCGGCAACATCGCCGTGACGCCGCTGCGATTCGAGCGGACCGACGACGAGGCCTTTGCGGCAGATGGCGGGCCTGTTCGGCTAGGCCAAGACTTGCCACGCGCATTACGCAATCCGTTTCGCTCCCGTTGCTGCGCCAGCCGGTTGACAACATGAGCGCGACATTCAATAGCAATTGCCGGCGCCCGGCGGGGACAAGCCGCGGCTGCGGGGGAGCGTTCATGGATGCGGGGGTGATGCAGCAGGCCGGGCGGCGGCTGCCGATGAGCTTCCCCGCAGGTCAGGCGGTGTGGATCACGCTTTCCGTGCTGCTCATCGGCGCGGTGATGTGCGTGATCTCGCCCGCCTTCCGCACCTACGACAACATTTTCAACGACGTCCGCAATTTTGGTTTTGTTGCCATCATGGGCATGGGGCAGATGCTGGTGATCATCACCGGCGGCATCGACCTGTCCGTCGGCTCGGTGATGGGCTTGTCCGGGATCATCACCGGCCTCGTGCTGCAATCGGGACAAAGCCTGTGGATCGGGATTGCGGCGGGTTTGGGCACCGCGCTGCTGTGCGGTTTCATCAACGGCGCGGCGGTCGCGTGGCTGAAAATTCCGCCGTTCGTGGTGACGCTTGCGATGTTGTCGATCGCGCGCAGCCAGGCATTGGTGCTGTCCAACAACCGGATGATCTACCAGTTCGGCCCAGGCCAAAAGCTGTTTTTCGCCATCGGCGGCGGCAAATTCCTGGGCATCCCATCCGTCGCCGTGGTGATGATCGTGCTGGCCCTGATCCTGGCCGCGTGCCTGGCCTACACGTCGTGGGGCCGGCACGTCTATGCCGTGGGCGGCAACGAACAGGCGGCTCGGCTGACCGGCGTCGCGGTCGAGCGGATAAAAATTTCCGTCTACATGATCAGCAGCTTGACGGCCGGCATCGCCGCCGTGCTGATAATCGGCTGGCTGGGTTCCGTCACCAACGGGCTGGGCGTCGGCTATGAGTTGCAGGTGATCGCCAGCACGGTTATCGGCGGCGCGGATCTGGCGGGTGGTGCGGGAACGCCGTACGGAACCGTGATCGGCTCCGCCCTGATCGAGCTGGTCCGCAACGCGCTGCTGCTGGCCGGCGTCGATCCGTACTGGAGCGGCACGTTCACGGGCGTAGTCATCGCCTGTGCGGTGTTGCTGGAACGCTTGCGCCGCAATCGCGACTGAACGACCGTCCTTCCATTCGGAAGGATTTCTTGGGGAGGAAGAGAATGAAGATCCGAACTGCACTCGCATTGGCGGCACTGGCCGGACTTGTCCAGCCGATGCACGCGCAAGCAAAAGACAAGGTGTTTGCGTTGGTGCCGAAAGCGATGAACAACCCGTTCTTCGATCAGGCGCGCGACGGCTGCATGAAGGCAGCCAAGGAAATCGGCGGCGTGGAATGCCTGTGGATCGGTCCGGCCGATGCCACCGAGCAGGAGCAGGTGCAGGTGGTGCAGGACCTGATCACGCGCAAAGTGGACGGCATCGGCGTGTCGGCCGCCAATGCGCCGGCGATTGCCACCGTGCTGGCGCGCGCCAAGGAAGCCGGCATCCCCGTGATCACCTGGGACAGCGACCTGCTGCCGGCCGACAAGGGATTGCGCGCCACCTATATCGGCACGGTCAACGAACAGGTCGGCAAGGCGGTCGCCGAGCGGGCCATGGCGCTGAAGCCGAATGGCGGCACGTATTGCATCCAGACCGGCGGACCCGCCGCGGCGAACATGAACGATCGCATCAAGGGCATGACGGAGACACTGCCCGCCGACAAGTGGAAGCAGGTGGCCGGACTGCCCGCTGTACAACAACGACGATTTCGCGCTGTCGCTGAGCCAGCTGACGGACCTGCTGGCGAAATACCCGAAGATCGACGCGGTGCTGGACGCCGGCGGCGCGCCCGAAATGGTGACGCAGGGCTATCGCGAGCTGATGGACAAGTACAAGGACCGGATGAAGGACCACAGCCTGGTCATGCTGTTCGTCGAAACCTTGCCGATGCAGATGGATTTGCTGAAGGAGGGGTTGAGCGACGGCCAGGTGGGCCAGCGGCCGTACGAGATGGGCTATCGTGCCATCTACGTGCTGAACGATCTGACCCAGGGAAAGAAAGTGCCTGACCCGATCACCATCGGCCTCGATGTATGCACGCCGGAGACCGCGGCGAACTGCAAGAAGCAGTAAGATGGGTCGGTGATGAGGGTCGCGTGCCCACCACCTTGAAAGGCCCCGGCATCCTGATCGCCCAGTTCGCGGGCGATCAGGAGCCGTTCAACGCCTGGCCCTCGATCTGCCGCTGGGCAGCCGGCCTCGGCTACAAGGGCATTCAGCTTCCCGCCGGCGATGGCCGCTTTTTCGACCTGGCCAAAGCGGCGGAGTCCAAAACCTACTGCGACGAGGTTTCGGGCACGGGCCGGGAGCACGGTATCGAAATCACCGAACTGTCCACGCATCTGTTCGGCCAGCTTGTTGCGGTACACCCCGCGTTCGACGAGGCGTTCGACGTGTTTGCGCCGGAACCGCTGCGCGGGCGCCCGCAAGCACGGCAGGAATGGGCGGTGCGCCAGCTCGAGCTCGCAGCCCGCGCCTCGGCCAATCTTGGTCTGACCACGAGCGTTTCGTTTACCGGCGCGCTCGCCTGGCCTTTCGTGTATCCGTGGCCGCAGCGCCCGCCCGGGCTCATCGACGCGAGTTTCGCCGAGCTTGCGCGGCGGTGGCGGCCCATCCTGGACAAGTTCGACGCGGCGGGCGTGGATGTCGCCTACGAGCTGCATCCCGGCGAAGACGTTTTCGACGGCGCCACGTTCGAGCTGTTTCTGGACAGGCTGGAACAACATCCGCGCTGCACGATCAATCTACGACCCGTCCCACTTCCTGCTGCAGCAGCTCGACTATCTGGCCTTCATCGACCTGTACCACACGCGTATCCGCGCATTCCATGCGAAGGATGCCGAGTTCAACTCCGACGGGCGGCAGGGCGTGTATTCCGGCTTTCAGCCATGGCTGCAACGTGCCGGGCGGTTCCGTTCGCTGGGCGACGGCCAGATCGATTTTACCGGCATTTTCTCCAAGCTCGCGGGCTACGATTTTGCCGGCTGGGCAGTGCTGGAATGGGAATGCTGCCTGAAACATCCGGAGGACGGGGCGCGAGAGGGCGCCGAGTTTATCTCGCGGCACATCATCCGCGTGACCGACAAGGCTTTTGACGATTTTGCCGGCGGTGCATCCGACCCCGCGCGACTGCGCCGGATGCTCGGGTTGCGCGGCACGGATGCGGTTCCGGCCGAAGCTGCCCGCGAGACTTCGGGGTTCCAAATCGGTTCCAGCTGAGCCGGCCCCAAGGCCCCAGGATATCCCGTGTCGGTAGCGCTCTGCCTTGGCCGGTACGCGAGCCACTCTGGCAACGTAGTCGGTCGAATAGATCGAGTGCTCCCTACAGCGCCGGACTTTTTTCTTGACAGCTATACTAACATCGACGTATGCTCTGCCGGTGCCGCACATCTTCCCAAACACCCTGGCCGGACGGTTCGCCCGGATCGTCTGGCACCTGCACGGGTGGGCCGGGCTCCGACTGACGCAAAACCCGGCGCTGCGGCCGGTGCTGCTGCTGGCCCAGACCCGGCTGCAGCGGATGGCGTTCCGGTTCTCGGCCCTGGTGGAGAAATTCACCGCCGGCACTCTCAAACCGCCCCGCCCGGCCCGGCCTCGCCCGGCTCCGGCGCTTCTCCCCGATCCGCTCCACTCCGACCCGGCGCACGCCCCGCCGCTTGCGGCGAAGCCGCCCCGCCCACGGGAGGTACCCGCCGCGCCACATGAGCTGGCTGCGGGGGATGCTGGGGTGGGAAGCGGCCTATGGCAGCGAGCTGCAGTATCTGCTGAAGCTTCCCGAGACGCATGCGCTGATCCGGGCGGCGCCGCAGGTGGGCCGCCTGCTCCGGCCGCTGTGCCGGATGCTGGGAGTAGTCCCCGACCCGGCCATCCTGCCCCCGCCGCCGCCCCGGCCGCCCCGGGTCAGGCCGCTACCCCCCGCACCGGACCCCGCCGCACCGGTCCCCGAAAGAAACCGCTGCGAAAGCGTCCGCTCCGGATGGAGCCGTATAAGCGCAAGCCGAAGTGGACCGAACCCGGCACGGAGTGGCGCAAGTGGCGCGGCATCTGGATGCTGGAGCCGATTCGAAAGCCGGCCCCTTCCTGAGCTGGGAGACGCGTGCCTTATTTGTTGCTGTTTCGATATGTCTAGGCCCTCAGGGCGGTCGGAAGTCAAGACAGCCGCCGTTCCCGCGCGGCCGCTGCGGCGCCAAGCGCCACCAGAGCGAACACGGCAGCCCAGAACGCGGTTCGATGGCGGCTGGTAAACATTTCCCAGCTGCCGTTTCGAGCCCGCGCATCGAACCGGCCGTGCGCGCCGAAATCGCCCGCCACCGGCTCGAACAGATTGCTCGGCGCGTCCCTTGCTCGCGGCTCGTCCATAAGCTGGCCGCTGTAGCCGGCCGTGGCCAGATAGCGGTCGATCAGTCCCGGCGCGACCCGGTTCGCCAAAAATCGCGCGCACCGTGGGGAAGCCGACCCAGATCTGGCGTCGCCGGTGCGTCGCCGCGAAATAGATCGCGCGCGCAGGGACTTCCGGCTGATAGATCGGGGGCACCGGCTGCGCCTGTTTTCCGGTCTTGTTCAGCGCCCATTCGAACTGCGGCGTGTTCACCGCCGGGAGATCGACTTCCGTGAGATGCACGTCGAGCTTGTCGTGGATGATTTCTGAGCGCAGCGAATTGGTAAAGCCGCGGATGGCGAATTTCGCCCCGCAATAGGCGGCCTGCAGCGGCACCGAACGGTAGGCCAGCGCCGAGCCGACATTGACGATGGTGCCGCGGTTGCGCGTCCGCATCCGTTTTAGCGCCGCCATCGTCCCATACACCTGTCCCAGATAGGTCACCTCCGTGGCGCGCTTGAATTCCGCGGGCGTGATGTCCTTCACCGGCGCGAACACGGTGGCCATGGCGACATTCACCCAGACCTCGATCGGCCCAAGCTCCGCCTCGATCCTCGACGCCGCAGCCTCGACCGCCGCCGCATCGGCCACGTCGGTCGCCACCGCCACGGTGCGCACGCCGTAGCGCTGGCGCAGTTCTGCCGCCGCCGCGTCCAGCCGTTGCTGGTCGCGCGCCAGCAGTCCCACATCCCAGCCTCGGCGAGCGAATTCCTCCGCGGTGGCGCGCCCCACCCCCGCCCGCGCTCCGGTTATTGCAACAATTCTGCCCATCATGATCCTCGTCTCACTGCTCATCGCCTGAACGGGAGCACCGAAACTCGGTGGCACCGAATGCCGCGAATGTATGGGGCTTCCACCAATCGTGATCGTCGGGCGGTCCAACGATAAGTCGAGAGACTGCGTTTAACAGCCAATCGTGCATCGCCCGAGTGGGCCAGGCACGCCCAGTTCCGGGGTAGCCATCCATGGACCAGACCGCGGCCGGCTCGGCCCCGAAAGACCGAGACATGGGATGCGTGCATCCCTGGGCGCCAATTCAGACGCTGAGCGCGTCAGCCTACACGATTCCCACCGACAAGCCCGAGGCCGACGGGACGATGCACTGGACCTCTACCACCCTCGTCGTGGTCGAGGCGCAGGCCGCCGAGAAAAAGGGGCTTGGCTACACCTACACGGACGGCTCGATTGCCAAGCTGATCGGCGGCAAGCTGGCGGAGGCACTTCACGGGCGGGACGCCATGGACCCGCCCGGCGCATGGCGGACGATGCAGCGCGCGGTGCGCAACATGGGGCGCGAGGGACTCGCGGCCACCGCGATCTCAGCGGTGGACGTCGCCTTGTGGGATCTGAAAGCCAAGCTTCTCGACCTGCCGCTGGCACTTCTGCTCGGCCGCTACCGGGAAGCGGTGCCGATCTACGGCAGCGGCGGGTTCACCACCTACACCGACCAGGAACTGCGCGATCAGCTCGCCGGCTGGGTCGATCGCGACGGCTGCCGTTGGGTGAAGATGAAAGTCGGGACCCATCCGGAACGGGACCCGCACCGGGTCGCGGTGGCGAAGTCGGCCATCGGCGACGCACACGCTGTTCGTCGATGGCAATGGCGCCTACACCACAAAACAGGCGCTTCAGATCGCCGACGTGTTTGCGCGTGAAGCAGGCGTCGCCTGGTTCGAGGAGCCGGTGTCCTCCGACGACCTCGAAGGTCTGCAGCTCATGCGCCAGCGCGCGCCGGCCTGCATGGAGATCGCCGCCGGCGAGTACGGCTACACCACCGACTATTTCCGCCGCATGCTGAGTGCGGGAGCGGTGGACGTGCAGCAGGCCGACATCACGCGCTGCGGCGGGATCACCGCGTTCTTGCAGGTGGCTGCACTGTGCGAGGCGCATCACATCGATCTATCCGGACATTGCGGCCCGTCCATCCATTTGCATGCCGCCTGCGCGGCACCAAGATTCCGTCACCTGGAATGGTTCCACGACCATGTGCGCATCGAGCACATGCTGTTCGAAGGCGCGCCGATCCCACAGGATGGCGTCATCCGCCCCGATCTGTCGCGGCCCGGAATAGGACTCGAGTTCAAGCGCAACGATGCCGAGAAGTTTCGCAATTAGGCGACCCGGATGGGGCGGGGCGCGTCTGCGGAGGCGCCGGCACGCGGCTTTGCGCCTGCAGCAGACGCTTGCGGGCATTCTGCAAAAGCTGTCGGAGATCGAGGCGTCGCTGCCGGCGAGAACCCAGATCGACGAACGGCCGACCGTCAAGGCGGCGCGGCGACTGAACCGGGCAGCCGGCACGCTGGCGCTGTCCGTGCTGCTGGACAGCGCGGTCGAACACTATCGCGGCTCGTTCAAAAACAAGGCGATGTTCACGCCGCTCGTCACCTCCGCCTTGGCGCTCGGCGTCAGCGCGCATGGTACCACCGACAAGCGGCCCGTTGCGCACGCCCTGCGTGACGCGACCTACGTCTTGGCCGCGCTGACCGGACTTATAGGCACCGGCTTCCATGTGTACAACGTCACGAAACGGCCCGGCGGGTTCTCCTGGCAGAACGTGTTCTACGGCGCGCCGCTGGGGGCGCCGTTCGCAATCCTGCTCTCGGGCCTGCTCGGATATTATTCCGAGCGGGTGCGAGACAATCCGGCTGAACGGAGTCCAACGGTGTTCGACTTGCCCGCCGGCCGAGCGCTCGCGGCACTGACCGGCGCCGGGCTGCTCGGCACCACGGGCGAAGCTGGACTGCTGCACTTCCGGGGAGCCTACCACAACCCTTTCATGTTCCTGCCCGTGACCGTCCCGCCCATCGCCGCGGGTCTGATGGCGGAGACGGCGCTTGGTCCCAAGGGACGCGACCGCTGGTTCACGCGGATTTGGATGCGGCTCACGGCCCTGCTCGGCTTTGTCGGCGTCGGGTTCCATGCTTTTGGCGTGCACCGGAACATGGGTGGCTGGCACAACTGGCGGCAGAACGTGCTGAACGGTCCACCTTTGCCTGCTCCTCCGAGTTTCACCGGCTTGGCACTGGCCGGCCTCGCGGCACTCGGTCTTCTCGAGGACCATCCCGATGCCTGACCGACACGAGCGCGGACCTTATCCCGGCTACGACGTACTTGCCAAGCGCAATACGCCGTCGTGGAACGAGCAGACGCGCCGGGTCATCGACAAGCGGCTCGCGGTGTCCCGCGACCCGCGGTTTTTCACTGCCGACGAGTTCGCCACCGTGACCGCGATCGCCGACCGGCTTGTGCCCCAACCCGGTGACAGGCCCCCGATTCCGGTCGCGGCATTGGTCGACGACAAACTGCATTCCGGCCGATCCGACGGCTATCGCGAGGCCGGGATGCCGCGGGAACGCGAAGCATGGCAGCAAGGTCTGCGCGCGCTCGATGCCGAGGCGGGCCGCATCCATGGCGTGGCATTTCGCAAGCTCGAGGCGGCTGAACAGGATGCGCTTCTCAAAAAAATGGAGAGTGGCGAACTGCACGACGAGGCGTGGGGCAGCATGAAGCCAAAGACGTTTTTCAAGAAACGCATGGCGCATGACATCGTGCTTGCCTACTACGCGCACCCGACGGCGTGGAACGAGGTCGGATGGGGCGGCCCCGCGAGCCCGCGCGGCTATGTTCGGATGGATTTCGACGAGCGCGATCCGTGGGAACCCGCCGAGATGAAGAACGGCGAGGTGCAAGCGGCCGAAAGGAAGAACCGTCGTGTCGGGTGACCCGATGCAGGAGCCGCGCGCACTTGCCGGCCGTGCCCCCGACGTATTTCGCCCCGGCGCCTGGGTCGAAATGCGGATGTTCGACGATGATGACGAAGTCGATTTCGCCATCGTCGGCACCGGTGCGGGCGGCGGCACGCTCGCGTGCAAGCTCGCGGAGGCTGGGTTTTCGGTGGTGGCGCTCGATGCCGGTCCGTATTGGCGGCCGCTGGAGGATTTTGCGTCCGACGAGTCCGAGCAGACAAAACTCTACTGGACCGACGACCGGATCGTCGACGGCGAGAACCCGTTGCAGATGGGCAGCAATAACAGCGGCAAGTCGGTCGGCGGCAGCACCGTGCATTTCGCCATGGTCTCGCTGCGTTTCCGGCCGGACTGGTTCAAGGCGCGCAGCAAGCTCGGCTACGGTGCGGACTGGCCGCTGGACTGGCGCGAGATGTGGCGCTACTACGCCGAGGTCGAAGACGCACTGAAAATTTCCGGCCCCGTCACCTATCCGTGGGGGCCGCCCCGCCCGCGCTACCCCTATCGTGCCCACGAACTGAATGCGCCGGCGCTGGCATTGGCGCGCGGCTGCGAGGCATTGGGCATTGCCTGGACCGAGACGCCGATTGCGACGCTGTCCGCGCCCCGCGGACTGGCTCCCCCTGCGTGTATCGCGGCTTTTGCGTCACCGGATGCTCGACCAATGCCAAGCAGAGCGCGCTGGTCACCTGGATTCCGCGGGCACTCGAAGCCGGCGCCGAAATCCGCGACCTGGCAATGGTCGGACGGGTGGAGACCAGTGCCGCGGGCTTGGCGACGGGGGTGCACTATCACCGTCGGGGACACTGGCGTTTTCAAAAAGCGCGCAACGTCGTGGTGGCGGGATACGCGATCGAGACGCCCCGGTTGCTGCTCAACTCCGCCACGTCGCGCTTTCCCGACGGACTCGCGAACAGTTCCGGGTTGGTCGGCAAGAACTTGATGGCGCAGTCGAATCAGGCGGTATGGGGCATCATGGACCAGGAGGTTCGCTGGTACAAGGCGCCGCCGTCGCTGGCCATCACCGAGCACTGGAATTACGAAGACCGCGGAAAGGATTTTTTTGGCGGCTACTGCTACATGAGCCAGGGTCCCTTGCCGCAGCTTTGGGCGAACACGCAGATGAGCGCGCACGGATTGTGGGGCGAGCGGCTGATCTCCGAAATGGAGAAATACAATCACCAGGTCGGGCTAAAAATCGTGGGCGAAATGCTGCCACAGGAGCGCAACCGCGTGACGCTGGCGGACGACAAGGACCAATACGGATTGCCAATCCCGCGCATCACCTACTCCTGGTGTGACAACGACAAGCGCCTCATCGATCATTCGATCAAGTTCATGACCCAGGCGCTGCGCGCAATCGATGCGCGCGAGATCTGGGTGCAGGACGACGACACCTGCCATCTGAACGGCACCGCGCGCATGGGCGACGATCCCCGCACCAGCGTGGTCAACGCGGATTGCCGAAGCTGGGACGTTCGCAATCTATGGATTTGCGACGGATCGGTTTTTCCGACCGTCGGCGGCGTAAATCCCTCGCTCACCATTCAGGCCATCGCGTGCCGCACCGGCGACCGGATCAAGGCGATGGCTGACCGCGGCGAGCTGTAAAAGCTTAATCGCCGATGAGATGCAGCACGATCTCGCGCCGATGAGGCTGGCGGCGGTGCTCGAACAGGTAGAGGCCTTGCCACGTGCCGAGCACCGGCCGTCCCTCGGCCACGGGAATGGATAACTGCGTATCCGTCAGCATCGTGCGCAAGTGCGCCGGCATGTCGTCGGCTCCTTCGTCGTCATGGGCATAGCGTCGCGCGTCCTCGGGCACGAGCGCGTCAAAATAGCGGGCGATGTCCTCACGCACAGTCGGGTCGGCGTTCTCCTGGACGGTGAGCGAACACGAGGTGTGCCGGCACCATAACGTGAGCAAGCCGGTCTCCATGCCCTGGTTCTTCACCCAGACCAGAACCGGCCGAGTAATGTCGGTAAGCCCCTTGCCGCGGGTTTCAATCGTGAGCCGGTGCAGCGATTGTCTCAATTCGCAGCATCCCTCGCCCCATCACCGCAAAACGAAGAAGCCCACCGCACCATAGGCACTGCACGGAGCGCCACTTGGGAAATCCGACACGCCGACCGGGAAAGCGCCTGAGATGGTCAAATCCGAAGAGGTGAGCGCCACATCAACCTCGCTCGCACTGACGAACGTGGAAGCGCGATATACATTGTTCACGAATACGATGCTGCTGCTCGAAAACCCGGTGCCCTTGATTTTCACTGTCCCGCCCGCGCCACCCTTCTTCATGCTGGCCGGCGAGAGGGTCGACACCTTGAACGGCGTGGCAGACGTGTTGTAGTTCGCAACCGCCAGCTCCTCGTCGGAAACCGTCAACGTCTGGACGCTGTGCTTGGTTGAAAGATCGCCCGTCCACCCCGTCAGAAGCCATCCGCTCGCCTTCGTCGCAGAGACCGTGACAGGCGTGCCGGCGTTGTAAAAGCCGTCCGATGAGGTCGGGTTCAGCGACACCGTCGCGGCGCAGCTTGGACTTCGCGTAGACGATCGGAACATATTGCGCGGTGAAGCTGCCGCTAATGGTGCTTCCCGCGGGCTGAACGGTGACGTTGTGCGACAGGGCGCCTCCGTCGCTCCAGCTGTCGAACAGGTAGCGCGTGTTGACGCTGTACGGCTGGCTTGGAGAAAACCCGGTCAGGACATGGTTCGAGCCCGATCCCCAGCCCGAGAACAGGTCGGCAGTAAAACTCTGCGGTCCCTTGTAATAGTTGCCGTCAACGGTGAACCAGAACCCGCCCGGGTTCGTGGTGATTGTGGTGAGCGGATCGGTGCTGAAAGACGCCGTCACGGAGTACACAGCGGCAGCGTCCGGCACGTAGTCCGGCTTTGGATTTGCGCTCCATGGTGCCGACGTGCCGCCCCAGGTCACGAAATTGTAGGCCCCTGTGGGCGAGGCCGAAAGCGTCACCGGCTGGCGCGCGACGAAGAACGAGCCGCTGGCGCCGGCATAGGTCTGCGGCAACGGGTTGACCGCCACCGTGCCGGAGCCGGCCGGCAGCACGCTGGCGGTGTATGGCGAGAGCTGCACGAAGTTCGCGGTGTACACCGTGACCGCGGGCAAAGTGGCCGGCTGCGTCACCCGGTTGTTGCCGGGCGTCACGGTGACGCTGTGCGATGCCGCGGTATTGTCGTTCCATCGTCCGTACACGTAGGTGCCGCCCGCCAGGGTCTGTGCCGACGAACCCACGGACAAGTGTGCGTGGATTTCAGCGCCCATGAGAATGTCTGCGGGGTGGTCACCGCGGCCCCATCCACCGTGACCGAAAGCCCGGGTGGATTGCTCGTCACCGTGACCTTCTTCGGTGTCTTGCCGTAGAGTCGCTTGACCCCGTCGATATCGGCGGCCGTGTAGCCGGTCTGGTTCGATAGCGGCATGCCCGGGGGGATCGTCTCGATAACCGGGCCGCCGTTGCGACTGAAGGCAAACGGGATGTACTCCATGATCGACGCATAGTCGAACAAGCCCAGATCCTGGAAGTTGTCAGTGAGTTGATCGAAATTGCTCTCCGATCCCTTGATCACGTTGCCGAAGTTGACCGTGATGTAGGTGTTCCGATCGGGCCGCGACTGTTCGTGGTACAGGCCCACCACATGGCCCATTTCGTGCAGTAGCGTGCCGAGGCTGCAGGAAGCTGATCCGCTGGTCGTCTGCTCGCCGCCGACATGGCCGACATTCGATTCACACTGGCCGCTCAGGTCGTTGGGATCGAAATCGAAGTTCACGTAGTCCGCCTGCGTCCCGCGCGGCACGAACTGGATCACCCCAGTGAAAGTGCTATTGAATGCGGAAAGCGCTGCGATTGCAGCTGCGTCGGCGGCGCTGGTGATGACGTAGGGGATTTCCGCCACACCTTGCGTGTTGGCCGGCCAGAGATACTGCGGATAGGCGACGCCGATCGCTTCCGACTGGACGCCGCCATGGCCGTGCGGCAGGGGCGACACATGATCCAGCAGGATGTCGCCCTCAAAAATCCTTTTAGTCCCGTCGTGCAGATAGGTCACCGGCCGGCCGCGGAACAGCCCTTCTTCGAGGCTGGCGCCCCAGAGCGGAAGAGCACACAACAGCGTGACGGCGATGCAGAGCCGAAGGCTGGCCATCGTCCTTGCTCCCATAAAATTGCTCGCACTATGGCACACATCGCCTGGCTGCGGAACAGGTTCCGCTGTGCCGAACCCCGGGCTGCCCGGGTTCTGCGCGAACCGCCGCCGCCGCGATCAGACCGCCTCCGCCACTCCCACGCGCCGGTTCTGCAACGGATATTCCACCTCCGGCGTATAGACGGACGCCTCCTTGCCCAGCTGCGAGCTGAACAGCGTGAAATGCTCGATCTGCACCGGCGCGGCGCGGAACAGGTTGTGCGCCTGCACGAACGCGGCGAGCTTCGCCTCCGCCGGCCCGTCCAGCCGCGCCAGCGTCACGTGCGGCGAAAAACGCCGCCGCTCCGGCTCCAACCCGATCCGCTGCAACGCCGTTTCGATCTTGTTCTGCAAGTGCTCCAGCGGCGGGTTGCGCTCGGCGCCGACCCACAGCGCCGTCGCCCGGCCGCCTTTGGCGAAGGTGCCGAACCCGGCCAACGTCAGCGCGAAGCCCGCGGCGCCCGCAACCCGGCCAGCGCAAGGTCGATTTCTTCGGCCCGATGGCCCGGCGCCTCGCCGATGAAGCGCAGGGTCAGATGGTAATTCTCCGCCGGCACCCAGCGCGCGCCGGGAATGCCGCCGGCCAGCAGCCGCCAGCCGCTCCCGCAGCACCCACGGAAGTTCGAGGCCGACAAACAGCCTCATTCATCGGCTTTGCCTCGGCCAGCAGCCGCTCCACCAGCGGCAGCAGCCGCGCCACTTCGCGGCGCACGCCCTCCGGCATTGGGATGCATGCCGTCGGCCTGGTTCAGCGCCGGGTCGCCGCGACGCCCTCCAGGAAGAAGGGTCGTATAGCACGCCCGGCCGCTGGCCCAGCGCGTCGAACACCGCCCGGAATTGCTGTCTCATAGTCCGCGCCCAGATTGGGCGGCGCATACATGCCGGCCAGCAGCACCGGGATGTGCCGGGCCGCCAGCGCGTCCAGGATCGCGGAGAGGTTCGCCTCGCATGTCGGCCGGATCGGTGCCGCGCAGCCCGTCATTGGCGCCCAGCTCGACGATCGCCGCGTCGGCGCCGTCCGCCAGGGCCCAGTCCAGCCGCGCCAGCCCGCCGGCCGTGGTGTCGCCCGAGACCGCGGCATCGATCAGCGGCACGTCTCGCCCGTGCGCCTTCAGCGCCGCGGCGAGCTGCGCCTGAAACCCTTCTCGGTGCGGCAGGCCATAGCCGGCGGCCAGCGAATCGCCCAGCACCAGCAGCCGCACCGGCCGGCCCGCGCGGCGGCACCAAACAGTGAAAACCAGGCCACGCAGCAGCAGGCATTCCGCATCGCAGCGCGCAGGCCATATCGGCCTGCCATGGACGCCATCGTCACGTCTCCGCCCCCCGTCTCCGGCACGGCACTGGACTGGTTCGGGTGAGGGACCTGCACCTGACCGTGCCTGCTGCGGCCGGGCCGGTCAACATTCTGCGCGGCATCGACCTGGAGGTGGGCGCCGGCGAGACGGTCGCCTTGGTCGGCCCCTCCGGCTCCGGAAAGACCAGCCTGCTGATGGTGCTGGCCGGGCTGGAGCGCGCCTCGTCCGGCAGCGTCGTGCTGGACGGGCACGAGATCACGCGCATGGGCGAGGATGCCTTGGCCCGCCTGCGCCGCGACACCGTCGGCATCGTGTTCCAGGCGTTCCATCTGATTGCGACCATGACCGCGCTGGAGAACGTGGCGGTGCCGCTGGAACTGGCCGGCGCGCCGGATGCCATGGCGCGCGCGGCGGACAGCCTGCGCGCGGTCGGCCTCGGTCACCGCCTGACCCACCTGCCCGGCCAGCTTTCGGGTGGCGAGCAGCAGCGTGTGGCGCTGGCCCGCGCGTTTGCGCCGCGGCCGAAATTGCTGCTGGCGGACGAGCCGACCGGCAATCTGGACCGCGTGACCGGCCAGGCGGTGATGGCGAAATCTGTTCGACCTGCACCGGGAGACGGGCACCAGTTTGCTGCTCGTCACCCACGACCCGGCGCTCGCCCGCCGCTGCGAGCGCATCGTGGAGATCGCCGACGGCCGGATTTTTTCGCTCTGATGCTCGCTATTCGGCTTGCTCTGCGCGACTTGCGCGGCGGCGTTCGCGGCTTGCGCATCGTCTTTGCCTGCTTGGCGCTGGGCGTCGCCGCCATCGCCGCGGTGGGTACGCTGCGCGCCGGCATCGAACGCACGCTCGCGCATGACGGTCAGCGCCTGCTCGGCGGCGACCTCGAAATTTTGGGCGGCGCCCAGCCGCTGCCCGATACCGTGCGCAGCTACCTGCGCGAGCGCGGGGCCAGAATATCGGACGTGGTGACGATGCGCTCGATGCTGGTGGCACCCTCGGGCGAGCGCGCGCTCGTGGAGCTGAAGGCGGTCGATGGGGCATGGCCACTGGTGGGAGCGCCCGCGATACAGCCGGCCCAAAAGCTCGCCGATGCGCTGCGCGGCGGCATTCTGGTCGATCCGCTGGTCCTGCCCCGGCTGCGCGCGGCACTCGGCGACGCGATGCGTCTCGGTGATGCGCGGCTGGTGCTGCGAGGCACGCTCACTGCCGAGCCGGACCGGATCGCGGACCCCTCGATTTTCGGACCGCGCGTGCTGATCGGCCTCGACAGCCTGCCCGCCACCGGCCTGTTGCAGCCGGGCAGCATCGTCGAATACCGGTTGCGCGCCCTGCTACCGCCCGGCGCCGACGTGGCCACGACTATCGCGGACCTCCGTAAGAATTTTCCCGGCAGCGGTTGGCGCATTCGCGACGCGAGCCAGGCCGCGCCCGGCGTGGGCCGATTCATCGACCAGACCAGCCTGTTTCTGACCCTGGTCGGGCTGACCTCGCTGCTGGTCGGCGGGATCGGAGTGGCCGGCGGGGTCAAAACCTGGTTGCTGGGCCGCGCGGCCACCATTGCCACCCTGCGCTGCCTCGGCGCCTCGCCCGCCTTCGTATTTTGCATGTGCCTGGTGCAGGTGACGGCCATCTGTGCCTCCGGTATTTTGGTCGGGATCGCGGGCGGTGCGGCGCTGCCGGCCATCGCCGTGTGGACGTTCGGGGATCTTTTGCCGATCGCACCGGCGGTCGGAGTGTTCTGGCGCCCGCTGGCGCTGGCGGCCTGCTACGGCGTGCTGGTCGCTTTGGTCTTCAGCCTGCCGCCGCTCGGCCGTGCGATGCGCATCCCTGGCGCGGCCCTGTTCCGCGATGCCGTGCAGCCTTTCAAAAGCACGGGGCGCGGTCTTCGCTCTGCTGGCGACCTCGGCGGCGCTCGCCGTTGCCCTGGTGGCGCTGGTCGTTGCGACCTCGCCCGACCCCTGGTTTACGCTCGGATTTTGCGTCGCCGCCGGTGCGGCGCTCGGCCTGTTTGCGGCCGGCGGGTTTGGGCTGACGCGGCTCGCCAGCCGGCTGCCGGCTCCGCGCCGCCTTTGGGCCGCGCGCTTCGGTCTGCTGGGCTTGCATCGCCCCGGTACAGCCACGCCCACGCTGCTGGTCTCGATCGGCCTGGGCCTCTCGACCCTGGCCGCGGTGGCCCTGATCCAGGGCGACCTGGACCGCGAAGTGGCCCAGCAGATGCCGGAAAACGCGCCCAGCTTCTTCTTCATCGACATCCAGCCCGATCAGGTCGACCGATTCCGGGCCATCACCGGCGCGGTCGCGGGCGTGCGGGATACGCAAATGGTGCCGAGCCTGCGCGCCCGCCTGGTCGCGGTGAACGGCACGCCAGCGGAAAATGTGAAGGCGACACCGCAGACCACCTGGGCGCTGCGCGGAGATCGCGGCCTGACCTATGCCGCCGCCATGCCCGCAGGCACTCGCCTGGTCGAGGGCCGATGGTGGCCGGCTGACTATGCCGGGCCGCCCCTGGTTTCCTTCGACGCCAACCTGGCCCGTGGCTGGGGGGTGAAGCTCGGGGATACGCTGCGAGTGAATGTCCTGGGGCGCGACATCGACCTGCGGATCGCGAATTTGCGCGACATTGCCTGGCGCAGTCTCGGGCTGAACTTCGCCTTGATCGCCAGCCCGGTGCCGCTGGAACAGGCGCCGCATACCGCTATCGCCACCGTCCGGGCCGACGCCGCGAGCCAGCCGACGCTGCTGCGAAACGTGACCGACGCCCTTCCCAACGTGACCGGCATCCGCGTCGCCGACGTGCTGGACGCCATTGCCGGGCTGCTCGCGAAACTCGCGGTGGCACTGGGCGCCAGCGGCAGCCTGACCCTGATTTCCGGCGCGCTGGTGCTGGCCGGCGCAGTCGCCGGCACCCAGCAGCGCCGCATCCGCGAGGCGGTCATTCTGAAAACGCTGGGCGCAACGCGGGGGCAGATCCGGGCGGCCTGGCTGGTGGAGTTCGGCGTGCTCGGGGTGGTGGCCGGCGTGCTTGCAGCGGTGGTAGGAACGGCGGCGAGTTTTGCGGTCATTCGTTTCGTGCTGGACGCGCCCTGGTGGTTCCTGCCCGGCCGGCTGCTGGCCACCGTGGCGGGGTGCGTGGGCTTGATGCTGCTGCTGGGCTATGCTGGAACAGAGGCGGCGCTGCGGGCCAAGCCGGCGCCGCTGCTGCGCCGGGAATAAGGTTCGGCAACCGTCAGGATTACACCGATTTAGCTTGATCCTGCGGGCGTTTACGCCAACATCACGCCACGAGGGCATCTCGCCCCCTAGGGAAAGAGAGACACACCATGGCTTACAGTCCCGACCCCCGCGGCTACGCCGTCCGCGCGGGCCAACCCGCCGCGGCGGTGCTGGACGCCGGGCTGCGCGCCTACATGCTCCGGGTCTACAACTGGATGGCCTCGGGGCTCGTCCTGACCGGCATCGTCGCCTTCGCGATAGCCAACACCAGCCTGATCGAGGCATTCTATCCGCTGCGGCAGACCGCCTACGGCATGCAGCACGTGGCCGGCCCGCTGGCCTGGCTCGCGATTTTTGCGCCGCTGGCGTTCGTGATGGTGCTGAGTTTCGGCGTGAACCGGCTGAGCACCGGCACCGTGCAGGCGCTGTACTGGGCGTTCTGCGTCGCGATGGGCGCCAGCATCACCAACATTTTTCTGGTGTACACGCATGAAAGCATCGTGCGGGTGTTCTTCATCGCCGCCGCCACGTTCGGCGCCATGAGTCTGTACGGCTACACGACCCGCTCCGACCTTTCGCGCTTCGGCAGCTTCCTGATCATGGGGCTGTTCGGGGTGATCCTGGCGAGCATCGTCAATATCTTCGTGCATAGCTCCGGACTCCAGTTCGCCGTCAGCATCATCGGCGTGCTGGTCTTTGTCGGCCTTACTGCCTACGACACGCAGCGGATCAAGGCGGACTACCTCCAGTACAGCTACGCCGAGGGCTCGGACGTCGCCGCGCGGCGCAGCGTGTACGACGCGCTGAACCTGTTCCTGAACTTTATCAACCTGTTCATGCTGCTGCTGCAGCTGACCGGGAACCGCAGCAGCAACAGCTGATCGCAAAACCATAGCTGCGGATTTTCTGCCAAGGGCCCGGAGGCAATCCGGGCCCTTTTCCTGTGCGAGTGGCCTCCTCGATCCAGGCGGCCCCAAGGCGCCAAGTTCCTGCATCGGCGGAGCCGCAGCGGAGCAATCGTAGCGACCCGCGCACGCAAAGGAAGCTTTCCCTGTACCGGATCGTAGCTAACCCGTTAATCATCAATCAAAACGTCCGCACCAAGGGGAAAACCTCCCTTCCGCTCTGGCCCGTGCACCGGGCCCGTGCTTGCGTCGCGCGATGCACGATCGCGGTCTGCCCGACCTGACGGACTCGAGGCCGACCCGATCCCCGGCGCCCGTCTTCACCAGCACGGGTCCACACGGTCACCGAGGCCGAATGCGCGGGAAGCTTCTGTCCAATGGTCCCAACGCCCTCGCCGATTACGAGCTGTTGGAAATGCTGCTCTTCCTCGGGATTGAGCGAGTCGATACCAAACCGCTCGCGAAATCCCTCATCAACCGCTTCGGCACTCTGGCCGCGGTCATCACCGCTTCGACCGAACGCCTCAAGCAAGCTGGCCTGGACAAAACGACGGTTGCGACGCTCCATTTGGTGGCGCAAGCCGCTTCGCGTCTCACGCTGGGCGAGAACGAGGCACGCACCCAACTCCGGGACTGGGACAGCCTGATCGCCTATCTGGACGGGTCGCGGCGGCGGACGGCCGCGCCCGGCGTGTCTGTTCTATTTCTCGACGGTCGCAACCGCCTGCTTGCGGACCAGTCATGGCCAAGACCCGTTGAGACGGTCGTCTTCTCTCGCGAACTCTTCCGGCGCGGGCTGGAACTGCATGCGACGGCGCTAATCCTGCTCAGCTGCGGGTCCGGCCGGGGGCGGACGATGAGCAGCGAAGATAGCGAACTGGCCAAGCGCGTGCGCAAAGATGCTCAGTCCTTGGCGATCGCTCTGCACGACTGTCTGGTGTGGGACGGTGGCCAGTGGATCAGCTTCCGGAAGGAGGGGCTGCTGTAGCGAACCGTGCTGGGTAAGTGGTTTTTCGGGCGACGTCGCAACCAGGCGGCTCCCGGTCCCGCCGCCGCACCCTTGGCGTTCGATGCACTGATAGACTGCGGGCCTTGCAACCTGCCAACGCGGGTCGCTCCCGCGTGCGCAATTGCGGCCGTGGAGAGGGCGATGCAAGCCGTCCCAGGCGCCAACTGGATCAGCGTCGGACACCACGCCGGAACACCGTGCCTTGGGGAAAATCGGCCCTGGGTGGAGGTGTTCCCGGCTGGGTCCTCCATCGCGCCGGAAGGGGAAGCGTGGCGCAGGCTTAGATCGCAGGTGGAAGCAGCAGCAGTTGCAGCCATTGCAGCAATCGCGCCCAGCGAGCCGCGGATGGGGCGAAGCGATCATCGGCCGCATTCCGTGCAAGGATTCGCGGATGTTGCCAATTTCAGGATGTCCCCCGCGCCCGCGACCAGGACTGACGCTGGCAGGCGCGCGGCCGGGGAGGTATCCGACCCCGAATTGCTTTGCCGGCTACTCGGCGCGGTGCTGCCGATCGATCCGGCGCCCCTGGTCGAGCACCTACTGCACCGCTTCGGCAGTTTTGGCGCGGTCCTGGCGGCGCCGGAAGCCGAGCTGCGCAAGGTCCGCGGCTTAGGCACTCACTGTATCGCCGCGATCAAGCTCGTGCACGCCACAGCGATCCGCGTGGCGCGGGCGGGATTGAACGATGTGGTGCTCGACGACTGGGAAAAGCTGATGGACTATCTGTCCGCCGCGCTTGGCCGCGAAAGAGTTGAGCAGTTCCGGGTCCTGTTTCTGGACTCCGGCGGTCGACTTCGAGCGGACGAAGTCCAAGGACGCGGCACCGTCAACCATACTCCGGTCTATCCGCGCGAGATTGTCCGCCGCGCGATCGAGCTGCAGGCCGCCTCGGTCGTCCTCGTGCACAATCATCCCAGCGGCGACCCGACACCGTCAGGTGCGGACCTGGACATGACGATGGAGGTCGTTGCTGCGGCACGGGCCGTCGGCATTGCGGTCCGTGACCATATCGTTGTCGGCAACGGCAGAGGCATCAGCTTCCAGCGCGCGGGACTGTTAGGATGATGAAGCGGCCACTCCTTTGCCGCCGCATATTGGACGAGAACAGAACATGGCCACGTAGTGCGCAATGCGGTCCGGGATACCTAGGCGGCATTAGGGCTCTGACCGGAAAACGCCGCGGCAGCACAGAACACGGGGCGAGTCATGCGCCCTGTGGTATCCCCCGTACAAGAGCCGCGCCGTTGACCCCCCTGCCCCGTCCGTCCTACACCATTCCGGCGTGTAACCGCCGGAATGCCCGCCGCTTCGGGCCGAATTGGCCTCGAGCCAGCAACCTTGGATCGGGAGGACGGGTGGAAAAGCTTGGCATCCATGCTTTCGTCTGGACGGGTGGCTCAGCGGCCGAGGACCTCATCGGCGCGATGCAGAAATCCCACGATCTGGGCTACCGCCTGATCGAGTTCCCTCGCCTTGACCCCAGAAAATTCGCCGTAAAAGGCCTGCGGCAGCGGCTGGAGGAGTTTCGCCTCGGCATCGTCGTCACCATGGGCCTGCCGGTGCAGGCCGATATATCCAGCGAAGACTCTGCCGCCGTGGCGCGCGGAGAAGCGATTTTGCGCGACGCGGTGTCGGTCGCTCGCGACCTGGGCGCGAAGAAACTTGGGGGCATCATCTTTTCCGCTCACACCAAGTATTTCTCCCCGCCCACCCGCAAAGGCTGGGACAACAGCGTGGGCGCCCTGACCCGCGTCGCCGAGCACGCCCGGGCCTCGGATGTTACCCTCAACCTGGAAGTGGTGAACCGGTTCGAGAGCAACCTGCTCAACACCACCGCGCAGGGCTTGGCGTTCATCCGCGACACCGGGATGGACAACATTTTCCTGCACCTGGACACATTCCACATGAATATCGAGGAGGCCGACCCGGCGCAGGCGATCCGCAGCGCCGGCGACCGCCTCGGGTACTTTCATATCGGCGAAAGCAACCGGGGTTTTCTGGGCTCCGGCACGGTGAACTTCCCGGCCATTTTCGACGTGCTGGTAGAGACCGGATACGACGATTTTATCACCTTCGAGTCGTTCTCGTCGGAAGTGGTGGACGCCGACCTGTCGATCACGTGCGGCATATGGCGCAATACCTGGACCGACAACGTCGCCCTGGCGCGCCACGCCAAGACATTTATCGAGGAGCGGCTGGAGGAAGCCCGCCGCAAAGCGACCGCCGTGCGCACCCCGTGACGAAAGGAGTTAGCGCATGACTGCCGTCCGTGGCTTTCCCGGGACCCTGCCATGAGCAGCGCCGTCCAGGTACCGTCCGATGTCGTGGGCCGTCGCTCGATGGCCACGCGCATCGTCCGCTCCCGCGAGACGGGCATCGTATTGGCCTTGGCCATCATGGTGGTCTGCCTGTCGGTGTTCGCGCCCGATTTCGCCACCACCGACAATTTCCTGAACGATGCCCGCAACTTTTCGTTCGTGGGCATCGCCGTGCTGGGCCAGACCATGGTGATGATTACTGGCGGCATCGACCTGTCGGTGGGCAGCGTCTGGGGCCTCACCGCCGTCTCCTCGGCGGCGCTGATGGCAATGGGGCTGCCGACCATTGTGGCCTGCTTCCTGGCCCTGCTCGCCGCCGCGGCGATCGGCCTTTTCAACGGCCTGTGCGTGACGAAATTGCGCATGCCGCCGTTCGTGCCGACGCTTGCGACCATGAGCATCGCCCGCGCCCTGGCATTGGTTATCACGCGCGGCAAATCGATCGACAGCTTTCGACCGGACGGGGACGTTTTCTACAATCTCGGCGGCGGCAGCACGTTCGGGCTGCCCAATCCGTTCATCGTCTTTCTGGTACTCACCGTCATCCTGGGCTTGGTGCTGACCCGTAGCGTCTACGGACGGCAACTCTACGCAGTCGGTGGCAACGAGCGCGCGGCGCGTCTCACCGGCCTGTCGGTCGACAACCTGAAGATCAGCGTCTACGTCATTTCGGCGATCACCGGCGGCATCGCCGGCATCATCGAGGTTAGCTATCTGTCCTCCGCCATTTCCAACCAGGGACTGGGCAAGGAGTTGAGCGTGATTGCCGCCGCGGTGATCGGCGGCACCGCGCTGACCGGCGGCGAAGGCAGCGCGCTGGGCGTGTTCGTCGGTGCCGTGATGTTGGAGGTTTTGCGCAACGGGTTGGTGCTGCTCGGCACCGACGCCTATTGGCAGGGCGTGTTCGTTGGCTCGGTTATCGTGTTCGCCGTGTTCATCGACCAGCTCAGAAAGGGTTTCTGGCGGACCCGATAACGCGCCGATCGATGCACTTAAAAACCGGAGGCAACGTGATGAAAAAACTGCTGCTGACGACGGCTGCCGTGGCGACGGTCGGCCTGGCTCTCGCCGGCGCCGTGACGCGCCAGGCGCAGGCGGCCGACAAGAAAGTGTTTGCCATGGTGCCGAAAGCGCTGGGCGTGCCATTCTACGCCGACGCGGAAAAGGGTTGTAAGGACGAGGCGGCAAAGATCGGCGCGGAATGCCTGTTCACCGGCCCCGCCCAGCTCGACGACGCCGAGCAGGCGCGTATCGTGCGCGACCTGATCACCCGCAAGGTCAACGGGATTTCCATCGCACCCAACAATCCGGAATTGATCGCCGGCGCTATTACCGCAGGGCTGGCTGCAGGCATTCCGGTCATCACCTTCGACTCCGACGCGCCGAACTCCAAGCGCATCGCTTTTGTCGGCACCAACAACGAAGGCGGCGGCGAGACAGCTGGAGAGCAGTTCGCAAAGGACATGCCGAAGGGTGGCACCTATGCGGTGCTGACCGGCGGCCTGTCGGCAGCCAACCTGAATGATCGGATAAAAGGGTTCAAATCGAAGCTCGGGGCTGACTTCAAGGAAGTGTCGGGCTCGCCGTTCTCTTGTGACGACGACTCCAACAAGGCCGTGCAGATCATCCAGGATGTGCTGACCAAGAACCCGAAGCTGGACGGCATTTTCTACTCTGGCGGCTGGCCGATGTTCGCGCCGGAGGCATACACGCGCGCCGTGAAGAAGCGGGCCGCCGATATCAAGAGCGGCAAGTTCGTCATCGTCTCGTTCGACACGCTGCCCTCACAGCTGAAACTGCTGAAGGAGGGGTACGCGACCGCGCTGGTCGGCCAGCGCCCCTATGCCATGGGCGTGGACTCGATGGATCAGCTGAACACCCTGTCCACGGGCGGAAAAGTGCCGCCGGTGACGGATACCGGCACCGACGTGGTGACGAAAGCCAATGTCGATACGTTCATGAGCAAGAAGTAGAAGCTTTCGTCCTCCCGCACCGGCCCGCGACGGGGCCGGTGCGGGAGGCGGAACACGCGCATGGCCGTTCTGCTGTCCATACGGGATATCTCCAAGAGTTTTCCCGGCGTGAAGGCGCTGAGCGATGTCAGTTTTGACATCGAAGCCGGCACCGTTCACGCGGTCATGGGCGAGAACGGCGCCGGAAAATCGACGCTGATGCAGGTGATCGCCGGCGCGCTGCGGCCGGACACCGGGCAGCTGATCCTGGACAACGAGCCGCTGCACCTGACCGGCACGCGCGATGCCGCACAAAAGGGCATCGCCATCGTGTTCCAGGAACTCATGCTGATGCCGAACCTGTCGGTATCGGAAAACGTGTTTCTGGGCGTCGAACCGCGCGCGGCAGGGGTGCTGGTCGACCGTGCCACGCAGCGCGCCCGCACGATGCAGACCCTCGGCCGCATGGGAGTCAACATCGATCCGGACCAGCGGCTTGGCGAACTCCCCATTGCCAAGCAGCAGCTCATCGAGATCTGCAAGTCGCTGGTACACGAGCCGCGGCTGCTGATTCTTGACGAGCCCACCTCCAGCCTGTCCGAGGCGGACGCGCTGGTGCTGTTCCGCGTCGTCCACGATCTTCGCGCCCGCGGCGTGACCATCCTGTATATCTCCCATCGCATGCGCGAAGTTTTTGCCAACTGCGACGTGGTGACCGTGCTGCGCGATGGGCGGCACGTGCGCACACTGCGGCTGGCGGACACGGACCAGGACGAGGTGGTGCGGCTGATGGTCGGCCGCGACCTGGCTGGCGTGCAGCGGGTGCCGCCATCGGCCGATGCTCGGCCGATCAAACTGTCGGTGCGGGGTTTGGGCGACGGCAAGCGCTATCGCGACATATCGTTCGACCTGCATGCGGGCGAGATCGTGGGCTTGGCGGGGCTGGTCGGCGCTGGGCGTTCGGAAACCGTCATGGGAATTTTTGGCACGCCCCCGCCGGAGCACGGCACCATCGAGGTCGACGGCCAGACGGTGCGGATCCGCCGGCCGGCTGATGCGATGCGACTCGGCATCGGACTGGTGCCGGAGGACCGCAAGCTGATGGGGCTGGTGCTGGGCATGGGAGTGGGACAGAATATTTCGCTGTCCGCCATGGAGCTCGGCCGCATTTCGGCTGCGGGTTTCGTCAAGCCGGCCGCTGAGTCGAAGCTGGTCCACAACTATGTTGACCGCTTTCGCATAAAAACGCCGTCCATCGAGCAGCTTGTGGGCCTGCTGAGCGGCGGCAACCAGCAGAAGGTGGTGCTGGCGAAATGGCTCGCAACCAATCCACGGGTGCTGATCGTCGACGAACCGACCCGCGGCGTCGATGTCGGCACCAAGGCGGAAATCTATGGGCTGATGCGGGAGCTTGCACGGGGCGGGTTGGCGATCCTGGTGATTTCCAGCGATTTGCCCGAAGTGCTGACCATTTCCGACCGTATCCTGGTGATGCGCGCCGGGATGCTGGCGGGCGAGATTTCGTTTGAGGAAGCGTCCGAAGAGCGCATCATGGCGCTGGCGGCATTGGAGCATGCCGGCACAAGCCAGGCGGAGCCGGCGGTCAGACTCGCCTGATCGGTTCCAGCACCAGCCTAGCGCGGAAAAGCGATTCGCGTCCCGCGACACCTCCGGTGGTTGGATTGTTCCACCAGCGCGCCCGCGGTCGCGTAGAGATCGCGTTTCGTTTTCGCGACGGTCGCACGGTGCTGGCCGATTTGCGCCAGGACGGGTGCCTCAAAGCCCGGTTCCCCGCGTCGCCAAACGGCATGGAGGCGGTGCTGCTGAACAGTTCCGGCGGCGTCGCCGGCGGCGATGTTCTGGCCACCTCCATCGTCCTCGGCGAGGGCACCAGCGCCACCATTGCTACGCAATCCGCCGAGCGCTTTTATTGTGCCCTCTCCGACGATCCCCCGGCGCAGGTCCGCAACACCGTGACACTCGCGGCGGAGGCCGCAATAAGCTGGCTGCCGCAGGAGACGATCCTGTTCGACGGCTGCGCAATGGACCGGCAGCTTGACGTGGACATGCACAGCACCGCTCGGTTTCTGGGCGTCGAAGCATTGGTGTTCGGCCGCGCCGCCATGGGCGAGGTGGTCGCCAGCGGGCGCGTATCCGACCTGATCCGCGTCCGTCGTGACGGGCACACGCTGCTGCACGATGCCACCCGCCTGCACGGGCCAATCGCCGAAATTTTGGCCCGACCGGCGGTGGCCGGGCCGCACAGAGCCGTAGCCACGCTGGTCTACGTGGCGGCCGACTGCGCCGGAAAAACTGGACGCGGTGCGGGCGCAGGCTGCCTCGGTCGCGGTCGCGGAAACAGGCGCGTCGGCGTGGGGTGGCATGCTGGTTGCACGCATCCTCGCCCCCGACGGGCGCTCGCTTCGGGCGGCGGTCACCGCCATACTGGGGCCGTTGCGCGAGGGCAAGAACCTGCCTCGCGTCTGGCTCTGCTGAGGGAGGTTTTTCGGCCGTGCTGCTGACGCCGCGCGAAAAGGACAAGCTGCTGATCGCCATGGCCGCCCAGGTGGCGCGCCGGCGGCTGGAACGTGGCGTCAAACTGAATTTCCCCGAGGCGGTGGCGTTGATCACCGATTTTGTCGTCGAGGGCGCCCGCGACGGTCGCAGCGTTGCCGACCTGATGCAGGCCGGCGGCCACGTCCTGACCCGCAACCAGGTGATGGAGGGGGTGGCCGAGATGATTGCCGACGTGCAGGTGGAGGCGACCTTTCCGGACGGTACCAAACTGGTGACCGTGACACGAGCCGATACGATGATCCCCGGAGAAATCGAGACGGCAGCGGGCGAGATCGAGCTGAATGCCGGCCTGGAAAGAACCGTGCTGGAGGTCGCCAACACCGGCGACCGGCCGATCCAGGTCGGCAGCCACTACCATTTTGCCGAAACCAATCCTGCCCTGTTGTTCGACCGCGCGGCGGCGCGTGGAAAGCGGCTGGACATACCGGCCGGCACGGCGGTGCGGTTCGAGCCCGGGCAGACGCGGGAAATCACCCTGGTGGCGTTCCGCGGCAAGCGTATCGTGATCGGCTTTCGCGGCGCCGTGGACGGCGTTTTGTAGATGGCCCGCCTGCCCCGTTCCGCCTATGCTGACATGTTCGGCCCCACCACCGGCGACCGGGTGCGCCTGGCCGACACCGATCTGTGGGCCGAGGTCGAGCGCGATTTCTGCACCTACGGCGAAGAGGTAAAATTCGGCGGCGGCAAAGTGATCCGCGACGGCATGGGCCAGTCGCAGCTTTCCCAAGCCGAAGGCGCGGCCGACACGGTGATTACCAATGCGCTGATCATCGACCACTGGGGGATCGTGAAGGCCGACGTTGCGATCATTGCGGGCCGCATTGCCCGCATCGGAAAAGCCGGCAATCCGGACGTGCAGCCGGACGTCAGCATCGTCATCGGCCCGGGCACCGAAATCATTGCGGGCGAAGGAAAAATCCTGACCGCCGGCGGCATCGACGCGCACATCCACTTCATCTGCCCGCAGCAGGTGGACGAGGCGCTGGCGTCCGGCATTACCACCATGGTGGGCGGCGGCACCGGGCCTGCCACCGGCACCGCGGCCACGACCTGCACGCCCGGACCGTGGCATCTGCAACGGATGCTGCAAGCCGCCGAGGGGCTGCCGGTGAACCTGGCGTTTGCGGGCAAGGGCAATGCGTCTCGCCCGGCCGCCCTGGAAGAGATGATCCGGGCCGGCGCCAGTTGTCTGAAATTGCACGAGGACTGGGGCACGACGCCGGCCGCGATCGACTGCTGCCTGTCCGTCGCGGACCGGTTTGACGTGCAGGTGATGATCCACACCGACACGCTGAACGAAAGCGGTTTCGTGGAGGACACGATTGCCGCCTTCAAGGGCCGCACCATCCACACGTTCCACACCGAGGGCGCCGGCGGCGGGCATGCGCCGGACATCTTGCGCGTGGCCGGCCTACCTAACGTGCTGCCCAGCAGCACCAACCCGACCCGGCCGTACACGTCCAACACGCTGGCCGAGCATCTGGACATGCTGATGGTGTGCCATCACCTGGACGCAAGAATTCCGGAAGATGTGGCGTTCGCGGAGAGCCGCATCCGGCGCGAAACCATCGCCGCCGAAGACATTCTGCACGATCTCGGCGCGCTCAGCATGATTTCGTCGGACAGCCAGGCGATGGGGCGGGTGGGGGAAGTGCTGATCCGCACCTGGCAGACCGCGCACAAGATGAAGCAGCAGCGCGGTACACTGCCGGGCGACACCGCCCGCTGCGACAATGCGCGGATCAAGCGCTACGTGGCCAAGTACACGATCAATCCCGCCGTGGCGCAGGGCATGGCGCACGAGGTGGGCTCGGTGGAGGTGGGCAAGCTGGCCGATTTGGTGCTGTGGAGCCCCGCCTTTTTCGGCGTAAAGCCGGATCTGGTGTTGAAAGGCGGCAGCATCATGGTGGCGGCGATGGGCGACCCGAACGCCTCCATCCCGACGCCGCAGCCGGTGCATTACCGGCCGATGTTTGCCGGTTTCGGCCGCGCCATGACCAAGAGCTGCATTACTTTTGTTTCACAGGCGGCGCTGGAGGCGGAGGTGGGACAACACTACGGACTCTCCCGACCATTATGCGCTATCCGCAATACCCGCGGGGCGATCGGCAAGAAAGACATGGTGCATAACGATGCCACGCCGGTCATCGAGGTCGATCCCGAGACCTATGTGGTGCGCGCGGACGGCGTGATGCTGACCTGCGAGCCGGCCACGGTGCTGCCTATGGCGCAGCGGTATTTTCTGTTTTGACCCGCGCAGAGCATGTGGTGCCGGCCGGCACCTGGGATCCGTCCCTGGCGGCGGATCGGGTGTTGATCGATTTCGATCGTCGGCACCGGCGCCGCATCGTGCTGGACACCGAAGGCGGTCGCAAAGTGCTGCTGGACTTGCCCGAAACGGTACGGTTGCGGGCCGGAGATGGTCTGGCGCTGGACGGCGGCGGGATCGTAGCAGTGGAGGCGCAGGCGGAACAATTGCTGGAGATTCGTGCGCATGACCGGGAAACGCTGGTGCGCATTGCCTGGCATCTCGGCAATCGGCATCTGCCTGTGCAGGTGGCGGGCGACCGGCTGCGCATCCGCGCCGATCACGTGATTGCGGAGATGGTGTCGCAGTTGGGCGGGCACGCGGAGGCGGTCGAGGCGCCCTTCGATCCGGAAGCCGGCGCTTATGCCGGGGGGCATGGGCACCATCATCATGCCGATGAGTGCTGAGTTATTTGTGTAGGAGCTGCCAGATTGCAGCGACAACGCCTACGGAAGCCAGGATGTTCACGAACACCGCGCTGATGATCCATTTTGCGGTGTCGGATCGCGGGCTGGCAATGTCGCCCTTGAGTTCGGCCTTTAGCTCGGCGAGGTCGCTCTTTGTGGCAATCTCGGCGGTGGCGTTTCGGCAAGTGCAGCGGCCGTGCCGTCGGCTTGTTCGCGCGAAAATCCTGCGCCTTCGAGGCGGCGTGCCAGCTTCAGCGTGTCGAATGCGACTGCAGCCATCGCCTCCTCATAGTATTGCCGAGGCCCTCTGGCTATCGGCGGAGACGGCGCAATGACCGGAGGAGAAGGCAGCACGTCCAGGAATGCCGCGCTGCTGCGCCTGCTGACGTGGCTGTCGCCCGCGTTTCCCACCGGTGCGTTTGCCTATTCGCACGGGTTGGAGTGGGCGGTGGAGAACGGCGGCGTGCATGACGGGGCGACGCTGCAGGCGTGGTTGGAGGATGTGCTGCGGCATGGCACCGGGCGAACCGATGCGATACTGTTCCGGCATGCGCACGTCGGCGTGGATGTCGCGGTACTCGGGCGTGCGGCGCAAACAGGCCGGGAGCGGCTAGCCGAGACTGTGGGTCAGGGTGACGCCTTTGTGCGGGCCGCCTCGGCGTGGCCGGCTCTCACCCCAATCCTCTCCCAAAAGGAGAGGGAGAGACTTCCCTCGCCGTCGCCATCGGCACCCTTGCCGGTCAACACGAGATCGATCCGGACCTGGCCTGTGCGGCGATGCTGCAGGCGTTTGCCACGAACCTGATCTCCGCTGCCGTGCGGCTGGTGCCGCTGGGACAGTCTGTGGGCCTCGCCGTGCTGGCCGCCCTGGAGCCGACCATCCTGGCCGTTGCCGAGGAAACGCGCGGCGCAGCGCTGGAGGACATTGGCAGCTGCGCCTGGCGGTCCGATATTTCCGCCATGCGTCATGAAACCCAGCACACCAGACTGTTCCGCTCATGACCTCGCGCAACGGGCCGCTGCGGGTGGGCGTGGGCGGCCCGGTCGGGACCGGCAAGACCGCGCTGATGGACGCGCTGTGCCGGGCGTTCCGCGACCGCTACGAAGTCGCCGCCATCACCAACGACATTTATACCAAAGAAGATGCGGAGTTCTTGACCCGCGCGGGCTCGCTCTCGCCCGACCGCATTCTGGGCATCGAAACCGGCGGCTGCCCGCATACCGCCATCCGCGAGGACGCCAGCATCAATCTGGCCGGCGTGGCGGAGCTGCGGCAAAAATTCCCGGATTTGGACGTGATTCTGATCGAGAGCGGCGGCGACAATCTGGCCGCGACATTCAGCCCGGAACTGGCAGATCTGACCATCTACGTGATCGATGTTTCTGCCGGAGACAAGATCCCGCGCAAGGGCGGGCCTGGAATCACCCGCAGCGATTTGTTGGTGATCAACAAGACCGACCTCGCGCCGCTGGTCGGCGCCGACCTCGCGGTTATGGACCGGGACAGCCGAAAAATGCGACGCGAGCGACCGTTCGTATTCGCCAATATTCGCGCCGGACAAGGCGTGGCCGAGGTGGCGGCGTTCGTGGAAAGCCAGGGCGGCCTGCGCGCAGAAATCTGATACCTGCCTTCGCTCCCGTAACCGGGGTTGCGAATTGCCCCTCGGGCGCCGCTATGGTAGCCGCCATATACGGCCGTACATAGCGCTGGATCCAGGCCGGCGCGCGCCGAAGGAGCATTCGATGCATAGGCGTACGATTTTGCTGGCTGGGGTGCTGCCGCTCATGCTCGCCCCGGTATCGGCCCAAAGCGAGGGCGGCGGCACGGTCAATGTGCTGTACGCTGGTTCCCTGGTGAACCTGATGGAGCACGGGATCGGACCGGCGTTCGATCAAACTTCCGGCACGCAGTTTCCCGGCACGCAGTTTCAAGGATATGCGGGCGGGTCCAACGGGCTCGCCAACCAGATCAAGGGACAACTCCGCCGGGGCGATGTTTTCATCAGCGCCAATCCCCGCGTGAACGACAGTCTTTCCGGAGCGGTCAACGGGGACTTTGTCAGCTGGTATGTGACATTCGCGGAATCTCCGCTAGTGATCGGCTACAATTCCTCCAGCAGTTTTGCACCGGACCTGAAAACAAAACCCTGGTACGAGGTGCTGCAGGACCCGAAAATCCGCATCGGCCGGACCGATCCGAAACTCGACCCGAAAGGCAAGCTGACCATCGACCTGCTCGACAAGGTCGCGGAAATCTACAAGTTGCCAGGCCTGCCGGAGAAAGTGCTGGGCGCGCCGGACAACCCGGCCCAGGTATTGCCCGAGGAGAATCTGGTTGGTCGGCTGCAATCCGGGCAGCTTGACGTCGGGTTCTTCTACTCGACCGAAACCGCCGATCTGAAAATCCCGGCGATCACGCTGGCCCCGGACATTTCGCTCAGCGCGCATTACACCGTCACGGTTTTGCGGGACGCGCCGAATCCGGCCGGTGCAGAGCGTTTCATCGCGTTTCTGCTCGGATCACGGGGACGCGACCTCATGCGCCAGCATGGACTTGATCCGGTGTCGCCTTCGGTCAGCGGCGACACGGGAAAGGTTCCGGACTCGGTCCGGTCGGCGCTCAACTCCGTACAGTGAGGCGACCGTCGCCGGCACCGCTGCCGTGGCTTGCCGGGCTGCTCGCGATCTACCTGATCGCCCCGTTCGTCGCTGGGTTTGGCGCAATGGAAGCTGGCCGACTGGGGCTCGGTCGATTGGCAAAGTCTTTCCCGGGCCGGCGCCGTCTCGCTGGTCAGTGCGACGCTGGCGACCGTGCTTGTGACACTCGGCGGGATTCCGCTCGGCTATTTGCTGGCGCGGCAGCAAGGGCGCCGCATGGCGCTGCTCGGGTTTGCGGTGCAACTGCCGCTCGCCATGCCGCCGCTGGCGAGCGGGGTGCTGCTGCTGTTCCTGCTGGGCTACGCGAGTCCGCTGGGACGGCTGACCGGAGGCGCGCTGACCGATTCATTGATCGGCATCGTTTTGGCCGAAGCGTTCGTGGCCGCACCGTTCCTGATCATCGCCGCGCGTTCCGCGTTCGCCGAATTGGATCCGGTCTTGGAGGACGTGGCGGCGACGCTCGGCCATAATCCGAAAAGCATTTTCGTGCGGGTCAGCTTGCCGCTGGTCTGGCGCACGATTCTCGCCGGCATGCTGCTGACCTGGCTGCGCGCTTTTGGCGAGTTCGGGGCGACGGTGATGGTGGCCTATCACCCATATTCGCTGCCCGTTTATACTTATGTCGCGTTCGGCAGCCAGGGCCTGCCGGCGATGCTGCCCGTGCTGCTGCCGACGCTGCTGGCAGCGGTCGGGGTCATGGCGATTGCCGCCGTGCTGGCCGCACCGCGAGCGGGCCGGCGACGATCTTCGCCGCTCGTGAACGGACCCGGCGCGATCGCTATTTCAGTGGTGATCCCCCGGCGATCGACCAAGCCCTCAAAGCCTCTCGGCTTCGCCTTTCGCCGACAACTCGACGGGTTCAAGCTGGACGTCGCATGGCGCACCACAGCGCGACGCCTCGCCATTCTGGGCGCCTCGGGTTCGGGAAAATCGCTGACATTGCGCTCGATCGCGGGGCTCGACCGCGCATCCGACGGTGCGATCACGATCGCCGGACGCGACCTTTCCGACCGCACGCCCGACCAGCGGGATATCGCCTATGTGCCACAGAATTTTGGGCTATTCCCGCATCTGACGGTCGCTCGGCAGCTGGAATTCGCCATGGGCTGCACGCCCGAACGGGCGCGGTACTGGATCGAGCGACTGGGCCTGTCGGGCCTGGAACACCGGCTGCCGGCGGCTCTGTCCATGGGACAGCAGCAGCGGGTCGCGCTGGCACGCGCGCTGTGCCGGCCAGCCACGCTGCTGTTGCTCGACGAGCCGTTCTCGATGCTTGACGCTCCGCTGCGCGCCCAGCTGCGGCGGGAGTTGCGGGAGTTGCAGGACGAGATCGAGGCAACGACCATTCTGGTGACCCACGATCCGGAAGAAGTTTTCTTGCTGGCGGACGAAATCCTGGTTCTGAACGACGGCCACGTGCTGCAGGCCGGGCCGGTGGATTCCGTGTTCGTGCGACCGGAGAGCGAAACAGTCGCGCGTCTCTTGGGCGCCGAAAACATCTCTTGCGGCTACGCCGTGGCGGAAGGCCGTATCGACATCGGCAATGGGATAGAGCTCGATGTCGAGGGACCAGCCTTGCCGCCGAAGACCGGGGTCGGTTGGTCGGTACAGCCAGCCAACATCCGGATTGGTCCCGGCGGCCGCCATCCGGGCGCCATCGTCGAGATGGCTTGGTCAGGAGCAGGCCGGCGCGAGGCCATCCTGCGGCTCGGCGGCTGCACGCTTCGCGCCCTGCTCGAACCGGGTGATCCGACCGGGCCAGGGACGTGCCGCGTCGCCATCCATCCCTCGGCAATACAGGTCTGGACGTTGCGAACGGACAGGGCTCCCGTCTGATGGGCGCTCCCATCCGGCCGGATCTGGTATGCTCGCAGACGTGACCCGACTGACCCTGCGGATCGACTTCGACAATCATCGCCAGCTTGGGCCGGGCAAGATCCGCCTGCTCGAGCTGATCGGCGAGCACGGATCAATTTCCGCGGCCAGCCGCGTCATGGGCATGTCTTACCGGCGTGCCTGGATGCTCATCGTCAGCCTAAACGAGACTTTTGCGGAGCCGCTGACCGTGGCCCGCGTCGGAGGCACCGGCGGGGGCAGTGCTGAACTGACACCGGCAGGCCGAGAGATCGTCCGAGCCTACCGCGCCATCGAGGCAGGCGCGGCCTCCGTCGCATGGGCGGACCTGCGGACCCTGCAAGACCATCTGGCCGCGCCGTCGAGCCCCGGCCGGCGCGCCGCTCAAGAAAAAGGCGGCGCCTCGCGGCACCGCCAAGTTTAGGGAGGAAACGTCCAAGAAAGCAGGGCGGCGAACCGCCGTGCTGCAACGCAATATAGACGATCTCACTCGCGATGCAAATGTCTTTTGGTTCACAAGTGTGTATTCGCGTTACGCAGTGTTGCGCTCAGGTCACAGCTCGGGCGGGCTGCCCGTCGGTGTCCGAGTGCGGCTCCCCGTGGGCCTGGGAGCCGCCATATTCACCCGCGGGCAATGGAACGACACATGGGACAGTTGCAGGGCAAGGTCGCGATCGTCACCGGGGCCGCGAGCGGCATCGGCAAGGGCATCGCGCAGAAATTTGCACGGGAAGGTGCGGCCGTGGTGATCGCCGACCTGTCGCTGAGCGGCGCGCAAGCCACCGCCGCCGAGCTTTCTTCCCACGGGCATACGGCGCTCGGGCTCGCCATGGACGTGACCGACGAAAGGCAGGTCGACGAGGGCGTGAACGCCACCGTCAGCGCCTATGGGAGAGTGGACGTGCTGGTCAGCAACGCCGGCATCCAGATCGTGCATCCGATCGAGGAGTTTCCGTTCGCAGAGTGGAAGAAGATGCTGGCGGTCCATCTCGACGGCGCGTTCCTGACCACCCGTGCCTGTCTGCGGCACATGTATGAGGCTGGCAGCGGCAGCATCGTCTACATCGGCTCGGTTCACTCCAAGGAAGCGTCGGTGCTCAAGGCGCCGTACGTCACCGCCAAGCACGGCTTGCTGGGACTGTGCAGGGTGGTGGCCAAGGAGGGCGCCTCGCATGGCGTGCGCGCCAATGTGGTCTGCCCGGGCTTCGTCCGCACGCCGCTGGCAGAGAAGCAGATTCCCGAACAAGCCAAGGCTTTGGGCATCAGCGAGGAGGAGGTGGTGCGCAACGTCATGCTGAAAAATACGGTGGACGGCGAGTTCACCAGCATCGAGGACGTGGCGGCGGCCGTCATGTTCTTCGCCGCGTCAGGAAGCAATGCGCTGACCGGGCAGTCGCTGGTCGTGAGCCACGGCTGGTTCATGGAGTAGCGGCGAGGAAGGCAGGGATTTTCCTCCAAATCGGTAGGCTCTCCAGCCCACCGAAAGCGTTCCGACAATTGCGTGATCCAAACTGCGTGGCTATCCTTGCTTGGGATTCGCGCGCATCCGGGGGCAGGCGTTACCGGGTTCGCCCGACGATTCCCGGGAGGCTGCATGAGTGTCATAGCCGGTCACATCGATAGCTTGCTTAGCGAGACGTTCCCGTGGTTTTCATTCCCCCAGGTAGCGGTGCAGAACGCCACAGGCAGCAGTGGAGCGGGCGCCGACGCGGCTCCGTCCGCGGTGTCCGTGCTCACGACAAGCGGGTTTGCACAGGGCGTCACGCCGACCGACGAATTGACGGTCGTCGGGATCGACGACACCAACAATACCCTGACATTCTCGGTCTCCGACTTCGTTCACCCCGCGACCCAGTTCACCGACTATATCCTCGGCTACAGCACTGCGACGGTCGGAACCAGTGCCGACAGCTATCTACTGAGCACCGAGCCCGCGAGCGTTGTCGATCCGTTGCTTGATCAGGGGCAGTATGCCGCCGCAAGCAGCGATCTCGCGGTACTTCCGCTGGATATCGTGTTTCCGAACACTGCCATAACGTATTCGCTGTCGTCGCAAGCCATTCTGATCCCCGGCCTGGGAGCCGTCGACACCTCAACCGGGCAAGCCGTGGTGCCCTATGCAGAGCCTTACAGAGGCCCGGTGGTCGGCTTGGAAGACCAGTATGTGAACCTCACGAGCGACAACCTGAACATCAGCGCCTCGACTGCCGACTGGTTCATTCACAGCGGCTCCGGAACGGACGCGATCGCGGTGAGCTACGGCAACAATGTCCTGGACGGAGGCACGGGTTCCAACTTCCTTAGCGGCGGCAGCGGAACCGACAACTTCTTTGTTGATGCGCGGGGTGCCGCGTCCGATATCTGGAGTACGGTGAACGACTTTCATCTGGGCGATGCCGCGACGATTTGGGGGATTTCCCCCAGTGATTTCACGGTGGCTTGGGCCGATGGCCAAGGCGCCAGCGGCTATACGGGGTTGACCATGCACGCCACTGCATACGGAAGGCCGACTGCATCGCTCACTCTGGTCGGCTATAGCCAAGCCGATTTGAGCAATGGCCGCCTCTCGGTCTCGTTCGGTACATCAGGCGGCAGTGCCTATATGTACCTACATGAGAACCATTAAGTCCCGGCCTGCTGGTTTCACCAGGTCGCGAACATGATCGCCACCGCGACCGCCATCACCCCGGTACACAACCACCCTATGGCCCACAGAGCGCGCGGCAGCACGAAGCGGCCCATCACGTCGCGGCGCATCGCCAGCAGCATGATTACCGCCATCAGCGGCACCGCCACCACGCCGTTGATCACCGCCGACCAGAACAACGCCTTGATCGGATCGAGGCCGATGAAGTTGATCCCGATGCCGATCAAGGTGGAGACTGCGATGGTACCGTAGAACGCCCTGGCGTCCAGCGGCTTGCGGTCGAGGCCGGTGGTCCAGCCCAGGGCCTCCCCGAGCGCGTAGGCGCCAGAGCCCGCGAGCACGGGCACCGCGAGCAGGCCGATGCCGATGATGCCGGCGGAGAACAGGGCGAAGGTGAACACGCCCGCTATCGGCCGCAACGCCTCGGCAGCCTGGGCGGACGTCTGTATGTTGGTAATGCCGTGCGCGTTCAAGGTCGCGGCGGTGCCGACGATGATGAACCAGCTGATCACGTTCGAGTAGCCCATGCCGACATAGGTATCGAAGCGCATTCGCCCGATCTGCGTCGGCGCCTCGTCGGGCGCCGTGAGTAGAGGGTGCGCCGCCGGGTCGATGCGCTCGTCCTCGGCCTCCTGCGAGGACTGCCAGAAAAAGCAGTAGGGCGTGATGGTGGTGCCGAGCACCGCGACCACAGTGACTACGTAATCCGTGCCGAGCGAGAAATTCGGCACGAAAGTGCGATAAACCACCTGCCCCCAGGGCACGTGCACGACCAGAGCGACCGCTACGTAAGCGAGCAGCACGAAGCTGGTCCATTTCAGGATGGCGACGTAGCGCTCGTAGCTGGAGAACACTTCGAGCCACACACAGAAGACGGCAAATCCCAAGACATAGAGCCCGGCCGGGCCACCGATCAGCAGACCCAGCGCGGCCGCCATGGCGCCGAGATCGGCGCCGAGATTGATGATGTTGGCGATGAGTAACAGCCCGACGATGGCGTATAGCAGCCAGGACGGGTAATGCGCGCGGATGTTGCCGGCGATGCCATGGCCGGTGACCCGGCCGATGCGCGCGCTGATCTCCTGGATCGCCGCCATGAGCGGGAAACAGAACAGCATCACCCAGCACATCGCGTAGCCGAACTGCGCGCCCGCTTGCGAGTAGGTGGCAATCCCGCTCGGATCGTCGTCGGAGGCACCGGTGATCAGTCCCGGGCCGAGCCGGGCGAGCAGGCCCTTATGCTTCGGAATGCTGGTGGCGCGGTGGCGGGCAATACGCGCCGCCAACACGGCGGGCGCTTCGACGCCGGGGCTGGCGTCCATCATGGCGCCCGCATCGCCTTCGGTCGGGTCAGATGCAAATGCGCACTCCTGCCGCGCCGAGCGAAACCCCGGTGCCCACAATAGAGTCGGCCTCGTGCCGCTCGCTGGCAATGGGCATTGATCCCTAAATCGATAGTTTTGCTCGGCCGGCGGCAGACGGCCGGCTGCGCGACCCGCATACAATAACGATAGTTTCACGCTGGGCCGATTTCGGGTAAGAAAGACGCCATGCGCCGTCACCTGTTCGCCTGCCTTGGGGTGTTCTGCAGCCACGCGGCCTTCGGGCAGTCGCCGGCCGTGCTGAGGCCCGGGGCACTGGCATCGTGCGCCCCGGCCATCAGTGCCGCGGAGCGGCAAGATCGACTTCCCGCAAGGCTGCTGGATGCGATCGCGCTGGTCGAGAGCGGCCGGCCCGACCCGGCGACGGGACGTACGGCGCCATGGCCGTGGACCATCAATGCCAAGGGCGTCGATCATTTCTATGGGACGAAAGCCGATGCGGTCGCGGCGGTGGCGGAACTGCAGGGACTGGGTGTCCGCTCCATCGACGTCGGCTGCATGCAAATCAACCTGATGCATCACCCCAACGCTTTCGCATCGATCGACGAGGCTTTCGATCCTATCGCGAACGCGACCTATGGCGCCCGCTTCCTCGGCGCGCTCTATCGTCAGACCGGCAGTTGGCCTCGCGCCACGGCGGCGTATCACTCGCAAACGCCGGGAATCGGAGAGGATTACGAGAGCCGGGTCATGGCGGTGTGGCCGCTGGCCTCGCAGTTCCACGACAGCAGCAGCAGCTTAGCGGGCCGCCGCCCTCCGGCCCCAGCCGTGGATTATAGCAAATACACCCCGGCGTTCGCCGCGCAGGTGAAGCAAATGGCCGAGGACCGAGCCAATCTCGATGCACGGTTCGGTGCAGGCGTGACCACAGCCGCGGCCACCCCCATCCGCCACCATGGCGCTTTGCCGGCCACGGCAGCGCCTCGGGATCTGACTGAGAGCGTCGCAGAACTGCACAACCCGCACGTCCTCCCCGAGTGATCGCGGCAAGCCTGGTTGCGGTTCGATCAAGCCGCGGCAATCACAGCATCGCAACCGTAACGCATCCGCCGCTATCCGGCCGCGTCGTCGTCCTCGCCCGCGAACCAGCCCAGCACGTCGAACGGGCGAGCATCGGGAGCCGCATCTCCGGGCACCTCCACGCGGATGACGGCACGGCGGGTGAAACGACCGCCCTCGCTGCTCGTGGCCGCCGCGGTAATCCGGAACACCGCCGGCTCGTCGAACGACAGTGGTTGCAGTCCGTTGGCGGCAACTTCCTTTAGCGCGCGCAGCACCACGGGATCAGCCTGGGCGAACTGCGGCGACGATTGGGTATAGGCAGACACGTGCGGAGCCAGCCGCGCATACAGGTCCGGCGGCATCGACAGGATCATGCGCAACTCGGAGACGCTGCGGAACGGCTGATTGGCGGGCCCCCAAACTCGCCCGGCGGCGCGGTACTGTGGCGCCTTGGCGCCAAGTTTCAGCGGGAAATTGGCGGGACTGCGCCAGTCGCCGATCTGGTCGGCCAGCACCAGCGCCGCCCGCGGGTCCGCGCCGACGGCACGCAGCAGGGCCGCGATCAGCGCGGTCGGCGCGGTGTTCAGCGGCAGCTTGCGACCCTCGTTTTCGACCGTCACCAGCACCGCCGCCTGCGGCAGCCGCACCGTGTACACGCGACCGTCGGCCACCCAGTGCGCCGCCGACGCGTCCAGCAGGTGCATGGCCGCCTCCTCGATCGCGGCGTCGGCCGCCGCCTCGGCCACCGCGCTGGCGCGCAAATTTTCCGACAGCCGCGCCTCGCCGTGCCCGGCGGCGGTGACTTGCGTTCCGATCAGCGCGATCAGCGCCATGGCCCAGAGCACGATCAGCAACGCAAAGCCGCGCTGCCGCGCGCGGCCAGCAGGGCGGTTCACCGCTGCAGCCCGAGCCGTTCGCGCAAGCGCTCACCCGGGTCGGGAGATCCAGAGAGCGGCACGGCGCTGACCTGGCCGGGCAGCACGGCGGCGTTGGGCATCTGCTCGCGCAAATCCTCGGTCAGCGCCTCCGCGTCGCGCTGGTCGTGCACCACGTGCGGCGTGATCAGCACCAGCAGTTCGGTGCGCACGCGGCTGTTGTTCTGCGAGCCGGCGAGCAAGCCCAGCAAAGGTATGTCCTTCAGCCATGGCAGGCCGGAGTTGCCTTTGGTAATGTTCTCCGAAATCAGTCCCGCCAGTCCGATGGTCTGTCCATCCTGCACCACCACGCGGCTGACCACGTCACGCTCGTTGAACGTGGGCGAGTTCAGCCCGGTGGTAGTCGTGCCGGTGGCCACCGAGCTGACCTCCTGCGAGATGTCGAGCGTCACCAGGCCGCCGCTGTTCACCCGCGGCGTTACATCCAGAATCACGCCGGTCGGCTGATACTGAACCTGGTTGACGATGGCCGAGTTGGCGATCGTGCTCTGCGAACTGGACGACAGATAGGGAACGTCGGCACCCACCTGCAGGTGTGCGGCCTGATTGTCCAGCACCAGCAGTTCCGGCGAGGACAGCACGTTGACGGTGGTGACGCTCTGCAAAGCCGAAATGGCGGCCGCGGCGTTGTGCGCAGTGGCGCCCAGGATGAAACCCGGGAAGGAGGCGTTGATCGCGCTGGTGTTCAGCACGCTACTGACGGTGCCCGCCGCCGTTCCGGTGCTGAGCGTCTGGTTGATGTCGCCTTCCTTGAAGAAGAACTGAGTGCCGTATTGCAGCGCATCGTTCAGCGTCACTTCGGCAATGGTGGCGTCGATGCGAACCTGCAGCGGCAGAATGTCGATCTTGTGCAGCATCGCCTCGACCGTGTCTTCCTCCTGCGGCGTGGCGTAGATCAGCAGCGCGTTGTTCTGCACGTTGGGAATGATGCGCATGGTGTCGGTCTGCGCCTCACCCTCGCCTCCTCCGCCGCTGGTATCGAGCCCGCCCAGCAGCGGGTTGCCGCCCCCGCCGGCTGGGGCCGCCGCCTGCTGCCCGCCGGCCGCGCCGCCTCCCGCCCCAGACGCGCCGAGCCCGTTGCCGCCGAGGCCACCGCCCTGCCCGCCCATAGCCCCGCCGAGCCCGCCGCCGCCCAAACCGCCGCCGCCGAGTCCGCCGCCGCCAAGTCCGCCGCCACCCAAGCCGCCGCCGCCCAGGCCGCCACCGCCCAGACCGCCGCCGCCCAGGCCGCCGCCGCCCAGACCACCACCGCCCAAACCGCCACCGCCGAAACCGCCACCGGTTCCGGTCTGGCGGGCACCCCCGCCCGGTGCGGTCTGACCGGCACCGCTCGGCTGCGCAGTTACGTTGTGCGGCGTGAAGGCCTGCTGCAGCACGTAAGCCGCATCGCTGGCGTGACTATTCTGCAGATAATAGACGTGCCAGCTGCGTACCGTGAACCGGCGCTGCCGCTGGACCAGATCGTAGACGCGACGAACCTGGTCGATGTAGCGGGGCTGCTCGGCGGCGACCAGCACTGCGTTCAGCCGCTCCAGCGGCACCACCCGCACCAGCCCCGCCAGCGGCCCGTTACTGCCGCCGCGCATGGCATCCTGCAGCGCCGTGGCAAAATCCTTGGCGTCGCCCGAGGTGACCGGGAGCATGGCGTAGGACTGGCCGGCGAGCTGGTTCACGTCGAACCCCTCCACCAACCCGGCCAGCGCGGCCCTGGCATTGGGCTCGCCGGCCACCACGATGGCGTTGCCGCCGGGATCGGCGGCCAGCTTCGCACCTGGAGAGACGAACGGCTGCAACACTTTGGCCAGTGCGTCCGCGGCAGCATAGCGCAGCGGGATGATGGTGCTGCCGGAGGCGGCGTCGCTGCCTGCCGCACCCGCGGTGGCCGCCTCGGCCGCGGGCACGACCCGGTACAGAGACCCGTTCTGGATCAGGGTGGCCCCGCTCTGGCCGAGCAGCGCCTGCAATACCGGAATCAGCCGCGCGCGCGACAGCGGCTGCGCGGTATGGAAGGTGGCGGTGCCGTGCACGTTCGGGTCGATCGTGTAGCTGACCCGCAGGATCGTGCCCAGAATCTGGTTCACCACCTCGCGGATGTCGGTGTCGGCGAAGTCGAGCGAGATGTCGGCGGGACCTGTGTCGGCGGCCGAGCCGCGCGCGAGGCCGGCCGGAACCGTGCCGTAGGCGATCTGCGCCGGCGGGGTGGTGTCGCTGGCACCGACTCCGCCGCTGACCCGCGGTGCGGCACCCACATTGCCGGCGGGCTGGGCGAGGGGTGCGGGCAGCGGCTGGATCGCTGGCGGTCGAACCCGGGCGCAGCAGGCGACGCTCAGCGCGATTGCCAGCAGCAGGATCAGGCGCATGGGATGCACCATAGCCGATTCGCGCCCGTCAACGCGCACCCTTCACGTCGCCCCTGTCATGCCCGGCCGGTCACGGCGCCGTCTGTCCCGGCGCTTGTCCCTGCTGGGCCTGCGTAGCCACGGCCGGGCGCTCGAACAGTCCAGGCTGCAGTGCCGCCCCGTTGCCCACGCGCGGACGCAGGCCGGGCGGCAGCATCGGCTGGCCCGGGATGCGGAACTGCGGCAAGCCTGCGGCAGGCCGCGCACGCCGGGCTGAGGGAAGCCCTGCTGCGGCACCCCAGGCACCTGCGAGTCTGTGTCTGCCGCCGGAGCTGCGGGTTCGGGCTTGGGCGGGTTCGGGTCGAAAGCGGGGGCCAGCGTGCGCGACCCCGCGGGACCCTGGACGTCCACGGCGCCCGGATGAATGGCGACGCACGGTGAATCCGGCGACGCTGCCGCCTTCGCTCACCACCAGCGGTTTGCCGGTGTCGGCGGCAAAAATGGCGCTGCGGCCGAACGGGCTGACCGCAATGCCGGTCAAGCGCGGCAGTGCTGGTCCCCCCGAGGCCGACGCGGTGGCGTGTTCGCCTACGGGGCGGCGGTCGCGGGTGAACAGTGGCCGCGCCAAAATGGTCGGCGACCCAGGCGTCCGTCCGGTCCTCCGAGGGTGAAGCGTCTCGCGCCGGATCGAGGGCAGGGAGCCGGATGGCCGGCCGGATTCCGGTCGTCTCGGCGGAGGCGTCATCGACTCCGGAAGGAGCCGCGAACTCGGCCGCGATCACCGCGGCCAGCGCCGTGGCCAACCCGCCCAGCAGAATCAAGGCCGGCCGCATCAAGGCTGGTCCTCGTCCGGCTTGGCCGGCTCGGTGTCGGCAGGGGCAGCATCTTGTTCCGGCGCCGCAGGCTGCGGTGGGAGCGGCAGCGGTAGATGGCGGTGGCGGCAGGAGCGGGGGCGGCAGCGGCGGGAGCACGGAACGCCAACACCGTGAAGGAAATATCGAGCGGCAGTTCGCGGGTCTTGTCCGAGGTGGGCTGGGCATGGAGTTGCAGCTCATCGACGAACATGCGCGGAGTCGCCCGCGCGATCGCCTGCAGCAGCGCGACCAGCGTGGGCCAGGTCGCATCGACGCTGACGCGCAGCGCCACCCGGCGATAATCGCCCTGCTGGTCCGCGGGCAGTGCCTCCGCGCTGGTGACATGAACACCGGCGGTGCCGGCCATGCTTTCCAGGAGACCTTGCAGCGACGCGGTGGCAATGGCGTCGGTGGCGCCGCCAATGGTGGTGTTGGCGGGCGGGCCGGCCTTGGCCAGGGCCGCGGCCTGCTTGCGCAGCGCGGGCAGCGTGCTCACCAGGTCGGTCATCCGGTCGGCCAGAATAGTGCGCTGCCGCAGCGCGTCGGCCCGCGTCCCGTAGGCATCGAGCAGTGGCTGCACCAGGCCGAGCCAAACCAGGACCGCGCCCAGCAGCGTGACCCCCAGCGCGGCTATCCGGCCGCGCGGCCCGTCCGGGAGCGAGCGCTCGACCAGCGCGGCCATCAGGGCCGGACCTCGGCCTTGATGCTGAACAGGTCGGAGCCGGTGTCGTTGCGGGTGACCGGGGCGGCAAAGGCGGCGTTGCGGATCACCGGGTCGGCCGACAGGGAGCCGATCAGCCGCGCCGCATTGGCGGACTGGCCCTCGATCGTCACCTGCCGTTTTTGCAGCACCAGCGCGGTAAGGAAGGTATCGTCCGGCAGGATTTGCGTCAGTGCGGCGATGGTCTGCAGGGTGTCGCCGAGGGCAGCCTGTTCCGCGGCGATGGCGTCGCTGCCGGCCGCCCGCGCCACCAGGGTCTGGCGCAAATCCTCGGCCTCGTGGCGCCCCGGCTCCAGGGCCGCGATGCGCGCCTCGACCGCGGATGCCGCCTGCGACTGACGGAAGAACGGCAGGCCCGCCGCAACCAGCAGCAGCACCGCACACGCGACCGCGGCGCCCATGACCAGCCGCTTGCCGCGCCGCGCCGCGCGTCCGTCGGTGTGCGCCAGCCGCACTCGGCGGTCGGCACCGGCCCCCACACGTCCTTCGAGCACCACCGGCGCCACACCCAGCGAGCCCAGCGCCTCAAGCAGCGGCGCCAGCGCGGTTTTGGGCACCAGAGTCACGGTGGCATGCAGCCGGCCCTGGGCGCGGTCGCGCCGTTGCACCTGGGCCGACCAGAACACTTCGTCTGCCGAAAACGGCGTGTAGCGGTCCAGTTCGTAGTTGACCACGCGCTCCAGCGAGGATTCGGCCGCCAGCGGCAGGGTGACGCTGCGCTCCAGCAAGGCACCGGCCGGCACGCGGACGAAGGCGGGGGCCAAGCGCCGGCCGTTCAGGGCGGCACGGGCTGCCGCCAGCCCCGGCGGGTCCAGCACGAAGCGCCCGAGCGGCACCTCGCGGCCGCGCCGCCGCACCACGAAGCGGGCGGCCGGCACCTGCGACGGATCAAGCTCGGCGATCACCAGCAGTCCGTTGGGCACGACGTTATCGCGTGCGGTCAGGCTGGGAACCAGCGCCGCCATTTGCCCGCCGTACCAGATGGCGAATTCCTGAAGCATGGCTCCTTGAGTTTCGCCCTATCGGCCGTCAGTGGCGTAGCGGCAGAGACTCCATGCGCCAAGCGGCGTCAAGCGTTGATTCGCCTGCCGATCAACCGAACGGGCGCGCGCAATAAGGAACCGAGGTGCATTAATATATGATAAGCCCGGGGTCATTCGAGGGACAGGTTCCGGTGGCGGCGGTTTTCGCGCCGATGTCGCACTCCGTTTCATTGCAAATTCGCAACATAATGGACGTGCGTGGGCCGGCGGCCCAGTCAGGCCGGTTTTCGGATCGGCTCGGGGAACCAGAAACCGCCCCACTTCCTCCACTCCGTGCCGGGGTAGGTCCACTTCGGTTTTCGGGTGCGCGCCTCGGTGCGGAGCGGACGCCTTCGCATCGGCTTTTCGGCCGGTTCGGCGGGGTCCGGTGCAGCGGGGTCCGGTTCAGGTTCGGGCCGGCTTGACCCGGCGGGTCCGTTTCGGCGGCGGGGGCAGGATGGCCGGGTCGGGGACTACTCCCAGCATCCAGCACAGCGGCCGGAGCAGCCGGCCCACCTGCGGCGCCGCCCGGATCAGCGCATGCATCTCGGGAAGCTTCAGCAGATACTGCAACTCGCTGCCATAGGCCGCTTCCCACCCCAGCATCCCCACCAGCCAGGCCAACTGGCGCGGCAGGCGCTCCCGCACCCGGGGCGGCTTCGGCGGCGGGGCGTGCGCCGGGTCGGGGAGAAGTGCCGGATCGGGGAGAGGGGGAGCGGGGCGAGGCCGGGGCGGGCGGGGCGGTTTGAGAGTGCCGGCGGTGAATTTCTCCACCAGGGCCGAGAACCGGAACGCCATCCGCTGCAGCCGGGTCTGGGCCAGCAGCAGCACCGGCCGCAGTGCCGGGTTTTGCGTCAGGCGGAGCCCGGCCCACCCGTGCAGGTGCCAGACGATCCGGGCGAACCGTCCGGCCAGGGTGTTTGGGAAGATGTGCGGCACCGGCAGAGCATACGCCGATGTTAGTGGGACTGTCAAGGAGAAAACGGGTCCTCCCCATAGGCGGTTTGTGCATAACTCTCGAGTTCTGCAACAATCGCTTCAAAGCCTGGAAGAACGCGCGCCATGATCTCCTCGCCCGACAGGGCATCAAGGGCGCTTGAGAAGATTTCCGGTCCCACGGTCGGGATGAGACCGTGCTTGGCGAGCAGGGCAAGGATCTCCCGATTGGGGATTTCGCCTTCACCGACCGGCACGCGATGGAACAGGCAGTCGCGCGCCATGGTCCGGCCGGGCGGGCACACAAGCGGGCCGTCGGCGATCTGCACCGTATCGATGACGCTCGGCGGCATCTCAGCAAGGAGGGCGTCATTCCGGCCGCCGCGCACGTAGTGCCAAGTGTCGAAGATGATGCCGCTGTTTGGACGATCAGCCCCTTTCACGACGTGCCAAGCTTCTTCAAAGGTCTGAAAGCCCCAAAGGGGCATCGCCTCGATGGTGCATTTGAGGCCGGCTTCCGCGGCGCGGTCGCACATCGCCCCAAAGTGCCCGCTCAGTTCGTCAATGCTGTAGCGGCCTTTCGGAAAGGTGCCGATCAGGTGAATCTTGTCGACCTGCAGCGCTTCCGCGACGCGCAGGAAATCGTCGGGCGCACGATCCAGGTAGGGTAGAATATCCGGATCCTCGTGGACCGGCCGCCAATCCGGCACCCAGCTTGTCAGCGGATCGAGGTAACTCAGCTTGACGCCATTGTCGGCGGCGATCTGGCGCTGATCGGCAGCGCTCAGGCCCGAAGCAACGGTCTGCTCGTAGTCGACCGGCGATGTGCTGAGCCACCCGAAGCCTGCCCTGCTGGTTAGCTCCACCCGTTGCCGGAACGGGACGCTGCGAACCTGGGACAGCCACATGACGCGGTTTTCGCGTGCGAACTTCATCTCTGGTTCCTCTCTGGCTCGAATTGCAGAGGCACATAGACCAGAGAACAATGCGCTACTATCCTGGCTTCAGTCGGAACTAAGTAGCGTTTGGCGCTCCAATCAGCATGGCAGATACACTCGACGGCATCGAGGTGTTCGTAACAGTTGTGCGTAGCCGCAGCTTCACAGGTGCGGCCGAACGGCTCGGCGTCAGCAAGTCCGCAGTCGGTAAAAGCGTCGCCCGGCTAGAGCACCGCCTGAATACGCTGTTGTTCTACAGGACGACGCGCAAGCTGAGCCTAACTGTCGATGGCGAGGCCTTCTATCGGGCATGCTCGCAAGCATTGGACGAGATCGCCCACGCGGAAGGAGCACTCGCCTCGACGGGGGCCGCGCCCACAGGTCGCCTGCGCATCGACATGCCGGCCGCGTTTGGGCGGCGCATCCTGCTCCCCGTGCTGCTCGACATCGCGCGGCCGCATCCTGCACTGCGGCTCGCCTTGAGTTTCGGCGACCGGGTCATCGATCCTATTTCCGAGGCGGTCGATCTTGTGTTGCGCTTTGGCGAACCCGCCGATCAGGCTGGCCTCGTTATGCGCAAGCTGACCGAGCAGCGGCTCTGCATCTGCGCTTCGCCCGCCTACCTTGCCGCACATGGTATGCCACAGAGCCTCGACGAACTGGATCAGCACCGCTGCATCGTCAACATCAGGCGCGACAGGCCCTTCTACTGGCGCGTCGTCGACGGTTTCTCGGGGCGCATAACACCGCCGGCCACGCACGAGGCGGGCGATGGCGACGCGATCATCAGCCTCGCTCTGGCAGGATTTGGGTTATGCCAGATGCCGATCTGCTTGGTGAGCCGCTATCTCGAGGCAGGAACCTTGGTTTCGGTCCTGGATGCACATGCGCAAGTGATGGTGCCGGTCAATCTGCTATGGCCCCAAGCCCGTCACTTGGTTCCGCGGGTCCGCTACGTTGTAGACGAACTCATCAAGAGAGCGGCGCGAGGTGCTTTGGACAAAGGTGAGCTGTAGCAAAGCTGTTGAATTTCGCACCGGGCTAAGCGTCTGCTTTCTGGCATGCCCGCGCAGTCAATTTATGACCGACTTGGGTCGATTGCCGATCCTCCGCCGACACCGTCGAGTAGAGCAAATTCACGGCCAGCTAGCTTGGTTTTGCGGGGGGCGGGCCCTTAAGTTCGCGCCTATGCGGGTCCTCCCCTTCCCGCCGCCAGTCCGCGCGCCGGCCGGCTGCCTCCAGGTCGTCCGGCGTGTTGACATTCAGGAACGGGTCGCCGTCATCGGTGGCGAACGGAACCGGGACGGCACCCTGCTCCGCCGACCAGAAACCGACCCGATGCTCGCCGCGTGCCAGCGCCGCGGCAAGTGCTGCTTCCAGCGCGAGCGGCCAGAGCGCCACGACCGGGTGGGTGCGCCCGGCCGAACGGGCCTGGGCGATCCGCCCGGCCGCGGCCGCGACCAGCCGTTCCACCAGGTCGGGCGGCAGGAACGGAGTGTCGCCGGGCACGGTCAGCACGGCTTGCGCCAGCGGGTCGGCGCTGCGCGCCCAGATCATGGCGGCGAGCACGCCGGCCAGAGGACCGGGCTGGCCCGCGATCGAGTCGGCAATCACCGGCAGGCCCCACGCGGAAAAACGCGCCGGGTCGCCGTTGGCGTTGATCGCGATCACCCCCGCCTGCGGCCGCAGCCGATCGAGCACATGGTCGAGCAACGGCCGCCCGTGCAGCAGGCGCAGCGGCTTGTCGCCGCCGCCCAGGCGCAGGCCACGGCCGCCGGCCAGCACCACGGCAGGCGGCGGGTTCACGATCACCCCATGACAACGTCCTTCAAAATGCCAATCTGCCGGGTTTGGAGGGCTTCATGGAAACACAGATCGCAACTTTCGGCGGCGGCTGCTTCTGGTGCCTCGAAGCGGTGTATCTCGACCTGCGCGGTGTTACCCGCGTGGTCTCCGGCTACGCGGGCGGGCATGTGGATAACCCGAGCTATAGGCAGGTCTGCGGCGGCGATACGGGGCATGCCGAGGTGGTCCAGGTGACGTTCGACCCGAGCGAGGTGTCGTACCGAGGATTTGCTGCGGGTATTCTTCACCATCCACGATCCAACCACGAAAGACCGGCAAGGTAACGACGTCGGCCCGCAATACCGCAGCGTCATTTTCACCCATGACGACGCCCAGCGCGAGTCGGCGTTGCGGGTGCTGGCGGAGATCGAGGAGGAGGGCATCTGGCCGGGCAAGCCGGTCACCGAGATTGTTGCGCTCAAGAAATTCCATCCCGCCGAAGCCGAGCACCAGAACTATTTCGCCCGCAATCCATGGAGCGGCTACTGCCGCGCGGTGGTGGCCCCCAAAGTCCAAAAATTCCGCAAGAGTTTTGCAGAACGCGTGAAACGTCCGGCCGCATAGCACCCCGGCTTCGCCGGTAGCAACGGGGCGGCCGGGGCTGCGCTCGCGAGCGCCTCGGCGCGCGTATTCCATGTTGATCCCAGAGGAGGCAGTCCCGCACGCTTTGTGACGATTGGATACAAGCCGGACCCTCGCTGTGGGCCGGCTTGGGACATATATACGTGCCGCCTGGCTCGCAGTCGTGCGGCCGGGCTGGAACGGAGCGGTTCAGATGGCGCGCCTGCCGATGTCCCACCAGATCCGCGGCTTGCTGGCGGTCGCCGGAATAGGTTTGCTGGCCGGCTGCGCATACGATCCGTATACCGGCACGTACGTGCCCTGCTGTGCGCCTCGATACGCATACGCCGCGCCGTATCCCGCCTCCCTGCCCGCACCAGGACCGGCAGTGGCCGAGGCGCCCGCTCCCGGGCAGTACCAGTATCAAGGGCCTCCCGGGCAGTATCAGGGACCCTCCGCGCAGTATCCAGGACCCTCCGCGCAGTATCAGGAATCTCCCGGGCAGTATCCGGAATCTTCTGCAGGTCAGTATGCCTATTCGGAGAGCCGCCCGATGGCGCCGCCCGGTGCTGCCAAGGGCCAGCCACATCTGGCCCAGCGCTTTGCGCGGGCTAACGTGACCGGGGACGGGCGGCTGACGCTGCAGCAGGCGCAGCAGGCCAACTGGCGCGCCGTGGTCCGCAACTTCAGTGCCATCGACGTGAGCCGGAAAGGCTACGCCACGCTTGACGATATCCGCGCCTGGATGGCTGCGCGCCGGCAGGGCTCAATGGCGCAGTCCGGATGAACCCGCTTCCAGGCCCAACATCGGGAGATCGCTCATGATCCGCCTATACAATCGCCGAGCAGTACGTCTGGCGGCTTCGGCGGCCGTCGCCGCGGCGCTCGTGCTGCCGCTGACCGTGCCCACGCCCGCACATGCATGGTGGCGGGCCGGTGTGGGCTGGGGTGGAGGCTGGGGCTGGCACGGCGGCTGGGGCTGGCGCGGCGGCTGCTGCTGGGGCGGCCCGGGTTGGGGTTGGCACGGCGGCGTGTTTTTGGGGCTGCCGCCGGTCTATGTGGCGCCGCCGGTCTATGCGCCGCCGCCGGTGTATTACGCCCCGCCCCCCGTGTACTACGCCCCGCCGCCGCCGCCGGTCTACTACTCCCAGCCGCCAGCGTACAACGGCTCGGACGGCGTGGGACAGCACCCGCACGGGTCCTGACTTCCGCAATCGGGTACCGGGTCAGGCCTCTGGCCCGGACGCCCCGATTCCGCAGATCAGGCCGTTCTGGGCAATGGCTGGGCTGATCACCAGGAAAAGAACCTGGCCATCCGCCTCTGCGACCACCTCCTCCAGGGTGCCACCGAAAAAGTCTCCGATGGTCCCCAGGACCGTGCCGGCGGCGATCTCGTCGCCGACCTTTACGCGCGGTTTGAAAAACCCGGCGTGGCGGGACCGTTGCCACACGAACGAGTCGAACCGGCGCGGCGGCGGCATGTTGCGCACCGGACCGGATAAGACGCCCAGCGTGCGCAAGACGTTCTCGGCACCGCTCAGCATGTTCTGCGTGACCTCGTCCGAGTACACCCCGGCGCCTCCGTCCTCGGCGATGATGGCAGGAATCCCCAGCCCCGCCGCCGTGGCATAGGCCAGGCCGGAAATCGGCCCGCCGGTCGGACGCTGGGCCAGCAGCACGGGCGAGCCGAAGGCGGACGCCATCAAGCGGCTGCGCGCGTCCACCGTCGCGTCACCGGTCTCCTGGTAGATGGTGAAGGGAACCAGCGCCTCCGGCAGGTCGCCGCCATGCATGTCGAGAAAGGCGTCGGCGTGGCGCATGGCTTTCTCGACCAGCTGCCAGGCCAGACGCTCGGCAAAACTGCCCTTTGGCTTGCCGGGAAACACGCGGTTGAGGTTGAGCCCGTCTGCCGGCGTCACATAGGCGGCCCGCTCCCAGAACGCTCCCGGATTCATCAGCGGCAGGCACAAGACCTGGCCGCTGATCGTGGACGGATCGAGGCTCGCGCCGAGCCGCACGGCGGCGGCGATGGACGGATACTCCGAACCGTGGATACCGGCCGTGACCAGCACCGCCGGCCCCGGCTCCGCCCCGCGCACAGCAACGAACGGCCAGTCCCAGCCGCTCAGGACGGGATCGCCCCAGGCAACGTGCCCCTGCGTCTTGCTGCCGGGCGCGGGGGCCGGGACCAACGGGAACCTCCAGTCCTGCATCGCCTGCTCCGCTGCTGGCCTCGTGGGTGACCGGCCGAATTTCCAGCGCCCGGACGGGCCTGTCCAGGCGCGGCAAAATGCACCTGGATTTCTGCTGCGGTTTTCGGGACAAGACGGTGCAATCCAGCCATTCGAGGACCGCGTAGCTCTGCAGCACCACACCCAGGGACAGCAGGATAGCAGGACCAGGGCGCCGGGCCGGTGACGCGGTATGTCGCCGGGCGGCTTGGGCAACTCGTGCTGGTGCTGATCGGCGTGAGCGTGGTGGTGTTTTTCACCATGCACGTCCTGCCCGGCGACGTGGCCACGCTGTTGCTGGGCGAAAGGGCGACCGCATCGGAACTCGCCAGAATGCGCCACCAACTCGGCCTGGATCAGCCGGTCTGGGTGCAATACCTCGACTTTGCCCGGCAAGCGGTGCGCGGCGATCTCGGCACCTCGCTGCGCAACAACACCTCGGCGCTGCACGATGTCTGGCTTGCGTTCCCGGTGACGCTGCAGCTCTCGCTGACCTCGCTGCTGATCGCCACCGTGATCGGCGTGCCCCTGGGCGTGCTCGCCGGAATGCGGCCCGGCGGGGCGCTGGACAACGCCGTCATGGCGCTGACGCTGTTCGGCGTGTCCATGCCGATCTTCTGGCTCGGGCTGATGCTGCTGCTGTTGTTCGGCGGCATTCTGGGATGGCTGCCGATCGGCGGATTGATGCCGGTGGGACTGGACGTGCCGCGCATCACCGGCATGACGGTGGTGGACAGCGTTCTGGCCGGCCGCCCCGACCTGATCGCGGCCAGCCTGCGCCATCTGCTGCTGCCGGCGGTGACGCTGGCCACCATCCCGCTGGCCATGATCACCCGCATCACGCGCTCAGAGATGCTGGCGACCGCCGGCCTGGATCACGTCCGCACTGCGCGCGCGAAGGGTATGTCGGAGCGGCGGGTGGTGGTCCGCCACATTTTGCGCAACGCGCTGATACCGGTGGTGACGGTGATCGGCCTGCAGCTCGGGCTGCTGCTGTCCGGCGCCGTGCTGACCGAGACGATCTTTTCGCTGCCGGGCCTGGGACGGCTGATGGTCGACAGCATTCTGTCCCGCGACTACCCGGTGGTGCAGGCTGGGGCGCTGTTCATAGCACTGGTGTTTGTGCTGGTGAATCTGGCGGTCGATCTCAGCTACGGGCTGCTCGACCCGAGGATCAGGCGCTCGTGAAAGCAGCGGCGTGAGCGCATCGGCCCTCGAAGCGGCGGTCCCGGTTCGCAGGCCGCCCGGGATCGCGCGCGTGCTGCGGCGCTGGCCGGCGCGGATCGGACTGGCGATCACCGTGGCGTTCTTGCTGCTGACGGTCGCCGCCCCCCTGGTGGCCCCATACGATCCCTACGACCAGGACCTTTCCAGCGCGCTGTCGCCGCCGTCCTGGGAGCATTGGTTCGGCGCCGACCAGTACGGACGCGACATGTTTTCCCGCGTGCTGTACGGCACGCGCACCGCACTGCTCGCGGTGGTGGTGGCGGACGGGCTGGCGCTGGTGCTCGGCTGCGCCATGGGTCTGGTCGCGGGGTTTTTCGCCGGCACTACCGATGCGGTAGTGATGCGATTGGTCGACGTGCTGCTGGCCTTTCCGTACCTGCTGCTGGCGCTGATCATCGTGGCCGCCCTCGGGCCCGGACTGACGCACTCGATGATCGCAATCGGCATCGTCTACACGCCGCAATATGCGCGCCTCATCCGCGGACAGGTACTGGCCGTGCGCCAGGCCGACTACGTGCGGGCAGCGCGGGCGCTCGGGGCATGGCGGCTGCGCATCATGTTGCGCCATGTGCTGCCGAACAGTTTTACCCCGATCCTGGTGATGGCGACCCTGCAGGCCGGATCGGTGGTGGTGGAGACCGCGGGGTTATCGTTTTTGGGGCTCGGCGCGCAGCCGCCCTCGCCGGACTGGGGCGCGTTGCTGGCGGATGGCCAAAACTATTTTTTGACCGCGTGGTGGATCGCCACGTTTCCCGGTCTTGCGATTCTGCTGGTGGTGCTGGGCTTCAACCTGCTGGGTGACGCACTGCGCGACCATTTCGACCCGCGCCGGCGGACATGACCGCCAAACTGCTTGAAGTCCGCGACCTCCATGTGGAGTTTTCGACGGACACGGGCCGCGTGCCGGCGGTTTCCGGCATCTCGTTTGCGATCGAGCGCGGCGAGACGCTGGTGATCGTGGGCGAGTCCGGCTCCGGCAAATCCGTCACCAGCCTGGCCATCATGGGTCTGGTGCCGCAGCCGCCCGGCCGCATCGCGGGCGGAGAGATCTTGTTTCGCACCGGCGACGGCAGCGTGCGCGACCTGGTGCGAGCGAGCCGGCGGGAAATGCAAAACCTGCGCGGCGCGCAAATCGCCATGATCTTTCAGGAGCCGATGACGGCGCTGAACCCGGTCTACACGATCGGTGAACAGATTACCGAGACGCTGCTGCTGCACGAGGCGATCGGTGCGCGCGTGGCTCGGTCGCGTGCCATCGAAATGCTGGAGTTGCTGGGCATTCCGGAGCCGGTGCGCAGGTTCGACGCGTATCCGCATGAATTGTCGGGCGGGATGCGCCAGCGCGCCATGATCGCGATGGCGCTGTCCTGCCGCCCCGCACTGCTGATCGCCGACGAGCCGACCACGGCGCTCGACGTGACGGTGCAGGCGCAAATTCTGGACCTGATCCGCCGGCTGCAGGCGGAAATGTCCATGGCGGTGATTTTCATCACCCACAATTTGGGCGTCGCCGCCGAAATCGCCGACCGCATTTTGGTGATGTACGCCGGCCAGGCAGTGGAGACTGGCCCCACGCGCGCGATCTTTGGCCAGACGCGCATGCCGTACACGATGGGCCTGCTGAACTCGGTGCCGCGCCTTGGCCTGGATCGCGACGCCGGGCCGTTGCTGGCAATTCCCGGCAACGTGCCCAATCTCGCCCACCTGCCGGCCGGCTGCAGTTTTCATCCGCGCTGCGCCCACGCGCGGCCGGACCCCTGCCTGGCGCGCCGGCCCGAGCTGGAAGTGTGCGGGCCTGACCATGACGTGCGCTGCGCACGCTGGCGCGCCATCGCCGAGGGTTGCGCTTGACCGCCCTGTTGGCGGTCGAAAATCTGGTCCGGCATTTCCCCACCAGGGGCGGACTTTTCGGCCACGCACCGCCCGTGCGTGCTGTGGAAAGCGTTTCTTTTTCCGTGGCACCGGGCGAGGTGCTGGGGCTGGTCGGCGAGTCCGGGTCGGGCAAGAGCACCATCGCCAACCTGGTGCTGCGCCTGGACGAGGCGACCTCGGGACGCATCGTCTTTGCGGGCCAGGACATCACGCACGCACCGGAGCGGGTGCTGCAAAAGTTTCGCCGTCGCGCACAGCCGATTTTCCAGGACCCGTTCGGTTCGCTCGATCCCCGCATGACCGTGGAACAGATCGTCGCGGAGGCGCTGGTCGTGCATCGGCTGGCGCGCGGCCGGGCGGCGCGGCGGGAGCGCGTGGCGGAACTGTTGCAGATGGTGGGGTTGAGCCCCGCCCATCTGTCCCGGCTGCCGCACCAGTTTTCCGGCGGTCAGCGCCAGCGCATCGGCATTGCGCGCGCGCTGGCGGTCGGGCCGGACCTGATCGTGGCGGACGAGCCGGTTTCCGCGCTCGACGTTTCGATCCAGGCGCAGATCGTCAACCTGCTGCGCGATTTGCAGCGGCGGCTCGGGCTGGGCATGATTTTCATTGCCCACGATCTGGCGGTGGTCGAGTACATTTCCGACCGGATCGCGGTGCTGTATCTCGGCCGAGTCATGGAAATCGGGCCGGCCCGCGAGCTGGTGCGGGCGCCAAAGCATCCGTACACCGAGGCGCTGCTATCCGCCGCACCGGAACCGGACCCCGACCGCCAGCGGCGCCGGATCGTTCTGCAGGGCGATCTGCCGAGCCCGATCAATCCGCCTTCCGGCTGCGTGTTTCGCACCCGCTGTCCGTATGTCATTCCCGCGTGCGCGGAGATCGTACCGGAGCCACGCAGCGTCGGCCCGGATCATTTGGCCGCATGCATCCGCACCGATGTCTTGTAGCGGGACTCGGCGAGGTGTGAGCTGGGGAGCGGATCGGGATTTCGCGGTCCCATTGTTGGGCCAGTCCATAGGCGGCACAATCAAGCCCTGCGGCTCGGAGGTGCTAGGGTGCAATGGCAACAACGACAGCGCCATCAGGCAGCTATCCGATCGAGCACCGCGCAGGAGAACTCGAACGCCTTCGCATCCAGGGCGAGGCCATGGCGCCCGACGCAGCAACCATGCTCGACCGGATCGGCGTCGGTCCGGGTTGGCGGTGCCTCGATCTCGGTTGTGGTCCGCGTGGCATCACGGACTTGATGAACGCCCGGGTCGGTCCGACCGGGCACGTCGTCGGCTTGGATTTCAACGCTGCATTCATCGAGCATGCGCGTGCCTTGAGGCTTGCCAATGTCGATTTCATGACGGGCGATGCCTATCGCACCGGCCTGGATTCCGGCAGCTTCGATCTTGTCCACATGCGCTTCCTCGGCTGCACGGCAGGCCAGCCCGAGGCGCTGCTTGCGGAAGCGATACGCCTGGCGCGCGCCGGCGGGATCGTGGCGATGGAGGAATCCGATTTTCGGACATTGGATTGCTACCCGCCTCACCCGGCCTGGGAGCGCCTTTCGGCTGCGCTGGTCGGGGCCTTTGCCGCGGTCGGGTCGGACCCCCGGCTCGGACAGCGCCTGTATCACCTCATGCGCGAAACGGGCCTCGCCGACGTGGAGTATCGGCCGTTCCTGCTGGGCGTGCGGTCGGGCGATCCGCTGGCCGACTATCTCCCCGCAACGGTGGAATCGGTCCGCAGCACGATCGTGAAACACGGACTTGATCTTGGCGGACGAACTCGACGAGGCGCTGGCGGCATGCCGACTGCACCTGGCGGACGCGAACACCGCGTTTACCATGTACACCGTGGCCCAGGTCTGGGGGCGCGCGCCTGCCGCAGGACAGTTCAAGCGCGCTACTCGATAGAAACGTTCTCCATATCGAAGAACATCTGCGTCGGATTCAGCTGGAATCCTTTGACGTTCTTGCGCATGGCCCGGATCTGCAGCGTCGAGTTGATAAAAATCCACGGCGCATCGTCAACCACGATCTTTTGCGCCTGGTCATAGATCTCGGTCCGCTTCGCCTGGTCGGAGACCACGAGCGCCTCGGCCAGCAGCTTTTCGACTTCCGGACTGTTGTAATGCGACCAATTGTTGATCGGGATGTTTTTGGCGCCCCACAACTCGCCCAAAAAGTTGTCCGGATCGCCGTTGTCGCCGGTCCAGCCCTCCAGGGCGATTCCCTTATAATTGCCGGAACGGACCGTCGACAGATACGCGCCGATCTCCATTTGCCGAACGTCGGCGTCGATGCCGACCTTTTTCAGATAGCCCTGGATGGCGACCGCCAGATTCGGGCCGGCCGGGTTGTAGCCGCGCGGCGAGTTGTAGGTCAGGAACTCGACTTTCAGGCCCGGCTGCACGCCCGCGTCCTTCAGCAGCGCCTGTGCCTTCTCCGGGTCGTACGGGTAGCCCTTCAGCGACGGATCAAAGCCCCACTGCGCCTGCGGCAGCGGCGACGTCATCGGCACGGCCTGGCCCGCGAACAGCGCCTTGTTGATCGCGTTCTTGTCCACGGCATAGTTCACCGCCTGGCGCACGCGCTTGTCGTTGAACGGTGCGACCTCGGTGGGCAGTTCGACACCGCTGACGGCGAGGCCGGGCTGGGTCAGCACGACCAGATCGGGGTCGGATTTTATCGCCGGCAAGGTCTGCGTGCTGACATCGCCGAGAATCTGGATTTCTCCGCGTTTTAGCGCCAGCACCGCCGCCTGCGGGTCCGGCAGTTCCTTGAAGATCAGATGATCGATTTTTGGCTTGCCGTTCCAGTAATCGGGATTGGCGTCGAGTATCACCTCGTCGCGCTGGCGCCACTCGCGCAGGATGAATGGTCCGCTGCCGACCGGGTGGTTGCGCAAATCCTTGCCGTATTTTGCTGCGGCGGCCGGGCTGACCAGCCCGTTCCACACCATCGCCATGCTGTTCAAAAACGGCGCCGACGGTTTCTTGAACACGAACTCGACCGCATCGTCCCCTACCGCTTTGTACGAGGCGATATCGCCGTAGGTGAACTCGGTGTACCCCTCAACCGGACCAGTATTGTAGATGTATTGCGGACTGGCTTTGTTGAGCTGGCGGTCCACGTTCCAAAACACCGCCTGGGCATCGAGCGGCGTGCCGTCGGTGAATTTCAGGCCGTGCTTCAAGTGGAACGTGTAGGTCAGCCCGTCCGGCGACACGTCCCAGCGCTCGGCGACGCCGGGCGCCACCTCGGTCGTGCCGGGCTTGTAGCGGACCAGGCTGTCGAAAATCGTCGACATGATGAAGCCGGACGTGTTGTTGAGCACGGCCTCCGGGTCCATGCCGGTGGGATCGGAGGCGATGCCGACCACCAAGGTGGTATCGGCTCGGGCGACACAGGCACCGAGCACCAGCGGGGCGAGCGCGGCGCAGGCGAGGATTTTGGAGTGCATCGGGATCTCCTGTGACGGAAGCGCAGGCCGTGATCGAAGCGTAGCGTGCTGGGGAGTTGAGGCAGGGTCAAGACGCGGGCCGGGCGGCGCGACAGAGGAGGGCGCATGAGCGAGGCGACGAACCATCCGGAGGGCGAGCCGTGGACCTGGCCGGAAGCCACTTGGCGCCGCATTGTGGCGCGCGCCCGGGCCGGGCGTGCGCTAAAACCGGAGGCGTGGCCCGACGGCGCCCGATGCGCGGTGGCGCTGTCGTTCGATGCTGACCACGACACCATACCTCTGCGTGACGGCGACGAGAGTCCGATGCGCATCAGCCAGGGACAGTACGGCAACCGGCAAGGCGTGCCGCGCATTCGCCGCCTTCTGCAAGCGCAGGCCATTCCGGCAACGTTCTTCTATCCCGCAGTTTCGGCCCTGCTGTATCCCGACGAGGTGCGGGGCGTGGCCGGCGACGGCCACGAAATCGGCATCCATTCCTGGATTCACGAGCGCAATACGGTTCTCGCACCCGAGGTTGAACGGGACCTCAGCTTTCGCGCCGCGGAAGTGCTGGCGCGGCTGGCCGGTCGGGACCCGGTGGGCATGCGCACCGCGAGCTGGGATTTCTCGCCGCACACGCTGGCGATCATCCGGGAGATGAAGCTGCGGTACGACAGCAGCCTGATGGCCGACGACGACCCGTACGAACTGACTGATGGCGGCGAGCCGACCGGCATCGTCGAGCTGCCGCCCGAGTGGATCCGCGACGACGCGGTTTATTTCAACATGCTGCGGTTTTCCGGGCTGCGCCCGTACACGCCGCCTTCCTCCGTGGAGGAGATTTTTCGGGCCGAGTTCGAGGGTGCCTGGGAGGAAGGCGGGCTGTTCCTGCTGACGATGCATCCGCATGTCATCGGCCATCGCAGCCGGATCGTGCTGCTGGAACGGCTGATCCGGCACATCAAGGCCAAGGGAAGCTGCTGGTTCGCGACGCACGCCCAGGTCGCCGCGTGGTGTGCGAAATCCTGAAACCGTCGCGAGTTGGTGCCCCCCCTGAAGCGGAGCCGCCATTCACGCCACCCGCGGCACTAGGGTCCAGGGTGTTCCCCCAAAGGGTGGTGCGCATGCCCGTGGTGTTCGCAGTGCGCGTGCTGCATCGGATGCTTGCGCGCCATCACGAACAGCGCCGCGGCCAGCAGGCCAAAGGCGAGGTTGAGCCAGAATGTGTAGTTCAGCGAAAAATGGACCATCTCGGCATGCATGTTCGGCCGGGTGTCGCGGAATCCAGCCAAGGGCGTTGAACGCCACGTCCATGACGAGCGCCGCCGCAACCATCGTGGCGTAGAACACCGCGCCGATGTAGGCAGCCATACCGAGGCCGTAATAGCGCCGATACACGTCGAGCAGCGGCAATACGATCAGGTCGGCGTAGAGAAACGCCAAAACGCCGCCGAAACTGACCCCCGCGCCCCACAGCACCGCCGCCATCGGTACATTGCCGATCGAGCAGACGAACGACAGCACCGCGACGAGCGGCCCCAGCAGGGCGTTGGCCGGCACCTGGACCCAAGGACTGGCACCCTTGACGAACAGCGCCTGCCAGACGCCGTCAGGCACGAACACCGACAATGCGCCGGCGATCAAAAAACCCAGCAGCAAATCCTTCCACAGCATGGACCAGTCCATGACAAAGTTTTGGGCGACGATCACCCAGGTGTCGCGGCGCAACAGCTTTTGCCAAAGGCTGGCGCCTTCGGTCGCCATGTCGCCATGCTCGTGCCCGCCGCCCGCTTCGGGGTGATGACGGGCCTGCTTCGACCAGGCGTTTCGGGTAGGTGAGCCGAACCAGCAGGCTCATCATCAGCACCAGCACGATGCCGCCGATCCACTCGCCGGCCATGAACTGCCAACCCATGAGCAGGTAGAGAACGATGCCCAGCTCGACCACCAGATTGGTGGACGCGAAAAGGAAGGCCAGACTTGGGATCAGCGCAGCACCTTTCTTGAACAACGTTCGGCTGACCGCGGCCGAGGCGTAGGAGCAACTGGAACTGGCCGCGCCCGCCGCGGTGGCCAAGGCTATTTCGCGAGCGCCATTGCGGCCGAGTGCGGCAGTCATGCTCTGTTTCGAAACTACGGCCTGCAGCACGGCGGAAACGCCGAACCCCAGCACGAGGCTCCAGCCGACCTGCCAGAACATGCCGAATGCCATCAGCAAGGCCTGGCCGACATGTCCCACCATATCGATCATAGGCAGCGCTCCGCCGCATGGCTTTGCAAGACTACGCGCACAGAAACCGGCGCACGGCTTCGATCGTCGGCGCGTCCATCAGCGCCGGTGCGTGGCCGCAATCCGGCACCACGCGCACGGCCGCGCCCTCCTGCTGCATCCGGGCCAAGGTGGGCGCGTCGAGCAGGTCGCTGTGCTCGCCCCGCAGCACCAGGCGCGGCACGGCGATCTGTGACCAGAGAGGCCACATATCGATGTCGTTTGGCTCGGCGGCCAGAATCGGGGCGGCAATAGCGGGATCGTAGTGCAGCGCCAAAGCCCCGTCGGCCCCTGCGCGGCCGGCGTGGCGCGCCAGGTGCGCCCATTGCGCATCGCTCAGCGCACCGAACGGCGCATGCACCCGACGCAGATGCATCTCGAGGTCGGGCAAAGTGGCAAAGCTTTCGGGTGCCGCCGCCAGGTAGTCGCGGATGCGGGCCAGCGCCGCGGCGGGGATGAACGGGCCGATATCGTTCAGCACCAGACGCTCGATCGGGTTGCCCGGCATGGCCGCGACCGCCATGCCGCAAATGCCACCCAGCGAGGTGCCGACCCAGCGCACCGGGCGGCCGATCACCGCCAGCAGATGCGCCAGCGCCGTGACATAGTTCGGCACCGTGTACAGGTCGGGCTGCGGCAGCCAGTCGGATCGCCCGCGCCCCGGCAGGTCCGGCGCGATCACCCGAAAATTCTCGGCCAGGCGTTCGGCCAGGAAATCGAAGTCGCGGCCGTTGCGCGTCAGACCGTGCACACAGACCACGGCCGGCGCAGCTTCATCGCCCCACTCCACCCAGGCCAGACGATGGAACGCGCCCGCCAGCGCGTATGGCGCGGTGTGCTCGCGCAAGCCTTCAGCCATGCAGCGCACCCCATTCCGGCGGCTCGGCGGCCGCCTCGTCGTACCAGCGCTGCACCAGTTTGTGCGCCCGCACGGCCTCGCAATACGCCCAGCTATCGAGGGCCAGCTCCGGCTGATAAGAGAGGAACCGCGTCACCACCGGCGCATACATCGCATCCGCCGCGCCGAAATTTTCGCCGAACAGGAACGGCCCGCGCGCGGCAAACCGTTCCCGCGTTTCGCGCCAGATCACCTCGATGCGCGAAATGTTCTGCAAGGCTTCGGGTGTGCGGCCTTTTCCGGCCAGATCGTCGCGGCAAATGTCCATCGACATTTCCCGCCGCAACGGCGCGAAGCCGGAATGCATCTCCGCCGCGATCGCCCGTGCATGGGCCCGCTCGGTCCGCTCCGCCGGCCAGAGATCGGGGAAGAATTCAGCGCAATATTCGCAGATGGCGATGCTCTCCCAGATGCGGCTGCCGTCATGTTCCAGCAGCGGCACGGTGCCGCCGGGGCTGACCCGCCGCACCTCCGGCGTGGGCCCGCCACGCAGCGGAATCACCACCTCCTCCACCTCCAACCCGGCCAGGCGCACCGGCAGCCAGCCGCGCATGCTCCAGGACGAGAACCGTTTGTTGCCGATCACCAGGCGGTTTTGCGCCATGCCCATCCCCTTGCCGCTGCGCTCCTAACGCGCGAACGTGGCGCAAATCTTTGCTGCAGGACAGAGCATGGACGACCTCGCCACGCCGGTCTTCGACCAGGTCCGGCCCAACGATCTGGACTCGTTCTGGATGCCGTTCACCCACAACCGCGGCTACAAGAGCACGCCGCGCATGCTCGGGCGCGCCGAGGGCATGAGCTACTACACCCCGGACGGACACGAGGTGCTGGACGGCACCGCCGGGCTATGGTGCGTCAACGCCGGCCACGGCCGGCGCGAAATCACCGAGGCGATCCAGAAACAAGCGGCGGTGCTGGATTTCGCGCCGACCTTCCAACTCGGCCACCCCATGGCGTTTCGCGCCGCAGCGAAGGTGGCGGAGCTGACGCCGCCGGGCCTGGACCGCGTGTTCTTTACCAACTCCGGCAGCGAGAGCGCCGATACGGCGCTGAAGATCGCGCTGGCCTACCACCGCGCACGCGGTGAGGGGCAGCGAAACCGGCTGATCGGGCGTGAGCGGGGCTATCACGGCGTCGGGTTCGGCGGCATCTCGGTGGGCGGCATCGGCGGCAACAGAAAACAGTTCAATGTGCTGCTGCCCGGAGTCGGACCACCTGCCGCACACGCACGCTCCCGAACACCAAGCCTTTTCACGTGGGCAGCCCGAATGGGGGGCGCAGCTGGCCGATGCGCTGGAGAATCTCGTGGCGCTGCACGGCGCGGACACCATCGCCGCGGTGATGGTCGAGCCGCTGGCCGGTTCCACTGGCGTGCTGGTCCCGCCGGTGGGCTATCTGCAGCGCTTGCGCACGATCTGCGACAAGTACGGCATCCTGCTGATTTTCGACGAGGTCATTACCGGGTTCGGCCGACTCGGCACCCCGTTCGGCAGCGAGCGGCTGGGCGTGGTTCCGGATATTCTGACCATGGCCAAGGGACTCACCAACGCCGCGGTGCCGATGGGCGCGGTCGCCTGCCATGAGCGCGTGTACCGCGCCATCGTCGATGGCGCCCCGGATGGGATCGAGCTGTTCCACGGCTATACCTATTCGGGCCACCCGCTCGCCTCGGCCGCGGCGGTGGCCACCATCGACCTGCACCAGCGCGAGGACCTGCCCGGCCGGGCAAAGGCGATGGAAACACCGTTCGAGGACGCGGCGCACGCCATGCGTGACCTGCCCAACGTGATCGACGTGCGCAATCTGGGGCTGGTGGCCGGCATCGAGCTGGCGCCGCGGCCGGGCAAGCCGACGGATCGGGCAGTGCGGGTGTTCCATCGCTGCTTCGATGCGGGGGTGCTGATCCGCACCACCGGCGACATCATCGCCCTCTCGCCGCCGCTGATCATCGAGCAACCCCAGGTCGAGCGCCTGTTCGGCATCTTGGGAGAGGCGATCCGGGCGGAAGCGGCCTAGTGACCGGCCGGAACGCTTTCTACATCGACTCGGAGCCTTGAACGCCGTTGAGCGTCATAAGCAGCAGCGGCAGGGAGACTGTCCGATGAAACTGAGTGCCCGCAACCAATTCCCCGGCAAGGTGGTCGCCGTCCAAAAGGGCCAGACCACAGGGCATGTGCGCATCGATGTCGGCAATGGGCTGATCGTGACTTCCTCGATCACCAACGAGGCGATCGACGAGCTTGCACTGAAGGTTGGGGACGAAGCGACGGCTGTGATCAAGGCGTCGGACGTGATGGTCGCCAAATAGCCGTGCGCGCGCGGCGGGCTTCCCGATAGTGGCGGCATTGGCGGCACTGCTGTGCGTCGCGCGGAGCTTGCCGAGACCGTTTTGATCGGCGGCGAGGTCGATCGGCCGTCAGGCCTCGGCGTGAGCGATTTGGAAAAACTGCCGGCGTGGTGGAACTGGAGGTACGCTGAACTCCGCCGCAGACCTGGGAATGCGATTCTAGCGGCTGGCGCGTTGCATTCCCGCGGATGTCACTGACAACAACACCCCCCCATCGTCGAGCGGGATCACGTGGTCGATCGCTGCATCCTCGGTCAGGGTACGCAGCGCCGCCGTCTGCGTGCCGGCAGGCAGGCTCAGGCCGGCACGATGGAGGGCCACCCCCAATTCGGCCTGGTGGCGCTTGCTCGCCCGGGCCATCGCCGCCAAGGCAGACAACACCAAGCCCACCACGCTCGGGTCCATCCTCTCCTCGGCATCCATCGACGCAAAATCCAGGGTGATACTCATGGGGCCGAATTTCGCTGGGGCATGGGGCGTCTCTTGCACATGACTTGCATGGGTAACGCTGATTTGTATTGCACGCCATGGCGTACCTGTCAATTTTTGTTGACCTCCCTTGCATGCGAACAAGCCGTTCCATCCTGGGCGTGCCGGATAGATCAGCGCTCTCGATAAATCAGCGCTCGCCCCACCGCATTATGCTCAGAGCGAAAACGATCGGGAGCGAAGGTCAAATCCCTCGCCCGCCGCCCTCAGGTCAGCCGGGCGGCATTGGACCGGGGTTGCGCAATGCCGCGTCGATCAGCTGAATCGCGTGCTGGCGATCGCCCAGAGCGATCGCACCACGGGCCTCGGCGATCTGCTCGATAAGGGGGGAGCGCGCGGGAGCCTGCGCCGCCGAGGGGCGAACGGCCCGATCCAGCATCCGGCTTTCGGCGCGCTCGAGCGCTTCCTGCGCCTCGCCGGTACGGCCTGCCACCAACGAGTCGCGCGCGGCCCGCAAGAACGCCATCGGGCCGGCGTTCTCGTTCACCGGGGGCGCGGGAAGCCGCGGGGCGATACTGGAGCGGGTGTCGTCGGGAGTGATGTTGCTGGCCTTGTCGGACAACGGCAGGGACTGGCCGGTGCCAATCTCATTACCTGGCCGTACATACGGGGCTGGCACCTGGGCCAGCACGGGCAGCGGTGCCAGCAACGCAAGGATGGCGAGCGGAGCGCGACGATAGGTCATGCCATGCACCTTTCGTGGTTGCGGTTGGGCATCTCTGTAAAGCGGGCGATCATGGCGAGCGTTGGGCAGCGAGCTTAAACTTCCGCCATCTCGACACGAAACGCGTCGGCAACTCGGCGCACCCGGCCCGCCCTGTCGACCAGCATGACATCGAAGCGCGTCGATGCGGCCTGCCACGCGGGATGCTCGGCCAATATTGCCTCGGCCGCGAGCAGAAGCCTTTGCTGCTGGCGCGCGGAAACGGCCCAGGCGGCCTGGGTGAGAGTGGGCCGCGCCTTCACCTCGATGAACGCCAACAAGTCCGCGCGGCGGGCGACCAGGTCCACCTCTCCTGCATCAGTACGCAAGCGCCGTCCCAGCACCGTCCAGCCCTCCGCCTCCAGGGCGGTGCAGGCCACCTGCTCGGCATCACGTCCACGCCGGTCCGCGAGGGTGCCACGGACCCTGCGACCGGGAGAGGTCACTCGGCCAACACCCGCACGCGCGGCTTTTGCGGCTGCGGGAGCGTCCCGTGCATGACGGCGTCCGGCGTGGCCCATTCGCGAACGAGCGTGAAGCCCACGCTGAGCAGCACCGGACCCACGAAAATTCCCAGCAGGCCAAACGCCAGCGCCCCGCCCAGCACGCCCAGCATGGTCAGCAGGAACGGCAGTTTTGCGCCACGCGCGATGAAATACGGCCGGATCACGTTATCCGACCCGCTGATGAACACCACGCCGTAGGTGAACAGCAAGATCGCCGTCCAGGTGTGGCCGTTGGACAGCAGCCAGAAACAGGCGGGAATCCAAATCGCGGGCGCACCGATCGGCAGCACCGACATGCTGCCTGCGATCACCGCCAGCAACAGCGGTCGTGGCACGCCGGCCGCCCACAGCCCGAGTGCCGTCAGAATGCCCTGCACCAGGGCGGTTCCCAAAATGCCGTAGACCACGCCGCGCACCGTGGCTCCGGTGACGGCGATCAGCCGGTTCGCTTGCGGGCCGGCGATGCGCTCCAGCAGCGCGGTCAGAACGCGCGCCATGCGGTCGCCTGGCGGCGTAGAAGAAGAACGCGATCAGCAGCGCGAACAGGAACTCCAGCACGCCATTGGCCAGCCCCAGCACGACCGACAGGGCGAACTGCGCCAGCATGCCGAGATAGGGCCGGATGGACTCGGTGAGCGCCGAGATGTCCGCAGCCCAGCTGTCCCACAGATCGCCCACTGTCGGTCCCATGATCGGGACGTCCCAGAGCCATCGGGGCGCCGTCGGCAGGCCGCCTTGCAGGGCGTTTTGCACCAGCAAGCGTAGATGCTCGACGTCGTTGGTAGCACCGGGAACCGCCAAGGCCAGCGGCATCAGCACGAGTACGGTCACGGCCAGCACCATGAGACCTGCCGTACCGCCGCGTCCCAACCGGGTTTTGGCACGCAGCCAGTTGAATAGCGGCCAGGTGCTGAACACCAGAATCGCCGCCCACAATATGGCGGAGACGAACGGCCGCAGCACCATGGCACAGCCGATCGCCACACCGCCAAGCATCAGGGTCATCAGCAGCCGCTCGGCTGTCACGGCGAGCGATCCTGGGCGAGGCGCATGGCGTGGGTATCTGCCAAGCCATGCCTCGAAGCAAATCGGCCGGATGGCTGCGCTGGCCAAGCCGGAACCACGTCGCTACCGTCCGCGCCGGACTCAGGAGCCTCGGACATGCCCCGTTTCGCCGCCAATCTTTCGATGATGTTCAACGAGATGCCGTTCCTGGACCGGTTCGGGGCTGCCGCACGGGCCGGGTTCAAAGCCGTGGAGTTCCTGTTCCCGTACGAGCATCCGGCAGCGGAAATAAGGCAGCGGCTGGACGATCACGGGCTGCAGGTGGTGCTGTTCAACATGCCGCCGGGCAACTGGGCCGCGGGCGAGCGCGGCATTGCCAGCCTGCCCGGGCGCCAGTCGGAATTTTCCGAGGGCGTTGTGCGCGCGCTCGACTATGCCGACGCGTTGGGGTGCAAGCTGCTGCATGCCATGGCCGGCATACCGCCGGACGGCACGCATCCATTGACCGCGGCGTCGGTGTTCGCGGCGAACTTGGCTGTTGCGTGCGAACAGGCGCATGCGGCGGGAAAGAAGGTGGTGATCGAGCCGATCAACCACCGCGACATACCGCGCTATCACCTGAACACGGCCGAGCAGGGTGCCGACATTATCGCCGCGATCGGGCCGGACCGGCTGGGGCTGCAATACGACATCTATCATACGCAGATCACGCAAGGAGACGTCAGCCGCCGGATGGAGGCGCTGCTGCCGCTGATCGCGCACATGCAGATCGCCGACGTGCCCGGGCGAAACGAGCCCGGCACTGGCGAAATCGCCTGGGATTATGTTTTCCGCCGCATCGACGCACTCGGCTATACGGGCTGGATCGGCCTGGAGTACCGCCCGGCCGGCGAGACGGTGGCGGGACTGGGATGGCGAGAGCGATTCCGGTCGGTCCCGGCGTGAACATCGGCTTCATCGGCCTGGGCATCATGGGCCAGCCGCTGGCCCTGCACCTGCACGCCGCCGGGCACGCGCTGTTCGTTCCCGATCGGCCGAGCCTCAGCTCAGATTTGCGTCGCATCGCCACGGTGCTCGGCGATCCGGCTGCCATCGCCGAGCACGCCGAAGGACTGTTCCTCATGCTGCCCGGCACGCGAGAAGTGGAGCGGGTCCTGTTCGGGGCGCACGGAGTGGCGGAGGGCCTGTCCAAAGGCAAGATCGTCATCGAAATGTCGTCGATGAGTTCCATTGCCGCGGCCGAGTTCGCCCGCCGCATCATCGCCCTGGGCTGCGACTGGCTGGACGCCCCGGTGTCCGGCGGCGAGGTCGGCGCCAAGGCTGCCAGTCTCAGCATCATGGCCGGCGGCGCCCGCTCCGCGTTCGAGCGGGCCCTGCCGCTGCTGCAGGTGATCGGCAAGACCATCACCCATGTGGGCGAGGCGCCCGGGGCTGGCCAGACATGCAAGCTGGCAAATCAGATCGCCGTCTCGTTGACCCTCCAGGGGGTGGCCGAAGCCCTCACGTTCGCCCGTCGCGCCGGCGCCGATCCCGCGCGGATCCGCGAGGCGCTGATGGGCGGATACGCCGCCTCGCGGATATTGGAACTGGAAGGCGATCGGATGATCGGCCGTCGCTTCGACCCGGGTTTTCGGGTACGCCTTCACCAGGCAGACCTCGATCTGGCACTGTCGACAGCCCGGGAAACCAACACGGCGCTGCCCGGCACAGCGCTGTTACAGCAACTCTTTTCCGCGGTGGCGGCCAATTCGGGCGGGGAGTCCGATCACGCTGCGATCGTCACGGCGCTGGAGCGGCTTTCCGGAGAAGATCGCGAACCGGGATAGCCAGCGGATTTCCTAAACAGGCGTTGAAATTGCGACCCGGACCCCGTAGGCTGCGTACCTGCTAGAAACTGAGACATACTCGCCAGGCATCGCGACGGAAGGTCCGGCCCCTTTATGCGCTTCACGGAAATTGGCCAGCAACTCCGGGCCTACCGGCTGGAATCAGGGATGCGGGCCGAGGAGATTGCCGCCCGGCTTGGGGTGTCGCGGGCGGCGCTTTATCGCTACGAGAAGGGCGACGTCATAAAACTGGATACCATCCAGCGCCTCGCCGAGATGCTCAAGATCTCGCCGCTTTCTCTGCTTGGTATTGGCGTCGAGTACTACAATCGTCCTATCGCTTTCTTCGAGCGGCTGCGCCAGTTGGAGGAGACGTGCGACCAGATTCTCATGCTGGACGGACCGGTCTGCTATCTCACCACCTCCGATGCCTATGACGCGGTGCTGGCCGAGGCGCTCGAAGAGGGCGCGTCCGGCACCGAGGCAGACCGAGCGAGCCAGCGGAACGCGGTCGAGCAGACGCAAGGCCTGTTGGCGACGCGCAAGCGTCAGTTCGGGATTCGGCGGCCGGGCATCATTTGCATGATCTCGGCCGTTCGGTTGCAGGCGTTTCTGCGGTCGGGGATCGCGCCGGACCTCGAGCTGGGCGAGCGAACCCGCCGCCAATGCCAGTTGACGGCCGCGGCCGAAGTCGAGGCAATGGCCGCGCTGATGGACGCCCAGCCGATTGGGCTGCAGTTCGGAGTTCTGGCAGGCCCGGAACCGTCCGGCGGTTTTGTTCTCGTGCGCGCGCGGGACCGCGCCACGGTCGCGATCAACCCGTTCCGCCCCGACGAGCGACCGGACTCGGCAAGCGGGGTGGCGATGATCACCGCAGCCGACGAGGCTCTCGCCGCGCACCAGCGGGTGGCGGAGGCACAGTGGCGAGAGGCGCTGAAGGGCGCGGCGGGGGCAGCGAAGCTGCGCGAGCTGGTAGCGGAAAACCGCCCGGGGTAACGCCCCGACCGCCAGCGCTCAAACCCGGCCTTCCCGCTTGGCTTGACCAATACTTCCGGCCCGCCGATATGCTTTCGCTGCCCGAGCGCGGGTGGCCAGCCACCTTGCGGGAGAGGCATGGACCGCGTGACGGATCTGCCGGGTTTTCCGACCGTCGCCTCACCGCACGAGGACGCACTCTCCGGTTTGGCTGCTCTGGTGGCCGACGACCTGGCCGCCTGCAACCGCACCATCGTCGCGCGGATGCACAGTTCCGTGGCGCTGATCCCGCATCTGGCCGCGCATATCGTGGCCGCCGGCGGCAAGCGGCTGCGCCCCCTGCTGACGCTCGCGGCGGCGCGGCTATGCGGCTATCCGCAGGACGCCTCGGACGAGCGGCACACTAGAATGGCGGCCTGCGTCGAGTTCATACACACGGCCACTCTGCTGCACGACGATGTCGTGGACGAGAGCGTGTTGCGCCGCGGCCTTGCCAGCGCCAATGCCGTATTCGGCAACAAAGCCTCCGTTCTGGTCGGTGATTTTCTGTTCGCACGGGCGTTCCAATTGATGGTGGAAGACGGATCGCTGGATGTGCTGGGGGTACTGTCGGCGGCGGCGGCCACCATAGCCGAAGGCGAGGTGCTGCAACTGACCACGCAGAACGACCTGTCCACGGACGAGGCGCGCTACCTCGAGGTCGTGCGTGGCAAGACCGCTGCCCTGTTCGAGGCAGCCTGCGAAGTGGGTGCGATCGTCGCCGACGGCCCGGCGTGGCAGCGGGACGCCCTGCGTGCGTTCGGCCAGAATCTCGGGGTGGCCTTCCAGCTGGCCGACGATGCGCTGGACTATGCGGCGGATCAGGCGACCCTGGGCAAAACCGTGGGCGATGATTTCCGTGAGGGCAAGATCACGCTTCCGGTGCTGCTCGCCTACGCGGCTGCGAACAGCGCGGAGCGTGCCTTTTGGCAGCGCACCATCGAAGCTGGCGAGCAGACCGAGGACGACCTGCAACAGGCGATGGCACTGATCGAGCGGCATGACTGCATCGCATCGACTTTGGCGCGGGCCGACCGGTTTGCCGAGGATGCCAAGGCTGCGCTCGATCGGTTCCCTGCGCAGCCGCTTCGCAACGGCCTGCTTGCAGTCGCCGACTACACGGTGCGCCGGCACCGCTGACTCCCGGCCTGCGGCCGGCCGGTCGCTTCGCGCATCCCCGGTAGCCGGGTTGGTGGAACTCCGCTAGCCTCGCCTGAAAGCCAGGGGAGGTACGAGTGGCAAAATTTTGGTGGCTGGCGGCGGCCGCCGGCGCGCTTTGGGCGGCGCAGGCGCAGGCGGCGGAAAAGCTCGTGATCGAGAGCTGGCGAAACGACGACCTGTCGATCTGGCAGGACAAGATCATTCCGGCCTTCACCAAGCAGCACCCGGACATCCAGGTGACGTTCTCGCCCTCGCCGCCGGCCGAGTACAACGCGGCACTGAACGCCAAGCTGGACGGCGGCACGGCTGGCGACCTGATCACCTGCCGCCCGTTCGACGCCTCGCTGGCGCTGTACAAGAAGGGGTACCTGACGAGCCTGAACGACCTGCCGGGCATGGACAAGTTTTCCGCGACCGCAAAAGCGGGCTGGAGCACGGACGACGGCAAGACCACGTTCTGCGTGCCGATGGCGTCCGTGATCCACGGTTTCATTTACAACGTCGATGCTTTCAAAGACGTGGGCGTGCAAGTGCCGAAAACTGAGAGCGAGTTTTTCGCCGTGCTGGACAAAATAAAAGCGTCCGGCAAGTACATCCCGCTCGATATCGGCACGGCCGATCAGTGGGAAGCGGCGACCATGGGGTTCCAGAACATCGGCCCCGATTTTTGGCACGGCGAAGAAGGGCGCGCGGCGCTGATCGCCGGGCGGGAGAAATTCACCGACAAGCCGTACGTGGAAGCATTTTCGGAACTGGCCAAGTGGAAACCGTATCTGGCCGACGGCTACGAGGCGCAAAAATACCCCGACAGCCAGAACCTGTTCACGCTGGGCCGGGCGGCGATCTATCCGGCTGGTTCCTGGGACATTTCCACGTTCCGCAAGGACGCGCAGTTCCCGCTCGGCGCGTTTCCGCCGCCGGTGCCGGACGGACAGACCCAGTGCTACATCTCCGACCACCCCGACATCGCCATGGGTGTCAACGCAAAAAGCACCCACCAGGACGCGGCCAAGACGTTCTTGACCTGGGTGGCGTCGCCGGAATTCGCTTCGATCTACAGCAACGCGTTGCCGGGATTCTTCACGTTGCAGGATACCCAGGTTCAGTTGTCGGATCCCCTGGCGCAGACTTTTCTGTCTTGGCGGCAGACGTGCAAGGGAACGATGCGCAACAGCTACCAGATTCTTTCGCGCGGCGAGCCGAATCTGGAAAACCAGTTATGGAACGTGAGCGCGCAAGTTCTGAACGGCACGATGACTCCGGTGGTGGCCGCGCAGACGGTGCAGAAGGGATTGGATAGCTGGTACAAGCCGGCGCAGTGAAAGGACCCTCACCCCGGCCCTCTCCCGGAGGGAGAGGGAGAAGACGCTGCACCCTCTCCCGCGCTTGCGGGAGAGGGCCGGGGTGAGGCCCAGCCCCGCGTGGTCCCCGGCCGGTCCTATCGCGGCACGATCTTGGTTTTTCTCGCGGCTCCGGTTGCGATCTATACCGGCTTCCTGATCCTTCCCATCGCCGACAGCCTGCGGGTGTCGCTGTACGCGCAATCGCCCGGGCAGGCGCCCGCGTTCGTGGGGCTCGGCAACTACGAAACTCTGTTCGGCGACCCCAACTGGGCACCGCGTTTTTGGGGGGCGCTGCGCAACAATTTTGTCTTCTTCTGCGTCCACATGCTGGCGCAAAATCCGATCGGGCTGCTGTTGGCCGCCCTGCTCAGCGTGCGGCGGCTGGCGTTCCGCGGCGTCTACCGCACGCTGATCTTCACCCCCACCATGCTCTCCGTCGTCATCGTCGGCTTCATCTGGCAGTTGCTGCTCTCGCCGCTCTGGGGCGTGGGCCATCGGCTGCTCGGCTCTGTCGGCCTGGGCAGCCTGTTTCGGCCGTTTCTGGGACTGGAAGGTACCGCGCTGATCACGCTGGCGCTGATCTCGGTGTGGCAGTTCGTGGGCATTCCGCTGATGCTGTTCTACGCCGCGTTGCTGGCGATCCCCGACGACGTGACCGAGGCCGCCACCATCGACGGCGCCTCGCCGCTGCAGATTTTCTTCCGCGTAAAACTCCCGCTGATCCTGCCCACGGTCGGCATCGTCTCGATTCTGACCTATGTCGGCAATTTCAACGCGTTCGATCTGGTGTACACCGTCAAGGGCGCGCTGGCAGGCCCGAATTTCTCCACCGATTTGCTGGGCACGTATTTCTACCGGACGTTCTTCGGTTACCAGTTGCAGCTCGGCAATCCGAACATGGGGGCCACGGTGGCGACGATCATGTTCCTGATCATTCTGGCCGGCGTCTGCGTCTACCTGTTCGGCATCCAGCGGCGCATCACGCGCTACGAACTGTGACGCGCCCTGCCAACCTGCGTCCGGTCGCGGTCCATGCGGTACTCCTGGCCTATACGCTGCTGGCGTTCATGCCGACCGTGCTGGTGGTGATGAACGCGTTCAAGACCCGCGCCGCCATTTTTGGAGCACCCCTGGCGCCTCCCTCACCGCAAACCTTCAGCCTGATCGGCTTTGCCGGCGTGCTATCGCGCAGCAATTTTCCGCTGTATTTCACCAACAGCTTTGTCGTCACCGGCGTCTCGCTGGCGCTGGTCCTGTTGCTGGGGGCGATGGCGGCGTGGGTGCTGTCCGAATACCAGTTCCGCGGCAACCGCCTGCTGGCACTGTATCTGTCGATCGGCATCATGATCCCGATCCGGCTGGGATCGGTATCCATCCTGCATATCATGGTGACGCTGGGCCTGGTCAACACGCTGGCCGCTCTGGTGCTGGTCTACGTGGCCCAGGGCCTGCCGCTGTGCATCTTCATCTTGTCGGAATTCATGGCGCAGATTCCCTCCGGCCTGAAGGATGCCGCGCGGGTCGACGGGTCGAGCGAATCCTGGATCTTTTTTCGTCTCGTCCTGCCGCTGCTGCGGCCGGTGGTGGCGACGGTGGCGATCTTTACCGCCATTCCGGTGTGGAACGATCTGTGGTTTCCGCTGATTTTGGCCCCAGGGGAGCGCACGCGCACCATCACCCTCGGCGTGCAAAGCTTTATCGGCCAGTACGTGACGGACTGGAATTCCGTTCTGGCGTCGCTGTCGATGGCGATCGTGCCGGTGCTGGTGTTCTACCTGCTGCTGTCGCGCCAGCTGATCCGCGGACTTACATCGGGTGCGATCAAGTAAGGCTCAGAGGAACCGTCCTCCACGCTGCAGCACCTCGATCTTGTAGCCGTCGGGGTCGGTCAGGAAGAAGAACCGCGCGAACGGTTTTCCGCCTCGCTGCATGTCGCGCAGCGGGCCGGGGGTGATGCCCTCCCGCTCCATGCGCGCGTGCTCGGCATCAAGGTCGCCCACCGACACCGCAAGATGCCCGTATCCGTCGCCGAGCTGATACGGTTCGCCGTGGCCATCATTCACAGTCAATTCCAGTTCAAACGTCAACTCGGGGTTGCGCAGATAGAGCAGGGTAAAACCGTCGAACGCGATCCGCTCGAACACCTCCAGCCCGAGCGCCCGACGATAGAACGAGAGCGAACGCTGTTCGTCGAGCACGCGGATCATGGAGTGGATCGGCTTGGCCATATGCTGTCCTCCATCGAACAGGCGCACCGGGTTTATGTCCCAGGGACGAATAGTGCGCGGCCCCCCGACCGGCAAGCAATTGCGGGGCTTGATACGGACGTTTCACCGGCCGTAACCTCGCCTGCGGAAACGTCCGGAGATCGCGATGGACCAGGGCGCCGGCACGGCTCTGCTTGCCATGCGCGGGATCGCAAAAAGCTTTGGCGGCGTCCAGGCGCTGCGTGGCGTCGATTTCGATTTGGCCCCGGGCGAGGTTCACGCCCTGCTCGGCGAGAATGGCGCCGGCAAGTCCACGCTGATGAACATACTTTCCGGCGTGATTGCGCCTGACGAGGGCAGCATTCTGCTGGACGGCGTGCCGCAGCGTTTCGACAGCCCGCGCCAGGCGCAGGCGGCCGGGATCGTGACCATCTATCAGGAGCTCGACCTGGTGCCGGAACTCGATCTGGCGGCCAACCTTTTTCTCGGCCACGAGCGGGTTCGCGGGGGGCTGGCGCTGGACAACCGCGCCATGCGCAGCGTCGCGCGGGAAAGACTGCACGCGGCGGGTCTGGACATCGACCCGGCGCAGAAGGTGCGGGCGCTGGGCGTGGGCCAGCGGCAGATGGTGGCGATCGCCAAAGCGCTGGCGCAGCAGGCCCGCGTGCTGGTGATGGACGAACCGACCGCGGCGCTGAGTGCCGCCGAGGCGCAGCACCTGTTCGAGCTGGTGCGCTCGCTGCGCGGCCGCGGGGTGGCGGTCGTCTACATATCGCATCGGCTCGAAGAAGTGCCGCAGGTGGCCGACCGCGTGACCGTGCTGCGCGACGGCGTGATCGTGGGCCAGGCGCGGCCGAACGCGCCGCAATCCGAATTGATGCGCCTGCTGCTGGGGCGCGACCTCGCGTCCCTGTTCCCGCCGCGAGATACCCGGCCCGGCCCGGTGCTGCTGCACCTCGCCGACGCCGGCTACGCGCCCTCGGCGCCGCGGGCGGGCTGGCAGGCGCCATCCGGCGTCAGTCTCACGGTTCGCGCCGGAGAGATCGTGGGTCTGGCGGGCATCATGGGCGCCGGCCGTACCGAGTTGCTGACCTGCCTCTACGGCGCGGCACCATCGGGACGATGGACGGGACGGGTCGAGATAGATGGCAAAGCCGTGCGCCTCGAGTCCGTCGCGGCGGCGCGGCGCGCCGGCCTCGCACTGGTGACGGACGACCGGCGCGGCAGCGGCCTGATGCTGCGCCAGAGCGTCGCGCGAAACGTCGTGCTCGCGATCCTGCGCCGCCTGTCGCCGTTCGGGCTGATGTCGGCGGCGGCCGAAGGCCGGGCCGTCCAGGCGGCCCTGGACACTTTTGACATCCGCCCCCGCCGGGGCGACCTGCCGGTGGGCAATCTGTCCGGCGGCAACCAGCAAAAGGTGGTCTTTGCCCGCGAACTGCTGCATGGCCCCAAATTGTTGCTGCTCGACGAGCCGACGCGGGGCGTGGATGTGGGCGCAAAGGCGGAAATCTACGGCCGAGTGCGCGAGTTGACGAAGGCGGGTCTGGGCGTCCTCGTCGCCTCCAGCGAGCTGCCGGAACTTTTGGGCCTGTGTGACCGGATCGTGGTCCTGCGGCACGGACGCAGCGTGGCCGAGTTCGGGACGGACGCCACCGAAGCCGACGTGCTGGACGCGGCGATGCTCGACGAGAGGCAGGCGGCATGAACCCCAAACCGCCGGCCGCGACGCGGCGCGACAGGCTGGCGCTGCTGGTTCGCTTCCAAAGCGTTTTCGGCCTGGTGCTGGTGCTCGCCGGCGGCGTCGCGTTCTCGCCGGTGCGGCACGGGCACCTGCTGTTCCTCGCCCCCGACAACGTCGCCAACATCGTGCGCGCGATTTCCGAAACGGGAATCATCGCGCTCGGCATGACGTTCGTCATCATCACCGCCGGCATCGACCTGTCCGTGGGCGCGCTGCTCGGACTTTCCAGCGTGCTGGCGGCCACGTTGCTGATGAACTTGGGCGCGGGCATTCTGGTCACCATCGTCGCGGTGCTGCTCGCGGGCAGCGCGTTCGGCGCCTTGCAGGGGCTGATCATCACGCGATTTCGGCTGGAACCGTTCATCGTCACCTTGGCCGGATTGCAGGTGGCGCGCGGCCTAGCGTTGGTGGTTTCGGCGAACAAATACATCAACATCAGCTACGGTGACGCGCCGGGCCTGGCACCGCCCGCGTTTGCTGTGCTGGGCGCGCGGCTGTTCGGCAATGTCGTGCCGGTGGCCACCATCGTCTTTCTGGCGCTGGCTGCGGTCGCGACGTTTCTGCTGAACGTCACGCGATTTGGCCGCTACGTCTATGCGGTGGGCGGCAACGAGCGCGCGGCGCGCCTGTCCGGCGTGCCGGTGTCGCGGGTCAAGATCGCGGTGTTCGCGATGACCGGCCTGGCTTCGGCCGCCGCGGGCATCGTGCATGCCGGCCAGTTCAGTTTCGGCAGCCCGAACGACGGCGCCGGCTACGAGCTGACCGCTATCGCCGCGGTGGTGATCGGCGGCACCAGCCTGTTCGGCGGCAGCGGCACCATGATCGGCACCATCGCCGGCAGCGTGATGCTGGGCGCGCTGGCCAACATTCTGCAGCTGAACAACGTGAATGCCGCACTGCAACTGCTGGCGACGGGGGCCATCATCGTGCTCGCCGCCGTGCTACAGGCACTGGTCGGCCGCCGCGATAGCGGTGGACGCTGACTGATGATAGGCTGAACGACAACACAGGGGAGATGACCATGAGGACCAAAACGCTGCTGCTCGCCGCCGCCTGCCTGCCGGCGCTGGGCCTTGCCGCACATGCCGCGCAGCCGATCTCAAAGAATTGCGGGCCGAATGGAAAGTACGTGATCGGCTTCAGCCAAGCCAACTACGCCGAGCCGTACCGCCAGCACGTGAACAACGATCTGATCGCGCGCGCAAAAGCGATTCCGCAGTTCGAGCTGCAGATCGCCGATGGCGCGGGCAACGACAATACGCAGACTTCGCAGGTCGACAATTTCATCACCCAGCAGGTCGACTTGCTGATGATCTCGCCGTTCGAGGCGGCACCGCTGACGCCGGCGGTCGCGCGCGCGATGAAGGCGGGCATCCCGGTGATCGAACTCGATCGGGCGACGGTGGGCACGCCCGGAAAGGACTACACGGCGTTCATCGGCGGCGACAACTACAAGATCGCCTACCAGGCAGGCACCTATACCGCGAAAACCCTGCTGCCCGACGGCGGCGAGGTTGCGGTGATCGAAGGCCTGCCCAGTTCGACCCCGGCGATCGAGCGGCTGAACGGTTTCAAGGACGGCATCAAGCAGAACCCCAAAATCAAGCTGGTGGCCGAACAGGCCGGCGACTGGCTGCCGGAGAAGGCCACCACCGAGTTTTCCGCGATGCTGCAGGCGCATCCGGACATCCGCGTCCTGTATGCGAGCAACGATCTGCAGGCGGCGGGCGGCTATGTTGCCGCCAAGGGCGCCGGCAAGGAGAAGCAGGTGGCCATCATCGGCACAGATGGTCTGCCGGGACCCTCGGGCGGCATCGCGGCCGTCGCGGACGGGCAGTGGGCGGCGACCTACACGTATCCCACCGGCGCCGAACAGGCGCTGGATATGGCGAAGAAGATTTTGCTCGACTGCGCCACGGAGGTTCCCGCTTCGGTCTCGGTGCCGACGGTGGCGATCACCAAGGACAATGCAAAGGAGCTGAACTCGACGCTGAAGTTCTAGATTCGGCGCCCAATGGCCACGCCCCGGGGGCTTGATCCCCGGGGATGGTCTAGAAGCGTTCGCGGGTAACCGTGTGCGCCTCGACTTCCTGCCGCGTCCGCCATGCTGGCCGCAGGGTTTTGGCGTTGAAGAACGGCAGCTGATCAGTGATGTGCGGCGAGCCGGGACGGGACGCGTTGCCATAGCCCAGCAGAGCGCGCGCGTGCGCGCCGTCAGGGGCGAACTCGACCAGCTGCACATACCCGTCGCCGCCATAGGACCAAAAATCCTGCGTTCCGTCCGGCGCGGGAAACGGGTTGACCACGCGCACCGGGCCGAACGGATCGTCGGGTCCGCTCTCGGGGTCGTTGGACACCGGGATCTCTTGCCGGAACGATTTGTCGTGCGTGACGAGAACCGTCCTGTGCACGTCCCCCCAGGCCACATCGAGCGCGCCATAGGCCTGCTGCACCGCCTGCGCCGCGACCACCAAATCCGCAACCGCCTCGCTCGGATCGGCGAGTCCCACAGGCGTCGAGAGCGGTTTTTCCGGCGACCAGCCGATCCGGAATTTCGGGTACAGCGAGTAAAAATTGATCGTGTCGTCCTTGGGCATGGCGGGGTCGGCGATGGCCGTGTAGAACCAACGCTCGAACAGCACGGCACCCTTGCTTGCCGCATTGGCGGTGCGGTCCCATGCAGCGAGCACCGATGCCGCCTGCTGTGCGGTCGGCGTTGCCGGACGCCTCGGCCGCCGCGATCAGGTCCGGCAGCACTCGATCCGCCAGCAGCATGTTCGTGCGCTCCTTGCCGTCCAGCACCTGTTCGGCCGTCAGTCGCGGGATGGACAGCAGGAAGCGCGCCGCGTTCTGCGGCCGGAACGCCATGAAATTCGGGCGCGATGTAGTCCGGGAACCACGCCCGATTGATCACTTCCGGAAAGGTGCTGGTCCAGGGCGGGTTGTTGCTGTTGGCGACAAAACCGCCCACCGGGTCGATGGCTTTTGGCAGCCCGCTCCACGGGAACGTTTCGGTCCATAGTGCCTTCGGGGAGTTGCCCGGCAGGATGCCGGCGTAGTCCGCCCAGGTGCCGCCCTGGCGCACCGGCTGGCGGCCGCCGAACACATACATGATCCGGCCGTCATGATCGGCATAGATGACGTTGAAGAACGGCATCTGCAGTGCCGAGTTGGCGTCAATGAACTCGAAGATGTTCCGGGCCTGGATCATCTTCCAGTATTGCGTCACCATCGCGGGCGCGTCCAAGCCGGCCACGCGCAACGCCAGTGCCTTGTCGCCGTTTTGCGCGATCACGGGGCCTTGGACGGAGACGTAGATGTCGATGGTCTGACTCGCCAGCGAACCGTCCGTCTGTCGGATTTTTATCGTGTCCTGGCGATGCTGCAGCGGCAGCGTGCCGCCGTCGAACCGATAGCCGCCGTCTGCGGTCAGCCGTAGCTGATACAAGTCGGCGTTCTTGATGGTGTTGTTGGTGTGGGTCCAGCCGACCCGGTCGCTGTAGCCGATGCCGATGAAGGGGGTGCCTGGAAAAGTGACGCCGCTGGCGTTCAGCGTCGGCGAGGCCGGGTCGCCGATGACCAGATTGGCCTCCATCCACTGATAGACGCCCAGCCCCGGGATCGGCTGGTTATTGCCCCAGGGCAGATGCGGGTTGCCCATCAGGATGGCGTTGCCGCTTTCGGTTTTCTGCGGTGCCAGCGCCCAGCCGTTCGAGCCGCCCGGCGTGAAACTGGCCGCCAGCGCGTTGGCCGCGGCCAATCCGCCGGTCTGCCACGCCGCGACCAGGGCGGGCACGTTGTCCTGCTCCGGCATGAACGTAAAATGGATCGTTTTCTGTTCGCCTGCCGGTATATCGGTCGGCACCAGCGGGAGGACGCGCTTTATATCCGGGGCGATCGTGTCGCCGTGGCGCGCGGCATATTCGTTCGCCCCGGCGACGAAAGCCTCGATCACCGCGCGCTGGAACTCGCCTCCGTCGCGCAGCCAGGCAACCGCGCGGTCGGGGATGCCCTCGGTGCGGACCAGGATGTCGCTCTGTACATTGGCGTTGTTGGCGCCGGGGCCGAAATACTCGGCCAGACGGCCGCGCGCGGCGGCAACGTTGGTCAGCAGCGTTTCGGCCTGGTTCTCCATCTGGGCGTAGCCGTAGCCGCGCACGACGGTCAGCAGGTCGGGGCCGTAGATGTGCGGGATGCCAAACGTGTCCCAGAGGATCTCGCCCCCGCTTTGGCCTGGATTTTCGGCCGCTGCGGCACCGCCGGCACCGAGCGCGACTGCTACGGTGGCGGCACAATAGAGAGCGCGATGACGCACCATTTCCATCCTCCCCTGATCCAATTACCAGAAATTCGCGTGTTTGCCCCCAGCTCGCCGGTCCCAAAATGCCATTTCTGTCCACGTCGGCCGCCCATCGTAGCCGACCTCCAGGCGGGCTGAACAGAACCTGTGCTCGCGATGCGTTCGCGGCCGCCGGGGAACGGCGCCCCTAGGCGATCACTTGGCCGGCTCCGGCCAAGCCGGCATACTGCGCCTGCCTCGCGCATCAGAGCTTCGCGGGCCAAGGGGGATAGGGTACATGATGCTTCGGATCTGCGCCTCGATGATGGCAGCCTTGTGCATCGCCGGAGCAGCGGAGGCCAAAACGCTCGTCTACTGCTCGGAGGCAAGTCCGGACAGCTTCAATCCGGGCGCCACGGTCTCCACCACTGGTGCCGACACGGTCAGGCCGGTGTTCAATCGGCTGGTGGAGTTCGAGCGCGGCACGACGGAGATCATCCCCGCCCTCGCCGAAATCATGGGACGTCTCGCCCGACGGCACCGCGTACACTTTCCATCTACGCCACGGGGTGAAGTTCCAGAGCACGGCGGACTTCCATCCGACGCGCGATTTCGATGCCGACGACGTGCTCTACAGCTTCAATCGCCAGTGGAAGACGGATGCGCCAGACTACGCCGTCGCCGACGTGCTACGAAGAATTCGACGACACCGGAATGCCCGCGCTGCTGAAGGCGATCGAGAAGATAGACGATTATACGGTACGATTTCGTGCTGACCAGGCCCGAGGCGCCGTTCCTGGCGAACGTCGCCTTGATGTGGGCCTCGATCCTCTCCGCCGAATACGCGCAGCACAACCGGGATGCCGGCACGCCTGAAAAGACCAACCAGAAGCCGATCGGGACCGGCCCGTTCATCCTCACGAATTATGCACAGGACTCCACCATCCGGTATGTCGCGAACCCGGAGTATTGGGGCGGCAAGGCGGCGATCGACCGGCTGATCTATTCCATCACCCCCGACGCCGCGGTGCGCTGGGCAAAGATCAAGGCGGGCGAGTGCGACGTGATGCCGTTCCCGAACCTCGCGGACCTCGACCAGATGCGCCATACGGCGGGTGTCACCGTGATGCAGCAGGAAGGGCTGAACATCGGCTATCTCGCATTCAACGTGCAAAAAAAGCCGTTCGACGACAAGCGCGTGCGCCAGGCGATCAACATGGCGATTGACCGCAAGGCCATCACCGACGCGGTTTTCCAGGGCGCCGGCGTGGTCGCCAAGAATCCGATCCCGCCATCGATGTGGTCGTATAACGACGCGGTAAAGGACTATCCGTACGACCCCGACCGGCGCGAAAACTGCTCGCCGAGGCCGGACTGGCGCAAGGGTTCACGACCGATCTCTGGGCGATGCCGGTGCAGCGTCCGTACAACCCCAATGCCCATCGCATGGCGGAAATGATCCAGAACGATCTGGCAAAAGTCGGAATCACGGCAAAAATCGTGAGCTACGAGTGGGGCGAGTATCTAAAGCGCTCCGCGGCAGGCGATCACCAGATGGTGCTGCTCGGCTGGACCAGCGACAACGCGCGACCCGGACAACATCCTGGACCTGCTGCTGAGCTGCCAATCTATACAGGGCGGTGCCAACAAAGCGCGCTGGTGCAACAAGGATTATGATGATCTCGTAACGCGCGCGCGGATCGTGCCCGGCGTGGCTCAGCGACGCCTCTGTACGAGCAGAGCGCAGGTGATTTTCAAGGAGGAGGCGCCCTGGGTGACGATGAACCACTCCATCGTCTACATGATCGTCCGCGACAACGTGCAGAACTACAAGGTCGATCCATTCGGCGGGCAGTATTTCTATGGCGTTGACGTAAGATAGGGTTGCGTCCGTGAACGTCAGCAGCGCCTTCGACAGCGGCAACATCGAGGTGATCGATGCCGCCGATCCCGCCGCGATCCGCCTGACCATCCGGCCTGACGCTGGCGCCGAAAGGGCCGAGTTCGCCTGGTTCCATTTCGTGCTGACCGGCGCGCGCGACCAGCAGTGCCGGTTCATCATCGAGAACGCGGGCGACACGCGCTGGTCGCCGGACGGATGGATCGGCTATCGCATCGTCGCCTCCTATGACCGCCAGACACTGGTTCCGGCTCGATACCAGCCTGGAAGGCCGGGCCCTGAGCTGGGCGCACCGGCCGGCGCGCGACCGCATTTTTTACGCCTACCACGCGCCGTACCCGGTAGAGCGGAACATGGCGCTGCTGGAGCGCTGTGCGGCCCGCGATTTTTGCCGCGTGGAGGTATTGGGCCACTCGGTCGAGGGCCGCGCCATGGAGATGATCACCATCGGCGAGCCAGAAACAGGCAAGCGCGTCTGCTGGTTCATCGCCCGCCAGCATTGCGGCGAGACGCAGGGCCAATGGGCCGCCGAGCATCTGGTCGATCGTCTGCTCGATACCGCGGACCCGATCGCGCGGCAGCTGCTGCACCGTGCGGTATTTCATGTCGTGCCGAACATGAACCCGGATGGCAGCGCCCGCGGGCACCATCGCTGCAACGCCGTCGGCGAGGATCTCAACCGCGCCTGGAGCATCGCCAGTTCGGAACGAAGCCCCGAAGTGCTGTGCGTGCGGGAAAAAATGCGGCAGACCGGCGTTGATTTTCTGCTGGACCTGCATGCCGACGAGCGCCAGCCCTATGTCTGGCCGGTCGGCACCACCGGCATCCCGTCGCTCACGCCGAAGCAGACCGAGCTGCGGCGCGCGTTCGACGAGGCGCTGGTGCGGGCGAGCCCGGACTACCGGCCGGACAAGCCGGAGCAGAAACACGACATGCAGCCCGGGACGGACCCGCTGGCCATGGGGATATCCTGGGCCGCCGAGACGTTCGGGTGCCTGGCGCTGATCATCGAGTTTCCGTTCCTGGACAATGCCGACGCACCGGACCCGGCAGTCGGATGGTCGCCGCGACGGTCCGGCGTATTTGGCGCGGCATGCCTGGACGCGTTGTCGGCGGTGGCCGATGAGCTGCGTTAGTGTCTTGTTCACCTCCTCCGAGCCTAAATAGGCGGCAACTGAGTCCAACTGGACTTCCTCATGTCCTTCGCACGGCGTGCTCGTGCCTGCCTGCGTTGCGATGGTCGCTGACAAGAGGTTTGCGTGGACAACATGGTTGACGTGACCATCCCGGTTGAGCCCGAGGCGGCGGCGGCGCTCACGGACGCTCGCCGACGCGAGGCGGTTGGACGGCTCGTCAGCCGCCTGCTTCGTCCGAAGTCCGGTCCGAGGCTCATTGAGAATGGCACTTCCGAGGTCAATGCCGATGGCGCAGCGACCGGCTTGACTGACGCGGACATTGCGGCCGAGTTGACGGTAGACAACCCGGCGTGCGGCGACCCTGGTTACGCCGTCGCCGATCGAATGCGCGAAATCACCGGAGCCGTCGTCGTCGCCAGGGCGTCGGCAGCCGCTTTCGGCAGACGGTTGGTAACCAACAATCTTCGAGCGCTACTCGTCGAGGCGATGATTGCCGAGGTTCTTCCTGCTGGCTGGAAGTGGGTCTCCGCTGATTGGGCTGGATGGGACTTCGAGAGTGCGGACAGCATCAAACTGGAGGTAAAGCAGTCTGCGGCCAAACAGACCTGGGCGAAGGAATTGAGCCCGCCGAGCAAGTGCTCCTTCGACATCGCCGCCGGTACTGGTTACTGGGAAGGAGGAGACAAGTGGATTGAAGGGCGGCGACGCTACGCCGACATATATCTGTTTGCGCATCACCCTATTGCAGATGCGAGTGCAGATCATCGCGATCCGCTTCAATGGCGATTCTACGTCATCTTGGAGACCGCTCTTCCGGCGGCCACCAAGACGATCGCGCTTGCGAGTCTTCAGCAAATCTCTCCAGCGGTCTGCTTCCACGACCTGCCGGAGCGGGTCGAGAAGGTGAGGTCCGAAATCGCCCTTAAGTCGAGCCAGACCCAGGCAGGACCCGAGGCGGCCGTAGCGCTGGCCGACGCCTGACAGACGCTGTCCACCAGCGTGCCGTCGAGATTAATTGGGGCGAAACTTCGGAGTAAGAACTCACCTCACTCCTCCCCCGCCCTCCTTACCAGCACCTCGCGCTTGCCCACATGGTTGGCCGGCCCCACGATGCCCTCCTTCTCCATCTGCTCGATCAGTTTGGCCGCGCGATTGTAGCCGATCTGCAAATGCCGCTGGATGAAGCTGGTGCTCGCCTTGCCCTCCCGGCTGACCACGTCCACCGCCTGGTCGAACAGGCTTTTCTCGCTGTCGCTCGCCGCGGCAATGCCCGGACAGCATCGGGCCGCTCGCTTCCGAACTCCGCAGGCGTTTCGGTGACCTCGTCCAGATACGCGGGCTCGCCCTGATCGCGCAGGAACGCCACCACGTCCTCCACCTCGCGGTCGGTCACGAACGGGCCATGCACGCGGGTGATGCGGCCGCCGCCCGCCATGTGCAGCATGTCGCCCTGGCCCAGCAGCTGCTCGGCGCCCTGCTCGCCCAGAATCGTGCGGCTGTCGAACTTGCTGATCACCTGAAAACTGATCCGGGTCGGGAAATTCGCTTTTATCGTGCCGGTGATCACGTCCACCGACGGACGTTGCGTGGCCATGACCACATGGATGCCGGCCGCGCGCGCCATCTGTGCGAGGCGCTGCACCGCCGCCTCGATCTCCTTGCCGGCCACCATCATCAGGTCGGCCATTTCGTCGATCACCACCACGATGAACGGCAGCTTTTCCAAAACGAGCGGCTGTTCCTCGAACACCGGCTTGCCGGTCTCGCTGTCGAAACCGGTCTGCACCCGGCGCGTCACCACCTCGCCCTTGGCGCGCGCCTCGGCGACGCGGTCGTTGTAGCCGCCGACGTTGCGCACCGAAACTGGCTCATTGCCCGGTAGCGCCGCTCCATTTCGCGGACAGTCCATTTCAGCGCCGTCACCGCTTTCGCGGGCTCGGTGACTACCGGCGCCATCAAATGCGGAATGCCCTCGTACACCGACAGTTCCAGCATCTTTGGGTCGATCAGGATCAGCCGGCACTGGTCGGGCGACAGGCGATACAGCAGCGACAGGATCATGGCGTTGATCCCGACCGATTTGCCGCGCCCGTGGTGCCGGCCACGAGCAGATGCGGCATGCGCGCCAGATCGGCGACCACCGGCTCGCCGCCGATATCCTTGCCCAGCGCCAAGGCCAGCCGGCCCTGCTGGCGCTCCCACTCCGCCGAACCCAGCAGCTCGGACAGAAACACCGTTTCGCGCTTGGCATTGGGCAGCTCGATGCCGATCACGTTGCGCCCCGGCACGGTGGCGATGCGCACCGCGGTGACCGACAGGCTGCGCGCCACGTCGTCGGCCAGGCCGATCACGCGCGCGCTGCGTATCCCTGGCGCCGGCTCCAGCTCGTACAGCGTCACCACCGGCCCGGGGCGGATTTCCACGATGCGGCCCTGCACGCCGTAGTCGGACAGCACCCCCTCCAGCAGCCGCGCGTTCGCCTCCAGCGCCTCGCGCGAGGGCGCGCCGGTCTGGCCCCGGCTCGGCGCCTGGTGCAGCAGCGACAGCGGGGGAAACCGCCACGGGCCGTCCAGCGGCAGCGATTCCTGGCGCGAGGCCACGCTGGCCCGCTTGCCCTGGGCCGCCGCGCGCGCCACCACCCGCGCGGGGGCCGCCTCGCGCCAGGGTGCCGCGGTATCCCCCATTGCATCCGCGCGGCGCGGTTCAGGCTGGATGACGTTGGGGGGCGGCCCGCGGCGCACGCCATTCAGGCGATCGAGCAGACCGGTTGCCACTTGGCCGGTGCGCGCCCAGAACCGCCCGCCCAACGCGACCGTCCGACGGCCGCCTCGCACGGCACCTTCCGCCACGGAGGCGGCGGCCCGCCATTCGCGCCGGGACAGCCCCAGCGCCAGGACCGCCAGCACGGCTCCCAAAAGTCCGGTCAGGGCCAGCACGATGCCGTCTCCCGGCGCACCGAACAGGTCTGTCGCGGCCTGCAGGCCGGAACCCGCCACCAGCGTGCCCAAAGCCCCGCCCGGGCCGGAGCCGGCCGGCCAGTACCAGGCCGGGGCGCCGTGGCGGGCCAGCATCATCGCCGCTCCGGCCAAGACCGTGGACAGGATCGGCAGCGCCGCGGCCAGGCTGATCAGGCGCAGCATCAGACTGCCCAACCCCCGCCGACTGCCGATCCGCCAGGCCCAGGCCAGCATCGCCAGCCCAGGGAGCGCAGCGGCGAGCCCGAGCCATTGCAGCAGCGCGTCCGCCATCCAGGCGCCCGGCAGGCCCAGCAGGTTCGTGACCGCGCGAGCCGTGGCGGTATCGGCGGAAGGATCGGCTGGTGCGAAGCTGATCAGCGCCATCAAAAATGCGATCCCGGCCAGGGCCAGGGCGATGCCGGCCAGTTCGGCGGCGCGGCGGCTCAGAATGCCGCGCACGGCCGGCGAGGCCAGTCGGCGCTCGTCCAGCCGCGCGGCACGTATCGCTAGGGCCATCCAAAACTCCGGTCAGGGCACGCTCGCACGCCCAGCCAAGACTAGCCGATAAGCCGCTGGCGAGAAAACTTCTTCGGAAGGGGCGCCCGGTCAGGACGCCCCTTCCTGGATCAGGCGTGGCAGGAAAACGTCAGCCGAGCTGCTCGCCGTGCAGCACGAGGTCCAGCCCTTCCACCTCCTCCTCGCGGGTCACCCGCAGCCCCATGACGAGGTCGATGAGCTTGTAGAGGATCAGGCTCACCCCTCCGGACCATACCAGGGTGCAAAGCACCGCCACGACCTGCGCCTCGAATTGCGGCAGGCCGCCGATATTGATTCCCTGGGGCGCGTCCTTAGTGGCGGTGAACGGGCCGAAAGCGAACACGCCGGTCAGCAACGCCCCCACGATGCCGCCGATTCCGTGCACGCCCCAGGTGTCCAGACTGTCGTCATAGCCGAACGCATGTTTCACGCTGGTCGAGGCCCAGTAGCAGAGCACGCCAGCGGCGACGCCGATGATGATGGAGGGGCCGGGCAGCACGAAGCCCGAGGCCGGGGTGATCGCCACCAGCCCCGCGACCGCGCCGGAGGCGGCGCCGAGGGCGGACGGCTTGCCCTTGGTCATCCACTCGGCGAACATCCAGCCGAGGGCGGCGGCGGCGGTGGCGATCTGGGTCACCGTCATGGCCATGCCGGCGCGGCCATTGGCCCCCACGGCCGAGCCGGCGTTGAAGCCGAACCAGCCCACCCACAGCAAGGAGGCGCCGATCACCGCGTAGGCCACGTTGAAGGGGGCCATGTTGTCATGGCCGTAGCCCACCCGCTTGCCCAGCACCAGGCAGGCCATCAGGCCGGCCACTCCGGCGTTGATGTGCACCACCGTGCCGCCGGCGAAATCGGCCGCACCGGGCAGGCCGAGGCCGAACGCGTTGCCGGCACCCAGAAAGCCGGTGGCGGACCAGACCCAGTGCGCGATGGGCGAGTAGACCAGCAGCGACCACAGCACCATGAAGACGCACATGCTGGAAAACTTCATGCGGTCGGCAAACGCCCCGGCAATCAGCGCCGGGGTGATGATCGCGAACGTCATCTGGAACATCATGTAGACGGATTCCGGAATGGTCTCGGTGGTTGCCGCGTCCACCCCGGCGCCCAGCACGAACGCCTTGTCCCAGTTCTGGCCGAAACCGTTCAGCATGAAGCGGCTGAAATCGCCGATATAGCCGGCCGTGGACCCGGTGCCGTTGGTGAAGGCCAGGCTGTAGCCCGCCACCATCCAGGTGATCGTCACCAGGCAGCAGATCGTGAACGACTGCATGATGGTGGCCAAAACGTTCTTCTTGCGCACCATGCCGCCATAGAACAGCGCCAGGCCGGGTATCGTCATGAGAAGCACCAGAGCGGTGCTGGCCAGCATCCAGGCGGTGTCACCGCTATCCAATTTCGGCTCGGCCGCCGCAGCGGTCTGGTTGGCCGCCGCGGTGGTGGTCTGGCCCGCGGTTTCGGCCGGAACAGCCGCGGGCGCGGCGGCGGCCGGGGCTGCAGCCGCCGGGCTCCAGCGGCAGGCGCCGGGGCTGCAGCGGCCGGGGCTGCAGCGGGAGCCGCCGGGGCTGCAGCGGCGGGTGCCGCCGGAGGGTTGTTCTGCGCCACCACCGGCAGGGCCAGCATCAGGCATAGCAAGGCCAGCACGGGCAGCAGCGCCCCGCGTCGCAAAAAGCTTCTCATCGCAGAATCCTTTCCGTTGCTGGTCACAGCGCTGCTGCGTCGACTTCGCCGGTGCGGATGCGCACGGCGCGTTCCAGATCCACGACGAAAATCTTGCCGTCGCCGATCTTGCCGGTGTGGGCGGCCTTGCTGATGGCCTCCACCACCTGCTCGGCCAGCCCCGACTCGACGGCGACCTCGACCTTCACCTTCGGGAGGAAATTCACGTGGTATTCCGCCCCGCGATAGATTTCGGTCTGGCCCTTCTGGCGCCCAAAACCCTTCACCTCGCTGACGGTGAGGCCCTGCACCCCCAGCGGGGTCAGCGCCTCGCGCACGTCGTCGAGCTTGAAGGGCTTGATGATCGCTATGATCAGTTTCATCTCGCCGTCCGCTCCTGTGTTCTCTGGCACTCATGCGCAACCCGATGCGGACCGGGCGGCAATCGCACGGGAGCCCTAACAAGAACCGTGCCGCTGCCGGCCCTGCGAGCCCGAGGCCAGGTCCATCGCTGGCCGATCGCGGGTGCGTGCCTATTTCTTGTGCAAAGTGTTGCACCGCGAGGAGACGGGAATGAGTGTTCCGGGCGTGGCGGCCAGCGACGTCGATGTCTGCGTCATCGGCGCCGGGCCTGTCGGCGGGGTGCTGGCGTGTCTGCTGGCCAGTGCCGGCGTGCGCACGGCCGTGGTGGACCGCACGGCGCTGCCGCCGATGGAGCAGCCGGAGTTCGACGGGCGCTGCTACGCCATCGCCGCCGGCTCGCAGAAAATCTTGGCCAGGGCGGGGCTCTGGGACGCGCTGCCGTGGGCGTCCGGGCCGATCCGGGAAATCCGGGTCTCGGACGGACGCATCGGCAGGCCGGCCTCTCGCCTGCATCTGCATTTCCGCGCCGAGGAGGTGGGGGAAGCGGCGTTCGGCTGGATGGTGGAGGCGCGCAGCCTGCGCATCGCGCTCAATGCCCGGCTACATGGGCTGGAAAACCTTTCCGTTCACGCGCCGCGCCAGGCACGGGCGGAGCGGACGGCCGAGGGCGCCGTGGTCGAGCTGGCGCAGGGCGAGCGGATCGCGTGCCGGCTGGTGGTGGCGGCCGAGGGGCGCGACTCGCCGCTGCGGACCGATGCCGCCATTCCGGTGACCCGGTTCCCCTACGGCCAGACCGGCCTGGTCGGGGCCATGGCCCACGACCGGCCGCATGGAGGCGTGGCGCTGGAGCATTTTCTGCCCGCCGGGCCGTTTGCGCAGCTGCCGATGGCGCCGACCGATGCCGCCCCGAACGCCTCGGCTTTCGTGTGGACCGAGCGCACCACCACGGCTGCGAGGGTCCTGGCGCTTGACGATAAAAACTTCAACCGCGAGTTGCAGCGCCGGCTGGGAGACCATCTTGGCAAGGTCCGGCTGATCGGCCGCCGCTGGAGCTACAAGCTCGGCGCACTGCACGCCCACCGATATGCCGACACCCGCCTGGCCGTGGTGGGGGACGCGGCGCACGGCATCCACCCGATCGCCGGCCAGGGACTCAACCTGGGGTTGCGTGACGTGGCGGCGCTCGCAGCAGCTGGTTTCGGCCAGCGTGGCCGCCGGCGGGGACCCGGGCTCGCCCGAACTCTTGCGCCGTTTCCAGGCCCTGCGACGGCCGGCCAACCTGGCCATGCTGGCCGGCACCGATCTGTTGGATCGACTGTTCAGCAGCGACCTGTCGACGCTGCGGCTGGCACGGGATTTCGGCATTGCCGCAGTGAACCGGATCGGGCCGCTGAAGCGGGTTTTCGTGCGCGCGGCGATGGGCGGGTGAGAGCGCCCCACCGTAATTGCCGGAGTTTTATGTTACGATACAGCAATAATCTGGACGCAACTCGGCCCTCGGCCGGTTCAGGTCGGCTGAGGTTTTCGGATCGGCCCGGGAAACCAGAAACCGCCCCACTTCCTCCACTCCGTGCCGGGGTAGGTCCACTTCGGTTTTCGCGTGCGCGCCTCGGTGCGGAGCGGACGCTTGCGCATCGGCTTTTCGGCCGGCTCGGTTGGGACCGGTGCGGCGGGGTCCGGTTCGGGAGGGGCCGGCCTGAGCCGGGGCGGACGGGGCGGCGGCGGCGGCAGGATGGCCGGGTCGGGGATCACTCCCAGCATCCGGCACAGCGGCCGGAGCAGGCGTCCCACCTGCGGCGCCGCCCGGATCAGGGCCTGCATCTCGGCATCGGCCAGCAGGCGCTCCAACTCCGGCCCGTAGGCCGCTCGCGGACCCACTATCCTCACCAGCCACCCGGGTTTTTCGGGCAGACGCTCGCGCGGCCGGGGCGGAGTTTTCGCAAGCGCCGCATCGGGGGAAGCCGCCGGAGCGGGGCGAGGCCCGGGGCGATGCCGGAGACGGGGCGGTGTCAAAGTGCCGGCGGCGAGCCGCTCGGTCAGCACGCAGAACCGGAACACGATCCGGTGCAGCCGGGCCTGGACCAGGGCGAGGAGCGGCCGGTCCGCCGGGTGGTTGTTCATGTGCACCGCGGTCCACCCGCGCACCGCCAGCACGATGCCGCCAAATCGCTGGTACAGGGTGGGTGGGGGTTGCGGACGAGGAGTGGGGGGCGGGGCGAAAATCACGGAACAAAACTAGAACAGACGGGATGCCGATGCAAGCCTTTTTTCCTAATGCAGCACTTCGCAATGCCGGTGATCGCCTGCAGGGTGGCGGAATGCGCACGCTGTTCCCCCGGCCGCCAGGAGCCCGCAACTTGGGCGGGACTGGGCAGGATTCGCGGCCGAGGGTAACAGAGCGAGTCTGCCCCAGGAGCGTCGTTACAAGCTCACGGCCCGCGCGTCGGTAAATGGCTTGCGCCCCGAGCGCGGAACCGGGATGCCGCCAGCAAAGCCAGTTCACGTACCTGAAACGGCTTTGTCATGCGCGGCACGCCCCGATATTCGGGCGGCACGGCGGCTTCGTCGTAGCCGGTCAGGAATACGAACGGAATGCCGCGTTCGGTAAGCGCGGCGGCCACGGGAAAGCAGAGCTCGCCGGCCAGATTCATGTCCAGCAGCGCCCCGTCCATATCGTTCGCCCGCACCAAAGCCACCGCTTGCTGGACGCGCGAAGCCGGACCCAGGATGTCGCACCCGCATTCGTGCAGAACGTCAAGGATGACCTCAGCCACCAGCAGGGTGTCCTCGACAACCAGAATGCGCAGGCCGCGCAGGTCCGGCATGGACAGGGCCGCAGCGATCATGCAGCCCTGAACGCTGGTTATGATTCCACGTTGCCGGCCAACGGGAAACTAATAACGCAGCGCAACCCGTCCGGCAGGAAATCCAGCTCGGCCGAGCCCTGCAGCTCGTACTCGACGCTGCGCTGCAAGAAGCTGGTCCCAAACCCCCTGGGCCCGGGTGGCATGACCGGCGGCCCGTTCCGCTCGGTCCAGGTCAACCGAACCTGCCGCTCGGCATCTGCGCCGGCCACGACCTTCCAGGAAACCTCGACGTTGCCGCCGGGCGTGGAGAGCGCCCCGTATTTTGCGGCGTTGGTCGCAAGTTCGTGAAAGATCATGCCCAGCGTCGTCGCGTTGCTGGTCCCCAAGAGGATACGGGGGCCATTCAATGCGACGTTCGGCTGGCCGTCGCTGGCGTACGAGTCCAGCGCCGTCGCCATCACCGAGCGCAAATCCGCACCCTGCCATACTCCGCCGGACAGCAGATCGTGCATGCGCCCCATGGCCTGCAGCCGGGCGAGGAAGGAGTCGTGGAACTCCGGAACCGACGAGGCGGTCCTGGCCATGCGGCCCGCCAGCGAACCGACCGTTGCCAGAACGTTTTTGACCCGGTGCTGCAGCTCATGCAAAAGCACCTGCTGCTGCGCTTCGGCCTTCTTGTGCTCGGAGATGTTCACCACCGCAGCAATGGCGCCGTTGACCGCGCCATTCTCGCCCATCCGCGGGGTCGCGGAAATCATTACATCAAACGAGTGTCCATCGGCGCCTTCCAGCCGCCCTTCGAAATTCGATACGGGTTCGCCGAGCTGTTCTGCCAGCTGCAACGGCTGCTTTTCGCTGGGAATTTCGCGGCCGTCCTGGAACAGGCGGAACGGTTGCGGAGCCGGGCGCAGCCCACTCCGGCCGTCGTCTTCGCCCAGCAGTTGCGAGCCGCACTGGTTCGTCAGCAGGCCACTCTCGGCTCCGCGGCCACGGAAAAAAATGCCGACCGGCACCAGATCGAGCAGCGTCTCCAGATCGTCGATCCGAACCCGAAGATCTTTGGTCAACTCATCGATCCGCGCCTCCGCCGCGGTGATGCGCGTGATGTCGGTGAACGTGATGACGACGCCGCTGATGACGTTCTCCACCGTACGATACGGCAGAACCCGCATCATGTAGCGCGTGCCGTCGTCGGTGGCGATCTGTCGTTCCATGCTGGACAAGGTGCGCAGCACGCGCTCCGCATCTTCTTCAAAACTCCCCAGCTCGAAGCGCGGACGGACATGCATGATCGGGCGGTCCGTGTCGCTCTCCACCAACCGGAACAGATCCTTGGCTGCCGGCGTAAAGCTCGTGACCTCAAGATGGCGGTTCAAGAAGATGGTCGCGATCTGCATGCTCTGCAGCAGGTTCGCCATGTCGTTATTGGCCTTGCCGAGCTCCTCCACGCGGGCGTTCAGCTCCGCGTTGACGGTCTGCAGCTCCTCGTTGATGGATTGCAGCTCCTCCTTGGAGGTTTCCAGCTCCTCGTTGGCGGACTGCAGTTCCTCGTTGATCGAGGACAGTTCCTCGTTGCTCGACTTCAGTTCCTCGTTCGAGGATTCCAGTTCCTCGGTGGTCGTCTGCAGCCGTTCCTTGGTGGCCCGCAGTTCCGCCTCGAGTTGGCGTGCGTGGTCCGTCTCGACGCCGTCATCGGTACGCTCGGCGCCCGGTTCCAGTCCCGGCGCGATCCCCCCGACCTCCTGGAAGATGACCATGTACAGCGGGTCGGGGGCGCCGGTGGCACGCAGCGGCTGCACGTAGAGGTCGAGTTCCTTGCGCTCACCGGCGTCTTCCAACGGCACTTTCGCGTGCTGCACCGCGGCTTGCTGGCTGCTGCTGGCCATGCCAAGCGCCGCGCGCAGGTCCGCCCGCAGGTCCGGACGCGCCATGCTGAAAATGTTTGTATCCGGCGGACCGGCCGGCAGCTCCAGATAGCGGCCGGTTCGGCCGGACGCCTGCAGCACTTCGCCCTCCGCATTGATCACGACATACGGGGGAGCGTACCGGTCGAGAAGATGACGATCGGCCATGGCCTGCAGCCCCGGCTCCGCCCTCTTCTGGGGGGAGGCCTGCGGCTGGTGGTGCAGTCCGTCCGGTGCGCTGAGCGGAAACACCGGGAGCGTGCGGCCCACCTCCGGGCGGCGCCGGAAAATGCGGTGGGCCTTGTCGACGGTCGCGAACAGGCGCGAATGCCTGCTCACGTTTTCCGAGCTTCCCAGGAACAGAAAGCCGCCGGGATTGAGCGCGTACTGAAACAGCGGCACCACCCGGCTCTGAAGCCCGGCATTCAGATAGATCAGCAGGTTGCGGCAGCAAACCAAATCCAGCCTGGAGAACGGCGCGTCGCGCAGCAGGTTGTGCGTCGAGAACAGGCACATTTCGCGCAAATCGCCCGCCACGCGATAGGTGCCGTCCTCGCGGACAAAGTAGCGCTCGAGCCGTTTGGGCGGCACGTCCTTGGCGATGGAGGCCGGATAGCGTCCGTTGCGCGCGACCTCCAGGGCATGCGCGTCGATATCGCTGGCAAAGATCTGCAGTCTTGGCGACTCGCGCCACTGCGGCAGGGCGTCCTGCAACAGGATGGCAATCGAATACGCCTCCTCGCCGGTGGCGCATCCCGGCACCCAGACGCGCAGCGAATCCAGCGGGCCCTTGCCCTCGAACAGCAGCGGGATCACCTCCCGCTCCAGGACTTCGAACGCGTCGCGGTCGCGAAAAAAGTTGGTAACCCCGATCAGCAGGTCCTGGAACAGCAGCGTGATCTCGTGAGGCTCGACGCGCAGACGCTCGACGAATTCGGCGGGGTCGGCGATCTGCAGCACGTGCATGCGCCGCTGCACCCGCCTGACGATGGTGCGGTCCTTGTATTCGGAAAAGTCGTGGCCGGTCTGAGCCAGCAGCAGGCTGCAGATCTGGCCCAGATGCTCGACCACCTCGGACTGGATGCGCTGATCGTCCTGCCTGGGGGCGAGCAGGCTGGCGTGGCTGAAATAATCCCGCAGCTTCGCCGGGATGTCCTGCGCCGGCAGCGCGAAATCGACCAGTCCGGTGGCGACCGCGCTGCGCATCATGCCATCGTATTCGGCGCCGGTCTGCGCCAGGGCCAGGCCGCCATGCTCCTTGACGGCGCGCAGCCCCAGAGTGCCATCGCTGCCGGTGCCCGACAGGATGACGCAGGCCGCGTTCTCTCCCTGGTCATGGGCCAGCGAGATGAAGAACTCGTCGATCGGCGTCCGCTGCCCGCGCGGTGCGGCCGGGGTCGTCAGGGTCAGCCGGCCGCCGGCGATGGTGAGCCCGGCACCGGACGGAATGACGTAGATGTGGTTCGGTTCGACTTCCGTGTCGTTCACGATGGTGGCGACCGGCAGCGGCGTGCCGCGCGCCAGCACTTCGCTCAGCAGGCTCTTGTGGTCGGGATCGAGGTGCTGGACCACCACGAACGCCATGCCGCAATCGGGGTCGATGGCGGGCAAAAGTTTGCGCATCGCATCGATGCCGCCGGCCGAGGCGCCGATGCCCACGACCGGGAAGGCCGCCCGATTGGCGTTCTCCGCTGCCGGTTCTTCGGTCAGGGCACCTTCAGCCGCGTCTTCTTCCTGCATCAGGAACTCCTCACCGACCGGCTCGGGTGCGGCCAGCGTCTCGTAGCGACGCAGCAGCCTGCGCAGCACTTCTGCATCCTCGTCGTAATCACGTGCCCGCTCCGACAGGTGGTCCGCCAAGGCGTCGCGCTGGTTGTCGCGTTCCTGCCGGGCCATTTTCCGGGCCAGCTCCGCCCGCTCGTGATGCGCGCGCATCAGGCTCCACAGCAGCTCCTCGGCCTGCACCGCCTGCGCCGACAGCATCGCGTCGGCGGTATAGGCATGGCCCACATGGCAGCGGTAGCGCAGCAGGCTCTCGTCGTTAACCTCCCACAGCGCGCCGTGGCATTCGGGGCAGGTGAACCGGGAGGGGGTGCCCAGTCGATCCTCGGTCGCCATGCCCGCCAGCTCCATTGCCGCTATCGCCGTCTCCATCTGGATATCCCGCGGAACTGCCGGGGTGGCCCCGGCCGGTTCATGCACCAGGCGCGCGAGCAGGGCGCCCAGCCCGGCCGCGGGCGCGGTATCGTCCACGTCCACGTGGCGCAGCGCGCTGAGCGGCATCTCGGGCACCGCGGCGTCCGCGGGCTCCTGCACCACGGCGACGCCGCCGCAGCGCTTGATCGCGAGCAGCCCGGCGGTTCCATCGTTCAGCGACCCCGACAGCACCACGCCGATCACCCGGCCGCCGAAGCTGCAGGCGGCAGAGCGGAATAGCGGGTCGATGGCGGGGCGGGCCAGATTCTCGCGCGGCCCGCGACGCAGCAGGATGTGATGATCGTGCAACAGCAGGTGCAGGCCCGGCACCGCCACGTAGACGTGGCCGGGTTCGATGTGCTGGCCGCTGCGCGCCTGCAGCACCGGCAGCGCCGTGGTGCGGGCCAGGATGGTCGCCAGATGGCTGGACGCGCCCAGATGCATGACCACGAAGACGGCGGCCGGCAACTCGGGCGGCAGATCGCGCAACACGCGCTGCAGCGGTTGCAGACCCCCCGCGGACGCACCGATGACCACGATGTCACGGTTTGCTCGTAGCTGGGCGGCCCCCTCGTCCACGCGGTCTCCTTCAGGCCCGGCGTCCGGCAGCTACTCCCTGGTGTCGTTTCGGGCCTTGCTTATCGGTCAGTCCTTCGGCGGCTGATCTCGGCTCCGCCGCACGCGATATCGGCCCTTGTGTACGACGTCGCGCGCGGCAAAGCAAACGTCGCGCCCGGCGGCGGACGGCTTTGCGGCCCCCCCGGGCAGGCGGCGGCGCTTGTTGCGTCACCGCACCCCGTGGCAGCGTCGCACGGATGCAGAATCATCTCACCGACTTGCAGCTGATCGGCTTTGGCGAGGGCGGCTGGGGGCCTCGCTTCGTCGACGGCACCATTCTTACCGTGGAGATCTCGCTGGCCGGATATGCGGTCGGCATCGCGCTCGGCCTGCTGGGTGTGTGGGCCAAACTGTCGCCGCGAGTGTGGGCGCAGTGGCTCGGCCTGCTCTACACCACGCTGGTGCGCGCGGTGCCGGAACTGCTGCTGATCATCCTGCTGTACTATACCGGCACCTCGGCGTTGGAGAACCTGCTGGTCGGCAGCGGCATCGTCGACGAGTTTTCGGTCGATCCGTTCGTCGCCGCCGTAGTCACGCTGGGTTTCGTGCAGGGCGCGTATCTGACCGAGGTGTTCCGCGGTGCGGTGCTGGCGGTGCCGCGCGGCGTCTCCGAGGCGGGCAAGGCGCTGGCGCTGCGGCCGGCCCAGCGGGTGCGGCTGCTGATCCTGCCGCTGGCGTTGCGCCACGCCCTGCCGGGCATGAGCAATCTGTGGCTCGCCATATTGAAGGACAGCTCGCTGATCAGCGTGGTGGGGTTTTCCGAACTGCTGTTCACCGGCAAGACCGCGGCGGCCGACACGAAGCGCTATTTCTTCTTCTTCCTCTGGACGGCTGCGCTGTTTCTGGCGCTCACCGCCGTGTCCAACGTGATCCTGGGCCTGATCTCCCGCTCGGTGGGGCGCGGCCACGATGTGCGCCGGGCGGCGGCGGCCTGATGTCGCTCGACTACATTTTCGGTCTGCTGCCGCGGCTTTTGGCCGGCACCTGGACCACCATTTTGCTTCTGGTATTATCGTGGGTATTCGGCAATGCGCTGGCGATCGGCACCGCGGTGGCGCGCACCTCCCGTTCCATGGCGCTGCGGGCGCCGAGCTGGGCCTATATCCAGGTGATCCGCGGCACGCCGCTGCTGGCGCAATTGTATCTTCTGTATTACGGCCTGGGCAGCGTGTTCGCGAACATGCCGGGCTTGCGGGCGAGTTTCCTCTGGCCGGTGCTGCGCGACGGGTTCTGGTACGCGGTGGTGGCGCTGGCGGTCAGCACCGGGGCCTATTCGGGAGAAATTCTGCGCGGCGCCATTGCCGCGGTGCCGGCAGGCGAGATCGAGGCGGCGCGGGCGCTGGGCTTGCGGCCGCGGCATGTGACCAGGCTGATCGTGCTGCCGCGCGCCATTCAGGCGTGTCTGCCGGCACTTGGGGGCGAGACGATCCTGCTGCTGAAATCCACCGCACTGGCGTCGACCGTCACCGTGCTGGACGTGATGGGGCAGGCGCAAAAGGCCCGCTCCGAAAGTTTCCGGGTCTACGACACGCTGCTCAGCGCCGCGGCGGTCTACATTCTGCTTACACTGGTCATCACCCGGCTGTTCGCGTGGGCCGAACTGCGGATGAACCGCGAACGCCGTCTGGTGTTGATGAACGCGGGCAAGTGAGGCAACGGCGCCCTCACCCCGGCCCTCTCCCGCAAGCGCGGGAGAGGGAGAGCGCTGCTTCAGCTCCCGTAGACGTCGAAGCTGAAGTACTTTTTTGCCAGCTTGTCGTAGGTGCCGTCGGCGCGGATCTTCTTGATGCCGTCGTCGAGTTCCGCCTTCAGCTTGGTATCGGACTTGCGCAGGCCGCCGCCGACGCCGTCGCCGAACACGGCGCGATCGAAGTTCGCCGGGATGACCAGTTTCACCTCAAAATTCTTGCCCTGGTCGCTCTTGAGGAAATCGTCGAGCGCGATCGAGTCCGCCACCGCCGCGTCGATCCGCCCCGCCACCAGATCGGCGTCCGCGTTGTCCTGGGTGTCGTACGTCTTGATGGTGACGTCCTTGCCCATGTATTTCTGCACGAACGCCGCGTGCGTGGTGGAGGTCTGCACGCCGACGGTCTTGCCCTTCAGCGCCGAGTAGTCATGCAGGCCGAGTTTCAGGGGCGTGCTCTTGGCGGCGATGATCTCGGCCGGCGTGTTGTAGTATTTATCCGTGAATGCGATCTGCTTTTCGCGCTCGGGCGTGATCGACATCGACGACCAGATCACGTCGATCTTTTTTGCGTTGAGGGCCGGAATGATGCCGTCCCAGGCAGTGCCGACCATTTCGCATTTCAGCTTTTCGGCGGCGCAGACCGCGTTCATCAGGTCCACTTCAAAACCGACCCATTTGCCGGTGGAGTCCTGGCTGGTGAAGGGCGGATAGGGTTCTGCCGCGGCGCCGAATTTCAGCACCTTGTCGGCTGCCTGCGCACCGGCGCCGAACGCCAAAAGCGCCGCCCCTGCCAGCAGCGCCCAGATTTTGCCTCGCCTCATTCTCAGCTCTCCCCATTTTGCGGTTCGCCGCGGCCCGTTGGCCGCCCGTGCCGCCAGCACACACCAATGCGCGCAGGATGGCAACTTTGGCGCCTACCCGCGCCCTCCGGCGACGCGCGGCGGCGCGATGCGGAGCAGACGCCGCAGCCCGGCGGCCTGCTGCGCGCCCCAGCCGCCGCCGGCCAGCGCCGGCTCGGCAGTGGGGTCGCCGGTGGCGACAAAATCGCGGGAAAAATCGGCGGTGCCGAACAGCATGTCCCACCACGGCAGCACCGCGCCGAAATTGCAGCTCCGCTGGCCGGCCGCCAAAATCCCGTGATGCGCGCGATGAAACCGCGGCGAGATCAGCAGCCGCTCGCCCAGCGCCCCGAAGCGTACCCGCGTATTGGCGTGCGACAGGCTTTCGAGGAATTTCAGCACCAGAACCAGGAGCGGAAACTGCAGCGGCGGCACGCCGATGAGCAGACCCACCGCAAGGAACCAGGCGAAACTCATGAGTTCGTCGAGCAGATGATTGCGGTCGTCGGACCAGAACGTCATTTGCGTCTGCGCGTGGTGCAGCGAATGCAGCGCGTACCACCAGCCGAAAATGTGGCTCAGGCGGTGCCGCCAGTAGTCGGCGAAATCGAGAATGATGACGTAGAACAGGAATGTCAGCGTCTGCTGGCCGAGAAGAAACGGAAACAGCCGCTCCAGCGTCGGCGGCACGTAGCCGTGGTCGGTCAAAAATCCATTGAGCCGGGTCTGCAACGCATAGAACAGCACGAACGTGACCAGCGGCAGCAGTCCAACGCGCGCCACCAGCGTGTAGAGCACGTCGACCCCGATCGCCCTGCGGTCCGGCCAGCGCTCGACCGGCCAAAGCCGCTCCATCGGAACGCAAACCGCATAGGTGACCGCCACCTGCACGGCGCCGTAGACGGCGAACAGCGCCCAGCCGTAGCCCGCGTCCTCCCACTGCATCAGGTCCAGTCCGTACAGCAGCGGCAGCACAAGATGGGTCTGCAACAGGCCGGCCATGAAATCGAACGGTGCGGTCAGCGCGTCCATGCTCATGCTTTGGGCTCAGTGCGCCTCTGGATCCATATACAGGCCGTGCGGGCTGCGGCCGACCTCGGCGGTCTGATACGTCCCGGTTACCGGGTCCAGCACCGCCACGCTGCGCGCGAACCGCTGGGTGATCCACAGCTTGCCGTCGGGCGCAAACGCGATATCGTCGGGCCCGCTTGGCACCTTGAACGTGCGCAGCGGCGCCAAAGTCTTGGCGTCCACCGCAGTGGTGCTGCCGGCCACCCGGTTGTTCACCCAGATCGTTTCGCCATCCGGCGACAGGAACAGCGTGTGGCAGCCCGCTTCGGTGCGCACTTTGCGCTCCAGATGACCGTCGACCGGATCGACCACCGAGAATCCGTCCTCGCCCATGTCCGCAACCAGCACTTTGCCGTCGTGCCACATCACCCCGGCCGGGGTACGGCCGACCGGCGAGATCCAGCGCACCGCCATGGCGCGCAGGTCGATGGCGGCCAGGCGGTTCGTCCCCTGCAGGCTGACGAACACCATGGAACCGTCCGGCGCGTAGGCGAGGTGGCTCGGCATGGAGGAAAGCGCAAACCGGTGTACCAAGCTCATGCTGGCGGCGTCGTAGACATCCACCTGGTTGCGGGCCAGGCCGTTGACCACCAGAAATTTTCCGTCCGGGCTGAACCCCAGCTGGTACGGGTCGGCCACCGGCACGCGCCGGCGCAGCGCAAAGGTCTTGGCGTCCAGGTCCAAGATTTCGTTGGCCACGGTGTCGCCGACCAGCAGCCCTTTTCCGTCCGGGGTCGGCACGACGTGGTGCGGCTCGCGCAGTACCGGAATGCGGCGCAACTCGTGCAGCGTGTCCAGGTCGACCACCGACAGCGAGGCGCCGGCCGAGTTGATCACCAGCACCGCGCCATGGGCCAAAACCCTCGGCGCGAAGGCGGCACTCCACAGCAGCATGGTCAGCAGGGCGGCGGCCGTCACGCGCATCGCGTCACCTCGGGTTCGACGGCGGTCTAGCATATCCGCGCCGCTCCGCAGCAGCTTGCCTGTTGCATAGGCAGACTGCGTCCGACCCGAGCCGGTGCTGATCGGTGAAATTCAGGATAACGGGCGGAGGTGCGCCGGCACCTGTCGGGGTGAGCACGGGCAAGCGATCTATTCGGCCCAGTCCCTTGGCTCGATCCGCGGCTCGGCTCGTGCGCGGACCGGCGGGCTTTCGCTCCTCCCGGCTCGGCCTCGAGAATCCCGGATGGAGGGCAAAAGCTCCGGATCGGCGCGGTAGCCGCGGGGTGCGTCCCGGCCGCGTACCGGCGGCAACTCCTCGCCGATGGGGGCCGGAAGGCGCAGGACCAGCGAGCGGAGTTGCTGCTCGATCTCGTCCAGCCGTACCTCGATCGTCTCCAGCCGGCTTTTGACTCCGAACACGTTGAACGGAACCAGCAGCGCCAGCAGGCAATAGAGGGCGATGGGCACGAGCAGCAGCACGGGCACCCACTCGGGCATCCAGGCTGGCAGCGGGATCGATCCCAAGCCGAAGGGCAGGTCCATGTGGCCAGTCTAGCAGCGAGGCGAAGCCATCCGCATCCCGCCCCGGGGTAGATTTGCCGTGCGTCCCGTGTCACCTGTGGCCCCGGTCCCCCAAGTTCCGTCCCACGCCGGTCCTTTCCATGGCCGAGGAACTCATGTTGCTGCTGATCCCCGGCCCCGTGTCGACCCACCCCGCGGTGAAGGCGGCCATGACCCGGGACATCGCGCCGTGGGACGACGATTTCCGCGCCCTCTACGCCTCGGTGCGGAGCAAGCTCCTCGCCCTGGCGGAGGTTGATCCGGCGGTCCATGCGGTGCTGCCGCTGCAGGGGTGCGGCCATTTCGGCATGGAGGCGGCGATCCGCACCATGGTGCCCGCCGATACCGGCCGGCTGCTGGTGCCGCTGACCGGATCGTACGGCGTGCGCATGGCGCGGCTGGCACGAGAAGCGGGGCGGCATGTGATCGAACTGCCGATCCCTCCGTTCAGCCCGATCGAGCCGTCGGCGGTGGCCGCCGCCTTGCGGGCGGACGCGGCCATTACCCATGTTGGCCTTGTCTATAGCGAGACCAGTACCGGCGTGGTGCATGACCCGGCCGCGGTAGGCGCCGTGGTGCGTGCCGCCGGGCGGGCAATGATCGTAGACGCTGTGTCGGCGTTCGGTGCGCTGCCGCTGGCATTGGCGGCGCAGCCCGAAATCCAGGCCGTCGTCTTCACCTCGAACAAATGCCTGGAGGGAATGCCGGGGCTGTCTTTCACCCTGGCGCGCATCGATGCGCTCGAACGCGCCACCCCGGCCGGCAGTTGGTGCCTGGACCTGGGCGACCTGTTCCGCCATACCCGCGGCCACGGCGCGGGCACGTTCCGGTTCACCCCGCCGGCCCAGGTGCTGGCCGCGTGCGAAGTGGCGCTTGACCTGCATCGCCAGGAAGGCGGAGCCGCGGCCCGGCTCGCCCGCTACCGGGCCAACTCCCGCGCACTGCGGCACGGCATGGAGGCGATCGGGCTGATTCCCTACCTTGCGCCTGGGGTGCAGGGTCCGATCGTGATGAACGTGCGGGCACCCGATGACCCGGCGTGGTCGCTGCAGCACTTCGTGCGGGAATTGAAGGATCGAGGGTTCCTCATCAGCAATTTCTTCGATACGCCGGAGCCGAGCTTTCGCGTCGGCTGTATCGGCCAGGTGACCGAAGCCGACATGCATGGCTTCGTGACCAGCGTGGACATGGCCCTGTCCTCAATGGGCGTGCAAAACCGCGGGCCGGCTCGCCGGGCAGCCTGACCTCCCGCCCAGGCAAACACGAGCGAGTGGCCTGCCGACCGGAGCCAGCATAGAGTGCAGCAGGACGATCGGAATTGGGTGAACCGGAGGAGCGTCTGACTTCTCGAATGACCCGCCGCCTGGCCGCCATTCTGGCTGCTGACGTCGCCGGTTACTCGCGCCTCATGCACGAGAACGAGGAGGCGACGCACGCGCAATTCATCGAGGTCATGAGCGGCGTGGTCGAGCCGGCAATCGCCCAACATGGTGGGCGCGCCGTCAAAAGCACGGGCGACGGTTTCTTGGCCGAATTCGGCAGCGCTGTCGAAGCGGTCGGCTGCGCCCTGCAGTTTCAGAACGATATCGCGGTGATCACCGCTGACGACCCGGACCAGATGCGGCTCGAATTCCGCGTCGGCATCCATCTCGGCGAGGTGATCGTCGAGGATCGCGACATCTATGGCGACGGCGTCAATATCGCCGCACGCCTCGACGGCCTGGCCGACCCCGGCGGCATCATGGTTTCCGAAGCGGTCCACGAGAACGTTCGTGGGCGCCTGTCCTGCGGATTCGAGGACCTCGGCGACCAGCAGGTGAAGAACATCGCCCGGCCGTTGCGGGTGTTCCGCGTTCTGCCAACCGCGCTTCGCGCCGAGCCGGCCGCGAGACATTCCATCGCGTCGGAAAAACCCTCCGTCGTCGTGCTGCCGTTCCAGAACCTGAGCAACGACCCCGAACAGGACCATTTCGTCGATGGGATCGTCGAGGACGTCACCACGGCGCTGGCCCGATTCCATTGGCTGTTCGTGATCGCACGAAAATCCGCCTTTGCTTACAAGGGGCGCGACGTCGATGTCAGGGAGGTCGGACGCGAACTGGGCGCTCGCTACGTCGTGGAAGGCAGCCTGCGGAAGGCAGGCAACCGTTTGCGCATTTCCGGCCAGGCAGCTCGCGCCGACACCGGCGCGCATCTCTGGGTCGAGCGCTACGACTACGATCTGATAGACGTTTTTGCCGCGCAGGACGAGACGACTGCGAAAATCGTCAGCGCCCTTGTGCCTGTGCTGGAGCGCGCCGAAATCGAGCGTGCGCGACGCAAGCCGGCGCAAAACCTCGACGCCTACGACCTTTACCTGCGGGCGCTGGCGGCGCACCGGACTCCCTCGCAGACCTGCAACGAGGAAGCCCGCACGCTGATCAGGCATGCCCTGACGCTTGATCCATATTTTGTCCCGGCCCTGGTGCTGGCGGATGCGAGCATCGCGGCCGGTGTCGCAAAAGGATGGCTGCCGACGGAGGCTCTGGCCAGCGCACTGCGCCACGCACGGTTTGCAGTCGAGCTCGCGCCGGAAGATGCCGACGCATTGGCCGCACTCGCACTACGCATGGCGGCGATGACAGGTGACGGCGACCAGGCCGTGGCGTTGGCGCGACGGGCGACCATGGCCAATCCGTACTCGAAGTCCGTCTGGTGCAAGAGCGGGTACACCTGTCTATATGCCGGGGAACACGAGCAGGCTCTCGATCTGCTCCGGCATTCGCAGCAACTCGGTTCCGATGACGACGAGGGCTGGAGCGGCATCGGATACGCGTTGGTCGGCACTGGGCGCGACAATGAGGCGATCGAGGCCGCACGCCGGGCCGCTCATCATAATCCGGGCTCGACCGATGCACTTCTCATCCTCGCGGCCGGTTTGGCCTTGACGGACCATCGCGACGAGGCCGCGGCAGCCATAAGGCGCCTGCTGCAATTGGACGCCAACTGCTCGATCGGGGCTGTCAGGCGCCAATTCGGACTCACCGAAATGGGTGGCATTCGATTGTGCGAGGGTCTGCGCCGGGCCGGACTTGCCGAAACGATCGTCCGGCCGGTTCGCGGCGGCGAGGCCGCGGCTGATGGCGGGAACGCGGCCGCTATTCTAGCGCTGCACGTCCCGCAGGAGCCGCGCCGCATTCTGCTTGTGAGCCAGCCGGACGTGCCGACCCGCGAGATCACGATCGGCCCGGCACCGCTGCTGATCGGCCGGGCTGCCGATGCCGATCTGGTACTGAACGACAACCGCGTCTCGCGCGCGCATTGCCGGATTACGCTTGCCAGCGGGGAGGTAAGTGCCACGGATCTCAATTCGACCAACGGCACCTTGGTCGACGGCCGCCTGACCACCGGCACGACGGCCCTGAAACCCGGTGCGGTGCTCCAGATCGGCTCCTGCCGGTTGGAATATCGGTGTGAAGACCCGTTCGACCCGGAGGGCACGATCGGCGCGGCCTCATTGGACAGCCTTCCCGAACTGATGCGGCGGCACGGTTTTGCTGGAGGAGATTGAAGTCAAAACCTTACGGCTGCGTGCCAACCCTCGGTCCACGCCGCACCCTGAGCCCGGAGGGCGAGTCAGCGTTGCCCGGCCGGCATCGACGCCGTCCACGACCACGGAAATAGGCAGCCGGCGACTCGGTTACCGTGAGCGGCGCCTCTCCGGCGGGATCGCCGTCGGTCTGGGCAGGGACGTGGGCGCTCGACACCGTGATCTCGCTGGCCCTGAGCAGTCGCAACCCCGGCATGTGCGGCAGCAGGTTCAGCGGCAGGGCGGCCCCGTACATCAGCGCCGACCAGGGCCCGGAGCGATCGAACACCGCCACGGTGAACCCGCGCATGCCGGGTCTCGCCTCGGGCGCCAACTGGTAGCGGCCGCCGTACAGCCGGCCCTTGCTGACGATGACGCTGCCCGCCTCGATTGGCGTTCCGTCCACCTCGATCCGGATCGGCGCAAAACGGTAGCGGACGATTTCCCGCAGTCCCTGCGCCATGTAGGCGGTGGGACCCAGACCGCGCTTCAGCCAGGGCTGCAGCCCATGCACCACCTGGGCGTCGAACCCCGCCCCGAGCATCTGCAGGAACATCAACTCGGCACCCTCGGGGCGGAGCACCCGCCCCGGCCAGACCAGCCGGGTGCGCCCGAGCGCGAGCGCAGCGGCCACCGCGCGGGGCGCGAACGGCAGGCAAAGCTCGTGCGCCAGCACGTTGGCCGTGCCGAGCGGAATGATCCCGAGCCGGCACTCCGAACCCGGCCAGGCCGCGCGCTACTTCGGCGATGGTGCCGTCGCCGCCCGCCGCCACCACGAGCCTGCGCCCGCAGCGGGCGGCCTCGCGGGCAGAGTTGGGTCGCATGGCCAGCCCGCAGCGTCTCGGCCAGTTCCAGCCGAACCCCGATGCGCCGCAATCACGTCCAGCACGCGCCACAGCAGATGGCGACGCGCCGCCGTCCGGCGGCGGGATTGAAGACGAACAGCATCGACGGGCAAGCGACTCGCGGATGAACAAAGCGACCATGCTGTGCCAACATGGCGGTTCATGAATCTGTCCGCGTCAGTGCGATGATATTACGATTGCGAGTCAGACACGCGGGTTGTCGCGCAAAGTTCACGTGCACGACGCGAGACAAGTCGTATGTCTTTCTCCCGGCTATAGCGGCCAGCGAGTCGCCCTCGGATCGAACGGCGGACGGTCGCATGAACGCCATCCGCCCGCTCGATCCGCGCCGAGCACCAGCTATCGGACGGTGTTCATCTCCGACACCCATCTCGGCACGACGGGGATGCCGCACGCGAGTTCCTGGCCGACTTCCTGGCCGCACGTCTCGCTGCCACAAGCTGTACCTGGTGGGCGACATCATCGACGGCTGGCGGCTGCGCAAATCCTGGTACTGGGACGCGCTGCACGACGAGGTGCTGCGGCTGATCCTGCGCCATGCGCGCGCCGGCACCGACGTCGTGTATATCCCCGGCAACCACGACGAGCTGTTTCGCGCCTGGCTGCCGATTGGGCTGGAGATCGCCGGGGTCCGGCTGGTGCGCGGACGCGGTGCACCTCACCGCCGACGGGCGCCGGCTGCTGGTGATGCATGGCGACGAGTTCGACAGCGTCGTGCGCTATGCCAAGTTTCTGGCCCTGCTCGGCGACCGGGCCTACACCGCCGTCCTGGTGGTCAACCGCTGGTTCAATGCGCTGCGCCGGCGCATGGGCTACCCGTACCGGTCGCTGTCCGCCTGGCTCAAGCGCCAGGTCAAGGAGGCGGTCAAGGCGATCGACCGTTTCGAGACGGCGCTGGCCGAGCGAGGCGCGCGCGGCGTGGACTCGACGGCGTGGTGTGCGGCCATATCCACCACGCCGAGATGCGCGAGATCGACGGCGTGCTCTACATCAATGACGGCGACTGGGTGGAGAGCTGCACGGCGCTGGTCGAGCATTATGACGGCCGGCTGGAGCTGATCGACTGGGCCGCGCGTGAACCGGCTGTCGTTCCACGCGCCGCGCCGCGCCACCGTCGCCGCTGCCTGACGCGGCTTCCCAGGCTTGCCGCACGACGACCGCCCCGGCCTCGAGTGCCGACCGTGCCCGGCTGCTGTCGGTCGGCGCCGCTGCCGGCGCGCATCCTGATCGTCTCGGACGCCTGGCAGCCGCAGGTCAACGGCGTGGTCCGCACGCTGGCCACCGTCGCGGCCGAGCTGCGCGCCATGGGCCATACCGTGGAGGTGATCGGGCCGGACCGCTTCCGCACCATGCCCCTGCCCACCTATCCGGACATCCGCGCTGGCCGCTGCTGCCGCGGCCGCAGGCTCGCACGCTTGATCGAGGCGTTCTGCGCCGGACGCGCTGCACATCGCCACCGAGGGGCCGCTCGGGATCGGCGGCGCGGGTCTGGGCCCGGCGCGCGGCTGCGCCTTCACCACCGCGTTCCACACCCGCTTTCCGGAATATGTCCAGCGCGCGCACCGGCATCCCGCCGGCGTGGACCTATGCCGCGCCTGCGCCGCTTCCATGCCGCCGGGCAGGGCATGATGGTCGCGACCGAGAGCCTGCGGACGAGCTGAGCGGCGCGAGGTTTCCAGCGCTCTGCGCGCCTGGTCGCGCGGCGTGGACCTGACGCTGTTCCGCCCGGAGCTGCGCGTTCAGGAGCCGGACCGTTGGCCGGCCTGCCCCGCCCGATCTTTCTCTATGTCGGCCGGCTGGCGGTGGAAAAGAACATCGGCGCGCTTGCTCGAACTCGATCTCCCGGGTTCGAAGGTCGTGGTCGGGGACGGGCCCATGGCCGGCCGAGCTGCGCCGCGGACTACCCGCATGCGCAGTTCTTCGGCCGCTCGCCACGGCGAGGCCTGGCCCGCGCCTATGCCGGGGCCGACGTGTTCGTCTTCCCGCTCGCTCACCGACACGTTCGGCCTGGTCATCCTGGAGGCGCTCGCCTGCGGCACGCCGGTCGCCGCCTTTCCGGTGACCGGCCCGCGCGACGTGCTGGGCGGGGCTGGCGGACACGATCGGCGCGCTGGATTCCGACCTGCGCGCCGCCGCCCTTCGAGCGCTGGGCGCGGACCGTGCCGCGTGCCGCGCTCACGCCGAGCGCTTCGGGTGGCGCGCGTCGGCACAGATCGTTCTTGTCGCATCTGGTGCCTCTCGGCGGCCACTGACCGGGTTTGCGACCGCCCGAGGCGCGTGCTACCGCCGGTCCATGCTCAAATGGATGCTCCGGCGGAGGCAGGCGCAGGCCGTGGCCGCCGGACTGATGGGCCGCTATCTTGCCTTCGCCCTGGCTACCACGCGCTGGACCCTGCACGGCGCCGAACATATTGCTCCGCACATCGCCGGTCAGCCCGCCATCATCGCGTTCTGGCATGAACGGCTGTCCTTGATGCCAGCGCTGTGGACCTTGGCCCGGCGGCACGGGGACCGGCACACCTTGCGCACTCGGGTGCTGGTCAGTCGCCATGCGGACGGCAGGTTCATCGGAGCCGTGGTACGCAGCTTTGGCGTGGACCTGGTCTACGGCTCGACCAGCCGAGGCGGCGCGTCGGGACTGCGCACGATGCTCGACAGCCTGCAGGCCGGCTGCCACGTCGCGATCACGCCCGACGGCCCGCGTGGCCCGCGTCGCCGGGCTGCCCTCGGCGTGGCGAGCCTTGCCGCGCTGTCCGGCGTGCCGGTGCTGCCCTGCAGCGCCCAGACCAGCCGCGGTCGCGTGCTGCGCAGCTGGGACCGGATGGTGCTGCCGCTGCCGCTTGGGCGCGGCGTTATCGTTTGCCAACCGCCGATTTTTGTGGCCCGGGAAGCGGTGGATGCAGCGCTCGGCGCCATTTCGGCGGCGCTGTCCGAGGCGGCGGACGTCGCCGACAGGCTTGCGATCGCGTGATCGCCGGGCTGTACGCGGGCGCTGCCAGGCTGGCGGCACCGGCGCTGCGCGCCCTGTTACGCAGGCGTCTGCGGCGAGGGCGCGAACTCGCCGCCCGGCTGCCGGAGCGATGGGGCGAGGACACGACGCCCCGGCCGACCGGCCGGCTGCTCTGGCTGCACGGAGCCAGCGTAGGCGAGGTTCTGTCCATTCTGCCCGTATTGAAAATTTTGGCCCGGCAAGCCCCCGAGCTGCGGATGCTGCTCACTACCGGCACCGTCACCTCGGCCGCGCTGCTCGATCGCCGGCTGCCTGAGCTTGGACTGTCCGCCAGGACCATGCATCGATTCGCGCCGTTCGACGTGCCCGCCTGGGTGGCGCGATTCCTCGACCATTGGCGCCCGGATGCGGCCGGCTTTGTGGAACAGGAAGTTTGGCCAAATCTGCTTGCCGCCGGTAGCGCCCGAAAGCTGCCGATGCTGCTGCTGAACGCCCGGCTGTCGGCCAAAAGTTTCGCGCGGTGGCAACGGCTGGGCGGGTTCGGGCGAACGACTTTTTCGCGCTTCGACCTTGCATCGCTCAGTCGCCGCGCGACGCCGGCCGGATCGCAGCACTGGGGGGGCGCCACGTAACCGCCCCCGGCAACCTGAAATTCGCGGCCGAGCCGTTGCCGGCCGATCCCGAGCAAGTGCGGGCCGTTGCAGAGCAGCTAGAAGGCCGCCCGGTCTGGCTCGCCGCCAGCACGCATCCGGGCGAGGACGCGCCGATCCTCCAAACTCACGGGCGTTGGCGCAGCGGCACGAGCGCCTGCTCACGATTGTCGTCCCCCGCCACCCCTCGCGCGGCGCGGAGGTAGCGGCCTCCGTCACGGACTGGCCGGTGGCGCTCCGCTCCAAGGCCGAACCGCCTCCCAGCGACGCTGGCCTATGGATCGCCGACACTTTGGGCGAGCTGGGACTGTTCTACCGGGTGGCGCCCATCGCGTTCATCGGCGGCAGCATGGTCCCGCATGGGGGGCAAAACCCACTCGAAGCGGCCCAACTCGGCTGCGCGGTGGCGACCGGCCCCTGCACCGATAATTTTTCCGAGGCGGTCGAGGCTTTGCAAGAAGCCGGCGCGCTGGCCGTGGTGCCCGATTCAGCCGCGCTGACCGATTGGGTCGATAGGCTGCTCAAGAATCCGGCCGCGCGTCGTGCCATGGGCGAGGCCGGCATCGCCGCGTCCGACCGTTACGCGGACCTCCCGCACCAGGTGGCGGCGGCGCTGCTGGCGAGCCTGCCCGCGCTTTCGGGATAACGCGCCGGTGCGCGCGCCCGGTTTCTGGCAGCGGGATGGCATCGCATCCCGCCTGCTGTGGCCGGCCTCGCTGGTCTATGCAGCGGCGACCGCGCGGCGGACGGGCCGAACCGGATGGACAGCGCCGGTCCCGGTCATCTGCTGCGGCGGTGTCACGGCAGGCGGGGCGGGCAAGACGCCGTTGGCGCTCGATCTGGGCGCGCGGCTGCTTCGGCGAGGGATTGCGGTCGCCTTTCTGTCCCGCGGCTACGGCCGGCGGGCGGCTGGTGCGATGCGGGTCGACGCGAGCGCGCAAACCTCGGAGCAGACCGGGGACGAGCCGCTGCTACTGGCCGAACTGGCGCCCACCTTCGTCGATGCGGATCGGGCACGCGCGGCCCGCGCCGCGATTGCGGCCGGCGCCGAAGTTTTGGTGATGGACGACGGGCTCCAAAATCCGGGGCTGCACAAGACGCTGTCGATCCTGACGGTCGACGCGAACACAGGGTTCGGCAACGGCCGCGTGATTCCGGCGGGCCCCTTGCGCGAGCCGGTCGAGTCGGCGGTCCGCCGTTGCCAGGCCATCGTCCTGATCGGCGCTTCCCGGGCGCCTGCGCCGAACGGCCTTCCTGCGGGCTTGCCGGTGCTGAGCGCCCAGCTCGTTCCCGAGCCGGCCCCGGAACTTGCAGGGCGCCGCGTCGTCGCATTCGCCGGTATTGCGCGGCCGGAAAAGTTCTTTGCGACCGTGCGCCAGCTCGGCGCCGAACCGATCGCCTGCCGCGGTTTTCCGGACCATCACCGATATCGCGCGACGGAGCTGGCCGGACTGCTGAGTCAAGCAACCCGGGCCGGAGCCCGGCTCGCAACCACCGCGAAGGATGCGGTCCGCCTGCCGCCCGACTTCCGGCCGCATGTGGCTGTGGTCAGAATAGGGCTGGAATGGGATGATCCGTCCGCTGCCGATCGGCTGCTTGAGCAAGCGATCCCGCCGGCGGGTCATGCCGGCTACGGCGGAAATGTTCCAGCTCCATGATCCTTGCACGCTGCCGCCCGCAACTCGATGGCATGCCGTCCGGCTCCGTTGTGGGGAAAAGCTTTGCTTGACCGGGCTGGGGAAAACTCCGTAGAACGGCTCCGTTGCCGGTTTGTTCCCTCCGGCCGTCGCAAAGGATGCGCCCCGCCCATGCTGACCCGCAAGCAGCACGCCCTGCTGATGCTCATCGACCGGCAACTGCACGAAACCGGCGTTTCGCCCAGTTTCGAGGAGATGCGCGTAGCGCTCGGCCTGCGTTCAAAATCCGGCATCCATCGGCTGATTTCCGCTCTGGAGGAACGGGGCTTCCTGCAGCGTCGCCGCAATCGTGCCCGGGCGCTGGAAATCTTGCAGCTGCCGGGGGCGGCCGGCCGACCCGTGCCCGTGACCGGGGAGTTCGAGCCGGCACACGCAACCGCACCGCCCGGCTTCGCCCCTAACGTGATCCGCGGCAATTTCACCAGCCGCCTCGCCGGCGTGCGGGCGGCCAAGGAGGTGGGGGCGGTCGAGCTGCCGCTCTACGGACGCATCGCCGCCGGCCTGCCGATCGAGGCGCTGCGCGACAGCGGCACGCAGATCGAGGTGCCGGTCGCGCTGGTGGCCGGTGGCGAGCATTACGCACTGGAAGTGGCCGGCAACTCGATGGTCGATGCCGGCATTCTGGACGGCGACACGGTCATCATCCGCAAAGGCGAGACGGCGGAGAACGGCCAGATCGTGGTGGCGGTGGTTGACGAAAACGAGGTGACGCTGAAACGCCTGCGCCGACGCGGCAACTCGGTGGCGCTGGAGCCGGCGAATGCGCGCTACGAGGCACAGATCTTTCCGGGCGAGCGGGTCAAGGTGCAAGGACGCATGGTGGCGCTGCTGCGCCGGTATTGACCCGAGCGGGCAGCCACGACGCTGAAGGTCATCGAGGTCACCAACACCGACTTCGCCCTGAGACATTTCTTGCTGCCGCTCTTGCTGGGCTTGCGCGCCCGCGGGCACGAGGCAATCGGCGTGTGCCCCGAGGGCCCGTTGGCCGAAATTGTCCGAGACAACGGGTTTCGGGTGATCGCCGTGCCGATGGCGCGCAGTTTGTCGCCGCTGGCGCAGTCTCGCGCGTTGCGGGCACTGCGGGCGGTGCTGCGGGTGGAGCGGCCGGACCTCGTGCATGGGCACATGCCGATCAGCGGTTTTCTGGCCCGCCTCGCCGCATGGCTGACCGGGGTGCCAAAGATCGCCTATACCTGCCATGGTTTCCTGTTCAACCAGCCCGGCCCCTGGCCGCGCCAAGCCGCCGCCTGGGCGATGGAGTTCCTCGGCGCGCGGCTGACCGACGTGTTCATGACCGTCTCCGACAAGGAGGCGCGTGATGCCGCTCGGCTGGGCATCACCGGACGCGCCGTCGCGGTCGGCAACGGCCGTGACCCCGCACTGTTCCGACCAGACCCGGCCGCCCGGACCCGGCTGCGCCGAGAACTCGGCACGGCAGCGGACCGGGTGGTCGTGGTCATCGTCTCGCGGCTGGTCCGTCCCAAAGGCCATGCCGAACTGCTGCAGGCGATGCGCACCGTCGATGCGGATTTGTGGGTGGTGGGCGAGCGGCTGGCCACCGACCACGCCGGCGACCTGGAAGCCGACTTCGCCGCCAGCGGCCTGGGCTTGCGGCTGCGCCGGCTAGGCTACCGCGACGACATCCCGGCGATTTTGGCCGCCGCGGACATTTTCGCCCTGCCGAGTTGGTTCGAGGCGCTGCCGATGTCAGTGATCGAGGCCATGCTGACGGGCCTGCCGGTCGTGGCGAGCGACGTTTTCGGTCCCCGCCAGCAGGTGGTGCACGGCCAGACCGGCCTGCTGGTGCCGCCCCGGACCATCGAGCCGCTCGCCGAGGCGCTGCGCCTTCTCGTCGCCGACACGGCGCTGCGGGTTCGCATGGGTGCCGCAGGCCGCGCCCGCGCCATGGCTCTTTACGATGAAGGTCGCGTGGTGGCCCGGGTGCTCGACCTGCTGGGGGCCTGAGCCATGACCGACTGGCTGCCGATCCGCCGCGCCCTGCTGTCCGTGTCCGACAAGCAGGGTCTCGAGCCGCTGGCCAAGGCCCTGGTGGCGCATGGCGCCGAAATTCTGTCCACCGGCGGCACGGCGGCGGTTTTGCGCGAGGCGGGGTTTTCGGTGACGGACGTTTCGGCCCACACCGGCTTTCCCGAAATCCTGGACGGGCGGGTCAAGACGCTGGCGCCGCACATCCACGGCGGCATTCTGGGCCGGCGCGATTCCGCCGCACATCAGGCGGAGATGGCGGCGTACGGGATCGCGCCGATCGACTTGGTGGCGGTCACCCTGTACCCGTTCGAGGCCGCGATGGCGGCAGGTGCGGAATTTTCCAACTGCATCGAGCAGATCGACATCGGCGGCCCGGCCCTGATCCGTTCCGCGGCCAAGAACCATGCATTTGTCGCCGTCCTGACCGATCCGGCGCAGTATCCGGAGGCCGCCGAGGCACTCGCCCAGCACGGGGGAACGACGTTGGCGCAGCGGCGCGCCTGGGCTGCCGCCGCGTTTGCCCGGACTGCCTCCTACGATGCCGCCATCGCGTCCTGGTTCGCCAAGTCCTGGTTCGCCGGGCAGCAGGGGGAAGAATTGCCGGCCCGGCTGTTGGTCGCCGGTGAAAGGGTGCAGGCGCTGCGCTACGGCGAGAATCCGCACCAGCGCGCAGCCTTGTACCGCACCGGCCCGGCTGCGGGCCTCACCGGGGCGCGCCAGGTACAGGGCAAGGACCTGTCCTACAACAATCTTGCAGATACGGATGCGGCGCTCGCCTGTGCAGCGGAATTCGAGCGTCCAGCCGTCGTGATCGTCAAGCACGCCAATCCGTGCGGCACGGCCGAAGCCGCCACGCTGCTCGAAGCCTGGAAACTGGCTTTGGCCGCCGATCCCGTCTCCGCGTTCGGCGGCGTGGTCGCGATGAACCGGCCGCTGGATGCCGCCGCTGCGGCAGCGATGAGCGCCATCTTTCTGGAAGTGGTCGCGGCACCGGACGCGAGCGACGAAGCGATCGACGTGCTCGCGGCCAAACGAAATTTGCGGCTGCTGCTGACCGGCGCCCTGCCCGACCCTGCCGCGCCCGGCCGGGTGCTGCGCAGCGTGAGCGGTGGACTGCTGGTGCAAACTCGCGATGCGGGACGTGTCGCGGCAGCATCGCTTCGCACCGTGACTCGGCGCGCGCCGGAGCCGGCGGAGCTACAGGACCTGCTGTTCGCCTGGCGCGTGTGCAAGCATGTGAGCTCCAACGCCATTGTACTGGCGCGGGCGGGTGCCACGGTGGGCATTGCGGGCGGCCAGACCAGCCGGCTCGATGCGGCGCGCATCGCCGCAGCGCGGGCCGGCGATCGGGCGCGCGGCGCGGCGGTGGCCTCCGATGCGTTCTTTCCGTTCGCGGATGGATTGCAGGCGCTGGCCGAGGCCGGTGCGAGGTCGGTGATCCAGCCCGGCGGATCGGTGCGCGACGCCGAGGTGATCGAGGCCGCCGATGCGGCGGGGCTGGCGATGGTATTTACAGGCGTGCGGCACTTCCGCCACTGACCGGCCGCATCATAGTAGACCCGCTCATGCCGGAGGGTGTTCGTGCGCAATTTTGGCGACCTGTCGGAGAAGGAGGTCTTGGCGCTGGCCATCTCCAGCGAGGAGGAGGATGGGCGCGTCTACGCGGATTTTGCCGAGAACCTCCGGGCCGTGGCGCCGGCCAGCGCCGGGGTGTTTCGCGCCATGGCCGAGGAGGAGGGCGAGCATCGGCGGCGGCTGATCGACCTGTTCGTGCAGAAATTCGGCGATCACATCCCGCTGGTGCGGCGCTCGGAGGTGCGCGGGTTCGCGTCGCGGCCCTCGCTGTGGCGGGTGCAGCGGCAAGGCTTGGACGCCATGCGCAAGCACGCGGCGGAGGTCGAGCTGGAGAATGCCCGCTTCTACCATCGCGCGGCGATGCGAACCACCGATGCGGCGATCCGCAAACTGCTCGGCGACCTGGCGGAGGCCGAGGAGAAGCACGAGCAGGAGGCGGACCGGCTGGTCGCCGAAAACCTGCCCACGGAGGTGCGGGCCGACGAGGACGAAGCGCGGCGGCGGTCTTTCTTGCTCCGAGTCATCCAGCCCGGGCTGGTCGGGTTGATGGACGGCTCCGTGTCCACCCTGGCCCCGGTATTCGCGGCGGCGTTGGCGACGCACCGGACCTGGGATGCGTTTTTGGTGGGGCTGGCGGCCTCACTGGGTGCCGGCATTTCCATGGGATTCGCGGAGGCGCTTTCCGACGACGGCAGCCTGACCGGGCGCGGCGCTCCCCTCGCGCGTGGCATAATTTGCGGGCTGATGACCACCGCCGGCGGCATCGGCCATACCCTGCCGTTCCTTATTCCGACGTTCTGGACCGCAATGGCGGCGGCGATCGCGGTGGTGGTGGTCGAACTGGCGACGATCACCTGGATCCGCTGGCGCTACATGGAGACGCCGCCGTTCTCCGCGGCGGTGCAGGTGGGGTTTGGGGGAGCGCTGGTGTTCGCGACGGGATTGCTGATCGGGAGCGGATGACGCCGGCACCTGTGCGGAACCAGTCGCCGATTACGTCGCTCAGTGAAACGGATTGGCGATGCGCAGGCGACCGTCAATCGTCATGCCGTTCTGCATATCCTCCGACCATGACATCCGCATCCTGCGGCGGGCGACGTTGGTAATCTCGTTCAGCACCTGCACGCTGATAACACCGCCGCCGCGCACGATGCCTTCCGCCAGATCTGCCTTTTGAGGTTCGCCAGATGCGATGTACATCAGGACGTTCGTATCGAAGAAGTTAGCGGGCATTCGCCTCTTCCCGGTCGAAGTTGAAATCGGCGGGGAGACGGCCGCGAAATGCCCGCAGACGCTTCAACAACTCGTCGCGTCCGGGCTTGCGTTGGATCGAGAATGCGCGCGCGCTATCGATCCTAATCTCGATGTCGTCGCCCTCCTTCAGCTCCAGCGCGTCCACCACGGCGGCGGGAAGACGGACAGCCAGGCTGTTGCCCCATTTCGCAACCTGCACGGCATTGCTCCAAGGATATACGTTGGCTATCAAGTATATCCAACTGCCCCGAAGTTCAAACGGAAAAAGAGATGTTCTGCTATGGCGTGGTACAGGCGCTCAACGCGGCCGCAATGTGATCCGCGAGTTCACCCAACCCCCGGCTCATGGCGGCGACCACGTCTTGCGTTTTCGGGGGGCCGAAAGCCGTCAGAAATTCCGAGCGTGCAAGTCGAACCGACCCGTCGACGCCCAATAACGCCCAGTCGGCGCGAACCGATACGTGGCCTTGCGGGTCCGGCTCGAATTGCAGAATGCTCACTGCAAGCCCCGCGGCGCCGCCCGGCGGGGCCGGATCACCCGGCGCGAGTACTGCCCCCGACTGGCAACCGCTGGCGCAGATCGTCGGCCAGTACGCGCCCGATCATGTCGTCGAGCGGCGCCGCCCAGCGGTTCTGGCTCGATATTTTCAGTTCGTTCGGCCCCGCCGCCAAAACCATGGACTGCCGGTCCAGCATCGCCGGCAGCAAGACATGCTGCACCGCAATCGGCGGACCGGGACACGCCATCGCTCTTGGCGAGGATTCGGGTGACACCGCCGAGAGCGTAAAATAATGCGTAGCCGGGCTGCCGCAGCCGGCCAGCAGCAGCGCGAGCGACAGCGCCCCGCGGGCAAGTTTCACTGAAAGCTGCCGCGACCCACCAGCACCGCCGAGGGATGCCGGTCGAGGAAATCCGAGAGTTCGCGCAGCGCCCGCGCGGTGCGGGTGATCTCGTAGAGCGCCTGCGGCAGCCCTGCACTGCCCGGCGCGTTCGCCACCGTGCCGCGCGCCGAAAGCAGACTCTGCGCCGAAGACAGGGAGTTCTGCGCCTCGGCGACCGTCTGCCGCACTTCGTCCAGCATCGGCGGCAGATCGCGGCTCACGTCGGTGGTGATGCGCTGGACGTTGGCAGTGGCCCGGTCCACCTGCCGCAGCGTGGCGGCGAGGGCCGGCGAACTGGTCAGTTGCGCGATGTGGCGCGAGATGTCGCGCAGATTGTCGGCGATCCGCGGCAGCGGCATGTCATTCACCTTGGCCACCACGTCGCCCACCTGCGCCATGATGCCGGCCACGCTGCCGCCGCCGGCGGTGCTGGGAATTTCCGGAACTGTGCCCTCGCCCAGCGCGCCGGGCTTGCCGGGCATCATGGTCAACGCCACCTCCTCGCCACCGATCATCGGGGGCGACTGCGACAGCGAGGCGTGCAGGCCGCGGGCGACCAGATGGCGCAGCATGTCGTCCATCTGCCTCCGCGGATCGGTCCAGTTCCCGCCGTCGGCCAACGCGATATCCCGCGGCTGCAAGACGATGGTGGTATCCACATCCATGGTTGCGTTTTCGGGGTGGTATACCAGCGCGCCGTCTCTGACCGACCCGATCCGTTTTCCAAACAGTTTTACCGGCGCCTCGGCTTCGGGCACGCCGCTCGCGTCGTTGAACACCACGCGATAGCTCACGCCTTCGCCGTCCGGTGCATTCTTTGCAGCGTCCTCGCTGTCGTATAGCGCAAAGCTGTGGTCGGTCGCGGCGACCGCGCCAGCTGCGGGGACTTGCGGCGTCTCGAACGCGATCGCGCCCTCGAACAATGCCGAAATGGACTGGAACTGCAGGCTGGGGCCATTGCCGCCGGTCGACAGATGGATCGGACCCGCGCGCCAGAACCGGGTGCCGTCATGCACGAAACCGGCGTACGGCGTGTCGACAAGAATCGTGAAGTCGAAACTATGCTCGCCGGTCATGCGCACCGCTTCGACTTTTCCGACCTTCTGGTCCAGATAGTAGATCGGCGTGCCGCGCTGGATCGAGCCGAGCTTGCCGGCGTGCAGCGTCATCGCCGTGCCCGTCTCGCCGAAATCGAGCACCGGCGGTTCCGCGAGACCCTCATATTGGTCCTGCTTGTCGCCCGGTCGCGGATGGATGCCGACCGATACCCCGCTGATCAGCGATTTGACGTCTGAAAGGTGGGCCAGGCTCATATTCTTGCCGATGATGAAAAACTCCGTGCCCTTGCCGAGATGGTGTTGCATGTCCGGATCGAGGCTCAGCCTGACCCGCATGTGTGTCAGATCCGGTTGCAGATGCACGTCCTCGACATGGCCGACATCGTAGCCTTCGAACGTCACCTTGGTGTCGCCTGGGCGGAGATCGGCAATGACCGGAAAAATCACTTTCACGTCCGGCCCGCTCTGGGTCCAGCTTCGCAGGGCTAGCCAGCCCACGATCCCCACGGCGGCGACGGGAACCGCCCAGATCCATCCGGGCCACCACCCGTGCTGCTCCTCCGCGCGGCGCGGCTTGGCGTCTTGCGCGGGCGGCTTCGGGTCCGCGTTCATGACGCGCAATCCCAAAGCAGTCGCGGATCGAAAATGCGCGAGGCCACCATGGTGAGCAGCACGACCGCGAGCAACGCGGGCAGCCCGATGCCGACCTTGGCGCTCGCGAGCTGCCCGAATTGCAGCAGCGGCATGTACACGACGACGGTAAAAATATCCATGGTGGACCAGCGGCCGAGCTCGTCGATGGCGCGATAGAACCGGGTCTTGAACACCAGGTGCCGCGGCGAGCGCCGGTGTACCGAAAGGCAGAACCACAGCACGCCCAGCAGTTTCACACACGGAATGGCGACGCTGGTGACGAACACGCAGCCGGCGAGGAACCAAAGATGGGCGCCGACCAGTTTCGACACCGCGGAAAACAGCGTGTGCGGCGAGCGCCCGAGCACCCAGTCGAGAGCGCTGATCGGGTAGAGGTTGGCGACCGGATAGAGCAGCAGCCCGCCGACGGTGAGTGCGAGCGCCATCTGCACCGACGCCGGGCCTGCGGCGCCACAGCCGTTGGCGACAGCACGGGCAGCGCCCGCCCTCGCTCTCGGCCGGCACCACCAGACCGCAGGCGGAGCACCCGAAAGCGCCCTCGCCGGATACCGGCTCGCGCGTGGACGGGTAGATTTGCCGCCAGACGCGGCGCCGCTCCAGCGAGGCGCGGGTGATCATTGTCAGGAAAGCAGCAAAGATGAAACAGAGTCCGCCCGGCTCGATCGTTACGTGCGCCAGCACGGCGAGCCGGCTGTAGCCGATGGCGACGCCGATCAGGAACACGTCCGGCATCGCCCACAAATCGAGTTGCTCCGCCCAACGGAACGTCGGGCCCAGCCAGCGTCCGGAATGCCGGAGCAAAAGCGCGCCCAGCACCACGACGAGCAGGCCGAAACGGAGGAACGGCAGAACCACGGCCAGCACCGCGACCGCGCTCGCCGTGGCCGGCCAGCCCTGGACCCACATGGCGGCAATACCGGAGGCAAGGTAGGCGTGGCTGCCAAAGCCGTAGCGCGAGATGCTCAGCAGCAGCATGCAATTGCGGGCACGAGCAGCACCAGCGTGGCCAGCGCGCACGCGAACGCCGCGCCCGGTGGCCGTCCGGTCGCGCGCTCCAGGACATTATGGCACTGCCAACAGCGCAGGCGGCCAGAGCGTATCGCGGGCAGTTCCTGGATCGCCGCGCAATCCGGGCAGCCGATCAGGCGCGAGACAGGGCTGCGGAGTTCAGCGCCGAGGCCAGGCGCCTCGGCTGATGTTGGATCGGGCGACATCTGTTGCCTCGGAAGCGTCGGCCTCTATCCATCGTGGCCGGCGCGGCGGAGTTCCGGCGCCACACGAACAGAGCGTCCGGCGGAGCGTTATCGCAGTCCCAACCGATCGTCGCGCTCGGTGGCCGCAGCCTAGCGGGACAAGGCGCTGTTTCGGCCGGCAGGTTGGGGTGATCGAGGTCCCTGGGGCCGCCTGGCTATCTAGAACCGCAGCTCGTCCGCCGCCCGCCGGAGCGTCTCGCGGCTGCCTACCTCGTAGAGCGAGGCGAGCCAGTGGCCGACCGGACCGATCAACCGCTGGTCACGGCCCATGTCCCCGAAAAGCTGCTCGATCGACAGCAGCGGGCGCGGATCGCCGCCACCTTCGATTGCCTTCTCCCGCAGCAGCGCGGCAAGCGGGTGGCGAATCTCGATGGCCTGTCCTTGCTCGTCCTCGCCGCGGATGCGACGCATCCAGGCGGCCAGCGCCAGCGACAGCAGGTCCACCGTGCCGCCCGATTTCAGCCGGTCGCGAATCGGATCGACCAGCACGTTCAGCGGCGCATCGGTGTTGACCCGTTCCACCGTGTCCTTGATGGCGGTGTTGCTGAACCGCTCCACCAGCGTGCGCTTGTATTGTTCCAGATCCACACCCGGCACCGGGGCCAGGGTGGGACCGGTCTCGCGGTCCATCAGTGCCGCCATGTGCCGGCTGATCAGCGGATCAGCCATGGCCTCGTCGATATACGTATAGCCGGCCAGCCGCCCGAGCCCGGCGACCGCCAAATGGCTGCCGTTCAATAGCCGCAGCTTCATGAACTCGTACGGCGTCACGTCCGGCACGAACTGCGCGCCGACCTCCTCCCAGGCCGGGCGGCCCTGCACGAACCGGTCCTCGATCACCCATTGCGTGAACTGTTCGGAAAACACCGGCCAGTTGTCGATGATGCCGTGCTTTTCCCGCAGCGCCTCGATCTCGGCCGGCGCGGTCACGGGCGTGATGCGGTCCACCATGGTGTTGGGAAAGCTCGCATGCGCCTCGATCCAGTCCGCCAGCGTTTTGTCGCGCAGTGTTGCCAGCGACAGCACCGCCTCGCGCAGCACGTTGCCGTTGTGCTGGATGTTGTCGCAGGTCAGCGCCGTGAACGCGGCGCCTCCGGCATCGCGCCGCCGCCGATAAGCCTCGACGATGATGCCGATCGGGCTGCGCGGTTGTTTCGGGTGCGCCAGGTCCTCGCGGATCAGGGGATGTTCCGGGTCCAGCTTCTTGGTTGCGCGATTCAAACAGTAGCCGTTTTCGGTGACGGTCAGGCTGACGATGCGGATTTTTGGGCTGTCGATCACATCGAGCAGTTCCGCCGAGGAGGCGCCGGCAAAGATCACCTGCGCCGCCGAGCCGATCACCGTCACCCGCTCGTCGCTGCCGGCGCGTTCGACCAGCGTGTACAGGCAGTTCTGCGGCACCAGGCTGTCGCGCATGCGCTCGTCCGCCGGCATGATGCCGGCACCGGCGATGCCCCATTCCAGGGCTGCGGGCTGCCGCTCCATCAGGTCGTGCATGTAGCGGGCCATGTGCGCGCGATGAAAACCGCCAAACCCGAGATGCACGATGCCGGCGGTTACCTTCGACGTGTCGTAGCCGGGCACGCGGATCGGCGGTCGCAACCGCGGCAGGTTGGCGCGGTTCAGCGGAATGGCGTTCATGGACGTTCCCTCCTGCGGCTGGGCTGCCGGCGCAGCGCCGGCAGCGGCATACCATGCCGGCCGGCACCGTCCAGGCCGCGCGTGCCCGGCCCCGGTGAGGGGCTGGTTAGAGGCGGTGGGGATTACGTTTCACGGCGAAAACCCGTGCCGGCGAGGCCGCGAACGACCGCTCCAGCACGAACGTGTCGTGGGCAGCTCGGCGTCTCAATGTCGCTTGCTCCAGGTGGTCCCTCCCGAGAATTTTTGGGCGCCGGAGATAGGCGTGTTGTTCCAGCCGGGTCGCCCAGGCGGCGCGCCGGTCGGCGATCTATCGCTCTGCCCGCTGAGGGCTGCGGTTTGATGTGGTGCGGACCCGGCCGGCTCTTATTCGACCGGATCAGGCCACTGGTTTCCAGCACACGGCGGTGCCTGAAATAACTCGGCAGGGACATGTGCGGTGGGTGAAACCGTGCTTGGCCGGCGGTAGCAGTTGCCGCGATAGCCGGCCGCTTCGAGTTGAAGCGGGCACAGCTCGTTTCAAGAGCGACGCTCGCTCGATGCCCATGGCGGATATAACGCGGCGTGCGGAAGATCGATAGGGCAAAGCGGACTCTTGATATGGATGTACCGAAATTTAAGAGTCCTGACCCATCGCTGCAACGGCCTCAGGAAGTCATTGCGTATTGGCGGGAGATCAAGTCCCATGTTAAGGTGAGTCATTGTTTCTTCAAATAGATCGCGATAAGAGACATCCAACCTGGCCGGCCCGGAATTTAGCGCCAGGTCGGAATGGATATCGATTTAAGTCGCGCGGTGCGATATGTCAGCTCAAACCGGAACCCTATGATGTTGACGCCGAGTGCTTCAACTTCAGCGTGATCGTTTACAACCGGCTGGAATTGAACCTCGATCCGGTGATTTCGGTCTGATCCTCGTGAATTCATAGTGCAATATAGGCCCGCCCCTTCCGGCCAATGCTGGGGGTCATCGAGCATGTCGAGAAGCGCAGCATCCCACGAAAACGCGCCTAACAAGCGTTCACGTCCGCGCGCCAATTCGCGACACGGCCGCCGCTTTGGCAGTTTTCAACAGCCAGCGTTCAAGGTCGTGCCCGGAGATAAGCGCATGCCGCGAACCCGCCTCGCCTTCAAGATACGATCTAAGCGACGCGAAGAAATAATGCGCGGCAGAATCGAAGCGGACTAAGCGAGCTGTTGTGCTTGGTGCAAAGGCACTTCGCCTCTAACGGCGCGATGATTTTCACCTTCTCCCGTCTTCGAGCCAAGGAACACCGGAATCGAAAACTCGCCGCCGTCCATCAATACATGACAGACGGAATTGGATATTATGTGTTCACCGGAGATCGGCGGGATGCACGAACCCAACTCTTTCATGTAGCATTTTTCGAGCCGCCCGGCCGGGGGCAGCGTTTCAGACCTAGGATTGCAGGCGGTTTATGCCAGTCGTGTCCGTTGAAGCAGCAAAGCCGTGCGGCCTTTCCGAGCCGCACGGACAGGCCCATTTAGAACAGCGTCCCTTTTTCGTTTCGCTTCACCCATATCTGGATAGTATAGCAAGGCTCGCCTGGACCGCGCATAATTCAGAGTTTTGCGTCGCCAAGAAGGCAAGCTCTGATAACCCCTTACCCGGTGCAGATGTCTGGTGCGAATGTCTGCTTCCCTAACCCGGCCCGACTAAAGCCGCCATTCAGCTAGCTCTCGGCTCTCTGCAGCCATAAGCGGTGCTCTCCCGAACGCCTGTAAAGGGTCGACCGCGGTCACATTACGCGGCCGCCCAGCGTCAGACACGTTTACGCTTCGGACAGCGGGTCGCGGTTGGGTGCAGGTGCCGCACATCCGGCATGGCCATCATCTCCGCCACGATGCTGCGGTGGCAGCCGGCCGGATCGGCCTCGAAACACAGCAGGCAGCAAAACTCCCCCCCGGCGATCTCGCGCGCCAGCGCAAGGTCGGCTTGTGCCTCGGTACACTGCATGTGGGCGCCGAAAATGCGGCGCATCGTCGCGGTGTCGCCGCGGCGGGCTGCGGCGCGGCCGTCCGGCGGCGTGCCCAGGCCGCGCAGACTGGTGTAGCGCAACCCGGCCGCGTCCAGCGCCGCCGCGAGCTGGCGCTTGGAAAACCCCGGTTTGCGCGAGCGCGGGACGGCACGCACATCGATCAGGTGGCGCACGCCGGCGCGTTGCAACTCCGCCACCACCGCATCGACCGTGCTGCCCTGGTAGCCGATCGTGGCCAGCGCGGGCGCGGTCACTGGTTCTGCACCGGCTCCACGCCGCCGCGCGGCGACGAACCTTGTCCGCTGAGGCAGCGCTGCACGGCGCGGGCGATGGCGTCCTTCTGCGCCTGCACCCCGGGCACGCGCACCTCCTGCAACGGGCTGTTGGCGCGCAGGATCGCCGCCTGCACCGCCGGGTCGTTCAGCGCCTGCTGCTCGCACGCCGCCTGCGTCCGGCCCTGCGGCGCCCCGGCGCAATCGGGCAGCACCAGCAAGGCGGCGAGCAGCAAAAACCTCATGCCGCGTCCATCCAGTCCTCGATCAGGCGGCGGGCGATGCTGTCGCTGCGCGGCACGGCAAAACCGTGTGCCGCCGCATTGCGCACCTCGTCCCGCGTGAACCAGCGCGCGTCTTCAAGTTCCGCCGGGTCGAGCGTGATCGCCTCGGTCAGCGCCTCGGCGAAAAACCCCAGCATGATGCTGGCCGGAAACGGCCAGGGCTGGCTGCTGTGGTAGTGGACCCGGCCGATCCGCACGCCGGTTTCCTCGAACACTTCGCGCGCGACGGCTTCTTCCAAACTCTCGCCCGGTTCCACGAAACCGGCGAGCGTGGAGTACATGTTGACGATGGGGAAGCGGGGCGAATGGCCGAGCAATGCCCGCTCGCCCCGCATCACCAGCATGATCACGGCCGGGTCGGTGCGCGGAAAATGCTGCGTGCCGCAGGCCGGGCAGACGGTGCTGTTGCCGGCGCTGCGCGGTTCCGCCTCGGCGCCGCAATTGGCGCAGAACCGGTGGTGCGTGCGCCAGTGCATCAGGCCGCGGGCGTGCGCCAAAATGGCGGCATCGGCAGGCGCCAGCAGGCCGGCGACGGCGCGCAAATCGGTGAAGGTGCCAAGACCCGGCGGCAACAGGACGGCGGGATCTTCGGCGGCGCTGGCGTCCACCGCGAACAGCGGCGTCCCATCCGGCTGTACTCCCAGCAGCGCCCACGCCCCGCCTCCGAGCCGCAGCTCGGCGGCTGCCTGGCCGGTCAGCAGCACCGCCTCCGGCTGCCCTGCGTCCACGCCCTGCATCAGGTTGCGGCCGCGCCAGACCGGGGTCCACAGGCTGAGCGGATCGCCCAGCGCCGCCGCGAGCCAGGCCGGATCGTCGCGCCGATAGGTGGCCCGGTCGAGCGGGCTGCCGGTGTAGGGATTGGAGCGGCTGGCGACGATCACGGACATTACGGCAGACCCTGCCACGCGGGCGCCGGGAGCGGCAAACCTTGCACAACTGACGCGAACGGCGTAGCTTGACCAACTTGGTCAGGAGGGCGCGATGGGCATGGTCAATATCTATGAGGCAAAGACCAATCTGTCCCGTCTGGTGGATCGGGCGGCGGCGGGCGAGGAAATCGTGATCGCGAAAGCGGGCAAACCGATGGCCAAGCTGGTGCCGCTGGTGCCGGCCGGCGGCCGATCAAACTCGGGCTGCTGGAGGGCCGCTTCACGGTGCCGGATGATTTCGACACGATGTTCGAGGAAGAGATCAGGGCGATGTTCGAGGATGGTGAGGGTGAATCGTCCTGCTCGACACCCAGATATTGGTCTGGCTGTTGTCCGCGAGCAGCAGCCTCTCGGGTGTCATGTTCGAATCGGTCTTGAGTCGGAGAAAACCCGGTGCACTTCAGCGTCGTGAATATCTGGGAGATCGCCATCAAGTTTGCCCTGGGCCGTCCCGACTTTCGCGTCTCCCCCGTTACTGGCGCTGCGAACGTTGCGCGAAGCGGGATTGCTGGAACTGCCGGTCATGTCCGAAGTCGCGGCCTCGGTGGCGGAGCTGCCGCACCACCATCGTGACCCGTTCGATCGGCTGCTGGTCGCGCAGGCGCTGGCTGTCCCGGCTCGCCTCTACACGACCGATCGCAGACTGCCGGCCTACTCCGAACTCGTGACATTGGTCCGCTAACCTTGCCCTCGGGTCTCTGCTGCATGATATGCTGCGCTCGGGAGGCCGGCGGCGGACGGATGCCTCGCCAACCCGGTCAGGTCCGGAAGGAAGCAGCCGCAACGAGTTTCCATCCGGGTCGTCGTTCCGGCCTCCCACCCCGCAACGCCCACAAAGCGCCGCCGCCGCGGCCGGATCACCGCAGCGCATGAGCCTGTTCGCCGACGAGCCGTCCCTGCCGGGCATTCCTGACGCGGCGCCGGCCTACCGGGTGCTGGCCCGCAAATGGCGCCCGAAAACCTTTGGCGACCTGATCGGGCAGGACGTGCTGGTGCGCATCCTGCGCAACGCCTTTGCCATGGACCGCGTGCCGCACGCCATCATGCTGACCGGCGTGCGCGGCGTGGGCAAAACCACCACCGCGCGCATCGTCGGGCGCTGCCTGAACTGCATCGGCGCGGACGGAAAGGGCGGCCCGACCGCGGAACCGTGCGGCGTCTGCGCCAACTGCACCGCCATTCTGGCCGACCGGCATCCGGACGTGACCGAGATGGACGCGGCCAGCCGCACCGGCGTGGAGGACGTGCGCGAAATCATCGAGGCGACCCGCTTCCGCCCGATGCAGGCGCGGCGGCGCGTGTTCATCATCGACGAAGTCCACATGCTCTCGAAGAACGCGTTCAACGCGCTGCTGAAAACGCTGGAGGAGCCGCCGCCCCACGTCACCTTCATCTTTGCCACTACCGAGAGCAGGAAAGTTCCGGTCACCGTGCTGTCGCGCTGCATGCGCTTCGACCTGCGCCGGGTCTCGGTGAGCCGAGCTGTCGGCGCATTTTGGCCGCATCGCCGAGGCCGAACAGGTCTCCGTCGAGCCGGAAGCGCTGGCGCTGATCGCCCGCGCCGCCGATGGTTCGGTGCGCGACGGGCTTTCGCTGCTGGACCAGGCGATCGCCCAGGCGTCGGATGGCGCTCCGGTGACGGCGGCTGCGGTCTCCGAAATGCTGGGTTTGGCCGACCGCCAGAGCGCGTTCGACCTGCTGGAAGCGGTGCTGGGCGGGCGCACCGCCGAGGCGCTGGCAATCACCGAGCGGGCGCACGAACATGGCGCCGATCTTGGCGTGGTTCTGGCAGACCTGCTCGACCTGCTGCACACCCTGACCCGGCTCAAAACCGTGCCGTCGCTGCGCCAAGGCTTTGAGTTGCCGGAGGCCGAGCGCGTTCGCGGCGGCGCCATCGCCGATCGGGTCGACATGGCCACCTTGGGCCGGGCCTGGCAGATGCTGCTCAAAGGCATCGGCGAGGTCGAGACCGCCCCGGATCGCCGTGCGGCCGGGGAGATGATTCTCGTCCGTCTCTGCCATGTGGCGGAACTGCCGACGCCGGGCGAACTGGTGCGTCAGCTCGCCGAAACCCCGCCCGCCGGGGGCGGCGGGGGCGGCGGCGGCGGCGGCGGCGGGAGCGTGCGCATGGCTGCGGGCGGGTCGCGAACATCGCCGGCCGAGGCGCCGCGCGCCGCCGCTCCGGCCACGGTCCCGACCCCGGTCCGCGCGCCGACACCGCAGAACCTGCGCGAGGTCGCGGCACTTCTGGCCGAACGGCGCGAGCCGAGCCTGCACGCGCACCTGCTGCATTCGGTACACTTGGTGCGCTTCGCCCCGCCGGTCATCGAGTTGCGGCCCGAGCCGGATGCGCCGCGCGATTTCGCGGCAAAGCTCGCCGCGGTGCTGCTGGCCGCCACCGGCCAGCGCTGGACCATCGCCCTGTCCGCCGAAGCCGGCGATCCCACCCTGTCGGCGCAGGACGAAGCGGCCCAGGCCGCACGGCGCGATGCGGCCGCCATGCATCCGCTGGTGCGCTCCATACTGGACGCCTTTCCCGGCGCGCGGGTCGAACCGGTGCGAGCGCCCGCCACGGCCGCCGAGCCGTCAACGCCGCCGGCAACTCCCGAGCTGCCGGATGGGGAAACCATTGCCGATGAGGAGTGATCGATGAAGAATTTGGCGGGCCTGATGAAGCAGGCCGGACAGATGCAGCAGAAGATGCAGGAGATGCAGGAGCGGCTGGACGGTTTGGTGCTGGAGGGCAGTTCGGGCGCGGGCATGGTGACCGTATCGCTGACCGGCAAGGGCGAGATGCGCGGCGTGCGCATAGACCCGAAACTCGTCGACCCGCCGGACCTCGAGATGCTGCAGGACCTGATCGTGGCCGCCCACGCCGATGCGCGCCGAAAGGTCGAGGCGGCGGCGGCCGGGGAAATGCAGAAAGTCACCGGCGGCATGAACCTGCCCGCCGGCATGAAGCTGCCGTTCTGAAACTCTGCCGTCGCGCGTCATGGGTGGCCCGGAGATCGAGCGTCTGATCGGCCTGCTGGCAAAGCTGCCCGGTTTCGGCCCGCGCAGTGCAAGGCGCGCCACGCTGCGCCTGCTGCGCGAGCCGCAGACCCGCATGCTGCCGCTGGCCGCGGCCATGCAGGAGGCGGCACGGGCGGTGCGGACCTGTTCGCTGTGCGGCAATCTGGACAGCATCGACCCGTGCACCATCTGCGCCGACCGGAAACGCGATCGCAGCCTGCTATGCGTGGTGGAAGGCGTGGGCGACCTGTGGGCGCTGGAGCGGTCCGGCGTGCATCGCGGGCTGTATCACGTCCTGGGCGGCACGCTGTCGCCGCTGGCCGGCAGCGGTCCGGACGACCTGAACCTGCCGCCGTTGCTGGCTCGCGTCGCCGAGGGCGGCGTGCGCGAGGTGATTCTCGCACTCGGCGCCACGGTGGACGGCGCCGCGACCGCGCATTTTCTGGCCGATCGCCTCGCCGCCTTCCACGTCGCCATCAGCCGGGTCGGCCACGGCGTGCCGATCGGCGGCGCGCTGGACGTATTGGACGACGGCACGCTGGCTGCCGCCTTGGGCAGCCGCCGGCCGCTGTGAGGCGCGTCTGATCGCGCTGCTCGCAGGCATAACCGGCCTCGCCCTCCTGGCCGCGATCCTGCAGGACGCCTTCGAGGTAATGCTGCTGCCGCGCCGTGTGCAGCGGCAATGGCGGCTGACGCGGTTGTTCTTCCGGGCCGCCTGGGGCCGTTGGGCGCGCATCGCTTTGCGCCTGCCGGATGTGCGCCGCGAAGGTTTTCTGAGCGTGTTCGGCGCGCTGTCCATGATCCTGCTGTTCACGATCTGGGCGTTTGGCCTGATCGTGGGGTTCGGCCTGCTGGATTGGGCGCTGCAGCCCGGACCTCCCCCGGCGTGGTCGCCGATTACCGAACAGTTCTACATGAGCGGCTCCACCTTCTTCACGCTCGGGTACGGCGACGTGGTGCCGCATACCGCCAGCGCACGCGTCGTCACGGTGATGGAGGCCGGCACCGGGCTCGGCTTCATCGCCGTGGTGATCGGCTACCTGCCGGTCCTGTACCAGCTGTTTGCCCGCCGCGAGGCGCATGTCCTGCAACTCGACGCGCGCGCCGGGTCGCCGCCCACCGCAACCGCACTGCTCGGCCGCCACGCCGAAGGCGAGGGGCTGGCCGAGTTGGGCGAGTTGCTGCGCGAGTGGGAGGTCTGGGGATCGGAGCTGCTGGAGAGCCATCTCTCCTACCCGATGCTGGTGTTCTATCGCTCGCAGCACGGCAACCAGTCCTGGCTCGCGGCCCTGGCGGCGATCATGGATGCCTGCGCCCTGATTCTCGTGGGCATCGAAGGTCCCGGCCAGGTCCAGGCGGGCCAGTTGCAGGCGGGCATGACGTTTTCCATGGCGCGCCAGGTGCTGGTGGAAATGGCCCGCTCGTTTGCGATCGCCCCCTCGCGCTACACCGGCGGCGATCGGCTGGACCACGCGGCTTTTCTGGGCATGCTGGCCAGGCTGGAGGAAGCGGGGCTGGTCTGGACTGCGGGCGACGACGGCCAGGAGACGCTGGCGGTTCTGCGCGCGACTTACGAGCCGCTGCTGGACGGACTCGCGACCTATTTGCTGCTGAGCTTGCCGAGCTGGGTGGCGCTGGACGATTCCTCGGACCACTGGGAGGCCGGCCCGCGCGGCCTGATCGCCAGCCGGCTGGTCAAGGCGCTGACCGGCCGGAGTGCCGGGCCGGCCGTTACCGAGGTTGCCGGCGCGAGACCGTGGCGGCGCTTGCGGGAGCGACTGCGCGAGCCGGAGTAAGGATGGATGTCAGGCACATCCATCTCTGACGCATTAGGATGCACTGAGCACCAGTCCCAAATCTTACGGTGGCGCGTGCCCGCACGGCTCTCGTCTGTCCGGCGTCCTCCTGTCTCGCCTCATATATTCCATTCCCACTTGCACGACCAACGCGGACCAACGCGATCAGCAGCTGCCTCCGCGCCAGTTTGCTCTGCACGGTCCGCCGCCGCCGAGCTGCTTGCTGTTGACGTTCGGCCGCCTCGGCAGGTGTGCTCTTCTACTTCCACGCCGAAACGCGCTAGCGCCAGCCTTGCAACACAGTCGCTCACCCCGGCCCTCTCCCCTCGAAACCCCCTCGAAAGGGGAGAGGGAAAAGGGTGCGGTCATCAGTTGCCGGAAATCTCGAAAGTCGACAGAAATTTTGCCGCCAGCGCATGGCCTGCACTGTTGAAGCATTTGACGTAGACGTCGGTCTCCACGCTGCTGCTTTCCCAGTTCTGCACGTTGCAGTAGGCGCCGGGGTGGCCATAAGCGACGGCCAGCACGTTGCTCGATGTCCACTGGTCTTCGACGTTCATGTACCAGTCATAGGCCCCGACGGCGGTCTCGTGCACCATCATGGGCTCGCCGTCGATCTGAATGCTGAGTTTGGTCGGCGGCTCATAGGGTGTGGTCGCCTTCGGGTTGCTGGCGAAAATGGCGCCTCCCCCGGTGGCGCCGGCGCTGTAGTCCGGCATCAGGAAGCGCGTGTACCAAAGCTCGTAAAGGGTGTCGGTCAACACGCCCTGTATGTTCGTGCAGGTGACGTTGATCTCCGCGCCGCTGGAGTTGCTGGTCCAGCTCTGCACGCCGCAATGCGCCGGTGTCGAGCCGTAGGCGGTGACCTGCAGGCTCGGCTGCTTGTTCGTGAAACCAGGGATCAGCACCGTGTAATTGCCCGTGCCGTTGCGGGTGATAGTGATTGTGGCGCCGCCGTAGACGTACTGATGCGTGAGCGAGGGGGTATAGCTGGTTGCCGTCGGTTGGTCAGCAAAGACGAACGCCTGGTCCGGAACATGGTCGGCGCTTGTCCGCGATTCATACATCAGTGTGAAAGAGTTGTTGGCGGGAACGCCGGCGGGGGTAAAACAGAGCACGGTCGCGTACACGTCCGTGCCGTTGGTTGAACCCCAGCCGCCAGACTGGCAGAATCTCCCGGACGATCCGTAGGCGGTGACCTCCACATTGCTGTTCTGCCCGTTGCCCAGTCCGGCGAACCTCACCGTGTAGTCGCCGGGGTAGTCGGTCTCGTTGTGGGTGATGCTGACCGCCCCGCCGGTCGAGTTGTAAGAGTAGGCGGCGAGCGGCGTGAATGTGGCCGATGCTGTCGGGACGCTGTTCCAGACGAAGCCGACCGCTTCCGCGCGCGCTGCACCCGGGCCAAGCAGCAGAGCCGCGCTTGCGGTGAGCAGCCGTAGCAGCTCATGATCCAGGACGTGGAGCCATCTGCTTTCTTCTCCCTATGGGTTGGCGCAACATTTGCCCGGCGGGAAGATACCGCAGGTTCTGGACCTGCGCATCCGCAAATAATGCAGGCGCGCAAAAAAGCGCTTTGGCCGGCTCGCGGCCTATCGCGTCATGCGGCGCGCGTGAGTTGCTCGACTAGCCCGTCTTATGCACCGAAGCCTCGTCTTCGACGTGAAGCCCAGGGGCCACGTAGCTTCGAGCATGGTAGCCTGTCGCAAACTCTGCCACAGGCGGTTTTCGCATGGCCTATTATAATAAAAGGGGAACAACGTTAGCCGCCTTCATTAGGTCTGTCGGGCCTACCAACCGGCGTAATCGACCGAACGGTCTGCCCCCCGACGCGCCTGGGCGGCAGCGACGGTGTTCTCCAGCAGGCACGCGATCGTCATCGGCCCTACCCCTCCGGGCACCGGCGTGATCGCACCCGCCCGCGCCGCCGCCTCGCCATAGGCCACGTCGCCTACCAGCCGGCCGTCCGGGGCGCGGTTGATCCCCACGTCGATCACCACCGCCCCCCCAAGAATCCAGTCGCCGCGCACCAGTTCCGGCCGGCCGACCGCCGCCACCAGCACCTCGGCGCGGCGGCACTCCTCCACCAGGTTCCGCGTGCGGGAATGTGCAACCGTGACGGTTGCGTCCGCCGCCGTGAGCAGGGCGGCCATCGGCTTGCCCACGATGGCCGAGCGCCCCAGCACGACGGCGCGCGCTCCGCGCAAGACCACGCCCGCGGCCATGAGCAGTTTCATGACGCCCGCCGGTGTGCAGGGCACCAGCGAGGGCACGCCGTCGTGCAGCCGGCCGACATTGAGCGGGTGAAACCCGTCCACGTCCTTGGCCGGATCGATCGCCTCCAGCACCGCGCGCGGGCCGACATGCGCCGGCAGCGGCAACTGCACCAGAATGCCGTCCACCGCGGGGTCGGCGTTCAGCTCCGCGATGGCCCGCAGCAGCCCCGCTTCACCGATGCCGGCTGGCAGAAGCACGGTACGCGACGCGATCCCGGCCGCACCGGCGGCGCGGTCCTTGTTGCGGACGTAGACTTGGCTCGCCGGATGCTCGCCCACCAGCACCACCGCCAGCCCCGGCCGGTACGGCAGTGCGGCGACCCGCGCCGCCACTTCGGTACGCACCGCCTGGGCCAGGGCGCGTCCGTCGATGACGCGCGCCGTCACCGCGCGGAAAAATTCAAAACAGCAGGCCCTGCACGTTCCCGAAAGCAATCGCCGCATACAGTCGCGCCAGCAGCATCTGGGCCACCCAGATCAGCAGCAGCAGCACGAGGTAACTGAGATCGAGGCCACCGAACATCGGCAGATTGCGACGGATGGGGCGCAGCGCCGGCTCGGTCAGACGATAGAGAAAATCCCCGATGGTCCAGACCAGCCGGTTGCGCGTATCGAGCACGCCGAACGACACCAGCGTCTGCGCGACCGCCGCCAGGATCACCACCCACCAGTACAGGCTGAGCAAGCTCTCGAGGACGCGGAACAAGATGGTGAGCACGGAACTTCCCTAGGAGAGGCCGCGCAACCTATCCATGCCTATCCCGCCCTGCAACGCCGCCAATCTTGACTACAGGGCGGCCCGCCAGCATGTTCCGGCCGCGCCGGCGGGGGCTGTAGCTCAGTTGGGAGAGCGCCTCGTTCGCAATGAGGAGGTCAGGGGTTCGATTCCCCTCAGCTCCACCAGCGCCGGCGCGTCTCCCCAATCCGCGCAACGGAGACATCCTCCGCAAGGGAGACGGGCTGCGCAACGCAGACGGGCTGCGCAACGGAGACGGGCATGCCGCAGCCGATACGGCTGATCATTTGGGATTTCCCCCCGGACCAGTGGGACAAGCCGCTCCGCGACGTGGACGGCGTATGCACCCCGCTCAGCCTGATCCGGCCCCTCGCCCATCGCGGCATCGTCAGCGCGGTCTGCTCGCAGCACGCCGCCGCCATCCGCACCCGCCTGGAGTCGGGCGGCGTGGAGTTGGGCGGCGTTGCCTCCCTGATGCTGTTTCACGACGAGGTTGCGGCTGCCAAGGGGCATACCCAGGGCGAGCGGATCGCCGGACTGCTCCGGGCACTCCGGCTGTCGCCCGGCAACGCGCTCCTGATCAGCGTCAGTCCTGATGCGCTGCGCGAGGCGCTGAATGACCGGCCCGGGATGCAGTTCATCGATGACGACGAGGTGGGCAGGCTCCTCGCAAAGGGGCAGCTGGAGGGGCGCGCCGACCCGGATCTGCAACGGCTCACGCAGTTCCGGCTTCTGCTTCGCCGTGACGCCGAGGAGCTGCGCGATCCCAGCGCCGCTTTTGCCCCCAACGCGCCCGCCTTCCTGCGCGGCTGCGACATGCATGTGCGGTTCGACTATGACGTGGCCGGGCAGGTGGACCTGGCCCTCGACCTGATCCGCGATGCCCCTGTGTTCAGTCTTCCCGCCCACAAGCTGCCGGACGACCCGGAGCAGGCTCGGACCGCGCTGCTGCAGGTGATCAACCAGCCTACCAGTGTCGCAGGGCTGGTCCGGCTGCGTGACCGGTTCCTCGACTGGGGGGTGGTCGGGCTCTACGTCATCAATCAGCGCAACCTGCGGCAGTTCGCTTTTTCGCCGCAGGCGGCGGGGCTGGGTGTCGACGACTGGGTGTACGACGCGATCGGCCGGCCGCCGCTGCGCGCCAGCAAGGACGTGGAAGCGCACATCACGCGCGAGCGTGCCGACGTCGATTGGATCACCGTGGATGACTCGCTGCGGACCGACGAGGCGGCGCAGCCGGCGCCATGGATTCCGGTGGTGCGGGCCCGTGGCGCCTGGGACGCCGAGGCCGTGGCGCACTACCTGCGTCCGATCGCGGGCGAAACGCTGGTCGAGCCAAGTGTCGCGCGGGAAACGACGCTCCAGGTGCGGACGGACCATTCCTCGCTGCTGCGGCTGGCGCTGGAGTCACCGTCGTCGGAGGCGATTGCATCCGTGGTGCGGCTCGGCTTTCGGGCCGAGGACTTTTCCACGCGGCTGTTCGAGCCGGCGCCGCCTGGCAGCGCGATCGTGCTCAGCGTGGCCGCGGATGCCGAGGTGTTCCTGTACCAGCACGTCACGCTGCATTTTGCGCTGCCGGTCGGGATGCTGCGGATGCCCGGCAAGGATCTGGTCGCACTGGATCTGAACATCTTGCCGCAGGAGAAGCGCAAGCGCGCTGGTCCGGCGCTGGAGCACCTGCGCGCGAATTTCGGTTCCCGGGGGCTGATTTCCGCCGAGGAAACCGAGGCGAATCTCGCCTGCATTTTTGACCGCGTGCCGCAAGGCTGCACGCTGTTCGTACTGTTGGCCAACGACCAGCGCATCCGGCAGGGTCGGGCTCCGGTGGTCCGGGCGCCTCAGCGCCAGTTGAACGAAAGCATCCGGCGCGCCGCTTCCGGCCATGAAGCGGTGGTTCTGATCGACCCGTCGGAACTTGCTCCCGAAACAGAGTTCGCCGGAAAACGCGGAGCCTGTATCCGCTGCGGCCTTGTTTCGCGCGGCGGCGACGCTCATCGCGCGCAAGCTGGGGCAGGAGCGAGCGCTCATGCCGGCAGAGGCTCCGCCATCGCCCGAGACGACGGAAAGCGCTGCTGTGGCTGCCACGGCACCGCCGCCAGCAATGCCGCCGGAAGAACCTCCTCCGGTGCCAGCCCGGCCACGCTCGTTTCTGGGCAGGCTGTTCGGGCGCCAAAGGTCTTAAGCTGGTCAGGATTATACCAACAGCGTTCGGATCGGCCCTACACGTTACCCCCTCGTCATGGCCGGACCTGACCCGGGCATCTGCCCTGGCCGTACCATGGTGCGCCATACGGTCACTTAGCCGTTCGACCAGATCACCGCGGCGCGGCACAAGCGAGCCAGTTACTGCCAGAAGAGACGAACCTGCGGCGCGATCCTATGCCGATACCGCAAATCCGCTACCCTGGAGGGCGGTACTGGCCCATTGCGGTGTTCGCAGAACGGAAGATGTCGGGCATCCGTGCCATTGAAATTAAGGGGGTGACCTTGAAGTCCGTTACCGTGCCGGTGCCAATCACCACCGAAGCCACCGCAGCGGCAGTGTCGTTGTCCGGCAGCTCGGCCAGCATTAGAAACTCGGCGGTGCCTGCCACCATGAAATATCGGTCAATCTTTCCATTGAACAATGCGAGCGCGGCACCAGACGCTTCTGTTCGGTCTTCGCACCTTTCAGCCATCCCTTTGAAGGCTGCGGCAGTGTAGCAACCGGTCACTAAATATTGCGGCATTTATTGTCTCCCTCGCAAGGCGGAGATGAAAGACCTCCCCGGCCAAAGCTGGCGCGCGCTGGCCGGTGCAAGCAATATCAAGACTTCTGCAACTCCTTGACGTGTTCAGGATACCAGCCGGTGAATTTTACCGCGCCAAAGAGTGCCAGGATGATGGCAATGACGCCAACGCGCCGCGGCAGGCCCGGGATATAGAGCAGGGCCAACTCGGCAATCACCATCACACAGAATGCAAGCGCCCAGATTGCCGTGATGACGTAATTGGTGCGGGCAAACTCGGGGCTGCTCCAGAACTCGGGCGCGACCTGCTCACGGGCGTATTGCAAGGTGAAAGGGCGACCGACTATCATCGAGACGAGAACGATCAGGAGCAGGCCGGTGTCGACGCATAGTCTGACACCGATGACCGACCAGGTCGGCTCTCCCACTGCCGCATAGAGGGCTAGCCCAGCAAACAGCAACGCCGTGCCGATCTCAAGGATTTTGGGTGTCCTCCCAGGGGTGACCCAATCGCGCATGAGCAAGGTCACTGAAACGACGACGCCCGCAAATAATCCCTGCGTAGGCCCGATGAGCCTGTCGACGACAGCGAAGGCAATGAACGGCGCGAAAGCTAGCAGGATACCCATCGCACTCTATCCTCACTTTGCACCGCTCATTGGCGATGTGTAACGTCAACGCTCCGAGAAGGGACTTACGTCAGATTCGGCCTTCTGTAATCGGAGGGATCATCGGCCTAAAGACGGTTTCTCGTTTGGCGATTGTTAAAAGAACGATAGCGAGCAGAGGGCATATGACGTCCATGTAAAATGGAACACCTGCGTTGCCCGGCGCGAAGTTGCCCGCAATCAGCATCTGCTTGACGTGTCCCACGGCATCGCCGAGTAGGAAAATGGAGGCGGCGCTGATTGCTCCCGCCTTGAAGTTCAGATCGCACCAAAAGGAGATACAGGCCGTCACGCCAATGGCTAAGTCGGCCACGCCAACCTCGAACTGGAAGGGGCTCACTTCCCAACCGATAAGTGCCGCAGCCGTAGTCGGAAAGAAGATGTGAAAAGCCCCGGCCCACAGCCCTGTAACCCCAATGGGGAGCAGCAGTATCCATGAGAGGAATCGTTCCGCAGCGGACCCATGGCCACGCTGCACAGCCGCTACCGCGAGCGCGAGGACGAGCAGCAGGGCGGGTAGGTTGTGCAGCACAAATTCGATAGCGTAAGTGATCATGACTGCAGCCTATCATCGTGCACAACCTTGACAAGCATCTGCCGCCGTCGGCGCGTCCGTCCGGGTCGGAATGCGGTCCATCCTGTCTTTGCTCCGCCGGACATACCGCAGGCGGGTGCGGCAACAGATCGAGCGACGACGACGCTGACCGGGACCGGCCTGCCGCGATGGCAACAGAAAAATCCTTGACCCGGCCCGCGCCGCTGTGTGTTAGTGCTCCTGACATGTGGTTTCTCCCCCGCCCGCCGCTCCCACCGGATGCCAGCCTCGCCGAGCGGTTTGCCCGGTTCGCCGACGAGGTGGTCCTGGGGCTGGGGGCACGCTGGCATGCGGACCGGATGTCCGGGGTGGCGTTCATCAGCGTGCAGCTGCTGGAGCTGGTCGGGATCAGGCTGCAGAAGCTCCGCAAAAGGTTTCTTGCCCTGATCGCCCGGGCCCTGGCGGGTCCGCTGCCGCCGCCGCGGCCGCCCCGGGTCCGGAAAGGACAAAGCCCGAAAGCGACAACGCCCGTTTCCCGAGCCGTTCGGCTGGCTGCTGAAACTGGGGACGTGGCGGGTGGCGCCCTGTCAGCGGGATTTGGAGCGGCTGCTGGCGCGATCCCGGGATGCAGGAGTTGCTCCGCAAGGCGCCGCAGGCGGGGCGACTGCTCCGGCCGCTGTTCTGGATGCTGGCGCTAAAGCCCGACCCGGCGCTCCTGCCGCCGCTGCCGAAGCGGGTTCGCCGAACCGCCCCACCGGCCCCCAACCGGAACCGGACCCCGCCGCACCGGTCCCCGCCGCACCGGCCCGCAAAGCCGATGCGCAAGCGTCCGGTCCGCACCGAGCCGTATAAGCGCAAGCCGAAGTGGACCGAGCCCGGCACGGAGTGGCGCAAGTGGCGCGGCATCTGGATGCTGGAGCCGATCCGAAAACCGGCCTGACTGGGCCGCCTGCCCACGCACGCCCATATTGTTTCGTATTCGATACATTCATCGGCACCCGGAGCTGGCCTGTAGCTTCAGGGCAAGTCGAACAGCGTCAGCGCGACCCGGTGTCCGTTGGAGTAATCGAACCCGTCGACTCTCCCCAGCAGGCGCGGCGGGGGCTTGCCTGCCGCGCTCAGGAACGGCGCTACCTGTGGGTCGACGACCGCAACTGCCCGGTCCGGTCCATCGCGCAGAAAGCGCGCCGCTGCCACGGCGTCCAGAAAGCGCGTATTGGTGCCCGCGGCAAACATCAGGCTCGGCTCGGCGTACCCCACCGCCGCCAGTTCGCCGCCTCCGGCGGAAAAGGCCAGTTGCGCCACTCGGGCAGACACCCACAACGGCGCCTCGCGCGGCAACTCGAACGCCGAGCAAGGCCCAATACAGCACCGGCACGGCAACCAGCCCCGAGAGGACCGCCCGGCGCATGTCCGTCCCCGCCCGCAGGACCAAGGCCGCAATCAGACCGGCCGCCAGAAGCGCCGGCAGGCCGATCCAGTCCAGTGGCGCTCGCATGGGTCCGACCACCCACGGCAGCACCGCAGCGCCGATCCCGAACAGCGCGCACGCCGCCAAAAACAGCGCCGTCGAGGCGATCGCCAGCCAGCGCGGCGCGGATCGGCCGGACCGCAGCAGCCACCAGGCACCCACCAGGCAGAGAGACGGGTAGAGCGGCAGCGGGTAGTGCGGCAGTTTCGTCGGCACGGCCTCGAACACCAGCCAGGCCGGACCCGCCCAGGCCAGCAGAAAACGCACGGCGGGCTCGCGCCGGGCCGCCCACGCCTGCGGCAAGGCCCTCAGCACCGCGAACGCCGCCGGAAACAGCGCCGCCGAGAGCGCCAGCAGGTGGTAGCCCGGCGGCGCGCCATGGGCGTCGTCGCCGCCGCTGATCTTTCCCGCGAGGTCGCCGCCGGCCGCCTCGGCCAGAAATCGGCCGTGGGTCGAAAGCTCGATGGCCACGAACCAGGGCAGCACCACGGCAAGCGCCAGCGGCACCCCCCAAGCCGGGCGCAATGCACCGAGCCACGCCGCGCGGCGGTCCGCCGCGGCCAACGTCGCCGCCGTGAGCCCCGCGACCATGGGCGTAATCGGTCCCTTGATCAGGACGCCGACTCCCAGCGCCACCCAGAACGCGGCGGCCTCGCCGGGACCTACACGATCGCGGCCCAAATAGGCGCGGCAGAGGATGGCCATGACCACCGTGGTGGCGGCCAGCAGGGAGGCGTCGGTCTTGGCGAGGTGCGCCTCGACCGTGAGCAACACCGAGCCGCCGAGCATGGCGGCGGCCAAAAGCCCTTGCGGCGGGCCGAACAGGCGGGCGCCGATGGCGCGGGTCACCAGCACCGCCATCAGTGCGCCGATCAGCGACGGCAGCCGGTACGGCCAGATCGGATTTTTGGCCGCAACCCCCGACAACCGAGCTACCGCCGCGAACGGGGCCTGCAGCCAGTGGATGCCGATCGGCTTGCGGTTGCGCGGCTCCGTCCCGTTGCGGATGTCGACAAAATCGCCGGTCTCCAGCATCTGCCGCGTGGCCTGGGCGAAGCGGGACTCGTCGCGGTCGGTGGCGGGGATGGTGAAAAACCCCGGCAGCCAGCACAGCAGGCAATAGACCACCAGAATCAGGCGCGGGTGATCGGATGCCAGGCGCGCGCGCACGGGCGGCTTGTAGGCTGCGCTTTTGCGCGCGCACAAGCGAGCGTCATGGCCGATCCTACCCGCGAGGCGGCGCTGCTTTTGCTGACCTCCGTGCTCGACCGCCGCAAGCCGCTGGACGAGGCGCTGGACGGCCTGCCGCCGGATATCGATCCGCGCGACCGCGCCGCCGCGCACCGGCTGGCCGCTGCCGGGTTGCGCCGGCTCGGCACCTTGGACGCCGTGCTGGAGCCGCTGCTGCGCCGGGCTCCGCCTCTCGCGGTGCGCCACATTCTGCGGCTGGGCGCGGCCGGACTGCTGCTGCTCGACACGCCCCCGCACGCCGCGGTCGACACCGCGGTCGCTCTGGCGCGAAAGCACGGACTCGCGCCATTTGCGGGACTGGTCAACGCGGTGCTCCGCCGAATTGCGGCGGCGGGCCCTGCGTCGATGGCCGAACTGGACGGCCCCAGGCTCGACACGCCGTCCTGGCTCTGGACCAGTTGGGGCTCCGGCGCCCGAAGGATTGCCGAAGCGCACCAGCACGAGGCGCCGCTGGACCTCTCGCTCCGACCCGGCGCCGAGCCGCCCGGGGGCGGAACCGCACTCCCTACCGGCTCCTGGCGGTATCCAGCCGGCACCCGCGTCGCCGACCTGTCCGGCTATGCCGAGGGCGCGTTCTGGGTGCAGGACATCGCGGCGGCGCTTCCGGCCCGCCTGCTGTCGGCCCGCCCGGGCGAGCGCGTCGCCGATCTGTGTGCCGCGCCGGGCGGCAAGACGGCCCAGCTCGCCGCGACCGGCGCCAGCGTCGTTGCAATCGAGCGCGACACGGCTCGCCTGCACCGATTGCGCGACAACCTTGTCCGTCTGCGACTCGCGGCGGACATCGTCGCCGCCGATGCCGAGGAGTGGCAGCCCGACTCGCCGCTGGACGCGGTGCTGCTGGACGCACCGTGCAGCGCCACCGGCACCATCCGGCGCCACCCCGACGTGCCGCACCTGAAGCGCCTGCGCGATATCCCCGCGCTGGCTGCCCGGCAGGACCGGCTGCTGGACGCCGCCTGCGCCATGCTGCGTCCCGGCGGGCGGCTGGTCTACGCAGTGTGCTCGCTGCAACCGGAGGAGGGATTTCGGCGCGCCGAGGCGGCGCTGCGACCGTCTGCCCCTGGCGGCGGACCCGGTCAGCGCGCGCGAACTGCCGGAACTGGAAACGGCGTTGCTTCCAAATGGCTGGGTCCGGACCACGCCCGCGCTGTGGCCGGAGCGCGGCGGCATGGACGGGTTTTTCGTCGCCCGCTTCGTGCGCCGCTGAACCGTCCCGTTCCTTGTGCGCCACGCCGGTCCGCCTCTAGAAATCGACCGATGCCGCCATCCCCCTCCCCCACGCACTGATGGCTTCGGGTCCCGGCCATTGGTTGCGCCAGACGCGTCGGCGGTTGGCGCGGCTGCCGAGCCTGCGCATGCGCGGGGTGCCGGACGCGCCGGCGGTTCCCGTGCGCGATCCATGGCCGGGCGAGCCGGCGCGCGGCGCCGCCTTGCTTCGCGGCGAGCTGGTGCTGAACGGGGTCAGTGCCGCGTTGCGGCCGGGCACAGGTTTTGCGCCCTCGGGCGGCCTGGGGATGCGGTGCCACGCCTACGGGTTTTCCTGGCTGCGCGACATGCGCGCCCTGGGCACCGACGCCGCGCGCGTGCGGGCCCGGGCCTTGGTACAGGACTGGATGGAAGCGCGGCATCCCGACCCGCTCGCCGGCCGGCCCGAGGTGATAGGAACCCGCATCGCGGCCTGGCTCGGGCACTACGACTTTTTCGCCGCCTCCGCCGACGACGCGTTTCGCCAGCGCTTGATGGCCCGGTTGGTCAGCGATGCCCGAACCCTCGGCGCGGTGCTGCCGCCGGAAGAACTCGACCTGCGCGGACTGACCGCGCTGAAAGGGCTGGTTGCCGCCGGCCTGGCCTTGCCGGAGCACGTAGGCTCGATCGCGCGCGTGCTGCGCGTCCTGCCCAGCGAGATCGCGCGCCAAATTCTCGCCGATGGCAGCCACGACGAGCGCAGTCCGGCGATGCTGCTTGGCGCGTTGCAGGAACTGATCGAGATCCGCAGCCTGCTCCAGACCGCCAACGCGCCGGCGCCGCCGGCCCTGCCGCAGGCGATCGAGCGCATGAGTCCCGTGCTGCGCAGCCTGCGCCATGGCGACGGGGGCTTGGCGCTGTTCAACGGCACCACCGAGGGCGAGGTGGCACTGATCGACCTGGTGCTGAGTCAGGCCGGCCGCGGCGTTCGCGGTACCCCGGTGCTGTCGGCGGGCGGCTTCGAGCGCCTGCAGGCCGGACGCACCGTGCTGGTGGTCGATTGCGGCCCGCCGCCCGCAGCCAAGCTTGACCGTTTTGCCCATGCCGGGACGCTGGCGCTCGAACTGTCGGTCGGCCGCGACCGGATGATCACCAACCTGGGCGCGGCCCCGCTCGCCGGGCCTGAGTGGCGCGACGCCACCCGCGCCACCGCAGCCCACAGCACCCTGGTGGTGGCCGACACGTCGAGCAGCGAGCTGCACGAGGACGGCCTGGGCCGGCGGCCGACGCATGTGGAGCGGCAGCGCCAGGAGGCCAATGGCGCGCACTGGCTGGAGGCAAGCCACGACGGCTATCGCCGGCCGTTCGGCGCCGTGCATCGCCGCCGGCTGTATCTGGCGGAGAGCGGCGAGGATATTCGCGGCGAAGACTCCGTCGAGGCCGCGACCCCGCAACCCTACGCGCTACGCTTCCACCTGCATCCGACCGTCGACGCCAGCCTGCAACAGGACGGCGAGGCGGTGCTGATCCGCCTGCCCTCCGGCTCCGGCTGGCGGCTGCGGGCCGAGGGGGCCCGGATGACGCTGGAAGAGAGCCTCTATCTGGGCGGCTCCGAGCCGCGTCGGACGGAGCAGGTCGTCCTGACCGGTTTCCAGGACGGGCCGCAGCACGTGAAATGGGCCATTACAAAGGTCGGTTAACCGCGTCGTCACTCGCTGTGAGGAACCCTGCGCAGCCTCGCCCGTTTTGACTGCACCACAGCAAATGGAGTGGCCATGGACAAGGATCGGGTGTCAGGCGCTGCCAACCAAGCCAAGGGTTCCATCAAGGAAGGTGCCGGCAAGGTGGCCGGCGACACCAAAATGGAGGCCGAGGGCAAGGCCGATAAGGCTGCGGGAAAAGTTCAGAGCGCCGTTGGCGGGGCCAAGGATGCCGCGCGCGACGCTATCGACAAGACCTGACCTGAGCTGAGCGCCGGTCGAGGGCGTCGCGGGGGACCGCGGCGCTCTCGCCGTGTCTGGAAGTGGACCTCCCTCCCTGCCACTGTGGGTCCGTTCGACAGGAGCGACCAGTGGTCACCCGGGAGGCATATCGCGAGGCCATGGCGCGGCTGGGAGCGGCGGTGAACGTGATCGCCACCGACGGCGCCGCCGGACGGCGGGGGTTTACCGCCTCCGCGGTTTGTAGCGTGACCGATGACCCGCCGACCCTGCTGGTCTGCTGCAACCGCTTCAATGACAGCCACGCGGCCCTGGTCGGCAACCGGGTGATGTGCATCAACACTCTGGCCGCCGCCCAGCAGCATGTCTCCAACGTTTTCGCGGGGCTGACCGGGGAGGACGGAGAGCAGCGCTTCCGGGCCGCCTCATGGTACACATTGGAGACCGGTGCACCCGCGCTGTACGGCGCCGTGGTTTCGTTCGATTGCCGCGTCGCGCAGTTCACCGACGTCGGCACCCATACGGTGCTGTTCGGCGAAGTGGCCGCGATCCGCCACGGAACGGCGCGCGACGCGCTGATTTATTTCGGCCGCGCGTACCATCCCGTGGTGCATCCGGTCGTTTCGTAGAAACAAGAAATCCGGCGGCTGTGTCCAGCTGGAGCCGGACACGACCGCCCGAAAGGCCGTTGCCCCCGCGACCGCCTGACCCCCCACTTCTACATCTGCTTGTAGTCGCCGTTGTGCCAGATGTACCAGACGTACCCGGGAAGGTTTGGATCACCCTTGCTGTTATAGGTGATGTCGCCCAGCACGGTCGACCAAGGGCCACCGGACTTCAGTTCATCGGCAACCTTGTGCGGATCGGTCGTGCCCGCCTTGGTTGCCGCCTCCGCCCAAACCTGCACCGCGGCGTAGGTGTACAGCGTGTAGCCCTCCGGATCGTAGTGCTGGTCCTGGAACTCCTTCACCACCGCGGCCGCTACAGGACGCCCGCGCGGGTCGGGAGCAAACGTGTTCTTGAGTCCCTCGATGGCGTCGCCGCCGACCTGCCAAAGCTCCTTGGTGGCCAGCGAGTCCGGTCCCAGGATCTGCGCTTTCAGACCTTGTTCCTTGGCCTGACGCGCGATCAGTCCCACCTCAGAATGGTAGCCGCCGATGAACACCACGCCGATGTTCGCTTCCTTCAGCCGGCTGACCAGCGCCGAATAGTCGCGCTCGCCGGGAGTGTAGGTTTCGTACAAAGTCTCCTGCTTGCCCTCGGCATTGGCGTTCTTCTTGACCTCGTCGGCGATGCCTTTGCCGTAGGTCGAGTTGTCGGTCAGGATCGCCAGTTTCTGGTCCTTGTACTCGGTCGCCAGCGTATGGCCGACGGTCTTGCCTTGCTGGTCGTCCCGGCCGCAGGTGCGAAACGTGTTCCAGCTGCCCTCGTCGGTAAATTTCGGATTGGTCGAGGCCGGGGTGATCTCGAGAATGCCTTCCTCGGTGTAGACCTTGCTGGCGGGGATGGAACTGGACGAGCAGAAATGCCCGGCCACCATAACCACGCCATCGGAAGCGAGTTTGTTGGCAACCGAGACCGCCTGTTTTGGATCGCAGGCGTCGTCGCCGACCTCCAGTTCGATCTTCTTGCCCAGCACGCCGCCCTTGGCGTTCAGGTCATTGACCGCCTGCTGCGCGCCGCGCTTCATCTGCTCGCCGAACGCGGCGTATTCGCCGGTGATCGGGCCGGCGGTGGCGATCTTGATCTGCGCGTGCGCAGGTGACGCGGCAAATACCGCCGCAAGCGCCAGCGCGGCCGCGCCGGACAACAGGGTACGCATCATCATGACGTGATTTCCTCACCGTGGTTACTGGCCGCGCCCTTGGCGGCCGGCTGACGGATAGCCTAAGCGCAACCGGGATGGCCGAAAAGCCCCGGCCGCTGCGGCCGGGCCCGGCGAGAAGGATGGGCAGGGAGGACGGCATGAGCGGTCAAGCGATCGGAGTGATCGGACTAGGCGGCATGGGGGGCGCCATCGCCGGCCGGCTGTTGGACCAGGGCTTTCGGGTCCGCGTGTGGAACAGAACGGCAAGCGCCGGCGATGCGCTGGTGGCGCGCGGGGCGGAGCGCGCGGGAAGCCCCGCGGAGGCGGCCGAGCCGGGCGGCGCCGTCATCACCATGGTGGCCAATGACGCAGCCCTGGAGGCAGTGGCCCTCGGAGCCGGGGGCTTTTTGGCACGGCTGGGCGCCGACGGAGTGCACATCTCCATGAGCACGATCTCCGTGGCGCTGGCGCGCTCGCTGGCCGAGCGGCAGGCGGCAGCCGGGTCAGCCTGGGTGGCAGCGCCGGTGTTCGGACGGCCGGATGCGGCCGCCGCCGGAAAACTCTGGGTCCTGCACTCCGGCGCCGCCGCGGCAAAGGCGCGCGTGCGCCCGGTGCTGGAGGCAATCAGCCAAGGCATTTTCGACATCGGCGAGGAACCGGATGCGGCATCGGCCGGAAAGATCGCCGGCAATTTCCTGATCGCCTCGGCAATGGAGGCGATGAGCGAGGCATTTGCCCTGCTGCAGAAGCGCGGTGTCGATGCCCGCGTGTTCCACGAGATGATGAGCAAGACGATCTTTGCCGGGCCGATCCACCAGAACTACGGCCGCTTCATCCTGGACCAGGCGTTCTCGCCGCCTGGGTTCAAGCTGGCGCTCGGTGCCAAGGATGTCGGGCTGGCGCTGGCCGCCGGTTCCGAGAGCCAGGTGCCGCTGCCGATGGCTAGCCTGCTGCGCGACCGCTTTCTGGCGGCCATGGCGCAAGGCCGGGGGGATTTGGACTGGACCAGCATTGCGCTGAACGCGCGGGCGGAGGCGGGATTGGATGCGACCTGAAGCCGGCCGCCCAGTGACTCGAAGGCACTTGCTTCGGACCACTCGACCTGCCCATGCACGCCAGACGCCCTGCGGATGACGTGCAGACGGTGCATTTTGCAGTTGCCTCCCGCCCCTCGGGGGATTAAGCTGTATTTTATATATACCTTAGGTGCGGTAATGAACTTCGCCACAAGAGTGTTCTTCCTTCCGGGCGACCTCGTCGCCAACTTGCTGGGCGCGACGGAAGCCGACGATCGGACGATGATCCGCACGCTCGTCGACATGCTGTTTTGGAATGCCGTGATCGTCGTCGGCGCTTTGGTATTCTTCCTGTAATGGCACCTTACGATGAGGTCACGGAGGCGACGATCAGGGCGCTGGTAGACGGATTCTATGCCCGGGTCCGCGGCGACCCTGCGCTCGGCCCGATTTTCGCCCGTGCCATCGCCGAAGACGCATGGCCAGCACATCTGGAGAAAATGTACGCTTTCTGGTCGTCGGTGATGCTGACCAGTGGTCGCTACAAGGGCAATCCGGTGAGCACGCACCGCGCCGTCGCCGGCATCGTACCGTCACTGTTCGGCAACTGGCTTGATCTGTTCGAGGCTACCGCAGCCGAACTGTTCGTCCCCGAGATCGCGGACCGGTTCGCGTGCACCGCCCGGCGAATCGCAGAAAGCTTGAAGCTCGCAATCTTCTTCCGTCCGGCCCAGCCCTGGCCCGAGGATTTGCGCCAGCGCCCTGCGGTTTCGCGCGTATGCGCCTGACCGCGTTCAGCGACTATACGTTGCGCACGCTAATCTACCTGGCGCTGCGTCCAAACGTCTTGTGCACGATCGACGAGATCGCCGAAGCGTACGGCATCTCGGCCAATCACCTGACGAAAGTGGTGCATCAGGCAGCGCAGGCGGGCGAGATGCACACCGTGCGGGGCCAGCGTGGCGGGCTAAGGCTGGCGCGGTCGCCTGAGACAATCAACCTCGGGGCGGTCTTGCGCCGCACGGAGCCGGACCTGGACATCGCGCCCTGTTTTGGCTCCAACACCGCCTGCTGCATCCAGCCGGCCTGCGTGCTGCGGGGGGCGCTGAAGGAGGCACTCGTGGCGTTTCTTTCGGTAGTGGATCGCATGACGCTCGCGGATCTCATTCGTCCCAGATGGCAGCTCTCCGAGCTGCTGAGGCTTGAGCCAGCGGCTTAGGACGCCTCGAAAGACGGAAAGTCAGTCGGCTTTCGGTGCCAGATTGATTTTCAAGGACAACTCGCGTAGCCGCGCGGGCGGAACCGGCGCCGGCGCTCCCATCATCAAATCCTCGCCCTGCTGGTTGAGCGGAAACGCGATCACCTCGCGAATGTTCGGCTCGTCGGCCAGCAGCATGACGATGCGGTCGATGCCCGGCGCGGAACCGCCATGCGGCGGCGCGCCGTAGCGGAACGCGTTCAGCATGCCGCCGAACCGCGCCTCCACTTCCTCGGCGCCGTAGCCCGCGATCTGCGAAGGCCTTTACCATGATGTCCGGGCGGTGATTGCGGATGGCGCCGGAGGACAGCTCGATCCCATTACACACGATATCGTACTGGAATGCCTTGATCGCCAGAGGGTCCTGCGTCTCCAGCGCCTCCATCCCGCCCTGCGGCATCGAGAACGGATTGTGCGAGAACCCGATCTCGCCCGTCTCCTCGTCGCGCTCGTACATGGGAAAATCGGTGATCCAGCAGAACCGGAACTCACCGCTGGCGATCAGGCCGAGATCGCTGCCCAGCTGGTGCGCACCACGCCGGCAAGTTTTGTCGCGTCCTCCCGCTTGCCGGCGGCGAAGAACACGCGTCGCCGGCCGCGAGCCCGCATGCAGCGCGGATCGCCTCGGCGCGCTCGGGCTCCAGGTTGCGCGCGATCGGGCCTTTCGCGCGCCGTCCGCCTCGAACTGGATGTAGCCCAGGCCCGCCCGCGCCCTGCTCGCGCGCAAACTCGTTCAGCTTGTCAAAAAAGCTGCGCGGATTCTGGCTGTGCCGGGGGCCGGGATGGCGCGCACCGCGCCGCCTGAGGCCGCAATTTGGCGAACAGGCCAAAGCCGGAGCCGGCGAAATGCTGCGTCACATCGGTGACGCGCAGCGGGTTGCGCAAGTCCGGCTTGTCGCTGCCGAATTGTGCATCGCCGTCTCATATGGAATGCGCGGAAACGGCGGCGGCGATACCGCCCGGCCTTCGGCAAATTCCTCGAACACGCCGGCGATCACCGGCTCGATGGTGTCGAACACGTCTTCCTGGGTCACGAAGCTCATCTCAAAATCGAGCTGGTAGAATTCGCCCGGAGAACGGTCGGCCCGGCTGGCTTCGTCGCGAAAGCAGGGTGCGATCTGGAAATAGCGGTCGAAGCCGGCCACCATCAGCAACTGCTTGAACTGCTGCGGTGCCTGCGGCAGCGCATAGAATTTTCCCGGATGCAGCCGGGCGGGAACCAGAAAATCGCGGGCGCCCTCCGGGGCTGGAGGCGGTCAGGATCGGCGTCTGGAACTCCGTGAACCCGGCCTCGATCATGCGCCGGCGGATCGACGCGATGAGTCCGGCCCGCAGCATGATGTTGCGATGCACCTTTTCGCGCCGCAGATCCAGAAATCGGTATTTGAGCCGCAGCTCGTCAGGATAATTTCTCGTCTCCTGCAACCTGGATGGGCAGCAATTCGGCCGCCGACTGCAGCGCGAGCGCCTCGACCCGCAATTCGATCTCGCCGGTGGGCAGGCGCGGATTGACGGTGCCCGGCTCGCGCAGCACCACCTTGCCGGTGACGGTGACGACGCTTTCCGCGCGCAACCGGTCCGCGGCCTCGAACGCCGGCGTGCCGGCGGCGAACACGATCTGGGTGAGGCCGAAATGGTCGCGCAGGTCGACGAACAGCAGCCCGCCGTGGTCGCGCTTGCTGTGCACCCAGCCCGAGAGGCGCGCGGCAATGCCTGCGTCGGCGGCGCGCAGCGCGCCGCAGCTGTGGGTGCGATAGGCGTGCATGGGGCGTTCCGGGGCACAAAAGAGCGGCAAACAAGCCAGCGCGCGGAGCGGTGTCAAGGCGTCACGGCCAATTCCCGCTTGCATCGGCCGTGAGGGTGTGCTAGGAATTTGGTCCTGAAAACAGAGGAACGCGATGGCAGACGATCCGCCCGACGGGTTCGATCCTCTTCATGACTTGCGGACCCCGTTCATTTTCGTCCCCCACGGCGCCCCGGAGCCGCTGGAGTGGATGGCGGCGCATCCCGGCTGGGTCAAGTTTCCGGCCACACTGGTCGCTCGGGACGAGCCGCAGCCCGAACCAGCGCCGACCCCGGTTCCGGCCGACGACCGGACCGGCGCCGGCCCGGCATGACGTGCGCTTTTCCCGCCCGCCGATCCCGCCGAACCCGTACCCGGCCGACCGGCCAGGGGCGTCTCACCCCCGCAGCACCGCCCCGGTCGCCTTGACGACCCCCGCCACCACTCGGGCGGCAGCAGCCTCGATTTCCGCGTCGGTCAACGTGCGCTCGCGCGGCTGGAACGTCACTTCGATGCCAAGCGATTTCCGACCGGCGGGAACGGTGCCGCCCTCGTAAAGGTCGAACAGCATCACGCCCGTGACCAGCGCCCGATCGGCCGTACGCGCCGCGCGCAGCAAAACCTCGGCGGGCAGGTCGCGATCGACCAGGAACGCAAAGTCCCGGCGCACCGGCTGGAATGGCGGCAAGTCCGGTGCCGCTCGCCGGCGCCGTTTTGGTTCGGAAACCGCCGCCAAAAAGATTTCTACGCCGACCGCAGGACCGGACATATCAAGCGCCGCCAGCACTCGCGGATGCAGCGCGCCGAAATTGGCCAATACCGTTTTGGGACCTTGCCGGATCACGCCCGAACGTCCGGGATGGTAGAAGTCCGGCGCATCCGCCGTCGTTGACAGCGCGTCGAGCGGCACGCCCAGCGCCGCCAGCACCGAAAACGCATCGCCGCGGGCATCGAGCGCATCGACATCGCGCGCGGCGACGGCCCAGTTGCGCGGCGTCTGCCCTACACGCAAGGCCGCAGCGACCTGTGTCTGTGCATCAGGATCGGTGCCCGAAAAAGCCGGCCCGACCTCGAACAGCGACGTCTCCGAGAACCCCCGCGCCGCATTGCGGGCCGCGGCGAGCGCCAGTGTCGCCAACGGCGTCGGACGCAACTGGTCGAGATCCGACGCAATGGGATTTTGCAAACGCAACACAAACTCTCCGCCGCCGAACAGTGCAGCCTGCGCCTGCGCCATAAAACTGAACGTCACGCATTCCACCAGGCCGGACGCGGCCAGCGTGCGCCGCGCCAGGGCGGCTCGTGTTTGGCGTGGCAAGAGACTTGCCGCAGGCACCGCAGAAATGGGCGGCATGGAAGCGGGCGGGATCGCGTCCAGGCCGTGCAGCCGCAATACTTCTTCGATCAGGTCGGCTTCCGGTTCCGCGTCCAGCCTGGCCGCAGCAGCCGCGCGGGCGCGCTGCGGATCGAGTTTTTCGGCCGGCTCCAGTTCGCTGCGGCTGGCGATGTCGTTGCGCCACGACGGCACCTGCACCGTCACCCGCGCCGCGTCGCGCTCCGCCACCTCAAAACCGAGACGGCGCAACGTGTCCACGGCCTCATCCGCGGCGATATCCACGCCTCCCAGTCCGGCAAGGCGGGCGAAGCGCATCGTGGCCTGCCGCTGCCATTCCGGCTCGCGCCCGGCCGAGACGACCTCGCTCGGCTCGCCGCCACAAAGGTCGAGAATCATGCGCGTGGCGGCCTCGACGGCGTCGGGCAGCAGTGCCGGATCGATGCCGCGCTCGTTGCGTTGCCGCGCGTCCGAGACGATCTGGTGCCGCCGCCCGCTCAATGCGATGTGTACCGGATCGAACAGCGCACACTCCAAGAACACCGTCATGGTGTTTTCGTCGCAGCCGGTCGCCTCGCCGCCGATCACCCCGGCCATGGATTGCACGCCGGCGGCATCGGCGATTACGCAATCTTCGGGGAAAACCTCGTAGGTCTTGCCGTTGAGGGCCAAGAAACTTTCGCCGGCGCCGGGCCGCAGGGTCAGCACCGGTCCGCTCACTTTGTCCGCATCGAACACGTGCAGCGGTCGGGCGAGGTCGATGGTGAAAAAGTTCGTCACGTCCACCAGCGCGTTGATCGGCCGCAATCCGATTGCGGTCAGCCGGTCGGCAAGCCAGCTCGGGCTCGGGCCATTGCGCAGGCCGCGAATGGTGCGCCCCAAAATCCAGGGGCACGCCTCCGGCATGGCGATTGTCCAATTCAGCGGACTCTTGAACGCCGCCCGTATCTTGTCTGCCCGCCACGGTTTCAGGCTGCCCATTTCCGCCGCGGCCAGGTCGCGCGCCACGCCGCGCACCGCCAGCGCATCGCCGCGGTTGGGAGTCACGGCGATCTCGATGACCGGATCGTCAAGACCCGCCCACGCGGCGTAGGACGCGCCGACCGGGGCATCCTCCGGCAATTCGACGATGCCGGCATGGTCGTCACCCAAACCCATTTCGCGGGCACTCAGCAGCATCCCGGCACTTTTGACGCCGCGGATCTCGCCTACTTTCAGCACCGCCCCGGACGCCGGGATCACCGAGCCGGGTGCCGCGAACACCGCCTTCATGCCGGTGCGCGCATTCGGCGCCCCGCACACGACGCGGACGATGTCGCCACCCGCATCCACCGTGCAGACACGCAGCCGGTCGGCATTGGGATGCGGCGCCGCCTCGACCACGCGCGCGACGCGAAACGACGCCAGCGCCGCGCCCGCGTTGTCCACCCGTTCCACCTCCAGCCCGATCGCCGACAGTTTCGCGGTGATGGCATCGAGCGGCGCATCCGTTTCCAGATGCGTGCGCAACCAGGACAGCGAGAACTTCACCTCACAGCCCTTCGTGCAGCATCGGCGGCGTCAGCGGGTTCGTTCCGTAATGGCGCAGCCAGCGGATGTCGCTCTCGAAGAATGCGCGCAGGTCCGGGATGCCGTGCTTCAGCATGGTCACGCGATCGACGCCCATGCCGAACGCAAACCCTTGCCACTCGGACGGATCAACACCGCAGTTGGCCAGCACTTTCGGGTGCACCATGCCGCTGCCCAGAATTTCCAGCCAGTCGCCGCCACCACCCAGCTCGCCGGTACGCCGGTTCCAGCCGATATCCACTTCCATCGACGGCTCGGTGAAGGGAAAGTAGCTGGAACGGAACCGCACCGGCAGCGTGGCGATGCCGAAGAATGCGCGCAAGAAATCGATCAGGCAGCCTTTCAGGTGCGCCAGCGTGATGTTCCTGTCGATGGCGATGCCCTCGCATTGATGGAACATCGGGCTGTGCGTCGCATCGTGATCGCCGCGATAGACCCGGCCGGTGGAAATAACCCGGATCGGCGGCGGCTGCTGCAGCATGGAAATGATCTGCACGTCGGATGTCTGCGTGCGCAGCAGCAGCGGGCGCCCGTCGCGCGTGCCGGGCAGATAGAACGTGTCGTGGTCCGCACGCGCCGGATGGTGCGCGGGGATGTTCAACGCGCCGAAATTGTACCAATCGGTCTGGATGTCGAACCCCTCGCCCACGGAAAAGCCCATGGCCCCGAAAATCGCGGCCATCTCCTCCATGGTGCGGGTGATCGGATGGATGAGGCCGGCGGGCGCGGGCCGCGGCGGCAGGGTGACATCGATGCGCTCGGCGGCCAGCCGTGCCTCGAGCTCCGCCGCGGCGAGCACCGCTCGCCGGGTCTCGATGGCCTGCTCCAGTTCGGTTTTGAGCCGGTTCAGCGTGGCGCCGCGTTCGCGACGCTCTTCCGGCCCGAGCCTGCCCAATTCCTTCAGCAGCGCCGTGAGCCGCCCGGATTTGCCCAGCACGGCCACGCGCACGGCATCAAGCGCGCGCAGATCGGCCGCGCCCGCCAGCGCCGCGTCGGTCTCCGCCCGCAATGCGGCAAGGTCGTCGGTCATCGGACTCCCGCTATGCAAAGGGGCCACCCCGGTCCGGGCAGCCCCTGAGGACGGGCGGCGCGCGTCGAGGCAACCGGCTCAGGCGACAGGGGCGGCCTGCACCTTGCGCACGATCTCCGCAAAACTCGTCGGGTCGTCATAGGCGATCGCCGCCAGCACCTTGCGGTCCATTTCGATGCCGGCCCGCTTCAAGCCGTCGATGAAGCGGCTGTAGGTCAGGCCGTGCTCGCGCACCGCGGCGTTGATGCGCTGGATCCACAGGCCGCGGAACTCGCGCTTCTTCACCCGGCGGTCGCGATACGCGTATTGCAGCGATTTTTCCAGCCGCTCCAGCGCGATCCGGTAATTGGTGGAGCTGCGGCCGACAAAGCCCTTGCTCTGCGCCAGCACCTTCTTGTGCCGCGCATGGGTGGTGGTACCCCGTTTGACGCGCGCCATGTCCTATCTCTCCAGCCCGTACGGCGCCCACTGCTTCACGGTCACCGCGTCGGCGTGGAACAGCACCTGGCTGCCGCGGGCTTTCCGTTTCATTTTCTGCGGCCGGTTGATGAGGCCGTGGCGCTTCATTCCGGGACCGGACATCACCTTGCCGGTCGCGGTGATCTTGAATCGCTTCTTGACCGATGACTTGGTTTTCAGCTTGGGCATTTGCACTCTCCTGTCGCGCACGCGTTGCGGCCGGGCATGCCCTTCCAGGCCCGGCGCGCAGACGGAGCGCCGCCTATAGGCGTCCCGCCTGGCGAACGCAAGTTGACCTCGGCTTTCCCGCGCGGCCCGCAAGGGCCACATTACGGGCATGACGTTTCACTCCCCCTATGCCCACGGGTTCTGCCGCGTCGCCGCCTGCACCACAAAAGTGGCCCTGGCCCACCCCGCGCCGAACGCCGAGGCGGTGCTGCGCATGGCGCGGGACTGCGACGCCGAGGGCGTGGCGCTCGCCGTGTTTCCGGAACTCTGCCTGTCCGGCTACTCCATCGAGGACCTGCTCTTGCAGGACGCACTGCTCGACGCGGTGGAACGGGCCGCCGCGACAGTGATTGCGGGCTCGGCGGACTTGACACCGCTGCTGCTGGTCGGCGCGCCACTGCGCCATGCCGGGCGCGTCTACAACACCGCACTGGTGATCCATCGCGGCCGGCTGCTGGGCGTGGTGCCGAAATCGTACCTCCCCACCTACCGGGAATTCTACGAACGCCGCCAATGCGCCCCCGGCGACCGTTCGGACGGCGGCGAGATCACCCTGGCCGGGCAGGATGCGCCGTTCGGCCCGGACCTGCTGTTTGCCGCCGACGACCTGCCCGGCTTCGTGCTGCACACCGAAATCTGCGAGGATTTCTGGGTGCCGATCCCGCCCAGTGCCGAGGCGGCGCTGGCCGGCGCCACGGTGCTCGCGAACCTGTCCGGCAGCCCCATCACCATCGGCCGCGCCGAGGCACGCAAGCTGCTGAGCCAGAGCGCCTCCGCGCGCTGTCTCGCCGCCTACGTCTATGCCGCCGCCGGTGCCGGCAAATCCACCACCGACCTTTCTTGGGACGGGCAGGTGATGATCTACGAGAACGGCGCGCTGCTGGCCGAGGCGGAGCGTTTTCCGCCCGGCGACCAGATGGCGGTGGCCGACATCGACCTGGACCTGCTGCGGCAGGAGCGGATGCGCATGGGCACGTTCGACGACAACCGCCGCACCCACGCCCCCCGCACCGGCCGGTTCCGGACCGTGCGTTTTGGGCTGCAGCCGCCGGACCGCGCCATGGCGCTGCGCCGTGCCGTGCCGCGGTTTCCGTTCGTGCCGGCCGATCCTGCCCGCCTCGCGCAGGATTGCTACGAGGGCTACAGCATCCAGGTCGCGGGACTGGTGCAGCGTCTGCGCGCCATCGGCATTCTACGCGTGGTGATCGGCGTGTCGGGCGGGCTGGATTCCACTCACGCCCTGATCGTGGCCGCACGGGCGATGGATCTGCTAAAACTGCCACGGGAAAACATCTTGGCGTTTACCTTGCCGGGGTTCGCCACCGGCGAGCAGACGCGGGGCAATGCCTGGGCACTGATGCGGGCGCTGGGCGTGACCGCGGCGGAACTCGACATCCGCCCCGCCGCGCGCCAGATGTTTGCCGATCTCGGCCATCCGTTTTCTCGCGGCGAGCCGGTCTACGATGTTACGTTCGAGAACGTGCAGGCCGGGCTGCGCACCGACTATCTGTTCCGGCTGGCCAACCAGCGCGAGGCCATCGTGCTCGGCACCGGAGATTTATCGGAACTCGCGCTCGGCTGGTGCACTTATGGCGTGGGCGACCAGATGTCGCACTACGATGTCAATGCCGGGGTGCCCAAAACGCTGATTCAGCATCTGATCCGCTGGGTGATCAGCAGCGGCCAGTTCGCCCCGGATGTCTGCCGCACGCTGGAGGCGATCCTGGATACGGAAATCTCCCCCGAACTGGTCCCGGTCGAAGCCGGCAGCACGCCGCAGAGCACGGAGTCGCGTGTGGGCCCCTACGAACTGCAGGATTTTTCCCTGTTCTACACGCTGCGCTACGGGTTCCGGCCGTCCAAAATCGCGTTTTTGGCGTTGCATGCCTGGGGCGAGGCCGAGCGCGGGGCGTGGCCGCCGAACTTCCCGACAGACCGGCGACGCGCCTACGACCTGGCCACCATTCGGCGCTGGCTCGAGGTTTTTGTGCGCCGCTTTTTCGGGTTCAGCCAGTTCAAGCGCTCGGCGATGCCGAACGGGCCGAAGGTCGCGGCCGGCGGCGCGCTGTCGCCGCGCGGCGAGTGGCGGGCGCCCTCCGACGGCAACGCCGCGGCCTGGCTCGAAGATGTTTCCCGTAACGTGCCGGAGGCGTGATGGCCGAGTCGCTGGCGCAGGGACCGCTCGGCCCCGGCACCGTGCATGTGTGCGTGGACATGCAGCGCATGTTCGCCGAGCACACTGACTGGTACACGCCCTGGATGCTGCGCGTGCTGCCGACCGTGCGCCGGCTGGCGGAGCACCGGCCGGAGCGCACTGTGTTCACCCGCTTCATCCCGGCCGACCGGCCGGGCGAGGGTGTTGGAGCATGGCGCCGCTATTATGAGCATTGGGCATCGATGACCGTGGAACGGCTCGGCCGCGACATGCTGGATTTGCTGCCGGAGCTGGCTGCCCTGGTCCCGCCGGCTCAGGTGGTGAACAAGTGCGTGTATTCGCCTTGGTTCGATCCTGATCTGCAACGCGCGCTGGCCGAAATGTCGGCGGACACACTGGTGGTGACCGGCGGGGAGACCGATGTGTGCGTGCTGAGCACCGTGCTGGGCGCGGTGGACCACGGTTTTCGCGTGGTGCTGGCCACCGACGGGCTGTGCAGCTCGGCGGACGAAACCCACGACGCCTCGCTGCGGCTGTATGAAAGCCGTTTCGGGCAGCAGGTGGAGACGGCGGAGGCGGATTCGATTTTGCGGGCCTGGGGGTAAGGGCGGCGACAATGGCAGAACATGCCATAGACTGCATGCTTGCGGACGGTCAGCAAATTTCGCTCACTCTTTTTCGGCGCTCTACGGCCGCCCTGCCGATTATCCCGCCAGCGGCCCTCGCCGCGTAGCGCTGGGATCGGACATCCGCGTCGGAATCGTGGCGCCGTATATCGTCATCTACCGGCACAGCGAGCCGGACGACATCGTGACGGTGTCGCGTATGATCCACGGTCGTCAGGATTTTACCGCAGGTTACTCGCCGGAGGCCGATAATGCCGACTGGACAGACCCGTTCCAGTCGGCAAGCGCCGCCCTCAGTAACCGGTACAGCTCGTGCTTGAACGGCCCCGACACCGGCGTGCCGACATACTCGGCCTGCTTCGGCGAGAGTTTCGTCAGCGTCGCCCCCACTTTTGCGAGATGCAGCGCCGCGACTTTCTCGTCCAGCTTTTTCGGCAACGTATACACCTGGTTGGCATACCGCCCTGACGGCGCGGTCCACAGTTCGATCTGCGCCAGCACCTGGTTGGAGAAACTGGCGCTCATGACAAAACTCGGGTGGCCGGTGGCGTTGCCCAGGTTCACCAGCCGTCCCTCCGACAGCACGATCAGCCGCTTGCCGTCCGGAAACACCACCTCGTCCACCTGCGGCTTGACGTTCTCCCAGCGGTGGTTGCGAAGCGCCTCGATCTGGATCTCGCTATCGAAATGCCCGATATTGGCGACGATGGCGCGGTGCTTCATGGCGCGCATGTGGTCGATGGTGATGACGTCGATATTGCCCGTGGCGGTGACGAAAATGTCGGCGCGCGGCGCGGCCTGCTCCATGGTGACGACCTCGTAGCCTTCCATCGCCGCCTGCAGCGCGCAGATCGGGTCGACCTCCGTCACCAGCACCCGGCAGCCCGCCTGGCGCAGCGAGGCGGCCGAGCCTTTGCCGACGTCGCCGAACCCGCACACGGTCGCCACCTTGCCCGCCATCATCACGTCGGTGCCCCGACGGATGGCGTCGACCAGACTTTCGCGGCAGCCGTACAGATTGTCGAACTTGCTCTTGGTCACGCTGTCGTTGACGTTGATCGCCGGCACTTTCAGCGTGCCGTCACGCGCCATGTCGCGCAGGCGATGCACCCCGGTGGTGGTTTCTTCCGACAGGCCGCGCACGTCCTCCAGCTTGTTCGGATACTTTTCGTGCATCAGCTTGGTCAGATCCCCGCCGTCGTCGAGAATCAGGTTCGGCGACCATGCGTCCGGACCTGACACGGTCTGCTCGATGCACCACCAAAACTCTTCCTCGTCCATGCCCTTCCAGGCGAACACCGGGGTTCCGGCGGCCGCGACAGCCGCGGCGGCATGGTCCTGGGTCGAAAAGATGTTGCACGACGACCAGCGAACGCTGGCACCCAGATGTTCCAGAGTCTGGATCAGCACCGCGGTCTGGATGGTCATGTGCAGGCAGCCCGCAATCCGGGCGCCGGTCAGCGGCTTGCGGGTGCCGTATTCCGCCCGGATCGCCATCAGGCCCGGCATTTCGTCCTCGGCCATGGCGATCTCTTTGCGCCCCCAGTCAGCCAGCCCGATATCGCGGACCTTGTAGTCGGGCAGCGTTTTGGGGGGCATGCTGTCGGGCACGGGAAGCTCCTGAAAACGGTTGGGGCCGTATATAAGGATATGTTGATGTCCGCAAGTCTTGCGGAGAACGAGGCGTCCGAACCGAGCGTGGCCGACCTGTTGGCGGCGCGTCCGCACTTATCGATGCACGCCATCGACGGGCTGGTGCTGGAGGACGTGCCGCTCGCCGCGATCGCGGCGGAACTGGGCACGCCGACCTGGGTGTACGGCGCCGGCACGATCCGCACCCGATACCGAACCCTCGCCGCGGCTTTGGCCGGGACCAGCGCAAATATCCATTACGCGGTCAAAGCCAACGACCATGTGGCCGTGCTGCGCGTGCTCGCGGCCGAGGGCGCCGGCGCGGACGTGGTCAGCGAAGGCGAGTTTTTGCGCGCCCGCGCCGCCGGGATATCCGGCGACAAAATCGTCTTCTCCGGCGTGGGCAAGACCGCCGGCGAGCTGCGGACCGCCCTGGCCCAAAACGTGGCGCAGATCAACGTGGAAAGTGCGGCCGAACTGGACATGGTCTCGGCCATCGCGGCGGGAATGGGTGCGACCGCGCAGGTGGCCTTGCGCCTCAACCCGGACGTGGACGCCGGGACGCACGCCAAGATCACCACCGGGCGGGCGGAAAACAAGTTCGGCATCGGGATCGCAGAAATCCCGGCTCTGTATGCCCGCGCCAAAACGCTGCCGGGCATCGAGCCCATCGGTTTGGCCCTGCACCTCGGCAGCCAGATCACTTCCATGGCGCCGTATCGCGCCGCCTACGCCCGCGCGGCGGATCTGGTCCGGGATCTGCGGCAGGCGGGCCAAACCGTCGCGCGGATCGATTGCGGCGGCGGCCTGGCAATCGGCTACCGCGACGAGCCGGACGCCTCGCCCCAGGCGTTTGCGGGCGCGCTGCGTCGGGCGTTTGCGGCTTTGGACGTGTCGCTGGTGGTGGAGCCCGGGCGCTGGCTGGTCGGACCGGCGGGGGTATTGCTGGCCTCGGTCGTGCTGGAGAAATTTTCCGGCGGACGGCGTTTTGTCGTGCTGGACGCCGCCATGAACGACCTGTTGCGACCGGCCATGTACGACGCCTGGCACGGCGTGGTCCCGGTCGCGGCGCGCGACGCAGTCTCGTCCGCCGCCCCGGCCGATATCGTTGGGCCTGTCTGCGAGAGTTCCGACACGTTCGCGCGAAACCGCGCGCTGCCGGCTCTTGCCGCCGGCGCACTGGTGGCGATCTTGGACGCTGGTGCGTATGGTGCGGTGATGAGCTCCACATACAACGCCCGGCCGCTGGCCGCGCAGGTGCTGGTGTCGGGATCGCGCTGGGCGGTGATCCGGCAACGCCAGCCACTCGCGGCGCTGTGGGCCGATGAGTCCATTCCGGACTTCGCTGACCGTCGCAGCCCCTGATGACAGTCAGCCACACCCCGCCGGCCGGGCTCGATCGCAAGCGGCATGCGGCGCGGCTACTATTGGCCTTCGAGCAAGTCTGGCCGGCGTCGTGGCCCGCGCTCGGCGTGCTGGGGGGCTTTCTCTGCGCCGCCCTGCTCGGCTTGCCCGCTCTCCTGCCGCCCCGGCCTGCATACGATCCTGTTGCTGGCATGGTGGCCCTCGCCGCCGCAGGGCTGGCTTGGCGCGGGCTGCACACGGTCCGCTGGCCAAACGGGGCCGCCGCCGACCGCAGGCTGGAGCGCGCGAGCGGACTCCCGCACCGGCCTCTGACTGCGCTGGCTGACCATCCCGCTCCCGGCACCGGCGAGGCGGCGCTGTGGCAAGCCCATGTCGCGCGCGCGGCGGCGTCGATCCGCCGGCTGCGCGTCGGACTGCCGCGGCCGGGACTGGCCCTGCGCGACCCGCGCGCGCTGCGTGGCCTTTTGCTGCTGGGCTTGGTCGTGTGCCTGGGCATTGCCGGGGCGGACGCGCCGCAGCGCCTGATGACCGCGCTGGTACCCCGGTTTCCCACGCCCGCTCCGCCCCCTGCCGCACGGCTGCAGGCCTGGGTCACCCCGCCGGCTTATACCGGCCTGGCGCCGGTCTTGCTCGCGGCCGATCAGCCCGACGTGAACGTTCCGGCCGGGTCGCGCTTGGCGGCGAGCCTGTCGGGCGGCCCCTCCGACGCGCCCGCGCCCGCGCTGTCGCTCGGGTCCACGCATGTCGCCTTTCAGCGGATCGATGCCGGTAGCTGGCAGGCAGCTGCCGACCTGTCCGCGGGCGGCACGCTCAGCGTGAGCCGCGGCGGCACCGAGCTCGGCCGCTGGCAAATGACGGTGGTGGCCGATATCCCTCCCATCGTGCAGTGGCCCGAGCCGCCGTCCGCCACCCGTAGCAGGCCGCCGCAACTGCGCCTGCCGTGGCAGGTCGCGCATCCCTATGGGGTGACCACGCTGCATGCCGAACTGAAGCTCCAGGCGCGGCCGGAGGCGCCGCCGCTGCTGGTCGAGGTGCCGCTGCCAGGCGCTCAGCCCCGCCAAGCGCGGGGCGCGCGGCTGGCCGACCTCACCGCGCATCCATGGGCCGGACTACCGGTGGTCGCGACCTTGGTGGCGCGCGATACCGGCGGCCTCACCGGGCGCAGCGAACCAAAAACGATCCTGCTGCCGGAGCGGCGCTTCCAGTCGGCGGCGGCGCGCGCGGTGGTTGCGGTGCGCAAGATGCTTGCCCTGCATCCCGAGGACCGTGTGGCGGCGGTGACAGCCCTGGACGGACTGGCAGGCCAGGATTCGGTCTGGCAGGACGACAGCGGCGGCTACCTGAACCTGCGGGCGATCGCGGTCCTGCTAGGCTACGCGCGCCCGGGCAAGGCCGCGGATGCGGCCGTCGACGAGGCCCAGGACCGGCTCTGGCTTCTGGCATTGCATCTCGAGGAAGGATCGCCGGCGCGCACGGCCGAGATTTTGGCCCGGGAACGCAAGGCGATGCACTCGGCGCTGGACGACGCACAGAAGCAACAGAGTGCGCAACAGCAGAAACAAGACGGCCACCAGCAGCAGGACCGGGGCACGCAGGCCAACAAGGACGCACTGGCCAAACGAGAGCAGGCGTTGGAACGAGCGCTGCAGCAGCACCTGCAGGCGCTGGAGCAGCAGGCGCGCCGCGACCCGCAGCACGCCACACCGTCACCGCAGGACGAACGGGCGGCACAGCAGGCACTGGAGCAGCTGCGCGAGGCACTGCAGTCGGACAAGCTGGACGACGCGCAGGAGCGCATGGCCGAGCTCGACCAGGCGCTTGAGCAAATGGAGCAGGACCGCCGCGCCGCCGAGCAGACGCCCCGGCAACGACAGCGCGCCGAAGGACGGCAAAAGGGGCGCCAGCAGATGAGCGTGGTGCGCGACCTCGTGCAACGCGAGACCGGCCTGCTGGACCATGCCCAGGCCCGCGCCACGCCGCCCGACACGGTCCGCGACTCGCTCGATCTCCCCCCCGGCCAACTCGATCTCGGTCAGGACCCCAGCGGCAGCCAGCAGGCACACCGGGATTCCCAGCAGCGCAGCGCGGATGCCGAAGTGCAGCGGGCTCTGCGCCGGGCTGTGGGCGTGCTGATGCAGAACTATGGCGACCTGACCGGAAAAGTGCCCCAACCCTTGGGCGATGCGGACCAGGCCATGCACGGGGCGGAGAACGCCCTGGGCGCGGGCCAGGATGCGGACGCTGCGGCGGCGGCACAGCGAGCCATCGAGGCATTGCAGAAGGGCGGCCAGTCAATGAGCCAGCAACTGGCCCAGATGTTCGGCCGGGGGCGGCAGCGAGGCCAGGATCAGGGCGACGACGACGGGCAGGACGCGGAGCAGGGCGACGGCCCAGGCCAGGACATGGGCCAGGGCCCGGGGATGGAACTAGGCGACGACGGCGACCAGGGAATGGCCGACGGGGCGCAGGGTGTGCGTCGAGATCCGTTCGGCCGGGCCCAGCACGAGGGCGTAGCCGGCCAACTGGACGATGGCAGCGAGACCGCAGTGCCCGAGACCATGGAACAGACCCGCATGCGCGAAATCCAGGACGAGCTGCGGCGCCGCGGCGCCGAGCGCACCCGCCCGCAACGCGAGCTCGAGTACATCGACCGGCTGTTGAACACGAATTAACCCGCGCCCGTGCGCCTAACCCGCGCCCGTGCCCCTAACCCGCGCTTGAGCGCCGGTTGACCGAGCCGGCCGAGGCGACAATCGGGCACCTACCCGCGGCGACTGGCAGCAGAGGTTCTGAAATCAGAACGGCCGCATGAGCGCGGTCTCGGCCAAACTGGGCGGGCCCATTTTGCATGTCGTTGGAGCCGGATGGAAGCGACCGGGACCGCTAGGGCAGCCCACAGGAATGGGGGACAAGGTTTATCCGCGTGAACGGGGACGGGCGTTGCATCGTGTTCACGTCCGGCACGGGCGAAACCGGAGCGTTCTGGCGGTTCGCCCCCGCAGGACGCTTCAGGCACGCCGCAGCAGCAGTCGTATGGTTTGATCCGGCGCTTCGATCTGCGCCAACACGGTATGGCCGAGCGCTCGGGCGGTCTCCGGGACTCGGCGACGCGGCTCGTCGCCGCGCAGCCGCACCTCCAGCACCTGCCCGGGCGCGAGCGCGTCCAGGGCAAGCCGGGTGCGCACGAAAGTCATCGGGCAAACCTCCGCGCTGATGTCGAGCACGCGGTCGGGAAGCGGATTTTCGGCCCCGCTAGCGCAGGTACTCGTCTCTGGCATCATTGCCCTTTTCTGTGGCATCCGAATAACCATTGCGAAACGGCTCGCTCTCTTGTTATATGGCGCAAGTGTTCTGTAAAGGAAGGCTACTCGATGGCCGATAATCCACAGGGTTCCGATGTTTTGGGACTCACGGCGCAAATCGTCTCGGCCCACGTTTCCAATAATCCGGTTTCACCAGAGTTCTCTTTCGTCGCTGATTCAAGAAGTCTACCGCACCTTGTCCAATGTCGGACGGGAACCGGCGCAGCCTGATAAGCCACAACCGGCGGTGCCCGTTAGGAAGTCGGTGTTTGCGGACTATGTGATCTGCCTGGAGTGCGGGAAAAAGCAGAAGATGCTGAAGAGGCATTTGAAGACCGCGCACAATGTTACGCCTGACCAGTATCGGGAACGTTGGGGCTTGGCGCCCGAATACCCCATGGTGGCGCCGAACTACGCCAGCCACCGCTCGTCACTGGCCAAGCGGATCGGGCTCGGCACCAAGCCGCGCGGCCGCAAGTAACGCCCTCGCCGATCACGGCCGACCCCTCCTTCAGCTCCTTTTCCGGCGTGCGCGCGGCATTTGCGCTGCCCGGCCACCACCCTGTAAATGTCGCCGCGATGGAAAGCCGGATCGAACGCCTGTGCGTCGAACGGGGCCTCAAGATGACCGGCCAGCGGCGGGTGATCGCACGGGTGCTCTCGGAAGCGGCCGATCATCCCGATGTGGAGGAACTCTATCGCCGATCCGCGGCACTGGACAGCCGCATCTCCATCGCGACCGTGTATCGCACCGTGCGTTTGCTGGAGGAGAAGGGCATCCTCGAGCGCCGCGATTTCGGCGGCGGCCGGGCGCGCTACGAAGCCACCGAGCACGGGCTGCATCATCACCTGATCGACGTCGACACCGGACGGGTGATCGAGTTCCAGCATCCCGCGCATGAGCAACTTCTGCGCGAGATTGCGGCGGAGTTGGGGTTCGACCTCGTGTCCATGCGCCTCGAGCTGTTCGGCCGACGGCGACCGGCGGCCGGCGAGACCCGGCAAGTGCCGAAGGTGGTAGCCGCCGCTGCGCGCCCGCCGCCATGACGGTGGAAGTCTCGCGCGCCGGTATCGCTGCCCTGGCCGCCGACGATTTCGGCGAGCTGCGTGGCGGGCATTTGGGTGTTCGCCTTGCCTCCAGCGCCGCCGACATCGACGCGATCCAAGCGCTCCGCTACCGGGTGTTTTACGACGAGATGGGCGCCAGGCCCGGCCCGAGGACCGGGATGGGCCGGCGGGACCGGGACGATTTCGACGCGGTCGCGGATCATCTCCTGGTGGTCGACCACGCGATCGGCCCTGGGCCGGACGGCGTGGTCGGCACCTATCGGATGCTGCGCCGATCGGCCGCTTCACGCATCGGACGCTTCTACTCCGCCGACGAGTACGACATCTCCAAAGTGCTGGCGTTTCCCGGCGAGGTGCTGGAACTGGGCCGTTCGTGCGTGGACGCCCCGCATCGCGGCCGTGCGGTAATGCAGCTGCTCTGGCGCGGCATCGCCGCCTACGTTTTTCTGCACCGGATCGATCTGATGTTCGGCTGCGCAAGCCTGCCCGGCACCGATCCGGACGCGCTGGCCGCCGAGCTGTCCTATCTCTGGTATAATCATTTGGCGCCCCCCGCGTTGCGGCCACGCGCGCTACCGGGCCGCTATGTCGAGATGCGGCGCGCCAAGCCCGCGCCCGGCGACAGCAGACGCGCCATGGCGACGCTGCCGCCGCTGGTAAAGGGCTATTTGCGCCTGGGCGAATTCGTGGGCGACGGCGCGGTGATCGATCGGCAGTTCAACACCGTCGACGTGGCCGTGGTGGTGAAGACGGATCTGGTGACCGACAAATACTACCGGCACTACGAGCGGCAACTGCGCGACGCGCTCGACTGACAGTGCCGGCCCGCGCGGAACAGCTTATCGCCGCGCTGCGCGGCTGGCGGCGTTGGCTGACCGCCTGCCTGTTCGGCGCGGTCTCGGCTTTGGCACTGCCCCCTTTGGATGGGGTGCCGCTACTGCTGGTGGCCATTCCGGGACTGCTGCTCCTGATCGGCGCCGCGCCTACCCTGCGAGGCGCCCTGGCGGCAGGGTTCTGGTTCGGCTTCGGGCAGTATGTCGTTGGCCTGTATTGGCTGACCGACGCCATCCTGATGCGGGCGGATCAGTTCTGGTGGCTGGTGCCGATAGCGGTTCCCGGGGTGGCCGCCGTGCTGGCGGTATTCGTGGCGGCACCGTGCGGATTGGCATGGCTGGCTCGCGCCGGATGGCCTCGCGTGCTGGCGCTCGCGGGGGCGTGGGTCCTGGCCGACCTGGCGCGACAGTTCGTGCTGACCGGGTTTCCGTGGAACCCGCTGGGCAGCGTCTGGGAATTTTCTGGGCGTCTCGGCGACGTGTTCATCCAGCCCGCCGCCCTGGTGGGGGTGCCGGGCCTGACGCTGGCCACGCTGCTGCTGGCCGCCACGCCGGCGCTGGGGCGGCGCGCCATGGTTCTGGGCGCTGCAGCACTCGCGCTCTGGGCCGGCTATGGCGCTGCGCGGACCCTCCGGATACCCGTCACGGCGCCGGCAGCCGACCCGTCGATCGCAGTGGTCCTGGTCCAGGGCGATGTCGACGAGGGCCGTAAAATGGACCGGGCGGCGGCACTGGACGTTTTCGCGCACTACCTGGCGTTGACCCGGGAAGGCGCGGCGGCCGCCCGAGCATCCCATCCGGGCCTCCCCGTCGTAGTGGTCTGGCCGGAAACCGCCAGCCCGTTTCTGCTCGACGAGGACGCCAACGCCCGCACCGCCATCGTCGCGGCGGCAGGGCCAAAAGCCGTCGTTCTGGCCGGCAGCGTGCGGTTTGGCGCCGACAACCGCCCGCGCAACAGTCTGGTTGCCATCGGCCTGGGCGGCTCGGTCGCGGAGGTATATGACAAATGGCATCTGGTGCCTTTTGGCGAGTACCAGCCGAGCTGGCTGAACGTGGGAATCCAGCTGGTGCCGGTGGGTGGCGGTTTTGTGCCCGGTCCCGGACCACGCACGCTGCACGTGCCGGGCCTGCCGCCGTTTTCGCCGCTGATCTGCTACGAGGCGATTTTTCCGGCCCAGGTGGCGGATGGCGCCGACCCGCCCGCCTGGCTGGTGAACATCACCAACGACGCCTGGTTCGGAAATTCGTCCGGCCCGCGCCAGCACCTGCAGGCGGCGCGCATGCGCGCGGTGGAACAGGGCGTGCCGCTGGTCCGCGCCGCCAATACCGGAATCTCGGCCGTGTTCGACCCGCTCGGGCATGAGGTGGCCCGCCTGGGCCTGGGGGTCGCGGGCACCGTGGTCGCCCGCATCACACCGCGCGCCGGCGACACGCCGTTTGCGGAACTGGGCCTGCTGATTCCGGCCGCCCTCGCCCTGGCGGCCCTGGCACCCGCGTTCTGGATAGGAATCACAAACCGTTTACGCAATGGTCACGCAAACCGTCTCACCGATTCATTTCCGTCCAATTAAGATCCCCGATTGTTGACAATCATTGGTTGCGGCGTTAACCTTCGGTCAACCATTCGGGGTTGAATGCGGGACGATGTTTCCTGGTCCCGCCACACAGGTCGGGGCAGCGGTGTCGGGCGACGCACGGCGGGATCAGAAGGCGGGCTCGGCGACCGGTCCTGATCCGGCCGACGTGAAGGTCGGCGCCCGCATCCGCGCCCGTCGAAGCGTTTTGGGGCTTTCGCAGGAACGGGTGGCCGAAGCCGTGGGCGTGACGTTCCAGCAGATCCAGAAATACGAAAGCGGCAGCAATCGGGTCAGCGCCTCCAGGTTGCTGAAAATCGCCGAGTTCTTGGAAGTGTCGCCGGCCTGGCTGCTCGACCAGACGCCCATGGACGCGGCCGAGCACGTCGGCGCTGGCGGCATGGCCGAGGAACAGGCGCCCTGGCCGTCCTACGTCCGCCCGGCCGACCAGGAGTTGCTTAAGCGGAGCGAGACGCTGGAACTGCTCCGCGTCTACTACCGGATCGCCGATCCGGGGGCCCGCAAATCGGCGCTGGATATGCTCCGCTTCGTCGCCCGGGACAAAAGCTGAAGCCTATCGCCAGCCCGCCTTTGCGCGGGATGCCTGCGCTCCATATAGTGTTCGGCGGGCCACAGTGCCCCGACATGTAGTGTTACATCCATTGACCGCCGTAACCCATTGAGCGGAAGATCGGTGCACGCGAGTCCCGCGGGGGAGAGGTTCATGCTCGACGACGCCGTCCAGATGAAGGGCCATCACCAGGTGCGCGTCGATCGCTCGCGCGACGCCCTGCTGACCGAGTTCGGCCGCGCCACCCTGGACGACCGCTATTTGCTGCCCGGCGAGAGCTACCAGGACCTGTTCGCCCGTGTGGCCAGCTTTTACGGCGACGATCCGGGCCACGCCCAGCGCATCTATGACTACATCAGCCGGCTGTGGTTCATGCCGGCCACGCCGATCCTGTCCAATGGCGGCACCACCCGGGGCCTGCCGATCTCCTGCTTCCTGAACGAGGCCTCCGACAGCCTGGAGGGCATCGTCGGGCTGTGGAACGAGAACGTCTGGCTGGCCAGCAAGGGCGGCGGCATCGGCTCCTACTGGGGCAATCTGCGCTCGATCGGCGAAAAGGTCGGGCAGAACGGCAAGACCTCCGGGGTGATCCCGTTCATCCGGGTGATGGACAGCCTGACCTTGGCGATCAGCCAGGGCAGCCTGCGCCGCGGCTCGGCGGCGGTGTATTTGAAGGTGAGCCACCCGGAGATCGAGGAATTCGTGGAAATCCGCCGCCCCACCGGCGGCGACCCGAACCGAAAAGCGCTGAACCTGCACCACGGCCTTTTAGTTTCCGACGCTTTTATGCGCGCGGTGGAGGCGGGGGAGGATTGGGCGCTGATCTCGCCGAAAGACGATTCCGTGGTGCGTCGCATCTCGGCCCGAGGTTTGTGGATCCGCATCCTGACCGCGCGGGTAGAAACGGGAGAGCCGTACCTGGTGTTCTCCGACCACGTGAACCGCGCGCGGCCGGAGTGGCACAAGCTGGCCGGGCTGGAAGTGCGCACCTCGAACCTGTGCAGCGAGATCACCTTGCCCACGGGGGTGGACCAGCACGGCCGCGAACGCACCGCCGTGTGCTGCCTGTCGTCGCTGAACCTGGAGACTTTCTTCGAGTGGCAGCACCACCCGCGCGTTCATCGAGGACGTGCTGCGGTTTCTCGACAACGTGCTGCAGGATTTTATCGAGCGCGCGCCGGAGGGCATGGAGCGGGCGCGCTATGCTGCGATGCGCGAGCGCTCGGTGGGCCTCGGCGTGATGGGGTTCCACAGTTTTCTGCAGGCGCAGGGCGTGCCGTTCGAGAGCGTGATCGCCAAAGTCTGGAACAAGCGGATGTTTGCGCACATCCGCAAGGAGGCGGACGCCGCGAGCCGCGTGCTGGCCGAGGAGCGCGGCCCCTGCCCCGACGCGGCCGAATTCGGATTCTTGGAGCGGTTCTCCAACAAGCTGGCGATCGCGCCGACCGCGTCGATTTCCATCATCGCCGGCAACGCCTCGCCGGGGATCGAGCCGATCGCCGCCAACGTTTTTCTGCAGAAAACCCTGTCGGGCAGTTTCACGGTGCGTAACCGGCACTTGCAGGTGCTGCTGGCCGAGCGCGGGCAGGACAACGAGGATGTCTGGTCGTCGATCACGCTGAACAAGGGCAGCGTACGGCACCTGGACTTTCTCACCGAGCACGAGCGCGACGTTTACAAAACCGCGTTCGAGCTGGACCAGCGCTGGGTGATCGAGCACGCCGCCGACCGCACGCCGTTTGTGTGCCAGAGCCAGTCGGTAAACCTGTTCTTGCCGGCAGATGTGCACAAGCGGGATTTGCACCAGATCCACATGCAGGCATGGAAGCGCGGAGTAAAATCGCTGTACTACTGCCGCAGCCTGTCGATGCAGCGGGCGGACAATGTCAGCGAAAAGGCGGTGCGGCCGGCGGAGTTTTCCATGGCGGCGGCCAACGACATGGCCCCCTTGCCGCTGGTAGCGGCGGCCGCCGCAGCGGCGCGGGGGGTGAATTACGAGGAGTGTTTGGCTTGTCAGTAGATTTTGGAAATTCCCCTACTAACTGCTCATATGGGAATAATTTTGGTAAGCAGCCAACGTCCGAAGATTCAGAGAGCATTCCATGCTGGACAGGTGAGGCAATAATAGGATTCGGACCGGGGCGAGCCGCGACCATGCGGGAAGACTGCACTGCCCCGGTAAAAGAGTCCTTGCTTCGTTTCCCCATATCCGATCGGGTCACACCGTCTTGAGCATCCCGCCATCCACGAAATACGTCGATCCCACCGAGTAGCTGGCCCGGTCGGAGCACAGGAACACGAAGAAATGCGCCAGCTCCTCCGGCGTCGCAAACCGGTTGATCGGCGCATGCTCTTTTGCCACACCTTGCAGATATCCCTGCCAATCCCCGCCGCTGTCCGCGGTAAGCTGCTTCGCCGTCTTGATCCAGTCCGGCGTCAGGATCAGGCCGGGATTGACCGTGTTGACGCGGATGTTGTCGCGCACGACCTCGCCCGCCAGCGTTTTGGAAAACATCATCAGCGCCGCCTTGGTCACGTTGTAGATCGGCTCGTACCATAGCGGCTGCACGGCACAGATCGAGGCGTTGTGCAAAACTACGCCGCCGCCACGCCTGCGCATCTGCGGCACGATGCCGCGCGCGAGGCGCACCGCAGCCATGACGTGCAGCTCCCAATAATGCTGCCACTTGTCGTCCGGCGCCTCCATGATGGTCTCGTTGCTGCCCGACCCCGCGTTGTTGATCAAAATGTCCGCACCGCCGAAATCCCGTTCCGCCGCGGAGACGAGCATGGAACAGCCCGAAGCGGTAGCCACGTCGCAGACCACCGGGGTGACGCGCACCCCGTGACGAGCGGCAACATCGGCCGCCGCCTGCTGCAGCCGGTCCGCCTGGCGCGCCCCTAGAACCAGATCCACACCTTCGGCCGCAAGACCGTGCGCCACCGCGAGGCCGATCCCGATGCTGCCGCCGGTAATGACCGCGACTTTTCCGCGCAGCCCGAGATCCATGCTCGCCTCCTATTTTACGATCGGAATTTTGCTGCGGTCGATGGTCGCCGCCACGGCAAACACCAGGACCGCGCCGAACACGATCTGCTGCGCAAAGATGTCGACGTTCAGGAACGTCATGCCGATCCGCACCACCGAAATGGTCAGCGCTCCGATCAGCGTGCGCCCCACGCCGCCCACGCCGCCGGTGATTGCGGTGCCGCCCACCACCACCGCGGCGATCGCCGGCAGCAGCAGCTGGTTCGCCAACGTGGGCGAGCCGCTGGACATGCGCGCGGCAAGGAAAACGCCGCCCAGTGCGGCCAGCGTGCCGGACAGCACGAACGCGATCAGCTTTTGGCGGTCCACCTTGACCCCGGACGCCCACGCCGCCGGCTCGCCCGCCCCGATCGCCGTGCTGTAGCGGCCGAACGGCGTATAGATCTGGATCGCCAGGCCCAGCAGCAGCACCACAAAACCGCAGAGGATCAGGCTCGGCACGCCCAGCAGCGAGCCGGTGATCCAGGCCAGCCGTTCGCGCCCCGCCTCGCGGATGGTCACCGAGCGCGCGCCCGACGCCACCAAAGCGAGGCCGCTCATGATGCCGCTGGTCGCAAGAGTCGAAATGAACGAGGGCACGCGCAGGCGCACGTGCGCCAGCCCGCTGAACAGCCCGGCCGCGGCACCCACCAGCAAGGCCAGCGCAAAACTCCAGACGCCGAAACGGGGTAGCGCCATCGCCACCACCACGCTGCTCATCGAGGCGACCGACTGGATGGAGAGGTCGATGCCGCCCAGCATGATGACGAACGTGACGCCGGCCGAGAGCACGAACAATGTTGCCGTGTCCGTCAGCGTTTCCAGCAATGCGTCGAACGTGCGCACCCCGGGCGTAAGGCCGGCGACCACGGCCACCAGGGCCGCCAGCAACAGCGCCGGCGCCGCCGCCCGCAGCCGCGCCGCTTCCGCGTGGCCGGGCCAAGGAAGGCTGCGGGTCATGGTCGGTTTCGGTGAGTCGCGGGAAGGCCCTCACCCCAGCCCTCTCCCGCAAGCGCGGGAGAGGGTGCAGTCTTCTCCCTCTCCCCCGCTCGGCGGGAGAGGGCTGGGGTGAGGGGGGCGCTCCGCAGCATCACACCATGTGCCCGATCAGTTCGACCTGCGGCGGTTTTCCGCCCGGCGGCGCATCGAACCGCGCGGTGACGCGGCCGTCGCGCATCACCAGCACGGTGTGGCTGAGGCCGATGGTTTCCTCCAGCGTGTCGCTGGTCAGCACGATCGCGGTGCCCTCGGCGGAGAGTGCGCGCACCAGGCGATACACTTCTTCTTTCGCCCCGACATCGAGGCCGCGCGTGGGATGGTCGAGCACCAGGATGCGCGAACGGGCGGTCAGCCATTTGCTCAGCGCCACCTTCTGCTGGTTGCCGCCGCTGAGGTTCAGGCACAGCGCGTCGATGCCGGGCGTGCGGATCGACAGTTTTTCCACCCACGCGCGAGAAAGAGTTTTTTCGCGCGCGCGGTCGATCATGCCGTGCCGCATGACCGCGCCCAGATTGGCCAGCGTCATGTTGCTGGCCACCGACAGCAGCAGGGCCAAGCCTTCCACGCGCCGCTCGCGCGGGATGTAGCCGATGCCGAGCGCCACCGCGTCGGACGGGCGGCGCAGACGCACGGTCTTGCCGTCCACTTCAGTCGCCCGCCGGTCTGCGGCAGGAAACCGAACAGCGTGCGCACCACCTCTTCGCGCCCGGACCCCACCACGCCGGCGATGCCCAGCACCTCGCCCCGATGCAGTTTCAAGTTGAGATCGCGGTAGTGGCCGGCAACGGTCAGATTTTCGCGCCTCAAGCACCGGCGCGCCCGCGAACGGGATCTGCTCGGCCTCGCGATAATATTCGGCGTGCAGTTCGCGGCCGACCATCAGCCGGTGCAAGCGTCGCCACATCGGCCTGCGCCGCCGGCATTTCCGCGGCGACCTTGCCATCCTTCATGACGTAGATGCGGTCGCTGATCGCCAGAACTTCATCCAGCCGATGCGACACGAACACGAAACTCGCCCGATGTTTCAGTGCCCGCACGCGGGCAAACAGCAGGTCGATGTCGGAGCGCTCCAGCACCGAGGTCGGCTCGTCCAGCAGGATGACCAGGTCGCGGTGGGTGCGGTCCTCCAGCGCCAGCGCCTTCGCCAGTTCCACCATCTGGCGCGCGGCAAAACTGAGTTCCGATGTGCGCGTCGCCGGGTCCACGTCGAGCTGCACCTTTTCCAGCAATTTGCGCGCAGCGCGGTGCAGCTTGCGCCAGTCGCAGCAGACCGGCGCGCAAAAACTCGCCCTCGTGGCCAAGAAACAGGTTTTCGGCGACGGACAGATTGCCGAGCAGCGACTGCTCCTGAAACACCATGCCGATGCCCGCCGCCGCCGCCTCGCGCGGCGAGCGAAGCTGATGCGCTGGCCGTCGCGCCGCAGTTCGCCCGATCCGGGAGTCTGCGCGCCGGCCAGAATGCGCATGAGCGTGGATTTGCCGGCGCCGTTCTCGCCAACCAGCCCCACCACCTCGCCGGGGCGCACCACCAGATCGACCTCGCTCAGCGCCTGCACGCCGGCAAAAGCCTTGGAAATGCCCGAGCGCTTCGAGCATGGCTATTTCACGATCCGCAGCCGCGCGCGGTCGAGCGACAGCGCCACGGCGGCCACGATCATCAGGCCCTGCACGGTCTGCTGCCAGTACGGCGAGATGCCCAGCAGCACCATGCCGTTGGCCAGCACGGCGACCACCAGCACGCCGATCAGCGTGTTCAGCACGCCGCCCTCGCCGCCGGACAGCGCCGTGCCGCCGACCACCACCGCGGTGATGGTGGTGAACAGCCGGCCTTCCCCGATGACCGCGTTGCCCTGTCCGAGTTGGGCCGCGGCCAGCACGCCGCCCAGCGCATAGAAAAGCCCCCGCCAATGCGAACGCGGCGATCTTACACGCGAGACCGCGATGCCGGAGAGGGCGGCCAGATCCTCGCCGCCGCCGATCGCGAATACGTGCCGGCCGGTGCGGGTAAAATGCTGCACTACCCAGGCCAGCAACAGGCCGGCCAGCGCTACCCAGACCGAGGGGCGGGAAACCGAGCAGCCGCGACAGCGCCAGCGCGCGCACCGCCGGGTCGAGCACGCGCACCGTGCCCCGCCGAGCAGCAGGGTCGCCACGCCCACGCCCGCGAACCAGGTGCCGAGCGTCACCATGAACGAGGGAATGCGCAGCAGCACATGCAGCGCGCCGTTCAGTGCGCCGATGGCGGCCCCGATCGCCAGAATCGGCAGCACGGTCACCGAGTCCGAAATCGAGCGCGTTGGCGTCGTTGCGCACCAGCAGACTCAGCGCCACGGCGCCCACCGCCATGATGCCTTCCACCGACAGGTCGATGCTGCCCAGCAGGATCACGAACGTCTCGCCCAGCCGCGAGAACCAGCGGGATCGCGGCGGCGGTGGCTACCCGCACCATGTTGCCGCGCGTGAAGAAAGTCGGGGTTGGCGGCGCCCACCAGGCCGCACAGGCTGGCCAGCACCGCACCAGCGGAAGAAGGGCCGCAGACCCATCGCGTCCGGCCCATGTCCGAAGCTGCGTCCGATCAGGTGCGGGGATCGGCCCGCTCACGCGCGCCCCAGAGATCGTTGAAGTCGATTTTGGGCTGCGTCTCGATGTTGTTCTTGTAGAACTCCTCGGCGTTGTCCTTGGTGACCAGAATGCCGGTGCCGTAGAACTCGCGGTGGTCGCGCGGCTCCTTTGTCGGATCGAAGTCGCCCGTCTTGGCATGATAGCCGATCGACAGCCCCATGCTGCCTTGCCAGAACGGGTCCCACGACACGGTGCAGCGAACTCGCCGGCGCGCATCGCCTCGACTGCGGTTTTGATGCCGTCGATGCCGGTGACCGGCACCTTGCCCGCCAGCTTTTCGGCGCGCAGAGCCTCGAATGCACCGACGCCCATATCGTCGTTGGCGGCCCAGATGCCTTTCATCTGGTCGCCGAACCGCGTGAGCCAGGCGGCAACGATGTCGATACGCCTTGGTCGACTGCCAGTCCGCGACCTGGATATCCAGCAGTTTTACGCCGGGATTGGCGGCGAGCGCTTTTTCCAGCCCGTCTTTGCGCTCGATTGCGGGCGTGTTGGACACAATGCCGCCCAGGGCAACGATGCCGCCGGAGCCGCCGATCGCCTTGATCAGCGCGTCGCGGCATGGCCTCGCCGTATCGCCTGCCATCAAACGAGATGTGCGCGACGTAGTACGGGTTGAAATCCCATGGATGCAGATCGGCCGGCTTGTTCCACTGGGTCACGACGTAGGCTTTGGCCTTGACGCAGGCGTCGACGATCGGCCGCGCATCCGGCGCATCGTTGGGATCGACGTTCAGCACCATGTTGCCGCCGGTCTTGGTCAGCACCGCGCGGATGTCGGCGATGCCTTTTTCGCTGTCGCCCTCGGTCACCAAGAGTCACGTAGTCGCAGCCGACCGATTTCGCGAAAGCGGCGCCACCCTGGTTCCAGGTCGCGTGATAGGGGTTGGTCAGCGACCGGATGGAGTTCACCAGCGTTGGCTTGTCCGGCCCCCCACGCCGGTCGGCGACCCAAGGCGAGCGCGCCCGCCCCCAACGCCACGCTCCCTGCGATCAAGCCGCGGCGATCAAGACTTTTGGCAGCGGATTGAAAAGCGTTCGGTCGCTCGGTCATTGCGTGTCCTTCCCAAATTCGTGCCTTGTAAACCGATGCACGATGGCGGGGAGCAACGCATTCCGCAGGCGGTCAGTCAAATGGAAAAAATCTCCTTCGACCGATCCGGTCTACCGGCCTGTGTCAGTCGGCGCCCACGCCCAGCACGTCGGTCATGCCAGTACAGGCCCGGCGGCCGGCCGACCACCCACGCAGCGGCGCGGATCGCACCGCTGGCAAAACTGCGGCGGTCGAAGGCGCGGTGAGTCAAACCGATCTGCTCGTCGGCGGCGGCGAACAGCAGCGTGTGCTCGCCCACCACCTGGCCGCCGCGCAGCGCGGCAAAGCCGATCGCTCCCGGCCTGCGGGCACCGGTCTGACCGTCACGGCCGCTCTCGCGCACCGACTCCAGGGGCACGCCTCGCCCCTCCGCCACCGCCCGGCCGAGCGCGAGTGCGGTGCCGGAGGGCGCATCGACTTTTTGGCGGTGATGCATTTCCAGAATTTCCGCGTCGTACCGGTCGCCTGGCAGCGCCGCGCCGATCCGTCGCGCCAGCGCCAGCATGAGCGACATGGCAGGCGAAAAATTCGCGGCCTGCACGACCGGGATGAGGCGGGCCGCTGCGACCACATCGCGCTGGTCCTCCTCGGTCAGCCCCGACGTGCCCAGCACCCAGGCGACACCGGCACGGCCCAGAATGTCGGCGTGACGCGATGTCGCCGAGGCATGGGTAAACTCGACAACCGCGTCGCAGACGCGAGCCAAGTCCGCGAGATCGGGAAAAAGTGTGACTTCCGGCGCCTCGGCCCCTGGCCGGTCCACACCGCCCACAACAGTCAGCCCCGCGGCCCGAGCCTCCTCGGCTAGCAACCGCCCCATGCGCCCGCCAGCGCCTGCAATGCCGATGCCCTTTTGCATCGCCACACACTGCGTCGCGGGCGGCTCCGCGTCCAGGACGCGCGGGCGGCTACCTTGTCAGGGCAGGCTGCTCCAGTACGGGCGATACGTTGTAGTAGTCGTGCACCCGCTGTCCCCAGGCACGGTCCTGCCACATTGTGTCCGCATCGTCGGCCAGCACCGGCGCGCCTTCCAGCTGGGAGCGATCGAGATCGACCCTGTAGCCGCCCAAACCCGTGTCGTAGGTCAGCGTCTGCCAGGGCAGCGGATGGTGCTTGTCGCCAATGCCTAGGAAGCCACCGAAGCTCAGCACGGCATAGGCAATGCGGCCCGACTGCTTGTCGATCATGACGTCCTCGACAGTGCCGAGCCGCTCGCCGGCGGTGTTGTAAACTGCCGTGCCGGAGACGCGACTGCCGGCGATCAGCGGGTTGCTGGAGATGGTTGTGCTGGACGATGTGTCCATGACGTTGCTCCTGCGGGATCACAACAAAAAGGGCAGTGCCCCTTATGGATGCACTGCCCTGAATTGAACGGCTCCGGTGGTGTAGGGGATCACCCCGGGGCTGCGATGGTAACGGGAAAGCCCGAGTCAGGTTGCTCAGCCCGGTTCACGTTTCGTTCAACAGGTCCGCCGTCTGGCGACGTCACTCCCGCCCGGTGCCCTCGAAAAACTCCCGCACTTTGCCCAAAAAGCCATGACTTTCGGGGCTGGCCTTGCCGTCCTCGCCGTCCGCCTCCGACTCAAAAGCTTCCAAAAGTTCGCGTTGGCGGCGGGTCAGGTGCTGCGGTGTTTCGACCGCGACCTGGATGTGCATATCCCCCCGCCCCGGCCGCCGTGCGTCCGTGAATCCCTTGCCACGCAGCCGGAACTGATCGCCGGTCTGCGTGCCCGGGGGGATTTTGACCCTCGCCATGCTGCCGTCGATCACCGGCACCTCGATGTCGCCTCCCAGTGCCGCCTGCGTCATGCGCAGCGGCAGGCGGCAAAACACGTTGGTGCCCTCGCGCTGGAACAGCGGATGCGGCCGCACGCCCACGTGCACGTACAAATCGCCCGATGGCGTGCCCTGTGCCCCAGCCTCGCCCTCGCCGCCCAGGCGCAGCTTCATGCCGTCCTCAATGCCCGCCGGAATGGTCACCTGCAGGCTGCGCTCGCGCGCCACGGTGCCGGCGCCATTGCAGATTCGGCACGGGTTGCGCACCACCCGTCCCTGCCCGCCGCATGTGGGACAGGTGCGCTCGACCACGAAAAAACCCTGCTGCGAGCGCACTTTTCCATGCCCGCCGCAGGTGGAACAGGTGTCCGACCCGCGCTCGCGGTTCTCCGACCCGGTGCCCGCACAGGCCTCGCAGGCCACGCGCGTCGGCACGCGTAACGTCTGCTGCACGCCCGAAAACGCCTCGGTCAGGCTGATCTCGACGCTGACACGGACATCGCCCCCGCCGCGCGGATTGCGGCCGCCGCCGCGCCTCCCGCCCATGAACTCGCCGAACATCTGATCAAAAATGTCGCCGATGCCGCCGGCGCCGAAATCAAACCCGGCGGGTCCGGCGCCGCCGCCCTCGAACGCGGCATGACCGTAACGGTCATAAGCAGCCCGCTTCTGGTCGTCCTTGAGAATCTCGTAGGCTTCGCTGATTTCCTTGAACCGCGCCTCGGCCTTCTTGTCCCCCGGGTTGCGGTCCGGGTGCAGCTGCATCGCCAGCTTGCGATAGGCCTTTTTCAGGTCGTCGGCACCCGCATCACGCGCGACGCCCAGCGTTGCGTAAAAATCCTGCTTCGCCATTCCAGCTCCATCGTCCTGTCCGCTGCATGCGGCTCGAACGAACGCCCCCGCGCTTTCTCTACACGCGAAAGGCGCCCGCCTTCCTGGAAGCGCGAGCGCCCTTCGCCGTCGTCACGTCATCCGTTTCGTCACACGCGATCAGGCGGACTTCTTCTTGTCGTCCACTTCCTCGAACTCGGCATCGACCACCTTGTCGTCATTGGCGCCGCCGCCGCCGGCCCGCGGACCGGCATCCGGACCGCCGCCGTCCTGCGGCCCCGCGTCAGCCCCGGCCTGCGCCTTGTACATCGCCTCGCCCAGCTTCATCGCCGACTGGCTCAGCCGTTCGGTCGCCTGCTTCAGCGCCGCCTCGTCCTGGCCTTCCATGGCCGAATGGGCCGCGGCCAGTGCCGCCTCCGCTTCGCCCTTGTCCTGCGCCGAAACCTTGCCCTCGCTCTCCTTCAGCGTCTTTTCCACCTGATGGATCAGGCCGTCGGCATGGTTGCGGGCCTCGACGTAGGCGCGGCGCTTCTTGTCGGCTTCGGCGTTGGCCTCGGCCTCCTTGACCATTTTCTGGATGTCGGCCTCGGACAGACCGCCGCTGGCCTGGATGCGGATCTGCTGCTCCTTGCCGGTGGCCTTGTCCCGCGCGTGCACGGACACGATGCCGTTGGCGTCGATGTCGAACGTCACCTCGATCTGCGGCACGCCGCGCGGCGCGGGCGGGATGCCGACCAGGTCGAACTGGCCCAGCGGCTTGTTGTCCGCCGCCATTTCGCGCTCGCCCTGATACACCTTGATGGTAACGGCAGTCTGCCCATCGTCGGCGGTGGAGAACGTCTGGCTCTTCTTCGTCGGGATCGTGGTGTTGCGCTCGATCAGCCGCGTGAACACGCCGCCGAGCGTTTCGATGCCGAGCGACAGCGGCGTCACGTCCAGCAGCAGCACGTCCTTGACGTCGCCCTTCAGCACCGCCGCCTGCACCGCGGCACCGATCGCCACCACCTCGTCCGGGTTGACGTTGCGCGCCGGGTCTTTGCCGAAGAACTGCTTTACGGTGTCGATGACTTTGGGCATGCGGGTCATGCCGCCGACCAAAATCACCTCGTCGATCTCGTTGGCCTTGACCCCCGCATCTTTTAGCGCCGCGCGGCACGGATCGAGCGTGCGGCCGATCAGGTCGTCGACCAGACTCTCCAACTTTGCGCGCGTAAGCTTCATCACCATGTGCTTCGGCCCGGAGGCGTCCGCGGTGATGAACGGCAGGTTGATCTCGGTTTCCTTGCTGGACGACAGCTCGATCTTTGCCTTTTCGGCGGCCTCCTTCAGCCGCTGCAACGCCAGTTTGTCGCGGCGCAGGTCGATGCCCTGGTCGCGTTTGAACTCGTCGGCCAGATAGTCGATCACGCGGGCGTCGAAATCCTCGCCGCCCAGGAACGTGTCGCCATTGGTGCTTTTGACCTCGAACACGCCGTCGCCGATCTCCAGCACGGAAATGTCGAAGGTGCCGCCGCCCAGGTCATAGACCGCGATCGTGCCGCTCTTCTTCTTGTCCATGCCATAGGCCAGCGCGGCAGCCGTGGGCTCGTTGATGATACGCAGCACTTCCAGCCCGGCGATGCGGCCGGCATCCTTGGTCGCCTGGCGCTGGCTGTCGTTGAAATAGGCCGGCACGGTGATGACCGCCTGCGTAACCTTCTCGCCGAGATAGGATTCGGCGGTCTCCTTCATCTTGCCCAGGATGAAGGCGCTGATCTGTGACGGCGAGTATTTTTCGCCGCGCGCCTCGACCCAGGCGTCGCCGTTGTCGCCGCGCACGATGCCGTACGGCACCAGTCCCTTGTCCTTGGCCACCATCGGATCGTCATAGCGACGCCCGATCAGTCGTTTCACCGCGTAGATGGTATTGGTGGGGTTGGTGACGGCCTGGCGTTTGGCGGACTGGCCGACCAGGCGCTCGCCGCTGTCGGAAAAGGCGACGATGCTGGGCGTGGTGCGGGCACCCTCGGCATTCTCGATCACGCGGACATCCTTGCCCTCCATGATCGCGACGCAGGAATTGGTGGTGCCCAGGTCGATACCGATGACCTTGCTCATTGGATGCTCCTTGTTGGCGGAACACGGGCGGCCCGAAGCACCGCCCCGTTCCCCGCGGGTGGAAAACTGCCCCTCCGATATGTTGAGCCGGCCGCCTCGGGGCAAGAGCGACAGGCGGGAATTTGTCTCCTTGGTTACGCGCCCGCGCTTACGCGCCAGCCGTTATGCGGTCGTGTCCAAATGCACGCCCGCCCCGCCGGCACCCGCGCTGGCCGCGACGCCCGCAGCCGGGGCCCGGGCCACCACGACCATTGCCGGCTTCAGCAACCGTCCGTTCAGCGTCCAGGCCGGGGTCCAGGCCTGCAGGACGGTGCCGGGTGGATGTTCGGCGTTTTCCTGCTCGGCCATCGCCTGATGCAGGTTGGGGTCGAACAGCGCGCCGGTCGGGTCGGTCCTCGCGATGCCATTGCGCTCCAGCAGCGCCACGACGCTGCGCTCCACCCCGGCAAAACCCTCGCGCAGGCGGCCCAGAATTTCCGGCTCGCCCGGCTGGCGCGGCGGGATGCTCTCCAGCCCGCGCTTAAGGTTGTCAGCCGCCTCGGCCACGTCGCGGGCGAATTTCTGCACCGCGTATTGCCGCGTCTCATCCACCTCGCGCCGCGCGCGGGCGCGGGCATTGGCGGTCTCCGCCTCGGCGCGCAACCAGCGGTCCTTGAAATCGTCCCGTTCCGCTTCGAGGGCAGCAATGCGGGCGGTGGCCGCCTGCATCTGCTCCTCGGGAGAATCCGGCGGCGGCCCGAATTCGGGCGCCTCGTTGGTGATCGGTATGTCGCTCATGGCGCGGAGGTAAGGGAGGCAAGCAGCGCAGACAAGGTGCGGATGCGCTTCCAGCCCAGGTGTTGTCGTTAACTGCCTGGAAGCAAGGGGGAAGAATACTGGCGCGCAACTCCGGTCTGCCAGAGGACGACTTTGCGCCACCCTTCGGCCCGTCCAATCCGTATCCCGGTGCTCGATCTGGTCGAGCGGTTGGCGATCCTCGCGATGTTCCTGGCGTTCGCCTGGCGCAACCTGACCGCGCATGGCCTGGCAGGTCCATGGGTCAACTGGATCGTGGTCGTCTCCGAGGCGCTTCCGGCCGGCCTGGTGATGATCCGCCGGCCGAGCGTCCGGGTCAGCCGCCGGCCGCGGGATTGGGCCATCGCGTTCGCGGCCACCATCGGACCGCTGCTCGCCACACCCTCCAGCGCACATCCGCCCCTCGGCCCCGCGGCGCCGGCCGTGGCCGTGATGCTGCTGGGTCTATTGCTCCAGCTTGGAGCGAAGCTCACCCTGCTGCGCAGTTTTGGGATCGTTCCCGCGAACCACGGCGTAAAAACCGGCGGCCCGTATCGTTACGTGCGCCACCCGATGTATTTCGGCTACCTCTCGGTGCACCTGTCATTCCTGTTCCTGGTCCCCTGCGCCTGGAACCTGCTGGTCTACGCGGGCGCCTTCTCGTTGCAGGTGGCGCGCATACTCGCTGAGGAGCGGGTGCTGGGCGAGGACCCGGGCTACCGCACGTACCGCGATCTGGTGCGATGGCGTCTCGTGCCCGGCGTGTTTTGAACGAGCCTGCTCGGTAAGATGCTGTGGAACGGTTACGGTATCCGAGATCGTAGCACTCGGCGTGCCCTGCTCACCCCGGTGGAGCGGTGCTCATGCACGCCTGCCCCGCGCATTCGGAGGAGTCAGGTGGACGTACTCCGGGCTCGGCCGCCCGAATGCTCGATCCCGGTGGCCGTAATGGCCCGGAATCCGGGCGGCGATGGTCCATAGGTCCGCACGGCCAGGCACTGACGGGCACGCTCAAGCATGGTGCATGAGCGAACCAAAAATCCTAGCGCCCAGCATACAGGTCCAGGCGGAGGGGCACGATTGGCCGAGCTCGGATATCTGATCTGGGAGAACGCATCAATCACCGTGCTGACTGATGGCGTTCGAACCGTCTTGGCCGGCAGTTCGAGGTTGGGCAAACGGGCGTGGCCATGCATTATCGAGGTCAAGTTGATGGCGGAACCGCCAACGGCGTTTTTGTCGCATCGCGCGTTCCGTCGCGATGAAGCGTTATGCCGCCGGATGGCGGAGCGGGGTCGTTGATGCGGGCCCAATGCCTTGTTCGACCTGGTCGCCTGCTATTTCCCGCAGCGAAAAGCAAAGGAGCCATTTTTCGCAAGATGCGCAGAGTTCGCCTCAGCGAACGTGCTACTTCCAACTCTGCTAGTTGGAGACCTCAATACTGGAAACCAAACCTGCGACAAAACCGAAGGCGCCCGGCACTACTTCTGTGCCAAAGATTTTGACCTTCTTTCAACGCAACACGGATTGCACGATCTCTGGCGCAGATCGAACGGAGTAGATGCCCGCGACTGGTCATGGATGTCCGTTCGAGGGAACGGGTTTCGGATCGATCACGCGTTCGCCAACGATGCATTTGTGAAATTGGCCGGACCGACCTGCCGGTATGACCATCAGCCGCGGAGAAACGCTGGTCTGATCACAGTGCAATCCTGGTTGAGGGCTTGATGGCTTAGCTGGCTCGTCACTGCCCCGTCCGGTCTTGTGCCCCAGCGTCCGCGTCCGGCTCGGACGCCAAATCCCGCGCCACCTCCGGCCGGTGCAGCAGTTCTTCGACATGCATCGCATAATCCAGCGCGGTGTCAGCCTGGAATGCCACCTCCGGGGCCACCCGCAGCCGCAGCGCCTTGGCCAGCTGCGCGCGAAAAAACGGCGCCGCGCGGCGCAAGCGCGGGCAACAGCGCGTCCACGTCCGAGCGCCCGAGCCGCGCGACAAACGCGGTCGCGTGCCGCAGGTCCGGGCTGACCCGCACCTCGGTCACCGTTATCTTGGCGCCCGCCAGCTCCGGGTCGTGCAGCTCTTCGCGAAGAAAAATCCCCGCCAGCAGGTGACGCACTTCTTCGGCAACCCGCAGCTGTCGCTGGGTCGGTGCTTTGGGTCCCGGTTTCTGCCCGGAATGGCCGTGCCTCAAGCCGGGACCAGCTCGGTCTCGAAACACTCGACCACGTCGCCCTCGCGCAGGTCGTTGAAGTTAGCAAACGACAAGCCGCACTCGTAACCGCGCGCCACGTCGCGAACATCGTCCTTGAAACGCTTCAGCTGGGTCAGCTCGCCGTTGTGGATCACCACGCCCTCGCGCAGCAGCCGCACGCCGGCGCCGCGCTTGACCAGGCCCTCGGTGACCATGCAGCCGGCCACCTTGCCGGTCTTGGTGATGTCGAACACCCGGCGGATTTCCGCGTAGCCCAAAAACACCTCGCGGGCTTTCGGCGCCACCTTGCCGCGCACCAGTTTTTCGATGTCGTCGGCCACCTCGTAGATGATCGAGTAGTAGCGGATGTCCACGCCCTCGCGCTGCGCCATCTCGCGCGCCTGGCTGGTGGCGCGCACGTTGAACGCCACCACCACCGCCTGGCTCGCCTTCGCGAGCTGGATGTCGCTCTCGGTGATCTGGCCGACCGCCGACAACAGCACGCGCACTTTCACTTCCTCATGCGCGAGCTTTTCCACCGTGGCCTGGATCGCCTCGGCGCTGCCCTGCACGTCGGCCTTGATCAGGACTGCCACTTCCTTCTGCGCGCCGGCCTGAATGCGCGACAGCATCTCTTCCAGCGTCCCGCGCGCGGCCGCGGTCACGCCGGCAGCCTTGTCGCGCAGCTTGCGTTGCCGGAACTCGCTGATTTCCCGCGCCCGCGCCTCGTTCTCCACCGCGACGAACGGTTCGCCCGCTTGCGGCACCGAGGTCAGGCCCAGAATTTCCACCGGCGTCGATGGGCCGGCCAGTTTCAGTTGCCGTGCCTTGTCGTCCAGCATGGCGCGCACGCGGCCCCATTCGGCGCCGGCCACCACGATGTCGCCCTGGTTCAGCGTGCCCTTTTGCACCAGCACGGTGGCCACCGGGCCGCGGCCGCGATCCAGCCGGCTCTCGATCACGCTGCCCTCGGCGGCACGGACCGGATTGGCGCGCAAGTCCAGGATTTCGGCCTGCAGCACGATGGCTTCTTCCAGCTTGTCCAAACCGCTCTTCTTCAGCGCGGACACTTCCACGTCCTGGGTCTCGCCGCCCATCGCCTCGACCACGATTTCGTAGCTCAGCAATTCCTGGCGCACACGGTCCGGGTTGGCGTCGGGTTTGTCCATCTTGTTGATGGCCACGATGATCGGCGCGTTCGCCGCGCGTGCATGGCGGATCGCCTCGACGGTCTGCGGCATCACGCCGTCGTCGGCCGCCACCACCAGAACCACGATGTCCGTCACGCTGGCGCCGCGGGCGCGCATGGCGGTGAACGCCTCGTGGCCCGGCGTGTCGATGAAGGTGATGCGGCTCCCCGACGGCAACTCGACCTGATAGGCGCCGATATGCTGGGTGATCCCGCCCGCCTCGCCGGCCGCCACGTCGGTGGCGCGCAGCGCGTCCAGCAGCGAGGTCTTGCCGTGGTCGACATGGCCCATGACGGTGACCACGGGCGCGCGCGGCTGCAGCTCCGCGTCCACATCGACCGCGCCCTCGAGGCCCAGCTCCACGTCGTCCTCGGACACGCGTTTCACTCGATGGCCGAATTCCTGGACAACCAGCTCGGCGGTATCGGCATCCAAACTCTGCGTCACGGTAGCCATCACGCCGAGCCGCATCAGCGTTTTGATCACGTCCGCCGTCCGCGCGGCCATGCGGTTGGCCAGCTCCTGCACCGTGATCGCGTCCGGCAGCACAACCTCGCGCACCACCTTCACCCCATCGGATCGCAGCAGCTCCAGCTCCGCCTGCCGCCGCTCGCGCTCGCGCTGGCGGCGCACCGAGGCCAGGCTGCGGACCTTTTCGTCCTCGCCCTCGATGGCGGCCTGCACGTCGATGCGGCCGGTGCGCCCGCGCCGGTCATCCAGCACTTTCTTGGGAGCAGGCACGGGCGGCTTGCGCGCGCCCAGTCCCGGCGCTGCGCCCGGACGGCGCACCGGGCGGGCCTCGTCCTCGTCGTCGCGCGCGCGGGTGGGTTTCAGCCGCAACGTCTCGGTGGGCCCCACAGGCGCAGTTGCCGGGGTCGGCCGCACGGCACGGCGCGGCCCCTCGGCCCCGCCACGCACCGCTGGGGGAGCCGGCGCGGCAGCCGCCGCGGCCGCCGCAAGGCGCGCCGCCTCCTCCGCCTTTTCCCGCGCTTCCGCCTCAGCCTTTTGGCGCTCCGCCTCCTCGGCGGCACGCCGAGTCTCCTCCTCGCGCCGGCGGGCCTCTTCGGCCGCCGAAAGGATGGAAATCTTTTCCTGCTCGCGCCGCTCTGCGTCGCGCTTCGCCGATTCGCGCTGCTGCTCGACGAGTGCGCGCTGCCGGGCCGCCTGTTCGGTCGCGGTCAGCGCGCGGCCGGCCCCGGTCGGAGGACGGCTGGTCGGGACGGCAGGCTTGGCGCCGCCGACCGGCGCGCCGGCGGCGGCACTGGGCAACTGCGCGGGCGCACCGCCGCCGCCCGGCGCGCGCTTCTTGCGCACCTCGACCTGAACCACTTTCGAGCGGCCGTGCGAAAAACTCTGCCGCACCGATCCGGCATCCACTGTCCGCCCGACCTCCGCCCGACTGGCCGGCCGCAGCGACAGCCGGCCCTTGGCCGCGTCCTGGTCGTTGGTTTCACTCATCGAAAAGCTGCATCCCGTTCTGTCGTCGTATGGCGGGGCGGCGCATCATGCGCGCCTCGCAAGCCCGCGAGCCGGCCGGCGTCGGCCAACAGTCCGTCCGCCAATCTGCCGGCGGCCACGGCTACATGCACGGCCCGTTCGCGCCCGAACACGGCACCCAGGGCCACAGCATCGATCGGAGCCACGACCGGAACCGTCTGCGCATGCCGCCCCAAAAACCGTGCCCGCTCCTCCGCACTCCCGTCGGCGGCCTGGATCACCAGCGCGGCCTTGCCGACGTGCAGCCACTCCCGCGCCTTCTCAAAGCCGCTTACAGCCTGCCCGGCGCGCCGGGCCAGCCCGATATGGTCCCCGATCCGTCGCTCGAGCGCGGCAATCAAGCCCGGCAAAAGATCAGGAGGGACCGAGACCGCACCCCGCGCCGCGCGTGCGAAGGCGCCCTTGGCCCGCGCGGCTTGTATCACATCCCGCCGCGCGCTCAACCAGATTCCCCGCCCCGGAAGACGGGCCGCAAGATCGGCAACGACCGCGCGATCCGGCGACAGAACAAAACGGATCATCGCCTCGCGCGGCAGCCGTTCGCGGGTCACTGCGCAACGGCGCAGCGGTCCCCGCTCCGGTTCATCCGAACCGTCGCCCTCGCCGATCGCCTCCGCGTCCTCAGTCGTGAGCACGCTCCTCCCCAACCTCCGCGTCGCCGGCAGCCGCCGATTCGGCCCCAGACTCGCCTTCGAACCAGTGGGCCCGCGCGGCCATGATGATCTCGTTGGCGGTAGCCTCGTCCATGTTGGCTTCGCCCACGATCTCCACCAGTTCGTCGGAGGCGAGGTCGGCCAGATCGTCCAGCGACTTCACGTCTTTCTCGCCCAACGCCACCAGCATGGCCGGGGTCAGAGCCTCGATCGCCGCCACCTCTTCGGACACGCCCAGCGTGACACGGCGCTCGTTCAGCTCCGCATCGCGCTTGAGCAGCGCCTGCTCGGCACGGCGGATCAGCTCGTCGGCCACGCTTTCGTCAAAGCCCTCAATGGACGCCAGCTCGTCGCGGTCCACGAACGCCACCTCCTCCACGGTATTGAAACCCTCCTGCACCAGCAGGCCGGCGATCACGTCGTCCACGTCCAGGTTTTCCACGAACAGCCCGGTGCGACGTCGGAATTCTTCCTGCCGCCGCTCGCTCTCCTCGGCTTCGGTCAGAATGTCGATGTCCCAGCGGGTCAGCTGGCTGGCCAGCCGAACATTTTGGCCACGCCGGCCGATGGCCAAGGAAAGCTGGTCGTCCGGCACCACCACCTCGACCCGCCCGGCCTCCTCGTCCATCACCACCTTGGTCACTTCCGCCGGGGCCAGCGCGTTGACCACGAACGTGGCCGATTGCGGGCTCCACGGGATGATGTCGATCTTTTCGCCCTGCAGCTCCTGCACCACCGCCTGCACCCGGCTGCCGCGCATGCCGACGCAGGCGCCGACGGGATCGATCGAATGGTCGCGGCTGATCACCGCCATCTTTGCCCGGCTGCCCGGATCGCGCGCGACCGCCTTGATCTCGATGATGCCGTCGTAGATTTCAGGCACTTCCTGCGCAAACAGCTTGGCCAGAAAACCCGGATGCGTGCGCGACAAAAACACCTGCGGCCCGCGCAGCTCGTCGCGCACGTCGTAGATGTAGGCCCGCACCCGGTCGCCGTTACGGAAACTCTCGCGCGCAATGAGCTCGTCGCGGCGCAGCAGCGCCTCGGCGCGGCCGATCTCGACCATCAGGTTGCCGTACTCGGTGCGCTTGACGACGCCGTTGACGACCTCGCCCACGCGATCCTTGAACTCGTCATACTGCCGCTTGCGCTCGTACTCGCGCACGCGCTGCACGATTACCTGTTTGGCGGTCTGGGCGGCGATGCGGCCGAAATCGATCGGCGGCAGCGGGTCTTCCAGATGCTCGCCCACGTTGATGGCAGGCTTCTCCTTGCGGGCGACCCGGAGAAGGATCTGCGTCTCCTCGTTCTCGACCACTTCCACCGCCTCCAGCCAGCGGGTCAGTTTCACGTCGCCGGTTTTTCTGTCGATGGTGGCCCGGATATCCTTCTCGTGCCCGTATTTGGCGCGCCCGGCCTTGCCGATGGCCTGCTCCATGGCCTCCAGCACTTCCTCGCGGTCGATCGATTTTTCCCGGGCCACGGCGTCGGCCACCAGCAGCAGTTCGGGTCGTGCGACGGACGTATCCATGGTGCCTCTCAGTTGGCAAAAATTTTCGGGGTTGCCGTGGCGGCGATCAGCGCGTCGGTCAGCACCAGTTTCGCGCGGTGGATGTTGTCGAACGGAACGGAGAACTCCGTGCCGTCTTCAAGGCGCAAGCGGGCGTGCGTTTCGTCGGCGCCCAGGGCAATACCGGTGAACCGGCGGCGGCCGTCCTGCGGCACCTCCAGCTCGACGCGTGCGGTATGGCCGGCAAAGCGGTTCCAGTCCTTGCGCCGCGTCAGCGGCCGGTCGATGCCCGGCGAACTGACCTCCAGCGTCCAGGGCGTGCGCATCGGGTCGGCCACGTCGATCACCGGTCCGATCATGTAGCTGACCTCTTCGCAGTTCTCGATGGCGACCGGCGCGCCGTCGGCGCGGTCGATCATCAGCTGCACGGTCGGCCGGTCGCGGCCCACCACCGCCACGCGCACCAGCTCGTAGCCCATGCCCTCCAGCGAGGGGGCGACGATGTCGGCGATGCGGCCTTCCAGGCCGGTGTGGCGCGGGTGGTCTGGGTCCAAAACAAAAAAGGCGGCCCGTAAAGGCCACCCCCCGGAAGATGCGGAGAAGATTGGTGTAGCGCCTATATAATCGGCTGCTCGCCTGCCTGCAAGCGGGGCCGCGCCCGATGCGGGCGGCGCGGCGGGCTGGCGGATCGGGCCGCCGCACCCCAGTTTTGCCGCGATACAGGTTTTTGGAAGCGCCCCGATGGCCGATTTTTTCGATGACCAGCTCGTTGCCTCGGACACGACACGTCCGCAGCGCGCGCTGTTCGCGTTCGACAACAGCTATGCGCGGCTGCCCGAGCGGTTCTTTGCGCGCCTGCCCCCGACCCCCGTCGCCGCCCCCCGCCTGGTCCGGCTGAACGAAAACCTGGCCCGGCTGTTGGGCCTGGACCCGGAGCGGCTGGCCACGCCGGAGGGCGTAGAAGTGCTGGCCGGCAACCGGGTGCCGGAAAATGCCGAGCCGCTGGCGATGGCCTATGCCGGCCACCAGTTCGGCGGCTTTTCCCCGCAGCTCGGCGACGGTCGCGCGCTGCTGCTGGGCGAGGTGGTCGGTGTGGACGGCGTGCGCCGCGACATCCAGTTAAAAGGGTCCGGAAGAACGCCGTTCTCCCGCATGGGCGACGGCCGCGCCGTGCTCGGGCCGGTGCTGCGCGAATACATTTTGGGCGAGGCGATGCACGCGCTGGGCATTCCCACCACGCGGGCGCTGGCCGCTGTGACCACAGGCGAGACGGTGTTGCGGGAAGGCCCGCTGCCCGGCGCGGTGCTGACCCGCGTGGCGGAAAGCCATGTGCGCATCGGCACTTTCGAGTTTTTCCGCAACCGCGGCGATACCGAGGCGGTACGCGTTCTGGCCGACTACGTGATCCGCCGCCATTACCCGGATGTGGCCGGCGCGGAAAAACCGTATCGCGCGTTGCTGGACGCGGTGATCGAGCGCACTGCGCGCCTGGTGGCGCAATGGCTGATGGTGGGTTTCATCCATGGCGTGATGAACACGGACAACATGTCCATTGCCGGCGAGACCATCGACTACGGCCCGTGTGCTTTCATGGATACATTCCATCCCGGGATGGTGTACAGCTCGATCGACCACGGCGGCCGTTACGCTTTCGGCAACCAGCCGCGCATTGCGTACTGGAATCTTTCGCGGCTCGCGGAGTGCTTTTTGCCGCTGCTGGGCGACGATACCGAGACGGCGCTCGCCGCCGGCAAGGACGCGCTGGCCGCGTTCCCAAAAATATTCGATGCGGCGTATCTGGCCGGCCTGCGCAGCAAGCTCGGGTTGTTCGAGCCCCGCGACGGCGACCTGGAACTGGCGCACGATTTTCTGGACCGCATGGCCGAGAACCAGGCCGATTTCACGCTGACGTTCCGCCGCCTGAGCGACGCGGTTTTGGGCGGCCCGGGAGCCGACGAATCTGTGCGCAGCCTGTTCGTCGATCCGACTGCGTTCGACGCCTGGGCGCAAACCTGGCGCGAGCGGCTGGCGCACGAGGGCGAGGTTTCACCGGCGGCGCGCGCGAAAGCGATGCGGGAGAGAAATCCGGCGTTCATTCCGCGGAACCACCGTGTGCAGGCGGTGATCGCGGCGGCGGAGACGGACTTGGATTTCGCGCCGCTGGACGAATTGCTGGCCGTGCTGGCCAAGCCATACGAGGACCAGCCGCAGTTCGTGCCTTATGCCGACCCGCCGCGGCCGGAAGAGGTCGTGCATCAGACGTTTTGCGGGACTTAAAACAGGTCGGCTCGCGCGCGCGGGACGATGCGCATCCCGACAGCAAGCCGTAGGGCGCATAAGCGCAGCGCCATGCGCCAACGCGAGCCGCCGCAGGCACCAAGCTGCGGCGTCAGCGCCGCTCGCCCCAATCGCCGTCGGGCAAGGCGACATCGCTCCAGCAAGCCGTAGGGCGCATAAGCGCAGCGCCATGCGCCAACGCCAGCCGCCGGCACGAAGCTGGGCGTCAGCGCCGCTCGCCCCAATCGCCGTCCGGCAAGGCGACATCGCTCCAGTCGGCCGGATACAGCCCGGCCGCGACGCAGCGATGCAACGAGGAATACGGCCATGCCGCCGGATGCGCCACAAATCCGTGCTTGACCGGATTGAAATGCACGTAGTCCATGTGGCTGGAATAGTCCCGGCCGTCGCGAATGGTGTGTTCCCAAAAGCGCCGCTGCCAGATGCCGCGCTCACCCCGGTCGCGTCTGACCGGCGACCGGCGCTCCCCTGGCGGGATCGCTTTTGAGAATGATTTTTTCAACGCCCGCCAGCGCCCGGAAAAGTCGTCGTCGCCCGGCGGCAGCGTCCAGATGCAGTGCATGTGCTCGGGCAGGACCACCCAGGCATCGATGTGGAACGGCGCGCGGGTGCGCGCGTCGCGGACCGCGTTGCGCAGCACGTCGATGTGGGTGAGGAGCAACCGGCTGCCACGGTCGAGCAGGTTGACCGTGAAAAAGTATGTTCCACCGGCAACCCGGTTGCGGCGATAATCCGGCATGGCGCCAGTTTGCCGGGTTCGGCCGCGTCATGAAAGCAGTCCCGTCATGCCACCGTTTCGCCGCCGCCGGCCCCGTGTTGGCGCATGGCGCTTCCGCTTATGCGCCCTACGCTTGCTGCCAATTTCGGCTTCGGCCTTGTGGTGGCTGGCCTCATCAACAGAGCGGCCAGAAGTGCCTCACCGCCGTACCGCTGCGCGTCCGATCTGATCCTGTGCGATCAGGAGGAAAAGGCACCCCGGTAGTCTTCAAGAAAGTCGGTGAGGGATCTCGCCTTTCTTCCGAGGAGCATGGGAAGGTCGGGCGAGACGGCGTTGCCGGCGGCGCCATAAGCAGAGGCGATGTGCGCCAGGTCGAACGCGCGCCACTTCGGCATGCCGGACGCGAGCAGACGGGCTTCGAAGGTATCGGGCTCGACGGGTTCGTAGGCGACCGGATGGCCGGCAACGGCAGCAATGGCCGCTGCGACCTCGTTGTAGTCGTACGCCACGGGCCCGGTCAGGGCATAGGCCTTGCCGGCATGGGGGGCGGGATCCGTGAGGACGACCGCCGCGGCAGCACCGACATCGCGGGTGTCGACCAGGGGGAAGCGGGTGGGTCCCATTGGCGCCGCAAGCCGCCTCTCGCGCCTGATCGCGTCCGTGGCGCGCAGCAGGTTCTGCAGGTAGAGGTGCGGCCTGAGGAGCGTCCAGTCCGCCGGCCCCTTCCGGACCTCTTCGTCGACCTCGTGGTGCTCGCGCATCAAGGCGACGGGAGAGCCGGCGATCGCGCCGATGGCCGACAGCTTGACGATGTGCCGGACCTTCGCCCGCCTGGCCTGGGCGAGCACGCGCCGATGCTGCGCGACCGCGTCGGGGCTGTCCCTGCCGGCCAGCAGCATGGCATCGACACCGTCGAGCGCCTCGGCGAGCGATCTGTCCTCTTCGAAGCTGCCCTGGACGACCTGAGCCTCTGCGGGCCCGGTGAACTCGGATGGCCTGCGCACAAGGGCGCGAACCTTCGCGCCGGCCGCGACGAGAGCCGCCAAGGCTGCGCTGCCGACCTGGCCGGTCGCTGCGGTGATCAGTATCATGGTTGCTGTCAACCTCCTGGTCGCTCGGACATCCGGGCAGCGGGGCTGAAGGAGCGTGCGATGAAGGGCTACTGGCTCATTCTTGTACAGGGATAACCGACCAGGCGGCGCAAGACGAGCGCAGCACTGCCCGAAACGCCGGACGGACTGCCACGATCGAACGGAGAAATTCCTTGACCCGGCCGCGGCCCTGTGTTAGTTATTCTATCTGATGTTTTTCCTTCAGCCCCCACCCCTCCCGCCGGATGCCAGCCTCGCCGACCGGTTCACCCGGTTCACCCACGAAGTGGGGCGGGCGCTCGGGATGCGCTACGACGTGGACCGGATGTCCGGGGTGCATGTCATCACCGCGCAGCTGCTGTTCCTGGTTGGGACCCGGCTGCAGAACCTCCGGCTCAGGTTCATCGCTCTGGTCGCCCGCGCCCAGGCGGGTCCGCTGCCGCCGCCCCGGCCGCCTCGGGTCGGGGAGAGGAAGGCCCGAAAGCGACAGCACCCGTTTCCCGAGCCGTTCGGCTGGTTGCTAAAACTGGGGGCGTGGCGGGTGGCGCCCTACAAGCAGGACCTGGAGGCTTTGCTGGCCGATCCCGGGATGCAGGAGTTGCTCCGCAAGGCGCCGCAGGCGGGACGGATACTCCGGCCGCTGTGCCGGATGCTGGCGCTGACACCCGACCCGGCGCTCCTGCCCCCGCCGCCGAAGCGGGTTCGCCGAACCGCCCCGGCGCAAACCGCACCGGCCCCAACCGAACCTGCCGAAAAGCCGATGCGCAAGCGTCCGGTCCGCACCGAGGCGCGCACCCGCAAGCCGAAGTGGACCTACCCCGGCACGGAGTGGAGGAAGTGGGGCGGTTTCTGGTTCCCCGAGCCGATCCGAAAACCGGCCTGACTGGGCCGCCTGCCCACGCACGCCCATATCGTTACGATATAGATACGACTCGCCGCGCGGTTGCGAACGGCCCCTTGCGGCAGACCTCCCGGCGATTGTGCCGCCGGCGCCTAAGCCTGGGTCAACTCGCGCACGCTGGGGATAGGCGCCGCTTGCTTCGACGGTGGCATCGACAGAACCGAAATCAGTCCTGCCCGCACCTCCTCGGCGCGCTCGTTCGCTACCTGGCAGGTCCCGGCCGCCCGGTGGCCGCCGCCGCCATAGCCGAGGCAGACCGCGCCGACATCGATAGGGCAGCTGCGGTCAAAGATCGACTTGCCGATCGCGAACACGGTGTTCTGCCAGCGCACACCCCAAAGCACATGCATCGATATGTTGCATTCAGGGAACATGGCGTAGACGGCAAACCGGTTGCCCGCGTAGATCACGCCCTCGCGGCGCAGGTCGATCAGCGCCAGCCTGCCCAAAACCGTGGTGCAGCGGCGGATTTGCCCAGCAAACGGCTCGCGGTGGGCGTTGTAGATGTCGACGCGCTCCTGCACGTCGGGCAGCGCCAGAACCGCCTCCACGGAATGGTCGCGGCAATGCTCGATCAGCTGCATCATCAGGCCGTAATTGGAAATCCGGAATTCGCGAAACCGGCCCAGGCCGGTGCGGGAGTCCATGAGGAAGTTGAGCAGCACCCAGCCCTGCGGGTGCAGGATCTCGTCATGCGTGAACTGCGCCGAATCCGCCTTGTCGACCGCCGCCATCAGCTCCGAACTGATGCGCGGAAAGGCCCCGGCGCCTCCGTAATAGTCATAGACGACCCGAGCCGCGGAGGGCGCGCCCGGGTCGATGATGTGGTTGGCACGCGGGCTGCCGTCGTGGCGCAGCACCTCGCTCGCGTGATGGTCGAAGGCGAGATGGCAGCCCGCGACATACGGGAGGTTGGTCACGATGTCGCGTGCCGTGATCGCCACGATGCCGTCCTGCATGTCCTTCGGGTGGACGAAACTCACATCGTCGATCAGGCCGAGCTCGCGCAGCAACATGCCGCAGACGAGGCCGTCGAAATCGCTACGGGTGACGAGGCGGTATTTCTGGGTCGTCATGCTATGCCTCAGCGCGCGGGTTTGCAGGCGGCAAGCTGACGGCAGAAACTTAGAATTATCTTACGCTGCGGGCGCGCGCGGCCCGGTTTACGCCGATCGCCGGGGCTGCCATGGCTCCGCCCGGTCAGGGGGAAGCATCGCCGCATGAAAGCCGCCGTCTGCCGCGCGTTCGGCGCTCCGCTGGCAGTCGAAGACCTCACCCTCGCGGCACCCCGCACAGGCGAAATCCGTGTCCGCCTCGCTGCCTGTGCCATCTGTCACAGCGACATTTTTTGCGTCCAGGGCGCCTGGGGCGGGCAGCTTCCGGCGGTGTATGGTCACGAGGCGGCCGGCGTGGTGGAAGAAGTCGGCGCCGGGGTCACGCATCTCTCTCCCGGCGACCATGCCGTAGTCACGCTGATCCGCTCCTGCGGCAGCTGCCCAGCCTGCGCTGGCGGCGCCCCGGTGCGCTGCGAAACCGTGTTTCCGCTTGACGAGCGCAGCCCGCTCAGCACCGCATCCGGCGAGCCGATCGGGCACGGACTGCGCACCGCAGCGTTCGCCGAACAGGTGGTGGTCGAGGCATCACAGGCGGTGGCAATTCCCAAAAACATACCGCTGGACGCGGCGTCGCTGATCGCCTGCGGCGTGCTGACCGGCATGGGCGCGGTCACCAACACCGCCGGTGTCCGTGCCGGCGAGAGCGTAGTGGTGATCGGCACCGGCGGCGTCGGGCTGAACACGGTGCAGGGCGCCAGGCTGGTGGGAGCCTCGCCGATCATCGCCTTGGACCTCTCCGCCGAAAAGCGCGAAGCGGCCCTGCGGTTCGGCGCCACGCACGCATTTGATCCACGCACGGATAACATCGCGGAAAGCATTCGCCAGGCGAACGGCGGTCAGCTGGGCGACTGGGTTTTTGTGACCGTCGGCGCCAAAATCGCGCTCGATCAGGCGATATCATTCCTGCGTCGCGGCGGGAGCGCGGTGGTCGTCGGCATGCCGCCCAGCGGCGTGGTCGCCAGCTACGACCCGAGCTGGCTCGCCGCCGACGAAAAACGAATTCTTGGGTCCAAGATGGGGTCCGCGCGGATTCGCATCGACATCCCGCGCATCGTCGACCTGTATCGTCAGGGGCGGCTGAAGCTCGACGAGCTGATCACCGGCCGCTACGAGCTGGAACATATCAACGAAGCAATGGACAGCGTTCTGCGTGGCGAGGCGCTGCGCAACGTGATCGTGTTTTCGTGAAAATCCGCGAGCTGAAAACTTTTGTCGTCGGCAACCCACCGCCTACCTGGGGCGGCCGCTACTTCATCTTCGTGAAACTCATCACCGACACCGGCATCGAGGGCATCGGCGAGGTCTATGCGGCGTCGTTCGGCCCCCACGCCGTGGTGCGGCTGGTGGAGGACGTGTTCGAGCACCACGTGCTGAACTCGGACCCGTTTCAGATCGAGATTTTCTGGCGCAACGCCTACGGCCGCGGCTATTCGGGGCGGCCCGACCTCACGCTGGTGGGCGTCATCTCCGGCCTGGAGATGGCCCTGTGGGATATCATCGGCAAAGCACTCGACAAACCGGTGCACGCACTGCTCGGCGGAAAGGTGCATGCGCGGTTGCGCAGCTACACGTATCTGTATCCCGATCCGGCCGAGGGCGATGCCTATGACGCCGCCGCCATCTACACCGATCCCGACCTGTCGGCGCAGCGCGCCGCCGAATACGTCGCACAAGGATTTACCGCGGTAAAATTCGACCCGGCCGGCCCCTACGGCACGTTCGATCCGCGCCAGCCCAGCATGGAGCGGCTGGAACTGTCGGAAAAATTCTGCCGCCGCATCCGCGAAGCGGTAGGCACACGCGCGGATTTGCTGTTCGGCACGCATGGCCAGTTCACCGCCTCCGGCGCCATCCGCCTCGCGCGCAAACTGGAGTCCTACGATCCGCTCTGGTTCGAGGAGCCGACGCCGCCGGAAAAACCGGAAGAGATGGCGCTGGTAGCGCGGCAGACCACCATCCCCATCGCCACCGGCGAGCGCCTGACCACCAAATACGAGTTTTCCCGCGTGCTGGAATTGCGTGCGGCCTCCATTCTGCAGATGGCACTCGGCCGTGTCGGCGGCCTGCTGGAAGCCAAGAAGATCGCCGGCATGGCTGAAGCCTTTTACGCACAGATAGCGCCGCATTTGTACTGCGGCCCGGTCGAGGGAGCGGCCAACATCCAGCTTTCCGCCTGCATCCCGAACTTTCTGATTCTGGAAAGCATCGGCACCTGGAGCGGCTTCCACGCCGACATCTCTGAAACGGCCGATCCAGTGGCAGGACGGGTTCGTCATCGTGCCCGACGCGCCGGGGCTTGGAATCGAGTTGAACGAGGAGGTGGCGTTGGCACACCCGTATACGGGGCGCGACCTGCACCTGATGCCGGTATCCGGGCCCACCGGCGTACGGGACTGATGGCGATACGCTACGCTTTCGTGGGTCTCGGCAACCTCGGGGTCAAGCTGGCAGCAAGGCTGCTCCTGAACAGGTTTTCGCTCGTGGTCCACGACCGCAATGGCGGCACCGCCGCCCCTCTGCTGTCGGCAGGCGCGCAGTGGGCGGAATCCCCGAGGGCAGCGGGCGCGATGGTGGATGCGGTGATCACCTGCCTGCCCTCGCCCGCAGCATCGCAAGCAGTACTCTCCGGTCCCGACGGCGTGCTGGCCGGGCTGCGGTCGGGGGGCACGTGGATCGAGATGAGCACGCTCGATCGTGACAGCATCGTGCGGCTCGCCGCACATGCCGCGGAAACGGGCGTTCGCACCTTGGAGGCGCCGGTGACCGGGGGAGTGCATCTGGCGGCGACCGGTGCTATTACGATTCTGGCCGGCGGCGATGCCGATCTGTTCGAAACCCACCGGCCGGCACTGGCGGCTATGGGACGCACCATCCTGCACATGGGCCCGCTCGGCAGTGCCGCGGTGGCAAAAGTGATCACCAACATGCTCGCCTTCATCCACCTCGTCGCGGCCGGCGAGGCGCTGATGCTGGCCAAGCGCGGCGGCCTCGACCTCGCGCAGGCGTTCCAAGCCATCAGGGCCAGTTCTGGCAACAGTTTTGTGCACGAGACCGAAAGCCAGCTCGTTCTGAACGGAAGCTACGACATCGGTTTCACCATGGATCTGGCCTGCAAGGACTTGGGGTTCGCCGTGGAGTTGGGGCGTGCGTTCGGCGTGCCGCTCGATCTCGCTTCCCTCACCGCACAGACCTTTGCCCGCGCGCGCGAAACCTACGGAGGCAGCGCGTGGAGCACGATGGTGGTCAAACTGCTGGAAGATCAAATGGGCATCAACCTGCGGGCGCCCGGATTCCCGGCCCGCCTGGCAACATCAGAGTGAGTGCCGGCCCCCGGATGAATATGGCAGCGGGCCAAGGCACGGCGATCATGGCTAGGGTCAGTCCTTAACGTTTTGGCAATACTCCGGCGCCTTTTATGAATCCTGCGACTGAGGGGACGGCCGGTAGCCGATGCCGAAGCTGCTCGAACACCTCTTCTTGAGCATAGGGGCGATGAAGGCGGGCACGAGTTGGCTGTATATGCAGCTTCACGACCATCCCGGTCTTGCTGACATCCCGATCAAGGAAAGTCATTATTTTTTCGAGGTCGGCGCAAGAAGGGGCCTCCTCAATCGCAGGCAGCGGCTGATAAGAGCAAAAGGCGTGCTGAACGGCATGTCCGTCGATGAGGACGGGCCGGCCCTGAACTCCAAGCTGGACTGGTGCAAATTATATCTCGACGACCCCATTGACGACGTCTGGTATGCGAACCTGTTCCTGGACAGATACAGAAAGAAGCATTGCGCCGACTACTGCAATCTCAATTCTTATCTGGACCCTGGCGGCTGGGCCCATGTCAGGACCGTCGCCGAAAACATCCGTATCATCTACACGTTGAGGAATCCCGCCAAGCGCCTGTGGAGCCATACCAAATACCATGCGCAGTTCCTGGGCATCAAGGAACATCTGAGTGACTGGTCCAACGACTCCTTCAGGACTTTCCTTACGCGGCCCGACATGATAGCTGCAGCCGCGTATTCGGTCTCGATCAGCAGAATGCGAGACGTCCTGAACGCGACGGAGTACAAGATTTGCTACTTCGAGGATTTCCAGTCCGACCCTGTCAGCGAGCTGCGAAAGCTGGAGGCTTTCCTGGAGATACCAGCCAAGGCGTACGATCCCAACGCGCTAAAGGAGGTCCATAACCGGTCGGCCGCCATCCCAGCGCCAGCCTCCTTCCTAGCGGCATCCGAGGACTTGGTTGCCGACGAACTGGCGGCTCTGGACCGGCTCGGGATCGCGATCCCATCGGGCTGGGCATCGAGCGCTAATCCATAAACTGGCGGACTCGCACAACCGGCGCGCCCGGACTCCCGAAACATGCACCAGTTTTGCGGAACCCGGTGCTGAAGGCCAAGTGGAGCAAGCAAGATGCTGGACGTCGACATCATGCTCGAACACATGCGAAGCCAGTTCGCGAACGGCCGTGTCGCATGGCTGGGCGAGATCAGTGCACGGGCGTTAGCCGCTCGTCCTTGCGCCCAGCCTGGCTACACGCCTCGACCCGTCTCGGTGCACGACGCCGAATATCGCAGCCTTACCATGTCGCACCCCTACTACGGCTTCGTCGGCGCCGCAGTGGGCAGGGTCGAACACCTCATGTTTTCGGCGAATGATGACAACGTGGCGCGGACGTATTTCTATTACGGGCCGGATGCCTACGAAACGCTGAGCCTGCGCATCTGGCAAGCCTTGGCCCGCAAGGCGCGTTGCATCTACGATATCGGCGCTTTCACGGGCCTGTATAGCCTGGTCGCTCGTGGCACCAACCCAAACGCGGTTTGCGTCGCCTTCGAGCCGATGGGGCATATCCGACACCGCGCGACGATGAACGTCGTGTTGAACGGCCAGACACGGCAAAATCCGTATCGAGCCCTACGCGCTCTCGGACCGCACGCAGCTGCTGCCGCTGTACACGTCAGTCGGTCCAAGCATGCTGGACAGCGGCGGCAGCCTGTCGAAGCGCCACGCGTCCGTGCAGTCGGTGGATTTGGTGCAAGTGATCGCGCTGGACCAATACCATGTCCAGCACGGTGAGGACCGGCCCGATCTGGTGAAGATTGACGTGGAATACCACGAAATCGAGGTAATACGCGGCGCGGCAACGACGTTTGCCAGCATGCGCCCCAAGTTGCTGGTTGAGGTCTCGAAGCAGAATACTTTGGACGAGGTTGTGCACACCTTGCACAAGGCCAGCTACTCCGTGTTCAGCGTGGATGACGCCCGGCTGACGCTGCACGAGCACATTGCGGGTGCACCCGTCGGCGGCGTGGCTTATGCCAGTCTCGAAGACGTGCACAACCTGATCGCCTGCCCCGATCGAGCTTCTGCCGAAGCGTGCCGCGATGTGGCCGCCAATTTGCGAGCCGATTGGGGGTGCTGACGCGTCACGCGGCAATTTGACACCGGGCCAGCGGCCCCGGTACCACTACCTGAACAAACGGCCGACGTGCTCGGGTCAGGGAGGAAAATGTGAAGATCAGCCATGTCGCAACCCTTTTCGGGGCGGCTGCAGCGCTGGCGGCAGTTCTCGGGGGCGAGGCGGCACGCGCCGCTGAAAAGACCTACACGATTTACCTGTCCAACAATTTTGTCGGCAATGACTGGCGCCAACAGATGCTCCGTTCGGCCACGGTCTCGGTGAGCAAGGGGCTGCTGGCGGGTCGCGTCGATCTGAAGATCGAGAACGTCGACACCACCACCCAGGCGCAAATCAATTCCCTGAACAATATCGTCCGTGCCAAGCCGGACGCGATCCTGATCGATGCCGGCTCGCCGACCGCGCTCAATCCCACCATCGAACGCGCCTGCAAGGACGGCATTCTGGTCATCAGCTTCGACCAGGTCGTGACCGCCGATTGCGCCTACAAAGTCTCTTCCAACTGGGACACCATGACGCACGACCTGGCGACCTGGATCGTGACCGTCATGGGCGGCAAGGGCAAAGTGCTGGTCGACCGCGGCTTGGCGGGTGCCCCGATCTCCGAGATGCTCGAGACCGGCTACGAAAAAGTGCTGAAGGAGAACTCCGGCATAGAGGTGGTCGGCTATTTCAACGGCAACTATGCGCTCGGACCCGAGCAGACCGGAGTGGCAAGCTTGCTCGCTGCGAATCCGCAGGTCGACGGCATCTTGACCCAAGGCTACGGCGTCGGCGCCATCAAGGCGCTGCAGGATGCTGGACGACCGGTCGTGCCTGTGACCGCGTTCTCGTACAACATCTCGGCAGTCACCTGCGTCCAGACCCCAGGTGCTAAATGTATTCTGGGCGTCAACCCGGCCTATCTGTCCTCCGAAGCGATCCGTCTCGCGGTCGACATTTTGGACGGCAAGTCAACGTCGCCCAAGGTCGTGCAGTTGGAGAGCCCGCGGCTGACCAATACCATGGTCAATGCCCAGTTCTCGCCCGGGGCAAAACTGGAGCCGATCGAGATCGGCAAGAATGCGTTCCCGGATGAACCGCCCGGCCTGTCTTTGCCGGTCACGCCGACCTGGGTCGACATCACCGCCAAAGAGGCGGCGGGCTCCTAATCCTCAAGGAGCGGGCGGGCGCCGGCCCGCCCGTCCGTCGGCATCCGTCTGTCGCAATGGACGTTCTGGCAGCCACCGGCATCGCCAAGCGCTACGGTGGAATCGTCGCCCTGAACCGCGTCGATTTTTCCGCCGCCGCCGGCGAGGTGCATGCCGTGCTGGGCGAGAACGGCGCCGGCAAAAGCACGTTCATCCAGATCCTAAGCGGAGCAGTTGCCGCCGACGAGGGCGAGTTGCGGCTGCGGGGCGAGCCGTTCCGAGCTGTCAATCCCCGCGAGGCGGAGCGGGCCGGCATCGCGGCGGTGTTCCAGGAACTCTCGCTGGTCCCCGACCTGACCGTTGCCGAAAACATCTTTTTTCGCCGCGAGACACTGACTTCGCTGCGAACCATCGCCCGCGGCGAGCTGCTGCGGCGCACGACCAAACTGCTGGCGGATTTGGACCTGTCGCCGATTCCGCCCGACCGTCCGGTGCGGCACTTGTCGGTGGCGGACCGGCAACTGGTCGAGATCGCCAAGGCGGTAGCGATCGACCCCGATATCCTGATTCTGGACGAGGCAACGTCGGCGCTGCCGCCGCCGCAGGTGGAATGGCTGCTGCGCATCGCTCGCGCCCGGGCGGAAGCCGGCAAAACCGTGCTGTTCATCTCCCACCGCCTCGCGGAGGTGCGCATTGTTGCCGACCGGGTCACAGTGTTTCGCAACGGAGAAAACGTCGGCACGCACCGGACCGGCGAGATAACCGACGACGGAATCGTGGCTTTGATGCTCGGCCGCCGCCTGGATCGGGTATATCCGCCGCGGCACCCCACAGCCACCGGCCGTGTGGCCCTGCGCGTCGCCGATCTGTCGGCCGGCCGATCCTTGCGCGGCGTCAGCCTGACCTTAGAGGAAGGGCAGGTCCTCGGGGTGGCAGGTTTGCAGGGTCACGGCCAGCGCGAGCTGTTTCTATCTCTGTTCGGCGCGGTGCGGTCGCGCGGAACCATCGAGGTGTGGGGACGGCCGGTCGAAATTCGCAGCCCACGCCATGCGCTGTCGGCCGGCATCGGCATGGCGCTGCTACCGGAAGACCGGCGCAATCAGGGGCTGTTGCTGACAAAAAGCGTGCGCGAGAACCTTGTCCTCTCGATCATGGCGCGCATCGTCCGCCGGGGGCTGATCGATCTGCCACTCGAAGCCTCGCTGGTCGCCGATGCGGTCCAGCGCCTGCGCATAAAAGTCGACACGCCGGAGCAGGAAGCCGGCACGCTGTCCGGCGGCAACCAGCAAAAAGTCGTAGTAGCAAAACTGCTGATGACGCAGGCCAGGATTTTGTTGTTCTACGACCCTACGCGCGGCGTGGATGTCGGGACCAAAGCCGAAATTTTTCAGCTCATGCGCGATCTGGCTGAGCAAAAGTACGCGGTGCTGTTCTACTCCACCGATCTGCCCGAGCTTGTGCATGTGGCGGACCGCGTCGCAGTGCTCAGCTACGGTCGGATTGCCGAAATTCTGGATGCGCCGGATATCGATGAGGAACGGATCTTGAAGGCGACGCTGGGCGACGCACGCCAGGCCGCGTGATGACCGCATGGTTGCGTGGAGGGGCGCCGCTCGCCGCCCCGGTGGCCATTTTGGCCATCCTGCTCGCGTTGCTGGGCTCCTTGCGTGCGGGCGTCTTCACTCTCGACGAGCTGAACGTGGACGGCGCCGCCACCATGACGCTGATCCTGGTGGCGGCCGGGGAGACCATCGTGATCGTCCGAGGCGGCATCGATTTGTCGGTCGGCGGCGTGCTCAGCCTCAGCACGGCGATCGCCGCGACCCGGTTCGGCGACAGCGCGACGGTCACGGTTCTCTGGATGGCCCTGATTCTGGCGCTCGGCACGGCGGTCGGCACGCTGAACGGCGCACTGATATCGCTCCTCGAGTTGCAGCCGTTTTTGGTGACCCTGGCCACCTGGTCTGTCGTCGGCGGCGTGGCGCTGGTCATTTTGCCGACCGAGGGCGGGCACATACCCGGTTTTTGGGTCGATGCGGGCGCCGGGACGGTACTCGGCCTGTCGCTCGCCATCTGGGGGCTGATCTTGCTGCTGGTCTGGTGGGCGTGGTTCCGCCGCACGCGCCTGAACGCCACGCTGCGAGCGGCCGGATCGAGCGAACGCAGCGCGTTCTTGTGCGGCGTTTCGCTGGGCCGGATGAACCTCGCAGCCTACGGTTTGGCGGGCTTTTTTGCCGCCCTCGGCGGGCTGTTCCTGACCAGCCAGACCGGTTCCGGTTCGCCCACGGTCGGCAACGATTTTGTGCTTCCCGCGGTCGCCGCCGTTGTCATCGGCGGCACCAGTCTTTTTGGCGGACGCGGCGGACTGAGCGGCACCGTGCTCGGCGCGTTCATCCTGACCACGGTCGGCAACGTCGTGTTTGTGCTGCACATCTCCAGCTACTGGCAGCCTGTCGTGTCGGGCCTCATCCTGTTGCTCGCCGTGCTGGCCGCCTCGCTTGCCGAAAAATCCGTCTCTGCCCGCAGCGAGGCGGCGTGACCGCGCTCGCCTTGCGGCTGCGGCCGTACCGCTCGACCCTGCTGGCCTATGCCGGCGCGCTGCTGCTGTTCACCCTGACCAGTGCGTATTCGCCCGGGTTCGCGGCGCCCAGTCATCTGCGCAGCCTGATCGTCGTATCCGCCTTTACGGGCATCGTCGCCGTCGGCCAGACCTTGGTGATCATCGGCGGCGGCATCGACCTGTCGGTGCCATGGGTGCTGAACAGTGCCGCGATTTTGGTTACACTGCTCGCCGGTGGTGCTGACCGGCCATTGCTGTGGGCAGCACCCGCAATGCTCGCGGGTGGTGCGCTGGTGGGTGCGCTGAACGGCGTCGGGATTGCCTGGGCCGGCATTCCGCCGATCATCATGACGCTCTCTACCAACACCATTTTGCAAGGCCTGCTGCTGGTGGTGACCGGAGGCACGCCCCCCGCAATGACACCCCGCGTACTGCAGCAGCTTGCCACGGGACGCATCGGGCAGGTTCCGATTATTCTCCTCGTATGGGCCGCATTGGCGGCGGTGACCACAGTTCTCCTCGGCTTCACCGCATTCGGGCGGTATCTTTACGCGATCGGCACCAGTCGGACGGTTGCGGAATTTTCCGGCGTGCCGGTGCGCGGGACGGCAGCCTTGGCCTACATCGTCAGCGGCACCACTGCGGCACTCGCCGGCATGCTGCTGGCCGGTTACAGCGGCCAGGCGTATCTCGGCATGGGCGATCCGTACCTGTTCACGTCAATCGCGGCGGTCGCGATCGGCGGCGCCTCGATTTTGGGCGGCAGCGGCTATTATCTCGGCACCATCGCCGGAGCGCTGGTGCTGACGATCCTGACCGGCCTGCTGCCTATCTTTCGAACTCAGCAACGGCGCCCTGCTGATCGTCTATGAACTCGTGATTCTGTTCACCGTCTCGCTCGCGACACCGGTCATGCGCACCATGCTCGGCCGCCACGCAGTGCGCCGAGCCGGCGTTGATCCATCCCCATGACATCGGTAGACGTGCGCAGGAACAGGAGGACGATGTGGCGCCTGGCCAACGAATGACGGCCATGGTGACGGGGGCCGGTAGCGGGCTCGGGCGCGCGGTCGCGATCGGCTTGGCGAAGCGCGGTTGCGCCGTCGCCGTGGCGGACATTGCCGAAACGGCAGCGCAAGGAACAGTAGCGCTCTGTCGCGAAGCTGGCGCCGAGGTTTTCGGTATCGTTTTCGACCTCACCGCCGATGGCGAACCGGCGCGCGGCATCGAACGGGCCACGGAGAAATTGGGCCGGCTCGACGTTCTGGTCAACAATGCCGGCTACGGCGCGATCGAGCCGTTTTTCGACATGAGCGCGGCGCTATGGGATCGAACGCTAGACCTCAATGTGCGCGCAGTGGCCCTCGCCTGCGCCGCGGCCGGGAAAATCATGCGCGCACAGTATTCGGGGCGGATCGTGAATATCACCTCGCCCGCCTCGCGCATGGCGCTGCCGAACTATCTCGCGTACGCGGCAAGCAAGGCGGGCGTGGATACCGTCACCCGCGCGGCGGCGATTGCGCTGGCGCCGTTCGGCGTGCTCGTCAACAGCGTCGCTCCCGGCATGATGGACACCGAGATGCAGCGCAGCACCGAACGGGCGCTCGCCCATATCGATGGACGAGCCGATTTCGAGGCCTTCCTGGCTGAACGCACGGCGCGCGTGCCGCTGGGCCGGCGCACCGATTGCGACGAAGTGGCCGCAGGTGTCATCTGGCTGGCGCTCGATGCGCCGCCCTATGTCACCGCCGAACGCCTCAATCTAAGCGGCGGATTGGACAAGGACTGATGGCGACCAAGAAACTTGCCGGCCGACCAGTCGCCGGTCTCTTTCCTGCAAGATGTCGCGCACCGGCTGCGTCGGCACATGGTCGGGATGGCAAGGCGCCAGGGGCAGGGTTACATCGCGCAGGGCCTCGGCATCGCCGATCTGCTGGCCGCCCTGTACTTCCACGAACTGCGCTATGATCCGCAACGCCCGGACTGGCCGGAACGCGACCGTTTCCTCCTCTCGACCGGCCATTACTCCATCGCCCTCTGGGCAGTACTGGCCGAGGCGGGCGTGATCCCGGAAGCGGAATTGGAGACCTACGGCGCCGATGACAGCCGCCTCGACATGAGCACCTTGGACACCACGCCGGGGGTGGAAATCATCGGCGGTTCGCTCGGTCACGGTCTGGGGCAGGCCGTCGGCGTGGCGCTCGGACTGTGCTTGCAGAAATCCGGGTCGCGCGTGTTTGTCGAATTATCCGACGGGGAGATGCAGGAGGGAGCGACCTGGGAGGGCGCGATGGCGGCGGGCCATTTCGGCCTCGACAATCTGGTCGCGCTGGTCGACTGCAACGGCATTCAGGCCGACGGCGCGCTGGTGCTCGACATGGAGCCGGTCGCCGAAAAATGGCGGGCGTTCGGTTGGGAGACGGCGGAAATTGACGGCAACGACATGGACCAGATCGTCAACGCGCTTCGCGGTGCGCGCAGCCCGTACGCGCCGGCCCAAGGCCATCGTGTTGAGGACGCTGCCGGGCAAGGGGATTCCGACTCTGGAGAGCCGAGAAAAAGCGCATTTCGTGCGGATTGACCCCGGGGAATGGGACACGCTCGTGCGCGAGTTGGAGACGACGCATGGCTGAGCGGGGCCGGACGCTGGCGATGGGACAGGACGAGGGCCCGGCGCGACGCCCCACCGTCGAAGCACCGTTCGGAAAGGCGCTGGTCGAGGCCGCACGAACCCACTCAAACATCGTGGGCCTGACCGCCGATCTCGGTAAATACACCGACATCTTGCCGTTCCGCGACGCGCATCCGGATCGGTTCTTCAATGTCGGCATGGCTGAACAAAATCTGGTCGCGATCGCGGCCGGACTGGCCCGCACGGGCTGCATCCCGTTTGCCACCACCTATGGCGTGTTTGCGACCCGGCGGGCGTCCGACTTCATTGCCATTGCCTGCGCTCACGGCCGGGTCAACGTGAAAATCATCGCCGGACTGCCGGGCCTCACCACGGGTTATGGCGGCACACATCAGGCCATCGAGGATCTTGGCCTGATGCGTCTTGTTCCCAATCTCGTCGTGATCGATCCCTGTGATGCGATCGAGGTGGCGCAAGCCACGGCGGCGCTCGCCGACTACGAGGGACCGGCTTACATGCGACTGCCACGCGGCATGGTGCCGATCGTGCTCGACCCTGGCCGCTATCAGTTCCGTATCGGTCGGACTGCCGAAGTTCGCGACGGAACCGATGTGGGCATCATCAGCACGGGTCTGATGACGGAGCGGGCGATCGACGCAGCCGAGCTGCTCGCCGAACAGGGCATCGACGCCGGTATCCTGCACGTACCCACCATAAAACCGTTCGACGCGCACGGCGTGGCGGATTTTGCCAGCCGTTTTGATCTTGTGGTCACGGCGGAGAACCACGTGACCTCCGGAGGCTTGGGGAGTCTGGTCGCCGAAACCCTGTTCAACCGCGGCATCAGCAAGAAGCTGCTGCGGATCGGGCTGCCCGACCATTTCATTCGCTGCGGATCGGTGCCGACGCTGCAGGATCGCTACGGCTTGACCGCACCCCGCGTCGCCGAGGCGATCTTGGCGGCACGAGACGGCAAGGGAGTTTGAGCGATGTGTATACTCCGAGACACGGCATGAAGGTGACGCGCCTGGAGACGATCCAGCTCGCCGAGTTTCCTTTCCTGCTCTGGCTTCGCGTCCACACCGACAAGGGTTTGACCGGCACCGGCGAGACTTTCTTTGCGCCCGGTCCGGTGGCCGCCTACCTGCACGACAACGTGGCGCCGTATCTGCTCGGCAAGGACCCGCGCGACCTCGAACTGCACAGCTTCCGCCTCCAAAACGTGTATGTCGGCTCGCGCGATTCCGGCGCGGAGACGCGGGGCAACTCGGCGGTCGATATCGCCCTGTGGGACATCTGCGGCCAGGCGCTTGGAGAGCCGGTTTGGCGCCTGCTCGGCGGACGAACCCATGAGCGCGTTCCTGTCTACAATACCTGTGCCGGCTACTCGCACGCTCGCGCGAGCAAGCGCCAGGCGTTGTACGAACGCACCGAGGACTGGTCGCTTGGGGAGCCGGACGCCGCTCCCAGCCCGTATGA
>CAWGIX010000013.1:0-274246 GCA_963822705.1 uncultured Pseudomonadota bacterium
ACACCGCCGCCAGCACCGCGCCGAGCACACGGTGACGATCAGCACGGCACCGACCAGCAGGATCGTCACCCACAGCGCGGAGTACAGCGTCGGGCTGTTGAGCAGGAACTTGTAGTTGTTGTCCCCGCCCAGCCGGTCCGCTCCGGATTCAGCAGGAAATAGCGCCGGAACGAAAAGTACAGCGTGAAAGCCAGCGGGACCAAGGACCATATCAGCAGCAGCCCGACGGAGGGCGAAACCAGCGGGAAGGTGTTGACGCGCCCGCCCAGACCCTTGCCTGTCGTCGGCGCGCGCGGCATCGCCAAGGTGGCGCTGCTCATGTTGTGTCCTCCCCGTCAGGTCATCACGCGGGGCCCGGCGAGCCGGACCCCGCGCCGGTCGGTCTACTGGCCGTAGCCCGCCTGCTGTATCGTCGAAGTCACCGAAGCCTGCGCCTGCTTCAGCGCCTGGTCCACGCTCATCTGCCCGGTCAGCGCGCCGGCGATGAGCTGGCCCACCGTCGTGCCGATCGCCTGGAACTCCGGGATGGCAACGTACTGAATGCCGGTATACGGCACCGGCTCGGGCCGTCGGGATGGGCCGGGTCGGCGGTCTCGATCGCCTGCTCCACCTCCTTGGCGAACGGTGCGGCCTTCTGGTACTCCGGCAGCTCATACGTGGATTTGCGCGTGCCCGGCGGCAGCACCGTCCAGTTCACCTTTTCGCCGACCAGCTTGATGTAGTCTTTCGACGTCGACCACTCCAGGAACGATTTGGCCGCGTCCACTTGCTTCGACGATTTCGGAATGCCCAGCGCCCAGGCCCAGAACCAGTGATACCCGGTCGGCGAAACGCCCTCGGGCGCCGGAGCGAACGCGGTCTTGTCGTAGACTTGGCTGGTGCTCTTGTCGAAGATGAAGCCGGCGCCGGAGGTGGCGTCGATCCACATGGCGCAATGGCCGGTCGAGAACAGCGCCTGGTTCTCGTTGAATCCGTTCGAGCTGGCGCCCGGTGGGCCGTAGTCGCGCAGCAGGTGGACGTAGAACGTGATCGCGTCGTGCCACGGCTTGGTGTCGAGCTGCGGCTTCCAGTTCTCGTCGAACCAGCGGCCGCCGAACGTGTTCACCAGCGGGTCGATGAACGCCATGTTCTCGCCCCAGCCCGGCTTGCCGCGCAGGCAGATGCCGTATTGCTGCTTGGCCTTGTCGGTGAGCTTCGCGGCGAACTGGTCGATATCGGTGTATTTCGGCTGCTCGGGCATTTTCAGCCCGGCCGCGTCGAACAGGTCCTTGCGGTAGTAGGTGAACGAGCTTTCGGCATAGAAGGGCAGCGCATACAGGTGGCCGCCTCGCCGACAGCGCGTCCTTCACCGAGGTGAACATGTCGCCCATGTCGTAGCTGGCCGGCATGTCGTCGATCGGAACGAGCCAGCCCTGCTTGCCCCAGATCGGCGTCTCGTAGCTGCCGATGGTGATGATGTCGAACTGGCCGCCGTTGGTGGCGATGTCGGTGGTCACTCGCTGGCGCAGGACGTTTTCTTCCAGCACCACCCAGTTGATCTTGTTGCCGGTCTTCTGCTCCCACGTCGGCGAGAGCTGCTGCATGGTGACCATCTGCGAGTTGTTCACGGTCGCGATGGTGATGGTCGCCGCCGCGGCGGCCCCCGCCAGTCCAGCGACAAGTCCCGCGAGCACGGTTGTGCCGGCGAGGAGCTGCTTCAGACGCATGTTCCTACCCTATAGTTGTTTGAGCCGGATGCCGGGCGACAAACACGTTGGGCTTGTGCCCGGCTCCCGAGCAGAAGGCACCGCCCGCGCGCGATGTCAAGCGGCTTCGTCGGCGTCCAGGATCAATCCGGCGGTGAATTCATCGGTCAGCAGCCCGTTCACCAGCCCACCGATCAGCGCCGCCCGCAGCGCCGCCGCCTTGCGGGTTCCAGCGCCCACACCCACAGTCAGGATTGCCGGATCTCGCGGCGGCTGCAAGCCGCTGACCCGGGCGTTGACCGGACTGTCCACCAGCCTGCCGGCGGCATCGAATGACCAGCCGGCGATCTCGCCACCGCACCTGCCTCCATCAACAGACCGAGCTCGCGGTCGTTAATGAAGCCGGCGCGGTGCAGTGGTCCCTGCCACCCGATCTCGCCCACGCCCACCAGCACGCAGCGGGCCTGGTCCAGCAGCGCGCGTAGGGTCAGAAACGGCCGTTGGGACTGGAACAGTTTTCGTTCCTCGGCGCTCTGGGCGATAACCGGGGCAGGCATAGGGTAGCACTGCGCCCCGGTGCGTTCTGCCAGCCGGAGCACCGGCTCCGGTGAACCCACCCGGCCACCCACGTCCATCGAACCGCAGATCGACATGACCTTGTGGCGCTGGGCGTCCATGGTTGAGACCTCGTTGGCTATGGCCCGCAGCGTGCTGCCGGTGGACAGGGCCAGGACCAGCGGCACCTTCTGCGCCAGCCATCGCTCCAGGAATGCCGCGCCAGCCACGGCGAGAGCCGGGAGTGCGGCCGGAGCGGTGCTATCGGACGGCACCACTTCGCAGCTGCGCAGCCGATATCGCGCGAGCAGCGCGTCGCTGCGCGCCATGCATCCGGCCAGTGGATGGTCCAGCCGAAACTTGATGAGTTTTTCCGATACCGCCAGCGACACCAGCCGCTGCGCCGCCTGGCGCGATACGTTGAGCTGGGCGGCAATGTCGTCCTGGGTACGCCCGCCGACGTAGTAGAGCCATGCCGCGCGTGCTGCCTGCTCCAGCCTGGCGGCAGCCTGACCCGGCCGCCTCGGCCCAATCCCCTCCACCCTCGCCCCTCCGCATGGCGGGCATAAGCTCATTTTTCTGGCATTGGCCCGCCGGGCAAATCCATCACGAAACGCCCGGGGTGACAAGCATGGGCTGACGCAACCGCTGCGAGCGCAAAAAAGAAGGCGGCGGGATGTCCCGCCGCCTCCGAACTTGCCCGAAGCTCGCCGCCCTGAGTCGGCGAGTTGCGGACTAGAAGCCGACGCCTCCGCTGGCGTGAAGCGGATGTGTCCCCTGGAAGCTGATCGTCGTCCCATCCGACAGCGTGACCGAACTCGCGCCGCCATTGATGGCGTTGTCAAAGGTGGTGACATCCGCCGCGCCGTAGTTCGACAGGAACAGTCCATCGCCGGTGTGCCAGTTCTCGATGGTCACCGTATGGGCAGTGCCACCGGCAGTGCTGACCACGTTGAAGTTGTCCTGCGTCCCGTTCGGGGCGCCGACCAGGGTGGCATTGCCGCTGGAGCTGAATGTGAAGAAGTTGTTGCCGCCATCGGTGAGGGAGGCATTGAACACTTCGTTGGGGCCGGTCGCGATTTCGAACGCCGCATGGCTGCCCATGATGTTCGTCGCTCCGTTGGCGGAACCGAAGACCGTGGGGTTGGTATTGCCGCCGACGATGCTGTCGGAGCCACCGCCGCCTACGAACACATCATTGCCGTTGCCCAGCACCATGGTTGTGGAGCCGGTGCTGCTGCCGAACACGGCGCCGGTTCCGCCACCGAACACCGTCGCGGCAGAGCCGTTGTCGACAAAGATGTTGTAGCCGGTGCCGAAACTGTCCACGATGTGGGTGTTTGCCCCGTTACCGAACACAGTGTTGTTGCCGGACCCACCGAATACGGTCGCAGCAGTTCCCGCCCCGACGAAGAGCAGCGAAGCGGCACCCCCGTAATACACGTCGTTGTTCGCCGCGATCACCGTGGCGGCGCCGCTGACCCCGCTGATCGTCGACGAGCCGAAGCCGTGGTCGGTTACGACATTGCGGCCGCCGTTGAGGAAGATGGACAAGTCCGCGCTGGTGGAGGACAGGTTGAGGGTGGTGATACCGGTTTCCGGGCCGGCGTAGGTGCCGGGCGGATCGCCCAGCTGCATGACATCCCCCGTGCCGGTCGCCACGACCGTCGCGCTGGTCCCGGTATCGGCCTGCAGGTACCCTGCAGGTTGCCGCCCAAGGTGGCGGCGAATGGACCGCCATCCAGCACGACGATCCCGCCCGTCGCGGTGTCGTCGATGGTGCCGGTGCCGGTGGTAGCGACCACCTCGCCGGCGGCGCCGGTATAGTTGAGCGTACCGGCGGACATTACGGTGGTATTGCCAGTGCCGCCCGTTACCGAGGCGGTAGTGCCCTGACCCAAAACCACCGCGCCGTAATTGTCGGGAATGGCCACGGATCCGACGTTGCCGGCGGCATCCGGCACGATCAGCACGTAGTTGCCGCTCTGGCCGGAGGGCACCGTCGGGATCGGCGGCACGCCCGGCGTCACGCCGTAGACCTCTACGACGGTAGACGCTTTGTTGAGCAGCGTCTGGACCTGAGCGATAGCCTGCGAGGTGTATAGGCCCGAGGAGGGTACGGTCGCACCACCCGCCGAGAGAACCGTTGCTTGACCGCTCATCGCGTGCCCCATTCCTTACCCGAAGATTGACGTTATGAATAGCGCACGCGATGCAACCTGTAAAGCCTCGTCTTCATGCCAGCCGGTTTTTTTTGATAAGCTTGATTAACCTGATTAGCGCCCGCCCTCCCCTGATCACGCGAATGTAGGGTCCCTGTTAACGTCCGGGAGGTGCTTAACCTAGGCGCCAGTTTTTTCTTTATCGCCCAGGGGCAATAACGAAACCTTACCGCGCTGCAAGCTGCAACCGGTTCGCACACATCAGAACACCGCCGCTCCCTGATCCGCGGGGGCTGCGGCGCCGCGAAAGGCGGCGAACAGCTCGCGTCCCACCCCATGATGGGCGGACGACAGGTCGTGGGCGGCGGGACTGCGGGCGGCCCACTCAGCGGCACTCACCTTTACCTCGATGCGTCCGGCGGTGGCGTCGACGCGCACCACGTCCCCGTCCCGCAGCCGCGCGATCGGGCCGCCCAGAGACGCTTCCGGAGTTACGTGGATAGCCGCAGGTATTTTGCCCGACGCACCGGACAGGCGCCCGTCGGTCACTAACGCCACCCGTCGCCCGCGGTCCTGCAGCACGCCGAGAGGGGGCATCAGCTTGTGCAGTTCGGGCATCCCGTTGGCCCGCGGCCCCTGGAACCGCACCACCGCCACCATGTCAGTATCGAGCTCGCCGGCGCGGAACGCCGCCTGCAGCGCCTCCTGGCTATGGAACACCCGCGCCGGGGCCTCGACGATGTGGCGGTCCGGCTTGACCGCGGACGGTCTTGATCACCGCCCGGCCCAGATCCCCACCCAGCACCCTTAAACCCCCCGTCGGCTGGAACGGGTTTGCGGCGGGCCTCAGCACATCCGGATCCCGGCTGACCTCGGGTGCTGGGCGCCACGCCAGGGCGCCATCGCCGCCCAGCGCCGCCTCGGCCTGGTAGCCGCGCAGGCCGGTGCCCCAAACCGTCTGCACGTCTTCATGGAGCAGGCCGGCGTCCAGCAACTCGCGAATGAGAAATCCCATTCCCCCGGATGCGGCAAAATGGTTCACGTCCGCGCGCCCGTTGGGATAAACTCGTGCGAGTAGCGGCACGATTTCGGCCAGGTCGGAAAAATCGTCCCAGTCGAGCCGGATACCGGCGGCGCAGCCATTGCCACCAGATGGATGGTCATGGTTGGTGGAACCGCCGGTGGCGTGCAGGCCGACGATGCCGTTGGCGAAGGCCCGCTCGTCGAGCACCCGGCCCACTGGAGTGTAGTGATTGCCGAGCGCCGTGATGGACACCGCTCGGCGCGTCGCCTCCACCGTCAGCGCGTCGCGCAACAAAGTGCCCGGGTTGACGAAGCTGCTGCCCGGAATGTGCAGGCCCATGATCTCCATGAGCATCTGATTGGTGTTGGCGGTGCCATAGAACGTGCAGGTGCCGGGGCTGTGGTATGACCCCATCTCGACCGCCAGCAGTTCGGCCCGGCTGGCTTTGCCCTCCGCGTGGGCCTGGCGGACGCGGGCTTTTTCGTCGTTCGAAATGCCCGAGGGCATCGGCCCCGCCGGCACGAACACCGCGGGCAAATGGCCGAAGGCGAGCGCGCCGATCACCAGCCCGGGGACGATCTTGTCGCAGATGCCCAGATAGACGGCAGCATCGAATGCCTGGTGCGACAGTGCCACCGCGGTCGACAGCGCAATCACGTCGCGGGAAAACAGTGACAACTCCATTCCCGCCTCGCCCTGGGTCACGCCGTCGCACATGGCGGGCACACCCCCCGCGACCTGCGCCGTCGCTCCGGCGGCGCGCGCGGCGGCTCGGATCAACTCGGGAAAGCGCTCGTACGGCTGATGCGCCGAAAGCATATCATTGTAGGCAGTGACGATGGCCAGGTTCGGCGCGTGGCCGTCGACCATGCGCTGCTTGTCAACCAGGTTGCAGCCGGCAAAAGCATGGGCCTGGTTGGCGCAGCCGAGCCCAGTTCGGCGCTTATGCCGCCCTGCCTCGTCAATGCGGGCGAGGTAGGCGCGGCGCTGCTCGTGGCTACGCGCGGCAATGCGCTCGGTGATCTCGATCAGTCGCGGATGTGCCGTCATGGGGTTCTCCGGGAATACAATGCCGACATTCCCACCCTCGACCTTGCTAGTGCCGAGATGGCCAGTCTGTGGGGCGGTTCGGACGGGAGTGTCAATCGTGCAACTTGGCCTGGGACGGGGGATTTCCCATCATTCTGTGCCTTGCCGCGCGCGGTCGCGGCCTGCTAGTCCGCCATTGAGCAGTTTTTTTGGGAGCACCTGGCGATGAAGACAGCCGACCTGGTCGATAAGCTCGCGGCGGAGCATAGCCTGCCGCGGGCCAAGGCCAAGAAGATCATCGATTCCACTTTTGAGGCGATCGTCGCGGCCGCATCGTCAGGCGAACCCATCGTCATTCCGGGTTTCGGCCGTTTCAAGGTAAACAACCGCGAGGCAAGGGAAGGCCGCAGCCCGGCGACCGGGGAGCCGATCCACATCCCCGCCTCGAAGACACTGAGTTTCGCGGCGTCGAAGCAGGTCCGCGAGAAGCTGAACACGCCCGCCTGAGAACCACTCGTTCCCTCAACACCGCATCCCGCTTACCGGCGCGTGTTTACCCCTCTGGGGTCGATTCGTATCCGGGGCGCGCCCTGAGGGACTCGAACCCCCGACCCGCGGATTAGAAAGCCGCCGCTCTATCCACCTGAGCTAAGGGCGCGTGGCCGGGTGCGCGATCAATGGGTCCAATTCTCGGTCCGGCCGAACCGAAAATTGTCAGCATAGGCTTTCGGTTTCAGAGTCCGCTTGTGCGGCAGCTCCACCTCGTACGCGATGCCCTGCGCCTGGGCATAGGCGATCGCCTCGTCACGGGTCTCGAAGCGCAGCCGCACCTGCGCTTGGGTATCGCCGCTGCTGATCCATCCCATCAGCGGGTCGGGGACCCGCCGGTCGGCCTGCTCGAAATCCAGCACCCACTCGTTGGTGCCGGCATAGCCGGACTGCATGGCCGATTTGGGCTGCTCGAAAATGCGGGCGCGTCGGGCCATCGGCAAAATCCCTTGTTGCGGCTGGTCGGGGCGGCCGGACTCGAACCGGCGGCCTCGTGTACCCAAAACACGCGCGCTACCAGGCTGCGCCACGCCCCGGACCCGGGCCGCTGTCTAGCGTCGACCCGGTTCCGCGACAAGGAACAATGGGGAGCGGAGTTGAAGCTAGATATAAGAGAGGAACGCAGCGCCCGATCACCGCATGACCAGCATCAGCCGGGCGATCAAGGCTAGTCGGCGCAGCGACAAGCCGGGACACGCCAAGCCGCCCGCGGGCTGGCGCCTGCCCCGGAGATACACGGATGCGAGACAACCGCCCGCAAGCATTGGCCGACGAAGCCGCTGGCGTTCTGGTGGGAACAGTAAGAGGGGCGACGGGGTAGCTGGACCGTGTCAGGTCGCTAACCAACGTTTCCGAACGCCCGGGCCTCAACTCGGTCGCCCACCCTGATCCCCAGCCGCTCGGCCGTGCCGGCGGCGACTTCCAGCGTGGCGCGCACCGGCCCGGCGCTGCTGATGACAGCCAGGCTGCGTGGCGTGGTCCGTTCGGCGATCGAGTTGATCGCCCCGTCGGCACGGATGAACAGCATGTCCAGGCTGCTCACGGTGTTTTTCATCCACATCTGGCTTATCTGGTCGTGTTGCCAGACGAACAGCATCCCGCCATCCTCAGGGACGTGGGTGCGCCACATCAGTCCGGTCTCCTGCTGCTCCGGGGTGAGCGCCACCTCCACCTGGAACTCGTGGCGCTTGCCGTCCCGGGTGATGATGGTGAGCGGCTGTTTGGGCAGCTCCGGCTGGGCCGCGTCCTGAGCGACGGCCGAAATCGGCGTCAGCAGCAGGGCAGTGGCGAGCAGGGGACGGCGGCGGATCATGCGCAAGACCTTTGCAGGAGCGCCGCCTCGGCCAGGCGCTTGATGGCGTCGCGCACGATACCTTCACGCGGCACGTCGCGCAGCGTGGTGAACCAGTGTTTTGGGGGGTTCCGCCCGGCGGCTCGGTTATACCTGAGGTTTCGCAGGACCTGCTCCGCTTCCGGGGTGGTTCGGGCCGGAATGTCAAACTCGTTGAGCGTGGCCCAAATTCCGGCCCAGCAGCGACCGGTTGCGTATGGATTGTAGCCGCCGCCGCCGACCACCACCAGCCGGGGCGCCACGTCGGCTATAGCGTGGGCGACCTCGAAATAGGCGTTGTTCGACAGCCCCAGCCGGGCCAGCGGGTCCTCCTCCAAGGCGTCCGCCCCGGCCTGCAGCATGATGGCCTGTGGCGCAAAATCCCGCAGGATCGGCAGCACGGCCTGGTGCAGCAGCCACCGAATTTCGCTGTCGTTGAACTCCCTCGGCACCGGAAGATTGCGCGCAAAACCGCCGGCGCGATCCTGGGCGAGACCGGTGCCCGGCCAGCGCCCCGCCTCGTGAATGCTGATCGTCAGCACTCGGTCGTCCTCGGCAAAAGCGTCCTGCACTCCGTCGCCGTGATGCGCGTCGATGTCCAGGTAGGCGATGCGGGAAAAACCCAGGTCGAGCCAGGTGAGCAGTCCCAGCACCGGGTCGTTCAGGTAGCAGAACCCGCTGGCGCGATCGGGTCGGCCGTGATGCGTGCCGCCGCCCGGACAGTGCACGATTTTTGTGCCGCCCTCGCCGGTCAGTCGCGCCGCCAGCATCACGCCGCCGGCGCTGGTCGCCGGGCGCGAGAAGATTTCCGGGTAGACCGGATTGCCGTCGGTGCCGATGCGGTAGCGCGCGCGATCCGCCTCGCTCACGGTCTGGTCGCGCTCCGCCCTCTGCAGCGCCGCCACGTAGCCCGGATCGTGGTACCGCGTGATCTGGGCCACGCTGGCCATCGGCGCGATCAGGAACCGCGCGTCGTCCAACCAGCCCATGGCGCGGATCAGATCGGTGCAGGTGGAGACGCGCGGCACGGCCAGCGGGTGCGTGGGGCCGTAGGTGGAGTGGCGGTAGATTTCCGAGCCGATATAGACGGGGCGCTCGCGCCGGTCGGGGTCCATGCGGGCGGATATCGGCGTGGGTTGCGTCAGGCCATGGTCCAAGGATTGATGACGGCGAGACCACAACCCTCGAAGCCGCTGGTATCTCTCGTCGCAATATCAGCGCCGGCCGCCAAAGCGATCGCGGCGATCAAGCCGTCAAACAAGTCCAGGGGCCTGCCGGCACGTCGACGCCTTGCCATCAAATCGGCGAAGTGCTCGGGGGCAGCACCGTCAAACGGAAGGATCCGGCCCGCCAGATCCTCGGCCAAGATGGCTTTGGCGGCTTCCGTCAGGGCACTTCGCCGTTGGCCGTGGGCCAGCAAGGCGATGCCGTACAAGAGCTCGGCCTTGTTAATCCCGGTGGTGCAAAGCGAGGACCGGGGTTGCGCCGCCACCCAGCCCACGACGCCCGGATGTGGGACCTGCCGCATCAGTTCCGATACGACGTTGGTGTCCAACACGATCACGGGTCGAAGGATGGCGGGTCGCGCATCGGTGTCGGCGGAAAGGGCTCGAGGTCAACGCCGCCGAGAGGTGCCATGCGGCGTCGGATCGCCTCCGCCAAATTAAGCTCATCGCCTCGATCAACGGCCAGCGCGTCGCCCAAAATCCGCCGTAGCTCGGCCTCCATGGAGCGGCCATTTTGGGCAGCACGTACCCGCAGCGTCTCCCTCAGCGCCGGATCGACATTACGAATCGTCAGTGTTGTCATCCTCACCGGCTAGCACGCAAGCAGTTCGCCTTCAATGCCTGCACTGACTGCACGGCTCGGGTTGCGCGGCAGCAGGCGGATCGGTAACGTCCCGCGCGCAGCGGAGGACTACCATTGGACATGACGGGCGAGCGGCGCATTCCGGCGCCGCGCGAAAAGGTCTGGGATGCGCTTAACGATCCGGCGGTCCTGAAAGCCAGCATACCCGGCTGCGAAAAGCTGGAAAAATTGTCTGATGACGATATGACCGGCACTGTGGCGATGAAGATCGGCCCGATCAGCGCGCGGTTCTCCGGCCGCGTGCAGCTGCTCGATCGCGAGCCGCCGACCAGCTATCGAATCGTGGGCGAGGGCCAGGGCGGGGCCGCGGGATTTGCCAAGGGCGGGGCCAATGTGCGCCTCGCCGATGACGGCACGTTCACCGTGCTGACCTACGCCGTGCAGGCGCAGGTAGGCGGAAAAATAGCGCAACTCGGCGCCCGGCTGGTCGACGCCACCGCCAAATCCATGGCCGACGCGTTTTTCGACCGGTTCGTGGCCGAAGTGGCCGCAACGCCCGCCCAGCCGGTCGCGGCCGAAGGACTGGCGGGCGCCATCGCCTCCGCAACGCAGCCCAGTACAACGGGGCCGGCAACGATCAGCATGCTCTCCCTGATCCCCCGCGAGCCGCTCGGCTACCCCCGCGTAGCCTGGATCGGCGTCGCTCTGTTCATCGTCATCTTCTTCCTCATTTTCGGCTCCTACATCCTGTGACGCCGACCTGGTGACCCCCGAAACCGTCGCCGAGACGGAGGCGCTGCTAACGGGCGGCGACTACATTCCCGATACCGCGCTGGCCACCACGGTGCATCTGGCGCTGGCGATGCAGCGTCCGCTGCTGCTGGAGGGCGAGCCTGGAACTGGCAAAACCGAAATTGCCAAGGTGCTGGCCGCCGGCCTCGGCCGCCGCTTGGTGCGGCTGCAGTGTTATGACGGCATGGACCTTTCGGCTGCCGCCTATGAGTGGGACCACGCCCGCCAACTCATGACCATCCGTCTGGCCGAGGCCGCGGGCGACACCGATCGCACCGCCCTGGCCAGCGACATCTATGGCCGGGCTTTCTTGCAGGCGCGCCCGCTGCTGTCCGCGATCGACCCGGACCTGCCGCCGGCGGTGCTGCTGATCGACGAGCTGGACCGCGCCGATGAGCCGTTCGAGGCTTTCCTGTTGGAAGTGCTGGCGGATTTCCAGCTGTCGATCCCGGAATACGGCACGGTACGGGCGAAAACGCCCCCGGTGGTGGTGCTGACCAGCAATCGCACGCGCGAGGTGCACGACGCGATCCGCCGCCGATGCCTGTATCACTGGGTCGCCTACCCCACGGCCGCGCGGGAAAGAGCGATTCTGGCGCGCAAGGCACCGGGCGTGCCGGCAAAACTGTCCGCGCAGGTGGTGGCGTTCGTGCAGCGCTTGCGGGGGGAAGATTTGTTCAAGCTGCCGGGCGTGGCCGAGACGATCGACTGGGCGGCGGCGCTGACCCACTTGGACCAGCACGAACTTGCCCCGGGCGCGGTCGACGAGACGCTGGGGGTGCTGCTGAAATACCAGGACGACATTGCACGCATCCGCGGCGCGGAGGCGGCGCGGCTGCTGGATGCGGCGCGGAGCGATGCCGCACCCGCGACCCCGTTCGGCTGAAAAAAGCGTGGCCGAGACGCTGGGCCTCAACGTGCTGCATTTTTGCCGGCTGCTGCGCCGCGCCGGCCTGCCGGTCGGGCCGGCCGACATGCTGGCGGCCGTCGAGGCGTTGACGCATGTGGATCTGGGCCGCCGGGCCCAGGTCCACGCGGCATTTTCGGCGGTGATGGTGCATCGCCACGAAGACGCCGAGCTGTTCGACCAGGCGTTCCGCCTGTTCTGGCGCGATCCGGAGGGCGGCCGGCACGCTGCCGTCATGGCGCTGCTGGAGAGCGGCCGGCAAAAACCGCCGGAGCGAGCCCCGCCGGGCAGCCGGCGGCTGGCCGAAGCCATGAGTGCCCCGCGCGAGGCTCAGCCCGCCGCGGAATCGCGCGAGGAGGTGGATGCGGTGCTGACCGTCTCGGAGCGCGAGCGGCTGCAGCAGATGGATTTCGAGGCCATGTCCGCCGCCGACATTTCCCGCGCAAAGGCCGAGATTGCGCGACTGGTGTTGCCGCTCGACCTGCGCCGCACCCGGCGTCGCCGGCCCGATCCGTCCGGTCCGCACACCGACCTGCGCGCTACGTTGCGCCGCAGCCTGCGCCAGGGCGGCGAGATTCTGGAGCTTGCCGCGACACGTCGGGTGACGCGCCCGCCGCCGCTGGTGGTGCTCTGCGACATTTCCGGCTCGATGGCCCGTTACGCCCAGCTGCTGCTGCATTTTCTGCACGCGGTCGCAAATGCCCGGGAATGCGTCTCGACCTTTCTGTTCGGCACGCGGCTGTCCAACGTCACCCGCCAGTTGCGCCATCGCGACCCGGAAGTGGCGTTCCAGCTGGTCGCCCACACCGTCCCGGATTTTTCCGGCGGCACCCGCATCGGCGAGGCGTTGCACACTTTTAACCGCGACTGGGCACGGCGTGTGCTGGGCCAGGGTGCGGTGGTGCTGCTGGTCACCGACGGGCTGGACCGGGACGGGGCGCAAGGACTCTCGCAGGCGATGGAGCGCCTGCACAAATCCTGCGCCCGGCTGGTCTGGCTCAATCCGCTGTTGCGCTGGGAGGGTTTTGCGCCCAAGTCGCAGGGCATCCGCGCCATGCTGCCGCACGTGGACGAGTTCCGCCCGGTCCACAATTTGGCCAGCCTGCGCACCCTGGTGGACGCGCTCTCCCGCCCGGCCCCGGCCGCCGCCATGGAGCGGTGGCGGGCGGCGGCCTGACGATTACCTCCTGCTTCTCGCCCTGGAGTCGCCAAGTTTTGCGACTGGTCGCCGACCGCCAGGAGGCATTGATGCACGCATGGAGGCGCTGTGGTTGTAAGGCTGACGGGGGTCGAGATCGGCTTTGCACCGCACGATGCGGCGGTCTCCATCGGCCCGCACTTGACATTCAGTCGCATCGCTTGAACGCCTGGAACAGGTCGAAACCGGCCGCTAATGGTTGTCGCCCGGTAAGGCGGAGAATGTGAGCTCGCAGGTCGGGCCTGATCCTTGCTGCAATGGGTGGGATGCCGACCTCCGTCGGCAGCCGGTTCGGCGCAGGCGGACGTGGCGCGCCGAAAGGGCACCTCGCAATCCGTCGGGGCACGCTTGGAAAACGCCCGGCGCATGCCGACCTTCCGACACGGTGGCGCGCCAAAGCAGCCGCGATCGGCTGCTGCCTCGATGTCCATATCGTACCGACCAACCGATCGCGTTGCCCGAGGGTTCGCAACATGAATGAGGCCGAAGACGTCCTGTCCATCGCCAGCCAGTGGCTTGGGCAGGGCAAATCCGTGGCACTGGCCACGGTGACGGAAACCTGGGGCAGCAGTCCGCGGCCGCCCGGCAGCCAGATGGCGGTGACCGCCTCGGGCCGCATGGCAGGCTCGGTGAGCGGCGGGTGCATCGAGGGAGCGGTGGCCGAGGCGGCGCAGGAAAGCATGCGCTCCGGCCGCCCTCAGCTACTGGATTTTGGCGTCACCGACGAGCGCGCCTGGGAAGTGGGCCTGGCCTGCGGCGGCAAGCTCAAGGTTTTCGTGGAAGCCTTGGCGTGACTCCGGCGCTTCTCTCGGCCCTGGCCGAGGCTCGGGCGGCAAAACGCCCCGTGGTTGTGGCGACCCGGCTTAGTGATGGAGCGCAGCACCTGCTGCCTGGGTCCGTAGCACCGGCAGGCCTCGCCGAACCGGCCGCGACCGCGCTGGCGCGTGACCAGAGCATGACGGTGCAAGCTTCCGGCGAGGCTTGGTTCCTGCACGTTTTCAACCCGCCCTTCCGCCTCGCCGTGGTCGGCGCCGTGCACATCGCGCAAGCGCTGGCGCCGATGGCCTCGGCGCTGGGCATGGCCACCACGATCATCGACCCGCGCCGCTCTTTTGCCACCGCCGAGCGGTTTCCCGGCGTCACCATCGTGACCGACTGGCCGGACGAGGCGATGGACGCTTTTTCGCCGGACTCGCGAAGCGCCGTCGTCACCCTCACGCACGACCCGAAACTGGATGACCCGGCGCTGGACCGGGCGCTGCGCAGCGACGCACTCTATATCGGCGCGCTCGGCAGCCGGCGCACCCATGCGGCGCGGCTGCGGCGGCTGTCCGAACTGGGCCACAGCCCCGCCAGCCTGGCACGCATTTTCGGCCCGGTCGGGCTCGACCTGGAGGCGGTCACGGCGCCGGAAATCGCCTTGTCGATCCTGGCCGAATTGGTGGCCGTCCGCCGGCACGCGCCGCTTGCCCGTCGCGACGCGAGCACGAAAGCGGCCGCATGATTTTCGGCGTCTTTCCGCTCGCCGAGGCCGCCGGGGCGGTGGCGGCCCACACGCACCGGCTCTCCGGAGGCGGTGATCAAGAAGGGCACCCTGCTCGGAGAACCGGAGATATCCCTCCTCGCCGCGGCCGGTCGGACGGACATCGTCGCGGCGCGCCTGGAGCCGGGGGACGTGTCCGAGGACGAAGCGGCGCCTGCGTGTCGCCCGCCTGCTGGCAGGATCTGGCCTGACAGCCGGCCGGGCGGCCACTGGGCGCGTCAACTTGCACGCCCAAAACGCTGGCTTGCTGGTGGTGGACGTTGCGCGAGTGGACGCGGTGAACGCGATGCACGAGTCCATCACCGTCGCCACCCTTCCCGACTCCACGGTGGTCGCCGCGCGCGACATGGCGGCGACCGTCAAAGTCATTCCCTTTGCCGTGCCCAACGACGTGGTGGAGCGGGTCGAAGCGTGTGCCGCCGCCGGCCCGCTTTTGTGTCTGCATCGGTTCCGCCCCATCACTGCCGGCTTGGTGCTGTCCTTGCTGCCCGGCCTGAAACCCAGCGTCATCGAGGGCACGATCGAGGCCACGCGGGGCCGCATTGCGGGACTGGGCGGCACGCTGCTGCCGCCGGTGCAATGCCCGCACGACTCCGCCTCGATCGCGGAGCGGCTGGCGAAACTGCGCGCTGACGGGGCGGATTTGCTGCTGGTGGCGGGTGCCTCCGCGACCGTGGATCGGCGCGACGTGGGGCCGGCGGCGGTGGTCGCGGCCGGCGGCACGATCGAGCATTTCGGCATGCCGGTCGATCCGGGCAATTTGATCTGCGTGGGCCATCTCGGCGGCGTGCCCGCGCTGGTCCTGCCAGGATGCGCCCGCAGCCCGCGCCCGAACGGCATCGACCGAATTTTGCAGCGCCTGTTCGCCGGCCTGCCGGCCGATGGCGGCGCGATCGCGCGCATGGGGGTCGGCGGACTGCTGAAAGACACTTTGGCGCGCCCGCTGCCGCGCGCCCGCGCCACCGCCGAGCCGGCGCCGCCGCGCCCTGCCGCGCGGGTCGCCGCCGTGGTGCTGGCCGCCGGCGCCTCGACGCGCATGGCGCCGCATCACAAGCTGTTGCTGGCCGACCGCAGCGGCAAGCCGATGATCGCCCGCGTGGTCGACAACGTGCTCGCCTCCCGCGCCCGCCCGGTGATCGTGGTGCTGGGCCACCGCGCAGACGACGTGCGGGCGGCGCTGGGCGGGCGGCCGGTGCAGTTCGCCCCCGCGGAAAACTTTGCCCACGGTCTTTCGGCCAGTCTGCGTGCCGGTCTCGCTGTCGTGCCGGCCCACACCGAGGCGGCAGTCATCTGTCTGGGCGATATGCCGATGGTGACCGGACGGATCATCGACCGCCTGATCGATGCCTGGGATCCCGAGCAGGGCAAGCTGATCGTGCAGCCCACGCATCGCGGCCGGGCCGGCAACCCGATGCTGTGGGATCGACGATTCTTTGCCGAAATGGCGGCGCTGGACGGCGACGCCGGCGCGCGCAGCCTGGTTGCTCGCCACCCCGACGCGGTGGCCGATCTGGAGGTGGACGACGAATCCGTGTTGCGCGATTTCGACACGGTGGAAAGTCTCGCCGATCTGCCGGAACGCTTGCGGCCGTTGACACCCGCCGAGGCTGGATGAGCTGCGCATTCCGGTCCATCATCGTCGCGTGAGGCGAGCAACAACCCGCGCCGTTTCGGTGGCCGTGCATCGCGACGGCACCACCGGCTACGTCGTCGCCGTCCCGCCGGAGGAGCTGCCGCCGGTGCGCGCGCGCGATCTGGAGGCGGCGTGGGACGCGTCGCGCGAGGCGGCGGTCCGCGAGGCGTGGGACGTGCCGCGCCTGTTCCGCTTCCGCCGCGCCGATGCGGCGGCCGATACCGAGCTCGCGCTGGCTGATCCCGATGCCTGCTGCTGGGCCGGCGCGGTCGACCGCACGCTGGGCCTGGCCAGCGCCTACGGCATCTCCGTTTGCCTCCGGCTGCTCGCTTTGGTCGACCTGCTGGCGTCGGCGCCATGGGCGCGGGCTTGGTTCGCCGTGCGGCGGGACGGGGCGCGGATTGATCCGGCGCTGTTGCGTGAGGCGGCCTCCCTGCCACTCACGGAACAGGGACGGCTGGACGAAGCCTTGTTGCGGGCCCGGCTGCCCGGGGTTGTGAGCCGCGCCGCCCCCCTGATCGGAGCTTCCGCATGAAGGTGATGCTGCGCGCGGCCGGCTTGCTGCTGGCGCTCGCCCTGGCGTGCTGCGCCCGGCCGACGCCGCCATCGAAGCAGGATGTGGCCGCGGTGACGGCCTGCCAGCAGACTGCGGACCGAATTCTACGAAAAGCAGAACCGCGGCGAAATTTATGACACGGACCGCTACGCCACCAGCGGACGCGACGCGCCGTTCTCGGTGGAGAACCTGCCGGGAGTCACGTCTCGCGGCCTGTCCGGAGAGTACGCCCGCGACGTGCTGGTGGGCGACTGCCTGAACGCCTCGGGCGTATCCGCCAACAATCCGAGCGCCAGCACCGGCCCGGCGCCCTCGACGTTGCTGCCGCCACTGCATCCCTGAGCCGGCTTGCTGCCCGGGAGTGCGCGCCGTAGAAGCGCGCGCCCGTCACGGAGGACATTTTGGCATGAGCAAAATTTCTCGCACCGACCCCGGAAAAATTCTGGCGAAGGCGGTGGAGTACCACAACTTCGTCTACTTGCAGGGGTGCACGGCGCAGGATTTGTCGAAGGACGTGGTGGGCCAGACGCACGAGGTGCTGGCACAGATCGACGCGTTGCTGGAGACGCACGGCACCGACAAGACGCGGCTGTTGCAGGCGCAGATCTGGCTGAAAGACATCCGCGACCGCGACGCGATGAACGGCGTGTGGTCCGCCTGGCTGCCCGAGGGCGGCTCTCCCGCGCGGGCCTGCGTTCAGGCCAACATGGCCGACCCGCGGCATCTGGTGGAGATCATGGTTACGGCGTGCAAGTAGCAGCCTGCCGTGATCTACGCTGGCTCGCGGCGCTCACGCTCTGCTTCCCCGAGCAGCTTACGTTTCCTCATAACTGTGCCCCGCCCGTAGCGCCTCGCGCACGCGATGCGCCACGCGCAAAAACTCCGGCGTCTCGCGCATGTCCAATTCGCGCTCGCCGGGCAACTCCACGGCGATTTCCTCGATCACCCGCCCCGGCCGCGGCGACATCACCACGATCCTGGTCGACAAGAACACCGCCTCGGGAATCGAGTGCGTGACGAACACCACCGTCATCCCGGTGCGCCGCCACAGCCGATTCAGGTGCAGGTTCAGGCCGTCGCGGGTAATCTCGTCCAGTGCCCCGAACGGCTCGTCCATCAGCAGCAGCGACGGCTCGAAACTGAGGGCTCGCGCAATCGACACGCGCTGCTGCATGCCCCCGGACAATTGCCACGGAAACCGCCGTCGGAATTTCTCCAGCCCCACCAACTCCAGATATTTCTGTGCGCGTTGCCGCTGCTCGGCGCGGGAAAATCCCATCACTTCCAGCGGGAGCCAGACGTTGCGCTCCACGGTGCGCCATGGGAACAGGGCCGGCGCCTGGAACACGTACCCGTAGGCGCGCGCTTGGCGCGCCTGTTCAGGCGTGCGGCCGGTCACAGAGAGCGTGCCGGAGGTCGGGCGCTCCAGATCGGCAATGGCGCGCAGCAATGTGGTCTTGCCGCAGCCCGATGGTCCGATCAGCGACACGAAGCCACCGCTCGGCACGGATAGGGATACGTGCGACAGCGCCTCGGTCCGCTGCCCATCGGACTCGAATACCAGCGAAACGTCGCGCGCCTTTACCACCGGGGCGGCGTCGCGCGCTGGTGAGGCTGATGCGGTCAGTTCGAATGCATCAGCCACGCGCCTGCTCGGCAAGGCGTTGGTCAGTATCCAGCACGGCATGCAGCAGCACGTTTGCGCCGGCGATCACGTGCGCCTGCTCGGCGCTCTCCGCCTCGTTGTGGCTGAGGCCGCCGGCGCAGGGGACGAACACCATGGTGGTGGGCGCCACGCGGGCGATGTAGGCGGAATCGTGACCCGCTCCCGATACGATTCTTCTCGCGGGAAAGTCCAGCGCCTCCGCCGCGCGCTCCACAGAAGCAATGCACGCTTCATCGAACCGCACCGCGGCCGAATCCCAGATGCGCTCAATGGCGGCATGCACCCGTCCCTCGGAGGCGATCTGGTCCACGGCGTCGCGCACCTCGTGTTCCATCGCGGCTACGACGGCGTCGTCCGGGTGACGCAGGTCGATGCTAAAAAACACCGAGCCCGGGATCACGTTGCGACTGTTGGGATGGCTCTCGATCAGCCCCACCGTGCCCACCGCGTCGGGCGCGTGCGCCATCGCCGCCGCATGCACCGCGGCTACCATGCGCGACGCCGCCAGCAGCGCATCGTGGCGAAGCCCCATCGGCGTGGACCCCGCATGCGCCTCCGCACCGGTGACGGTCACCTCGTACCAGCGCATGCCCTGCACGCCGGTGACGATGCCGATCACTTTCTCTTCCACCTCCAGGATAGGGCCCTGCTCGATGTGGAGCTCAAAATGCGCCCCCAATTTTTTTCGCACCCCACACGGCTCGGTGCCGCGGTAGCCGATGCGTTCCAGCTCGTCGCCAAATTTTCTGCCTTCGCGATCCGCGCGAATGTCGGCGAAGGCGCGGTCGAACACGCCCGCAAAGACGCCAGAAGCCAACATGGCGGGCGCGAACCGGCTGCCTTCCTCGTTGGTCCAGTCGACCACTTCCAACGGCGCCTCGGTCTCGATGCCCAGATCGTTGAGCGTGCGCAGGATTTCCAGTCCGGAGAGCACGCCGATCACGCCATCGTATTTACCGCCGGTCGGCTGCGTGTCCAGGTGGCTACCAATGGCGATGGGCGGGAGCGCAGGATTGCGTCCCGGCCGGCGGGCAAAGATGTTGCCCATGTCGTCGACCGATACGGTGCAGCCGGCCTCGGTGCACCGCGCCACGAACCAGTCGCGTACTTGCCGGTCAAGATCGGTCAGCGTGAGCCGGCAGATGCCGCCCTTTTGCGTGGCGCCGATTGCAGCGGTCTCCATGATAGTGGCCCACAGCCGGTCGCCGTCGACCGCTACGTTTTTTGCAATGGATGCCGTCACTCCGCGGCGATCCGCAGCGGGTTGTTCGGATGCTCCTGCCAAGTCATGCGGCCGGTCGCCGGCATCGCCACCATGGTGATGCAGCGCTCCACCGGGCAGACATGCGCACACAGATTGCAGCCGACGCACTCCGCGTCGATCACCTCGTACCGCCGCGCTCCGTCGATCCGCAGGGCGGCAATCGCCTGGTGCGAGGTGTCCTCGCAGGCGATGTGGCACAGGCCGCATTTGATGCACAAATCCTGGTCGATGCGGGCCTTGGTGACGTAGGCGAGATTCAAGTCGCCCCAATGCACGTAGTTGCGCACCGCCCGACTGCGGAAATCGTCCAGCGTGCCAAAGCCCTTTTCGTCCATCCAGTTGGACAGGCCATCGATCATGTCGTCGACGATGCGGAACCCGCGATGCATCGCTGCGGTGCAGACCTGCACCGTTCCCGCGCCCATGGCCACGAACTCGGCCGCGTCGCGCCAGCCGGAAATGCCGCCGATGCCGGAGATCGGCAATCCGGCGCACTCGGGATCGCGGGCGATGTCGCGCCACCATGCGCAAGGCAATCGGTTTCACGGCTGGACCGCAATAGCCGCCGTGCGTGCCTTGCCCGTCCACTACCGGTTCCGGCGCCATGGCGTCGAGGTCAACCCCGGTGATCGACTGCAACGTGTTGATCAGCGACACGCCATCCGCCCCGCCGCGCTTCGCCGCCTGCGCGGGTGCCAGAATGTTGGTGATGTTGGGCGTCAGTTTCACCAGCACCGGCAACCGGGAATACTGCTTGCACCAGCGCGGTGACCATCTCGCACGTATTCCGGCACTTGGCCCACGGCCGAGCCCATGTTGCGCTCGCTCATGCCGTGCGGACAGCCGAAATTCAGCTCGATGCCGTCGCAACCGGTGTCTTCGACCAGCGGCAGGATCGCTCTCCAGGCCTGCTCCGTGCACGGCACCATCAGGCTGACCACCAGCGCCCGGTCGGGCCAGTCCCGCTTCACCTGCGCGATCTCGCGCAAATTCACGTCCAGCGGCCGGTCGGTGATCAGCTCGATGTTGTTGAACCCCGCCATGCGCACGCCGCCGTGGCTGACGGCGCCATAGCGGCTGCACACGTTCACGATCGGCGGGTCCTCGCCCAGCGTTTTCCACACCGCCCCGCCCCAGCCGGCCTCGAACGCCCGCACCACGTTATACGCCTTGTCGGTCGGCGGCGCGGAGGCGAGCCAGAACGGATTGGGCGAGCTTATGCCGGCAAAATTCGTGGCAAGGTCAGCCATGTCTTTCACCACCCATCAGCGCGCGATGGATCGATTCCGCCGCGATCTTCCCGTCCTGCACCGCAGCGACGGTCAGGTCTGGACCGACGATGCAATCGCCGCCTGCCCAAACTCCTGGAGTTGGCGTGCGGCGTTCGGCATCCACTGCGATGCGGCCACCCTGCACCAGTGCCTGCGCGAACGGAGCAAAAACCTGCCCCACCGCCTTCAGCACCATGTCGGCCTTCAGCACCACCGTGCCGCCGGCCGGAACCGGGCGCCCCGCATTGTCCGGCCGGGTTCGGGCAAACTCGACACCGGTTACGCGACCGGCTTCGCCCAGCAGCCGCAGCGGTGTCAGCCAGTGGCGGATCAGCACGCCATTGCTCTGCGCCCATTCCTGCTCGGCGCCGGTCGCGGTCATGCTGTCGGGCCCACGCCGGTACACCATCGTCACCAGTTCGGCGCCGAGCCGCTTGGATTGCGTGGCCGCGTCGATGGCGGTATTGCCGCCGCCAATCACCACCACGCGGCGTCCGATCGGCAGCGCCCGCTTGTCGGCCTGCCGCAACTCGGCAATGAAATCCACGGCGTCGCGCACGCCGTTCAGCGTTTCTCCATCGATACCCAGCGTGCGCACGCCGGCCAGCCCGACGCCCAGAAACACCGCATCGAAATTTTGCCGCAGCTCATCAAGCCCGATATCGACGCCGAAGGTGCCGTGGCGCACTGCAATGCCGCCGATGGCCATCAGCCAGGCTAGCTCACGCTGGGCAAAATCGTCGGCCAGTTTGTAGGCGGCGATGCCGTATTCGTTGAGCCCGCCGGGTTTTTCCCGCGCATCGAACACCGTCACGTCATGGCCGTAGCGTGCCAGGCGGTGCGCAGTGGAAAACCCGGCCGGTCCGGCGCCCACCACGGCGATGCGCTTGCCCGTCGCGGGCGCGCGGGCGAACGGGGTGGGTTCGCGTTCCATGAGCCAGTCGGTGGCATGGCGCTGCAGTGCGCCGATCTGCACCGGCCGGCCCTCTTCGGCCATGCGCACGCAAGCGCCCTCGCACAGAATTTCGGTGGGGCACACGCGGGCACAGGTGCCGCCAAAAATGTTGGCCTCCAAAATGCGGAGCGCCGACCCGCGCAGATTGCCGGAGCCGATCTTGCGGATGAACCCCGGAATGTCGATGCGGGTGGGACAGGCTTCGATACAGGGGGCGTCGTGGCAAAAATAGCAGCGATTGGCCTCCACGACGGCTTGGTCGCGGGTCAGCGGCGGGGAGATGTCGGCGAAATTGCGGGCCAGGGCCGCCGCGTCGAGGCGCCCGGCGGCGATGTCGGGCGAGGCTTGGTCGGCTTGCATGTCCCAGAGAACGGCAACCCGGGCCGGGCCGTCAAGGCGAACGACGCCTGTGCTGGCTCATGCCGCCGATATGCCATCGGATGGTCTTTTTGGTCAGGTTAGACGATCCGCGTGTGCACAGTCCCGACCCCTTCGACCTCTCCCTCGAGGAGGTCGCCGCGCACCACGGCCGCCACGCCCTCGGGCGTCCCGGAGAAAATCAGGTCGCCCGGTGCCAGGCGCACCAGGCCAGATAGGTAGGAAACGGTCTCCGCCACGCTCCAGATCATTTTGGACAGGTCGGACGACTGCCGCACCGTGCTGTTCACGCGCAGCATAATGCGCCCGTGTGTCGGATCGGGCAGATGGGCGGCGGGCACGAGGTCGCCGATCGGGGCGGAGTGGTCGAAGCCTTTCGCCATATCCCAGGGCTTGCCGGCCTTCTTGGCGGCGGCCTGCAGGTCGCGCCGGGTCATATCGAGCCCCGCGCCGTATCCCCACACATGGGCCAGCGCTCCTTCAACAGAAATGTCTTCCCCGCCTTCGCCGATCGCCACCACGAGCTCCATTTCGTAGTGCAGATCCGCGGTCTTTGTCGGGTACGGCATATCCGCGCCGCCGGGCACCAGCGCGTCTGCCGGTTTGGTGAAGAAAAACGGCGGCTCGCGCATATCGCCGCCCATCTCGCGCACATGCTCGGCGTAGTTGCGCCCGACGCAGAATACCCGACGCACCGGAAAGCATCCCCCGCCCTGCACGGGCACGGTCACGACAGGCGGCGGCGGGATCACAGTGTCGGGCATCTTGCGCACACTCCAGAAAACGTCCCGACCATTGGCATGCGCGAGCAAACAGGCCAAGCGCTGTAAGCCCCCATGCCGGCGTGCTACACTGTCGGCATGAGCGCCTTCCGCTGCCGTTGGCAGAACTCTACCGCGCCGCCCCGCCAGCTCCTCGCCAAAACTAGGCCGAGCGGGCGAGCCGGCGCTCAAAACTGCGGCCGTAGGCGGACATGGCAAAGCAGCACACGAAGAACACACAAGCCGCGAACATATAGCCCTCAGGGGCGAACCCCAACCATGCGGGGTCTTTGAGGGCCTGGTTCACCGCACCCAGCAGGTCCGACAGGCCGATGATCGTTACAAGGGTGGTGTCCTTGAACAGGTCCACGATCGTATTGACAATCGCCGGCACGACGATGCGCAGCGCTTGCGGCAATACCACGAACGCCTGGACCTGGCCCCAATGCAGGCCCAGCGAATACGCCGCCTCCTGCTGCCCCTCCGGCACGCCCTGCAGGCCGCCGCGGACCACCTCGGCCATGTAGGCGGCGTTGAACAGCACCAGCGCGATCATGGCCCGCAGCAGGCGGTCGACGCTAACGCCATTTGGCAAGAACAGCGGCACCATGACCGCGGACATGAACAGCACGGTCAGCAGCGGCACGCCGCGCCACAACTCGATGAAGCCGACCGACAGCATGCGCACCACCGGCAGGCGCGACTGGCGCCCGAGCGCCAGCAGCACGCCCAGCGGCAGCGAGCCCGCCACGGTGACGAAGGAGATCACCACGTCAAGCATGAGCCCGCCCCACGCGGACGTGTCGACGAATGCCAGGCCAGCCACGCCGCCGACCAGCAACACCCAAGCCAGGAGCGGGAACACGATCAGCAGCAGCGCCAGCCACAGCCAGCGGCGGCGCGTCCGCGCGCGCATCGCGGGCCAGGCAAAAACCGCAAGCAGCAGCGCGGCCAAGCCGACGCGCCAGCGCTCGGAGGCAGGATAATGGCCGAAGAAGAACAGCGGCAAGCCGCACCCGGATGAACGTCCAGCATGCGCCGTCCGGCCCGCAAGCCGCGCGCGAGACCCCTGATACGCTCGCATTGACGACGGCCCAGCGAAACAACGGCGGCACGACGAGTGCGAGAAAGCCCAGCACCGCCAGCGTGAGCAAAAAGTCCAGTTTGCTGCCGAACAGGTTGCGTCGCGCCCAGTCGGCAGCCCGGCGCAGCCGGGGCGGCGGCACTGTCGGGCACGAAATCCCCGGCCCCGGGCTGCGGCATGGGCAGTGCGACGGGGACCGCCATCAGCGACCCACCAGGGCGACGTGCCGGTTGTACCAGTTCATGAAGGCGGACGCGGCCAGATTGATGGCCAGGAAAATCGCCATCAGGATGAAGATCGTCTCCAGCTCGCGGCCCGACTGGTTCAGCACGGTTCCGGCAAAAATCTGGAACAGTTCCGGATAGGCCACCGCCGCGCCGAGCGAGCTGCTCTTGATGATATTCACATACTGGCTCGTCAGCGGCGGCACCATCACGCGCAGCGCCTGCGGCAGCACCACCTTCGCGAGCACATGACGCGGCCGCAGCCCGAGACTGAGTGCGGCCTCGCGCTGGCCCTTGTGCACGGACAGGATGGCGGCGCGGACGATTTCGGCAATGAATGCGGCACCGTAGATCGACAACCCCGCCCAGAGCGCCACCAGTTCCGGAGGTACCTGCGTACCGCCGGCGATGTTGAAGCCGCGCAAGGCGGGCCGCTGCACCTCGGCGATGCTGCAAATGAAGAGCGCGCCGGAAAGCCCCGGCAGCAGCAGGGCACGCGGCCGAGCCGGGCGCCCCGCCAGGGTAGGCGCCCCGCGATCGGGGTGGCCACCAGCAACGCCGCCGCCAATGGCAGCAGCCACGACGCGCGCGGCGCCATCAAGACGTTCGGCAGATAGAGACCGCGGATGTTCAGCAGAAAGCCGCCCGGCAAGCCTGATGCTGAAGCGCGGCGGCGGCAAGGTTTGCAGCACCGCGACATACCAGAAAATGATCTGCAGCAGCTGCGGCGTGTTGCGCACCAGCTCGATGAAGCCGAGCGGAATGTTGCGCACCAGAAAATTGCCGGAGAGCCGCATGACACCGACCACCAGCCCCAAAAACGTCGCCGCGACGATGGCCATCGCCGAGACCAGCAGCGTGTTCGCCGTGCACACGAGGAGCGCGCGCGCGTAGGTATCCTCGTCGCGCCAGGCCAGCAGGTGGAAGGGGATATCGAAATTGGCCCGGTCGCCCAAAAAGCCGAAGCCGAACCCCATGTTGCGCCGGTCGAGATTCTCCGACGCGATCGAGCCGAGATACCAGGCGACCGCCAGCACGCCAAGCAACAGCACCCATTGCCCGGCGCGGGCGCGCGCGGACGGTCTTACGACCATCTGCGAACCGTCAGGCCGGCTGCGTCAATGCCATGTCGGCAACGTCTGCAGCCCGCCTTTGTCGTACAGATCGTTCATGCCGCGCGGCAATCCCAATCCGCCCTGGCCAAAGGTGGCCTCGTAGACCTCGCCGTAATTGCCGATGTCCTTTACGATGCGCCCGGACCAGCCGTTGTCCACCCCCAGCAATTTGCCGAAATCGCCTTCGACGCCGAAGTAGCGCCGCACGTCGGGATCTGTCGGGGCCTTTTCCTTGTCCATGGCATTGGCTTTGGTGATGCCCAGCACCTCCGCCTCGAGCATGGCGAAATGCACCCATTTCACCAGCCGCGTCCACGCCTCGTCGCCCTGGCGCGTGAACGAGCCGAGCGGCTCCAACCCGCCAATCGTTTCTGGCACGAACATCCAGTCGTCCGGCTTCTTCATCGTCGAGCGTGCGGCGGCGACTGAGCCGCCGTCATCGGTATACCCGTCGCAGCGTCCCGCGTCGGCGGCGGCGAATGCCTCTTCGGGGCGCTCGAACAGCAGCGTGTTGATCTTGATGTTGTTGGCGCGGTTGTAGTCGGCGATATTCGTCTCCAGCGTGGTGCCGGTCAGCAGGCAGATCGTGGCGCCGTTCAGCTCTTTCAGGTGCTGCACGCCAAGACTTTTCTTCACCATGAACGTCTGGCCGGTGAAGAAATTCACTGCGGGCTCGTCGAGGCCGAGGTCGGTGTTGCGCTTGAAGCTGTGTTCGGAGTCGCGGATCAGCACGTCGATCTCGCCCGATTTCAGCACCGAGAACCGCACTTTCGAGGTCGTGCCGATGAACTTTATCTTGGTCGGGCGAGCCCAGCACGGCGTCGGCGATGGCGCGGCAATAGGCCACATCGAGTCCCTGCCAGTCGCCCGCGGCGTTCTGGAAGGCGTACCCGGTATGCCGGTATCGATGCCGCAGATCAGCTGCCCGCGTTGTTTTATCGCATCCAGCGTCGGGCTTTTCACCTCGCCCTGCGCCCAGGCATGCGGGGCGAACCCCCACAGCAGGGCCAACAGCGCGCCCGCGGCTGCCCGCACTCCGCATTTGATCATGGTCTGCTCCCCTTGCTTTTGCGACCGGCATGTCGCCGGCCCTGGGGCCGGATCGTCGCGCCGTCGGAGCGGAGACTAGAGGGCGCCTGAGACGCATACCAGCCTTGTGCGCGTTCGGAGGCACGGCAGCTGGCCGGAGCAGCCGCTGCCCATCCCCGGCGGAGATCTGGTACTAGGCAGCATCGGTTTCGGATAAGCTTGGCGGGAGTTTACCGCATAACGCGGCTCCAGCAGTAGCCGCCCGGCGGGGCGTAGCCTCGCCTTAATCCGCCGCCATCCGCCCCGCCGGATGGGCATACGCCTTCACCGCCACGCCGAACGCCTCAAAAATCCGGCGCGACACCGCGTCGGCTTCAAAATCGTATTCGGGATGCCATTGCACGCCGACCGCAAATCCCGGTGCGGCGGCGACGCGGATCGCCTCCATCACCCCGTCCGGCGCCTCGCCCTCCACCACCAACCCGGCCCCCAGCCGGTCGATCCCCTGGTTATGCAGCGAGTTGACCGGGATCTCGCGGGCCTGGGCGATGCGGTGCAGCCAGCCACCCGCCACCACCCGCACCGTATGCGCCTTGCCGATCCGCACCCCGGCATTGGCCTGCATCGGCGTGGAATGGTCGAGTCGGCCCGGCAGGTCCTGCAACCGCTGATGCAGGGTGCCGCCGAACGCCACGTTCATCTCCTGCAACCCGCGGCAGATCGCCAGCACCGGCACGCCGCGGGCCACAGCCGCGCGCAGCAGCGGCAGGGTGGCGGCATCCCGCGCGGGGTCTTCCGGCGTCCCCTCACAGTGCGCCGGACCCCCATACAGGCAGGGCTGCACGTTGGAGCGGCTGCCGGTAAAGATCACCCCGTCCAGCCGCGGCAGCAGCACGTCCGGGTCGCAGGCGGAGCCGCTGGCCGGCAACAGCACCGGAGCGGCGCCTACCACCCGGTCCACAGCTTGCACATAAGTGTCCGCGGCCGCGTGGTTCGGCGTGGCAAACGCGCCGAAGGGCTTTGAGCAGCACGAAATCCCTATCAGGGGCTTGAGCATGGCGCTTGCATAATGCCGCATCATGGCAGAACGATGAAAGGATTTTCTGCTGCATTGCAGCGAAAATCCCTACTGATACATTTTGTTGCCGTTGGGCAGGAATTTCGGGTCGATGAAGGTGAACATGTCCTGATCGAACGTGCCGCCCAGTTGCACGTCGAACAGGGTGACCCGCGTCTCCTGCCGCTGCGCGTCCACCACCACCCATTGTCGCAACGCCAGCGGCGGGTCGGAGAAGATCAACGTGAGCGTGCCGTCCCCCGGTGAGGCGGTCCGCAACAAGGTCACCTGGATCTGCCCCGGCTGGCGCTGCATGCCCACCACGCGCACGTCGCCGCTCAGGGTGAAATTGTCGCGTAGCAGGATGCCGAGCGGGGTCGAGCCGAGCGGGATGTTGGTCGTCTGCTTCAGTTGGCGGTCATAGAACACGACCAGGCCGTGCCCCGCCACCAGCAGCACCGGCGAAGGCGGCTCGTATTGAAACCGCATGCGCCCAGGCCGCTCCAACCAGGCCGTGCCCGACGAGGTGCTGCCGTCCGGGGCCACTTGCAAGAACCGCGCTTTCAAGGTGCGCAAGCTGTTGAGATAGGCCTCTATGCGCGCGAGGTCGGCTTGATCCTGGCGGGTTGGGGTGAATGGCTGGGCCAGAGAGGTCGCGGGAACGGCGAGCAGCCAGGCGAGGACAAAAGTGCGGCGTTTCATGCGCCGGATGTGGACAGGTTGGAGGCAAAAATCCAGGGCGGCGCGCTCTTCAGCGCCTCGCCCAAAACATTCCGAGGTCTGTCCCCGAAAAAATCTCCTCGATCGTGAAGCCCAGGCCCTGGAGCCGCTGTTCGCACCAGTCTTTGTCGTCAATCTCGCGGCCACGTGAATGCCATTCCATCACGATCGCACCGACGTCCAGCGTCGGAAATCGTTCGTCGGCAAGTATCTGGTACTCGCCTCCCTCCATGTCCATCTTCAGCAGATCGATGCGCTTGCCATGAAGGATTGGAAATACGTCAACTACCTCCACGGGCAGCGTGTCTGTGGCAATCCGGTCAGTAAGGGACGACCCTGACTTGGCATCCGTAAGTCTCATCAGGCGCCCCGTTGCTCCTGCTCCTTTCACGTAAACCTCTACCCGCTCACGGCTTCCATCGAGAGCAAGGTTGCGTATGAGTTGGGCGGCGTGCGCCGGATGGGGTTCAAACGCGATGACCCGGCATGACGGGTACTGATGAATGAAGCGGAGAACCGAAAACCCAACATTCGCGCCCAGATCGGCAACGAGCCTCACGTCGCTCGGTTTCAGCTGTCCCCGGTCAGTTGTAAAAATCGTGGACAAAAACTTCCCAGGCGACGCCGTAATCATTGTTTTTTTCCTCGCGGAGTTCAAACCTCGGCCCCGTCTTCAATTTGAGCACGACTGGACGTTTGCGACCGGTCGTGCGCCATGCGACATAGCTGACCGCGCTGCCGTAGGTTAGCCGGCTGGTGAAATCAAGCATCAGCGGTTCTCCGCAACTTGGCAGCGCTCCATCCCGAGGCGAGTTTCGATTCTCAGGCGAGCCCTGTGACCCATACCACATCACCAGCTAGCTGTGCCGTACCGCAGTGGTTCTGGGCCACGACGAACGGAGACGATGGAAGCTCCGCTACACAAACAGGGACCAAATCGCTAAATATTTCCCAATTTCTCTGCGGGCCCGCCAGCCCGTGCGACGCCTCGGGATCGAACGGGGGTGAGGGACTAAGGCAGCGCAGGAACCCCCTTGGTCGTGGAGTATTCGAAATGCAGGGCCGTATCCGGTCGTGCGATCGGAAAGATGGCATGGGCCGCCATCGCGGCTTCGGAAAATCCTTGTAGAATCAATTTGAGCTTTCCTGGATAAATCGCCACGTCGCCGATGGCAAAAATGCCGGGAACGCTGGTTTCGCACGTCGCCGGCGCGACGCGCACATGCTGGCGTTCCAGGTCCAAACCCCAGCCGGCGATCGGCCCCAAATCCATGGACAGCCCGAAGAACGCCAGCACTACGTCCGCCGGCAGTCGCCGCGTGACGCCGTCCAGGTCCGCCACCGTCACCGCCTCCAGCCGCCCGGCGTCGCCGTGCAGCTCGGCCAGTTGGCACGGGATGACCATTTCTATTTCGCCCGCCGCCGCCGCGGCCTCCAGTTGCGCGGCGGCCCCGGGGGCGGCGCGGAATTTCGCCCGGCGGTGCACGACGAAGATGCGGGCCGCCACGCCGCGCAGGGCCAGCGCCCAGTCCACGGCAGAATCGCCGCCGCCGGCGATCACCACCCGCTTGCCGTGCAGCAAGTCGCGGCGGCGCACGAAATACTGCACGCATCCGGTCGCCTCGTAGGCCGCCAGCCCCTCCAGCGGCGGCCGGTTCGGGCCAAAAGCGCCGGACCCGGCGGCGATCACCACCGTGCGGGCGCGCACCACGTCGCCCTGGTCGGTGCGCACGGCGAACGCGCCGGCTGCACCCTGCAGCGCATCCACCCGGCGGCCCAGCAGGCGCAGCGGCGAGAACGGCGCGATTTGCCGTTCCAGCTGCGCCACCAAGTCGCCTGCCTCGATCGTCGGGTGGGCCGGGATGTCATAGATCGGTTTTTCAGGGTACAGCGCGGTGCATTGGCCGCCCACTTCACCCAGCGCGTCGATCAGCACGCTGGAGAGTTTCAACATCCCGCACTCGAACGCGGCGAACAGGCCCACGGGGCCGGCGCCGACGATGGCCACGTCGGTGTCGATCGTTTGCGTCATGCCGGCACGCTACAAGCGGCCGCCGCCGCCCGCCACCGCGGGCCTCTTCTACGGATCGAACCGAACGGCGGCGGTGTTGGCGCCGCACACCAGCACGGCAACGCGCTCGCTCGCGTCCGGCCGATAGCGGCCCGAGAGCAGTGCCGCGAACGCCGCCGCCCCGCCGGGTTCAGCCACGACGCGCAGCCCCGACCACAACGCCTCCTGTGCCCGCAGAATGTCGGCGTCCGACACCAGCACGACGTCGGAGGCATAATCGCGGGCGATCGGGAACATCAGCCCGCCGACGCGCCGGGGCGCGAGGCTGTCCGCGGCGATGCCGCCCGCCGGGGCATCCACTGGCCGGCCCGCCGCGAGCGCCGCGTGCAGCGTCGGGGCCCCCTCGGGCTCCACCGGCACGACCTTGATTCTGCCCGCATACCAGCCCGCGATGCCGCCGATCAGCCCTCCGCCGCCGACCGCGACCAGCAGCGTGTCGATCTTGTCCGGTGCGTCCGCCTCGAGCTCCAGGCCGATGGTGCCCTGGCCGAGCAGCGTCTCCTCCTGGTCATAGGCGTGGATCGCCAGCGCGCCGGTCCGTGCCACCTGCATCTCGCTCGCGGCGAGCGCGTCGGCATAGTGCTTGCCAGCGACCACAAGCGCCGCGCCATAGGCCCGGATGCGATCCGCTTTCGCCGACGGGGTGATTTCGGGGACGAAAATGGCAGCGGGAACGCCCAACCGCTGTGCGGCGTAGGCGACGGCCGCCCCGTGATTGCCCCCGGAGCCGCGACCACGCCCGCCGCCGGCAGGTCGCGCAACAAGAGGTTGGCGAAGGCGCCGCGTGCCTTGAACGAGCCGGAATGCTGCAGCTGTTCAAGCTTGAACAGCAGCCGAGCCCCGGAAAGCCCAAACTCCGCAGCCTCCGCGGCAACCAAGGGCGTGCGCCGGATATAGCCACGGATCACGCGATCCGTCGCGGCGATGCGCTCGCGGGTGATCCTGGGCACATCGTCCGACGCCATCGCCGTCATTCCTTTCCACGATCCCGGCAGACCGGGATAATTCAGTGACCTCGCGGCACCGCATATTCCGCCGGATATGTTGCCTCGAATTCCGGCAGCACCTCGCAGCCATGGGAGAGCGCCTCGAGCTGGAGGTAGCTACCAGCCGGAATGAGATCGGGATCGACCATGCGCACGTAGCGAACCATGCAGGCGGTCGTGATTCGTGCCTGGTCCAGCGGAGCGGCCAACTGCCAGGACTCGGCGGCGAGGGCTTCGATGGCACCTCTGGCCTGGGTGCGGCAGCGCTCGATCCAGTCCGGCCAGCGCAAAGCCGAAGGCCGGATGAGGCGTTCGTAAGTGGCCGCGCCGGCTTTGTCGATCGCCCCCGTGGCCAGGGCGATGCGGCGCAGAGCGCGCCAACGCTCCGGTCCAGCCACCGGAACGAGAGCTCGATCGGGGCCAACAAATTGGTCGAGCCAGTCCAGGATGGCAGCGGAATCGATCAGGGTCTCACCGCTGTCGAGCACGAGCGAGGGGATGCGGCCTAGCGGGTTGACCCGGCGCATCGCATCAAAGTCCCCGAACACCGACCGCGTGTCGTGTTCGTACGCAAAGCCCAAAACCCGCAGCGACACCGCCACCCGGCGGACGTAGGGCGAATCGTATTGCCCGACTAGGATCATGGGGTCAGATATACGGCTTTCCGCACTTGTTGGGAGTCTACGGGACCCATTACGCTGCCGATCATCCGCCCTGACTGCTCGCTGGCGCCCTGTTCGCCTTCATGGCATCATCGGGAAGGTATCGTCGCGCTGTTCATGATTGGTCCCGGCGCTACCACGATGCCGGTGAAAATGTGGCTCAGCATATGGCTCTCCATCAATCCGGCGATCGCTGCCGCCTCGACCATGGCGGCGGGGCTCAGCCCGGCTAGCGGATGAAGTAGACCGCGGATGTATGCCGCCACGGTTGGAGGCAAGCGTTACCGCTTTGCCGACCTCGCGACACTCATGGCGCAGGCGTCGCCACCACGCAGCGGCGACCTGCTGGCGGGCATTGCCGCAGAGTCGGAAGAGGCGCGGGTCGCAGCACAGTTCGCGCTTGCAGATCTGCCTCTCCGCAGCTTTCTCGACGAGCAGGTCGTGCCGTATGAGGCCGACGAAGTAACCCGGCTGATCGTCGACACCCACGACCGGGCTGCGTTTGCAACAGTTTCCCATCTGACGGTTGGGGGCCTGCGCGACTGGCTGCTGTCCGACGCGGCTACCGCCGCGGTTTTGGCCGCCGTCGCGCCCGGCATAACCCCGGAAATGGCGGCGGCGGTTAGCAAGATCAGCCGCCTTCAGGATCTGATGGTGATGGCGGCGAAATGCCATGTCATCACCGGGTTTCGAACCACGGTCGGGCTGCCGGGCCGTCTGTCCACACGCCTGCAACCCAACCACCCTACGGACGACCCTCGGGGCATTGCCGCGAGCATCCTGGACGGCCTGCTCCTGGGCTCCGGCGACGCGACTATCGGCATCAATCCGGCAACCGACAGTCCCGGGCGCAGCCACGCCTTGCTGTGCCTGCTGGACGAAGTGCGGCAGGAACTGGAAATCCCAACTCAAAGCTGTGTGCTCACCCATGTCAGCACCACGCTCGATCTGATCCGCAACGGCTCGCCCGTGGATTTGGTGTTTCAATCGATCGGCGGGACGGAGGCGACCAACCGCAGTTTCGGCTTCGATCTTTCGCTGCTGGCCGAAGCCGAAGCGGCGGCCCTTTCATTGAGGCGCGGCACCGTCGGCAGCAACGTGATGTATTTCGAGACCGGGCAGGGTAGCTCGCTCTCCGCCAATGCCCACCACGGAGTGGACCAGCAGACGCTGGAGGCGCGGGCCTACGCCGTGGCGCGACGGTTCCGGCCGTTTCTGGTGAACACGGTCGTGGGCTTCATCGGGCCCGAATATCTGTTCAATGGCAAGCAGATCATCCGCGCCGGGCCTGGAAGACCATTTCTGCGGCAAGCTTCTCGGCGTGCCGATGGGTTGCGACGTCTGCTACACCAACCATGCTGAAGCGGATCAGGACGATATGGACGCGCTGCTGGCGCTGCTGGTGGCTGCCGGTGTCAATTTCATCATGGGGGTTCCGGGCGCCGACGACATCATGCTCGGCTACCAGAGCACGTCGTTTCATGATGCGCTGGCCATGCGGGACCTGTTCGGGCGACGGCCGGCGCCGGAGTTTGAGCTTTGGCTGCAACAGCAGGGCCTGATGGATCGGGTTGGCCGGATCCGCCCTCGCGAGTTGCCGAGCCAATTCCGGTACTTGCTGCCTGCGGCCTGAGGTGCGCAGGCAGTGACCTGTCCGGACCAGACGGACCAGACGGACCAGGCGCCGCCCGGCACGGCTGCATTCTCCGCGCCTGCGGCGGTTCCGAGCCCATGGGGCCGTTTGCGCACGCTGACGGCCGCGCGGATCGGGCTGGAACGGAGCGGCGCCTCGATAGCCACCGGGCCGTCGCTGGACTTTCGTCTGGCACACGCTCGGGCTCGCGATGCGGTCCATGACACTCTGGACGACGTGCGCCTATCTCACGGTGCTCGAGCGCACATTCAGCAAGTGCTGGTGGTACATAGCGCAGCCCAGGACCGGAAAATCTTTCTGCTGCGTCCCGATCTCGGCCGCTGCCTCGGTCCCGAAGCGCGTGCGGTGCTGGCCCCGCACGCGGGCGAATACGATCTGGCAGTGGTCGTGGCGGACGGATTGTCGGCCCGCGCCGTGCAGACCCATGCCGTACCGACCCTGGCGGCAACGCTGCCGGCATTACGGGCCGAGGACTGGCGGATCGCGCCGTTGGTGCTGGTCCATCAGGGGCGGGTGGCGGTCGGCGACGCTGTTGCCGCGCAACTGGGGGCAAGTGCCGTTATGATGCTGATCGGTGAGCGTCCCGGCCTGTCGTCAGCCGACAGCATGGGCGCGTACCTTACGTGGCAACCCGATCGGCCGATTACGGATGCGGAGCGTAACTGCGTTTCGAACATCCGCCCGGAGGGCGTGGGCTATGTCGACGCGGCGTTCAAGCTGGTCTTCCTGCTGCGTCAGATGCGTTCTCGTCGCATCTCGGGAGTCCACTTGAAGGACGAGTCCGAAGAGCGGATGTTGACCACGCTGCGGGTCCGGCAACTGTAGGCCTCCCCGACTGGCTTAGCGACCCGCCCTTGCCGGCACTCCGGCCTTGGCCAGTGCCGCGGCCTGTCTGGCCAGCAACGCACCCGCATCGAAATCTGCGATCAGCTCGTGGAACATGCGCGACCAGTTCAGCTCCGCCCCCAGTCGCAGGAACACGCTGCCCAACCCGATGGCGCTCCGGTCCATCAATACGAATTCGCGCGGCGGGCGCACGCCGCCTACGCGCTGCAGTCCGGCATGCACCCGCTCGGCCACCGCACGGCCGTATTGCGGATCATTGGTCTCCTGGATCCGGCGCACCCGGTCTTGCAGCAGCGGCTCGTACAGGAACCGCGCCCACTCGTTCAGCACGTCCATTTTTTCGGGCGTGATGTCGGCAAATCCCCAGCTCTCATAGGCGTGGAGAGCCTGCGCGTCGTTGTTGTCGCGCACTGCATGGAAAAGGTCGATCACGCCCTGGATGAATTTCGGCTGAAACACGCGAACCACGCCGAAATCGAACAGGTTCACGCTGCCGTCCTGGCGCACCTGGTAGTTGCCCAGATGCGGGTCGCCGTGGATTACGCCATAGCGATATAGCGGCACATACCACGCCCGAAATAGCGCCTCGGCGATGCGGTTGCGCTCCTCCAGCGGCGGACTCTCGGCCAACCGCGCCATCACCGCGCGCCCGTCCAGCCAGCCCATCGTCAGCAGCCTGCGGGTGGAAAAACCCTCTATGGGTATGGGAACATGCACGCTGGGCTCGCCGCCCAGCATCAGCCCGTAAAGGCGCATGTGCGAGGCCTCGCGCAGGTAGTCGAGTTCTTCTCGCAGCCGCTCGGCCAGTTCCTCGTAGATGTCTTCCTGCTGGATGGTGTTGTCCATCCGCCGGTAGACTGCCAACGCCATCCGTAACTGGCGCAGATCGGCGTCGACCGTGCTCGCCATGTCGGGATACTGCAGCTTGCACGCGACCTCCGTGCCGTCCGGCAAGCGAGCGCGATGCACCTGGCCCAAGCTCGCCGCGGCCGCCGCCTCGCGCCCGAAATGAGCGAACCGTCTCTCCCAGTCCGGGCCGAGTTCGCTGGTCATTCGCCGGCGCACGAAAGCCCAGCCCATGGCGGGCGCATTGGCCTGCAGCTGCGATAGTTCCTCGGCGTATTCCGCCGGCAGCGCGTCCGGCACCGTGGACAGGAATTGCGCCACCTTCATCAGCGGGCCTTTCAGGCCGCCCAGAATGGCCCGCAGGTCTTCTGCATGGGCCGCGCGGTCGCCGCGGATGCCGAACGCGCGGCTGCCGACCACGCGCGCCCCGATGCCCGCCACCGCCCCCGAGGTGCGGGCGAAGCGGCGCAGTTCGCCCAAAATGGTCGCCTGGTCTTCGCGCGCCATCAGGCGGCGGCTTCCAGCTCGTCAATGAACCCGGAAATGACATCGAGTCCGCGCCGCCAGAATGCCGGATCGGACGCATCGAGGCCGAACGGCGCCAGCAGTTCGCGATGGCGCAAGGTGCCCCCGGCGCGCAGCATGTTGAGGTACTTTTGCTGGAAACCGGGATGGCCGGCGCGGAATACGCCATACAACGCGTTCACCAGGCAGTCGCCGAACGCATAGGCATACACGTAGAACGGCGAATGCACGAAATGCGGCACGTAGGACCAGAACACGCGATACTCCGGGTCGAACTCGAACGCCGGTCCAAGACTCTCCGTCTGCACCTGCATCCACAGCTCGCCGATCCGCTGGGGCAGCAGCTCGCCGCTGCGCCGCTCGTCATGCAGCAGCGTCTCGAAACGGTAGAACGCGATCTGGCGCACCACCGTGTTCAGCATGTCCTCGACTTTCGCCGCCAGCATGAACCGCCGGCGCCGCTTGTCCTGCTCCGCGTCCAGCAGCGCGCGGAAGGTCAGCATCTCACCGAACACGCTCGCCGTCTCCGCCAGAGTCAGGGGTGTGGACGACATCAAATAGCCCTGCGCGCCGGCCAGCAACTGATGCACGCCGTGGCCCAGCTCGTGCGCGAGGGTCATTACGTCCCGCGTGCGGCCATGATAGTTCAGCAACAAATAGGGATGTGCGGACGGCACCGTCGGGTGCGCGAATGCGCCGCTGGCTTTTCCCGGCTGCAGCCGCGCGTCGATCCAAGGCCGATCGAAGAATTTCTGACCCAGATCGGCCAGCTCGGGCGAAAACGCACGGTAGGAGGTCAGCACCCGCTCGCGTGCCTCGGCAAACGAAATCTCCCGGTCGTCATCGCCCGGCAACGGCGCGTTGCGGTCCCAGTGCTGCAACTTCTCCAACCCCAGCCAGCGCGCCTTCAGGGCGTAGTAGCGGTGCGACAAGCGCGGATAGTCTGCCGTGACGGCGTCCACCAGCGCATCGACCACCTCGTCCTCGACCATGTTGCTGCGGTTGCGATAGCTGCCCGGACGCGGATAGCCGCGCCATGTGTCGATGATCTCCTTGTCCTTGGCCAAGATGTTCGTGGTCAGCGCAAATAGCTTTACATGATCGGAAAACACCGTTCCGATTGCGTGCGCTGCTGCCTCGCGCACTGCGCGGTCGGGATCGGACAGCTTGTTGAGCGCCGCACTGACCGTCAGCTCCTCTGCGGCCAGCGGCACGCGCAGGCCGGCCACGGTCTCGTCGAACAGGCGCGACCATGCTGCGCGGCCCGTCACTTCCTTTTCGTGCAGCAGTCGCTCCAGCTCGTCCGAGAGCTGGTATGGGCGGAACACGCGCAGGTCGCGCAGCCAGGGGCGCCAGCGCGCAAGCGCCGGATCGGCCAGCTTCTGCTCCAGCACCGCGTCGTCGATGCGATTCAGCTCCAGCGAAAAGAACACCAGGCGGCTGCTGATGGTCGTGACGCGCTCGCTCATGGACTGATAGAAGCGGCCGATCGCCGCATCCGTGCCGTCGCCGCTGAACAGAAGCTGCGCGTAGGACATCACCCGCCCGAGCGATTCCTCGATGCACTGATACTGCTCCAGCACCGAAGCGAGCTCCGACCCTGACAGGGCGGCAAGCCGACCGGCATGCGTCGCTGCGAACGCCTGGGCGTCGCGGTCGGCATCGTCCAGGGTACGCGCCAGCGCGGGACTATCCGGTGCGGGGAACAGGTCGGTCAGGTCCCACTCCGGCAGGTCGCTCCGGGCGATCGGGTCGACGAGAGATGCGGCGGTCTGTCCGTCGGGCATGCCGGTCCTATGCGTGGAATTCTTACGATGTAAGCTGCGCCGGAACTTCGTCAAAGGGGCGGGGCGAAATGGCGCAGGGGGAGGGAGAGGAGGACGGCTACCCGGCCGCTTACCCGGACTGGCCCAACCTCGCCTGCCTCATGTTCGACCGTGCCCGCCAGTGGCCGGACCGGCCGATGCTGCGGTTCTATCGCGACGGTGACTGGCGCTCCATGACCTGGGGCGCTTTTGGGCGGCTCGCCGCAGCGGCGGCGCGCTCGTTTCGCGCGGCCGGGATCAACGCCGGCGAGCGGGTGCTGATCGCCAGCGAGAACCGGCCCGAATTCCCGATCGCCGAGACGGCGCTGCTGGCCATCGGCGCCGTCCCGGTGCCGGCGTACGTGACGAACACGGTGGACGACCACGCCCACGTGCTGCGCGACAGCGGCGCCCGGGCCGCGGTGGCGTCCACGCGCACCCTGGCCGCAAAGGTGGCCCAGGCCGGCCCCCTCGATCTGCTGGTGCACATGGACCCGAGCGCACCTGCGGTGCCTCATGCCATGGCGTGGGACGAGGTCGTTGCCGGTGCCGATCAACCCGCCGATGACGTGGCAAGAACGGCGGAAGAAATTCCGCCTTCTGCGCTGGCCTGCCTGATCTACACGTCCGGAACCGGCGGCGCGCCCAAGGGCGTGATGCTGCCGCATCGTGCCATTTTGGCCAATTGCCGCGGCGCCCTCGAACTGATGCGACCGCTACGGATGCGGCGCGAGACCTATCTCTCCTTCCTGCCGCTGTCGCACAGCTACGAGCATACTGCGGGTCAGTTCTTTCTGCTCAGCATCGGCACCGAGGTGGCATACGCCCGCGGCGCGGAACATTTGGCGGCCGACATGCTCGCCGTGCGGCCTACCATCATGACGGTCGTGCCGCGCGTGCTTGATGTGATTCGGGGCCGCATCCTGGCGCAGGTGGCGCGCGGGCCGGCTTGGCGGCACGCCCTGTTCGACCGCGCGGTGGCACTGGGCATCCGCCGCTCGGAAGGCGCGCGCCTCGGTTACGCGGAGCGGCTCGTCGATCTGGCACTGGAACAAGCGGTGCGAAAGCGGGTCCGCGCCCGCTTCGGCGGACGATTCCGCGCGGCCATGTCCGGCGGCGCGCGGCTGGAGCCGGAAGTGGGACGATTTTTTCGGGGCCTCGGCATCGCGTTGATGCAGGGCTACGGGCAGACCGAGGCCGGGCCGGTCATTTCCGCCAATGCACCGGACGCGACCCGGATCGACACGGTGGGCAAGCCGCTGCCTGGCGTGGAGCTTCGCATCGCCGACGATGGCGAGATTCTGGTGCGCGGCGAGCTGGTCATGGACGGGTACTGGAACCGCCCCGAGGACACCGCCGCGGTGCTGCGCGACGGCTGGTTGCACACCGGGGATATCGGCGTGCTGGAGGCGGACGGCAATCTGCGCATCACCGACCGCAAGCGCGACCTGATCGTGCTCTCGGGCGGCGAGAATGTGGCACCCGCGCGGATCGAGGGCTTGCTGGTCGCCGAACCGGCAATTGCCCAGGCCGTGGTGTTCGGTGAGGGCCGGCCGGGCCTCGCCGCTCTGGTGGTTCCTGCCGAGGGCGCGGACGACGTCGCGGTAGCCGCCGCCGTGGTGCAAGTGAACAAACGACTGGCGGTCTCGGAACGGATCCGCCGCCATGCTGTGGTCGGGCCGTTCACGATCGAGAACGGGTTGCTGACCGCGACGCAAAAAGTGCGTCGACACCTCGCCTTGCGCACCCATGCCCTGATCGCGGAACGGCTTACCGCAGCCTAGGGAAGCTGGATGACCGGACCGCATGGCGTTTTGCAACACGGAGTCGTGCCTTGCATGATGCGTAACCGCGCCATTAGCAGGGGCTATGGCGTCCGCCCGCATCCTGGTCGTCGAGGACGAGTTCCTGATTCGCCTGACCCTGGTGGAAGCGCTGTCGGATGCGGGGTTTGCGGTGCTCGAGGCCGGCAGCGGCGACGAGGCTGTGACTTTGATTCAGCCGACCGACCCGCTGGCACTGCTGATCACTGACATGCAGCTGCCGGGAACGCTCGATGGGTTGGCACTCTTGGAACGGCTGCGCAGCACGCGTCCCGAGTTGCGAGGCATTTTCGTGACCGGCGGGCCGGATCCCGTTCCACGCTCGTCGGCAAGCGGGTCGGTGCTGTTCATAGCCAAGCCGTGCCTGCCTTCGGAGGTCTGCGCGGCCGCGCGACGGCTCGTGACGGCAACCTAGCAGAGTGCCGGGCTCGCCCGCCGTAAGGCGGAACGAGCCCGGATCGGTTCAGCAGGCAGGCTGGTTTGGCGGGCACCTCCTCGGTGGCGCCGCCGGGTGGGGGGGCGGTGCCGGCCGGGGTGGTGGCGGCGCCGCCCGGGGTGGCGGCGGCGGCGGTGCCGGCCGAGGAGCCGGCGCTGCCGGCCGGGGCGGCGGGGCCGGCGGCGGGGCGAAGTGCGGCGCGGGTTGGACGGCTGGTCGAGGCGGCGGCGCCGGGTGGGGTGCCGGCCGCGGCGCTGGATGCGGCGCGGGTTCCACGGCTGGCCGAGGCGGCGGTGCGGGGTGCGGCGCCGGCGGCGGGGCCGCGTGCGGGACGGGTTCAACCGCCGGCCGAGGCGGCGGTGCGGGGTGCGGCGCCGGCGGCGGGGCCGCGTGCGGGACGGGTTCAACCGCCGGCCGAGGCGGCGGCGCCGGATGCGGTGCTGGCGGCGGGGCTGCGTGGGCTGTCGGCTCCGCGGCGGCCCGCGGCGTCGGCGCAAGGTGGGGTGACGGCGGAGGCGGAACTCGCCGGAGCAACAGCAGGGCGCGGCGGAGCCGGAGCAGCCGGAGGCCGCACCTCTGGGGCAGGTCTCGGTTGAGCTGCCGGCGGCGCGGCGCCCGGATGCGGAACCGCCGGAGCTGGGGCGGGGCCCCCGGCCCTGGGCGCGATCGCGGGGCCCGGAGCGCCGGGGCGCGCAGCTGTGTTGGGCTCGGGGGTGCCAGGAGCCTTCAGCGCCGGCAGGCCGTTCGGCTTCGGTGCAGCTGCACCGGCCGGCGGGCGGGGCCCGTTCGCAGGTTTGGGTGCCTCGGCGGGAGCAGCTTGGGGCGGTCGGGCCGCCGCAGCCGGGGCCGCCCCAGCCGGCGCTGCCTTGGCAGCGCCATGAGGCACCAGCGCCGGCCGCGCCACGGCCGTGGCCGGCCGTCCGGGTGCGGCCTGCGGCATCGGCCGAACCGCGGGGCCGGGCGCAGCGGGACGAGCCGGCGGCTGTTTGGCCGCAGCCTGGGCGGCCACGGGATTCACCCGCTGCAAAACCGGGCGGCTGACGCCGATGGTCTGGGCGGTCGGGCGAACCGGGGGCGCCGCTAACGGCCTGGCTTGCGCGAGTTGCTGCGCAGAGACCCGAACCACATGCGGGGCAATCGGCTCCGATCGCACCATGGCGGAAGCGGGCGCGAAAGTGGCGCCGCGGCGGTTGGCGAACGCCGCTGCTCCTGCCTTGTTGCCATAGTAGTTGTTGATGACGGTGTTGTGGACGGAGTTGTTGTTGTAGATGCGCGTGTAGTTGTTGGTGATGTTGGTCAATGTCGGCCGTGGGACATAGAACCGATTGATGCCGGCCAGGTACGGCCGGCTCACGTAGTAGGGCGGGAAGTATGGTTCGCGGTAGCCCAGCGGTACCCAGCCGACATTGCCGCCGAAACCGCCCGACAGCGCCAGGCCGGCGGCGAACCCGACCGCGGCGGCAGCGCCGATTCCCACGAAGCTGACCAGAGCCGGCGAATAGACCGGTCCCGCGTAGTAGCCGGGCTCCGCCACCGCCTCGGTTTCCCCCGCGGCGATCGGGGTCCAGCCCCAGCGATCGTCCACATCCACCCAGCGACCGTAGTGGAACGGGGCAAACCCCCAGGACGAGTTGTCGATCCAGGTCCAGCCCCACGGCGCCACATAGCCCCAGTGGCCGTCGCGATAGGGCACCCAGTCGCGCTGCACGGGCGGATACCAGACGTGCCCGTAGTTGCTGGTGTCGGCCCAACTGCCCTGCGTCTCCAGGTCCGATGCACCGGTCATCTCTTGCACCACCGGCGGCGGCGTATATGCGGCCGTGGCGGGCGCCTGCACGGCTGCCGTGGCCGGCGCCTGCACGGTCGCGGTAGCGGTAGCGTTAGCGGACGATGCGGGCTGGGCATTGGCAAGCGGCGGCAACTGCTGCTCCAGCTGCAGTTGCGCCGTCAGAAATGCGTCGTCCGTCTCGGCGCCTACGCTGCCCTGGAAGTTCTCCGTGCCGGTGATCGTCGCGGTCTGGTGCGCCCCGACGGACAGCGACAGGTTCGGTCCGGTCACGGTGGCCGAGCCGTCCACGACGGTGACGGTGGTAGGCGTGTCCGTGTCGCCGGCGGCTATTTCGATGCGGCCCACGGCGTTGATGGCGACCGAGCCGCGCGGGGTGGTTATGGTGTATGTCTCGCCATTGGCGACCATGGGGACGCGAAGATACACTTCGCCCTGCGGCTCGGTGGCAGCGAGCGCCGTGTTGTCCAACGTGTCCACGTCGAATTCGGATTGTTCGCTCAGCGCGATATGCGTGCTGCCGATCTCGATCGCGGCAGCCGCTTGCGGCTCGGTCCAGAACGCGTCGCCGGAGGTGACCGGGTAGTTCTGGATTGCTGCATCCCAGTGGTCCTGGCCCGCGGTGTGAAACGAGACCGTGCCGGCGAGGCTGGCCAGCCGCCCAACCCGCGCCGGCGGATCTCCCGCGTTGGGGCCCGCGGGGGCAGCATCGGCCGGGGGTGGGGGCGTCTGCGCCCACGCGGCCTGTTGCATGGCCGGACCAAGCGTCAAACCGCCGATGGCGGCGGCAGTCGTGAGCCGGAAGACGGTATTATGGGTCCGCACTGGACATTCCTCATACTTCGGCCGCGTCTTCCGCGGCGATCCATTGGCTACGCCGACCCAACGATCGGCGAGTGGAAATGTTGCTCCCGAACGTGGCGGTTCTAAGACGCCGCCGGGTGCCGCGGGTCACGACGCGTTGAGACTTGTAACTTTCATTAACAGCGTCGCGTTCAACAGCCCCGAGACATGGTGCCGCCGCATTCGGCGCCCATATCCGGCCCCAGCATCATCCATGGAGGACGCGATGTCTCAGCATCCGGCCGGCCAGTCATTTCCGGTCTTGCGCAAGCTGTTGCTCCCTGCGGCAGCCCTGGTGGGCCTGATCGCACTGTCGGGCTGCTATTATGGGCCTTACGGTTACGGATACCCTTACGGATATCCCGGCTATGCGTACGCTGGGCCGGTTGCGGCACCCGCGGTGGTAGGCGGCGTCGTGGTAGGCGGCGGCTGGGGATGGCACCGGGGCTACTGGCGCTGATCGGCAACCTGCGGCTGATCGGCTCGTTGTGCCCTGCAACGGAGCCGATCAGTTTCCGGAGACAACATGAGAATTGCTCAAGTAGCGCCGCTGCATGAGGCAGTGCCGCCTAAATTGTACGGAGGCACCGAGCGGGTCGTCTCGTACCTGACCGAAGAGCTGGTGGCGCTCGGCCACGATGTGACGTTGTTTGCCAGCGGAGACAGCGTCACCTCGGCCAGACTGGTGCCCGGCTGGCCGCAGGCGCTGCGGCTCGACACCGGCATCCGCGACCGCCACGCCCCGCACGCGGCGTTGCTGGAACTGGTGACGCAACAGGCCGACCAGTTCGACGTTCTGCACTGTCACCTGGACTATCTGACATTCTCGCTGCTGGTGCGCGAGCGGACGCCGTTCGTCACAACCCTGCACGGACGGCTCGACCTGCCCGAACTCGGACCCGTGTTCGACTTGTTCCAAGGCGCGCCGGTGGTGTCGATTTCGGACGCCCAACGCAGGCCGCTGCCGCAGGCCAACTGGGTCCGCACCGTGCACCACGGGATTCCCGAGCGCCTGCTGACGCCGCTCGACGTGGTTCCGAGCTACCTTGCCTTTCTGGGGCGTATTGCACCGGAAAAATGTCCCGACCGGGCAATTCGCATTGCGCGGGCATCCGGCCTGCCGTTGCGGATGGCGGCCAAGGTGGACGCGGCGGACGCGAAATATTTCGCCGCGAGCATCCGTCCCATGCTGACCGAGGGCGGCGCGGATCTGATCGGCGAAATCAACAACTCGCAGAAATCGGAGTTTTTGTCGGGTGCTATTGCCCTGCTGATGCCGATCGACTGGCCGGAACCGTTCGGGCTGGTGATGATCGAGGCAATGGCCTGCGGCGTTCCGGTGATCGCCTTCAACCGCGGATCGGTGCCCGAAATCGTGGAAGACGGACTGACCGGATTCATCGTCGAGGACGAACAAGGCGCTATCGCCGCCATCGACCGGGCTCGCCGCCTCGATCGCACCAAAATCCGCCGTCGTTTCGAGGAGCGGTTCACCGCGCGCCGCATGGCAGAGGACTACCTCTCCACATATCGTCAGTTGGCGCAGGCTCGGCGGGCCAAACTGCGGCTGGTCACATAGGGCATCAGACCACGTTCAGCTCCCGGATCGGCCGGCCGGTGATCAGGCGGCCACAACCGAGCGGCGACAGGTCAAGGGTCTCGTAGCGCCCGGCCGCAACCAGCTCCGCCACGCCTCGCCCCACGGCCGGCGCGTGCTGCATGCCGTGGCCGGAAAATCCGGCGGCGTGGATCAGGTTGGGGCAGGCGGGATGCGGGCCGACCACGCCGTTGTGGTCAAACAGGTTCAGCTCGTAGTAGCCGGCCCAGGACGACATCAACCGCAACAATTCAAACGCCGGCACCCGCGCCGCGATCGCCGGCCAGACGGTGTCGGTGAACATCGCCTCGTCCACCTCCAGGGGCGGCTCGTCCGGATCGTCCTCGCCGGCGCCGGGCGAGCGGCCGGTCAAGAAATGCCGCCCCTCCCGCCGGAACCAGATGCCCGAGGGGTCGATGGTCAGGGGACAGGAGGGCAAGTCCTCACGGCAGGCGATCACGAACACCATTCGCCTGCGCGCCCGTATGGGCAGCTCGATGCCGGCGAACCCCGCCACTCGCGCGCACCAGGGACCGGCCGCATTGACGGCGATGTCGCACGGCAGCACCGCATCATCGGCCACCCGCACTGCGCTGATGCGGGCGCCGTCGCGTGCAAAACCGACGACGTCCTGCGGCACGAACGAGACCCCGAGCGAGCGCGCCTTTCGGCGAAAGGCGGACAGCAGGGCGGGGCCATCGAACGAGCCCTCGCGCGACAAGCCCAGTGAGCCGAGCGCCACGCCTTCGGTGGACATCCAAGGGAAGCGCCGGCGGATTTCTTCGGGATCGAGCAGTGCCACGTCGGCGCCCTGCGCCGTCTGGACACGATGGTTTTGCCGCAAGGTCTCGATCCCGGCTGCGGAGGCCAGGAACAGATAGCCGGTCAGCCGCAGCCCCAGCTCCGGCCGCTCTGCGTCCACCGCCAGCAACTCCGGCGCCGACCGCAGGAATTCCAGGCCGAATTGCGACATGGCGATATTGATCGGCGTGGAAAACTGTTCGCGAATCGAGCTTGCCGAAAGCGAGGAGGACGCGCGCGCATAGCTGGGGTCGCGCTCGACTACGGTGATGGAGCCGGAAAAGTCGGGGCGGCTGGCGAGGTGGTAGGCAATGGAGCTGCCCATCACGCCGCCGCCGACGATGACGACCGACGCAGCCAAGCCTATTTGGTCCCGAACAGCCGATCGCCGGCATCACCCAGACCCGGCCGGATATAGCCGTGCTCATCCAGTGCGCGGTCGATGGCGCAGGTGAACACCGGCACATCCGGATGCTCGGCCTGCATCACGGCGACGCCCTCCGGGGCGGCGATCAGGCAGGCAAAGCGGATCTGCGTCACCCGCGCCTCCTTCAATCGCTCCACCGCGGCACTGGCGGAGTGGCCGGTGGCCAGCATCGGATCGACCACGATCGCCAGCCGGTCCGCGATGTCGTCGGGCAGCTTCAGGTAGTACTGCACCGCGTCCAGCGAGACCGGGTCGCGATACAGGCCGATATGCCCCACGCGCGCCGACGGCACGCAATCCAGCATTCCCTCCAGAATGCCGGAGCCCGCACGGAGAATCGAAACGATGCACAGTTTCTTGCCGGCCAGCGTGGGCGCCATCATCGGCTCCAGCGGCGTGTCGATCGGCACCAGCTCGGTAGCCAGGCCACGGGTGACCTCGTAGCACATCAGCAGGCTGATCTCGCGCGCCAAGCGGCGAAATCCGGCCGTGGACGTCTCGCGGTCGCGCAGCAGGGTCAGCTTGTGCTGGATCAGCGGATGGTTCAGTACGGTCACGTTCGCGGCCATCCTGCTTCCGCTCCTATCCGCTGGCACATGTAGCGGGCGCATTGAGGCCCGTCTACGATCGCTACCCGCAAGGGAGAGGCCGGTGCAGGACAGAAGCGGACCGGGTGCGGCGGCATGGATGCTTCCTGCGCTGGCCCTGCTCTGTGCGGTGCTGGCGCTCCGGCTGCTGCATGATACGCAGCAGACCTTGCCGCGCGCGTGGTCGTTGCTGAGTGCCAGAGCAAGGATGAGCTTTGAGGCCGACAACATGGCGGCGGCCGTCGGCCTTGCCGTCGCGGTCTTCGTCGTCGTCCTGCCGATCGCGTGGTGTTTGCAACGGCTCCCACGGCATCTCGCGATGGCCGCAGAGGCGATGCTCTGCTTCCCCGCGATGGTGCTGGTGCTGGCGTGGGTGTTCGCCCTGCTCTTGTCACCCGGCGCGGGCGCTGCGAGTGCGGCAATCGCCTTCCTGCCGGGAAAATGGTTGCGGCTGCTGACGCTGCTGGTGCCTCCCTTCGCGCTGTGGCTTTCCCGTGCGTGGCGCCGTGTCGCGGACCCGGCGGCGATGCGCGCCGCCGCCACTCTGGGGCACGATCCGTGGCGCGCGTTTCGGAGCATCGTCCTGCCCGGAATTGCACCGGTGCTCGCGGTGGGCGCCTTGCTGGCGCTCTTGGCCGGGTTTTCCGCGTTCGGCAATCCGGCGGGAGCAATCGGCACCGCGGACGGCGCTGCCTTGGCGGCCTTGGCCGCTGCCGTAGCGGCCGTCGCACTCGCGTTGTGCATCGCCGCCGCTGTCGTGCGCACAGCCGCTATCCGGGAGCCGATCCCGCGGCCGCGTCGGCCGTCGGACGGTTAACGGTGTGACAGGTCGCCCCGGGATGCCTAGCAGGACCGGGGTGGCAGAAGGCGAACCGTTGCGGTAAGGCCCGGCGTCTTTCATCCGGCGTTGGGAGTTCGCGATGGCCCGTACCGCCACTCCCGACCTGGCCACCGCGCGCCGGCTGCCGAATGCGTGGGACGCGGCTGCCCTGTTATTCGTGTTTGCGGCGCTGATCGCGGTCGCGCACGTCTCGCCTGCCACGTTCCAGCCGCTGACCGCGCCGGGTGCCACCTCGGTCGATCTCGCCCCCTCGAACCTGCCCGCCTACGCGCTGCGCACCACCATGCGCATGTTCGCCGCGCTGGCGTTCTCGCTGCTGTTCACGTTCACCTTCGCGCCGCTGGCGGCCAAAAGCCGGCGCGCCGGGCTGGTCATGGTGCCGCTGCTCGACATCCTGCAATCCGTGCCGATTCTCGGATTCCTCAGTTTCACTACTGCTTTTTTCCTGAGCCTGTTTCCGGGACGCGTCGCCGAACTCGAGTTCGCGGCCATTTTTGCAATTTTCACCAGCCAGGCCTGGAACATGGCGTTTTCGTTCTACCAGTCGCTCACCACCGTGCCCGGCGACCTGGACGAGGCCACGCGCTCATTTCGCCTCACTCCATGGCAGCGGTTCTGGCGGCTGGAAGTGCCGTTCGCCATGCCCGGACTGGTGTGGAACATGATGCTGTCGATGTCGGGCGGCTGGTTCTTCGTGGTCGCGTCCGAGGCGATTTCGTTCGGCGCCAATACCTGGAAGCTGCCGGGTATCGGCTCCTACGTGGCCGAGGCGCTCGGCAGGCGCGACATGGGCGCGGTGTTCTGGGCGATCCTCGCCATGCTCGTGGTGATCCTGCTGTACGACCAGTTGTTGTTCCGGCCGTTGGTGGCGTGGTCGGCGAAATTCCGCTTCGAAGTCACCGCCGGAGCCACCGCCGAGGACCCGTGGGTTCTGAAACTCCTGCGGCGCACGCGGCTTCTGCGCCGATTGGGAGGCGCATTCGGACGGATGCTGGGCAGCCTGCAACGTCTGCGTTTCGGTGCGCCCGCGCAATCCGATCAGGCCGTTGCACCGCGGCGGCGTACCATTTTGGGGGACGCGGTGTTTCTGGCACTGGTGATCCTGGCCGTGGCACTCGCGATCTGGCGCATCGTCAGTTACGTGGGCCAGCACGACGTGGGCTGGGCGGATTTGGGCGAGGCGCTTCTGCTCGGCCTGTTCACGCTGATCCGTGTGATCGTGCTGATCGCGTTGGCCACGCTGGTCTGGGTGCCGGTGGGCGTGTGGCTGGGCCTGCGCCCGGCCTGGGCGAGGCGGGTGCAGCCATTGGCGCAGTTTTTGGCGGCGTTTCCGGCCAATCTGTTCTTTCCGATTTTCGTGCTGCTGATCGTGCGGTTCCGTGTCGATCCGGACATATGGCTTACGCCGCTGATGATTTTGGGTACCCAGTGGTACATCCTGTTCAACGTGATCGCCGGTGCGTCCGCGTTTGCGGGCGACCTGCTGGAGGTCGCGGATAATTTCCGGGTGAGCGGCTGCCTGTGGTGGCGGCGCGTGATCCTGCCCGGAGTCTTTCCGTATTTCGTCACCGGCGCCATCACCGCATCCGGCGGCTCGTGGAACGCCGCCATCGTTGCGGAAGTGGCGTCCTGGGGCAACACAAAACTGTCCGCGCACGGGCTGGGCGCGTATATCGCCCACGCCACGGATGCGGGCGACTTTCCCCGCATCGTGTTGGGCGTCGCGGTGATGTCGCTGTACGTCGTGTTGTTCAACCGTGCTTTTTGGCGCCCGCTCTACGCCTATGCCACTCGCCGCCTGACGCTCTGACCGGGAGTTCCGCCCATGGATACGATCGCGGCCGAGACGCTGCTGCAGGTGGAGCACTGCCGCCAGTCGTACCACAAGGAAAGCAGTGCCGACCTGCTGGTGCTGGACGACGTCAACCTGCGCCTGCAAAGCGGCGAGATCGTGGGCCTGCTCGGCCGCTCGGGCTCCGGCAAATCCACGCTGCTGCGCATCGTTTCGGGTCTGCTGCACCCGACCGCCGGCGACGTGCGCTGGCGCGGCGCGCCCGTCACCGGCCCGGTGGCGGGGGTGGCCATGGTGTTCCAGAGTTTTGCCCTGTTTCCGTGGCTGACCGTGCAGGAAAACGTGGAGCTCGGGCTGGAGGCGCAAGGCATTGCCCGCGCCGAGCGCGAGGAACGGGCGGAAGAGGCGATCGACCTGATCGGACTCGGCGGCTACGAGAACGCCTATCCCAAGGAGCTGTCCGGCGGCATGCGCCAGCGGGTGGGCCTGGCGCGGGCGCTGGTGGTGCATCCCGACCTGCTGCTGATGGACGAGCCGTTCTCCGCACTCGACGTGCTGACCGCGGAGACGCTGCGCACCGACCTGATCGACCTGTGGAGCGAAGGCAAGCTGCCGCTGAAATCGATCTTGATGGTGACCCACAACATCGAGGAGGCGGTGCTGATGTGCGACCGCATCCTGGTGTTCTCGAGCAATCCCGGGCGGGTGGCCAGCGAGTTGCGGGTGCCGTTCCCGCATCCGCGCAACCGCCTCGACCCGGCATTCCGCAAGCTGGTCGACGACATCTACGCGCTGATGACCCGCCGGGCGCCCGCGCCGCCGCCGCTGCCGGCCGCGGCAAGTCCCGCGCCGGCTGTCGACCGCACGTTCACCACTGCCTTGCACCCGATCAGCACCAACCTGCTGGCCGGCCTGCTGGAGACTCTGGCTGCACCGCCCTATGAAGGCCGCGCCGACCTGCCCGCCCTGGCCGGTTCGCTGCAGCTTGAAGCCGACGAACTGCTGCCCATGGGCGAAAGCTTGGCGCAACTCGGGTTCGCGGTGCTGGAAGAGGGCGACCTGAAGCTGACCGAGGCCGGCCGCCGCTTCGCGCTTGCCGATATCGACGAGCGCAAGGCGATCTTCGCCGACGCGCTGCGCGCGCATGTGCCGCTGGCCGCGACAATCCGCAAAACCCTGGAGGAGCGCTGGAACCATCGCGCCTCGGCGGTGCGGTTCCGCGACGAGCTGGAGGACCACATGAGCCCCGAATACGCCGAGGATACTTTGCACGCCGCCATTTCGTGGGGCCGCTATGCGGAGCTGTACACCTACGACGAAGAGGCGCAGCAGTTCGGGCTGGAGGAGGAGACGGAGAAGAACACCTAGTCTGATCGCGTCCCGCGCGGATTAGTTGTCGAGAATTTTACGATATGGAACGCTCGGGCCGTCCACGTATGAGTTGTCGCCTCTCAACTAAAATGTTCCCCATTCGGTTCCGGCAAAACCGGGAGCGCACAATGCCAGTACGCCGAGAGCGGTCAGAATGCGTCAGAGCGAATACGTCTCGCGAGATTATCCCGGTTTGCGCCGCGCCAGATAGGTGTCGATTCCCTGGCGGGCTTCGGGCATGGCGAGGTTGGCGGCCATCGTCGCGCCGGCCAGGGCATAGGCCGCTTCCGTGTCCAGTCGCCGCTGCCGATGGAAGAGCTCCTTGCCCAGCCGCACCACATCGCGCGGCTTTTCGGCGATCGAGGCACCGATCCGGCTCACCGTCGCCTCCAGCGCATCGGCGGCCACCGCCATGTTGATCAGCCCGATCCGGACCGCCTCGGCGGCGTCGATCAGCCCCCCGGTCAGCAGCATCTCCATGGCGGGCTTGGCGGCCACGCTACGCGCCAGCGGCACCGAGGGCGTGGAGCAGAACAGGCCGAGCTTGATCCCGGTCATGCCGAACCGCGCCGTGTCGGCGGCGTAGGCGAGGTCGCAGGCGGCGACGAGCTGGCAGCCGCCGGCGACGGCGGTGCCTTGCACGCAGGCGATCACCGGCGTGCCGCTCCGCTCGATTTCCAGCATCAGCGCGCTGCACTTGCTGAACAGCGCCTCGTGCCGGGCCGGTTCCTGGTGGGCGCGTATCTCGGTGAGGTCGTGGCCGGCACAAAACAGCTTGCCGGAGGCGGCCAGCACGATCACGCGCACGGCCGGCTCGGCCTGCGCCGCAGCGATGTCGCGGTGCAGCGCGTCCAGCATGGCGTCGGACAGCAGGTTGCCATCGGCCGGCCGGTTCAGCCGCAGCCACACCACCGGCCCGCGATCCTCGCGCAACACCAGCGCGTCCTGCGCCGTCACCCCGATGTCCAAGTCCGCCTCCTGCCGCTCGCGCGCGATGTCGCCGGGCCACCGCAGAGCGGAGCAGATCATGCCTGCGCCGCAGCGGCGAATCAGGTTCCCGTGCTGCCGAAACCACCGGCGCCGCGCGCGGTCGGCTCCAGCACGTCCGTCTCGTGCCAGGACGCGCGCACCACCGGTGCCAAAATCGCCTGGGCGATGCGCATGCCGCGGGTGATGGCAAAAGCCTCGCCGCCGGCATTCAGCACGATGACCTGCAACTCGCCGCGAAAATCCTCGTCGACGGTGCCGGGGCTGTTCGCCAGCACGATGCCGTGGCGCAGCGCCAGGCCGGAGCGCGGGCGCACCTGCAACTCGTAGCCGGGCGGCAGGGCCACGCAGAGGCCGGTCGGCACCAGCGCGCGCTGGCCGGGAGACAGCACGAGCTCGTGGTCCAGGGCCGCGAGCAAATCCATGCCGGCCGCGCCCTCGGTCGCGTAGCTTGGCAGCGGCAGGCCCTCGGCGTGCGGCAAGCGCCGTACCAGCACCGGAACATGGGTCACGCCAGCGCCGCCGCGATGCACTGGGCAAGGCGTCGCGCCACCTCCTCCTTGGCCAATCGAGGCCAGGATTGCGTGCCATCGGGGCCGATCAGATGCACCGTGTTGCAGGCGCCGCCAAAAACGTCACCCGACACGTCGTTGGCAACGATCCAGTCGCAGTTCTTGCGCACCCGCTTTGCCGCCGCGTTCGTCAGCACGTTCTCCGTTTCGGCGGCAAAACCGATCACCAGGCCGGGCCGGGCCGGGCCGGGTGCGGCCAGCATGGCCAGGATGTCCGGGTTCTGCGCCAGCGCCAGCGTGGGCGGGGCGGCACCGTCGCGTTTCTTCAGTTTGGTCGAAGCCGGATCGGCCGTGCGCCAGTCGGCCACCGCTGCGGCGCACACGGCGACATCCGCCGGCAGCGCCGCCTGGCACGCGGCCAGCATTTCGGCGGCCGTCTCGACGCGCACGACCGTGATGCCGGTCGGGTCCGGCAGGGCCACCGGGCCGCTGATCAAGGTGACCTGCGCGGAAAACTCGGCCAATGACTCGGCGATGGCAAAACCCTGGCGACCGCTGCTGCGGTTGGCGATATAGCGCACCGGGTCGATGGGCTCGTGGGTCGGCCCGGCCGTGACCAGCGCGCGCCGGCCTGCCAGTCTTCCGTGGCCCAGCAGCGCCCGGATGGCGGCAAGGATGACCGGCGGCTCGGATAACCGTCCCGGCCCGAACTCGCCGCAGGCCATGGCGCCCTCCCCCGGGCCGACCACCGCGACGCCGCGCGCGCGCAGGGTGGCGACATTGGCCATGGTGGCCGCGTGCTGCCACATGCGGACGTTCATGGCCGGTGCCACCAACACGCGCTTGTCGGTGGCCAGCAGCAGCGTGGTGGCCAGATCGTCGGCGATACCGGCGGCCATGCGGGCGAGAATGTCGGCCGAGGCCGGCGCCACCACCACCACGTCGGCGGCGCGCGAAAGCTGTATGTGACCCATTTCGCTCTCGTCGGTGAGCGACCACAGATCCTGGTAGACGCGCTGCTCCGACAGCGCCTGCAGCGATAGCGCGGTGACAAATTTTTCGCCGCCCGCGGTCAGCACGCAGGTGACGGTGCAATCGTCCTTACGGAGAAGCCGTACCAGTTCCAGGGCCTTGTAGGCAGCGATCCCGCCGCTCACGATCAGCAGCACGCGGCGCCCGGACAGGCTCACAGCCGACGTCCGGTATGGATCGCCGCGATTCCGCCGGAAAGATTCTGCCAGCGAACCTGTCCGAAACCCGCGTCACGCATCATGCCGGCCAGCGCTTCCTGGGGTGGGAACGTACGGATGCTCTCGGCCAGGTAGCGGTAGCTGTCGGCGTCGCCCGCAACCGCGCGCCCGAGCAGCGGCAGCACACGAAACGACCAGGCATCGTAGGTCGGTATCAGCGCGGCCACCTGGACGCGGGAAAACTCCAGGCAGCCGAACCGGCCGCCGGGCCGCAGCACGCGGCGGGCCTCCCGCAGCACCGCCGCCTTGTCGGTGCAGTTGCGCAGGCCAAAAGCAATGGAAACCCTGTCGATGGCCCGATCGGGCAGCGGCAGACGTTCCGCATCGGCGGCCAGCAATGCCAGGTTGCGCAGGACGCCACGGTTTGCCGCGCGCCGTTGGGCCACGCCCAGCATCGAAAGGTTGATGTCCGACAGGATCGCCGGGCCGCCGCCACGCGCGAGCCAGCCGAAACTGATATCGCCGGTGCCGCCGGCCAGATCGAGCAGCGCGCGGCCGGGACGAGGGTCCAGGGCGGTGACGAAAATCCGCTTCCAGGCGCGATGGGCGCCGAGCGACATCAGGTCGTTCATGAGGTCGTAGCGGCGGGCCACGCTGTCGAACACGGCGCGCACCATCGGGCGCTTGGCCGCCACGGGCACGGTGCGGAAACCGAAATCGGTGCCGGCGTTTTGGTCGCTCATACGGCCGGGTATAGCCTGCCGGCACGTCATGCCGGAACTCCCCGAGGTAGAAACCGTAATGCGCGGCCTGCAGCTTCGGCTGCAGGGGCGCATCATCGTGTGCGCCCGCACGCACCGCGCCGATATGCGCTGGGCGTTTCCACCCGCGCTTGCCCGGGAGCTGACCGGCGCCCAGGTCACTGGTTTCAGGCGGCGCGGAAAATACATTTTGATGCGGCTGCGGGACGGTCTTTCCGTGCTGCTGCATTTGGGCATGTCCGGGCGCATCGTGGTCGCACCGGCCCAGGACCGCCCGGGGAACGGCCCGGGGAACGGCCCGGGGAACGGCCCGCTCGAGCCCGCCCTGCACGAGCACCTGTCCCTGCTGACCGACCACGGCTGGCGGGTGGGTTTCGTCGACCCGCGACGGTTCGGCTCGGTGGATCTGGTGCCCACGGCCGACGAGGACGCGCACCGGTTGCTGGCCGACCTGGGACCCGAGCCGCTCAGCGATGCGTTCACACCGGCGCTGCTGAACACCGTTCTGGCCGGCCGTCGCACGCCCATCAAGGCAGCATTACTGGATCAGCGCGTCGTCGCGGGATTGGGCAACATTTACGTCGCGGAATCGTTGTTTCGTGCGCGCATCAGCCCGTTCCGGTCCGCTGGCACGGTGCCAGGGGTGCGCTCCGCGCGGCTGGTACCGGCGGTGCGCGAAACGCTGATCGACGCCATCGCCGCAGGCGGTTCCAGCTTGCGCGACTACGTGCAACCGGACGGCGAACTCGGCTGGTTCCAACACGCGTGGAGCGTCTACGGTCGGGCCGGACAGCCATGTCCGCAATGTCCCGGCCCGCCTGTGTGCGAAGGTGTGCGAACGCGGCCACAGTCGGGACGCAGCAGCTTTTACTGCCCGAAACTGCAGCGATGAGGGCGCCACCATCTTGCTTAACTCGCGGACGCCACCTGCTAGAAGGCGCCTCCGATTTGCGATCCCCGCCTGCATGCCGCACGCGCCGATCCTGAAGAACGAAAGTTTGCGAAGAGAGCACATGGCCAACACCGCTTCTGCGCGCAAGCGCATCCGTCAGACTGCCGTGCGCACGGCACGCAATCAAGCGCGCAAGTCGCGCATGCGTACTTTCGTACGCAAGGTGGAAGCGGCGATTGCCAGCGGCGACAAGACTGTTGCCGCGCAGGCTTTGCGGTTGGCAGAACCGGAGATGCAACGTGCGGCCGGAAAAGGCGTGGTGAAGCTGAACACCGTTTCTCGTAAGCTCTCGCGCCTTTCGGCGCGCATCAAGGCGTTGACGCAACCGCAGGCTTAGCTATCCGCGGTTCCGTCTGACATTAAATCAGCTGCCGGTGTTCCGGCTGTCCCCGTTCGTCACTCACTTGGGCTTGTCTACAGCATACTTACTTTTTATCTCTCCGTTGACGGCGTGTAACGCTTTTCCATTTGCTCCCGAGCATTTCTTGACGCTAATATATCTCGCGCAGAAACTGGCGTCCTGTGACTCGTAGATAAGGTCCAAAGAGGCGCAAGTCCGCGATGCGGGTTGGCAAAAAATAAGGGGGCGGCAGGAATTGGATGGCCACAGAAACGCCGACCCAGGATGCCGCTGTGATCGACGCTCAATGGGCCCGGGTGCGCAGCCGATTGCAGTCCGAGGTCGGCGATGCCGAGTACCGGAATTGGCTGCGTCAAATGTCCCTGGCCGGGGTTGATGGAGACGAGGTTACGGTACCGGCTGCCGACGCGCTTCATGCGTGACTGGGTACGCAGTCGTTACGGAGACCGCCTGACCGCATTGTGGCAGGCAGAAAACGACCAGGTGCGACGCGTGGACATCCGCGTAGGCGGTCCGCTTAGCCCGCCGCCTTGTTCGACCGCGATTAACGGCGCTGTCACCGTGGCACCGGACGGCGCCGGACGCCCCGCAGCACTTGCGCGGACGCCTGACGAGCGGGAGCCGAGCGCGCTCGACCCACGTTTCACGTTCGACAGCTTTGTCGTCGGCAAGCCCAACGAGTTCGCCTATGCCTGCGCGCGTCGCGTGGCCGATCGCCCCGCAGCGCCGGGATTCAACCCGCTGTTCCTGTATGGCGGCGTCGGCCTGGGCAAGACCCATCTGATGCATGCGATGGCCTGGGAACTCAACGGACTGGGAAGCACCCGGCCGCGAGTGGCCGCCACAGTCGCCTATATGTCGGCCGAGCGGTTCATGCACCGCTTCATCACTGCGCTGCGCAGCCACGCCGCAATGGAATTCAAGGAGCAGCTGCGCAGCGTCGACGTGCTGATGATCGACGACTTGCAGTTCCTCATTGGGAAGGACGCCACCCAGGAAGAGTTCTTCCACACCTTCAATGCGCTGGTGGATGCCGGCAAGCAGATCGTGGTGTCGGCGGACAAGTCTCCTTCCGACCTGTCGGGGCTGGAGGAGCGGGTACGCACCCGCCTGGCCTACGGCATGGTGGCCGACCTGCACGCCACCAGCTTCGAGTTGCGAGTTTCCATCCTGAGCGCCAAGGCGGCGCGCGCCGGGGCGGTCGTGCCGCACCGCATCATGGAATTCCTGGCGCACAAGATCACCACCAACGTGCGCGAACTGGAAGGCGCGTTGAACCGGCTGATCGCGCACGCCCACCTGTTCGACCGGCCGATCACGCTGGAGACTGCGCACGAGGTGCTGCACGATTTGCTGAAAGCGCACGACAAGCGGGTGACGATCGAGGAAATCCAGCGCCGCGTCGCGGAGCATTACAAAATCCGGTTGAGCGAAATGAGTTCGGCGCGGCGCGCTCGCGCGGTGGCGCGCCCCCGCCAGGTGGCGATGTACCTGGCCAAGCAACTCACCAGCCGGTCGCTGCCGGAAATCGGCCGCAAGTTCGGCAACCGGGACCATACCACGGTGATGCACGCGGTCAGCCGGGTGACCGAGCTGATGGCCCGCGAAGCCTCGTTCAGCGAGGACGTGGAATTGCTGAAGCGGATGCTGGAGTCCTGACCGGAGCTTTTTGCCCGCAGCTTCCGCGGCCGGCTTTCCGCCCAGCTCTCCTCCCCAGCTCTCCGCCCAGCTTTCCGCCTGGGCCGCGAATTGGTAGCATAAGCGCCCCGAATTCGCGAGCCAGGACAACCGCCATGAAGTTCAGAGCCGACCGGGCGACCCTGCTGCGGGCCCTGGCCCACGTGCAGAGCGTGGTGGAAAAGCGCAATACCATCCCGATCCTGGCCAACGTCATGCTCCGCGTGGGCCAGGACGCAGCACAGGCGTCCGGGCACGGCGGCGGACGCGCCGGGTTGACCCTGACGGCTACGGACATGGAGATCGCGTTGATCGAGGAGGTGGCCGCCAGCACCGGCCAGGACGGGGTTTGCACCGCCCCGGCCGCCACTCTGTACGAGATCGTCCGGCGTCTGCCGGACTCTGCCGAGCTGGAATTCGACTACCCGAGCGGCGACGGCCAGCTGGCGTTGCGGGCCGGCCGCTACGCCACCAGGCTGCTGGTGCTGCCGGCCGAGGATTTTCCCGTCCATGACCGCGGGCGCCCTGCCGCACAAATTCCAGCTGGGCGCGCAAACCTTGCGCGGGGTGATCGACCGCACGAGGTTCGCCATCTCCACCGAGGAGACGCGCTATTACCTGAACGGCATTTTTCTGCACGTCGCCGACGGAGCCGACGGCAAGACCTTGCGCGCGGTCGCCACCGACGGGCACCGCTTGGCGCGCGTACAGGTGGAGCCGCTGCCGGAAGGGGCGACTGGAATGCCCGGCGTGATCGTGCCGCGCAAGACGGTGGCCGAGTTGCGCAAGCTGATCGACGAGACCAGCAGCCCGATCGAAGTGGCGCTGTCCGAGACCCGCATCCAGTTCCGCATCGGCCCGGTCACGCTGACCAGCAAGCTGATCGACGGGACGTTCCCCGAATACGAGCGGGTGATCCCGCGCGACAACGACAAAATTCTCAGTGTCGGCAAAAAGGAGTTTTCTGATGCGGTCGGCCGGGTATCGGCCATCTCCAGCGAAAAGGCGCGTCCCATAAAACTCACGCTGGGGCACGACCTGCTGGTGCTGTCCGCCTCCAGCCCCGATCAGGGCACGGCCAGCGAGGAACTGGATGGCGACCGGGTTCAGTACCAATTCCGGTCCGCTGGAGATCGGCTTCCAGGCGCGATACCTGAACGACATCACCGAACAGGTCGGCGAGCGCGTCGAATTCCGCTTTTCCGACGGTGCCGCGCCCACGGTGGTGCAGGACGCGGGCGACCCCTCGGCATTGTACGTGCTGATGCCAATGCGGGTGTGAGCCCGCCAAAACTGCGTCTGACCCGGCTGGCGCTGACACAGTTCCGCAACTATTCCGGACTGACCTGGCATCCGCGCGCCACGATTACCGTGCTGTCCGGCCCGAACGGCGGCGGCAAGACCAACCTGCTGGAAGCGATTTCGCTGTTGGTCCCCGGGCGCGGGATGCGCAGGGCGCGAATGGCGGATTTGGCGCGCGTCGGCCCGGGGGCGACCGGCGCCTGGGCGGTGGCCGGACGTTTTGCCACCCCGCAAGGCGAAACCGAGATCGGCACCGGCACATCCCCGGAGGGACCGGCGGATCGCCGCGTGTTTCGCCTGGACGGTGCGGCCCCGCGCAGCCAGGCCGCCGTGGCCGAGCGTGTGGCCGCGCTCTGGATCACCCCATCGATGGACCGCTTGTTCCTGGAGGGCGCCAGCGCGCGGCGGGGATTTTTGGACCGGCTGGTCTACGCGCTCAATCCTGGGCACGCGCGCGAAGTGGCGGCGCACGAGACCGCGGTGGCCAGCCGCAACCGTCTGCTCGCCGCGGAGCGGCCGGACCCCGCCTGGCTCGGGGGCGTGGAGCACGCGCTGGCCCGCCACGCGGTGGCGGTGACGGCCGCGCGGGCGCAAGTGGCGGCGCAGCTCGATGCCGCACTCGCGGGCGGCTTGGCCGACCCGTTCCCCGCCGCGCGCCTCGGCTTGCGAAGCGATATTGCGGATCGACTGACAGCGGCGCCGGCGCTTGCCGTGGAGGACTGGCTGCGCCAGGCGCTGGCCAGCACGCGCGCGGCGGATGCCAGTCGCGGAAGCACCAGCCTCGGCGCTCACCGCGGCGACTTCATGGTGGCCGACGCCGGCACCGGAACTCGAGGCCGCGCGGGCCAGCACCGGCCAGCAAAAAGCGCTGCTGCTGGCATTGGTGCTTGGCCACGCTGCCTTGCTTGCCGCAGCGCGCGGGGCAGTCCCGCTGCTGCTGCTGGACGAGCCGGCGGTACACCTCGACCCCGCGCGTCGCGAGGCGCTGTTCGCAACGTTGGTCCGGTTGCCGGCGCAGTCATTCCTTACCGGTACGGACAGTGCAACGTTTGCGCCTCTGCGAGGCATCGCCGAAGGTCTGCTCGTGGAGTGCGGAACGCTGCGCTCCGACCTTATTTTCTAGCTGTTTTGGCGGGTTCGCCCTGTCATTTGGACCGCCTCACGCCTATATTCCTTCCGCCCCCAAAAACGCAGCATGGAGCTTCTCGCCGGCATGAGCGACGACGCCGCGCAGACCCCCGATTCGGACCGCGACCCCAACGCCTACGACGCCGCGTCGATCTCCGTGCTGCGCGGCCTGGATGCGGTACGCAAACGGCCCGGCATGTATATCGGCGATACCGACGATGGGTCGGGTCTGCACCACATGGCGTTCGAGATCATCGACAACGCGGTGGACGAGGCGCAGGCCGGGTTCGCCACGCGTTGCAGCCTGACCCTGAACGGCGATGGCAGCGTCACCGTGCGCGACGACGGGCGCGGCATTCCGATCGACATTCATGCCGAGGAGGGTATCTCCGCTGCCGAGGTGGTGCTGACGCGCCTGCATGCCGGCGGAAAATTCAACCAGAACAGTTATAAGGTTTCTGGTGGTCTACATGGCGTGGGCGCCGCGGTGGTCAACGCGCTGTCCGAGTGGATGGAAGTGCGGATCTGGCGCGACGGTGTCGAACATTTCTTGCGGTTCCGACATGGCGACGCCGAAGCGCCGCTGCGCGTGGTCGGACAATCGGACCAGGCGACCGGCACGGAAGTGATCTTCAAGCCGTCGCCGCTGACGTTCACCCGCACGGAGTTCGATTTCGCTGTACTCGAACGGCGGTTGCGCGAACTCGCGTTTCTCAATTCCGGCCTGACCATCGTGCTGCGCGACGAGCGGCATGCGCCGGCGGTGGAAGAAACCTTTCACTACGACGGCGGCTTGGTGGCGTTCGCGCAATGGCTCGACCGCGGCAAGACGCCGGTGTTCACGCCGCCCATTTCGGTATCCAGCGTGGCCGACGCGACGCACGGCATCCGCGTGGAACTGGCGCTGACCTGGAACAACTCGTTCCACGAGACCATGCTGTGCTTCACCAACAACATCCCGCAGCGCGATGGCGGCGCGCACCTGGCCGGTTTCCGCCAGGCGCTGACGCGCGTGGTGACGAAATACGCCGAGGGCATGGGCAAGAAAGAGGGTCTTGCCCTGGTCGGCGAGGATATGCGCGAAGGTATGACGGCGGTGCTGTCGGTGAAAGTGCCTGACCCGAAATTCTCATCGCAGACCAAGGAAAAATTGGTCAGCAGCGAAGTGCAGCCGGTGGTGCAGGCGGTGACCGCGGATGCCGTCGCGCACTGGTTCGAGACCCACCCGAAAGAGGCGCGCGCGATCATCCAAAAGGTGATGGACGCGGCGGCGGCGCGCGAGGCGGCGCGCAAAGCGCGAGAACTGACGCGGCGCAAGGGCGTGCTGGACATTTCCACGCTGCCCGGAAAACTGGCCGATTGCCAGGAGCGCGACCCCGCGCTGTCCGAGCTTTTCATAGTCGAGGGCGATAGCGCCGGCGGCTCGGCCAAACAGGGCCGGGACCGGAAATTCCAGGCCATCCTGCCGCTGAAAGGCAAGATCCTGAACGTCGAACGGGCGCGGTTCGACCGCATGCTCGGTTCGGCGGAGATCGGAACGCTGATCACCGCATTGGGTGCCGGCATCGGCCGCGCCGACGGGGATGCGGGCGGGTTCGACGTGACGAAACTGCGCTACCACCGCATCGTCATCATGACCGACGCCGACGTGGACGGCAGCCACATCCGCACGTTGTTGCTGACGTTCTTTTTCCGGCAGATGCCGGCGCTGATCGAGGGCGGCTACCTGTACATCGCCCAGCCGCCGCTGTACCGCGCCAAGCGTGGCAATGACGAGCGCTACCTCAAAGACGACCCGGCGCTGGAGAAATTCTTGCTCGGCAGGGCCGTAGCCGAAGCGCGTCTGTCGTTCGCCGACGGCCAAAGCTTTGCCGGCGCGGATCTGGCCAGGGAAGCCGACATTCTACGCGAGGCTACCGCGCGGCTGCGCCGCCTGTCCGCCCTGGTGCCGATCGAATTGTTGGAACAGGCCGCCATCGCCGGCGCGCTGACCCCCGATCCGGAGCGCGCCGGGATGGCGGCGCAGACATTGGTGCAGCGGCTGGACGCGATTTCGCTGCCGGACGAGCGCGGCTGGGTGGTGGTGGCGGACGGCTCCGGACTGACGATGGCGCGCACGGTGCGCGGCGTTGCCGAGCGGCACGCGCTGGATGCCGCGGCGTTGCGCAGCAGCGAGGCACGCTGGCTCGCCGAGCGCGCCGACGCGGTGGGTGCGCGCTGGTCGGAGCCGGCCACGCTCACACTGGACAAGACGGAAATCCGCGTGCCGGGACCGGCCAGCGCGTTCGAGCGCATCATGGCGCATGGCCGGCGGGGCGTGGTGATCAACCGTTTCAAGGGTCTGGGCGAGATGAACCCGGACCAGTTGTGGCACACCACGCTCGACCCGGCGGTGCGCACCTTGCTGCGCGTGCGCGTGGCCGACGCGGAGGATGCGGGCGCGGTGTTTTCCACGCTGATGGGCGACGTGGTCGAGCCGCGCCGGGATTTTATCGTGGGCAATGCGCTGAAAGTGGCGAATCTGGACGTGTGATTGCCGCAGCGGCCCGGCGTCACCCGCCGGATAGAAACTTCGGGAGACCCGGCCCACCAAACAAGGAGGCAACCAGAACCGGCAATATCGCGTTTGTGGAGGTTCACGATTTGTCGGGCGGATCCTTTGGCAGATCGAGCGTGGAGAGGTTGGGAGAAATCCGCAAGCCGAGGATTGCCTCGGCTTTTGGAACGCCGAGCGGGTGCTGGTGTCCGTTATCTTCAGGCATGGCGTCCAGATCGAAAGCGTTCGCGGCTTTCTCCAAGTCAAGCTTCGGCAGCGATACCCGCACATTGCCCGATTGCGAGTCGAAGCTCGCGTAACGACGGTGCTCGGCGATGGAGACGCGCTCCTCGACCGCAACTCGACGCGGCGCCTCGCCGGCAATCCGCTCTGTCTCCGCCTTGCTGTGCTGCAAGCGCCAGGGTGGCCAGGCGAAGGCGCCGACCAGCAATCCGGCGCTCAAGAACCAAACGCCGATAGCGAGCGAAGGTTGACCGCGGACGCTCATTCGTCTTCCTCGATGATGTGGGTCGTCGATGGCTGCGCTGAGCATGGGGACGCTCTGTTCGGAGAGTTTGCCGGCTTCCGGGGAATCCGCGCGGAACTCTCCTGCGCCACTCGCGAGCCGATACCGAGGACCGGGGCCGACGACCGGGGCCCACAGGAGTTTCCCGCAGGCCGGGGTCCGAAGGTAACTCAGCATGCGCTGAATCCATTTTGGGACGCGGCATAATCGCTGCCGAGGCTTTACCGAAGCTTTAAGATCCGGTCGCTGTTCTGGTTACGCCCTATCGGCCTTGCCGTGCATCAGCCTTTCACCGCCCCCGCCGTCATCGAGCGGCCGAGATGGCGATAGAACAGCAATCCCAGCAGCAACGGCGGCAGCGTGCTCAACATCATCACCGCAGCCGCGACACCCCAGCGCACGCCGCCGCCGGTCGCCGCGAAAAAGAATGACGCACCGACGGTCACCGGAACGGCGGCGCGCGTGGTCAGCATCAGGCCGAACAGAAACTCGTTCCATGCGGTGACGAACCCGAGCACGGCGCAGGCCGCCAGAGTAGGTCGCAGCAGCGGGAGCACGACGCGACGCAGCACCGCCCAATTGCTTGCCCCGTCGATGCGCGCGGCCTCTTCCAATTCCAGCGGCACTTCGCGGACCGCGCCCGCCGCCAGCACGAGTACCAGCGGCAGATCGACCAGGCAGAGAATCAGCGCCAGGCCGAACCGCGTGTCGAGCAACCCGGCCTGCTGGTACATCAGGTAGATTGGGATCGAAAAAATGATCAGCGGTATGGCGCGCAGGTTCACCACCGGAGCGAACAGCCATCGCCGCCCCACCCCGAACCGTCCGATCGCATAGGCGGCCGGTACCGCCAGCGCCAGCGCCAACGCCGTGCCGAGAAACGCTTCGACCAGACTGTTGGCGAGGTAATGCAGGATGTCGAACCGATCGGCGATCGCAAACACCGCCGCGTAGTTCGCGAGCGTCGGATGCTCGATCATCAGCGACGGGTTTTCGCCGATTTCCGCCTCGCTCTTGAACGAGGTTACCACCGTGTCGATCACCGGAAAGTTCAGGACCAGCACGGCCAGCAAAAACACCAGCCAACGGGACGCGGCCACCAGCCGCCGTCCGATCACGCGGCGCGTCCCGCCCGCCGCAGCACCGGAGTCAGAACAGCGAACGATAGTGCGAGCAGCAGCAGCGATGCGGCGACGGCAACGCCGATATCGTCGCGGCGGAAGAACGCGAGATAGATCCAGATGCTGGCGGTGGTGGTTGAACCCCCGGCGCCGCTGCCGGTGAGCGTGTAGACGTTGTCGAACACGCGGAAACTGTCGATGAAGCGGATGAAGGCGACCGCCGCGATGGACGGTGCCATGAGCGGCAGCTCGATTCTGCGCAGCATGGCCCAAAACCCCGGACCGTCGATCGCCGCCGCCTCCCGCAACTCGGCCGGGATCCCCTGGTACGCCGTGTACAGGATCAGCAGCGCGAATGGCGTCCATTGCAGCGTCTCGACCACCACCAGCGTGTAGAACGCGTTGCCGGGTGCCAGGAAAGCGGGGCTGTCGCCGGCAAAACGCTGCACGTAGTACGGCACCACGCCCACGAACTCGTGCAACACGAGCCGATACATCAGCCCGACCAGCGCGGGGGCTACCATCATCGGCAGCATCAGCGGCGCCAGCAACCACGGCAATCGCGTAATCAGCGGTGCCAGAAAAATCGCCAGAGCGAGCCCCAGCGCCATCTGCAACACGGTCGCGGCCACGGCAAAGCGCAGCGAGAACAGCATCGCGTCCCAAAAGCCCGCATCCCGCAGCACGGTACCAAAATTCTGCAATCCGATCAGCCGCGGCGCGCGCAGCGTCTCGAACGTCACGCGGCTGACCGCGTAAACGCAGTCCACCGCCAGCGGCAGCGCCAGCAGCAGAAGCAGGAACGCGGTGAGCGGTGCCACCATGGTGGCGGCACCGCGCGGCCGCCTCACTTTTGCAGCAGCTCCGTCATTTTTGCCTTGGCGGCGGCCAGGGCCGCGTCGAGCGATTCCGATCCGGCCCAGTAGCCCGTAAACTCCTTCGCCTGCGCCTCGTAGACCTGCAGCGCATGCGCGCGAGGTGGCGCCGTTCATCACGAAACCATACTGGCCCGCGTACGCGCCGAGTTCACCAGGTCCGGCCGGTCATGCGCCAGCGGCGCCACCACGTCCGGCTGCAGCGCGGGCGAGCCGCCGGCCTTTGCGTAAAGCTGCATTGCCGCCGGTGTCGCCAGCCAATCCAGGAAATGCTGTGCCGCCGGCTTGTGGGCCGATGCCTTGTTGATGCCCAGCCCGAGCCCGTGGATGTGCGTGAAACGTCCGGCGGGGCCGGCGGGCGGCGGCACGGTGCCGATCTTGCCCGCCACCGCCGGCGTCTTCTCCGGGTTGTCGAGATCGGCAAAAGCGGCATTCCATTGCAGCATGGTCGCCACCTGGCCGGAACCGAACGCGGCATTCGCCTCGGCGAACTCGTAGGACAGCGAATCCTTCGGCGATGTTCCGTCGTCGTACAGCGTCTTGTAGAGTTCCAGGCCGGAACGATAGGCCGGACTGTCCACGGTGATGTTGCCCTGCGCGTCCATCCAGTTGCCGCCGAACGAGCGCGCGGTGGACTGCCAGACCATCATGTTGAACAGCAGGTTCTTCATTTGCAGCACGGTGCCGTAGCGTGTCGGGCTGGCCGGGTTGATGCTGCGGGTGAAGAACAGGGCGGTGGCCGCGTAATCGTCCCAGGTCCACTGGTCCGGCGCTTTCGGTTCCAGCGCCTTGCCAAGCTTTGTCTTTGCGATTTCGGTGTATTTCGCCCGCCAGTCCGCATCGGACAGCAGCTTGTCCATCAGATCGGTGCGGTAGTACATGAAATGCAATGACAGGTCGGTCGGCACGCCGTACTGACGCCCCTCGAACTGCATGGTTTTCAGCACGCCCTCGCTAAAAGTCTGGTGCGCGGCGGCGGGCAACGTGATCGGGTCCATGAACGGCGCGTAGCGGCCGATGGCGTAGGTGGCGGTCAAATTCACGTCGAACTCGGTCGAGCCGGCGGCGAGGTCGGCCTGCAGCTTGTCCCAAAAATTGTCGCGATTGAAGAAGATCAGCTTGATCTGATCGCCCGGCGAACTGGCGTTCTGCTTGTTATAGGCCTCGGCCGCCGCCCGCAGCGCGGTTTCTTCCGGACCACCCGGCCAGCCGAGAACCGTCACCTGAGCCAGCGCCGGCACGGCGCCGGCCGCCAGCATGGCCAAAACGCCGCAAGCGGTGCGCAGCATGCGTTGCATCGCGATTTTCCCTCCCGTTTCGCCCGAACTAGGTAGCCGCAATGGCGGCGGCGAACCAAGCGGTGATGTGTTCCACGCGCGTGATCGCCGAGCCCACCACGACCGCGAACGCGCCAGCGTCGATAGCAGCCCGGGCTTGTGCGGGGGTGCGATAGCGGCCCTCGGCAATCACCGGGCATCCCAGGCCGGCGCAGGACGCGACGAGAGCGAGGTCCGGCTGGTCCGGAACCGGGCCTCCAGTGTAGCCCGACAACGTTGTGGCGATAATGTCCGCGCCTGCCGTGATGGCCACCTGCGCATCGCCCAGCGATGCAATGTCCGCCATGGCAAGCGCCCCCGCAGTGTGTGCCGCCACCACCAAAGCTGGGACCGCCTCCGGGCGGGAACGCAGGGTTGCATCGAACGCCACGATATCGGCTCCCGCCGCCGCCAGCGCCTGTATGTCCGTCGTGCGCGGCGTGATGAACACCTCCGTCCCCGGTTCGGCCCGCTTCACCAGGCCGATCAACGGCGCATCGGTGGCGGCGCGCACGGCCCGCACATTGGCGAGGCCCTCGATGCGCAGGCCCACGCCGCCGCCGGCCAGCGCTGCCAGCGCAAATGCGGTCACGATGGCCGGCGAGTCCATGGCCCCGCCCGGCACCGGCTGACATGAGACGATCAGCCCACGCCGCAACCGTTCCAGCGTCGCGGGCGCGGATCTGCCGCCCGCAAGCCGGCTCAGCTGTTCATGCTCCAGAACCCCGGCTTCACCGCACTCAGAGCACCCTCTGCTGACTGGAACTTGTAATAGACCTTCACGCCGCGAGTGATGAACTTGCATTGCTCCTTCACCACCTCGCCGTCGTCCCAATCCAGGCCGATGATCAGCACGTCTTTGAATTCGATGCGCAGAAAGGCCTTCATACCGCCGGTGCCGCCGACGATGGTACGCTTAACCAGAGTGGCCGATTTGAACACTTTGGCATCGCAGCAGTTCTGAAAGAACGTGGTCGAGGCCCGGTCCATGCTGCGGGTAAAACTGAACGGCTGCAGGTCGAGAGGATATTTGGCACCGCTCTTGGTGGGGTCCGGGTAGCGCCACTGCGAGAAGTTCGCCTTGGTTTTCTCCTCGTCGCCGTCCTTGCCCTTTGCGTCCTTCTTCGACTTCGCGGCATGAGTGGTTGGCGGCGTTTTGCCCTGTTGCGCGTTTTTGGCCGCGAGCGCCTTGGCGTCGGTATCTTCCAGGCCGACCGAAAAATCGAAGTCTTGCAGCTCGAAATAGTGGCCCTGCTTGAAGTCCCTGGTCAGGTCGTCGCCGGGGCTGACCTCCACCAGGCAATCGGCTTCAACGGGGCCTTTCGGGCCCACGAACATCATCAGCAAGTCATTGAAGTCTTCCGCCATCCGGCCGCTCCTTTGTCTATCGTAGCCTTACGGGCATGGCTTCTCAGGTTGCCCCGCCGCCCTGCCCGTCTTGGCCCTGTAGCTGGACCGGCTGCTTCCACGTCGCGGAGCAAGCCGCGTCCAGAGAGCCCCCGTGCTTCTGCCTCCGATACGTCACGTCCATCGAGCGATAGATGAACTTGCACTTTTCTTTGATGCCCTTGTCATTGTCCCAATCGAGAGAAATGATCAGGACGTCATAGAACTCGAACCGCAGGAATGCTTGCAGTGCGTTGCTTTTGCCGGTCACTTTCCGCTTGACCAGAGCAGCCGACTTGAAGCTTACCGTGTTGCAGCAGTTCTGGAACAGGATCGGCGAGCCCTTGTCCATGATGCGAGTGATCTCGAACGGGTCCATGTCCGCCGAATAGTTCAGGTCCTCCAATTCCTTGTCGCTCTTGGCGCTGCGCCATTTCGCGAACTTGGTCGATGCACCCGATGCCGCTACTGGAGCTGTGGGCGCGGTACTGCCGGAGCGTTGCGTGCTGGCTTGGTTGAGTGAATTATCCGTCTGCTCGCTGTCGTTCAGGGTCAACCCTAGGCCAAACTCCTGCAGTTCACAGAACGCCCCCGGCGTGAAACCCTTCATCATCAGCTTATCGCTGGTGTCGATCTCGGCCATGCACTCGCCCGGTACCGGGCTGCCGTTCAACTGCAGGAACGTCATCAGCAGGTCGGTATCGCCGCCGTCAGCCATCGTCTTGTGCTCCTATAACGCCTACGCCTGCGCCGGCTCAGCCAAGCTCATTGTGCGGGCAGCCGCGACACCAGGCGCAGTGCCACGGTCAAACCCTCCAGTTGATAGTGCGGGCGCAAGAAGAATTTCGCCTCGTAATGGCCTGGCGCAGACTCCTTGCCCTCCAGCTCCACCCGCCCGTCCTCGAGCGGATGCGCCGCCTTCCATTCCTCGGTCGACGTTTCCGGCGAGCCGTCGACGTAGCCCAGCAGCCATTCGTCCAGCCAATCCTTCAGCTCCGACATCGATTTCGTGCCGCCGATCTTGTCGCGCACCATGCATTTCAGGTAATGCGCGAAACGGCAGCTGGCGAACAGATAGGGCAGCCGCGCCGACAGCAGCGCATTCGCGCTGGCCGCCGGATCGTCGTACTCGGTCGGCCGCTGCAGCGATTGCGCGCTGATGAACGCGGCCCCTTCGCCGTTCTTGCGATGCACCAGCGGGATAAATCCGTTGCGCGCCAGCTCGGCTTCGCGCCGCTCGGACAGCGCGATCTCGGTGGGGCAGCGGATATCGACGTCGCCGTCGGCGGTGGGAAAGGTCAGCAGCGGCAGATCGTCGACCGCGCCGCCGCTGTCGACGCCGCGAATGCGCGTGCACCATCCGTACAGCGCAAATGCGCGCGCGATGTTCGATCCCATGGCCCAGGCCGGGCTGGCCCACAGATAACGGCTCGCATCGGCGCCTTCGACGTCCTCCTCGAACGCAAAGCCCTCCTGCGGATCGGTTCGCGAGCCGTACGGCAGGCGCGCTAAAAAGCGTGGCATGCACAGCCCCAGATAGCGGGTGTCCTCCGCTCCGCGCAGCGAACGCCAGGCGGCGTATTCGGGGGTTCCAAAAATTCGGGTGAGGTCGCGCGGGTTGGCGAGCTCGGCCCAGCTGTCCATCTGCATGACCGAGGGCGCGGCGGCGGCAATAAAGGGCGCGTGCGCGGCCGCGGCGATCATCGCCATGTCGGACAGCACCTGCACGTCCTCCGGGCGTTGATCGAAGGCGTAGTCGGCAATCAGCACACCGAAAGGCTCGCCGCCGAACTGGCCGTACTCCTCCTCATAGATCTTGCGGAATATGGGGCTCTGGTCCCAGGCGGTGCCGCGGAACTTGCGCAGGCTGCGAGCCAGCTCGCGCTTCGAGAGATCGATCAGCCGGATTTTCAGTTGCGATCCGGTATCGGTGTTGCCGACCAGGAAATGCAACCCGCGCCAGGTGGACTCCAGGGCCTGGAACTCCGGGTGGTGCAGGATCAGGTTGATCTGCGCCGACAGACGGCGATCGATCTCCGCGCACATCGCTTCAAGCGTGTCGCGCGGGTGCAGGGACGCTTGGGGGGGTGGCGTCCAACCCTGTTCGCGCAACGCCGGCAGCACCGAATGCAGGGTGCCCCGCGCCCGCGTCTCGAGCGGCGAAACATCGCGATCGAGCAGCTCGGCAAATGTGCTGTCGGGCATCGGAGGGTTCAGTTGATGTTGACCATGGGGGCTTCGATCGTCATCGGCGCACCGGCCTCGATCGACATCGTCGCCCCCGACTGCAGCGACATCGTCCCGGCGGAGGTGATGGTGATGCCGCTCACGTCAATCTTGATGCTGTTGCCACCCACCGTCAGCGTGATCGACTGCGCCGCGGTAACGCCGCTCTTGCCCGCCGAGACGTCGATCGAATGGCTGCCGGTCGAGACCGTAAGCGAATGGTTGCCCTGCGAGACGGTCGTGCCGTGATTGCCCTGTTCGACCGTGGTGGTGTGGTCCTGGGTAATCGTCACCGTCTCGTTGTGCAGCACCTTCTTGTTGTAATCCTTCTGCGCCTGAAAGAAAACCTCTTCCGATCCGGCCTTGTCCTCGAACCGCAACTCGTTGAAGCCGCCGCCACCCTGGCTCGAGTTGGTCTTGATGGTCGAGCGCGTCTTGTTGTCGGGCAGGTGGTACGGAACCGTGACCTGCGCATTGTAGACGCAGCCCGTCACCAGCGGTCTGTCCGGGTTCCCTTCCAGAAACTCGACCACCACTTCCTGACCGATGCGCGGAATGAACATGCCGCCCCATGACGATCCGGCCCAGCTTTGCGTCACCCGGATCCAGCACGAGCTGTTCTCGTCCTGTGTGTCGCTGCGATCCCAGGGGAACTTCACTTTTATGCGGCCGTACTCGTCGGTGGTGATCTCCTGGCCCAACTCGCCGACCACTTTCGCCGTCTGCGGACCCTGCACGACGGGTTGGTGCGTCGTGCGGTCGAGACGGAACGGCGTGTCCCCGGTGATCGCCTGGAACACGCAGCGGAACGTGTCGGTCAGCTCGCCGCGGGTGTCGGACATGCTTTCCGCCATGGTCACCGACGTGGTGGCACCGATCAGCAGGTATTCCCGGTTCTGCGCATCGTCGTTGAAGTTGGAGAGCGTGAACTTGCAGCCGCAATAGAGGCCGCGTGCATTGCTGGAGGCATGAAACGTCTGCCGCCGCGCGGAAAAATCCTGCATCCGCACGTCGGCCAGCTTCTGCCCGTTGGCCGCGGTGTCGTACGGACCGGGGTAGTCGTAGACCTCGTAGCTGCCGTACTGGTGCCCGCCGGATTGCATGGACTTTGCGGTCAGGTCCGCAGTCGGCGTGGTGAAGTTATAGTCGCGGAAGGTGAACGCCCCCGACTGCAGGTTCAAGTCCGAGGTCCACTCCCAGACATGGTCCTGCACGCCACGGTGTTCGGTCTTGTCGACATAGTAGGGAATCTTGTCGGTCAGCGCGGTGTGCGAGTTCGGGTCGTCGGCCAGCATCAGCGTATGCTGACCGTCGGCGTGCGTGAAATAATGGTACAGGCCGAACTGCTCCATCAGGCGCGTGATGAAGTCCAGCGTCGTCTCGCGGTACTGCACGCAGTATTCCAGCGTGATCTCGCCGGCCTGGTTCTGCCGCTTGTCCTGGAACTGATCGAAGCCGGCGTCGCGCAGGATCGACGTGATGATGGTCCAGGCGGACTTGTTCTGAAATATGCGGCAATCCTGCACGCGTGACAGCAGCCAGATCTTTGGCCTCACCTCGGCCCGGTAGCGGTAGGTGCCGCCGCTCATGCCGGCATAGGCAATGCGCGTCAAAACGCCGTTGTAGTAGCGCTTGCCCTTGCCTTGCTTGATCGAGACGGTGGCAGAACTGCCCAGCATCGACTTCAGGTCGCCCTTCGCCTTGCCGCTGGACAGGTCGAGCTCGAACAGGAACGGCCGGCCCAGGGTCTCGGTGGCGTTCAGCGAGTCAAGCGTCAGCGTGAAGCCCGGGTCCGGACTGAAGGTGACGCCGGCATAGGCGGTGCCGGTCGATGACGAGGAGGTATCGGAGCCTGACATCAAAAAGATCCGGCTTTCTGTTGCGGCGGTTGAGCTTACAGCCGCTGCGGGCAGCGGAAGCTGCGCAGCGCCGATAGCGTGAACGGATTGCGCACGCTGCTGGCGTTGAGCTGGAACGTGGCACTGCCGCCGCCGACGGGGTTGGTGAACACGACGCGGAACTGGTCCGGCTGACCGCTCGGAATCACTTTCGCGTCGGCATCGAGCAGCCGCAGCAGGGCCCAGTCTCCGGTTTCGGTCTTGACATAGCTATTCGCGCCGGAGGCAGGCTTCATGGTCAGCATCACCTGCGTCTTGCCGTTCGAGGGCCAGGTGAACGTCTGCGCCTGCGTCGGCCCTTGCTCGTAGGTATAGGTCTGGCCGGCGATGTCGAGGCTGACTTTCTCAAGCTGCGGATCGAGGGAGACGGGCGTGAGCGTGAACTTCACCTGCACGCCGCCGTTGCCGAACAGCGAGTCGCGGATCATCGCCGCGCGTTCGAACTCGGTCAGCGTGCCGGGTGACAGGCTGAGCTTGCTGGCCCCTCCGGACTGCCAATGCCACGGCGTCGAGGTCGTATCGACGAACGGTTTCAGGTTCTGGTCGAAGAACTGATCCATTTGCCCGCCCGGCCCCAGCACCTTGGCAAAATCGTCGCTTGGCACGTCCTTGGGGCTGCCGGGCACGAACGGGTAGCGGTCCAGCGCCTCGTTGCACAGCGGCAGCACCTTGGACTTCCAGGCATCCGACAGTTCCTGGCTGGCGCCGGCCGCGGTGACATCCGAACTGCTTTTCGAAACGGTCTGCAGCATCGCCGCGATCGGCTTGGGCAGACCCTTGGACAGCTCCTGCAACTGGCCCGCAGCGCCGCCCCCACCTCCGCCGCCTCCCCCTCCGCCTCCGCCTCCGCCCGCGGCAACAGCGCCGAGCAGGGCCTGCCCCTGGTTTGGTGCGTTGGCGACCTGGTTGAAGTTCTGGTACAGGGCGTTGATTTTTGTGATCGCCTCTTCCATCGGCGGATTCTGCTTGCCGTCCGGAGAGGCGACGAAATCGTGGATGGCGCGGAAATGCTCGTCCACTCGACTCGCCGGATTCACCGGCTTGCCGCCGTTCGCGCCACCGCCGCCGAACGCCCCGCCCAGGATATCGACCAGCATGTTCTGCTCGACGCTGAGATTGGCGCGTCCCGTCATCGCGCCGACGCCCGCCGCGCGTTGGCCCACTTTTGCGATCTTGGATTCCGCGGCGCCGGCGATGGCGTCGGTCGCCGCCGGGCGGCTGAGCTGGGTCTGCACGTCGATGGCTTGCAGCAGGTTGCGGAACGGCGATGCCGGCGCGCTCAGCAGGTTCAATTCGTCCAGCCCCTGCTGCACGTTGCCGAACGGTTTCAGTTCGATGTCGGCGATTATCGCGTCCCAGCGGCGGACGTAGTCGTCCAGGTACAGGCCCAGCACGTCGCGGCGCAGCTTTTGGGCTGCCGCGAGCGTGGCCTGCACGCCCTCGCTGGGCCGCCCCAGCACCCAGCCGTCCTCGGCCACGTCCTGGGTCACCAGCGGCAGCAGGGTCAGGAACGTGTCGTGATAGCCCTTGTAGGTGTAAATGCCGGGCACGCCGACGTTGAGCGCCTTGCCGGAGCGCAACTGGAATACGCGCTCGCCGCCGGGCGTGGCGTTCTCCGCAATGGTCCACTCCGGCAGACTTTGCACCCGCTTGGTGCGCATCATCCGGTTGTAGCTGTAGTCGGCCAGCGGCTCGCGGTTCAGGACTGCGCGCACCCCGGCCACCAGCGGCCCGTTCAAGGCGATGGCCGTCACCGGGCGCTGCAGCAGCGCGTCGATATGCGCCATCAGCTGGTCGCGAACGGGGGCATCGTCGTCGCCCGGAAATGCCGCCGCGAAATCGCTCGCCATCCAGAGGTTGACGAAGTCGCGGTCCAGCGGCCCCTGCTTGCCCAGGATAAGGTACGCCTTCAGCGCCTGGTACAAGAAGTCCGGATTATCCATATGCGCCTGCATCTGCCCTTCGAGCCGGGCCAGCAGGCGCGGCAGCAGCAGGCCATTGAGCCCGCGGTAGTACGCATCGACCGATGCGCCGCTCATCTTGTTGCCTTGATACAGGCCGAATGTCAGCGCGATCGGCGTGGATTTCTGGCGATCGTCATAGCCGCCGCGGATCGTGCGCAGGCTGGCCAGCGCCGGCAGCACCGCCGGCAGATCGGTATCGCGCGGCCCGCGCTTGGCCAGTTCCTGGAACTGATCGTTGTAGTGCTGCGTCTCGGCATGCACCTGCGCGATCATCGCGGTATTGCCGAAATAGCTGGAAGTCCAGAACGCCGTCAGCAGCAGCACCGCGGCAGCACAGCCGGCGTAGGCGGCGCGATACGTCCAGCGCGTGCGCCGTTCCACTTTCGGGTCGAGGCTGACCAGCCCCGCCTCGCCGAACACCACATCGCGCACCAGCCGCGCCAGGAAATAGCTGCGGCCGGTGCCGCTGAAAGCGGTGACCGCCTGGCGCTGCAATCCGAACTGGCTGGCCATCGCGCCCAGCAGCCGGTCGATGATGGTGCCGTCCTGGGTGCCGCTGGTGAAATACACGCCGCGCAGCAACGGCCGCGCCTCCAGCCGGCTCGGCCTGAAAGCCTCGTCGAGGAAGCTGACCGCTGCATCGCGCAATGCCGCGAACTGCTGCGGAAAGCCGTAGATCATGCGACGGCGCTGGATGTCCGGCTCCTGATGCACGCGCTCCAGCATGCGGTCATTGAGCCGTCCCAGCAGGGCGTCGAGTTCCGGGCCGAAATGCGCGACCGCGCCGCCTTCGTCGCGCCCGTCGTCCATCGGGAACGTCATCCCCCAGACCTGTTCGCGCTCCTCCTTGCCCAGGTTGTCGAAAAACTCGGAGAAGCCGGCGATGGTGTCCGCCTTCGTGAACAGCACATAGACCGGAATGCGCACGCCCAGCTGTTCGTGCAGTTCGCGGACGCGCTTGCGCATGGCGCGCGCATGGGCAAAACGATCCGCCTCGCTCATGCTGCCGAGGTCGGACAGGCTGATGGCCAGCAGCACGCCGTTCAGCGGCTGCCGCCGTCGCGCCTCTTTCAGCAGTTTCAGGAAACCGAGCCAGGCGGCGCTGTCCACCGCCTCGTGGCTGTCCTGGGTCGTGTAGCGCCCGGCGGTGTCTATCAGCACCGCCTGGTCGGTGAACCACCAGTCGCAATTGCGCGTGCCGCCGACGCCCTGCACCGGCTGAGGACCCTGCTTCTCGGCCAGCGGAAAAGTCAGGCCGCAGTTCAACAGCGCCGTGGTCTTTCCGGCGCCGGGCGGCCCGATGAACATGTACCAAGGCAGTTCGTACAGGTGCCGTCGCGAGCGTCCGCCAAGCTTGGCACGCCGCAGCGCATGCAGCGCCTCGCGCAGCCGCTCGCCCAGCAGAGCCACCTCCTCCGCCGATGCAGTGGCGTTTGGGTCGGGGGTCTTGGCGGCTGCCGCGGCGCCGTCCGCCAGCTCCTTGTCCTTGCTGCGCGCGCGCAACTCGCGCAGCAGATTGCTCACCAGCCACAGAACCACCAGAATGGCAATCAAAATGATGCGTGCGGCCTCGGTGATCAGCGGGTGCAGCTCGCCGAATCCGATCAGCGGCCCAAAAAACCAGATCAGCACGCACAGCACCAGCACGCCGAACGCGGTGGTGAACCAGCGCGAATGGGTGAGGTTATACAGAAGTTTCTTCATGGCAGCGACGTCCCGCGCGCGAACATAGGCATTACGAAGCCGCCGGTGGATACACCAGCACGATCTCGGTGCGGCGGTTGGCCTGGCGCCCCTCCGGCGTGGTGTTGGGCGCGATCGGGTCGGCATCCGCCTTGCCCTGCGCATGTACCCGCCCCGGATCTTTCAGATGCGCGGCGATCACCTTGGCCACTTCGTCGGCGCGGGCCTGAGACAGCTGGAAATTCGACGGGAAGCGCACGGTGCGGATCGGCTGATTGTCGGTATAGCCGTTCACCAACACCGAGCCCTTCTCGTCCTGCAGCGCGTCACCGATACGGGTGAGTAACGGCAGGTAGCTCGGCGCCAGCGCGGAATCACCGGAGGCGAACATGGTGCGCCCGGCCAGCCGCACGGTGACCGATTGCGGATCCTCGAACACCGTCACCAGCCCCGCCTTGATCTCCGGAGCCAGGAACTGGTGCAGTTTTGAGGAGACCGACGTTTGCACCACGCTGGCCGGCGGCGGCGGTGGCGGCGGAACCGGAACCGCCGCCGCCGCTCGCGTCACCGCGATGGGGCCGTTCGGCGGCAAGCCCGAGAGCTGCGTAAAGGCCACGTCCGACGCGCCGGCCAGGGCGAAATTGAACAACAGGTAGACGACGCAGACCAGCGCCAGCGAGCCGACCCCCAGCGCCCAGAACGGGATTCGCTGCGACAGCGGCCGATGCGTGGCTGCCTGCCCGGGCCAGTGCGGCGACAGGTCTCGCTCGAACTCGCCGCGGCGCTGGCGGATGGTGCGCCATACGGAATCCCGCAGCTCGGCCAAGGCCGCGATGCCGCGCGGCAGCACGCGGTAGCGGCCCTCGAAACCGAGCGCCATGCACAGATACATCAGCTCCAGCGCCTCTGAATGGCGCCCGAGGTCCTGCTGCATCTGGTCCAGAATATCGAAGAACCGCTCGCCGCCGGTGACTTCGTTGTGGAAAATGCTGACCAGCGTCTGCGCCCCCCAATGGCTGGCCGCACCCCAGGGCGTGCTCAGCACCAGGTCGTCAATGGTGGCGCACAGCGCATAGCGGGCTGCCCGCAGCGAGCGGGTATCGAGGCCGGTACCTGAGCGCCTGTTTCTCGAACGCGCGCACGCCCGCCACCATGCTGCGCCGCAGCTGATCCGGATCGGGATTTTTGCCACGCCCCCCGGCGACACGGATGGCAGCCGCGAGCAATGGCGCGGCGGCGGCGATCAGCGGGTTGATGCCGACCGTCGGCACCGCAACGGCCGCCGGCCTCGGTGCAGTGGCGGGCCGCGGCGCGCCCGCGGCCACTCCGGCCGCCTGACCGCCGGGGCGGGGACGAATCATCGTGCTTTCGGTATCGCCCGGCTCGGCGAACGGATCATCGCTCATGGTCGCTCACCCACGGATTGCCCAGCACTCCATCTCAAGTCCGGGCACCTCGCCTGTGACGTGGATCGCAATCCCGCCCGATCGCGCCAGCGCCGCCCAGTACTGGCTGCTGCGGTCCAGCTCGAAATACGTGGTGCCGGCGAAATACGGCAGTTGCCGCGGCGCCACCGGCAACGCGCGCACGGCGATGCCGGGCAGCGCCACGTTGATCAGTTCGCGGATCTGCTCGACCGGCCCGATCTTGACCAAATTCGGAAAACTCCGGCGCAACGTGTCGCCCGGCATCTGCGCCTTTATCGCCAGCACCCATGTGGCGTCGGTCACCAGGCTGCGGTCGGGGATCGGACCCACGCGGATGCCGAACTTGCGCTCCTGCAGCGGCACCGGCACGGCGTTCTGCTCCAGCACCGCCGACAGCGACTGGCGCAGCGCGGAAAACACCGGACGAAACGTCGCCTGCAGGTCGTCGTGCTTGTACGCCGGGAACGCTGCCGGGCGTTTGCGCTGTTCAGTGAACGTCGCCAACTCGCCTGCCAGCGACACCGCGACCCGATAGAACGACTCGGGATGCAGTTGCGGCAGAGTCGCCGCCAGATGCGTCACCAGCGGTTCGCTGCGGTTGCACAACTGCAGCAGCAAGAAATCGGCCATTTCGGCTGCCCCGCGCGTCGCGGTCTCCGAGACCCGCCCCGCCAGCGCCTCGGCGCGGTGATGCAGCAGGCCCTGCAACTGGTTAATGAAGCCGGCCAGCACCGAAGACGCATTGCAGGCCAGCAGCGGCGGGATATAGCCCTCGTCCAGAACCACGCTCTTGTCCGCGCGCACCTCGACGATTCTGGCCAGGCCAAGCGCCGTGTGGCCTGACCGCGCCTCGCCTTCCACGGCGTAGCGCAGGCGCAGCTTGCCCACCGGCATGGTGGCGCTGGTCTGGTATCCGGCATTGGTGTCGCCGGCCTCGTGCTCGGCGACGGCGAAGCGCGCCACCGTCTCGATCTGCTCCGAGGGCGCCGTTTCCACCCCGCCCGGCTGGCGGGACGGCAGCAGCAGGTACACCACCGCATTGCGCGTGGTCTCCGCCAGGTCGATCGGGCGCGGATGGTCCACGTCGCCCGGCAGCGCGAACGGCGTGCCGTCCGGCAGGATGCCGGAGGCTCCGCGGAGCGCGAACTTGCCGAGCGTGAGCAGATCGGTGTCGAGCTCGAATTGCAGCAGGCCCCAGGCATAGGGCCGCAGGCCGGCTGTGCTGGTGCGCACCAGCCGATCAAAGTACCGCTCCTGCTGCTGCAGGTGCTGGGGCTGGAGGAACAGGCCCTCGGTCCAGACGACCTTGTTCTCCCAACCCATGTCAGGACGCCGGTTTGGCGGGCGGCAGGGTCTCCGCTTTCACGGTAATGCCGTCATGTCCCACGGTGACGGTGACGTTCGTGGTCTGGTGCGCCGGAATGGGCGCGCTTCCGCGCCAGTTCGCGTGCTGAAAATCGCGCCAGCCGGCGAACACGCCCAGCGCCTTGACCTGGTCGTTGGGGCTGAGCGTCGCGGTTTTGCTCTGGCCCGGCGCCAGCGGGAAATCCTCCCGTTTTATCAGGTCGGCGCCAAGCGTGGCCGCATCCTTGTTGTACAACGGAAAGAAGTCGGCATCGCCGAAACCCGCGGCGGAGCCGAGCTGGTAGACCCGCACCACCACGGGCGCGCCCTGGCCCGCGGCATTTGGGTTGATGTCGGGACCTGCGGTCAGGGTCAGGTTGACCACCGTGGGCGGCGGTGGCGGCGGAGGGGCGGGGCAACCGGCGAGCGCCGCGCACAGGATGACTGGTGTCAAACGACCAAGACGGCCTGCCATGCCTGTCCGACCCATGCCGATCCCCCGATCTTGCGAGCCGGCAATGTGCGCCGATTTGACCGCGCGGAAAAGACCGGATTGTCGTAACGGATAAGCTCGGAGGGCGGATGCAATCCGCCGGTTTTCTCACTCTCACCTCCTCAGCGCCATCTCCCCCAAAACAGGCCACAGAAAGCTAATCTAACTACTACGTAAAGCGTTCTTGACACACCCGGCGCTTCGTGCGACAGTGCGGGCCGCGATGTCCGAATCCTCCCGCCCCAAACACATACCCAGCACCGCCTGGCGGTTCGCCGCCATCATCCGCGACCTGTTCGGGGCGGCCGGGATGCGGATGCGCGCCGACCCGGCGACGGTGCCGAAGCTGAGCCTGCTGCAAGCCTGGCTGCACAACACCATCAGGAGGTTCGTGGCTTTGGCGCAGCGGGCCAAGGCGGGTCCGCTGCCGCCGCCTCGCCCCCGCGCCCCCAGACCAGCCCCCGAGCCAACTCCCGAGCCAACTCCCCACCCGCCCCGGCCGCGCCAGCCCGAGATGCCGCGGCAGTTCCTCTGGGTGGTGCGATTGCTGGGGGTGGAGGCGACGGGCTGTGCCAACCAGCTCGACTATCTGCTGAAAGACCCCGAGATGCAGGCCCTGCTCCGGGACGCGCCGCAGGTGGGGCGGATCCTGCGGCCGCTGTATCGGAGGCTGGGACGAAAGCCCGACCCCGCCCTGTTGCCGCCGCCGCCGCCCCGGCCGCCCCGGGTCAGGCCGCCCCCTCCCGAACCGGACCCCGCCGCACCGGTCCCAACCGAGCCGGCCGAAAAGCCGATGCGCAAGCGTCCGCTCCGCACCGAGGCGCGCACGCGAAAACCGAAGTGGACCTACCCCGGCACGGAGTGGAGGAAGTGGGGCGGTTTCTGGTTTCCCGGGCCGATCCGAAAACCGGCCTGACTGGGCCGCCTGCCCAGGCACGCCCACGATGTTTCGATAATCGTAACTAAATCTTGCGCGTCTGCGCCTAGCTCTTGCGCGTCTGCGCCGCGTACGCGCGCGCGAATTCGCGGCCGAACACGGATTGGAAATCGTCCTCCGCCTCGCGGGCGATATCCTTGTAGGTGGCGCGGAACAGTTCCCAGAACCGCGCTTTGCGCGCCGCCGGCAGAATGGCGTCCAGCACCCCTTTCTGCAGGTGCTGCTCCAGCGTGTCCGGATCAAACCGCCGCAGCAGGCCCACCAGCGCGGTCTGTACGCCCGCCATGACGGCCATCTCGTGACTGCGAACATCGTCGAACGCCTCGCGAGCGGCCTCCAGTGCCGGCATGTAGCCCGGCCGGTTGGGCAGCAGCAGGGCCGCCAATGCCTCCTCCGGCGTCACCGAGAATTTCAGCGCGTTGTTGTCCCGCGCGCGCAGCATGGTCTGTTCGACACGCAATTCGTTCTTGATGGCGCTGCGCGACATCAGCACGTCGCGCAAACCCTCCACCATCACCCGGAACACCTGTCCCGCAGCGCGCAACGTGGCCTGGGGATCGTCGCCGCCCACGCGCAGGTCGGGCACCCCGGCACCCTCCAGAAACGCCGCGAGCAGATTTTTCGCCTCCTCTGGAGACTGCGCCGCGATCGGGGCGGAGGCAGCCACAGGCGGAGCCGGCGCGCGGGGCGCCGGCGGTGCCACGGAAGCAGGCGCGGCCTCGGGGGCTAGCTGGCCGGGCGGGATATCGCCCAGAAATGCGTCAAGATCGTCCAAGCTCAGTGGCGTGACCTGCTTTGGCGGCACGTAGGCCTGTCGGGCAGCGTCCACGTTGTCCGGCTGTGACGGGCCCTGCCAGGACTCGGCCGGCTTTATGCCCCGGAACAGATCGTCGTCCGCATCGAAACCCGCCTGCTGCGACGCTACCGCATCGAAGGGGTCCTCGGGACGGCGCGGGGCACGCGGGCGGGAAGCCGTGGGGAACGGAGCGGCGTCGGCCGCGCCGAACGGGCTGTCCAGCGGATCGAAGCCGAGCGGGTCCGTCCGGGCCGGACGCTGCGCGCCAAACGGGTCGGCGCGCCGTCCCACGGCAGGAGCAGCGGCCGGCGGCTGGCCGAGGTCGAACGGGTCCGCATCCGCCGATGGGCCCGCGGACACATCCAGCGCCGCCTCGTCGACCTCCGTGGCAGTGATGACGTACTCGCCCAGCCGGAACTCGTCTCCATCGGTCAGTTCGACGTCGCGATCACGACCGATCGGCTCGCGCGCACCGTTGACGAACACGCCGTTGGTGCTGAGGTCGGTAAGTTTGAACCGGCCGCGCTCGGCCGTGACCACGCAATGCGTTTTCGAAAGGTGCCGATCCGGATCGGCCAGCACCCAATCATTGCCGGCGGTGCGGCCAATGGATAGTGTTCCCGCGGCAACCGTGCGGGTTTCCCTGGAGCCGGAGCTGCGTGGCTCAGTCAACGTCAGGATCAGCGCCATGTGTGCCCGCCGAGGCCGCCCGCGCAGCTGGATATGGCCGAAGGCGGCCGGTCAAGGCCCGAAAGGGTGGAGGTTTCCATGGCAGACATCACGCTCGCGGAGTTCAACGGTCGCGTCTGGCTGGTGGGCGGCGAGGCGCATATCGACGACCTGCTGGCCAATACGCTGGCGAAGGACGTTAGCATCGAACTGGTGGCCTGCGAATGCAAATCAGACGTGCATGATTTGTGGATACAGAACTGCGGCGAGCCGGTTCTGGCCGGGGATCCGTGGATCATCCACCCGGCGATCGTCGACCGGATCCGGCGCGCCTCGCCCGACTATGCCGTGTTTTTTGCGCAATGGTCGGTAATGCTGGATTCGGACGCCCTGACGGTCATCGCCTCTGCCGCCGCCTGGGCGCGCGACAATCCGCAGGCGCCGGTGCTGCTGGCCGAATACCTGGACCCGGCCGGCCCGCAGGCGATGATCGACCTGTCGCGGCTGCGCGCGCAGATGGTCGAGGAAAAGCTGGTCGAAGGCGGCATCGCCCGCGAGCGCATCGCCCGCGCCAAGCGCAGTGTCAGCGAGGTACCCGGCATGGCGCAAGAAAGCCAGCGCGTGGACATCGTGGTACGCGCGGGGTGAAATTGGACTTGGCGGGGATGGGCAGAGGTGCGGGTATCCCGGATCGCTAGCCAGTCTAGCCGGTACAGCGAAGGCTCACAGAGGAATTGTCCGACGTGCCATGGCGTCGTCCCAGACCTTTTTGCGGTCGTCGTCGAAGATCAGGCCGCTCTCCTCGGGTATCGTGAACCAGGCCCGCAGTTCCAGTTCGCCTTCGAGCTGTCCCGGTGCCCAGCCCGCGTACCCGAAGGCGACAAGGCTCTTTTGGGGACCCCGGCTGCGGCCGATGTCCCGCAGAACCTCAGGGCTTGAGGTCATCGCCACATGGCCATCGATATCGATGGTCTGATCGCGATGATATTCCGCACTATGCACGACGAAGCCGACCTGCGGCTGGACCGGCCCGCCCTCGAAGACAGGCACGCTGCCCGCGATCCCCGAGCCGTTCTCGCCCATCGCTTCCAGCAGGCTGGCCAGTGAACGTTCTCCGATGGGTCGATTGATGACGATCCCGAGTGCGCCGCTTTTGCTGTGAGCGATGATCAGGACCACCGCGTGGTAGAAGCGCGGATCGCCCATATCGGGGGAAGCGATCAAGAGCTGCCCGACGAGCGAAGTAGCCGGCCGCCTGTCCTCAAGGTTCGGCAGCGCGGCCGAGGAGAGGGTCGCTGATAAGAGAACGACCCAAAGCATCAGAATCCCGCGTTTGAACCGAATTGGGCGCATGTGGCACCGGCTCCTGAAGCGATGAACTCTCCCCCGAGAATAGGCGCAGAAGGAGGTCAGAAACACTGCATGTTTCCCGCCACCCTGGAATCCTCCGCTGAAACGCGGATTGGGTCAGCGCTGAGCAGGTCAACGGGCGGCCCATCCGCTTGACGGAGCAGCGCCAGCACGGGGTCGCTCCCTAACTACCGCCGACCAGGCCCTTGCTGTGGCGGCCGAAGCCGTTATTGCCCCTCGCTCGCCGGCTCGGCGGGCTTGTGCTCAAGAGCCGCTTTGCAGGCCGCCTTCAGCGCGTCCGCCGTGGCACCGCTCGCCGCGGCGTCGATGCCGGCATCACAAGCCTTCTCGCTGCCGGATTTCACGCCATCGCGGATCGCGTTGCGCGCCTTGGCCTTCAGTGCGTCGGAGACCGGCAACTTGTCGATCACAGGACTAAGAGCGTCCACTACGGCATCGGCGAACGCATCCACGACGCTGTGCCCTTTTGGCGTCTGCTTGGCCAGCTCGGCTGCACGCGCCATCTTCTTGTCCATGTTTTTCAACATGGTCGAATCGTCGTCCGGCTTGGGATGGAACGGCGGGTCGGGCGTTACAGGCGGGTCGCCACTCAGCGTGTCCGTTGGCTTCGGCCGCGGGTTCACACCGAGATCGGGTTTCTTGGGCGGCTTCGCGCCGCCATCCGCCGCGGGCTGCCCGCCGGCGTTATCGGGCGGGGGCGCGGGCGGGGGCGGGGGCGCGGGCGGGGCCGCCTTCGGGCCGATGCTGGCTCTACGATTCTGCCGCTTGTCGTCCTTCGAGAATTCGACAGTGGGGCCATGACCGGTAACGGTGATGGCGTCAGCCGGCACGCCTTGGCGGACCAGGTAGGCCATCACCGCATCGGCGCGGTCCCATGACAGGTTCTTGTTGTGCCCCGGATCGCCGTCCATGCTGGCGTAGGCGTCGACCGTAACCGGCCCTGAGCCGCCGCTCCGACGATACGCCTTGGCGTAGTTCGAGAGTGTACGCTGGTCGGGGCCGGTCAGGACCGCGGAGTCGCGATCGAAAAACAGCTCCGTATCCGTAGCAGGGAGCGCCTTGCCGTCATCGACGCCGCTTCCGCCGGAGGTGGCCCCGCCGATCGCGGTACTGTCAGCGTCGTCCGGGGCCGCGAGGAGGTTCTCGGCGGCTAAGCCAAGAGCCTCGCCAGCTCCGCCATCGGAAGCGCCCGCCGGCGCGCCGGCTTGCGCAGGATCGAACCCGCAGAACTGAGCGATCCAGGTACGCTGGGCTTCGGTGAGCGTATCAGACACCGGGCATCTCCCTGGCCGTCCCGCAAAAGTCGGTTCGACATGGCCACGGTGGGCACTTTGTCAGGGCCATGCTGGCGCGCTGTGACCAGCCTCTCATCCGCGGGCGGAACATGGACCTTTCTGCAGGAATCTTCTGTCCGATTTTGCCTGACGGAAAACGGCGGCTGCCACGGGGGCGAGCTGATCGGCACGGAGAGGTCGATCTTGGATGACCCCTGGCGGCCGGTGCGGAAGCCGGGCAACGTTGCGATCCATGCGACCTCTCCGCCACCGCCCGCCACCTTGTGGCAAAATTTCAGAAAGTCAGGAATGAACAACGGATCCCGGCCGGCAAAAGCTGCAAGGCTGCGCGCATGAGCGACGCCCTCGACCGGGCGCGCGACAGTATCGACGAGGCGCGGGAAAAGGGCGCCCGGATGATCGCCATTCTGATCTCCGTACTGGCCGCCGCCCTGGCCATTTTCGAGATGCAAGAGAAGGGCGCGCAAACCCAGTACATGGCCCGCAACATCGAAGTCAGCGACGATTATGCGTTCTACCAGGCAAAAACGGTGCGGTGGAACTTGTACGGCCTGCACGCCGACCTGCTGGCGGCACAGCCGGACGCTGCCGATCCGGCCATCAGGAAGCAGATCGACGAGGCGCGCGCCACCGCGGCCCGGCTCGACGACGATCCGAAAGGCGACGGCCGCAAGCAGCTCCTCGCACAGGTCGAGGAGCACAAGACCGAGCGCGAACGCCAAGCCCATCGCTACGAGCTTTTCGAGACGGTGGTCGGGGCCTTGCAGATCGCCATCGTGCTGGCGTCGGTCTCGATCGTGACGCGCATGGTTTGGCTGGCCGGCGCGGCGGGCGTGATCGGCGCCGCCGCGATCTTGGCCGGCGGATTGATCTGGGGCAGCGTGCTGTAGTGCGGCAAAACATTCTTGTGCTGATGGCCGACCAGCTCGCGGCCGGGGTGCTGCCGGCCTATGGCGGCCCGGCGCGCACGCCGCACATCGACGCGCTGGCCGAGGGCGGCGTGGTGTTCGATGCGGCCTATTGCAACAGCCCGCTCTGCGCCCCGTCGCGCGCGGCGCTGCTGACCGGGCGGCTGCCGTCGCAGACCGGCGCCTACGACAATGCCTGCGATTTCTCGGTGCAGACGCCCACGTTCGCGCACTACCTCCGGCTGGCCGGCTATCGCACCATCCTGGTCGGCAAGATGCATCTGCTGGGTGCGGATCAGCTGCACGGTTTCGAGCAGCGCCTCACCACCGACGTCTACCCCGCCGATCTGGACTGGACGCCCGACTGGACCCATCCGCAAGCGCGGCCGGACTGGTATCACAGCATGGACAGCGTGACGCAGGCCGGGCCCTGCGCGCGCACAAATCAGATCGATTTCGACGAAGAGGTGGTCTGGGCCGCCCGCCAGGCTCTGTTCGATATCGCCCGCGATTCCGACCCGCGCCCGTTCTGCATGGTGGTCTCGCTGACCCACCCGCACGACCCGTTCACCATCCCGGAACCATGGTGGAGTCGGTTTTCGGACGACGAAATCCCGCCGCCGCGTGTGCCCGAAGCGGCCACCGATCCGCACGCCGCGCGGCTGCGTCACGTGATCGGCCTGGATCTGCAGACCCCGACTGCCGCGCAGACCCGGGATGCGCGCCGGGCCTATTTCGGCGCCGTGTCGTTCGTCGATGACCAGTTCGGCGCGGTGCTGGCCGCCCTCCGCGACGCGCGCCTTGCGGAAAATACCATTGTGATCGTGCTGGCCGACCACGGCGAGTTCTTGGGCGAGCACGGGCTGTGGTTCAAAATGTCGTTTTTGGATCCTGCCTGCCGCATTCCGCTGATCGTGCATGCGCCGGGAAATCTTACCCCGCACCGGGCCGGCGGCGCCGTGTCCAGCATCGACGTTTTGCCCACGCTGGCAGAGATCGCCGGCGATGGGCGCGCTCCCGTCTATGCCACCAAGCTGGATGGGCGCAGCCTGTTGCCACACCTCTCCGGCACCGGCGGCCACGACGAGGCGGTGGGCGAATACCTGGCCGAAGGTGTCGTCGCCCCGATGGTGATGATCCGGCGCGAGGCGGAAAAATTCATTCACGCGCCGGGCGACCCCGAGCAGCTCTTTGATCTCGCGGCGGACCCCGACGAGTGCCGCAACCTGGCGCCGGAGCGTCCGGAGCGGACGCTGAGCTATCTCGCGGAAATCGGCGAGCGCTGGGATCTTGAGGCGCTGCGGGAAGAGGTGCTGGCCAGTCAGCGCCGGCGGCGGCTGGTTGCCGCCGCGCTGGCCACGGGGCGGCAGACCGCGTGGGACTGGCAGCCCAAGCGGGATGCGAGCCGGATGTATGTGCGCACTCACATGAAGCTGGACGACCTCGAGGCAATGGCGCGGTTTCCGCGGCCCTAGTGTCAGAGCAGGGGGCCGGCCGTTGCCTCGCAGCACCATTGTGAAGGGCGCCGGCACCTTGGCTCGCGGGCACCTTGGCTCGCGTTTCCCTCCCGCGATGCCGCTGCTAGGCTGCCGGCGGACCATGGAGCGGGTGCCATGCGGCTGAGCGTGATCCAGATGGAGCCGGGGGGCGACAAGGCCCAAAACATCGCCCAGGCCGACGCCGTGCTGACCGCCGCAATCGAGGCCGACCAGCCGCATCTAGTGGCGCTGCCGGAAACCTGGGCCTGCCTCGGCGGCAGCCGCGCCGCCAAACTCGAAGCGGCCGAGGAATTGCCGGCCCCCGGCCAAAACGCCGCCGGCGGTCCGGCTTACGAGTTTCTCCGCGGTATCGCCCGGAAACACCGCATCCACGTCCACGGCGGCTCAATCGGGGAGCGTGGCCCGGACGACAAACTGTTCAACACCACGGTGGTATTCGACCCGGACGGCCGGGAACTCGCCCGCTACCGCAAAATCCACCTGTTTGACATCGTCGCCCCCGATGGCACCGGCTACCGCGAAAGCGCCACCTATGCCGCCGGACGCGACGTGGTGACCGTCGACATCAAAAACCTGCGGGTCGGCTTGACGATCTGCTACGATCTACGCTTCCCCGAACTGTTTCTGGCGCTGCGCCGCGCCGGGGCGGAACTGATCATGCTGCCGGCCGCCTTCACGCTCGCGACCGGGAAAGACCACTGGGAGGTCCTGCTCCGCGCCCGCGCCATCGAGACCCAGTGCTGGTTCGCGGCACCGGCCACCCACGGCCGCCACACCGGCGCGGACGGCAGCCCCCGCTTCACCTACGGCCACGCCCTGATCTGCGACCCGTGGGGGGCGGTGGTGGCGCGGGCGTCCGACGGGCGGGGCTGGGCCACCGCGCGGATCGACCCCGGGCTGACGGCGCGGGTGCGCCGCGACATGCCGGTGATGGAGCACCGGGTGCTCGCTTGAGCCCAAAACTCCGCTACCCGCATCTGGCGTTTGCGGCGTCTCCGACCGAACTGGCCCAGGCGGCCCGCCAGCGGCTGGTCGAGCGCTACGGGGAGGTGAGCCTGGAACGGGCCGACGCCGTGGTGTCGCTTGGCGGGGACGGGTTCATGCTGGAGACCCTGCACCGCCTGCTCGGCCGCGGCGTTCCGGTCTACGGGATGAACTGCGGCTCCGTCGGGTTCTTGATGAACACGTTCGGCGAGTCGGACCTGCACGGCAGGCTGGAACGGGCGCAGGTCGCGGAATTATATCCGCTGCGCATGCACGCGGTGACCGAAACCGGACGCGTCGAGGAGGCGCTGGCGTATAACGAAGTTTCGCTGCTGCGGCAGTTGCGCCAGGCAGCAAAAATCCGCGTCACGGTAGACGGCAGGGTGCGGCTGGCCGAGCTGATCTGCGACGGCGTTCTGCTCTCCACCCCCGCCGGCTCCAGCGCCTACAACCTTTCGGCGCATGGCCCGATCGTGCCGCTGTCGGCCAACCTGCTGCCGTTGACCCCGATCAGCGCGTTCCGCCCCCGCCGCTGGCGCGGGGCGCTGCTGCCGTCCTCGGCGGAGGTGCTGTTCGAGGTGCTGGAAGTGGAAAAGCGCCCGGTCGCGGCGGTGGCGGATTTTACCGAGGTGCGCGACGTGGTTTCGGTCGCGGTCAGCGAGGATCGCGGCACCCGGGCGTGCATCCTGTTTGATCCGGATCAGGGCCTGTCCGAGCGTATTCTGGTGGAGCAGTTCACGGTCTGAACCACGGGCTTGCGCGCCGCCCGTGCTTCACCCAAGCTGCCGAAACCGGCCGCAAGAGCCGATCCAACCGAGCGAGGGTTTTCTGGCGGCAGGATTGCAGCAGATGGTCGACAGCGCCGGCCAGGGCATAGCCTATGTTCTGGGGCCGCTGGTCAGCCTCTATTCCATGGGCTCCGCCTATGCAGTGCAGCAGCTCATCAACGGCGTCACGCTGGGCATGATCTACGGGCTGATCGCCATCGGCTACACGATGGTCTACGGCATCATCGGCATGATCAATTTTGCCCATGGCGACGTGTTCATGGTCGGCGCCTTCATTTCGCTGATGACTTTCCTGGTGCTGGGCGCGGCGGGGATCAGCGCGGTGCCGCTGCTGCTGATCGTCATGCTGCTGGTGGCAGCCGCGGTGGCCGCGCTGTACGGCTGGACCATAGAGCGCATGGCGTATCGGCCATTGCGCGGCTCGTTCCGCCTGGCGCCGTTGATCTCGGCCATCGGCATGTCTATCGTGCTGCAAAATTTCGTGCAGGTGGCGCAGGGCGCCACGGACAAGAACATGCACAGCCTGCTGCCGGGCAGCATCCAGCTTTTCAAGCAGCACGGGTTCGCGGTGGAACTGTCGTGGATGCAGGTGGCGATCACGGTCACCACCGTGTTGCTGCTGGCGGTCTTTACCTGGCTGGTCACGCGCACCGCGCTGGGCCGCTCCATGCGCGCCTGCGAGCAGGACCTGAAAATGGCCGCCCTGCTCGGCATCGACACGAATCGCACCATCGCCCTGACATTCGTGATCGGCGCAGCCTTGGCTGCGGTGGCCGGGCTGATGTTTCTGCTATATTACGGCTCGATCAACTTCTTCATCGGCTTTAACGCCGGCGTAAAAGCGTTCACCGCGGCGGTGCTGGGCGGCATCGGCAGCTTGCCCGGCGCGGTTCTGGGCGGCCTGGCCATCGGCCTGATCGAGGCGTTCTGGTCCGGCTACGCCAGCATCCAGTACAAGGACGTGGCGGCGTTTTCGATCCTGGTGATCGTGCTGATCTTCATGCCGACCGGGCTGCTCGGCCGCGCCGATATCGAAAAGGTATGAGCGCCGCCAACATCGCCCATAGCGGTCTGGACGCCGAGGGCGCCGCGCGGCTGGAGCGCGAAGTTCGCCAAACCCCGCCCCCGACCGACTGGGCGGGCGTGTTGCGCGACGCGCTGCTGTCCGCGCTGGTCGCGACCGGCCTGTTCGCCATGCTGCTGGGCCTGCGCATGGAGGTGCTCAATGGCGTGCTGACTCTGCGGCCAAGTCCGTGGCGCCTGGCAGAAATCGTGGCCGCCGTGTTCGTTGGCCGCCTGGCCTGGCTCGCCTGGCGGGAAAGCCGGGTCAATATCGCCGCACCGGGTCTGGCACGCCCGGCCCGCCGGCTCTCCGAGCAGCTCGCTTTTGCGAGCCGTTGGCTGGCACCGGCGTTTCTGCTGGCGGCCGTGGCCTTGCCGCTCTACGGCAATCGCTACGCACTCGACACGGGTACCGCGGTCCTGATCTATGTCATGCTGGGTTGGGGATTGAATATCGTGGTCGGGCTCGCCGGCCTGCTCGACCTCGGCTATGTCGCCTTCTACGCGGTCGGCGCCTATTCGTTCGCGCTGTTCTCGACCACCTTCGGCCTGGGTTTTTGGACCTGCCTGCCGCTGGCCGGCCTGTTCGCCGCCTGCTGGGGGACAATATTGGGCTTTCCGGTGCTGCGATTGCGCGGCGACTATCTGGCCATCGTCACCCTGGCATTCGGCGAAATCATCCGCATCGTGCTGCTGAACTGGACCCATTTGACCGGCGGGCCCAACGGCATCAGCGGCATTCCGCGGCCTACGTTATTCGGCCTGAAATTCACCATGAGCGGCGCGCCGGACACGTTTGCCGGGTTCTTTCACCTCACGCCGTCGATCACGCAACGGTTCGTATTCCTGTACTACGTGATCTTGGGGCTGGCGCTGCTCACCAACTGGGTGTCGTTGCGCCTGCGCCGGCTCCCGCTGGGTCGCGCCTGGGAGGCGCTGCGCGAGGACGAGGTGGCCTGCCGCGCGCTCGGCATCAACGTGACCACCACCAAGCTGACCGCGTTCGCCATCGGCGCCACGTTCGGCGGCTTGGCCGGCGCATTTTTTGCCACCCGCCAGGAATTCATCAGCCCGGAAAGTTTTACCTACATCGAGAGCGCCACGGTGCTCGCGATCGTGGTGCTGGGGGGGCTGGGCAGCCAGCTCGGCACCGCACTTGCGGCTCTGGCCATGATCGGCGGTACGGAACTGTTTCGCAACTTCGCCGATTACCGGATGCTGGTGTTCGGCTTGGCCCTGGTCATCATCATGGTATTGCGGCCGCGCGGCTTGGTATCCGGCCGCACCCCGTCCGTGGCGCTCGGCGGCCGCCGCCAGATTTCCGCCGAGCTGGTGGCGCAGGGCCGTGGCTGATCCGCCGCCGCTGCTGAAAGTCGAGCACCTCACCATGCGCTTCGGCGGCCTGATGGCGGTGAGTGCCCTATCCTTTGCCGCGTCCGCAGGAGATATCACCGCGGTGATCGGCCCGAATGGAGCCGGCAAGACCACGGTGTTCAACTGCATCACCGGCTTTTACCGGCCGACCTCCGGCAGCATCGTGTTGCAAGCGCCGGCCGGTGCTGCGCACGCGCTGGAAAAGATGCCGGGCCATGCGATCGCCCGGCGCGCACGGGTGGCGCGCACGTTTCAGAATATTCGCCTGTTCGCCGGCATGACCGTGCTGGAAAATCTGCTGGTGGCGCAGCACAACGTGCTGATGCCGAATGTGCCGAACGGCCTGCTTGCCGTGTTTGGCATCGGTGGCTTCCGCGCGCGGGAGCGCGACGCGATCGAGCGGGCGCGCAGCTGGCTCGCCGCTACCGATTTGGTGGCCCGCGCCGACGATCCCGCCGGGGCGCTGCCTTACGGCGCTCAGCGCCGGCTCGAAATCGCGCGGGCGATGTGCACCAATCCGGTGCTGCTGTGCCTCGACGAGCCTGCTGCGGGCCTCAATCCGCGCGAAAGCGACGAACTGGCGGAACTGCTGCTGCACATCAAGCGCGGCGGCTGCTCGATTCTGCTGATCGAGCACGACATGGGCGTGGTCATGCGCATCAGCGACCACGTCGTGGTGCTGGACCACGGCAGCAAGATCAGTGACGGCGCGCCGGCCCATGTGCGCGAGGATGCGGCTGTGATCGCCGCCTATCTGGGCACCGGGGACGAGGACGAAACGGACGCGCCGGCACAGGCGGCGTGAGCGGATAGCGGCGCCGTGACGGTGCCTGTCGCTTCTGTCGAGGTATTCTCTTTCTCGGTGTTCTATTCCCACCTGCGCATCCGTGCCTTTTTGCATGCTGCGCCCAGGCCGGAAGTGTCTGACCGCCAACAAGCCAGGACCATCGGCGTCCGGCTGCTGTTCAAGGGCCGGGCGGTCAAACATAAAACGGAGTGCGAGTGGCAGGACGGCGGTTGGAATCTGGTCCTGGAAGCGCTTGTCGAGCGATCCTCACTTTTCCAGGATAGCTGGCTCGTCGTAACGGAAGCAGCGGGATCCTGGCGTATCGCTCTATCCGAATTGAGTGCTGGAGCGGCGCGCCGGGGGCCGCCCTCGCTGGCCGGTCCGTTTAAACAAATGGTTCGAGACTTCGTCCGCACAGAACCGCTCATTCGCCCCCGCATGCTTGACATCGGCGGCCGAGCTCGTAGCGGGATCGAGCGGCGCGGGGATTATCCCGAGTGCGACGTAACCGTGCTCGACATTCATCCTGACCCGTCGGTCGATATTGTCGGCGATGCGCACGAGCTCAGCCTTCACTTTGCGCCAGAGACTTTCGACTTTGCATTGTGCGTATCCGTGTTCGAGCACCTTCTGATGCCATGGAAGGCGGTTATCGAGATGAACAAGGTTTTGAAGACCGGCGCCTGGGTGCTGATCCACACCCATCAGACGATCGGAATGCATGATCTGCCTTGGGACTTCTATAGGTTCTCGGACACGAGTTGGCACGGCTTGTTCAATGGATCTACTGGATTCGAGGTCGTGCAGACGGCGATGTCGCAGTTCATGCACGTGGTCCCCCAAGCGTGGACACCCGCCTATGAATCCGCCGAACAGTCCGGTGGTTTCGAGGGGTCGTCAGCGATCGTCCGCAAGACAAGGCCGACATACCTCGACTGGGACGTGCGCCTGCTCGACGTGCTCAACTCTGCCTACCCTCGGCATCAAGACGGAAGCAGAAAATGAGGGCTGCATGTTCTTACCGCGTTCGTGGGCGCTTGTAGGTCAGGGCGTCGGCGCTCGGCGGACCGGATGTACCTCCCGGGTAACCGGCCCTTGCGTCCGCCCTGAAGCGGCGCGGAGTTCAGGCAGGCAGGCGGTCGATCATCGGCTGGGTAATCAGGCACACGCCGTTCGGGCTGCGACGGAAACGCTGTGCGTCCAGTTCGGGGTCCTCGCCCACCACGAGACCGGGCGGGATGCGCACGCCGCGATCAATCACCACACGATCGAGCCGGGCCGAGCGGCCGATATCGAACTCCCGGCAGCACCACCGCCTGTTCCAGATGGCTGTAGGAGTTGACCCGCACATTGGTGAACAGCAGCGACTGGCGCACGGTGCCGCCGGAGACCACGCAACCGCCGGAGACCAGCGAGGAGATGGCGGTGCCGCGCCGCTGGCCTTCGTCGTGGATGAATTTTGCCGGCGGCGTCACCTCGGCATAGGTCCAGATCGGCCAGTTCCGGTCGTAGATGTCCAGACCCGGCAGGAAATCGGTGAGGTCGATGTTTGCCGAATGGTAGGCGTCGACCGTGCCCACGTCGCGCCAATACGGTTCCAGTTCATACGATGAGCGAACACAGGAGCGGGAGAAATGGTGCGCCACGGCGCGCCCGCCGGCGACGACTTTTGGGATGATGTCTTTGCCGAAATCGTGGCTGGAGTGCGGGTCCCCGGCGTCCTCGCGGAGCAGTTGGTACAGCAGATCCGCGCCGAATACGTAGATGCCCATGCTGGCAAGCGCTTGGTCCGGATGGCCGGGCATTGCCGGTGGGTCTTTCGGTTTCTCCAAAAACGAAAGGATACCGTCCTGCTCGTTGACGTGCATCACGCCGAATCCGCTGGCCTCCATGCGCGGCACCTCGACGCAGCCGACGGTCACGTCGGCGCCCGAATTGGCGTGCTGCTGCAGCATCTTTTCGTAGTCCATCTTGTAGATGTGGTCGCCGGCCAGAACCAGGATGTAGCGCGGGCCCGCGGCCTGGACGATGTCGATGTTCTGATACACCGCGTCCGCGGTGCCGAGGTACCACAAATCTTCCGAAACGCGCTGGCTCGCCGGCAGGATGTCGAAACTCTCGTTGCGCTCGACGCGAAAAAACGTCCAGGCGCGCTGCAGGTGGCGGATCAGGCTGTGGGCCTTGTACTGGGTTGCGACGGCGATCCGCCTGATGCCGGAGTTGAGCGCGTTGGACAGCGCAAAATCGATGATCCGGCTCTTGCCGCCGAAATACACCGCCGGCTTGGCGCGGATATCGGTCAGCTCCATCAGCCGGCTGCCTCGGCCGCCCGCCAGCACGTATGCCATGGTGTGACGGGCCAGGGGCCCGCTCGGTCCCGTCGCGTCTGACATGTTTGGTCCTCCCGGCCGTTGCGGTGCGTCAGTGCTCCGTGGGCACCGACCAGATCTCCTCAGCATACTCCGAGATCGTGCGATCGGAAGAGAAGTAGCCCATATGGGCCGTATTGAGCGCGCTGGCCCGCCACCAGGCGGTGCCATCGCGCCATCGGTCCGCGACCCGGGCCTGGGCGGCGACATAGGCCTCGAAATCAGCGCAGACCAAGAAATTGTCGTGATGCAGGAGGACATCGACCAATTCGGCAAACCGGCCCGGATCGTTCGGCGAGAACACGCCGGAGCCCATAGCCTCCAGCACCTGCTGCAGCATCGGCGAAGCGACAACCGTCTCGGTCATGTCGGTGCCCATGGCGCGCCGCTCCGCCGCCTGCTGGGCGGTCAGGCCGAAAATGAAGATGTTCTCCTCGCCCACCTTCTCGCGGATTTCGACGTTGGCCCCGTCGAGCGTGCCGATGGTGAGCGCGCCGTTCAGCGCGAGCTTCATGTTGCCGGTGCCGGACGCTTCCATGCCGGCAGTGGAAATCTGCTCGGACAGGTCGGCTGCGGGCACGATCGCCTCGGCCAGGGACACGTTGTAGTTCGGCAGGAACACAACTTTCAGCAAGCCCCGGAGCGTGGGATCGTTGTTGATGATTCGGGCAACGTCGTTGGCAAGCTTGATGATCAGCTTGGCGCGGTGATAGCTGGCCGCGGCCTTTCCCGCAAAGATCTTCACGCGGGGAACCCAATCGCGCATCGGCTGTGCGCGCATCGAGTTGTACAAGGCCACCGTCTCCAAGATGTTCAGCAACTGGCGCTTGTATTCGTGGATGCGCTTGATCTGCACATCGAACAGCGCGTCCGGGTCGACCTTGATGTCCATGCGATCGGCGATCAGCTCGGCGAGGGCGACCTTGTTGTCGCGCTTGATGGTTTTGAGGCGGTCGTGCAGGCCGGTGTCGTCGGCGTGCTTGGCCAGCCGGGCCAGCGCGTTCGGATCGTCCATCACCCGCTCGCCGACCACGTCCTGCAGCAATGCGGTCAGGCCGGGGTTCGCCTCGAACAGCCAGCGACGGAACGTGATCCCGTTGGTTTTGTTGGTGATACGTCCCGGGTAGGTAGCGTCGAGATCGTGAAAAACCGTCTTGCGCATCAGCTCGGAGTGCAGGGCGGAGACGCCGTTGACCTTGTGGCTGCCAAAGAAGGCGAGGCTGCCCATGCGAACCCGCCGCCCGGCTTGCTCGTCGATAAGCGACAGCGACGCGAGCGTCGCGGCATCGGCTTGCCCCGACGGCGCGCGCTCGTTGACATGGCCCAGATGGCGCCAATTCAGCAGGTAAATGATCTGCATGTGCCGCGGCAGCAGGCGCTCCATAAGCGGCACCGGCCAGCTTTCCAGCGCTTCGGGCAGCAAGGTATGATTGGTGTAGCTGACCGTCGCCGTGGTGATGTTCCAGGCCTCGTCCCAGGGCACCGCGTGTTCGTCTACCAGCAGGCGCATCAGTTCCGGCACTGCGATCGCCGGGTGGGTGTCGTTCAGCTGGATCGCGGCATGGTCGGCCAGGGTGCGCACGTCGCGGTGCAGGCGGACGTGGCGGCGGAGAAGGTCCTGTAGGCTCGCGGAGGTGAAGAAATATTCCTGGCGCAGCCGCAGTTCCTGGCCGGCAGGGGTCTCGTCGCTGGGATACAGCACCTGGCTGATCGCATTGGCCCGACTGCGCTCGGCCAGCGCGCCGACATGGTCGCCGCGGTTGAACGTGTCGAGCCGCAACGGGTCCGCGGCGCGCGCCGACCACAGCCGTAGCGTGTTTACGTGCCGGCCGCGCCAGCCCACCACGGGCGTGTCATAGGCAATCGCCTCGACGGTTTCGGCGGGACGCCAGACGTAGCGGACCTGCGTGTCGTCGCCCTTCTCCTCCTGCACGCGACCGCCGAAATTGATGTTGTAGTCCACCTCGGCGCGCTCGAACTCCCACGGGTTGCCGAACGACAGCCAGGTTTCCGGGTATTCCCGCTGCCAGCCGTCCTTGATGACCTGACGGAACAGGCCGTGGTTGTATCGGATGCCGTAACCGTAGGCAGCCACGCCAAGCGTGGCCATGCTCTCCATGAAACAGGCGGCCAGACGTCCCAGGCCGCCATTGCCGAGGGCCGCGTCGGGCTCGATGGCCCGCAGGCGGTCCAAATCCACGCCCAGTTCGGTTAAGGCCGCGCGCATGGTATCCGTCAGCCCGAGATTGTTCAGGCTGTCGGCGAGCAATCGGCCGATCAGGAACTCCAGCGATAAATAGTAGACCCGCTTGCGCTTCTTGGCGTAGGCGGCGCGGGTGGACGGCATCCAGCGCTCGACGATCTTGTCGCGCACCGCCAGCGCGCAGGCGATGAACCAGTCGCGATCGCTGGCCACGATCGGGTCCTTGCCCACCGAGTAGGTGAGCTTTGCCACCAGCAAGCGGCGCATGGTGGCGATGTCCTCGTCCTGTGCGGGCAGTGCGATCCGCCTCGCGGTGGGCATGGCGATCGTCGCCGAGGGTCGGGTCAGGCTCATGCTCATACCTTCCGATTGGATGGCCGAGTGGATGCAAGCGGGACGGAGAGTGGGCCGCCAGGCTCCACGGCCGGAACCTATCCCGCCCTAGGGTAAATGGGGAGCTACTTTCGTGCCCTGTCACGCTTTGAAGTAATGCAAAAGCGGACGAGTTTTGTGGTATTATAATGCCACACAGCCGATTGCTTGACGTGGGCTGGATGGGCGGCCATAAGCCGCGCCTCGTTCACGGGATTGCGGTCATGTTGAAAACCACGCTGTCGCTGAAACCGGCGGAGGTGCGCAAAGGCTGGGTGCTGATCGATGCAAACGGCTTGGTGCTGGGCCGGCTTGCCGCGATCATCGCCAATCGCCTCCGCGGCAAGCACAAGCCGCAGTTCACCCCGCACGTGGACTGCGGCGACAACGTGGTGGTGATCAACGCCGAGCGCGTGAAGCTGACGGGCAACAAGGCCGACCAGTCGATTTTCTATTATCACACCGGCTACGCCGGGGGCATAAAGGGCCGCAGCATCCGCCAGCGGCTGGAGGGCAAGCACCCCGAACAGGTGCTGGAGAAGGCGGTGGAGCGGATGATCACTCGCGGCCCGCTGCAGCGGCGGCAGATGAAGCACCTGTACGTCTATACCGGATCGACTTACCCGCATGAGGGCCAGCAGCCTCAAGCCTTGGATGTGGCGGCACTCAACAGCAAGAACCGGAGGGGCTGAGCCCGATGTCGGAGACGCGTAGCGCGGGCCAGACCCGCACTCTTGCAGACCTGAAGGATCTGGCGGTCGCGACCGCGGTGACCGAGCCGGATCGGCCGAAGCGCGAGCCGAAGCGTGATGCCCAGGGCCGGTCCTATGCCACCGGCCGGCGCAAAGAGTTGGTGGCGCGAGTTTGGATCAAACCGGGCCGCGGCGAGATTACCGTAAACGGCAAGCGGGTGGGCCAGTATTTTGCGCGCCCAGTGCTGCGGATGCTGATCACCCAGCCGTTCCTGGTGGCCGACCGTTACAACCAGTTCGACGTATTTTGCACTGTCAACGGGGGCGGGCTGTCGGGGCAGGCGGGCGCGGTGCGGCATGGGATCAGTCGGGCGCTGACCCATTTCGAGCCGGATTTGCGGGCGATCCTCAAAGTAGCAGGGTTCTTGACGCGGGATTCGCGGGTGGTGGAGCGCAAGAAGTACGGCAAGGCGAAGGCACGGCGGAGTTTTCAGTTCAGCAAGCGCTGACGGTGGCGCGACCAGATGTCTGGCGTGATTGGTACCCGAAGCAATGACGGCGCGAGTTTTCATCGACGGCGAGGCCGGCACAACGGGACTGGGTATCCGCGAGCGTTTGGCCGCTTTGCCAGAGATCATCCTGATTAGCCTTCCTGCCAACCGCCGCAAGGATCCCGCCGCCCGCATTGACGCCATGGCGTCCAGCGACCTGACCGTGCTCTGCCTGCCTGACGAAGCGGCGCGCGAGACGGTGGCGACGGCCGATGCGCTGCCCGGCGGCGGACCACGCGTAATCGACGCCAGCACGGCCCATCGTGTTTCGCCCGGTTGGGTCTACGGTTTTCCGGAACTTACCTCCGGGCACGCCAAAACCATCGCCGGCGCCCGGCGCGTCGCGAACGTGGGATGTTACGCGCTCGGCGCCATCGCGCTGCTGCGGCCGCTGGTGGATGCGGGCCTGATCCCAGCTGACCAGCCACTCACAATCAATGCGGTCAGCGGCTATTCCGGCGGCGGCAAGGCCATGATCGCGGCGCATGAGGCACAGGGTGGCCCCGCTTTCGAGCTGTACGCGCTCGGGCTCGACCACAAGCATGTGCCGGAAATCATGCAATATGCCGCGCTGACTCGCCGGCCGCTGTTCGTGCCGTCGGTAGGTCATTTTCCGCAGGGCATGCTGATCAGCGTGCCGTTGCACCTCGATTCCCTGCCTGGACGCCCGCAGCTGGCCGACCTGGAGTTCAGCTTTGACCGACCATTATGCCGGCGCGGAGACGGTGCGGGTGCAAAAACCTCATGAAGGCGAACGGATGGATGCCGCGGCCCTCGCCGGCACCGATCTTTTGGAGCTGACAGTGTTCGGAAACCAAAACCATCGGCAGGCGGTGCTGGTGGCGCGGCTCGACAATTTGGGCAAGGGCGCCTCCGGCCAGGCCGTGCAAAACATTCGGCTGATGCTGGGCCTGAACGCAAAAATCCTGGTCGATGCCTGAGTTTTGCGGCCCGATCTGGGCCCTGGGCAATCTGGTGCCGCGCATCGCCGCCAGCGCCTTCGTCGCGCCCTCGGCGACCGTTATCGGCGACGTCGAAATCGGCGAGGACAGCAGCATCTGGTTCGGCTGCGTGCTGCGCGGCGACGACCAGCCGATCCGGGTGGGTGCCCGCACCAACATCCAGGACGGCACCATCGTCCACATCAACGCCGCCAGCGCCAACTCGCCCGGTTTCGCCGCTACCATCGGCGATGATGTTACGATCGGCCACGGCGCCATCATCCACGCCTGCACCATCGAAGATTTTGGCTTTGTCGGCATGGGGGCCACGGTGCTGGACGGCGCCGTCATCGAGCGCGGCGGCATGCTGGCGGCCGGGGCTCTGCTGACGCCGGGGAAGCGCATCGGGGCCGGCGAGCTGTGGCAGGGCTCGCCGGCCCGCCTGGCGCGGGTCATGAGCGAGGCGGATCGGGCGCGCTTCGCCATGATCGCACCGCTGTACGTGGCCCTGGCGGCACGCTTCAGGGCGGGCCTGCGGCCGGCCTGACGTACACAGCGGCGTGACCGCCCGATGCAACCGGACCGTTTCATGCCGATTTGACCGCGCTCAACCGACCTGACTTGAAAGACTGTACCCATGCTTGGTTATCCGCCACCGAGCTCGTTCTCGCGCTGACCGCCTTGGCCTTGGCCGCTTGCAGCGCGATCGACGTGCCCAACACCGCCGTCATGCCCATCACGAGCGGCGGCACCCCCGTCATGTCCGACCAGGGCGCCATCGAACTCTCCAGCTACGCACTGGGCAGCCCGGGCCGGACAGCGGGCGATCCGGCAGAGGCGGCGCGGGCGCTGGCTGCCGTGGACTATCTGGCGGGAGCGCTCTACAGCAACCCGCACTGGACCGGGTTTCCGGCCATCACGAAGATCCAGATGGTGCAGGGACGCGATGAGGTGCGAGCGCTACTGGGAGTGCCGCCGGGGACGCCCTCGCAGGTGGTGGTGGACGGCCTGATCCGGGCTTCCACGGCGTTCGACGCACGTAATATCGCCGGAGCGGAGGCGGCCTTGCCGGCCAGCGTGTTCACTCTGGGACCACAGCGCACGGTGGCGTTGCTAACGAACCTGCCATATTTGCCGCGGGCCAATGTCGCCGCGCAACAGGCCAACTACGCCATCTCGTTCGGCTGCGGTTCGCCGAACAACTTTAACTGCGGATAGGGTCGCCGTTCAACGCCGCGCCGGCACGCTGGAGGTCAGTTCGCCATCACCCGCACGTAAGACCCCGGCGCGTCCTCGATCGCCGGGAGCTTGCCCTCGCCGGGGGTCGCGCGCCGGTACCATGACGTGGCCACCTTCGTGCGACGTGACCCAGCGCTGCCAGTCCGGCCACCACGACCCGGCCAGTTCCGTAGCCCCCTCCAGCCACGCCTCCGGGTCGCTCGGGAGCGCCGTATTGATCCAGTGGCCATATTTGCCGCCCTCGGGCGGGTTGACCACGCCCGCGATGTGTCCAGAGGCGGCCAGCACGAATCGGTTTTCGCCGCTCAGCAAATGCACGCCGCGATAGGTGCTGCGCCAGGGCGCGATGTGGTCCTCGCGAGTGGAAAGAAAGTACGCCGGCACGCGCACGCTGCGCAGGTCGATCGGCGTGCCGTCCAGCGAGATGCCGCCCGGCACGATGAGCCGGTTCTCCTGGTACATGTTGCGTAGATAGAAACTGTGCATGCGCGCCGGCATGCGCGTGGAATCGCTGTTCCAGTAGAGCAGGTCGAACGGGAACGGATCACGGCCGAGCAGATAGTTGTTGACCACGAACGACCAGATCAGATCGTTGGCGCGCAGCATGTTGAACGTGTTGGCCATCTCGCCGCCCTCGAGATAGCCGCGCTTATGCATGCGCTCCTCCAGCGCCTGCAGCTGTTCCTCGTCGATGAACACTGTCAGCTCGCCTGATTCGGCGAAGTCGAGCATGGTGACGAAGAATGTGGCGGACGCGATCCGCGAGTCGCCGTGCGCGGCCATCCGCGCCAGTGTGCAGGCCAGCAGCGTGCCGCCCAGGCAGTAGCCGATGACATTGGCGCGCGACACGCCGGTCGCCTGGTCGATCGCGTCGAGCGCTGCCAAAATACCCTCGCGCATGTAGTCGTCAAACCCCTTTTCCGCGAGGCGTTCGTCGGGATTGACCCAGCTGACCACGAACACCGTGTGCCCCTGGCTGACCGCCCAGCGAATGAAACTGTTCTTGGGCCGCAAGTCGAGGATGTAAAACTTGTTGATCCAGGGTGGCACGATCAGCAGCGGGCGCTCCAGCACCTGCGGGGTGGTTGGCGTGTACTCGAGCAGTTGCATCAGGTCGTTCTGGAACACCACCTTGCCGGGCGTTATCGCGATATTGCGGCCGATCTCGAACGCCTCGTGGTCGGTCATGCGGATGCGCAGCTTGCCGCGCCCGCGCTCCAGGTCGCTGAGCAGGTTGTTGAGGCCTTTTACCAGATTCTCGCCGCCGGTCTCAGCGGTGCGCCGCAACACTTCCGGGTTGGTCAGCACGAAATTGGTCGGGCTCATCGCGTCCATGAACTGGCGCGAGTAAAAGTCGACTTTCTGTGCGGTCTTCGGGTCCAGGCCGTCCGCTTCGCGCACCACCTCCTGCACGAAGCGGGCGGACAGCAGGTAGGACTGCTTGATGAAGTCGAATACCTCGTGCTCCTGCCAGGCCTCGTCGCGAAACCTTCGGTCTTTCGGGTCGGCTTCGATGACCGGCTCGGCCGGCAGGCCCATCATGCGCCGTGCGGTGTTTTGCCACAGGCTCATCGTGTCCTGCCAAAACCCCATTTGCGCGCGCACCAGGCGGGCGGGGTCGGTCATCAGGCGCGTGGTCATTTCCAGAAAGGCACTCGCGACGTTCAGCGGGTCAGGGTTCGGCGCGGTCGCGCCCTCCGATTGCCGGCGCACCCAATCGCGCACCAGAAGCTGCGACCGCTCGGCGATGCTGGCCATGGAGCGGCCAAGCTCGGCCGGGTCGGGCAGCTTGTAGTCGGGCGCGGGCGGTTTGGGGTCGTCGGCCATGCTTATCCTTCCGGGGACGCCGTCCCGCTGCTACACGGTGTTCGAATCGGGTAGCAGGCGCAACGGATGAGGGTCGCGGAATCGGGTGGGTTTAGGCGCGGGTTCCGGTGCGTTCAAGCAGTGGCGTTCTCCATGCTGCCATGCTTGGCGGGCTGCGGGACGCCGTCGCTGAACCCGGTGGACTGGTGGCACAGCCTGGAGGGCGGTCCGATCGCCGAGGCACGTCCGCCACCACCCAACGCCGACGCTCCCTATCCGGGCCTGGGGAATATCCCCGAAAAACCAAAAATCACCGACCCGGCACAGCGCAACCAGATCGCCAACGGCCTGATCGCCGACCGCGCCAACGCGCATTACGACGCCTCGTTGGCGCCGCTGCCGCCCGCCGCTGGCCCAGCGCGCAACGGTCCCGTGCCACCGCCCCCCGCGCCGGGCGGCGACAATGCCTCGAATGCCACACTGGCTGCCGCCTCGGCACCACCGCCCCCGCCGCCCCCGGCGGCACCTCCGAAACCCAAAACCGCACCGGTTGCCGCGGTCACGTCAACGCCACTTCCGGCACCGGCTTCGCCAGCCCCGGCCGCGCCGGTCACTCCGTCGCCGGCCGCCGACGCGGCCGCCCTGCCGTCGATACCAGAGCATCCGCCGCCGCCGCCGGCGCTGCCGGGAGTGGCCGCGATCACCGTGCCCACGCCCCCTTCCCCCACGCCGCCGCCAAAACCGCCGCCGCCCCATGTGGCCGAAGCCGGCGCTCCTGTCGCGGTCGCCTTTCCGGCCGGTTCCGCGGTGTTGCCGAGCATCGTCCAGCCGGCGCTGAAACAGCTGGCGCAGCAGCGCGGCGCGGCCTCGATTGCCGTGGTCGGTTTTGGCGCGGCAGCCAGTAGCACGCCGGCCGATCAACAGGCCGCGATGCCGCTGGCCCTGTCCCGCGCGCAGGCTATCGCGGCCTACCTGCAGAGCGCGGGCGTTCCTCCCGGTGCGATCCGCACGGACGCCGAAGCGGCCGGCGACGGCGGCGTCGCCCGGCTGATCCGGTAACAGCGCGATGCACACGCCCGAAGAATTCCACCGCATTCGCCGCCTTCCGCCATACGTGTTCGCCGAAGTGAACCAAGCCAAGGCGCAGGCCCGGGCGGCCGGTCTGGACGTGATCGACCTCGGCATGGGCAATCCGGATTCGCCCACCCCGCCGCACATCGTGGCGAAACTGGTCGAGGCGGTGGCCGATCCGCGCACGCATCGCTACTCGGTCAGCCGCGGCATTCCCGGACTGCGCCGCGCACTCGCCGGCTACTACCAGCGCCGTTTCGGGGTGATGCTCGACCCCGAAACCGAGATCGTGGCGACTCTCGGGTCCAAGGAGGGTTTGGCCAATCTGGCCGCTGCGATCACCAGCCCCGGCGACACCATTTTGGTACCAAATCCGTCCTATCCGATCCACCAGTTCGGTTTCGTCATCGCCGGCGCGGCGGTGCGCAGCATTCCCGCCACGCCCGACGAGTCGATGCTGCGCGCGCTGGAGAGCGCCGTGCGGCATTCGGTGCCGCCGCCGACGGCGCTGATCGTGAATTTCCCATCGAACCCCACGGCGCAGCTCGCGAGCCTGGATTTCTACCGGGAGATCGTGGCGTTTGCGCGGCGGCACGGGATTTGGGTGATGTCGGACCTGGCCTATGCCGAACTGTATTTTGACACCGATCCGCCGCCGTCCATCCTGCAGGTGCCGGGCGCGTTCGAGGTCGCCGTTGAGTTTACCAGTTTGTCGAAAACCTATTCCATGCCGGGCTGGCGCATGGGGTTTGCGGCCGGCAATCCGCGGCTCATAAAGGCGCTGACACGGGTCAAATCGTACCTGGACTATGGGGCATTCACGCCGATCCAGGTTGCCGCCGCCGCGGCGCTGAACGGGCCGCAGGATTGCGTGGCCCAGGTGCGGGCGCTGTACCGCGAGCGCCGCGACGTGCTGGTGCGAGGACTACACGCGGCGGGGTGGGACGTGCCGTTGCCGCAAGGTTCGATGTTCGCCTGGGCGCCGCTGCCGCAAAAGTTTGCCCATCTGGGCAGTCTCGCCTTCAGCAAGCTGCTGTTGCAGCGCGCCCATGTCGCAGTCGCCCCCGGCATCGGTTTCGGCGAGCACGGCGACGGCCATGTGCGCATAGCATTGGTGGAGAACACCCAGCGGCTGCGCCAGGCGCTGCGCAGCATCCGCGCATTCCTGCACTCGGAGAGTCTGGCCGAGGCGGCAGAGTGACCCCACCCCGGCCCTCTCCCAAGGGAGAGGGGAAGACGACTCCTCCCTCTGGGAGAGGCCGGGGTGAGGCATTCCCGCCGCGAACGTTCCGGATATCGCGTGACCCGTCCGCTTTCCGTGGGCCTCGCCGGTCTCGGCACGGTGGGCGGCGGCGTGCTGGCGCTGCTGCGGCAGAACGCGGAGGTGGTGGCCGCGCGCGCCGGGCGGCCGGTCGCGATCACCGCCGTTTCTGCGCGCGACCGGGGTCGTGACAGGGGCGTGTCGCTCGCCGGATTGCATTGGTTCGACGAACCGACGGCATTGGCCGCCGATCCGTCGGTGGATGTCGTGGTGGAGGCGATCGGGGGCGCCGACGGGGCGGCCCGGGCGGTGGTGGAAGCAGCACTGGCGGCGCGCCGGCCAGTGGTGACGGCGAACAAAGCCTTGCTCGCCGTGCATGGAGCCTCGCTCGCCGTGCGGGCGGAATCGGCCGGGGTGCCGCTCGCCTTCGAGGCGGCGGTGGCGGGCGGCATTCCGGTAATAAAGGCGCTGCGCGAGGGGCTGGCCGGCAACCGAATTTCGCGGGTCGCCGGCATCCTGAACGGCACCTGCAACTACATCCTGACGGTGATGCGCGAGCGCGGCCGCGAGTTCGCCGAAGTTTTGGCCGAGGCGCAAAAACTCGGTTACGCCGAGGCGGACCCGAGTTTTGACGTGGACGGCATCGACGCCGCGCACAAGCTGGCCATCCTGGCCGCACTGGCCTTCGGCCGGCCGGTATCGTTCGGCGACGTTTTCGTCGAGGGAATCCGCCGCGTTTCCGCCATGGACATCGCCTTCGCCGGCGAGCTCGGCTACCGCATCAAGCTGCTGGGCATTGCCCGCGCGCTGGAAGCCGGGATCGAGGCCCGTGTCCACCCCTGCATGGTGCCGCAAACCTCGCCCATTGCGCGGGTGGACGGCGTGTTCAACGCGGTGGTGGCCGAGGGCGATTTTTGCGGCCGGGTGATGCTGGAGGGTCGCGGCGCCGGGGCCGGCCCCACCGCATCCGCCGTGGTCGCCGACCTGATCGACATCGCCCGCGGCCGCGCGGCACCGGTCTGGGGTGCGGCGTCGGGCGCGCTGTCGAACGCGCCCTCGGTGCCGATCGAATCGCACGTTGGACCCTATTATCTGCGTCTGATGGTGGTGGATCGACCCGGAGTGATCGCGGACGTGACCGCGGCTTTGCGCGACGCCGGCGTGTCGCTCGAGAGCATGTTGCAGCGCGGGCGCAGCCCGGGCGAGGCGGTGCCGGTGGTGCTGGTGACGCACGATACGGTGGAAGCCGCCATGCGCTCCGCGCTGGCGCGCATTGGGGCACTCGAAGCCGTGCTGGAAGAACCGGCGATGATCCGCATCGAGCCGGCCTGAAACAGGGAGGAGCGCATGCCCGCCGACCAGACTTCGGAGGTGAAGCACCCCGAGGCGAAGCACGAGGACCACCAGACGGACCGCAACCTGGCGCTGGAACTGGTGCGGGTCACCGAATCCGCGGCGCTGGCCGCGAGCCGGTGGATGGGGCTGGGCCTCAAGAACGAGGCTGACGGGGCCGCCGTCGAGGGCATGCGCCGGGCTTTTGACGCGGTCGCCATCGACGGCACCGTGGTGATCGGCGAAGGCGAAATGGACGAGGCGCCGATGCTGTACATCGGCGAAAAAGTCGGCCATGGCGGCCCCGAAATGGACATCGCCGTCGACCCGCTGGAGGGAACCACCGTCACCGCCAAGGGCGGCCCCAACGCCATCGCCGTGGTGGCTCTGGCGGAGCGGGGCAATTTTCTGCACGCGCCGGACATTTATATGCAGAAGATCGCGGTCGGCGCGGATTTGCCCGCCGGCGTGGTGGATATTGACGATCCCGTTCCACGCAACCTGCGCAGCCTTGCGCGCGCAAAACATTGCGAGGTCTCGGACCTTGTATGCTGCATCCTGGACCGCGACCGCCACGAAGAGCTGATCGCCAAAGTGCGCGAAGCGGGCGCCAGAATCATGCTGCTGGACCAGGGCGACGTCGCCGCCGTCATCGCGACCTCCCAGCCCGAAAGCGGCGTCGACATCTACATGGGCAGCGGCGGCGCGCCGGAGGGCGTGCTGGCGGCGGCGGCGCTGCGCTGCATCGGCGGGCAGATGCAGGGGCGGCTGCTGTACGAGAGCGATGAGCAGCGCGAACGGGCGCGGCAAATGGGGGTGATCGACCCGAACCGCGTTTTCACCGCCGCTGACATGGCGCGCGGCAACGTAATGTTCGCCGCCACCGGCGTCACCGGCGGGCCGCTGCTGCGCGGCGTGCGCCGGTTCGGCAACGGTGCGATCACCCACAGCATCGTCATGCGCAGCAAGTCCGGCACCGTGCGCACCATCGAGGCGCGGCATGATTTCTCTACGAAAACCTGGGCGCACGGTTGATGCCGCTGGACGCCGCCGCCCCGGTGCTGGGCGTTGCACGTAGCCTGGCCGGGCGGCGGTGGGTGTGGCGGCAGGGCGAGGAGCGGCTGGGCCTGGGCATCGCCCAGCGCCTCAGCTTGCCGGACATCCTGGGCAGCCTGCTGGCCGCGCGGGGCATTGATGCCGAAGCGGCGGCGCTGTTTTTGGCTCCCACTCTGCGGGCGCTGCTGCCTGATCCGGCGGTCCTGATCGACATGGAAGTGGCGGCCCTGCGGCTGGCGCGTGCAGTGCAGGACGCGGAAACCGTGGCGGTGTTCGGCGATTACGACGTGGACGGCGCCTGTAGCTCGGCCATGATGGTGGCCGCCCTGCGCGGGCTTGGCTGCACGGTGCTGCACCACGTCCCTGATCGCATGACGGAAGGCTATGGCCCGAACGCCCCGGCACTGAAATCGCTGGCGGCGCGCGGGGCCACCTTGGTGGTGTGCGTGGACTGCGGCAGTGCCGCGGCCGAGGCGCTGGGATCGCTGCACGGCGTGGCCGACGTCGTGGTGTTGGATCACCATAAATGCGAAGGGCCGCCCCTGCCGGTGGTGGCTACCGTCAATCCCAACCGGCTGGACTGCGGTTCCGGCCTGTCCACGCTGTGCGCGGCCGCGGTGGCCTTTTTGACGCTGGTCGCCATGGTCCGCGCGCTGCGGCGGGCGGGGTTTTTCGCCCGCCGGGTCGAGCCGTATTTGCTGGGACTGCTCGACCTCGTGGCGTTGGCGACGGTTTGCGACATGATGCCGCTGACCGGCCTCAATCGTGCGCTGGTGTCGCAGGGCCTGCGCGTCATGGCCCGCCGCGAGCGGCCGGGCATTGCCGCCCTTCTGGAGGTGGCGCAGGTGCGCGCCGCGCCGACCGCGATGTCGCTCGGCTATGGGCTGGGGCCGCGCATCAATGCGGCGGGGCGGATCGACGAGGCGGATTTGGGCCTGCGTCTGTTGCTCTGCGAGGATCCGCTGGAGGCGCGGCGGCTGGCCGAGCGGCTGGACGACATCAACCGCCAGCGTCAGGCCGTGGAGGCCGGCATTCTGGATGCCGCGATCCGCGCTGCCGAGTCGCAGGCGGCGGCCGGGCACGCGGTGCTGCTGGTGGCCGACGAGAGCTGGCACCCCGGCGTCGTGGGCATCGTCGCCGGCCGGCTGCGCGAGCGCTTCAACCGCCCGGCCTGCGTCGCCGGGATCGCGGACGGGGTGGCGCGCGGGTCAGGCCGGTCGGTGCCGGGGCTCGACCTGGGGGCGGCGGTGATTGCGGCGCGCCAATCCGGATTGCTGATGACTGGCGGCGGCCATCCCATGGCGGCCGGGTTCTCGTCGCAGGAGGGCCAGCTGGCCGGGTTTCACGCCCATCTGTGCCGGCGCCTGGCCGCGGCGGCGTCATTGCCGGCGGCTGCGGATCTCTGGGTGGAGGGTACGCTGGCGGTCGCCGGCTGCACCGCTGAGGTGGCGGGGCATCTGGCGCGGCTGGCGCCGTTTGGGGCGGGCAACGAGGAGCCGGTGCTGATCGTGCCGCGCGCGCGCGTGGTCCGGGCCGATCGAGTGGGACGGGAGCTGACGACCGTGCGCGCCTTTGTCGAGGGCGAGGGTGGCGACGGTCGGCTCAAGACGCTGATGTTCCGCGCCCGCGAGGGCGCCGTCGCCGAGGCGCTGCTGCAACGCGCTCCGGTACCGCTGCACTTGGCGGGGCATTTGCGGGCGGAGGCTTGGAACGGCTCCGTCGGCATCAGTTTCGTGGTGACGGATGCGGCCCCGGCTTGACGGTCGCGGCTTGACGGTCGCGGCTTGACCGTCCGGTTCGCGTCGAGTAGCCCCGGGCGTCGCCGTTGTCCCGTTCGTCTAGAGGCCTAGGACACCGCCCTTTCAAGGCGGTAACACGGGTTCGATTCCCGTACGGGACGGGCTGATAAACCGTGAGTTATATCAACCAACTCGTAGCGGCGAGCGGTTTCTCGCCATGGGCATACCTGCACGGATTATCGTGCACGCTCACCGGACCAGGGCGGCAGCATCATCTTCCGACAATGCCGCGGGCCGGGATAGATCATCTGAAATCTCGATTGACGACCGGGTTGCGGCTGCCCGCAGAATCGCCTCCATGACCTCCAGGACATGCAACGCAAGCTCGCCCGAGGCCCGCGGGCTGGTTGCGATGGCCAGAGCGCGGGCCAGATCCGCAACTCCCAACATGCGATAGTTGGCGCGGTCCGGTGCGGGGAAGGGCCAGTTGATGATCCCGTGCAGGCTGGAGCCCGTAGCGAACTCCCGCCAGGGTGCGCCCTTTTCGCTGAGCGCCACGGTTCCCCCAAACGTGTCCGGATCTGGCAGGCGCAGCGACCCTTCCGTGCCGTGCAGCTCGATCGGCTCGTTGCTGTGTCGGAATACGTCCCAGCTCGTTGCGAGAACGACCGGGGCGCCGCAGGCGAACTCGATCACGGCCATCACCGTGGTCGGCGTGCCCACCGCAAATCGTGTGCCGGCCAGTGGCCCTTCGGCCGTTATGAGGCGCTCAGGCGATCCGGTCGAGGCCAGGCCCAACACCCGCCGCACCGGCCCCAGCAGATTAACCAGCATGGTCAGGTAGTAAGGCCCCATGTCGAGCATCGGACCGGCGCCTGACTGGTAGTAGAATGCCGGGTTAGGGTGCCAGTGCTCCATGCCGCGGGTCATCATGAACGCGGTGCCGGCAACCGGTGCGCCAATGGCGCCGTCATCGATCAGCCGCCGCGCTAATCGGCCGGCGGCACCCAAAAACGTGTCCGGAGCCGACCCGAGCGACAGCCCCCGGCGGCGCGCTGCTTCCACGAGATCCCGCCCCTGTGCGGCTGTCGCAGCCAGCGGCTTTTCAGTGAAAACGTGCTTCCCGGCTCCGAGCGCCGCCATGCTGATGTCGAAATGCGCATTCGGCACCGTTAAATTGAGTACTAAATCGATATCATCAGCAGCCAGCAAGGCGTCCGGCGACATGGCGCGCAGGCCGAACTCGGCTGCGCGCAGCCGTGCTGCCTCGGGCGAGAGGTCGGCGCAGGCGCGCACCTTCACGCCTGGAAACAGTGCCGCGTTGCGCAGATAAGTCTCGGCGATGCTGCCGCAGCCGACCACGCCGATGTCCAGATGGCGCATTGACGGGCCTCCCGCCCCGGTGCCGCACCCGACTTGCGCTCCGGCAGCTCAAAACTCAAGCAGAAATCACCTGCTTACGCGCGTCGTCTTGACAGAGTGGCCGTTTGCGGTGACCTTGAAGCGCAACAAAATATTCCCGGCGAACGCAAGCCGGAGAGAGGGAGAACGCAGGAATGTCGAACGAGCCGTCTCCAGCGCCGGTCTCGGCGCCCGCAACAACTTCCGCCATGACTGGGCGCAGACCGTTTCTGATCGGCGCCGGACTCGCCGCGAACGCCGTGGTCTGGGGCGGGGGACGCCGCGCACGCGCCGCCGATCGCACCGAGATCACGTTTGCCAGCGCAAAGTTCTTCGGCAAGGAGACGCTCGGCGACGTCTGCGAAATATACAACCAGTCGCAGGGCAAGGTGCACGTCACCTATATCGAGCTGCCCGCGCCCAGCGCCTCGACCGAGGTGCATCAGGGGTTGGTGCAGCAGCTAGCGCGGCGCAACGGCACGCCTGACGTGTTCACGCAGGACGTCATCTGGATCGCCGAGTTCGCCGGCGCCGGCTGGGCGTTGCCACTCGACCAGTATTTTCCGGCCAGCGCCACCGCGCGAATACTTTCCGGGCGTGGTGCGTGCCTGCACCTACCAGAACAAGCTGACGGCGCTGCCCTGGTTCGTGGATTCCGGCATGCTCTACTACCGCACGGATCTGCTTGCGGATGCCGGCGCCAAAGTGCCGGAGACCTGGGACGATCTGACCGCCGCCGCCCAGGCGCTGCAGAAATCAGGCAAGGCGCAGTTCGGCTATCTCTGGCAGGGCAAGCAGGCCGAGGTTCTGGTCTGCGACCTGGTCGAGGTGGTGGCCTCGAACAACGGATCGATCCTCTCGGAGGACGGCAAATCCTGCCGGCTGAACGATGCGCAGGGCGTCGGCGCGGTGCAGTTCATGTACGATACGATCAACAAGTCCAAGATCAGCCCGTCGGATGTGCTGAGCTGGGACGAGGAGCCGTCGCGGCGGCCGTTCACCTCCGGTCAGGCGGCGTTCCTGCGCAACTGGTCCTATGTCTACGCCATCGCGCAGGACCCAAAGGAGTCCTCGGTGGTCGGCAAGGTCGCCGTCGCCCCCTTGCCGCATTTTGCCGGCGGCCACAGCGCGGCGTGTCTGGGCGGCTACCAGTATGGCGTCAATGCCGCGACCAAGAATCGCGACGCGGCCATCGACTTCCTCACCTGGATGTCGTCGCCCGCGATGCAGCTGCACTTCGCGGTGAATGGCGGCCTGGCGCCGTCCCGTCCGGACGTGTTCGATCAGGAGCAACTCGGCAAGGAGCAGCCGTTCATGCAGAAGCTGAAGGGCGTGTTCAGCGGTGCGACGCCGCGGCCGGTGACGCCCAAATACGCGCAAGTGACTCTGGCACTACAATCGGGCGTCTCGCGAGCCCTGGTCAGCGGTCAGGTCAAGGCCGACCTCGACGCGGCCGCCAGCCGAATCGACTCAATCGTCGGCGGATAGTGGGCGCCGGCTTCACCACCGTTCCCGCCCACCTCAAGGTGGGCGGTTGGCAACTGCCGATCCGCGCACCGATCCTGCTGCTGGTACCGGTGTTCCTCGCCTTGGGTCTGGTCTGCGTCTACCCGATACTGAACGGCGTCTGGCTGTCGCTGACCAATACCTCGCTGGCGACGCAGGAGAACAGTTTTGTCGGTGGCGCGAACTATCGCGCGCTGCTGGAAGACGCGATGTTCTGGAACGCGTGGAATCACACCGTTCTGTTCACGGTCGTGTCCACCGCTCTGGAAACGGCGATCGGGCTCGGCATGGCGCTGCTGCTTTCCGAGCCGTTCGTCGGCCGGTCGGTGGTCAGGGCAACGATGCTGGTGCCGTGGGCCATGCCGACCGTCGTCACCTCAAAAATGTTCGGTTGGCTGTTTGACGGCCAGCACGGCCTGGTGAATTTTCTGCTGCGCTGGCTCGGTCTGATCCACCAGAACATCAACTGGTACGGGTCGGTAGACCACGCACTCGAGACCATCATCATCGCCGACGTGTGGAAGACCACGCCGTTCATGGCGCTGCTGCTGTTGGCGGGATTGCAGACCGTACCGAAATCGCTGATGGAGGCAGCCCGCATCGACGGCACCGGCGCCTGGCAGACGTTTTGGTATGTCCGCCTGCCGCTGCTGTCCTCGACGCTGCTGATCGCCGGCATGTTCCGCGCGCTGGATGCGTTCCGCGTATTCGATTTGGTCTACGTTCTGACCGGCGGCGGCCCTGCGGATTCGACCGAGACATTGTCAACGCTTAGCTACAAGGTGCTGTTCTCGACCCTGCAGTTCGGCTATGGCTCCGCCCTCTCGACGGCGATGTTCGCCACCGAAGCCGTGCTCGCGATCTGTTTCGGATTTTTCATCCGCCGCAGGATGCGGGCCCAGCAATGATTTTCACCCGGCACGGTGGCCGCCCCGCGTTGCTGTATTTCGGGGCAGCGGCGATCCTGGTGTGGTCGGCCGGTCCGTTCGTCTGGCAGTTCTCGACATCGTTCCAGCAGGATCGCGCGCTGACCGCGGCGGTCCCGCAGTTTTGGCCCCACCCGGCCACCCTGGAACACTATTACAATGTGTTCTTCGTCAAGCAGTTCCAGTTCTATGTGCGTAACTCGGTGATCGTGGCCGGGCTCACCACGCTGCTCTGCCTCGTCGTGGGGTCGCTGGCGGCGTTCTCGTTGGCCCGGCTGAACGTGGCGAACCGTTTTGGCGTGCTGGGCGTCATCCTGGCGGTGTCGATGTTTCCGCAGATCGCAATCGTCGGGCCGCTATACCTGATCGCCGCCGATCTTGGACTGCTCGACACGTATATGGGGCTGGTCATCACCTACTTGGCACTCGGGCTGCCCCTGGTGACCTGGGTGCTGTTCGGTTATTTCGAAACGCTGCCCCGCGAGATCGACGAATCCGCCCGCATCGACGGGGTTGGACCGATCGGGCTGCTGGTGCGCATCATCCTGCCCATGTCGCTGCCTAGCATAGTGACCACGGGGCTGCTGGCGTTCATCGCGGCCTGGAACGAATTCATGTTCGCGCTCGCCTTCACCTCGAACATCAACCACCAGACGATCCCGGTCGGCATCGCCAACTTCACCAGCCTGTATTTCGTACCATGGGGCGACATTTCGGCTGCCTCGGTCGTCGTCACCGTGCCGTTGATCGCCCTGGTGCTGGTGTTCCAGCGCCACATCATCGAGGGCCTCACTCAAGGCGCGGTGAAGGAATAGTGGCCTCGGCGAGGACCTTTCGATGCTGAAAGTGGGGTGCCAGACATACACGTGGGAGATGCTGGGCGACCGCTGGAGTGGCGATGCCGATGCCCTGCTGGCCGCCATCGCAGCCGCGGGATACGCGGGAGTGGAAGTCACTGACAGGATGATCGGCCAATACGCCGACCGGCCGGACGCGTTCAGCAAAACCTTGGCCGCGTATGGCCTGACCCTGGTCGCCTTTGCCTGCGGCAGCGCCAGCGGCTTCACCGAGGCCGCTTCGGTCGCCGAGGATCTGCGAATGGTCGATCGCGCACTGGCGTTTACCGCGCAATTTCCAGGGGCGCTGCTGTCACTGGGCAGCGCCACTTCTGTCTCGCCGGGAAGCATCGACGAAAAATTCGAGGTAGCGGCGGCGTTCTACAACGCGGCGGGCGAGCGCGGGAGGCGCGCCGGGGTGGCGGTCGCGATGCACCCAAGTTCGCATCACCACACGCTGCTGACCACCCGGGCCGAGTACCGACCGGATCATGCGCATGACAGATCCCGCGCTGGTGGGATGGGTTCCGGACACCGGCCACATCCTGCGCGGCGGTCAGGACCTGCTGGATACGGTCAAAGCCTATCTGGATCGTGTCCGATATCTGCACCTCAAGGATGTCGACGTGGACGGGCGATGGAGGATGCTGGGAGATGGCGTCTGCAACATCGCTGCAGTGGTCGCATTGATCGCCTCGGCGCCGAACTTTACCGGCTGGATCGTGCTGGAGGAGGAATTGGCGGAAGCGGCTGCCGACCCTGCCGACGCAGTGCGCCGGAACCGCATCACGATGCGCAGCATCGCCTGACATCAGAACGATCATGCGGCAGTCGCCTGCCGCAGGCGCGGCCAAGGCCGACTTCTCCTGGCCATGTCGGTAACTATCGCAACGCATGGGACGCACCTCGGCCCCTGGTCGGTTCAGGCCGGCTCAGGTTTCCGATCGGCTCGGGCATCCAGATGCCGCGCCACTTTCGCCAACCGGCACATGATCCCCCGCCGAATAGGCGTTGCGCACGCCGGCGAGGTGATGTCTTCTTGATGGAGAGGTTACCACAGGCCGCCTTAGTTGCGACGGCCGGGAAAAATACATGGGCACAGCGAGTGGGAATGGACGCCGCATGGCCGCTGCGCAGCCCGCGACAGCGATCCTAGGCGACGGCGCTGTGCCGCTGCTCGAGATTGCGCGCATCTCGAAGCAGTTCGGCGCTACCCAGGCGCTGGACGAGGTTTCGCTGAGCGTCCACCGCGGCGAGATTGTGGCGTTGCTCGGCGAAAATGGAGCGGGAAAGTCCACTCTCATAAAAATCCTTGCCGGGGTCCACATGATGGATGCTGGCAGGGTGCGATATGCCGGGCAGGACGCGACCGCGGGGCTGCGCCGTTTGCCCATCGCCTTCATCCACCAGGATCTTGGTCTGATCGAATGGATGACCGTGGCGGAGAACATCTGCCTGGCCCTTGGCTATCCGCGCCGGGTCGGTGTCGTGGACTGGTCCGCCGCGCGCGCCCGCGCTGCACGCGCGCTGGAACAGCTTGGCGCCGACATCGACCCTGAAACGCGGGTGCAATCGCTCAGCCGCACCGAGAAGTCGTTGGTCGCGATCAGCCGAGCCCTTGCGGCGGATGCCGAGCTGCTGGTGCTGGACGAACCGACCGCCAGCCTTCCGGCTGACGAGGTCGCGCGGCTGTTCGCGAGCCTACGTCGGTTGCGCGATCGAGGTGTGGCGATGATCTACGTCTCGCATCGGCTGGATGAGGTGTTCGAACTCGCCGACCGGATGATGGTGATGCGCGACGGGCGGATGGTGGGTGACAGGCCGGTTGCCGAAACCACGCCAGAAGAAGCGATCCTGCTGATCGTCGGTCGCGAGCCCTCGCAGGTCTTCCGCCGCGCCGTTGAAAGCCACGGCCGCCCCCGGCTGACCCTCGAGGATCTGCGCATCGACTGGGTAGGGCCGATCCGGACGGAGATCCACGCAGGCGAGGTGGTAGGTCTCGTTGGCCTACGTGGCGCCGGACAGGAGCTGGTCGGCCGCGCGCTGTTCGGCCTGGAGCAGCCCACCGGGGGACGGATGCTGCTGGACGGCGCCCCGTTAGCGCCACGCTCCCCGCGCGAGGCGATGGCGGCCGGCATCGACCTCGTCTGGGGCGATCGTGCCGCGGGCTCGATCGTGCCGATGCTGTCCGTGCGCGAGAACATGTACATCAACCCGACCGCGGCCGGCCTCTCCCCATTCGCCTATATCGCGCCGAGGACCGAGAGTGCAGCGGCACGGGAACTCGGCAGCAGCCTTGGCCTGCGCCCGAACGACCCCGCCATGCCGGTGGAAGCGCTCTCCGGCGGCAACCAGCAGAAGGTCGTGGTCGGCCGCTGGCTGCACCTGCAAGGCAAGGTCTACATCTTCGAAGATCCGACGGCGGGCGTAGATGTCGGCGCCAAGGCAGAGATATATCGGTTATTTAATGTCGCGCTACAAGCGGGAGCCGCAATCCTGATCGTTTCGACCGATTTCGACGAGGTAGCAAACGTCTGCCACCGAGCACTGGTGTTCGACCGGGGCCGGATGGTTGCGGAGCTCGCGCACGCAGCGCTCTCCGTAAACACGCTGCTCGGCGCCGCGTCCGCCTCTGTCAGCGCCGCCGTACTCGCAGTTTCACACCCGTGCGCGAACGGGTGAGCCATGCAGTCGCTCCAATCCAACGCGCTTGAGCCGACTCGCTCCGAACTCGCCCGCCTGCGGCCGGCGGAGCGGGTGCGCCGGCTGCTGCCCGTCTATGGCCTGCCGCTGCTGACGATTGCACTGATCATCTTCTTTTCCGTCCTGCTGCCGGACACGTTCCCGACAGCGCTCAACGCCCGCTCGATCATGAGCGACAAAGCCGTGATCGCACTCCTGTCGCTGTCAGCTATGCTGCCGATGATCGCCGGGCGCATCGACCTCACCGTTGGCTACGGCATCGTGCTTTGGCACGTCGTCGCGATCACGCTACAGGTCAATTATGGGTTTCCCTGGCCTGCGGCGGTGGCGCTCACGCTGGCCGGGGGGCTAATGGTCGGGCTGATCAATGGGGTGCTGGTGGAAGTCGCACAGATCGACAGCTTCATCGCAACCCTTGGCACTGGCACGATACTTTACGCGATTGCCAACTGGCATACTGGAGGGCGGCAGATCATGGGGGTGCTGCCCAAGGGGTTCATTGCGATCAACGCCACATGGATCGGTGGGCTGCCGATTGGCGCCCTCTATGTACTGATCGTCGCTGGAGTGCTGTGGCTCATCACTGAGCGGCTGCCGCTCGGCCGGCACTTGTATGCAATCGGCGCCAACCCAAAGGCGGCGGCATTGAACGGTATTCCGGTGCGCGCTTATGTGATCGGCGTGTTCGTCGCGTCCGGCGCGCTGACGGCCTTTACCGGAGTCCTGCTCGCCTCCAAGCTGCGTATAGGCCAATCGAGCGTCGGACTCGATTACCTGCTACCGGCGCTGGTCGGCGCGTTCCTCGGCTCCACCACGATCAAGCCGGGGCGCGTCAACGTTTGGGGAACGCTGGTCGGCGTTATTATCCTCGCCGTCGGCATTTCAGGCATCCAGCAGTTCGGTGCGGCCTTCTTCGTGGAGCCGTTGTTCAACGGCGCCACCCTGATCGTTGCCATCGGAATCGCCGGTTACGCGCAACGCCGCCGCTCGGCGGTGCGGCGCAACGCCGATCCCGCATGACAACGTTTCCGCGAGAGCGAGTCGACTTCCATACCAAACTAGAGAGGGGACCAAAGAATGCGAAAGATCAACCTGCTCGGCTCGACACTGCTGGCCACCACCCTGCTCCTCGCCGCTGGTGTCGCCCGCGCCGACGCGCTGGCGGATGCAAAGGCCTATGTCGCGAAAGTAACCGCGCCGGTAACCACTTGGGACGGCCCAACCACCGGGCCGAAGGCGGTCGGCCACAGGCTGATCGTGTATGTCTCCACCGACCAGCGCAACGGCGGCGCACGCGGGGTCGGCCAGGGAATTGAAGAAGCGGCGAAAGTCATAGGCTGGGACGTCCGAGCCATTGACGGCCAGGGTTCTGTCAGCGAGCGGGCGGCGGGCATCCAGCAGGCGGTCGCGCTGAAGGCTGATGGACTGGTGCTGGACGCCATCGATGCCGCTGAGCAAGCGAGCGCGACCGAAGACGCCCTCAAAGCCGGCATCAAGGTCGTTGGCTGGCATTCCGGGCCGAAGCCGGGGCCAATGGAGAAATTCGGCATCTTCACCAATCTCACCACGGATCCGCTGGAAGTAGCCAAGGCCGCGGCGAGCTTCGCCGTCGCCGACAGCGATGGCAGGGCCGGGGCCGTGATCTTCACCGACAGCGCCTACGCCATCGCGATCGCGAAGTCGAACGCAATGGCCGCGGTGATCAAGGCGTGCGCCACGTGCACGCTGCTCAGCATCGAGGACACACCACTCGCCGACGCTGCCAATCGGATGCCGCAGCTTACCACGTCGTTGCTGACACGCTACGGCAAGAAGTGGACGTACGGCATGTCGATCAACGATTTGACGTTCGACTTCATGGCTCCTTCGCTGCAGTCGGCCGGCATACCCGGGGACGGAATCCCGCACTCAATATCGGCCGGCGATGGCTCGGAGCCCGCGTTCCAGCGCATCCGCGCGGGCGAATACCAGGTCGGCACAGTGGCAGAGCCACTGACCCTGCACGGCTGGCAGGCAGTGGACGAGCTGAACCGTGCTTTTGCCGGCGTGCCACCCAGCGGCTTCGTGGCACCACCGCATCTGTTCATCAAGGCTAATATCGACAAGGATGGCGGCGACAAGAATATCTACGACCCGCAGAACAACTATCGGGACGCCTATAAAAAGATCTGGGGGAAGTGAGCCTGCTGGCCTGACCCCTGGCGGAACCCCTCCCCGAAATGGTCTTCTCCATGAAGGATCCCATTGTGGGAGGGGCAGCTCGCTATCCGTCAAACTCCATGATGTAAAGGCCCGCACCACTCCAGTCGGTGCAGTAGGCGAGGCGGTTTCGGTCGACAAATACATCGGCTGAGTGCAGCACCACCGGCCGGTTCGGCCGCGGATCGAGCAGCTTCGTTGGCGCGGGCGGCACGCAAGCGCCGACCTCCACCGGCTGGAATGGGTTGCGGATATCATAGACCCGCACACCCGCATTCTGATACGTTGCGAAGATCAGTTCCGAGCTCTGGAAGCTGCCCACGCGGTTCTCGTGGATGTTGTGCGGTCCGAAATGGCCGCCCACGGCGCGGTAGTCTCGGTCGGTCGGCAACGGGAACGCCGAGATGCAGATCGGGGCATTCTTGACCTTGTTGTCGAACACCCAGATCGGCTTGTAGCCGTCCTGCACCTCGTCGAGCACCGCTTCGTCGAGGACGATCAACAGGTCTCGGTCAGGCAGTGGCAGCGCGTTGTGGGTGCCGCCGCCGATCGGCGGGTACCAGCGCTGATGGGTGATCAACTGCGGCCGCGTGCGGTCCGCCACGTCGAGCACTACGAGGCAGGCGTCACGCCAGCTGCAATAGGCAATGTCGCCGTCCACCACCGCGTGGTGCAGCCCGTAGCGCCCGTGCTCCAGCGGCCAGTTGGATTTCTCGCCCGCCGCGAAATTCATTCCCGGAAGCCAATAGCGGCCGGCAATGCTTGGCCGTGTCGGGTCGGCCATGTCGATGGCGATGAAGATGTAGTCGGTGAAGCCGTCGAACAGGGCCGAGGCATAGGCCCAACGCCCGCCGACATACCACAGGCGGTGCAGCCCGCCGCCGACGATCGGCAGGAACCCGATCTGGCGCGGCTCCGTCGGTTTGGAAATGTCGAACACCGCCATCCCGGCTGACCAGTTGCGCTCCGCCGGCACCTCGTCGTGGGCGTGGAAGTCCGCCTTGCCCTTGTAGTAGTTCCGTTCGTCCGCCATGTCCGGGATCGCGAACATGTCCCGTGCATGCACCAGCAGCAGCAGGTCGTCATGCACCTGCAGGTGCAGGCTCCAGGTGTTGGGCGGGTTCGCGACATAGCCGGCGGGCTTGGGGCGGCGCGGATCCCGCACGTCGACGATGCTGAACCCTTTCGAGCAGACGTGGCCGATATAGGCATAACCGCGGTGAACCATGATCTGCTGCCCATCGGACCGGCCACCCTGATCGCTGTAGCCGATCAGGCGCATGTTGCGGGCATGGCTGGGCGTGGGAAGATCGCTGGCGGTCATCTGGACGTGCTCCCCTGATCTGCCTGGTTTGTTGCCTCCCGCTCAGCCCTGGTACTCCATGACGTAGAGTCCGGCGGAAAAGTCGGTACAGTAGACGACGCCGTTGTTATCGACGAAAACATCCGCCGAGTGCAGCACTTTTGGCCGGTTCGGCCGCGGGTCTACCAGTTTCGTCGGCGGTGGCGGCACGCAGGCGCCGACCTCCACGGGCTGATACTTGTTGCGGATATCGTACACCCGCACGCCGGCGTTCTGATAGGTCGCGAAGATCAGATCTTCGCTCACGAAATTGTCCGGGCGGTTCTGGTACACGTTGTGTGGCCCGAAATGGCCGCCGACCTTCAGGTAATCGGTATCGTTCGGCTCCGGAAAAGTCGCGATGCTGATCGGATTGGAGGGGAGGCGGTTGTCGAACACCCAGATCGGCTTGTCGCCATCCTCGCGATTATCGAGCACGGTCTCGTCCACCACGATCAGCAGTTCGCGTTCGGGCAGCGGCAGCGCATTGTGCGTGCCACCGCCGAACGGCGGTGCCCACATTTTGTGGGTGATCAGTTTAGGCGCCGTGCGATCGCTTACGTCCACGACGGCCAGGCAGGCGTCGCGCCAGGAGCAGTAGGCAATGTCGCCATGCACGATCGGGTGGTGCAGTCCGTAGCGGCCCACCTCGCTTGGCCAGTGCGCGACTTCGCCCGCGGCAACGTTCATGCCGGGCAGCCAGTATTTGCCGGCAAGCTGCGGTTTGGTCGGATCCGCCATGTCGACCGTGATCAAGATGTAATCGGAGAACCCGTCGAGCAACGCCGAGGCATAGGCCCAGCGCCCGCCCACATACCAGCAGCGGTGCAGCCCGCCGCCCTTGACCGGCATAAAGCCGATCTGCCGCGGCGCCTCCGGCTTGCTGACGTCGTAAACAGCGAGGCCCGCAGACCAATTCTGCTCCTTCGCAGCTTCGCCGTGTCCCGCGATCTTGCCCTTGTAATAACTCTTCTCATCCGCAAGCTCCGGCTGCGCGAACATGTCCTTGGCGTGCACCACCAGCAGCAGATCGTTGAACTGCTGCAGATGCAGCGTCCAGGTATTCGGGGGGGCGGCGATGTATTGTACCGGCCCGGGCTTGGTCGGGTCGCGCACATCGACCACGGAGAACCCTTTGGAGAAGATATGGCCCACATAGGCGTAGCCCTTGTGCACCATCACCTGCACGCCGTCGGCGCGCCCGCCCCCTTGGTCGGTGTGGCCTATTATGCGCATGTTCCGGGCGTAGGTCGGCGTCATCACGTCCGACATTCTTCTCTCCCCAGCCGGTTGTGCCATCCTTAAGCGGAGTGTAGCCGCTGAGCACCGATTGTCGAGGTCTGGAACCGGGTCCGGCCCATATCGTGGAGGGGCGCCCCAGTCTCAGCCGCATCCTGGCCGACCAGATCAACGCGGCGACGCCAAGACGTTTGAGCCGGCATCGAGGAAGCGGCACCGAACGGCCCTGTATTGACGTTGGGGTCAATAAAGGGGCAGCGCCGGTACCCAGGCGGGACGACGCGGGTCGTAGAACTCGTTGACTGCACCGTCGCGGCGATAAACCTCGTGGAAGCGGGCCAGCTTGTCGCGATCCAGCTCTACGCCTAGTCCCGGACCATCGGGAACATCCATGCATCCGTCCCGATACGTAAACGGTTTTGTGATCACGTCGTCAACCTGATCATGGTAGTGGCTGTCGATGGCGTAAGTTATGTACGGGGTCGCAGCGGCGAGGTGCAGCATCCCTGCCGTCGAGATCCCGAGCTCGCGGTCACTGTGCATACCGATCCCCAGGTTGAACGCCTCGGCGACCGCGATCATCTTCCGGTTCTGCTGAAAGCCGCCCCAGAAATGCAGGTCGCTTAGAATCACGTCGACACTGCGCATCCGGATTCCTGGAGCGAGCTGATCCCAGGCCACAAGGCACATATTGGTGGCCAGCGGCACAGGAACGGCCTTGCGCACCTGGCTCATTCCCTCGAGACCGGTCGTCGGATCCTCCAGGTATTCCAGATCGAGGCCGCTCGCTTGCAGCCGGGCGGCGATGCGGATGCTTGTCTCCACCGACCAGGCGGCGTTCGGGTCCCAGCGCAGCGGCGCATCGGGGAAATCGGCACGAATCAGCTCTAGCGCCCGGAACTCGGCGGCAGGCGCATGGACCCCGCCTTTCAGCTTGATGGCAGCAAAACCGTGACGTTTGCAGAGTTCACGGGTGCGCTGGGCGATCGCCGCAGGGTCGTCCTCGCCGCCGACGCCGCTCGCCTCGTCACGATAGCGGTAGAACACATAGGCTCCGAAAGGGATGCGGTCCCGGGTCTTGCCGCCGAGCAGCTTGTAGACCGGCAGGCCGAGTGCACGCCCAGCGGCGTCCAAGAACGCCATTTCGATACCGGCGCGCACCACCGCGGGAATCGCCGTTTCGTAGCCGATGCAGAACACAGCGAACCGGCGCGTCAGCACGCCGACATCCAGCGCATCCAGCCCGATCACGAAGGGGCGTGCTGTTGCGATCGCGTGCTCGACGCCGTTGCCCCCGTAGGTCTCGCCCAAGCCCACGATCCCGTCTTCGGTGACGACCTCAATGATTCCTCGTGTCGTGCCGGTCTCGACTCCCAAACTCCATCGCAGCGGCGCCTCGAACGGGACGTTTACGGAGGTTACTTTGATATCCACGATTTTGGAGCCCACGCTGTCCTCCCGCGGATCTAGCTTGGCGTTTATCAGCTGGTCAGATGTCGTCGAGCGGAAACAGCGGCCGCGTGACGCGCCGGAAGGGAATACGGCGCATGTTGGTGCAGGTCGGGCCGGGCGTATCGGCCACGAGGATGCGGGCGGCCAGCGGTGCGTAGGCAACCCGGAAATGCGCTGGGGATTTCACGAAGACCAGCGCGGCAGCCGACGGGTCGAGGCCCTGCGAACGATACATTGCCGTATCCCATTCCATCGACGGGGTGGAGCGCAGCAGGAGGCGGATCGAGCCTACGGCAATCACTGCGGTCGGCCCCATCTTCATCGCCATGCCCGTAGCACCGGCGTCGCGCATGGCGTACTCGCCGTCCGATACCAGTCGCACCACGCCCGCAATGCCGACCGGCTCCCCGTCTTGCCTTGAGAGAGCGTGGCCGACGCTGAGCGAGACGGTGGCGCCCGGGCGGACCTGCGCCGCCGCCGCGGCCGCGGGAGGATCGCACAAGGTTAAGTAGGATAGCCGGTCAGCCTTGTCGGCACCGGCTGCCAGCAGCGCCCGGAGTACCGCGGGACTATCGGCCGCGGCCCCACCGGTCGGCGCGTCGCCGCCGTCGGCCACCACCGTCAGACCTTCGGATAGGAGGCCTATGCGAACTGCTTCGTCCAGCGGCATCAGCTCCGGCACGAAATTTCGGCGCAAGGCCAACGCCATGTCGGCTAGCTTTTTGGCAGCCAGTTCCGCGGCGTGCAGGTTGTTGTCGGCGCAGACCAGTGCCGCGAAACCGAGATCGGGCACGTCGAGCCACGGTTGCACGGGGAACAGCGACGCATGCAGCACCTCGCCCGCATCCTCCATCCGCCGCGCCTCCTCCACCACGGGACGCAGCGGGCCGTCCGCGGTGCGCCCGCAAACCGGGCTGATCAGCACCGGCCGCTTGGCCAGTGCCATCACCGGTCGCCGCCGCCCGGCAATCGCGTCCAGCAGCAGTCGCGCGGTGCGCTGGCCGGTCTCGTACATATCCGTGTGCGGGTATTCCTGGTAGCCGACGTGAAAACAATTTTGTTGCAGCATTTTTGGCGTGATATGGCCGTGCAGGTCCAGGCTGACGCCGATCGGCACATGCTCAGGCACGATGCGGCGCATCCGCGCGATCACCTCGCCATCGCCGTCCGGTTCGTCCGCGACCACCAGCGCTCCGTGCAAGGCGAGTAGCACGCCATCCACCGGCGCCGCTGCCGCCAGGCGCGCCTCCATGTCGCCGACCAGGGTATCGAAACACTCCCGCGTCATCGGCCCATAAGCGGCGGCGTAGGCCGCCAGCAGCGGCACGGGCGTCGCTCCGGCTTCCGCCAGGACGCCCAGAAACCCCGGGACTTCCACGCGCGCCGAGCCGTAGCCGTTGAGCATCTCGTCGCCGTAAAGACGGTAGTAGCTGTCGAACAGAGCCAGCGTCGTCGGCCCCGGCGAAAACGTGTTGGTCTCCTGCATAAGCGAGCCGATGGCGACGCGGAGCATGGCTTTCTCCAAGCTTCAGGTCAGGGCAGTTTCGTCATCGATATCGAACAGCCGAATCGCGTCCAGGTTGACCTGCATTTTGCCGCGCCAGCCTGCGGCCACGTCGATATCGCGCGTCTCCATGCCGACCAGCCGCGGCAGGCCCTCGCCCACGAAATGCAGGATGGCGCCGTGGCCCAGATGCTCGATCAGCGCCACATTCGCTTCGACGCCGGCGCCGCGCTCGAACGGGCTGATGGCGACGTCCTCCGGGCGCAGGCCGAGCAGCACGCGCGGCTTGTCGTAGCGGGCTAGGCGTGCCGCGATCCGGTCCGGCACCGGCAATCTCAGTGCGCCGCTGCCGAGCGCCGGCCAGCCGTCGACCGAGGTGACATCGACCGGCACGATGTTCATTTGCGGACTGCCGATGAAGGTCGCAACGAACGCATTGGCCGGATTGCGGTAGACCTCCAGCGGCGTGCCCTGCTGCTGCATGCTGCCCTCGCGCAGCACAACAATACGGTCGCTCATGGTCATCGCCTCGGACTGATCGTGGGTGACGAACAGGATCGTGGTGCCCATGCGCGCGAACAGCAGTTTCAGTTCCGCCCGCATGCGCACGCGCAGGGCGGCATCGAGGTTCGACAGCGGCTCGTCGAGCAGGCACACCGACGACGAGCGGATGATGGCGCGGCCGATGGCGACGCGCTGACGCTGGCCGCCCGACAGCTCGCGCGGTCTGCGGTGCAGCAAGGCGCCGATCTCCATCAAGTCCGCAACCTCGGCAACCCGGCGGCCAATTTCGGATCTTGGTTTTCTCTGCACGCGCAGCGGAAAGCCCAGATTCTGCCTGACGTTCAGATGCGGGTACAGCGCGTAGTTCTGGAACACCATGGCGATGTTGCGTTGGCCGGGCGGCAACAGCGTGACCTCGCGGCCGCCAACGAAAATGCGCCCGCCGCTCGGCCGCTCCAGGCCAGCCGTCACGTTGAGCAGCGTGGATTTCCCGCAGCCGCTCGGACCGACCAGGGTTACGAACTGGCCTTGCGCCACGTCCAGCGACATGTCGCGGACTGCCTGCACGCCGCCGAACGTTTTGGAAATCGCCTCGAGGCGGATACCGGTCATTGCCGTTCTGCTAACCCTTGACGGCGCCAAACGTGATGCCGCGGACAAGGTAGCGCTGCACCGCAAGCGTGGTCAGCAGTACCGGAATGAACGACAACACGCTGAACGCGCTCATCTGTCCCCAGGCCAAGGCATTATCGCCGACAAACCCGGCGATGGCGACCGGCACCGTGCGCGCCCTGAGCGTGGTCAGGGCCAAGGCGTAGAGCAGCTCGTTCCAGGCGAATATGAACACGAAAATCCCGGTAACGGTCATGCTGGTCAGCGACATCGGCAGCGCCACCATCCGGAACCGCTGCCAGACGGTGCATCCGTCCACCATCGCAGCGCGCTCGATCTCCCTTGGCAGATCCTGGAAAAATGTCAGCATGATCCAGACCACGAACGGCGTGGCGCTGGCGGTGTAAGTGATGACCAGGGCCGGCAAGGTGTCGATCAGCCCCAACCGCCGGATCAGCAGGTAATATGGAATCACCAGCGTGATCGGCGGGAACAGACGGTTGATGAGGATCCAGATCAGCAGCACCCGGTTCAGCCGGAACGGCAGCCGAATGCGCGCCAGCGCATAGGCGGCGAGCGTGCCGGTGAAGGTCGCCAAGATGGTGCTGGCTACTGCCACGATGGCGGTATTGACGAGATACCGGCGATTGAGCGGGTCGCCAAACACCGCCCGGTAATGCTCCAGCGTCAGGTTCGAGGTGAAGAAGATCGGCGGCGCGGTGAAGAAGTCGCGCTGCTGCTTCAGCGAAGTCAGGACGAGCCAATACACGGGGAACACGATGATCCCGACCAGCACCAGGAGCGCCGCGGTGCGGGCGACATCCGCCGCGACCCCCCGCACGGCGAAGGCCGGTGACCTGGCGCGGCCACCCGCCAGGACATCTTCAGTCATTCAAATAGTCTTTGCTCGGCGCGACCGCCCGGAGCAGCAGCAGCAGCGAGGGCGGCAGCAGCATCAACAGCAGAATCCATGAGGCGGCGGCGGCCTGAGGGTATTCGAGATAGCGGCTACCCAGCCGGAAGATGTAGAGATTGAGCACCTGAGTGCTGTTGCCCGGCCCGCCGAACGTCATGGCATAGATGAAGTCGAATGTTTTCAGCAGGTCCATCACGCGGATCAGGATGATGATCAGATAATAGGGAACAAGCTGGGGCAGCCGGATCTCGATCAGGATGCGCCATGCCGAAGCGCCGTCCATCTGCGCGGCTCGGATCGGTTCCGGTGGCAGCGACAGCAAGCCGCCGATCAGGATCATGGCCACGACGGAGGTATTGGCGAGGATCTCGACCAGGATGACCGAGAGCATGGCGGTTGACGGCGACGCGATCCAGGTCAGCGGTGCGATTCCGACGCTTCCAAGAATGGCATTGAGCGGTCCGTAGCTGACGTTGAACATCAGCCGCCACAAAATGCCGAGCACGACCGGCGGCAGCATCAGCGGCACCAGCAGGAGCACGCGAGCGCCATTGGCGACCATGCGGTTCAGCGCCTCGCTGGTCAGCAGTACCGCGATGGCGGTGCCGAGCACCAGCTCTGCCGGCAGCGCCACGACCGTGAAAATCAGCGACCGTTCGGCCGCGGTCCAGAAGTCGGCGGTGCCCAGGATTTCGCGATAGTTGGCGAGGCCGGAAAACAGGATGGGCGCACCTGGTACGCGAATGTTCCATGATGACAGGCTGAGCCAGGCGGAGAACAGCAGCGGATAGAGATAGCAAACGACCAGGACCGCCACGCCGGGCAGCAGAAACAGTAAGCCCATCGCGCGGTCGTCACGCGTCCAGTCGGAGGCGGAAAGACGCATGAAGGCGCGGTTCTTTCGCTGCACGAACGCCCTGAAGAACAGGAGTGGATGCCGGGGACGCCGGAGCCTCCCCGGCTAAGACTATTTCGCGCTGATATCGGCGTAGCTGTAGTTCTTCGGTCCGGGCGTGGACTTGAACATCTGCTCCCAAAGATCCGCCGCCTGCTTGACGGCCTGCTCGGGTGTCACACCGCCGGTGAGTGCGGACGACCAGATCGCACCGCACTGCACGAACCAGTCGATGCCCTTGGGGTGTGCGATAAAGCTTGGGTAGAACGAGGCGGCGCTCGCCGCCACCACCGCATCCATGCCTGGATACTTCGCAGCGATATCGGGATCGGCGAGGACGGATGTGCGGGTCGAGTAAATGCCATAGTCCAGCATCAGCCGCTTGTTCTGCTTGGCGCTGGTGATGTACTGAAGCCAAGCCCAGGCGGCGTCCTTGTGATGGGATGATGCCGATATCGCGACATACCAGGGCGCATAGTTGCCCGGCCCGGGCGGCTTCATGGCGGCCCATTTGCCGGCAATGCGAGATTTGGACGGCACGTTGAGGCTCGGCTGAATATAGTCGGGCCATTCGATCAACACGGCAGCGTCGCCATTGAGGAACACCTGGTCCGCCTCGCCGATATCCATGGCAAACACGCCGGGAGGTGCGTAGCTGAACAGGGTCTTCAGCGTGGCCAGCGCGTCGGCGCCGGCCTTGTCGTTGAATTGCGGCTGGCCTGCGGCGTTGAACAGCAATCGGTCGGAGTCATCCTTGTAGGCGCCGTAAAAATACTTGTTGAGCTGCACGTTCACGCCGGCGGCGACAAAACCGTATTGCTTGTCCTTGGTCAGTGCCTTGGCGTCGGCCACCAGATCCGACCAGGTCTGCGGCGGCGCAAGGCCCGCGGTCTTGAACTCATCAGTGCGGTAAAACATCACCATCGAACGCCCGGTGAGCGGAATTCCGTAGCGTTCGTGGGCCGCGGGGTCGGCGCCGATCAGCTTGTTCAGGCCCTGGTAGTCTGAAATATCGAAATGCGCCTTGGCGATCAGGTCGTCCAGCGGCTCCAGGTAGGCTTTGACGTTGGGATCCCAGGCGGTATCCACGTCCATCACGTCGAACGTGCCGGCCTGGGCCAGAAAGTCGTTCAGCATCTGGTCCTGCATTTGCTCCCACGGTGCCTCGACGAACTGCACCGTGGCACCGGTCTCTGCCTTGAACTCCTCGGCCATTTTTTTGTAGCCGTTATTTCGATCGGTCGCTCCCGCCTGACCGAAATGTGTGATGGTAACGTCGGCGAATTGCTGCGCGGCCTTCGCATGGCAGTACAGGCCCAAGGCCATTATACCGCCGCACAAGGTCCTGGCTATGGCAGTCATGAGGCGTTTCATCTAAGCTCCTTTTGGGTTTTCCGATATCAGTTTCAGGTCAGAACGTCGCTCGGGGGCGGCGATCGCGTGGGGGCAACTGGAAAGGGGGTGATGTAACTCACTGAGCTCAGCAATTTCCGGAGTTACAAGCTAGCATCGGGCTACAAGCTAGCATCGGAAGGAGTGGGATTCGAACCCACGGTACGCTATTAACGTACACACGCTTTCCAAGCGTGCGCCTTAAGCCGCTCGGCCATCCTTCCCGACCGATCCCATTATACTGCATCGCGGCCTACGCGTCCATCTTCAGCGCCGCCAAAAACGCGCTCTGCGGGATTTCGACCTTGCCGAACTGGCGCATGCGCTTCTTGCCCTCCTTCTGCTTTTCCAGCAGCTTGCGCTTGCGGGTTACGTCGCCCCCATAACACTTCGCGGTTACGTCCTTGGACAGCGCGCTGATGGTCTCCCGCGCGATCACCCGCCCCCCGATCGCCGCCTGCACGGCGATCTTGAACAACTGCCGCGGGATCAGCTCCTTCAGCTTTGCGCAGATCGACCGCGCGCGTGCCTCCGCGGCGCCGCGGTGAGCGATGAACGACAGCGCGTCCACCGGGTCGCCGTTGACCAGGATGGAAATGCGCACCACCTCGCTCTGCGCGTAGCCGTCCATCGCGTAATCGAAACTGGCGTAACCGCGGCTGACCGATTTCAGCCGGTCATAAAAGTCGAACACGACTTCGTTCAGCGGCAGTCGGTAGACTGCCATCGCGCGGTTGCCGACATAGGTCAGGTCCGCCTGTTGGCCGCGCCGGTCGTTGCACAAGGTCAGCACGGCGCCCAAATAATCGTCCGGCACCATGATCGTGGCCTTGATCCACGGCTCCTCGATATGGTCGACCAGGCTGCCATCCGGCATGTCGGCCGGGTTGTGCAACTCCTCCACCGTGCCGTTGGTGCGATGCACGCGATAGACCACGCTGGGCGCGGTGGCGATCAGGTCTAGGGCAAACTCGCGCGCCAGCCGCTCCTGCACGATCTCCAGGTGCAGTAGTCCCAGAAACCCGCAGCGGTAGCCAAACCCGAGTGCCGCGGAAGTTTCCGGGTCGTAGTGGAACGAAGCGTCGTTCAGTCGCAGTTTGGCAAGGCTCTCGCGCAGTTTTTCAAAATCGTCCGCGTCGACGGGGTAGAGTCCGCACCACACCACCGGCACCGAGGGTTTGAACCCCGGCAGCGGTTCCGGCGCCGGGGTTCGGTCGTCGGTGATCGTGTCGCCGATCTTGCAATCGGCCACGGTCTTGATCGAGGCGGTGATGTAGCCGATCTCGCCGGGGCCCAGACCGTCGGCGGCCACCATGCGAGGCGTGAACACGCCGGTTTGGTCGATCGAATGAGCCGCACCGGTGCTCATCATGCGCACTTTCTGGCCGCGCTTGAGGCGCCCATCCTTGATCCGCACGAGGATCACCACGCCGAGATACTGGTCGTACCAGCTGTCCACCAGCAACGCTTTCAGCGGCGCTGTTTCGTTCCCGGAAGGCGCCGGCAGGCGGGTGACCAGCGCCTCCAGCACGCCCTCGATATTCAGTCCGGTTTTGGCGCTGATCAGCACGGCGTCGGATGCATCCAGACCGATCACGTCCTCGATCTGCTGGCGCACCCGCTCCGGCTCAGCGGCCGGAAGGTCGATCTTGTTCAGTACCGGCACGATCTCGTGGCCGGCCTCGATCGCGGCATAGACGTTGGCCAGCGTCTGCGCCTCCACCCCCTGCGAGGCGTCCACCACCAGCAGCGATCCCTCGCAAGCCGCCAGGCTGCGGGAGACCTCGTAGGCAAAATCGACGTGGCCGGGCGTGTCCATCAAGTTCAGCACATAGGCTTGGCCGTCGCGAGCATTGTAGGTCAGGCGAACGGTCTGAGCCTTGATGGTGATCCCGCGCTCCCGCTCCAGCTCCATGTTATCGAGCACCTGCTCGGTCATCTCGCGGTCGGGCAACGCGCCCGTGGCCTGGATCAACCGGTCGGCCAAGGTGCTCTTGCCATGGTCGATATGGGCGATGATGGCAAAATTGCGGATTCGGGAAAGGGGGATCGGCATGAATGGTCTGTCCCGAAACCGTCGTCAGTCCGATCGCTTGCCGAAATAGTAGCCCAGTACCAGCGTGACGATGGGCAGTAGCAGCGTGTTGGCCAGCTCTCTGGCCTTGTCGGCGTTCGCTGTAATCCGATCGGCCGCGGTCGAGAAGGGGGCCAACAGATAGGCCCCTATCAGCACGATCACAACCGCGACGAACAGGCCTACAATTAGCTGCGCGATGAGGCTCTGGTTGCGCTCGAATTCGCTGAGCCTCTGCTCTGTTTGTCGCTCGATGCGGCGGCTCTGCTCGGCCTGTGCCGCCAGTTCCCGCAGCAGCGCGTCGGCCTCAAGCGCGGGCAGTGCCGGGTCAGGAGCGGGCCACGTCGCGTCCGTTTCGGTCACCACCCCTTTTTCCGAGTAATCGCCTCCACGGCATTGTGCTGCCCCTGGGCGATCCTCTGCGCCGAGGAAGCAAGGTCGCGGGCGATTCGCAGCAACTGGTCCCGCTGCGCGGGGGGCGATTCCCTGGCCACATCGACCAGAACTCGGCGAGCTCCAATATGTTGTTGCTGGCAGAAAATACCTCGTGGACGGCCCCCGCGAGGGTCGGTCGCGTGGTCGATGCTGTATCTGACATGAACTCGCTTTCCCGCTCCGGCCCGAGCCGCACCGCGTGACCGTTGTGTTCTCGGGCGGTGCCGCCGTTTATCATGAAGGCGGCCGCCTGCCCACTGCCAAGCCCCGGTGCACTCTCGCAAGGCAGGGCTTTCACCGCTGCGCCGGTGTGCTTACCGTACCCTCGGCACGGGGATCGAGGTGCGGTGGGCCGCTACGTACTGAACCGGCTGGGTCAGGCAGCGGTGCTGCTGCTGGGGGTGTCGGTCATCGGCTTCGCCCTGATGCACCTGGCACCTGGCGGCCCGTTGGCGCTGTACACCATCAACCCCACCGTGACCGCGCAGGACATCGAGCGGGTAAAAGCCCAGTTCGGCCTGGACCAGCCGATCTACGTGCAATACGTGAAATGGGCGTTCGGCATGCTGAGCGGCCACTGGGGCTACAGCTTTTTCGGCGGCAGGCCGGTCGCGGCCATCGTGCTGGAGCGGCTGCCGGCCACGCTGGAACTGATGGGGTCGGCGCTACTGTTGGCGCTGGTCGTCGGTCTCACCATCGGCATTCTGGCCGCGGTCCGTCGCAATACCGTGTTCGACTACGCCACCGCGACCGCGGCGATGATAGCACTGTCGCTGCCCACGTTCTGGTTCGGGCTGCTGGGCATCTACGTCTTCGCCCAAGTCTTGGGCTGGCTGCCGGCCGGCGGCATGTCCAGCACCGGCGGCGGCGACCTGCTCGACCGGTTGCGCCACCTGCTGCTGCCGATGCTGGTTCTGGCGTTCGTGCTGGTGGCACAATGGAGCCGCTACACGCGCTCGGCCATGCTCGACATTTTGGGCCAGGATTTCATGCGCACCGCAGGGCAAAGGGGCTGTCGCGCGCGCGGGTTCTGCTGGGCCACGGGCTGCGCGCCGCCCTGGTGCCGCTGGTCACGCTCGCGGGGCTGCAGCTGCCGCTGCTGGTGGGAGGCGCGCTGGTGACGGAAACCGTGTTTTCGTGGCCCGGCATGGGGCTGCTGTTCGTCAATGCCCTGGGCACCCGCGACTACCCGGTGCTGATGGCCATCCTGATGCTGGGCGCGCTGGTGGTGGTGCTCGGCAACCTCGCCGCCGACCTGGCTGCGGCGCTAATCGACCCGCGTATCCGCGTGGCGCATGTCTGACCTGGCCCTCCTGCCCGGCACGCCGCTGGCCGCGCCCACTCCGCGGCTAGGAGTGCCGCGGCGTTTTCTGCGCCACCGGCTCGCCGTGCTGGGAGTGGTGGTGATCGTGTTTCTGGCGGTGGCGGCCGCCTGCGCCGGCTGGCTGGCGCCCTATGACCCGGACGACATCGACATCGCCAACCGCTACGCCCCGCCGCTCAGCGCCGGGCATCTTTTGGGCGTGGACGAACTCGGACGCGACACGCTGAGCCGGCTCATGTTCGCTGGCCGCATCTCGCTCGCGGTGGGCATTGCCGCGATGCTGGTCACCGTCGTCGTGGGGTTCGCGGTGGGCGCTTTCGCCGCCTATCGGGGCGGCTGGCTGGATACGGCGCTGATGCGGCTGACCGACATGATGCTGTGCTTTCCCAGCGTGTTCCTGCTGCTGTTCGTGGCGGCGTTCGTCACCCCCACGCTGGTCTCCATCTCGCTCATGATCGGCCTGACCATCTGGATGGAGATCGCCCGCATCGTCCACGCCCAGATTTTGGCGTTGAAACACGCTGACTTCATCGAAGCCGCACGCATGGCGGGCGCGTCCTCGGCGCGCATCGTGCTGCGCCAGATCCTGCCCAACACGCTGGCCCCGGTGCTGGTGGCGGCCACGCTGAACACCGCCAACGCCATTCTGCTGGAGAGCTATATCAGTTTTTTGGGCTATGGCATCCAGCCGCCGCAAGCTAGCTGGGGCAACATGCTGACCAATGCGCAGGATGCGTTCCAGGTGGACCCGTGGCTGGCGGTATTTCCCGGGCTCGCGATCACGCTGGCGGTGGCAAGCTTCAATTTTATCGGCGACGGGCTGCGCGACGCGCTGGACCCGCGCCTGCGGGACTAGCCGATGACGGTCGACCCATTCTCCCAGGCGGACAAATTTTCCCTGGCCGCCGAACATTTCGACGTGGCGGTGGTGGGTGCCGGACCGGCCGGGGTTGCGGCGGCGCTGGAGGCCGCGCGGCCGGGGCGGCGGGTGCTGCTGGTGGACGAGAACCCGGTGGCTCCCGGTCTCATCGGGCTGGACGTGCCGCTGCGGTACGGCGGCCGCGCCACCCCCGCGGTGCAGCGCCAGGACCGCATGCTGGAGCAGATTCTCAGCTCCGACCCGCTGCTGGCGGAGGCTTTTGACGCCGGCGTGGATGTGCGGCTCGGAACCTCGGTGTGGGGCGCCTGGGTGCCGGGGCCGGCCAAGCGCTCGGTGCCGGCGAAAATGTTGGGCCTGTGCGACGAGACCGCGTCATCGCTGGTCGGTTTTGACGAACTGGTCGTGGCGGCCGGTGCCCGCGACCTGTCGCTCGGTTTTGCAGGCGCGGACCTGCCAGGGGTGGTGGGCGCCAATGCGCTGCACAGCCTGCTCACCCGCTACAACGCCTTTTCCGGCCGGCGTGTCGTTGTAGTAGGCGATGGCGCGCTCGCAGAGGCGACGGCGGCGCTCGTGCTCGACACAAGGTTGGAGTTGGTCGAGACGGTGCGGCTCCCAGACGTGCCGCTGGGGGTAACAGGCGGCCCGGATGGGGTTGAGGCGATCACCATCGCAGCCCCGGATGGCACGCAGCGGATTCTTGAATGCGACACGGTGGCGCTGGCGGTCGGCTTGCTGCCCAACGTGGAACTGCCGGCGGTGCTGGGCTGCGATCTGGGATTTGATGCGACCCGTGGCGGCTGGGTGCCGGTGCTGGATGCGCAGGGGCGCACGTCGCTGCCGTTCGTCCGCGTCGTGGGCGACGCGGCGGGGACTTTTGCCGACGATCGCATGGACTGGATGCGGGCCCTGCTGCGCACCGGCGGCGGCGCGCCGCTGCTGTGCATCTGCGAAGACGTGTCGCGAGATGAATTTTCCGCCTTGGCGCCGCCCCGCTATCTCGGCGCGTCGGCGCAGGGTCAGGCGGTGCTCGACCCGGTGGGGGGAACCCACCCGGACCATGCCAAGCGCCTGACCCGCGCCGGTATGGGTGCCTGCCAGGGCCGCCGCTGCCGCGAGCAGGTGGCGATGCTGTTGGCGCTGGAGCGCGGCGTGGATCTGGGAGAAATCCCGCTGGCCAGCTACCGGATGCCGCTGCGCCCGGTGCCGCTGGGCGTGCTGGGACAGCAGGACGAGGACCCCGACACCTGGCCGGTGTGGTTTGCCATCGACACGCAATGGACTCATTGGCGCGACATTGCGGTGACCGAGCCATGAGCATCGGGTCGTGACTCAGGGCGCCTCCGTGGTGGTGGTGGGCGGCGGGGTCACCGGCCTGTCCGCGGCTTGGTGGCTGGCGCGCGACGGCGTGGACGTGCTGGTGCTGGAGCGCGGGGTCATCGGCTGGGAAGCCTCGGGACGCAACGGCGGCGGCTGCACGCATTTCCACTCGCCGCTGTTCGAGGAAGAGCAGCGACTGTGGCCGCAGATGGATGCGCTGCTCGGCCACCCGACGGAATGGCGGCCGTACCGCATCGGCATCGCGCTGGACGAAGCCGACATGCAGCATTTCGCCGTCGCCTACGGAGCCGATCGCGACGACGGCCGGCGCATCGAAAAGCTGGACAACAAGGCATTGCGCGAACTGGTGCCGCTGGTCGGCGAGACCGCGCATGGCGGCTACTTCTTCCATTTTGGCGGCCATGCGAATCCGCAGCGCACCGTGCAAGCCTACGGCTGGGCGCTGCAGCGGCTTGGCGGGCGGATCGCGCAGCACACCGGGGTGACGGGATTCGAGGTGGAGGGGGACCGGGTCGTCGCCGTGCTGGCCGGCGCGGAAAAGTTTGCCTGCGACAGCGTGGTGATCGCCGCCGGGCCGCAGACCGGCGTGCTGACGCGAATGCTCGGGCGGGAAATCCCGGTGACGCCGGCTCGGGCGGAAATGTTCGTGACCGAGCCGCTGCCGCTGCTGAAACACGGCGGGTTCGACGGGGCCGGGCTGTACGGGCGGCAGAGCCTGCGCGGCAACCTGGTCTATGGCGGCGGCTGGCACGAGTGGTTGCCCGAGGGCGACCCCGGTTTCGCGCGCCCGACCACGCCGATGGTCCGCAACCTCGCCCGCCGCCTGGCCGCCCTGCTGCCGAAAGCCGCCCACGCGAGGGTGATCCGCTCCTGGGCCGGGATCATCGAGAACACGCCGGACGGCCGGCCCGTGATCGACCGCCTCGACGAGCCGCACAACGTCGTGGTGGCGACCATGTCGAGCGTGGGGTTCGGCCTATCGCCCGCCTCCGGCCATGCCGTCGCCGAGCTGGTGCAGTTCGGAGAATGCCGGTTCGCCGACTTGCGGGCGCTGCGAGCGTCACGGTTTGCCAACCTGCCGCGCGACTGGCGCGAGCGAAAAGGCTGGGTCCCGCCCGGCCCTCTCGCCTCGCCCGAGGTGGCACGCGCGGCGTGAAGCCGCTGCTGGAAGTCTCCGGGCTGACCGTGGATTTCGGAGCGGCCCGCGCGGTGGACGGGGTGTCGTTCGTGCTCCTGGCGGGGGAGCGGCTGGGGCTGGTGGGCGAGAGCGGCTGCGGCAAATCCACCACCGCCCTGGCCCTGATGCGCCTGCTGCATGGCGCCGTGGTCACCGGCTCGGCGCGGTTCGATGGACACGACCTGCTGACCCTGCCGGAGCGCGACATGCGCCGGGTCCGGGGGGGAAAAATCGGCATGATCTTTCAGGACCCCGGCACGTCGCTGCATCCGCTGATCCGGGTCGGCCGGCAGGTATCCGAGGTTTTGCGCGCGCACGGTTCTCCCCGGCGTGCGGCGCGCGCCCGCGCGGCAGAACTGTTTGAACAGGTCGGCATCGCCGCCCCCAAACGGCGGCTGCGCGCGTTTCCCCACGAACTGTCGGGCGGCATGGCGCAGCGGGCGATGATCGCCGCCTCCATCGCCTGCACGCCGCGCCTGCTGCTGGCCGATGAGCCGACCACGGCGCTCGATGTCACCGTGCAGGCGCAAATTCTGGAGCTGCTGCGCGACATCGGCCAGGAGAGCGGCATGGCCATGCTGCTGATCACCCACGATCTGGGGGTGGTGGCGGGCATGACCGACCGCGTGGCGGTGATGTATGCCGGCCGCATCGTCGAGACGGCCGCCACCGATCGCGTGTTTGCCGCCCCTGCGCATCCCTATACGCAGGGCCTGCTGGGATCGGTTCCGAAACTGGATCGGGCCTGGGACGACGACCTGCCGACCATTTCCGGCAGCGTGCAGACCGCCGCCTACGCCCCCGGCTGCCGCTTTGCCCCGCGCTGCCCGCGCGCGGCCGATGTGTGCCGCGCCGCGCCGCCGCTGGCGGAGGTGGCGCCGGGGCATCTCGCGGCGTGCTGGAAGCCGGGGGGTTCTGGGGAAAGCGGCCGGAAGTAGTCGCCCGGCCGCGTGCCGAGAGCGCAGGCAGTGTAACAAGCAAGATCATGCACCCCAGGGGTGAACAGAATCATTCTAATAGCGAAACAATTTGGACGTGCGTGGGCAGGCAGCCCAGTCAGGCCGGTTTTCGGATCGGCTCCAGCATCCAGATGCCGCGCCACTTGCGCCACTCCGTGCCGGGCTCGGTCCACTTCGGCTTGCGCTTATACGGCTCGGTACGCACCGGACGCTTGCGCATCGGCTTTGCGGCCGGTTCGGCGGGGACCAGTGCGGCGGGGTCCGGCTTGGGGCGGTGGGGGCCGACGGTGCGGTTCGGCGAACCCGCTTCGGCAGAGGCGGCAGGAGCGCCGGGTCAGGCTTTAGCGCCAGCATCCAGAACATCGGCCGGAGCAGTCGCCCCGCCTGCGGCGCCTTGCGGAGCAACTCCTGCATCTCGGGATGCGGCCAGCAGCCGCTGCAAATCCCGCTGACAGGGCGCCACCCGCCACGTCCCCAGTTTCAGCAGCCAGCCGAACGGCTCGGGAAACGGGCGTTGTCGCTTTCGGGCTTGTCCTTTCCGGTCCCGGGGCGGCCGCGGCGGCGGCAGCGGACCCGCCTGGGCCCGGGCGATCAGGGCAAGAAACCTTTTGCGGAGCTTCTGCAGCCTGATCCCGACCAGCTCCAGCAACTGCACGCTGATGAACGCCACCCCGGACATCCGGTCCGCATGCCAGCGTGCCCCCAGCCCCAGGACCACCTCGTCGGCGAACCGGGCAAACCGCTCGGCGAGGCTGGCGTCCGGTGGGAGCGGCGGGCGGGGGAGAAACCACATGTCAGAAGTACTAACACAAGCCGCGGGGCCGGGTCAAGGATTTTCTCTTTCAGCCGTGGCAGGCCGATCCCGGCCAGCACGTAGGGCGCGAAAAGCACGGCACATCCATCCGCCCCGGATGGCTCTCTCAACACACCGTTCGTTTCACAGGGCATGGTCGACGGGGTGGCCCATCGTGGCGAGGCGCGCCGTCAAACACACCAGCTCGATCCTGAGCTTGCGCCGCGGCCCGGCTTGGCGGCACGCGTCAGCGTTGAGCCCGCACCAACAAGAGGCGGGCTAGACCCGGCGTCCAAGCGACCCGGCATCCAAACGACCGGCATCCAAACGAAGCATGGGCGTCGGCAAAGCACCGGGTCAGACTCGACATGAGAGCGACGGCGTTGTTCGAGCGAACAGCCCTGCCTTGACTACGGCGTGATCGAGAAGACAGTGCCCCCATTGTTGGCCCCGGCCACACTGGTCGTGCCAAACAGCGCACCACCCAGAGCGATCAGGCCCCCATTGGGGAAGCCGCCATCGCCACTGTAGGCAACACTGCCAAAGGAATAGAGCACAGTTTCGGTACCTTCGGGTGTAATCGAGAACACGGTGCCTCCACCATGCGAACCGCCCTCTCTGGTGGTGCCGGTACAGGGTGCCATTCACGTTGACCAAATCACCGGAGGGGTATTGGCCATCGCTCGCGAGGTTGCCGAAGGAGTAGATCACCTTCTCGCTGCCGTGCCGACCTATGGAGAATACGGTGCCGAACCCATTGGCACCGCCACCTTCGGTGGTGCCGTAAAAAATTCCGCGCACATTCAGCAGGCCGGCACCCGGGAAGGCGCCATCACCGGCTTTCCCGAACGAATGCAGCACCGTCTCGACACCCTGCGGCGTGATGGAGAAAACGGTGCCCCGATTCCGATGGGCACCGCCATTCGCCGTTGTGCCATATAGCGTTCCATTCAGAGTGGTCAGGGAAGCTTCGGGGAACCCCCCGTCACCAGCATGGCTGCCGAAAGAGTAGAGGGTTCCCTCGGCCCCTTGGGGTGTCACTGAAAACACGGTGCCGCCATTGGCGGCGCCGTGTTGCGTGGTGGTTCCATATAGCATGCCGTCAAGGTTGGTCAGGCCGGCAATCGGAGCTACGCCGTCACCCGAGGCGCTGCCAAAAGAGTAGAGCACAGTTTCTTTTCCGCCCAGCTTTCTGGCGAACACCGTGCCGCCATTCTGGGTTCCGCCCTCTTCCGTCGTGCCATACAGCGTGCGCCCCACCTTCAGCAGGCCGTCCTCCGGCTGGTAACCATCCCCGGAGCCCTTTCCGCCAAACGAATGCAGCACGGTCTCGGCGCCTCCGGGGGTGACCGAGAATATGGTGCCTGTATGATGCTTGCCTCCAAAAACTGTCGTGCCGTAAAGCGTGCCCCCCACATTGAGCAGACCGGCTTCGGGTTGCTCTCCATCCGCACACTTTGGTTGTGAGCAAAACGAGTAGATCGTGGTCAGCGTCGCCGCGCGCGCGCTGCCTCCAGCGGCGATGCCGGCGAGCGCCATTGCGGCGGCGGCAGTGCAGGAAAACTTGGGCCTCAAGCTGATCCACATCGCATGGTCTCCCTCGGACAAGTCTTGCTCACGCAGCTTCCTCCGTTAATATGGCCCCGGCACTCGCGCAGCAAGAGCAGTCCCAGCAGGCGTCGCCTGGCTTCGCAGCGGCCGACATCATCGGTTCTAATGCAAGCCAGTATGGCTTCGTGAATGCTGTCCCCTACAGCTGCAAGAAGAAGGACCAGATCCGCAAGCCCTGCCGCACTCCTGATCTCGCATGAAACGTATCGGTTTGGATATTGGTACCGGTGACGGTCACAATCTCATGCGCACGGGCGTTCAGTCAGACAGGCTCGCCAGTGGCACCTTCAACCCCGGCAACAGCATCGGCTCGAGCGTGCGATCCGGCCCGGCGCTGAACGTTTCGGCATAGCGGTCGTCCTGCGGCGTCCGCCGCACCTCGATGCGCTACAGGACTCGCTACGCCTCGCGATAGTCCAGCAGCAACAGACCGATCAGCACGAAACACGCGGGCCACACCCAGCCGGCAACCCGTGCGGTGCGCCCGTCGGCGCGGATCTCCAGCCAGCGCGCCCATCCCGCGGCTATGCCAAGCAGGGCCAGCGGCGTATGCGTCAGTTCGATCAGTAGTTGATCCTTGAGGTTGGCGATGGCGTGCGTGTGCGTCAGCAGCGCGGCGCCGCCGACCGCGGTCAGCAGCGGGAACACCAAGGCAGCCCGACGATTGGCCCAGCCGCCGGCGCGCACCCGCCACTCGAACAGCGCGAACGCCACGATCAGCAGCACGAAGAAACGATGCTGCAACACTTCCACGTCACGCAAACTCTCCAGCAGCCCCTCGCTGCCGAGCGGCCATACTTCCGCGTCCGAGCGCAGGAACAAGAACCCGCCCAGGCCGAGCAGCAGCAACGGCCAGTGTCGCGCCCAGCGCCGACCGGACTGGTTCAGCAGCGCCAAGAAACCCAGCGCCAATACGAACAGCCCGGCCCAATGATGGTTGTATTCCGACCATGCAATATCCGCGGCGTTGCGCGGCGGGATCTCGCCGGACCCCGGCACGAAGGCCGGCGCCGGTTTTTGTGCGCGGGCCGCCGCCTCCGCATCGAGCTGCGCCTGCAGCGCCGGCAAGGTCAGCGTGTCGTGGTCCGGACTGGTCAGCCGCGGCCATTCCGGGCGGTTGCGCTCAACAATCTCGTGCAGGGTGACGCGGTCCTGCGTCAGATCCACCGCGGGCGGCACCGAGGTGAGCGAGGCGGCGGCAAAAAACAGCGAGAACCCGACGCCGATCTCGACCTCGGCGAACCGTTTTAGCCGCAGCACGGAGGTCGCGGGGTTCAGCCGGAGCCGCTCGACTACCAGGAAATTGCCGAAGCCGAGCCCCAGCAGAGCCGCGAACATGGCGATCTTTGCCGCCACCATCACCCCGTAGGCGGTGCCGTAGAATCCCTGCAGCGAGCCGACATAGACCACGGCCATGGCGGTGCCCGAGACGATGATGCAGGCCACGCCGACCATGGACATGCGCGAGAACCGTGCGCCGATGGCGCGCCAGCCGGCGCCGTCCTGCACGCGGGCCAGGGCCAGCACGAAAGCCGGGATGCCGCCGATCCAGACCGCGGCGCCCAGCTGGTGCAGCGCCTCCACCGCGAGCAGCGGAGCGCGGCCAGTCAGCCGGGCGGCCGCGTGCGTGGTCAGCGTCGCCGCGGCCAACTCGACGGCGCCAGCCGCCATCAGCAACAGGGTGGGCGCCCGCGGGCCGAGGCCCAGCAGGGAGATTGCCAGCGTCAGCGCCGCGGTAGCCTTGACCAGACTGGCGATCGCGAAATTCGCAGACATCACCTGCCAAAAACCGAGATCGACGGTTGACGCGAGCACCGAGCCCTGCAGCCCCAGGGACAGCAGTTCGCAGGCGACCAGGCCGAGTGCCGCGAACCCGGCGATGCGCGCCGTGTCGCGCAAAATGGCCGGTCCTGCCGCCAGCCCGGCCAACGGGCGCGCGGCAAACACCAGAAACAGCGCGCCGCCGAGCGCGGTGGATTGCGCCACGATCGTCAGGCCATGGATGATGATCGACAGATAGCCGAACAGATCGACCAGCAGGCTCACGTCACGGCGTGGCCTTTCCGATCAGCGTGAACGGCACGTCGCCCCGAGTGATGTGCCCGTCTACTGCCAGCACCTGCCAGCGCAGGGAATAGCTGCCGGCTGGCAGGTCGGCCTGGGCCGCAAGCACGTCCGGCGGCCCGCCGGGTGTGATCGGCAGCACCGAAGCGGTACCACCCGGCCCGGTCAGCGTGAGGCGCGAGCGCGCCGCGTCGATGCGGCTGTTGTATCGGAGGAGGAAGGCCAGATGTCCTGCCGGCACGGTGGCCCCGCTCGCGGGCTGGCTGTCCAGCAGGATGGCATGGGCCCCGGCCGGCAGCGGCGCACATGACAGGGCGGCGCCACAAAGCGCTGCGGCGAGACGGGCGGCTAACATGCGGGCCGTCTAGGACCCCCCCGGCCCAATGTCCAATGCGGCCGGTCTGGGGCAGCTGCCATCCGATAACGAAAATGTCATTGCAACCGATCGGGAGCCGACGTTAAAAAGTCGTTACCTGCCCCCGGGCAGGCGTGCTTGGCGTCGCGGCTATCATCAAACAATCTAGGGGAGTTCCACCAATGACGCGTTTTGCCCTGCCTGCCGTGCTCGCTGCGGCCACGCTGGCCGCTGCGCCGCTGGCGCAAGCCGCTCAAACCGTATCCTGCAGCATACCGCGGACCGTTTACAACAACGTCCAGAACCAGCTGGCGGTCGTCGTCAATCTATCGGACGACAACGGCGGACTTTTCAAGCCCAACCTGATGTGGTCGGCGATCGTTGATCGTACGGGACATCTGTGCTCGGTCATCAAGGACGGTGATGCCTGGCCCGGGAGCCGCGCCATCGCCATCGCGAAAGCGGAGACGGCGAACGGCTTCAGCAACGTCAAGCTCGCGCTGTCGACTGCGAACCTGTACGCGCCCGTCCAGCCCGGCGGCTCGCTGTACGGCCTGAACAACTCCAACCCGTTCAACCCCCAGTTCCTGGAAAATGGCACCGGCGCGGGGACAGTCGTGGGCGGCATCATCACGTTTGGCGGCGGAGTGGCGCTCTATAGCGGCGGCCAGGTGATCGGCGGTTTGGGGGTCAGCGGCGATTCCTCCTGCGCCGACCACGCCATCGCCTTTCGGATGCGCAAGCTGGCCGGGCTGGACGGCATCCCGGGCGGCGTGGCTCCGGACAACACGGACAATATCATTTATGCCGCATCAGGTTCTGCGCCTACCGGCTTCGAGCAGCCGCACTGCTTCCCACAGGACCTGACCCCGTCGCAGGTCGAGACCATCCCGGGCGGCAGCTAACTCCGCCCCGGCTTCTGCCGCCACGCCATGTCCGCTACGCTTCGCTCCTGGTCGGAGCGGGGACGGCGGACATGGATTTGGGCTTGGCCGGGAGGCGCGCTTTGGTCTGCGCCGCCAGCAAGGGGCTGGGGCGCGGCTGCGCCACGGCGCTCGCCCGCGAAGGGGTGGCGGTCACCATCACCGCGCGTACCGCATCGGCGCTCGAAGAGACCGCCGCCGCGATCCGCGCCGAGACGGGTGCGGACATCCGCACCGTGGCGGGCGACATCACCAGCGAGTCCGGCCGCGCGGCGGCGCTGGCCGCCTGCCCCGACCCCGATATCCTGGTCAACAACGCCGGTGGGCCGCCGGCGGGGGATTTCCGCGACTGGGACCGCGAGGCCTGGATTCGCGCGCTGGACGCCAACATGCTGACCCCCATCTTTCTGATCCGCGCCGTGGTCGACGGCATGATCGCGCGAAAATTTGGCCGCATCGTCAACATCACCTCCGGCTCGGTGAAATCGCCCATCCCGCAGCTCGGCATGAGCAACGGTGCCCGCACCGGGCTCACCGGCTTCGTGGCCGGACTGGCGCGGCAGGTGGCGCGGCACAACGTTACCATCAACAATCTTCTGCCCGGCTCCGTTCCTGACCGACCGGCTGCGCAGCCTGGCCGCCACCGCCGCGGAAAAGGCGGGCAGCACGCCGGACGAGGAACTGGCAAAACGTGCCGGGGAAAATCCGGCGGGGCGGCTGGGCGACCCGGACGAGTTCGGCCGCGCCTGCGCGTTCCTGTGCAGCGCGCATTCCGGTTTCGTGGTCGGGCAAAACTTTTTGCTGGACGGCGGCGCCTTCAACGCCACGCTCGGCTGATTTCTGCATGCGCCGCCGCGCCCTGCTCGCCGCGGCTGCCACGGCGCTCGTGCCGGCGGGCGTCCGCGCACAAAAATTCGCCGATACGCTGCGCGTGTGCTGGAGCGACGTGGTGCCGCGGCTCGACCCCTATGCGACGCCGCTGCGCACCGGCATCGCGCTGATGCCGGAAATCTGGGACGGGCTGCTGTATCGCGACCCGGACAGTTTCGAGCTGCGCCCGTTGCTGGCCACGAAGTGGCGGCGGCCCGATCCGCTCAGCATCGAGTTCGAACTGCGCACCGGCGTGTGGTTTCACGATGGCTCGCCGTTCGGTCCGCACGACGTGCTGGCCACGGTTTCGCGCATCCAGGCGGGCGATCTGGCCATCCCCAGCAACTACGCGTGGCTCGCGGGGGCGGACCAGATCGGCGATACGGCGGTGCGGCTGCGGCTGAAACACGCGTTCCCGGCGGCGCTGGAATTCATCACCCAAGTCATGCCGATCCTGCCACGGTACGCAAAACCGGAGGCGGGTATCGGCACCGGTCCATGGCGCGTGGCCGACAGCGACCCGCAGCTGATGGTGTTCGCGCGCAACGAGACCTATTGGGCCGGCAGCCCTAAAGGTGCGACACGCATCGCGCGGCTGGAAATCGCCCAGCGCGACGATCCGTCGGCACCGTTCAACGCACTGATCAGCGGGCGCGCCGACTGGATCTGGCAACTGACACCGGAGCAGTACAACGCGCTGGCGCAGGTGCCCGACCTGCAGGCCCTGCGCACCGACAGCATGCGGGTGGAATATCTGGCGCTCGACGCGGCCGGGCGCAGCGATCCGGGGGGGCCGCTCACCAAGCTGGCGGCGCGCCAGGCGGTTTGCCACGCCATCGACCGCGCCCGGCTGGCGCAAATCGGCTCGCCGGGGGGCGGACGCGTCGTCGACGCGCCGTGCTATCCGACCCAGTTCGGCTGCGACGCCTCCGCCGCGGTGAGCTACGCGTTCGACCGCGACAAGGCTTCCGTGCTGCTGTCCGCGGCCGGAATGCCGGACGGGTTTTCCACCACGCTCGTCACCTATGCAAAACAGGATCTTGCCCGCGCGGTGGTGGCCGATCTGGATGCGGTCGGCATCAAGGCCGAGCTGGTGATGCTGCCGGCCACCGAGGCGCTGGCGCGGGCTGAAGCCGGCAAGGCGCCGCTGTTCCTGGGCAGCTGGGGCAGTTCGTCGGTCAACGACATGGCCGCTTTCGTGCCGCCGTTCTTCGGCGGCGGGCCGCTGGACGATGCTGGCCTGCCGGGTCTCGCGGACCTGGTCGCGCGCGCGGATGCCGCGACCGACGCCGACCAGCGGCGGGCGCTGTATGCGCAGGTGATCGCGCAAGTAACCGGGCAGGCGGTCTGGCTGCCGCTGTTCCTCAACGCCGCCAGCTACGGCATTTCGCGCATGCTGGCGTTTCATCCCACCCCGGACGAGCTGCCGCGGTTCTATCGAATGGCGTGGCGCTGACTGGCGCTCTGCGGGCGACTTTGTGAAACAGGCAGCAGGAACCGCTGTGGACGATACGAGACCGATGCTGCTTACCGGCGCCGCCGGCAGGCTGGGACGCTGGCTCCGGCCGCGCCTCATCGAGCGTTACGGAAGCCTGCGCAGCTCCGACCTGGTCGATCCGGGACCGCCCTTGCAGGGCGAGGAGGTGGTGCTGGCGGACCTGGCCGACGCGGCGTCGGTCGAACGGATCGTCGCCGGCGCGGGGCGGATCATCCATTTCGGCGGCATCTCGTTCGAGACCGCGTTCGAACGCATCAATGCCGCGAATATCGTCGGCACCTACAACGTGTTCGAGGCAGCGCGCAGGCACGGCGCCGGCCCCATCGTCTACGCGAGCTCCAACCACGCAACCGGATTCTACACCCGCGACCAGCAGCTGGACGGAACCGTGGCGGCGCGTCCCAACTCGTTCTACGGGGTCAGCAAGGCGTTCGGCGAAAACCTTGCCAGCCTGTATGCCGACAAATGGGGACTGGACATCGCCTGCCTGCGCATCGGCACGGCAGCCCCCGAGCCCAGGGACCCGCGGCACCTTTCGACGTGGCAGAGTTATCCCGACCTGCTGCGCATGATCGACGCCTGTTTCGCGGCCGAAAAACTCGGGTTCGCGGTGCTGTACGGCGTCTCCGCCAACCGCCGCAGCTGGTGGAGCAACGGCCATGCCCCGCATGTGGCCTATGCACCCGCGGACAGCGCCGACGGTGCCGCGGCGGACCTGCTGCCCGGCGGCGACCAGCGGGACCCCGACGATCCCGCGGTCAAGTATCAGGGCGGACCCTTCGTCGCGAACGGCCTGCTCCGGCGGTGAAGCGGCGCTATCCCGCGAACCGCGGCTCCGGCACTCCCTTCACGCCCGGCCGCAGCGCGAACAGTCCGCCTGCAAGCGGCTGATCCGTGAGATCGGCGCCGCTCGGCCGGATCGAGGTGAGGAAGAGCGTATCCAGGTCGGCGCCGCCAAAGGCGGGCATGGTCGGCTTTGCCACGGGGAGACGGATTCTCCTGTCGATTTTGCCGGCTGGCGTGAAGCGGACGAGTTCCCAGCCATCGATACCGGCCATCCAGTAGCAGCCTTCCGCGTCGCAACAGCCGCCGTCCGGCCGCCCCGGCATGCCGTTGGTGTCGACAAACACCCGGCGATTGCGGATGGTGCCGTCTGCGCAATCAAAATCCCAGGCCCAGATGGTGCGGACAGAGAGGTGCGAATCCGAATGATACAGAACGCGCCGGTCGGGACTGAAGGCCAACCCGTTGGAAACCGTAACGTCGTGAACCATCGCCTTGCAGGAAAGATCGGTGCCGAGCCGATAGAGGGCACCGTCCCTGTGCGGCGGATTCGGTGGGTCGCGCATGGTGCCGACCCAAAAGCGGCCGGCCGGATCGCAGCGCCCGTCGTTCAGCCGGTTGTCGGGCCGGTCCCGCTCGGGACTGGCGAGCAACAGGCGCGTGCCGTCAGCAGGATCGTAGCGGTAAATGCCGGATTTCAGCGCGACCAGGATTGTCGCATCATCGCACAGCGCAAACGAGCCGATCTTCTCGCCCAGCCGCCAAGTCTGATTTTTGCCTGTCGCAGGATCGGAACGGTTCAGCGTGCCGGCGGCGACATCGACCCAGTACAGCGTGCGGGTGCGTCCGCACCACACCGGACACTCGCCGACGGCGGCTCGAACGTCGAGAACGCAGTCGACCGCAATGTCGGGCATCAAGGCGCGGCGTCAGGCCGATAGCGGATGCGCGTGCGCGTGCCGCGCAGCCGCGGGTCCGGCCGGGGCACAGCCGAAATGAGCGAGCGCGTGTAGGGATGCACCGGCGCGTCGCATATCTGTGTAGTCTCGCCGATCTCCACGATCTTGCCGAGATGCATCACCGCCACGCGATCGCACATGTAGCGCACGACGCTGATGTCGTGGCTGATGAACAGATAGCTCAGGCCCAGCTCTTCTCGCAGCCCTAGCAGCAGATCGAGCATCTGCGCACGCAGCGACACGTCGAGCGCCGAGGTGGCCTCGTCGGCCACGATCAGCCGCGGGTCGAGCGCGATCGCCCGCGCGATGCCGATGCGTTGGCGCTGGCCGCCGGAGAATGCATGTGGATAGCGACGGAGCATGTCGAGCGACAGGCCGACCTTCTGCATCAGCCCTGCCACCCTGTGCTCAAGCTCCGAGCCGCGGGAGATGCCGTTGTTGACCAGAGGCTCGCTGATGATCTGGAACACCGTCATGCGCGGGTTGAGCGAGGAGAACGGGTCCTGAAACACCATGCGGATTTCCCGCCAGTACGGTTTCAGCGCCGTCCTCGGCAGTTTCGCCAAATCGACCTCGCCCGAAATTCGGCTTCGGAACACGATGCTGCCACTCGTCGGCTCGAGCACGCGCATGACGCAGCGGGCTAGCGTCGTCTTGCCCGAGCCGCTCTCGCCCACGATGCCGAGCGTTTCGCCGGCAGCCAGCGCGAAATTCACGCCGTCGACGGCCCGCACCGTCTCGCCAACGGTGCCGCGAAACAGCCGCGCGCGCGGCGCATAGTGCATTTCCAGCCCGCGGACCTCCAACAGCGGGGCTGCTGCCGGGTCGCGCGCGGACGAGGATGGCTCGGCGCGATGCGCCCGCCGCTCCAATCGCAGCACCGAGGCGAGCAGGCGCTGAGTGTAGGCGTCGCGCGGCGCATGGAACACCGCGTCGACCGCGCCCCGCTCGACCACGCGACCGAGCTGCATCACCACGACGTCCTCGGCGATCTCGGCCACCACGCCCATGTCGTGGGTGATGAACATCACCGACATGCCGTAGCGCCGCTGCAAATCCTTGATGAGGTCGAGGATTTCGGCCTGGGTGGTGACATCGAGCGCCGTGGTCGGCTCGTCCGCGATCAGCAGTTTCGGTTCGCAGGCCAATGCCATCGCAATCATGGCACGCTGACGCATGCCGCCGGAAAACTCAAAAGGATAGTTTTGCAGGTTCTGCGCCGGCCTGGGCATGCGCACCTGCTCCAGCACCTCGATCGCCCGCGCGCGCGCTTCACCCTTGGACACCTTGCGGTGCAGCCGGATCGCCTCGATGATCTGATGCCCGATCGTATGCACAGGACTGAGAATGGACATCGGCTCCTGAAAGATCATCGATATGTCACGACCCCGGACCGACCGTATTTCGTCTCCGCGCGCATCGAGCGCGGCGAGGTCGATGACACCGTTCCTGGCACCCGCAAGAGTTGAGCCGTGCAGCAGGATCTGCCCGTTCACGACGCGGCCAGGGCGTTGCACGATGCGCAGGATCGAACGCGCTGTGACGCTCTTGCCGCTGCCGCTCTCACCCACGACGCACAGCGTCTTGCCGCGAGCAACTGAAAAGGTCGCCTGCTCGACCGCTTTGATTTCGCCGAACGGGGTCGCGAACCAGGTGCTCAGGTTTTTTACTTCCAGCAGCAATTCGGGAGCAGGCTGCTCCATGCCCGCGTCAGTGACTATATGGATCGGCAGCGTCGCGCAGGCCGTCGCCGACAAAATTCAGCGACAGTACCGCGATGACTACCGCGACTCCCGGCGCGAACAACCATGGGGCGGTCGCGATCGAGCGGATGTTTTGCGCCTCCTGCAGCAGCACGCCCCAGCTGACGATCGGCGGCTGCAGCCCGAGCCCCAGAAAGCTCAGCGCCGTCTCGGCCAAAATCATGTTGGGGATGGCGAGGCTGACCTCGGCGATGATGTGGCTCACGAACGACGGTGCCATGTGCCGAAAAATGATGCGTCTCTGGCTGGCGCCGTCGAGCCGCGCCGCGGTGACGAAATCCTCGGTGCGCAGCGCCAGAAACCGGCCCCGAACCACGCGCGCAAGATTGGTCCAGCCATACAGCGACAGGATGAGAGTGATGCAAAAATAGATCCTGAGCGGCGGCCAGGTCGACGGCAAGGCGGCCGCAAGCCCGAGCCATAGCGGCGTGGTCGGCAGCGACAGGATGAACTCGATCACGCGCTGGATGACGTGATCGACCGTACCGCCATAGTAGCCCGAAATGCCGCCGAGCACGACGCCCAGTATCAGGCTGAGGGCGACACCGATCAGGCCGATCGACATCGATACCCGGGTGCCGTAGACAATGCGGCTGAGCAGGTCGCGGCCGAGGCGGTCGGCGCCGAGCAGGTACATGGGATCACCGGGATTAAGCGGCCCGATCAGTTTGCGGTCGAGCGTAATCAGGCCCCACAGCCTGTACGGCTCGCTGCGAACGAACAGGCCGATCGGATATCTGACCGCCGGGTCGACAACGAAGACGCGGCGCAACGCCGCCTTGTCGATCGTCACCCGGTAGCCGTCTACATGCGGCCGGAACGCCAAGCTGCCCCGCTCGTTGCGATCGAACAAGTGAACCCGCTGCGGCGGCGCATAGGTATAGCGGGGCGCGAAGGCGTTCGGGTCGAACGGGGCGACGAATTCGCAGAACGCCGCCACGAAATAGAGCAGCAGAAGCACGGCCAAGCTCGCAACGGCGAGACGGTGCCGGCGGAATTGCCACCACATCAGCCGCCATTGCGAGGCAGCCGCCGCGTTCTTGCGCGCGAGGTCGGCCGTGGACACAGGCGCCTCGGCGTCGATCGGCGACCGGAGCGGTGCTAACTGTCATAGCGGATACGCGGGTCGAGCCAGGCCAGCAGCAGATCGGATGCGAGCGTGCCGATCAGCACGAACATGCACTGAAACATCAGCAGCGCGCCGGCCAGGTACTCGTCCTGGGTTTTCAACGCCTGGATCAGGATCGGGCCCGACGTGGGCAGGCTGAGGACGGTGGAGACGATCACGTCGCCCGAGACGATGGTCGGCAGCACCCAGCCCACCGTGCTGATGAACGGATTGAGCGCCACCCGCACCGGGTAGCGGAGAATCAGCGTCATTTCGGGAAGGCCCTTGGCGCGCCCGGTCTCGACATAGGGCTTGTGCAGTTCGTCGAGCAGATTGGCCCGCATGATGCGCACCAGTGCGGCAATGCCCGCGACGCCGAGGACGACCACCGGAATCCAGAGATGTTTTAGCAGGTCAAGAAATTTTCCCAAGCTCCAGGGTGCGCCGGCAAAATCCGGCGAGAACAGCCCGCCCACCGAATAGCCGAGATAGACCACCGAGACATACATCACGAACAGCGCCAGCAAAAAATTCGGCGTGGCCATGCCGACGAAGGCGAAAAACGTCGCGATATAGTCGCCGAGGCGATACTGGCGCACGGCCGAATAGATGCCGATGGGAAACGCCACCACCCAGACGAACAGCAGCGTGCAGGTGGCGACCAAGGCGGTCATGCCGAGCCGCGACCAGATGATCGTGGCGACCGGGGCGCGATACTCGAACGAGACACCCAGATCCCCATGCAAGGCGTTCGCCACCCAGGCGACGTATTGGACATACAGCGGTTGGTCGAGCCCGTAGTGATGGCGGAGGGCATCGAGCGTCGCCGTGTCCGCCGGCGCGCCGGAGGTGGCCAGGTCGGCCGCGTAGCTGGTGACGAAGTCTCCCGGCGGCAGGCGCATGATGACGAAGGAGACGATCGAAACGGCGAAGAAGGACGGGATCATCCACGCCAGGCGCCGGACGATGAATCGGACCATGCGGCTTGCCCAGGGTGCTCGCTGGCGGTCCGGCGCTACGCGCGACCTTCTCCCGCACGCGGGAGAAGGTTTGCCGCGGGCCTACTTGCCGAAATAGTACTGTTCGGTATTCGTAGCGGCCGGAGTCGGGAACGTCCAGGCGGTCCAGGCCACCGGTACGTTATGCAGGTTGTTCTTTACCACAGCATAGAGATTGCCGGGCGTACTGAGGCCGATGGCGTAGAATTCGTCCGCCGAGATGTCCAGCAGCTGCTGGAACAGCGCCTTCTGCTTGGCAGGGTCGGGCGAAGCCTTGATCTGCCGATAAATGTCCATCTGCTTCTTGACCTCGGCCGGCGGTTCCTCGCCGCGTTTTGCCGCCGCTCGCATACCAGTCGCCCCACGGCACCGCGAACAGCGACTCGTTCCAGAACGGGAAGTAGAACGTCGGCTCCAGGATGGCGTCGGCAGAGCCGCCGCTACCCTCGAACACGGTGGCGTCCTGATCGTTCTTGTCCTTGCGGTCGTAGAATAGCGTGCGGTCCACGGTCTGCACGTGCACGTCGACGCCAGCCTTTTGCCGGTACCTGAGCGACCAGCTGGGTCGCATCGAGCCAATCGCCGAGTGCCGGAATCACCATCAGGTTGAAGCTGAAGCGCTTGCCGTCGGGCCCCAGCCGGAAACCGTCAGAGTCCTTGTTCGGAAGCGCCTTGTCGAGATATTCGTTAGCCAGTTTCGGGTTGTACTCGGTATATTGTTTCGCCAGCTTCTCGTTGAAGTACGGCGATTCCCGCCGCGGCGCGGCCTGCCACGGTTCGCCCTCGCCCACAAAAGCCGAATCGATGATGGCCTTGCGGTCGATGGCGTAGGACAACCCGATGCGGAAATCCTTGTTGTCGAAAACCTGGCGCTTGATCGGGTCCTTGGCGGTCAGGTTGAGCGCAATCATCTCGGTGTTCTGGTCCGAGTTCTTCTCCTCGATCAGGCGGTAATTGCCCTTCTGTTCATTATCGACGAACACGGCGCGGTTCGGGTTGGAGTTGATGTGGCGATCCTGGTAGTCGATCTCGCCGTTGACGACCTTCAATACCAGCGTCTGCGTGTCCGCATTGACGCTGATCTGCAGCTTGTCGATATACGGTAGCTGATTGCCGGCCGTGTCCACCTTGAAATAGAACGGATTGCGCTCGAACGTGACGACCGTGGCGCCGCCGAGATAGGGGTCCTTGATCACCCACGGTTCCATCACCGGGCGATCGGGGTTCTGCCAGCGCTCGTTCGCCTCGGTGTCCAGACCACACTTCTTGATGAACAGCTCGGGCCAGCTTTTCACCCCATTCTGCTTGACCAGTCCGTCCAGATTGGCGCTGTTGTATTGCGGCATGAATTGCGAGCAGTAGTGTTTTGCCATCATGTCGATCTGGACGCCGTAGACCGACGCGAGGCGCTGCAGGAACAGGCCGTAGGGCGCCGCGAACTTGATCTTGAAGGTGAGATCGTCCACTTTGGTGAAATCGCCCACCTTGTCGTCGACCGTCAGCCAGTCCGGCGGCGAGGGGAACAGGTCCTTGTTGCGGGCGATGTCGTTGACGAAGAAGCCCACGTCGTCGGCGGTGAAAGGCTTGCCGTCCGACCATTTCAGGCCCTTGCGCAGCGTGAACGTGAACTCGGTCGCGTCAGGACTGCCGGAAAAGGATTCGGCGAGGTTGGGAATGACCGCACCGGTCCAGTCGCGATCCCAGGCGACCAACGGCTCGTAGCCGGTGATGCGGAACATCCAGTTGCGGTCCGAGCCGCCGACCATGCCGCTGCGCCATGTCCCGCCGTACTGGCCGACCTGCTCGACCGGCGTTTCCACGCGCGGCTTTTCCGGCAGCCGATCGGCGACCGGCGGCAACTTTCCGCTCTTGACCAGATCGTCGAGCATCGGCGCCTGGTGGTAGTCGGCGGCTGCGGCGGGTTGAGCGCCGAACACCCCCGCCAACGAGAGAACCGTGGCACCCGATAACGAAATACAACCGAACCAGCGCCGCGCCATGAGCGTTCCCCCTGCCCCGCTATTGGCGGTGACATCGATTTTTGCAGCAGTCCGCAGATATTCAGATAGAACTTTTGCACGCTGGCACACAGCAGTTTTCGCTGTCAATCGAGCCAGGTGAGTACCGCCGCGGCCGAGCGGTCCGCGGGCGCAGGCGGCGTCGCGGCCATTGCGGCCGGCGTCGCCAAAGCCTCGACGATGCGGCCGCAAACAAAGTCGAGCGTCGGCCCGTCGAGCCGCCGCACATCGAGTTGCAGAATACCGCGATCGGCATACAGGCTGCGCAGCAGGATGCGCGGCTCGCCCTGGGCGAGCGTCTGCGCCAGGTCGTACGCCGTATAGCCTGCGACGGTCGAATCGATGGTCAGAACGGCGCGGCTGAACGGGTTTCCGGTCTCGTCGCGCACGGCATTGACAGTGACGCCGGGAAGGCCGCCGAGCCGCTCGACCGCAGCTTTGACGCGCGCCTCAACCTCGGCCTCGGTGGCTTCGTGATCGAGGCGCCTCCCAGCGTTCGAGCGCGGCGATCGTGCCCATCACCGCCTCCTTGCCGGCCTTCATCGGCCGTCCCACGCCGCGGTTTTGGGCGTGGCAGGCGCGCACCAGATCCCGCCGCCCGGCAATAACCCCGGCGGTCGGGCCGCCCATCGGCTTTTGCGCACTGAACAGCACCAGATCGGCACCGGCGGCCAGAAAGCCGGGCCAATCGTACTCGGCCGCCGCATCGACCACCACCGGCACCCCGGCCGCGCGGCAGGCCACGCAGAAGGCGCGAAGGTCGATCATGCCCGTCGGCGCGCAATGGTGTGACACCACGAACACCGCCGCCGCCGTGTCCGGCCCGAGCGCCGCCTGCAGCTGATAGACGCCGGTCTCCGTCGCGGCGCCGAACTCTTTTACGCAGGCACCGGTCAGCCGCAGGTCGCCGGTGATCGTCGAGCCGTAATTGACGACGTGGCCCTTCTGGATCACCACCTCGTTGCGCATGCCGGTCGTATCCGGCAGGCGCTCGATGCGGGCGAGATCAAGCCCGGTCATGCAGGCCGCCGCGGCGATGACGATGCTGGCCGATGTGCAGCCGGTGACAAAACCAGCCTCGGCGCCGGTCACGCGGGCAATGACGCGGCTGGCCGCCGCTTGCAGCTCGGCCATATCGACCGAATGGGGCAAGATCTCCGCCATTGCAGCGCTCACCTCCGGGCCGACCGGGCTGGCGCCGAACACGGTTTCGGTGCCGGACACGTTGATCAGGCGAGACAGCCCGTAGGTGGAGAACACGTCCGTCGCCATGGCGGTGCGCTGCCCCCCCGCAATTGGTGTTCGCCGCATGGGCTTTGCCGGATCGCCATGCATGCGATACAGGGAGGCTATACTGGGGATACGCAAGGGTGCCAGTCACCCGCAGCGGCAATGTGCATGGACGTAATCTCGTCGCCGGGAACAGTCAGCCAGCTGCGGATCGCCTCGGTGGAGGCCTTGCATCTGCGCCTCCCGCAGGTCGAGCAGAAAGCCGACGGCACCCAGGAAGTGCTGCTGGCGCGCGTCGTCACCGATAGCGGTATCGTCGGATACGGCGAAGCGGTGTCGAACTCCACCGTGGCGCGTGCCATCATTGAGGCGCCGCGCTCGGCGCCGTTCCGCCACGGCCTAGGCGTTGCCCTGATGGGCGCCGACGCGCTCGATCCGCCTTCGCGCTGGCTCGACATGTACAACGCCAGCCGCTGGTATGGACGCCGCGGCGCTGCAATCCACGCCATGGCCGCCGTCGACACCGCGCTCTGGGACATCGTCGGCCAACACCACGGGAAACCCTGCCACGCGGTATGGGGCACGCGGCGGCAGCGTTTTCGCGCCTACGCCAGCGTGCTGTTCCTCGATACGCCGAAAGCGACGGCGGGGCTCGCCGCCTCACTCGCCGAGCGCGGTTTTTCCGCAATAAAACTCGGCTGGGGTCGATTTGGGCAGGACCGGGACTGGGATTGCGCCGTGCTCGCCGAAGTTCGCGCGGCGATCGGCCACAAGATCGACCTGATGGTGGACGCGGGCCGCGTCTGGCGCGCGGACGAGGCGATCGCGCGCGCGCCCGAACTGTTCGACCGGTTCGGCCTGCTCTGGCTCGAAGAGCCGCTGCACGAGGACGATACGGAGGGCTACGGTCGTTTGGCCGGCAGTCTTCCCGCGGCGGCGCGCATCGCGACCGGCGAGACGGAAGAACGTGAAAGCGATTTTGCGGCACTGCTCGACCGCGGCGTGCGCGCGATCCAGCCGGATGTCGGGCGTGCCGGCGGCCTGACCGTGTGCCTCCGCCTATCGAGCCTGGCGCATCGGCGCGGCGCCTGGTGCGTGCCGCACTGTTTTGGCACCGGCGTGAACCTGGCCGCATCGGCGCAGTGGATGGCCAGCGCCGAGGAGGCGCCATTCATGGAATATCCGGTGACCCACTCGCCACTGCGCAACGATCTGGTGACCGGGTTGCCGCAAATGGTGGAGGGCATGGTCGTGGCTGGCGAGCGGCCCGGCCTCGGCATCCGGCTCGACCAGCCCACCCTCGATCGTTTCCGAGTCGCCTGAAGACCCTGATGCCGCGCAACCCGCATTACGACGTCTTGTTCGAGCCGGTCCGTATTGGCCCCAAGATCTTGAAGAACCGGTTCTACCAAGTGCCGCAATGCACCGGCGCGGGAGTCCTGAAACCCGGGGCAAATGCCGCGCATCGCGCCGTCAAGGCCGAAGGCGGCTGGGCCGCGCTGTGTACCGAGTCCTGCTCGATTCATCCCGAAATCAACCAGACGCTCGCCATCTGCACCACGATCTGGGACGAGGGCGATGTCATCAACCACCGCTACATGACCGACGAGTGCCATAAATGGGGTGCGCTGGCCGGCATCGAACTCGGCGCTGGTGGCGTCAAGGACAATCTGCAGACGCGCTACGTGGCAGCCGCCTTCGACCGGTTTCCCTCCGCCGGCATTCCGAAAGTGTACACCTACGAGGCGCGCGAGGAGGATGTGCGGCGGATCATGACCATGTACGCCGACGCCGCGCGGCGCGCGATCGATGCGGGGTTTGACATTCTCTACATCCACGGTGCGGCCGGCGTGTTTCCCATGCACGCCCTGTCCCGCCATTTCAACCGGCGCACCGACCGTTACGGCGGCAGCTTCGAGAACCGCGCCCGGTTCTGGATCGAGGCGATCGAGACGATCCGCGACGTGGCTGACGGACAATGCGCCATTGCGACCCGCATTGCCATCGACGACCTGTCCGGGCCATGGGGCATGGAGCTGCACGACGAGGGGCTCCGTTTCGTCGAACTGGTGACGCGCCTCGGGTTGCTCGATCTGTGGGACGTCATCATCGGCGGCGCCGGTGAGGACAAGTGGGGCGAGGATTTCGGGCCCATCCCGCTTTTACAAGAGCAACCATCAGGCGCCATGGAACCGCGAGGTCAAGCGCATCGCCAAGGTGCCGGTGGTTGGTGTCGGCCGTTTCACCGATCCCGACGAGATGGTCAGGATTATCCGATCCGGCCAGCTCGACATCATCGGCGCCGCGCGACCCTCGATCGCGGACCCGTTTTTGCCGCGCAAGATCGAGGAAGGCCGCGCCGAGGACATTTGCGAGTGCATCGGGTGCAACGTCTGCATTTCGCGCTTCAACCTGGGCAACACGATCATCTGCACCCAGAACCCGACCGCCATGGAGGAGTACCGACGCGACTGGCATCCGGAGCGGTTCGAGCCGGCACCGAACGCGGCCACGGCGCTTGTGGTAGGCGCCGGGCCGGCCGGCCTCGAATGCGCCCGCGTGCTCGGCCTGCGCGGCTACCGGGTTACACTCGTCGAAGCGGAGGCCACACTGGGCGGGCATCTCCGCTCGGTGACGCGGCTGCCGGGTCTCGCCGAGTGGGGCCGCGTCATCGGGTATCGCGAAACCCAGCTGAACCGCATGGCGAACGTGGAGATTTTGCGCGGTGCCGGCATGGCGGGCGCCGACGATGTGCTGGAGTTCGGGGCTGCACGCATCGTGCTCGCGACCGGCGCGCGCTGGGTCGGCGACGGGCTCGGCGCCACCGGACCCGACGCCGTGCCGGGTGCGGACGCCGCAGAACCCTATTGCGTCACGCCGGATCAGTATTTTGCCGGCAAGACGATCGGCGACCGCGTGGTGATTCTCGATGCGGACGGGTACTTCATGGCCATCGGCATAGCCGAGGCTTTGGCCGACCAGGGCCGAGCAGGTGACTATCCTCACGCATTTCGAGAAGATGTCGCCGATGACGGAGCTCACGCTGGAAAGCTACAATCTCAGGCGCATGATGCGGGAAAAAGGGATTGAGGAGCGGATCGGGCATTGGGTTGACTGCCTGCGGCGCTCTGACGGGCAGGTCGAGGTGGTTGCCTACGATCTGTATCGCGACGGCTCGCAGCGTACCAGCGAGCCGGCAAACGGCAAATTTCCGCGCCGGCTCGGCAATACCGCGGAGATTTTGACCTGCGACACCGTCGTGCTGTGCACGGCGCGCGAATCGCGCACCGAGCTCTATGACGCACTCATTGCCCGCCGCGACGAGTGGAGCGACAGGGGCATCGAGGTCGTCGCTCGCGCCGGGGAATGCCTGGCCCCGCGTTATCTCGCCGACGCGATCTTTGACGGCCACCGGATCGCGCGCGAGTTCGAATTACCCGAACCCGGAGCGTCCAAAAGCGATGATCCGGGAGCGACAGATCTGGGGCCACGACGTCTACCCGAAGCTCGGGAGCGTCGTGCTCTGAATTTAGCCGTGGGCCGTCGCAGTCCCAAAAGCAAGACGCTACGCATCTTCGCCGTCATGACCACGGACGCGAACGGCGCCACGCGCCAGCTCCACGACCGCGTGCCATAAGTGGAGCGGTTAACAATATCCGGAACAACGATACCGACTGCTCGACCGCTCACGATCCGCACGCGCCAAGATGGCCCATGCGAGAGCGACCGGAGCATCGTTGCCGTGCTAAACTAGTGATTCCCGACCATCACTAACCCGGCACCTGCCTGCGAGGTATCGTATGAAGCGCCGCTGGCCTCGTTATTTTCGAGAGTGACGTTCGTTGCTCCAGCAATGGCGAATCCTGGCTTGTGGATATTACCCATCTGCACGTCATTATGTTTCACTTTGATATGATCCCCCACGGAAGATTCGGGAGTGGGAAGACGTTCACTCCATACGCGATGGTGCTGCTCACGACGTTGTCCGACACGGTCGAGTTCGTGACCGGACCGACAACGTTGATCCCGCATAGAGCAACGTTCAGCGTATTCTTTGTCACGATGGCACCGGTGACGTCGCCATAGACACGGACCCCGGCCTGTTGGGTGTCGTTGACCGTGTTGCCTTGCACCGTGAATGGCCCGATCGTTGCCAAGAACCGCCGCCAGCTATCGGGTCGCAACTGAGCAAGATATCGCCGCCGGTTACCTCGTTTCCGTCGCCCGCGTCGGGGCCGCCGATCATCCCGTTGCTGGTGCGTCTGTCGAAGTCGATATCGTCCCAAGTGCTGCCCGGGACGTTGTCAAGATTATTGTGGTCAGCGCGTGATGCTTGCAATGTCACCCCGTCAGCAAAGTCGTAGGGGGCTGGCATCCTTGCGTTACCACTGACGTAGAAGCCCGCGTGGCGGTTGTGATGCGTGTAGATGCCAGTTGCTGTGATCTGCGACCCAGCGATGGAAATGCCGCCAAGGCCATTCCGAGTTCCGACATTGAAGATGAATGACTGCGTGACGCCACCCTCGACTACCACGCCTCGGCCGATCTTCTTCGCGCCCTTGGCGTTGGCGTGCAGTCTGCCGTCGATCGTAAGGTTGCTGACGGTGAATTCGCCGCCCCGATAGTCGGTTTTTGTAAGACCGACCCTAACGACATCAAAATTAAGCGGCGCGCTCGCCTGCAAGATCGTCTTGCCCATGCCGGCACCGTTCAGCGTCGTGCCTGGAACGGGCATCACCAGCCCATGCGACAGGTGACATGTGCCAGCGGCAATTTGGATGACGCCACCGGTGGCCAGCAGACCGTTGAGGGCAAGCGACTGGTCGCCCGTGCCACAAGTGAACACAGGCTGCTGAACACTGTAAGGATTGACTACAGGTGCGTGCTGATCGGTGCCTGCAAGCGCAGGTGAGGCCAGTGACGTCGCCGCGAGAAGGATGGTGCGCAAGCCTCTACGTCCCCTTTGTTCCTAACTCCTTCAGCCACACACTACAGCATCTCGCAACAGGGATTGACGGCCCACAGTGCATCGGGGCCGGCTGACAGGGGCGCCTCTTCAGGACGACGAAGCCCGACCGATCCAGGTGCTCGACCAAGTGCTGCGCGGTGATGCGGGCCATCATTCCATCGCCGTATGGACGCGCCGCCGCTTGTCATAACGGAGTACGAACGCCATTGTCTGCGTCAGGTCCGCAGGATCGGCAGTCCGGAACGGCTGCGGGCCGATGCTGGGGGATGATCGGTGCGTCGGATGGCGGCCTCGCTGGACATCCGGCGGACGGTAGCGAAGGCTAGCCGCGCGGATGCGTGCTCCGCCACACCTCCAGCAGCCGCCTCTCGTCCACCGACGTGTAGCGCTGGGTGGTGGACAGGCTGGCATGGCCCAGCAACTCCTGGATGGAGCGCAAATCCGCCCCGCCCGCCAGCAGATGCGTGGCAAAGGAATGCCGCAGCGCGTGCGGCGTGGCGTGCTCCGGCAGCCCGGCCAGCCGCCGAAACAGGCGCATGTCGCGCTGCGCCACCGCCGGATCGAGTCGCGCGCCGCGCACCCCCACGAACAGCGGCGCATCCGCGGCGGCGCCTGGGCGCAGGCGCAGCCAGGCAGCAACCGCCTCGCGCACGGCCGGCAGTACCGGCACCACCCGCTCCTTGCCCCCCTTGCCCAGCACACGCAACGGCGTGGTCCGGCCAGGCAGCGGGGCCTCGGCCACGTTTAGGCCCAGCGCCTCGGCGATGCGCAGCCCGCACCCGTACAGCAGCGTGAACAGTGCCGTGTCGCGCGCCCGGACAAACGCGCTCTCGAACACTTCGCCGCCTTCGACCGCGATGCTGCGGGCCTGCTCCTCCGGGAGCGCCCGCGGAATCGGCTTTTTTGCCCGCGGGGTAGCCAGCAGCCGGAGCTGCGGGTTGGCCACGCCGTGCCGGCGCGCGAGCCATCGGAAAAAGCTCCGCGCCGCCGAGAGGTGCCGGGCGCGCGTTGCATTGCCCAGGCCACGTGCGGCGTCCCACGCCAGCCAGGCCCGCAGATCGGCGGCGCGCAGCCCCGCCAGCGCACAGAAATCCGGCTCGGCTCCGAGATGGCCGGTCAGGAAGCTGAGCAGGCGGGCCAAATCAGCTCCATAAGCCTCGACGGTCAGCGCCGAGGCTTTGCGCTCATGCTCCAGCCAAACCAAGAACTCCTGCCGCGCCGCCTCCGCGAGCACGGGCTGAGCAATTACTCGGCGGCCTGCTTCAGCTCCTCGATCTGCTGGCCGGTTTTTGCCCAGTCGGCGGCGAAACTCGCCAAGCCCTTGTCGGTGAGCGGATGCAGGTACAGCGAACGCAGCACCGAGGGCGGCATGGTCGCCACATGGGCGCCGAGTTTCGCGGCCTGGATGACGTGCGAGGGGCCCCGCACGCTGGCCACCAGCACCTCGGTTTTCAGCGCCGGATAGTTCTCGTAGATGGCGACGATCTCGGGGATCAGCCCCATGCCGTCCTCGCCCACATCATCCACCCGGCCGATGAAGGGCGAAATGAAGGTGGCGCCGGCCTTGGCCGCCATCAGCGCCTGCACCGGCGAGAAGCACAGCGTGACATTGACCATGCGTGCCGTCGTTGGACAGCGCGTTGCAGGCCTTCAGCCCGTCCCAGGTCAGCGGCACCTTGATGGCGATGTTCTTGGCGATCTTGGCGCAGCACGGCTTGCTTCCTTCATCATGCCGTCATAGTCGGTGGCAGTACTTCGGCGCTGACCGCGCCCGGGACGATGGCGCAGATCTCCTTCAGCACTTCGCATGGATCGCGCCCGGTCTTGGCGGCCAGCGAGGGATTGGTGGTGACGCCGTCCACCAGGCCGGTGGCGGCATATTCGCGGATTTCGGCGACATCGGCGGTATCGAGAAAGAATTTCATGGACTGGCCCTCGCACTGATTGATGCCGCGATCGCTGTAGACGATGGCGGGCGCGAACATGAAGGCGGCGGCTGCAAGCGACGCCGGACGCCCATCGGGGCACTTTCAGCGTGTGCCGGCATGCTGCTGCCGCTGCCGCTGCCCGGCGCCTATGACTACAGCTGCCGGATGGCGTTTACGCGCGGCCGGGCGACGCTGGTTGCCGCGCCCGCTGGGCAACCGCGGGAAATTCTGGGCGTGGTGTGGGCGGAGCGGCCGAAGCCGGCGTGCCGGACAGTCGGCTGAAGCGCTGGCGGAACCGCTGGAGGCGCCCGCCGCTGCCGCGCCGATCTGTGCGACTTCATGGACTGGGTGGCCGACTACACGCTGGCCCCGCCGGGCGCGGTGCTGGCCATGGCGCTGCGCAGCGGCGCGCTTCGGCCGGAACCGACGCCGGTTCGGCTAGGGCCGCCGCATCCGTCCCCGAGCCGGCCGGGCTGAGCGAGGCGCGCAGCCGGGTGCTGGCGCGCCGCCTCGCGGGACCGGCCGAAGACGGCCCAATTGCCCGCGCGGCGGGGGTGGGGACCGGCCTGGTCCGCGCCATGGCGGCGGACGGGCTGCTGGTGCCGACCATCGTCGCGCCCGGCCGGGCTTTTGGCTTGCCTGACCCCGACCACCCCGGCCCGGCCCTGTCCGCGGATCAGGCCGCCTGCGCGGCGGTGCTGCGGCAGTCCGTGGCTGCAACAGAATTTTCGGTCGACGCTGCTGGATGGCGTGACCGGCTCCGGAAAAACCGAAGTGTATCTCGAGGCGGTCGCCGCCGGCGCTGCGCGCCCGGCGGCAGGTGCTGATGCTGCTGCCGGAGATCGCCCTTACGGCCCAGTTGCTCGGGCGGTTCCAGGCGCGGTTCGGCTGCGGCCCGGGCGAATGGCACTCCGACCTGGCCTCACGGGTTCGCCGAATGACCTAGCGGGCGGTGCAGGCGGGCGAGGTGGGGGTGGTGGTGGGCGCGCGCTCGGCCCTGTTTCTGCCGTTCCCCGACCTGGGGCTGGTGGTGGTGGACGAGGAGCACGAGACGGCGTTCAAGCAGGAGGACGGGGTCACCTATCACGCCCGGGACATGGCGGTGGTGCGCGCCCGGCTGTGCGGCGCGCCGGCGGTGCTGGTTTCGGCCACGCCGAGCCTGGAAACCGTGACCAACGTGCAAGCCGGCCGCTACCGGCATCTGCAGCTGCCGCGCGCGCCACGGCGGCGCGGTCTTGCCGGAGATCGCACTGTTGGATCTGCGGGAAGATGCGCCGGAGCGGCGGAAGATTTTTGGCGCCGCCGCTGGTGCAGGCGGTGCGGGACACGCTGGCTCGCGGCGAGCAGGCGATGCTGTTCCTGAACCGCCGCGGCTATGCGCCGCTGACCTTGTGCCGCCGCTGCGGCCACAGGTTCGCCTGCCGGAACTGCACCGCCTGGCTGGTGGAGCACCGCGCGCGGGGCCGCCTCCAGTGCCATCACTGTGGCCACACCGAGCCGCCGCCGCCGGAGTGCCCGGCATGTGCCGCGGTGCAAAGCCTGGCCCCGGTGGGTCCGGGGGTGGAGCGGATCACCGAGGAGGCGCGCGACCTGTTTGCCGATGCGCGGCTGCTGGTGATGGCCAGCGACACTTTGCCGGGTCCGCACGCCGCCGCCGAGGCTGCTCGGCGCATTTTTTCCCGCGAGATCGACCTGATCGTGGGGACGCAGGTCGTGGCCAAGGGGTGGCACTTTCCGCACCTGACCCTGGTCGGCGTGGTGGATGCCGATTTGGGTTTGGGCGGCGGGGATCTGCGCGCGGCGGAGCGGACCGTGCAGCTGCTGCACCAGGTCGCCGGCCGGGCGGGGCGGGCAGAGGCGCCGGGAAAAGTGCTGCTGCAGACTTTTTCGCCCGAGCATCCGGTGATGCAGGCTTTGCTTCGCGGTGATTACGGTAATTTTCTGGCCCGCGAGGCGGCGGAACGCCGGCCAGGTTTTTGGCCGCCCTTCGGACGCCTGGCCGCGGTGATAATCAGCGCCGACACGGCCGAGGCAGCCGATGCGCTGGCCCGTGACGTGGGCCGCGCGGCGCCTGCGGGCGACGGGTTTGTCGTGCTGGGCCCGGCGCCGGCGCCGCTGGCCATGCTGCGGGGCCGGCACCGACGGCGACTGCTGCTGAAAGCGCGACGCGAGGTAGCGGTGCAGCCGTTGCTGCGGGCCTGGCTGGCGCGCGTGCAGCCGCGGGGCACGGAACGGGTGGACGTGGACGTGGATCCGGTGAGTTTCCTTTGACCCTTCACTTATGTATCGTATACGAAACAATATGGGCGTGCGTGGGCAGGCGGCCCAGTCAGGCCGGTTTTCGGATCGGCTCCAGCATCCAGATGCCGCGCCACTTGCGCCACTCCGTGCCGGGCTCGGTCCACTTCGGCTTGCGCTTATACGGCTCGGTGCGGACCGGACGCTTGCGCATCGGCTTTGCGGCCGGTTCGGTCGGGGCCGGTGCGGCGGGGTCCGGTGCGGCGGGGTCCGGTTCGGGGGCCGATGGTGCGGTTCGGCGAACCCGCTTCGGCAGAGGCGGCAGGAGCGCCGGGTCAGGCTTTAGCGCCAGCATCCAGAACATCGGCCGGAGCAGTCGCCCCGCCTGCGGCGCCTTGCGGAGCAACTCCTGCATCTCGGGATGCGGCCAGCAGCCGCTCCAAATCCCGCTGACAGGGCGCCACCCGCCACGTCCCCAGTTTCAGCAGCCAGCCGAACGGCTCGGGAAACGGGCGTTGTCGCTGGCGGGCTTTCGTCCTTTCCGGACCCGGGGCGGCCGGGGCGGCGGCAGCGGACCCGCCAGGGCCCGGGCGATCAGGGCAAGAAACCTTTTGCGGAGCTTCTGCAGCCTGATCCCGACCAGCTCCAGCAACTGCACGCTGATGAACGCCACCCCGGACATCCGGTCCGCATGCCAGCGTGCCCCCAGCCCCAGGACCACCTCGTCGGCGAACCGGGCAAACCGCTCGGCGAGGCTGGCATCCGGTGGGAGCGGCGGGCGGGGGAGAAACCACATGTCAGGAGCACTAACACAAGCCGCGGGGAAAGGTCAAGAGATTTTGGTGTCCGGCGACGTAGTCGTCCTGCGGGCGCAGCACGATGTCCTCGGGCGCTTTTCGCTTTTTTCCTCGGCCAACTCGGTCAGCCTGAGAGCGTCCGCGGTCCGTCAGACCAGACCGAACGCGAGGTGAAGCGCCACGCCGGCAACGGCGCAGGCGAGCAACGTGGGGATCATCCCCGCCTTGAACCGGAAGATGGCGACCGCGGCCGCCGCGGACAGCGCGAGCGCCCACGGGTCGAGGCTCGAGAGGAGCGGCACGTCGAAGGACAGGCCGAAGCCATGCACCGGGCGAGCCTGGCGGAACCAGGTGTGCAGCGCGAACCAGACGGCCAGGTTCAGGATGACGCCGACCACGGCCGCGGTGATGGCGGCCAGTGCCCCGCTCAGCGCCTTGTTGCCGCGCAGCCGCTCGATGAAGGGTGCGCCGAGGAAGATCCACAAAAAGCACGGCGTGAACGTGACCCAGGTGGTCAGCAGACCGCCCAGCGTACCCGCCAGCATCGGGTGCAGCGCGCCCGGGTCGCGGTAGGCGGCCATGAAGCCCACGAACTGGGTGACCATGATAAGCGGCCCGGGCGTGGTCTCCGCCATGCCGAGCCCGTCGAGCATCTCGCCCGGCCGGAGCCAGTGGTAGTGCTGGACCGCCTGCTGGGCGACGTAGGCGAGCACCGCGTAGGCGCCGCCGAACGTGACCACCGCCATCTCGCTGAAGAACAGGGCGATGCGGGAAAAAGTGTTGTCCGTGCCGAGTGTCAGCAGCAGGGCGGCGACGGGGGCGAGCCAAAGCAACAGCCATACGGCCGCCGCCTTCCAGGCGCGTGCGGCAGTCACCTGCGCGTGGGCCGGCATGCGCTCGCCGAGCAGGCTGTCGGCCTCGGCCAGCCCCTTCGCGCTACCGGCTCCGTGCCCGCCGCCGATCTGGAACAGCCGGGAGCCAGCCCGGGTGCCGAGCCAGCCCAGCAGCCCGGCCGCGACGATGACGAGGGGAAAGGGGATGCCCAGAAAGAAGATGCCGACGAACGCCGCCGCCGCGATGCCGAGCATCGCCCGGTTCTTCAGCGCCCGAGAACCGACCCGGACCACGGCCTGGACAACGACGGCCAGCACCGCCGCCTTGAGGCCGAAGAACAGCGCGGCGACCGCGCCGACATGGCCCCAGCCCGCGTAGAGGTAGCTGAGCGCCATGATGCAGACGAGGCCGGGCAACACGAACAGGCCGCCGGCCATGATGCCGCCCCGAACGCCGTGCATCAGCCAGCCGATGTAGATGGCGAGCTGCTGGGCCTCCGGGCCGGGCAGGAGGTTGCAGTAGCTCAGCGCGTGCAGGAACCGGGCCTCGCCGATCCAGCGCTTCTCGTCCACGACGATGCGGTGCTTGACCGCGATCTGTCCGGCCGGGCCGCCGAACGAGAGCGCGGCGACACGCAGCCACACCCGCAGAGCCGCCGCGAAGCTGACGCCGTGACCAGCCGTCGCGTCCCGGGCGTCATCCGTGCCGGCGAGCGCCGCAGCCGGGCTTTCTCCGGGCGTGACGATCGCGGTCATGGCGTTTTCTCCCGCACAGCCCGGGTCTGACGTTGCCGCGTCGGCCAGTCGTGCGTCTACTCCGTCGCGTCCGGCTCCAGCGATAGAAGGCGCCATGGAGCGCGAGGCCGGCTTCCAGTTGGATCAGGGCCGATGCGGAGTGATGTTTCGCTCACGCCGCCTGCCGCGTCTCAGGGACGGTTTGAGCGAGAGCGCCGCCCGATAGCGCGGCGAATATATCCGCCCCGTCACACACGCCGAGCAGCTTTTCGTCAACCCCGACCAGCACCGGGTGCCCGCTGGAGCCGCACTGTGCGGCCACGTCGCGCAACGACATGTCGGGCGCCACCCGCGCCAAAACCGCGCGGCCGATCGGCACTCCGGCATGGCGGACGAGCTGCACGCCACCCGCCTCGTCCATCACTGCCGCGTAGTGTCCGGCCCGGTCCAGCAGCACAGCCCCATCCGTGCGCACCAGCGCCGCCACCGGTCGCATCACATGCGACGCCTGCAGCACCGAGAGCGGATTGATGTGGCGCACGAACTCGGCGACGTAGTCGTTCTGCGGGCGCAGCACGATGTCCTCGGGCGCGCCCTGCTGCACGATGCGTCCACCCTCCATGATCGCCACGCGATCGCCGAGCTTCATCGCCTCGTCCAGATCGTGGCTGACGAACAGGATGGTCTTTTTCACCCGCGATTGCAGTTCCAGCAGCTCGTCCTGCAGTTTGGTGCGGATCAGCGGGTCGAGCGCGGAAAACGGCTCGTCCATCAGCAGCACGTCGGCACTGGTGGCGAACGCGCGGGCCAAGCCGACACGCTGCTGCATGCCGCCCGACAATTCGCTGGCGTAGCGGCCGGCCCAGTCGGACAGGCCCACCAGCGCGAGTTGTTCGTCCACCACGCGCAACCGCTCGGCCGTGCCCATGCCGCGCAGCTCCAGCCCGAACGCCACGTTGTCGCGCACCGTGCGCCACGGCAGCAGGGCGAATTGCTGGAACACCATGGCCAGCCGCTCGCGGCGGATGGTGCGCAAGGTGCCCGAGTCGCAGCGCGCCACGTCCACCACCGCGCTCGCCGTGCTGCACCAGCACTTTGCCGCGGGTGGCGGCGACCAAGCCGTTCGCCGCGCGCAAAAGGGTGGATTTGCCGGAGCCGGACAGGCCCATAAGCACGCAGATTTCGCCCGGAGGCACGGCCAGAGTTGCACCGGCCACGCCCAGCACGGCGCCGGTCGCCTGGGCGATGGCGGCGCGGTCAAAACCGCGGTCCAGCAGCGCCAGCGCCTCGCGGGTGCGCCGGCCGCGCGGCGCGAACAGGATGTCCACGTCCTCGAAGGCCAGCGCAGGCGTCATCGCGGATTGAGCGTTTCCGGGGGGCGGCAGATGCGGTCGAGCAGCACCGCCACCAGCACGATGGCGAACCCGGCCTCGAACCCCATGCCGACGCGCACCGTGTTCAGCGCGCGCACCACCGGCACGCCCAGGCCGCCGGCGCCGACCAGGGCGGCGATCACCACCATGGACAGCGACAGCATGATGCACTGGGTGATCCCGGCGATGATGGTCGGCCGCGCCGAAGGCAGTTCCACCTTCCACAGCAACTGCCACGAAGTGGCGCCGAACGCGCGGCCCGCCTCCAGCAGCGGCGAGGGCACGCTTTCGATGCCGAGCTGGGTCAGGCGCACCGGCGCCGGCAGGGCGAAGATCACGGTGGAGATCAGGCCCGGCACGGTGCCCAGCCCGAACAGCACCAAGGTGGGCAGCAGGTAGACGAAAGTCGGCAGGGTCTGCATCAGGTCGAGCAGCGGCCGCAGCGCGTGCCGCAGCCAGGCGTGGTGCGCCGAGGCGATCCCCAGCGGCACGCCGATCAGGGTGGAGACGGTCGCCGACCAGAGCACCAGCGACAGCGTCTCCATGGTCGCTTCCCAGTAGCCTTGGTTCAGGATGAACAGCAGCGCCAGCGCGGTGAACACGCCGAGCTGCCAGGAACGGCGCAGCCACCACGCGAACAGCGCCAGTGCGAGGATCAGCAGCGGCGCCGGCACCGCTTCCAGCAGACCGGTCAGGCCGTCGACCAGAAAACCGATGACGGCGGCCAGCAGGTCGAAGGCGGCGGCGCTATGGTTCTTGATCGACTCGACCCAGTCGGCCATCCAGGCGCCGACCGGGATTTTGTGATCCGTGATCCAGCCGACCAGGCGGTCCATGGCAGCGCCGCCGCTGTCAGGCGCCGATGCCCATCTTCGCCTTTACCGCCGCCAGGCCGGGCTTGCCGTCGATGGTGGTGACGCCGTCCAGCCATTTGTCCAGCACCGCCGGATTGGCTTTCACCCACGCCTCGCCGGCCTTGGCGGGGTCCTCGTTGTTGTCGTTGATGGCGGTCATGATGGCGTCTTCCATCGGCAGCGTGAACTTCATGTTCTGCAGCAGCTTGCCGATGTTCGGGCATTCCTGGACGTAGCCGGCGCGCACGTTGGTGTAGACCGTGGCGCCGCCGTAGTTCGGCCCGAACGTGGAATTGCCGCCGGTGAGGTAGCTCATGTCGAATTTCTTGTTCATGGGATGCGGCTCCCAGCCCAAAAACACGATCGGCTTTTTCGCCCGATAGGCGCGCTCCACCTCGGCCAGCATGCCTTGCTCGCTGCTCTCGACCAGCTGGAATTTGCCCAGGTCGTCGGTGTTGGCCTTGATCAGGTCGAGCACATGGCGGTTGCCGTCGTTGCCCGGCTCGATGCCGTAGATTTTCCAGCCGAGCTTGTCGCCGAATTTGTGGATGTCGGCGAAATCGTGCAGGCCCTGGTCGTAGGTGTAGGTGGGCACGGCCATCGTGTATTTGGCGCCGTCGAGATTGTCGGTGACGATGTCGACCGACTTGTCATCGACGAAGGGTTTGCGGTCCGCCTCCATGGACGGCATCCAGTTGCCCAAAAAGATGTCGATGTCCTTGTTCTTCAGCGACTGGTAGGTCACCGGAACCGACAGCACGGTGATTTTCGGCGTGTAGCCCAGATCCTGCAGCAGCAGCCCGGTCAGTGCCGTGGTGGCGGTGACGTCGGTCCAGCCGATGTCCGAAAAGCGCGGCGACTTGCAGGCGGCCGGATCGGCGGCGCGGACCGGTGTCGCCAACAGGCCGACGCTACACAGGGCCGCGGCGGCCAGAAGCGCGTTACGCATGGTGTTCTCCCCTCCTTGGTGGTCTTTGGCGGATGAGTGCACATCGTCGGCGCGTTGGCCAGTATTGCGCCGCGTGCGGTTGTGGCGGGCGGCGCGCCGCAGCAGACTCCTTCCGGCATGTCGGCTTTGGTGTTTTCCCGCACGCGCCCGTTCATCGGCGCAACGGCGACCGCCGGCATGATATTGGGGGCGGTCGCCTATGCGTTCTTCGCCGGCCACGACGCCGCCATAAAATACCTGGTTTCCGGACTGGGGCACACGCCCCTGCCGGTCTGGCAGGTGCTGAGCGTGCGCAGCGCTTTCATTGTGGGTGCGACGATTGCCGCCGGCAGGACCGCGATGCTGGCGCGGGCGGTCGCAACACCGCTGAAGCTGCCGCTGCTGGGCCGGGCGCTGATCTCGCTCACGGCCTGGCTGCTGTACCTATTCGTCGGCGCGCGCGCTGCCGCTGGCGCAACTGCTGACGTTGTATTTCGCAGCACCGATCATCACCAGCCTGTTGGCCATGCCCCTGCTGGGCGAGCGCGTGCCGCCGGCGCGCTGGATATCCGTGGCGCTGGGGTTCTCCGGCGTGGTGATCGCCTGCGACCCTGGCGGGCTGAGCTTTTCCTGGGCCACGGTGTCGGTGCTGATGGCGGCGACGTGCTGGGGGATCGGCATCATCCTGATGCGCCAGATCGCGCGCCGCGAAAGCACTTTGCTGCAGATGTTCTATACCAATGGCGTGTTCCTGGTCGCCACGGCGGCGGCCACGGCATGGCGGCACCAGTGGCCGGACCTGTTCCAGGTCGGGCTCTTGGCCGGCATTTGCGCAGCCGGGGCGTTTGGCCAGTTCTGCCTGTTCGAGGGCGCCCGCCGCGCCCCCGCCTCGGTCATGGCGACGGTGGAGTACAGCGCCCTGATCTGGGCGTTCGTGCTGGGATTGCTGGTCTTTGGGGATGTACCGCGGACGCCGGTTTTCGTCGGCGCCGGGTTGATTCTGGCGGCAGGCGCCTGGCTGCTTGTTTCCGAACAGCGCCGGGCGGCTGCGGGCCGGGCTTGAGGATTGTCGTCGGCTTTGACACCATGGACTTGTACGCGGCCGTGACCTGGCACGACGTTTGAAGGCGACCGATTGCCTTTACCCGGATGAAGAGGGCCGCCCCGTCATGTCCGACCGATACAGAATGCCCCGCCGTGCCCTGCTCCAGGGAACAGTTTTTGGAGCGGCCGGCCTAGGCGCTTCCGCCGGGACAAACCGCACGGTTTTGGCGGCAAACACGGTTACGGTCGGCTTCATCTATGTCGGATCGCGCGACGACTACGGCTATAATCAGGCGCAGGCAGCGGGTGCCGCAGCCGTCAGAACCATGCCGGGCGTCCGCGTGCTCGAGGAGGAACGGGTTCCCGAAACGGTCGATGTGCAAAACACCATGGAAAGCATGATCGTGCAGGACGGCGCGACCCTGCTGTTCGCGACCTCGTTCGGCTATTTCGATCCCTATGTCCTGAAACTCGCGAAGCAATATCCGGCGATCACGTTTCTGAACTGCGGCGGCCTGTGGAAGGCCGGCATGCCGGAGAACGCGCACAGTTATTTCGGCTATATCGACGAGCCCGAATATCTGGCCGGCATCGTTGCCGCCCATGTCACCAAAACCAAGAAATTCGGTTTTGTGGCGTCCAAGCCAATCCCGCTGGTGTTGCGCAACATCAACGCCTACACGCTCGGCGCGCGGTCCGTCGATGCGTCCATCACCACGCAGGTCATTTTCACGGGCGAATGGTCCATGCCGGTCAAGGAGGCCGAGGCTACCAACAGTTTGGCCGACCAGGGGATCGACGTCGTGACCTGCCATGTCGACAGCCCCAAGATCGTGATCGAGACGGCGGAAAAGCGCGGCCTGTTCACCACCGGCTACCACGCCAGCCAGGCGGCCCTGGCGCCAAAAGGTTATTTGACCGGCGCGGAATGGAACTGGGAGGGACTTGACCCGAAACTGGTCGCCGATTTCATGGCCGGCACCCCGATCGCCAACATCGTTCGCGGCGGACTGAAGCAAGGGATCGTGAAAATTTCCGCGTACACCGCCATCGTTCCCGATGCCGCTCGCAAGGCGGCGGACGCGGCGAAGGCAGGGCTGATCGACGGCACGCTGGTGATCTTCAAGGGACCGATCAAGGACAACAGGGGCAATGTCGTCATCGCCGCCGGTGACGCGAAAACCCAGGCAGACATCAGCCTCGAATCGATGAACTACCTCGTCGAGGGCGTGAACGGCCCGGGGGCCTGATCGACCGCGTGGCCGCCATGAGCGCCGGCAGCGGCGTCTCCATCCGTCTCCTGATCGTTGGAGAGACGGTCCTGGTTCCCGTGCTTGCCATTCTGGTGAGCCTGCTGGTGTTTGGCGTTTTTATCGCCGTCTCCGGTCACGATGCCGTTTCGGCGTATCGGTTCATGTATGTCGGGGCGTTCGGGTCGTGGTTCTCGTGGCAGAACACTTTGCAGCGGGCGGCGCCGCTGCTGCTGACGGCCTTGTGCACCGCGCTGCCGGCGCAAATGGGATTGGTGATTATCGGCGGCGAGGGCGCATTCGTCGCGGGCGGTCTCATGGCCGTGACGGTCGGGCTGCCGATGGCGGATGCCGGGGTGCCGCCGCTGGCCGCACAATTCGGCATGGCAATGGCCGGCATGATAGCGGGCGCCGCGACCATCGCGCTGGCCGGGGGCCTTCGCCATTGGCGCGGGGTGAACGAGACGATCTCGTCGCTGTTCATCGGTTACGTGATGATTGCCGTGATGAACCAGCTGGTCGAAGGCGTCATGCGCGACCCGACCAGCCTGAACAAGCCCTCCACCCGCGCGCTTCCCGATGCCTACATGCTGGGCAACTTGCCGGGTCTGAACGTGCATGTCGGGCTGGTCTTTGGCCTTGCGGCGTGCGTCCTGGCCTATGTCCTTATGGCGCACACCACGTTCGGCTTTGCTGCCCGGATCGTGGGCGGCAATCCCCGGGCCGCCCGCATGGCGGGACTTCCGGTCGGCCGGCTGGTGATGGTGGTCTGCGCCTTGGGCGGTGCGGCGGCGGGTCTCGGGGGCATGGTCGAGCTGGCGGCCGTGCAGGGGCGGGTCAATGCGGACCTTGCCGCCGGGTACGGATTGACCGGCGTTCTGGTGGCCTTTTTGGCGCGGCAAAATCCGCTGGCGATTATTCCGGTGGCAGTGCTGCTGGGCGGCATCGGCGCCAGCGGCGGCATGCTGCAACGACGGCTTGGCCTGCCCGAGTCCGCAGTGTTGGTGCTGCAAGGCATTCTGTTCGTGGTGCTGCTGGCCAGCCAGGGGTTTTCGGTCCGCGTGCTGCCGCGAGGGTTTTTTCGACGTAATCGGCTTGCGCGTGCCTCGCCCCCAAGCACACCGGCAACGCAGGCTTCACCGTGAGCGCCGCATTGGGGTTTTGGACGGTGCCGATCGCCATTCTCGGCGGCGCCATCCGTGTCTCGACACCATTCCTGTTCGTCAGTCTCGGCGAACTGGTCACGGAAAAAAGCGGCCGCATCAACCTGGGGCTCGAGGGCACCCTGGTGATGGGGGCGATGTCGGGTTTTGGCGTCGCCTATGTCACGGGTTCGCCCTGGCTCGGCGTGCTGGCCGCGGGGCTCGTCGGCACAGTGTTCGGCGCGCTGCATGCAGGCATTTGTTCCATGCCCGGGGTGAACGATATCGCGGTCGGGATTGCCCTGGTGCTGCTTGGCACCGGACTGGCCTTTACCCTGGGCAAGCCTTTCGTACAACCCCGCGCGCCGACGCTGCCGTCGTTTGATTTCGGTTTCTGGACCGACATTCCGCAGTTGCGCGCGGCACTTCAGGTCAATGTGCTGTTCGTCATCGGCGTATTGGCAGCACCCGCGCTGCGCTGGGCGCTGGCCACGACGCGCTGGGGACTGATCGTGCGCATGGTCGGTGACTCGTCGGATGCCGCCCGCGCCATGGGATATTCGCCGCTGCGCGTCCGGTTGGCGGCAACCTGCTATGGCGGGTTCATGGCGGGCGTCGGGGGCTCGTTTCTGTCGCTGTACCTATCCCGGAAGCTGGAACGAAGGCCTGTCCAGCGGCCAGGGTTTTACCGCCGTGGCGCTGGTGATCTTTGCCCGCTGGCGGCCGATGGCCTGTCTCTGGGCGTCGTTGCTGTTCGGGGGCGCCGGCGCGCTCGGCCCCGCATTGCAGGCGGTCGGCGTGACCTCCGGCTATTACCTGTTCAACGCCGCGCCCTACGTGCTGACCCTGGTCATCATGGTTCTGTCGTCCTCCTCGCGCCGTCGCCTGGCGGGGGCTCCGGGCGAGTTGGGCGTCACGCGCTGATGACTCATCCGCCAACCGCGCTCGCCCTGGAAGTCGCAGGCATGAGCAAGCGGTTCGGCGATTTTCCCGCGCTGGATGACGTGTCGATCCGGGTCTGGCCCGGCACGGTGCATGCGCTTCTGGGCGAGAACGGTGCCGGCAAATCGACACTGGTGAAGTGCATCATGGGCTATTACCGGCCCGATGCCGGCAGCGTGCTGGTCGACGACCGCGAGGTGGACATCGACAACCCAAAGGCGGCGCAGCGTCTCGGCATCGGCATGGTCTACCAGCATTTTACTTTGGTGCCGGCGATGACCGTGCTGGAGAATTTGGTGATGGCGCGGGCAAAGGTGCCGGCCGTGATCGACTGGCGCGGCGAGCGAAGCCGGCTCGCGGCGTTTCTGGAACGTATGCCGTTCAAAATTCCGCTCGACACGCCAATACACGGACTGGCGGTCGGACAGCGGCAGAAAGCTGAAATCTTGAAACAGCTATATCTCGACACACGGTTTCTGATCCTGGACGAGCCGACCTCGGTGCTGACGCCGCAGGAGGCGGACGAGATGCTCGGCACGGTGCGGGGCATGGCGCAATCCGGCCGGCTCTCGGTGTTGATCATCACCCACAAATTCCGAGAGGTTTTGGCCCATGCCGATGCCGTGACCGTGCTGCGTCGCGGCCGACTGGCCGGTTCGGGGCAGGTTGCGGCACTGTCGGTCGATCGCATGGCGGCGATGATGATAGGCGAGGCCGAAACGGCTCCCGCCTCGGCGCGGGAGGTCCGCGCCGAGGGCGGCGTGCGGCTGGAGCTGCGCGCCCTGTCGGCGGACGGTGCGGATGGCGAGCCTGCGGTGAAGGGCGTGAGTTTTGCGCTGCGCGGCGGCGAGATTCTGGGCATCGCCGGCGTGTCCGGCAACGGCCAGAGCCAGCTGATCGAGGTTTTGGCCGGCCAGCGCGAGGCCACGGGCGGCGAGATTTTGATGCATGGCGAGCCATACACGGCGAGACGCGCGGAGGCGCAAAAGCATCGGCTGGCGCTGCTGCCCGAAGAACCGCTGCGCAATGCCTGCGTCGGGCGCATGAGTGTCGCCGAGAACATGGCGTTCCGCCGCTTCGACGGGCCGCCTTTTGCGCACGGCGTTTGGCTGAGCCATCGGCGCATTCGCGCGGCGGCGCGCGAACTGATCGCGCGGTTCAGGGTGAAAACGTCGTCGCCGGATGCCCCGATTGCCACGCTGTCGGGCGGCAACGTGCAGCGCGCGGTGCTGGCGCGCGAGCTGGGCGGCGCGGTGAACGTGCTGGTCGCCGCCAATCCGGTGGCAGGCCTGGATTTTTCCGCGGTGGCCGATATCCACGCGCAGATTGTTGCTGTGCGCAACCGAGGTGGCGCGGGTACTGCTGGTCAGCGAGGATGTGGATGAACTGCTGGAATTGGCGGACCGTATCCTGGTGATGTTCGATGGCCGAATTGTTCACGGAACGGCGGTGGCCATCGCCGACAGAGCCTCCGTCGGCCGTGCCATGGCTGGACATTGAGGACAACGCGGTGCTGGCAGCGCATCGCTACTGCTCGCGGGCTTGCTCCGCCGCCAGCTCCTTGCGGCAGACCTCCTCCAAGCGCGGCAGGTCGTCGTCGCTCCTACTCCACCTCCGGCTCGCCGGAGTCCACTGCCGCGGAAATTAGCACAGGATTGTGCCGCGGAAATTGGCACAGGATTGGCGTTCGTAAGTAGCGAAGCCCCCGGCTCCGCCTTGCGCCCGCCGCCCGCATGCGCCATATCGCCTCCCGCCGACGGGCAGAATCCTGGCGGTAATTCACACGCGGGGCGCCTTTCCGGGCCAAAAGCCCAGAATCCGGTGCCGCAGGGCAAGGCCCCGCGGAGGCTCAACCGGACTTCTCTTGGGAAAGGAACTCGCCCATGGCGATGCCCGACTTCACCTTGCGTCAGCTGCTCGAGGCCGGCGTGCACTTCGGCCACCACACGCGGCGCTGGAACCCGCGCATGGGGCCGTACCTGTACGGCGTGCGCAACCAGGTGCACATCATCGACCTGCAGCAGACCGTGCCGCTGCTGGACCGGGCGCTGCGCGCCATCCGCGATGTCACCGCGGCCGGCGGGCGCGTGCTGCTCGTGGGCACCAAGCGCGCCGCCGCCGAATACGTGGCCGAGGCCGCGCGCCGCTGCGGCCAGTACTACGTCAACCACCGCTGGCTGGGCGGCATGCTGACCAACTGGAAGACCATCACCGGCAGCATAAAGCGCCTGCGCCAGATCGACGAGATGCTGGCCGGCGACGTGCAGGGTCTCACCAAGAAAGAGGTGCTGGAGATCACCCGCGACCGGGAAAAACTGGAACGCGCGCTGGGCGGCATCAAGGAAATGGGCGGCCTGCCCGACATCCTGTTCATTATCGACACGAACAAGGAGAAGCTGGCGGTACAGGAAGCGGCAAAACTGGGCATTCCGGTGGTGGCCGTGCTGGACAGCAACTCCGATCCGACCGGGGTGACGTTCCCGATACCCGGCAACGACGACGCAATTCGCGCCATCACGCTGTACTGCGAGCTGGTATCCGGCGCCGTGCTTGACGGCATTAGTGCCGAAATGATCGCCTCCGGGCGCGACATCGGCGCGGCCGAGGATTTGCCGCCCGAAGCGCTGCCGCAAGTCGAGCCAGCCCCCGCCGAGCACGCCCCCGCCTGATCGAGCCGCATGTCGGAGACCAATTTGATGACCGAGATCACGCCCATCCTGGTGAAAGACCTGCGCGAGCGCACGGGTGCGGGCATGATGGATTGCAAGCGCGCGCTGACCGAAGCCGGCGGCAACATCGAGGCGGCGATCGACTGGCTGCGCAAGAAGGGCCTGTCCGCGGCCGCCAAAAAAAGCGGCCGCGTGGCCGCCGAGGGTCTGATCGGTGTCGCCTCGGCGCCGTGTCGCGCCGCCATGGTGGAGGTGAACGCCGAAACCGATTTCGTGGCACGCAACGAGATGTTTCAATCATTCGTGGAGCAGGTTGCCCGCGTGGCGCTCACGATCGGTACGGATATCGACGCGATCAGGGCCGCCCCCTACCCTGACAGCGTCCACACCGTCGGCGACCAGCTCACGCAGCTCGTCGCCACGATCGGCGAGAATATCAACCTGCGCCGCGCCGCTGTTCTGGAGGTGTCGCGGGGCACGGTGGCGACCTACGTGCATTCGGCCGTGCGGCCGGGATTGGGAAAGATCGGCGTGCTGGTGGCGGTCGAGGCGGACAGCGAACTCGATGCGGTGGAGATTCTCGGACGGCAGGTCGGCATGCATGTGGCGGCGGCCAGACCCGAGGTGCTGGATATCGAAGGGGTCGACCCGGCGGCACTGGAGCGCGAGCGCACGGTGCTCACGGAACAGGCGCACGCGTCGGGAAAACCGGAGGCGGCGATCGCCAAAATGATCGAGGGCCGCATTCGCAAATACTACGAGGAGGTCGTGCTGCTGGAGCAGGTCTGGGTGCACGACGGCGAGAGTCGTGTGCGCGCCGTGGCCCATAAGGCAGGAGTTCAAGCTGACCGGCTTCGTGCGCTACGAACTTGGCCAGGGCATCGCAAAGAACACCGGAGATTTCGCCGCCGAGGTGGCCGCCGCCGCCGGCCTGACGACTCCCTCGGCGCCCTGACCGTCGCCGGCTGCTGAAGCTCGTCACTTCGCACGCCATGAGCAATCGGCTGCGCTACCGGCGTGTGCTGCTGAAAGTTTCGGGCGAAGCGCTGATGGGACGGCGCGAATACGGAGTTGACGCCGACACGGTGGCGCGGGTCGCAGCCGATGTGGGCGATGTTGCCGCGATCGGCGTGCAGGTCTGCCTGGTGATCGGCGGCGGCAACATCTTTCGCGGCGTATCGGCCGCGGCGTCCGGCATGGACCGCGCGCAAGCCGACTACATGGGCATGTTGGCGACGGTGATGAACGCGCTGGCCTTGCAGAGTGCCCTGGAAAAGCGGGGCGTGCCCACGCGCGTGCAGTCGGCGATCCCCATGGCCAGCATCTGCGAACCCTATATCCGCAGGCGGGCGGAGCGGCACATGGAGAAAGGCCGCGTGGTGATCTTTGCCGCCGGCACCGGCAACCCGTTCTTCACCACCGACACCGCGGCTGCGCTGCGCGCGGCCGAGATGGAATGCGACGCGCTGCTGAAAGGCACGCAGGTGGACGGCGTCTACAGCGCCGATCCGCGCCGCGTGCCGGATGCCGAGCGTTACGACCGGCTGACCTACCTCGAGGTGCTGTCCCGCGATCTTGGGGTCATGGACGCGGCGGCGATCAGTCTCGCGCGCGAGAACGGGCTCCCGATCGTGGTGTTCAATATCCATGCCCCGGGCGCGTTCGCCGCGGTGATGCGCGGCGAAGGGCGGTTCACGACGATACTGGAGCCGGATTGAGCTTCTCGCGCCCCGTCCAGCCGCGACTGCGGTCGGCGCCTGCGCGATCGGTCGGGAGTGCCTACAGGCGAATATACCCGAACAAGTCGAAGTCTTTCTCGAATAGCCGGTTTAACTTGTCCAGAGTCCTTCGGGTCATTCTCTGGGCGTATTTGGTTTCGGCATCAGGCCCGGGGGTGGGGGTTGTATCTCGGCGATTGACATCGACACGCTCGGAAACGGTCAGGCCGAAGGTCAGGCAGAGGCCGTCAAAATCACGCTCGAACGTCTCTACACGTCCGAGGAAATCCACGGCAGGCGCATCCATGAGATCGAGTCCAGTAGTGTCCGGGGTACAGCGGCAGACTGGAGTTCCGACCTACCTCCAGGACTTGGTACTCGGTCAGGAGTTCGACCCAGCGGTCAAAGTCGAAATCGGCCCTCGCAAGTTGGGCGAAGTTTTCGGCAAGCTGGGCCAGGACGAGGCTACGCACCCACGGGAGCGGGAAAGCTGCTTTCGGCTGTTCTTTCAGGTCACGCTGAATCTGGTGGAAATCCCGAGTACACGCGGTCATAGGGATTTCGGACGAAAGCGGCGACTCTGTAGGCGCCCTTGCCTTCCGGAAAACTCGCCAGTTCTGCGCGGGTCAAATGCTGATGCACGACCCGGTTTAGATAGGGGTTGAACTCGTAGAACAGGCTGTACGAACTTTCGTTGTACTTACCCAGCCGCTGTGCCACCGTCGAGCTGGCCGTCTTCCACGGCGCCATCACAACGAATTTCCTGCTATGACTGATGACCAGAATCACTCTCCTTCGAACTCTGACGCTTCCCGGCAGTTGGCTGGCGAGCCGGAGCGCATACTAGGCCCGCTTCCGCGTTCGGGTCATACTCAGGAGCCCTGAAACGCTGGAGTTGCGCCGTGGCTACCGACCTCAACACCCTGAAGCAGGACTTGGCCCGTCGCATGGACGGGGCGCTGGAAACCCTGCGGCGGGAATTCGCCGGCCTGCGCTCCGGGCGGGCCAGCCCGGCGCTGCTCGAACCGGTGCGCGTCGAAGCCTATGGCAGCGAGGTGCCGATCAGCCAGGTCGGCACCGTCGGGGTGCCGGAGGCGCGCATGATCACCGTCCAGGTCTGGGACCGCAGCCTGGTGGGGGCGGTAGAGCGGGCGATCCGCGATGCCGGTCTCGGCCTGAATCCGGCGTCCGACGGCCAGCTGGTGCGCGTGCCGATCCCGCAGCTCACCGGCGAGCGCCGCATCGAGCTGTCCAAGACTGCCCACCGTTATGCCGAGGGTGCGAAGGTCGCCGTGCGCGGGGTGCGCCGCGACGGCATGGAGCAGGTCAAGGGCCTGGAGAAAAAAAGCGCGATCGGCCAGGACGAGAGCGCCCGCTGGGCCGAGGAAGTGCAGAAACTGACGGACGGGTACATCAGGCGAATAGACGACCAGCTCGCCGACAAAGATCGCGAAATCAAACAGGTCTAAGGCGGCCAGGCCAGTAAAAGGACCGCCCGATGGGTGCTGCCGAAAACTCCCCCGCCGCCGCCGCTGCGGCAAGCGCGGCGCTCGCCGGCGCGCGGCCGGTGCATCTGGCCATCATCATGGACGGCAACGGCCGCTGGGCTGCTGCCCGCGGGCTGCCGCGCGTCGCCGGCCATCGCGCCGGCGCAAAGGCCGTGCGCCGCACCATCGAGGCAGTGATGCATCAGGGCATCCCCTGGCTCACGCTGTATGCGTTCAGCAGCGAAAACTGGGCGCGCCCTGCCGAGGAGGTGTTCGACCTCACCGGCCTGCTCCGCCACTATTTGCGCCATGAGGTCGCCGAAATGGCCCGCGAAGGCATCCGCCTGCGGTTCATCGGCGATCTGGACAGGTTCGAGCCCGACATCCGCGCCGAGATAACCCGCGCCGAGGCGCAGACGGCCGGCAACAGCCGGCTCACGGTGGCGGTGGCGATGTCCTACGGTGCCCGTGCCGAAATCCTGGCCGCGGCCCGCAAGGCGGCCACTGCAGTGCGCGACGGGCTGCTGGACCCCGGACGGCTCGATGAGGCGGCGTTCAGCAATCTTCTCTACACTGCCGGTATGCCCGATCCCGACCTGCTGGTGCGCACGAGCGGCGAGCAGCGCCTCTCCAATTTTTTGCTGTGGCAGGTCGCTTACGCCGAACTCGTGTTCCTCGACGTGCTGTGGCCGGATTTTAGCGCCGATCACCTGTCGGCGGCCCTGGCGACCTTTTCCCGGCGCGAGCGGCGGTTCGGTGCTCGTCCGGCCTGAAGCCGGTTTGCCGGCGCGGACGGCAGGTCGCCGCTGGGCCGACCTGCGCCCTCGCATCGCCTCTGCCGCCGTGCTGGTGCCCGTGGCGCTCGTGTGCTGCTGGATCGGCGGCGTCGCCTGGATGGCGCTTCTGCTGCTGGGCCTGACCGGCACCATGCTCGAGTGGGCGATGCTTTGCCGCCGCTTGCAGCGGCCGGGACGGTTCGCCGTCTGGGTCGCCGGAGCGGTTTGCATCGCCCTGGCCGCGGCCTCGCTGGTGTGGCTGCGCGCCGACCCCACGCAGGGCCGGACGGCGACCCTGTTCGTGCTGCTGGCGGTGTGGGGCAGCGATATCGGCGCCTATGCCGCCGGGCGGCTGATCGGCGGCCCTCGCCTGGCGCCGAATATATCGCCGGCGAAAACCTGGGCCGGTGCCCTGGGCGGGATGTCGGCCGCGGCGGTGGCGGGCCTCGCGATCGGTGCGACCGGGTGGGCCGCGGCGGCTGGCGCTCTGCTGAGCGTCGCTGCCCAATCCGGCGACCTTTTGGAGAGCTGGCTGAAGCGGGTGGCGCAGGTGAAGGATTCGGGGAGCCTCATCCCTGGCCACGGCGGCCTGCTGGACCGGCTCGACGGGCTGCTGGCGGCGGCCCCGGCCGCGGCCGGGCTAGCGATACTGGCCGGGCCGGGAGTAGTGTTCTGGCAATGACCCCGCAGCCGCCGGCCCCGCACGCCGTTCCCCGAACCGTGACGGTACTCGGCAGCACCGGCAGCATCGGCACGCAAACCCTGGAAGTCATCGGCGAGGCGCCGAGCGGCCGGTATCAAGTCGAAGCGCTGGTGGCCGGCCGCAACGCGGGGCTGCTGGCAGAGCAGGCGCGGCGGTTCGGCGCGCGCCTGGCGGTGATTGCGGACCCGGCCTGCGGGCGCGCTTTGGCCGACGCGCTGGCGGGCAGCGGGATCGAGGTCGCCGCGGGTCCGCAGGCCGTGGTCGAAGCCGCGTCGCGTCCGGCGGAGTGGACCATGGCCGCGATCACCGGAGCGGCCGGCCTGCACGCGACTTTGGCGGCCATTGCGCGGGGCCGGACGGTGGCGCTGGCCAACAAGGAGGCGCTGGTCTGTGCCGGGCCGGTGATGCTGGCGGCGGTCCGCAGCCACGGCGCCACCCTGCTGCCGGTCGATTCCGAGCACAACGCGATTTTTCAGGCCATGGCCGACGGCAACCAAGGTGGCGTGGAGCGCATCACGCTGACCGCCTCCGGCGGCCCGTTCCGCACCGCGACCCTGGAAGAAATGCGCCGGGCCGGGCCGGACGCGGCACTGCGCCACCCGATCTGGTCGATGGGCGCAAAAATCAGCATCGACAGCGCCACGCTGATGAACAAGGGACTGGAGCTGATCGAGGCGGCACACCTTTTCGGACTGCCCAGCGAGCGCATCGGCATCCTGGTGCATCCGCAATCCGTGGTCCACGGCATGGTTCACTATGCCGATGGCAGCGTGCTGGCCCAGCTCGGGAGCCCCGACATGCGGGTCCCGATCGCCCACACGCTGGCCTTTCCGTCCCGGATGGCCATCAGCGCTCCGCGCCTCGATCTCGCGGCAATCGGCCGGCTAGAGTTTTTCGAACCGGATGCTGGGCGATTTCCGGCGCTGCGGCTCGCCCGCGAGGTGCTGGCCGCCGGAGGCGCCGCCGCCTCGGTCCTGAACGCCGCCAACGAGGTCGCGGTGGACGCCTATCTCCGGCGGCGGATCGGGTTTCTGCATATCGTGGAGGTGGCGGAGGAGGTCCTGTCCGGGCTTAGGCAGCCTGCCGGCCGACGACCTGGGGCAGGTGCTGGCGGCCGATACCGAGGCGCGCCGGGTGGCGCTGCACTGCTGCGCCGAGCGGGCCCGCTCGGCAGCCTGACAACAAGGATTTCTGTCGTGTTTCACCTCCTGCCGGCGCCGCTGAATACGATCGTCCCGTTCATGATCGTGCTGGGCGTGCTGGTTTTCGTCCACGAGCTCGGCCACTACCTCGTCGCGCGTTGGTGCGGCGTCCATGTCGAGGCGTTCTCGATCGGCTTCGGTCGTCCGATTGCCCGCTGGCGCGACCGCGCGGGCACCGAGTGGCGCCTCTCCGTCCTGCCGCTTGGCGGCTACGTCAAACTCCACGGCCTGGAGCGGCCGGAGGAAGCAGGGGCCGACGTGCGTGCCCTCTGGCAGCCAGGGCGCACGTTCCACGAAAAAACGGTGCTGTCTCGCGCGCTGGTCATTGCCGCGGGACCGGCCGCGAATTTCGTGCTGGCGGCGGTTGTTGTACATGGCGTTGTTCGTCACCGCCGGGCAGCCGATCGAGACAGGGCCGGTGATAGGCGAGGTGCAGCCGAACAGTGCCGCCGCCCACGCCGGACTGCTCCCCGGGGATCGCATCGACAGCATTGACGGCCAGCCGGTGGCAGCTTTTGCCGACATCCGTCGCATGGTTCTGCCGCATCCCGGCGCCCCGCTGACGCTGGCCGTGCGCCGCGGCGCCGAGTCGCTGACCGTGCCCTTGGTCACCGATGGCAAGACCGACGCGGGCCAGAAAGTGGGCGCGCTCGGAATATCCGCAGCCGTGGAATACCGCCGGCTTCTTTAGGCCAGGCCGGCGTGCAAGGCGTGGCCCAGACGTGGGACGTCGCGCGGCAGACGATGGTTGGCGTATGGCAAATAATTTCCGGCCAGCGCGGCTCCGACGAACTGGGTGGGCCCCTGCGCATCGCCCAGCTGTCCGGACAGGTGGCGGCGCTGGGTCTTGCAAACCTTGTCAACTTCGTCGCCGTGCTGTCGATAAACCTGGGCCTGATCAACCTGTTCCCGATCCCGGTCCTGGACGGGGGTCACCTGCTGTTCTATCTGGCGGAGGCGTTGCGCGGCCGGCCGCTGCCGGCCCGCGCTCTGGAGTACGGGTTCCGCGCGGGGTTTGCGCTCCTGGCCGCCCTGTTCGTATTCGCGACCTGGAACGACCTGTCGCATTTTGGCCTGATGCACTGGGTGGCCAATCTGATCGGCCGTTCTTGAGCCGGCGACCCGGGCCGGCTGGCGCCTAGCATCGGGCGCGAAAGCTGTGGCTATGTTCCGCGACACCCGCCGAGTTCGGCCGGGTCCGGCTGTTCCGTGCCCGTGGGACGGCGCTGCCGTGAGGAAATGGCCGTTGTTAGGCAACCGCGCCGCCTGGGTCGGGATTCTCGTGCTGCTTCTGACGCTGCTGCCAACCCGGCCCTTGCTCCCGGAGGCGGCGGCCCAGGGTGCGCCCTCGGCACCTGTGCCGGCCGCGGCGGCACAGCCGACACCGCCCGGCAGCCGCAGTCCGATCGCCGGCGGCACGATCGCAGCCATTCGCGTGGAGGGCAACCAGCGCATCGAGGAGGGCACGATCCGCTCCTACATGCTGGTGCAGCCCGGCGACCCGTTTGACCCCGGCCGGCTGGATCGCAGCCTGAAGACGCTGTACGCCACCGGCCTGTTCTCGGACGTGAGCATAAGCCGCGAGGGCAACACTCTGCTCGTTCACGTTGCGGAAAACCCGATCGTCAACCGCATCGCCTTCGAGGGCAATCACAAGCTGACGGACGAGCAGCTGCGCCCCGAGGTGCAGTTGCGCCCGCGCGCCGTGTTCACCCCGGCCCAGGCGCAGTCCGACCGGCAGCGCATCCTGGACCTGTACGCGCGCCGTGGACGCTATGCCGCGACAGTCGAGCCGCAGATCATCAAGCTCGACCAGAACCGGGTCGACGTGGTGTTCCAGATCCACGAGGGCGCGCTGACCCAGATCAGCCACATCAGCTTCGTGGGCAACCACGCGTTCGGCGAAGGTCGGCTTAAGGAAGTCATCAACAGCCGCGAGGAAGCGTTCTGGCGCATCTTTTCCGAGGCCGACAGCTACGATCCGGATCGGCTGGGCTACGACAAGGAACTGCTGCGGCGGTTCTACCTGAAGAACGGATTTGCGGATTTCAAGGTGACCAGCGCGGTGGCCGAGTTGGCGCCCGACAAAAGCGCGTTCTTCGTCACGTTCACGTTGGACGAGGGCGAGCGCTACCGCGTAGGCAGCCTCACCGTCAACTCGACGCTACCGCACCTGAACGGTGCCGCGTTGAGGCCGCTGGTCGACATCTCGCCGGGCGATTACTACGACGGCGATGCTGTGGAACGCAGCGTGCAGGCGCTGACCGACGCGATCGGCGCGCGTGGCTACGCCTTCGTGGATGTAAAGCCCCGCATTGCCCGCGATCGCGCCAAGCACACGGTGGACCTGGTGTTCGACGTCTCGCAAGGCCCGAGGGTCTATGTCGAGCGGATCGACATCAACGGCAACACGCGCACCAAGGACAAGGTGATCCGCCGCGAATTCCGCTTGGCCGAGGGCGATGCGTTCAACGCGGCGCTGGTGCGCCGATCGCGCCAGCGGCTGGAGGATCTCGGCTACTTCAACTCGGTCTCCATCACCACCCAGCCGGGCTCGGCGCCCGATCGCGTGGTGCTGGTGACCAACATCCAGGAGAAGGCGACCGGCGAGCTGACCGTCGGTGGCGGCTATTCCACGGATGCCGGCGCGCTGCTGAACGCGGGTCTGCGCGAGCGCAACCTCGTGGGCACAGGCATCGAGGCGGGGATCAACGGCGTGCTGGCCCAGAAGCAAAGCTCGATCGACCTCTCGGTCACCGACCCGTACTTCCTCGACCGCAATCTGGTGGCCGGTTTCGACCTCTTCCACGTACAGAACAACAATGAGACGATTGCGCAATATAGCGAGCGACGAACCGGCGGCTCCGTGCGTCTCGGCTACGAGTTCACCGACCATTTGCGCCAGGCGTGGACCTACTCTCTCGTGGAACGGAACATCTACGACGTGCAGTCCACGGCCAGCCTGTACGTACAGGACGAAGCCGGCCCGTCGCTGCTGTCGCAGCTGGGGCAGACGCTGACGCTCGACTATCGCGACAGCGCGGTCGATCCCCGCAGGGGCTTCGTGATTCGGGGCGGCACCGATTTCGCGGGCCTCGGAGGCGACGTGCACTACGTACGCACCAAGGTCGATGGGACCGCCTTCATTCCGCTTGAGGGTTGGCTCGGCGACCCGGACTACGGTTTGGCCATTTCGGCCGGCGCGGGCTATCTGTTCAACCTGGGATACCAGGAGAAGATCATCGATCGATTCTTCCTGGGCGGCGACAATCTGCGCGGATTCGAGTCGGGCGGCGCCGGGCCGCATGCCGCGATCGGCGGCGACAGCCTGGGCGGGCGCTTCATCTGGACGCAGTCCACCGAGTTCCGCTTCCCGCTGCCGATCTCGCCGGATCTGGGCCTGACCGGCCGCGCTTTCGTCGATGTCGGGGGGCTGTCGCAGGTCACCGCCATAGCTGCCGCGGGCGCGGTGTTGACCAGTTCCGCCCCACGGGTCGGCGCGGGGGTGGGCGTGTCGTGGAAGACGCCGTTCGGCTTGATCAACCTCGACGTGGCGGATCCGGTGGTGAAGCAGAAATACGACAAGACACAGATTTTCCGGTTTGGGTTCGGTACGAGGTTCTAAATGCCTATGGCCTGCACGCCACGCCTGCTCCTGATCGCCTTCGGGCTTTTGGCACTCCCCTTTGGCTCGCCTTCGGTCGCGGCGCAGGATTTCTTTATCCCCGGCCAGCCCAAGCAGACCGCGCCCACGGCCCCGGCCCGGCCGGCGCCTTCGCGACGCGCGCCGGCTGCCGTACCGGCCCCGATTCCGCCGCCGCCTCCGCCCCCGGTCTCGCCGGGGCCGCTGACGACAGGGCCGGAGGGGCAGGAAGCGCTGCAGGCCCGACAGCAGTTGCCGCCCCCGCCGGACCTGCCGCCGTTGCCGAAAGGTGCGTCGCCGCCGGCCGCGGTGATCGGGGTGATGGGAGTGCCGGAAGTGATGCGCGCCTCCTCGGCGGCGCAGCAGGTCGAAAAAATCATCGGCGAGCGGCGCGAAAAGCTGAACGGGGATGCGCAGAAGGAACAGGCGGCGTGGCGCGACATGCAGCAGGCTCTGGTCAATGACCGCGGCAAGCTGTCGGCCGAACAGGCGCGGGCGCGCGAGCGCGAACTGCAGGAACGGATCACCAACTCGCAAAAGACGTTCCGCGAACGCGGCCGGATCATTCAGGAAGTCGGCCCAGTACGCGCTCGGGCAGATCGAGCGGACGCTGATTTCGGTGATCCGCCAGGTGGCCGAGAGCCGAGGCATGAACCTCGTGCTGCACCGCCAGCAGGTAGCGCTGAACGTCAACGAGTTCGACATCACCGAGCAGGTCGCCGAGCAGATGAACAAGATCCTGCCAACGGTCATCATCCCGCCGGACGGCGTGGAGCCGCCGACCGTCCCGGCACCGCTCCCGTCGGTGACGCTGCCGCCATCGGCCTCCTCCACGCCTGCGGCGCCGGCACCACAGACGGCCACTCCCGCCGCGGCGCCGGCCGCCGAGTTGGGGACGAAATCCGGCTCGCCGTGACATCGGAAGCGGGTGGTCCCGTCGCGGGCGATCCGCGCTTTTTCGCCCGCGCCGGTCCGCACCGGCTGTCCGACATCGTGGCGGGGATCAGCGCGGAGCTCGCTTCACAGCGTTGCGACCCGCTGCTGCAGGGCGTGGCTCCGCTGCAGACGGCCGGCCCGCAGCACGTAAGTTTCCTGGACAATCGCCGCTACGCCGATGCCTTGACCACCACCCGGGCGGGCGCGGTGATCGTGCGCGCGGACATGCTGGCCCGGGTGCCGCCGAACAGCATCCCGGTGGTCACTTCCGAGCCGTATCTTGCCTGGGCGCGGGTGGCCAGGCTGTTCCATCCTGAACCGCCGCTGCGACCGGGCGTGCATGCGTGGGCCCTGGTTGACGCCACCTGCAAAATCGACCCCAGCGCCGAAATCGGTCCGTTCGCGGTGGTCGGCGAACGCGCCGAAATCGGTCCGCGCTGCCGCATCGGAGCCCACGCCGTCGTGGGCGCGGGCGTGGTGCTGGGGCCGGACTGCCGGGTGGGCGCCCACGCCTCGGTAAGCCACGCCCTGCTCGGCGCGCGCGTGTATGTCTATCCCGGCGCCCGCGTGGGACAGGAAGGTTTTGGTTTCGCTCAGAGCGACCGGGGTTTCGTGACGGTGCCGCAATTGGGCCGGGTGATTCTGGAGGACGACGTGGAGGTCGGAGCCAACAGCACCATCGACCGCGGCTCGGTGCATGACACGGTGATCGGGGCGGGTTCGCGCCTCGACAACCTGGTGCAGATCGGGCACAACGTGCGCCTTGGGCGGGCCTGCGTGGTGGTCGCCCAGGCTGGCATTTCCGGATCGACCGTACTGGACGATTTTGTCATGGTAGGCGGCCAGGCGGGCCTCGTCGGACATCTCCATATCGGCCGCGGCGCCAAGCTGGGCGCGCAGGCCGGCATCATGGCGGACGTGCCGTCCGGGGCAGATGTCGTTGGCAGTCCGGCGATGCCCGTGCGCGAATTCTTTCGCCAGGTTGCCACCCTGCGCCGGCTGGCAGGCGGCCGCGCACGAGCCGGCGCGCGCCAGCAGGCGCGCGAGAGTGGAGAGGGCGGAGGCGAGGCAGGCTGACGGGCATGGACACCGCGGAGGTTCAGGTCGCGGTCGAGACCGAGAAGGTCGAGACGATCGGTCTCGTCGATCTCGCGCGCATCATGCATGCCATCCCGCACCGCTATCCGTTCCTCCTGATCGACCGCGTGGTGGATGTAGTGCCCAACCGCTCGGCGATCGGCGTCAAAAACGTTTCTGCCAACGAGGGCTTTTTCCAGGGCCATTTCCCGGGTCACCCGGTGATGCCGGGCGTGCTGATCATCGAGAGCATGGCGCAAACGGCGGCCGTGCTGGTGGTGGAGACGCTGGGACCGGAGGCGGCGGGAAAGGTCGTCTATTTCATGTCGATCGAGGCGGCGAAATTCCGCCGCCCGGTGGTGCCGGGGGACGTGATCTGCGGATCCACGTCACCAAGGACCGGCAATCGCGGCAACGTCTGGAAGTTTTCCGCGGTCGCCCGGGTCGACGGAGTCTCGGTAGCCGAGGCGACTTATGCCGCCATGATCATGGACCGAGCGCCCGAGGACGGACCGCATCCGTGACCGAAATCCACCCGCGTGCGATCGTGGCACACGGTGCCGCGATCGGCGAGCGCGTGCGCGTCGGACCCTGGTGCCATGTTGGCGCCCAGGTCGAACTCGGCGATGACGTGGAACTGCTGAGCCATGTCGTGGTCGACGGCGACACGCGTATCGGCGCGGGAGCACGACTGTTCCCTTTTTGCACTGTGGGCCTGGCGCCGCAGGACCTGAAATATCGGGGCGAGCCCACACGCTGCGAGATCGGCCCGCGCACGGTTATCCGGGAGCACGTCACGATCCATCGCGGCACCGTGACCGGCAGCGGCACAACGCTGGTGGGCTCGGATTGCCTGCTGATGGCGGTGGTCCACGTGGCGCATGACTGCGTGATCGGCGATGGCGTGATCATCGCCAACAACGTGGTGATGGGCGGGCACGTCACCGTCGGCGACCGCGCGGTGATCGGGGGCGCTGCGGCGCTGCATCAATTCGTGCGCATCGGCGCCGGCGCCATGATCGGCGGCGTCTCCGGGGTCGAGGCCGACGTGATTCCGTTCGGCAGCGTGATCGGCAATCGCGCCCGGCTGGTCGGACTGAACCTGGTGCAGCTGAAACGCCGCGGTTTTGATCGCGCGCGCATCCACGCGCTGCGCTCGGCTTTTCGCACGCTGTTCGGCGGCGAAGGCGCATTCGCGGACCGGCTCGCGGCGGTGCAAAATTCTCCTGCGAGCCAGGAACCGCTGATCGCCGAAATGCTGGCGTTCGTGGAGGCGCCCAGCAAGCGCGGCTTGATCCGCGCCATGGTCAGTGCGGAAGCGCCGGACGATGACGACCCCTGATCCGGGCGGGCGGCCGGCGCTGGGCATTCTGGCCGGCGGCGGCATGTTGCCGGGCCAGGTGGCGGCCGCCGCGCGGGCATCGGGACGCAACGTTTTTGTGGTCGGGCTGGAAGGTTTTGCCGAACCGGCGGTGATCGCGCCCTATCCGCACGAGACGGCGCGGCTTGGCGCGGCCGGACGCATCCTGTCGCTGTTGCGCGGCAACGGCTGCAGCGATCTGGTGCTGATCGGCCCGGTGCGCCGCCCATCGATTCTCGACCTGCGCCCCGATGCGGAAGGAGCCCGGCTGCTGGCGCGCATCGGCCGCGCCGCCTTCGGCGGCGACGACGGCCTGCTGGCCGCCGTGCACCGGGTACTGGGCGAAGAAGGTTTTCGCGTGCTGGGTGCGCACGAAATCCTGACCGAAGCGGTGGGCGCGCGCGGGCTGCTGAGCTCTGCGGCACCGGATGCGCAGGCGCAGGCGGACATCGAGCGCGGCCGTTCGGTGGTGCGGGCTCTGGGCAGCGTCGATGTGGGACAGGCGTGCGTGGTGCAGCAGGGCATCGTGCTGGCGCTGGAAGCGGTCGAGGGCACCGACGCGATGCTGAACCGTGCCGCTGCGCATGCGCGGCCGGGACCCGGCGGGGTGCTGATAAAACTGGTCAAGCCGGGCCAGGACCGCCGCACCGATCTGCCGACCATCGGCCCGGACACGGTCCGGGTCGCCGCGCAGGCCGGTCTGCGCGGCATTGCTTTTGAGGCCGGCGGCACGCTGCTGGCCGATCGCGAGGCGGTCGTGGCGGCGGCGGATGCGGCCGGCCTGTTTCTGCTTGGAATTGATCCGTAACCGAAGGAGTCGACCGATGAGCGACAGCTACCGCTACCTGCACACCATGCTGCGGGTGAAGAACCTCGAGGACAGCGTGAAATTCTACACCGACCTGTTCGGCATGAAGGAACTGCGCCGAAACGAGGTGCCGGAAGGCAAATACACGCTGGCGTTCCTGGGCTACGGCGACGAGAAAACCCATACCGTGCTCGAACTGACCTACAACTGGGGCCACGACCATCCGTACGAGATCGGCACGGCTTTCGGTCATCTGGCGGTGGGTATGCCGGATGTCTACAAAGCCGTGGAAAACTTGCGCAAGGCTGGGGCGAAAATCACGCGCGAAGCCGGGCCGGTAAAATTCGGCACCACGGTCATCGCCTTCGTCGAAGACCCGGACGGTTACAAGATCGAGCTGATCCAGCGCGCTTGAAGAGAACCCTCGTTGGACCCGCTCGCCATCGTCCGGGGCTATTGGCCCGGCAGGCTGACGGTGCGCGTGGGCGTCACCGGGCTGGCGCGGTCGGGCAAGACCGCATTGCTGACCTCGCTGGCGGCCAACCTGCTGGCACTGGGTGCTGGCGTGCCGACCCTGCCGGCGCTCCAGGCGCGCCTGGGCCGGCGTGAAGTGCGCGCCGCCCTGTCCGCCGCCGCCGCCGAAGGACTGCCGCGCTTCGACCACGCCGCCCATTTGGCCGCCCTGGCCGCCGATCCGCCGCATTGGCCCGCGCGCACCGATGCGGTGTCGCTGCTGGCCCTGGACCTGGACATTTCCCGCACCGGAATCGGCACGCTGCTGCCGCCCCAGCGGCTTCGGCTGGAGTTGCTGGACTATCCCGGCGAGTGGCTGCTGGACCTGCCGATGCTGGGCCAGAATTTTGCCAACTGGTCCGACGCGACGCTGCGTCGCCTGGAGCCGCTCGTGCAGGCGCAAACTTTCCTGGCATTTGCCGGAGCCCTGCCGAAAGGCGCCGCCGGTGATGAGGCGCTGGCGCGGGAGGGCCATGCTCTCTACGTCACCGCACTGCGCCGCCTGCGCGACGAGGCCGGCCTGTCGCTGCTGCAACCGGGCCGCTTTCTCATGCCTCCGCCGGGTCCGCCGCCGCCGTGGATGGGGTTTTTCCCGCTTCGCGGCGGCTCGGCGCTGGCGGGCCTGCTGGCCAGCCGCTTCGACGCCTATTGCGATTCGGTGCGGCGCGACCTTCTGGCGCCCGGTTTCGGCCGCATCGACCGGCTGGTGGTGCTGGCCGACGTACTGAGCGCCCTGCACGCCGGGCCAGGCGCCTTCGCCGACGTCGCGGCGGCCTTGTCGGCGGTCGCGGCGGCGCTGCGCCGCCACCATCCGCTGGCATTCTTGTCGTTCCTCGCCCCGCTCTGGCCCGCGCTGGGCGGCATTTCCCGCATCGCCTACTGCGCCAGCAAGGCCGATCACGTCGCCAGCCGTCAGCGCGGCAACTTGGCCGCCCTGGTGCGCGACATGGTGGGTGCCGATACCGGTCAAGGCGCCGGCGAGGCGTTTGCGATCGCCGCCGTGCGCTGCACCGAGGACGTGGTTTGGACCCTGGACAACCGGCCGGTCTCGGCGGTGCGCGGGCGGGTCGCCGGCGAGGGCAAGGCCGGCCGCTCCTATCCCGGCGAAGTGCCGGACCGCATGCCCGACAAGTCGTTCTGGGCGCACCCGTTTCTGGCGCTGCCCGACTTCGAGCCGATGCGCGTGCCGCTGGGCGGCCGCGGCGGGATCGTGAACGTGGACCTGGACCGGCTGCTGGCGTTCTTGCTGGGTGATCTGTTGTGAGCGGCGAAAAAATCCGCCCGCGTTTCGAGCTGGAGGAGACGCCGCTCGAGCGGCTGGAGGTTTTGCCGCCCTCGCCGCCGGCAACCGGCCGGAGGCTTGGCACCGCGGGGTTGGTCCTGGCCGGCCTGCTGGTGCTGGGAGTCGGGCTGGCGGCACTCGAAATCGGCAATTTCATCGCCGCCCAGTTTGCCAGGAACACGGCGCTCGGCTGGCTCACGTTGGCGGTGGCCGGGGCCGGTTTCGGGTTCTTGGGGGCGGGTCTTTGGCGCGAGTTGCGCGGCCTGGCCGGGTTACGCTCGGTCGAGGCGCTGCGCGCGGCCTTGGCTGACCCCGATACCAGGCGCGATGCCGCGCGGGCGTGGCTCAAAACGCTGCCGGAAGGGCCGGCCCTGCTGCCCGCGATCGAGGCGGCCAACGACCCGGACAGCATTCTCGCACTGCTCCGGGCCGGTCCCGGCACCGACCAGCGCGCCCGTGCGCAAGCCTTGGGGCGCAGTGCGGCGACGCAAATCTTTGCCCTGACCGCCGCCGTGCCCTCGCCCGCCTTGGACGGGTTGGCTGTGGCGTGGCGCGGGGTCCGACTGATTCGGGAAATCGCGGCCGTGCATGGCATGCGGCCGGGTCTGTTCGGCTCGCTGTCGCTGCTGCGCCGCACCGCGATCGCCGCGGCGCATACCGGTGTCGCCAATTTCGCCGCCGACGCGGTGGTGCGCGCTGCGGTCTCCAACCCGTTGCTCGGGCACGTAGCGGGCGACATGGCGGGGGCGGGAATCGCCGCGCGGCGCATGATGGCTCTGGCCCGCGCCGCGGAGGCGGCGTGCTCGCCGCTGCCTCCGGAGTAGGTTCTCGGAACGATCGCTTGCGGCAGCTTTCCGGAGGGGCTAGCTCGATGAAACTGTCCAATAGGGGAACCGCCGGCCGTGGCAGACAGCGATAGCGTGCAGAAGAGATCCAGCAGCCTGGCCATCGTGCTCTTCATCGTGGCGCTGATCGGCTGGGGCTTGGCGATTTACGAGTACGTCAGCGGCAACCACGAGCGCGAGGCCGCGACGGCGCAATACCGCCAGCTCGAGACCCAGCGGCAGGACCTCTCCGCGCAGTTCGAGCAGCTGAAAAAGACCGGCGGCACGCTGGCCGATTTGCAGAAGAAGGTTGCCGACCAGCAGTCCGGCCTGGACAAGCTGACCCACGACACCGCCGACGCCCAGCTTGCCGCCAACAAGCTGCATGGCGAGATCGCCGACGCCACCGCCCAGCGCGACAAGGTTCAGGGCGAACTGAAGACGGCGCAGCAGGGAGTGGCCGACGCGCAGGCAAAGATGGAGTCGCTGCACACGGAAGCAGCGGCCAACCTGAAAAAGGCGCACGATGCCGGGGCGGCGGCCGAGCAGGCTTTGGCCGACGCTCAGACCCGCGTGGGCAACGACACGCAGGCGCTCGCCGCCGCCCAGCAGCAGCTGAAGGCGCTGCAGGACAAGGCCGACCAGGCCATGGGGGCGATCGAAACGGCGACCACGGACAAGGCGCGGGTGGAGGCGGATGCGCAAGCGGCGGAGCAGCATGCCGCCGAAGTACCGCAATCGCTGGACCCGCTGGTGGCCGACGTGGCCCAGCGCGGCAGCGATCTCGAGGCCCTGCAGACGCAGTTGCAGACGGCGCAACAGCAGACGGACTCGGCAGGTGCGGCGCTGGCCACGGCGCAGCAGCAGGCCGACGACGCGGCGAAACATCTGCAGGAGACTCAGGCGGCTGCGGCGCAGCAGCAGGAGCAAGACAAGCACGCGGTCGAGCAGGCGCAGCAGCAGGTCCAGGCGGCGCAACAGACCCTGCAGCAAGCGCAGCAGCAGGCCGACGATGCGGCCTCCGCCGTGAAGAACGCCAATACCGCTCGCGACCAGCGCAACGCGGACCTGCAGCAAGCCCAGCAAGCTGCCGCCGACGCCGCGCAAAAACTGACCGAGGCGAGCCAGGCGCTCGAAGCCCGCAAGCACGACGCGGATGCCGTCGACGCGCAGCGCCAGTCGACAAACCAGGCGCTGAGCGACCTGCACGCCAAGCTTGCCAGTGCCCAGCAGGCCGCCGACGCCGCGGCGCAGAAGGCGCAGCAGGCGCAAGCGGCGGCCGACCAGCAGCAGCAACAGGTGCTGGCGCCGATCGAGGCGGCTACCGCGAAAAGGATTGAGGCGGAGCAGAAGCTCGCTGCGCTCATGGCGCAGGTGGAGGCCGCCAAATCGGCTCCCGCCGCCGCTGCCCCCGAGCAGACCCAACCTGCTCCGGCGGCCGCCACTCCGGCAGTCGCGGCGCAGCCGCAGGCCGCCCCGGCCGCGACCACGACTGAACAGGCCGCCTCTCCGCCTGCCGCCGCTCAAACCGCAGCACCGGCCGCGCCGGCTACCGCAGAGCAGCCGCAGCCCGCCCCGGCCGCGCCCACCACCGAACAGGCCGCCTCTCCGCCCGCCGCCGCTCAGCCCGCAGCTGCCGGCTGCCGCAGAGCAGCCGCAGCCCGCCCCGGCCGCGCCCGCGACCGAACAGGCGGCTTCTCCGCCCGCCGCCGCTCAGCCCGCAGCACCGGCTGCGCCGGCTGCCGCAGAGCAGTCGCAGCCCGCCCCGGCCGCGCCCACGACCGAACAGGCCGCCTCTCCGCCCGCAGCTCCGGCCGCGCCGGCTGCCGCAGAGCAGCCGCAGCCCGCCCCGGCCGCGCCCGCGACCGAACAGGCCGCCTCTCCGCCCGCCGCCGCTCCGCCCGCAGCACCGGCTGCGCCGGCTGCCGCAGAGCAGTCGCAGCCCGCCCCGGCCGCGCCCACGACCGAACAGGCCGCCTCTCCGCCCGCAGCTCCGGCCGCGCCGACGACGGAACAGGCCGCGTCTCCGGCGGTCGAGCCGGCACACCAGCCCGCGCCAACTCCCACCGAGCAGCCTGCGGCGCAGGCGCCATCCTCGGCCGACTTGGCCGCGCAGGTGCCGGCGGCGCAGCAGGCGGTCGCCGATGCCGAGGCAGCCCTGCAGGCGGCGCAGGCTCAAGGGCAGCAAGGGGTCGATCAGGGCCGCGCCGCGACCGATGACGCGCAACAGCAGCTCGCCGCAGCGCGGGACGCGGTTGACACGCTTACGCGGCAAATCGCCGATACGGAACAGTCCGCCAAACCGCTGGAGCAACAGGTTTCGGATGCTCACGCCGCCGTGCAGGCGGCGACGGCTGCGCGTGACGCCGCCCAGCAGGAGGTGAACCAGGCGCAGGCAAAGGTCGCCGACCTGCAACAGCAGCTCGCCAAGGCCGGGGATGAAATCGCCGCCCGCACGCAGGCCGCCTCCGACGCGGCCGCCAAGCTCGACGCGGCCAAGCAGGCTCTGGCCCAAGCGCAGGATAGCCTGCAGTCGGCCCAGCAGAAGGCGGATGCCGACACCAAGCAGGCCGCCGAGACCGTCGATACGGCGCAGCAGCAGGCGACGGCGGCCCAGCAGCAGCTGCAGCAGGCCCAGCAGGCGCAGGGCGAGGCCGCGCAGCAGGCAAAGGCGGCGCAGGACAAGGTGGATGTCGCGCGCGGTGCTTTGGTCAGCGTCACGGCGATGCGAGACCAGGCGCAAGCCGACCTGCAGCAAACTCAGGCACGCGCCGCGGACGATCGGCAACAGGCCAGCAAGCTGGCCGAGGCCATCGCTGCCGCCTCCAAGGATTTGCAGGACGCGCAGGCCGCGGAGCCCGCCGCCGCGCACGCAATCGACACCGCACACGGGTCCCTGCTCGCCACCCAGACCGAGGCGGAAGGCGCGCTGCAACAGGGTTTCACGGCCGCCGCCGGCCTGCAAACCCAGCTCGGCGGGCTGCGCGGCGACCTGGAGCAGGCCAACCAGCAGCGCGACGCAGCCCAGCAGCAGTTTCAGGCGCTACAGCAGCAGATCGCCGACGCGAAAGGCGCAGCCGCCGATGCTGCCGCGGCCCGAGAAAAAGCCCAGGCGGGGCTGGAGCAGGCGCAAAGCCAAGCCGCCGAGGCAGCAAAACAGCTCTCCAAGGCGCAGGAGGATCTCGCCGCCCGAACCCACGAGCTTGCGGATCTGAATGCCCAGCAAAAGCAAGCTGCGCAGGCCGCCTCGGACGCACAGACCAAGCTCGCCGACCTGCAGACGACGGTCGATCGGATGACGCAGCAGCGTGGCGATGCGGAGCAGCAGCTCAAGACCACGCAGCAACAGGCGGATGATGCCAAGGCAGCCCTGGCGGCCACGGTGGCTGCACAGGGCCAGGCGCAGGCCGAACTGCAGCAGGACAAGGCGCAATCCAACGACGCCAGCCAGCTGCTTGCCAAGACGAAGGACGAAATTGCCGGCCGCCAGCGTGATCTGGCGGATTTGGCGGCGAAGCAGAAGGCGGCGGAGCAGGCGGTCGCGGACGCGCAAGCCAAGCAGGCCGCGGCGCAGCAAGCGCAGCAGCAGGCCCAGGCGGCGGCGCAGCAGGCGCAACAGCAGGCGGATGCGGCCACCCAGCAGGCCCGCCAGCAGTCCGATGCCGCTGTGCAGCAGGCACAGGCGGCGACCCAACAGGCGCGCGACGCTCAGACGCAGGCCGAAAAACAGCTCGCCGACGCGCGCACGCAGCTGGAGCAGGCGACCAAGCAGCAGGCCGACATGCAGCAAAAGCTGAGCGGGCTGCAGAAACAGGCCGACGATCTGCAAAATTCGGCGTCCGATGCGACCGCCCGCCGCGACCAGGCGGACGCGGAGCTTCAGAAGATGCAGAAGCAGGTGGCCGATACCCAGCAGCAGCTCCAGGCGGTTACCAAGGCCAGTACCATCCCGAACCTGCGCACCTCGTTCGCCGACAAGCTGCGCCAGGAGATGGGCGGCAAGGCCGGCATCGAGGTGAATGGCGACCGGCTGGTGTTCCAGAGCGAAGTGCTGTTCGCGCCAGGCAGCGCCAACATTTCATCCTCCGGCAGGACCGCGCTGCAGCAGCTGGCGACCACGCTGAAGACCGCCACGGCGCAGCTGCCGGCGGATGCCGACTGGCTGCTGGAGGTGGACGGCCATGCCGACAAGCAGCCCGTTGCGGGCAACGGCCGGTTCGCCAGCAACCTCGATCTGTCCTCCGCGCGTGCGGTGAACGTGGTCAAGGCGCTGGAGGCCGAAGGCCTGCCGCCAAACCGTTTGGCCGCGGCCGGCTTCGGCGACAGCCAGCCGATCGATCCCGCCGACACGCCTGCCGCCTACGCGAAAAACCGCCGCATCGAATTCCGTATCACCGAGCGGTAGGCGAAAAGCGCCTGATCGGCCGGCGCATCAGGCGGCTGTTGCGCCGGCGGACGAACCTGGAACCTCTCCTGCGAGGTCTCGTTTCACCGCCAGCAACCACAGCAGGAGGATGCCATGGCGAGCAGCCACTCAGGCCAGCAGGGAAACATCAAGGATCCCGAACACGACGGACGGCTGAAGGAAAACCGCGAGGCCGGCCGTACCAAGGGCACCACCGAGGGGTCGCGCGAGCGGGCCGAATCGCACGGGAAGGAGCCTGCGGGCAGCAGCCACTCTTCGCAGGCCAGCGGTGGGCACGAGAGCGGCGGGCGCGGCGGCCAGAGTGGCTCCAGCCACAGCGGCGGCCAGAGTGGCTCCAGCCACAGCGGCGGCCAGAGCGGCTCTAGCCACGGTGGCTCCAGTCAGAGTGGGGGCGGCAGCAAGGGTTCGAGCCAAAGCTCAGGCGGCGACGACCTGAAGAGCCGCGAATACACCGGCGCGGACGGCGAGACCCACCACCACACGAAGACGTATCAGGAGCAGCACAAAGGCTAGTAGCGGCTTCGGCGTCATGGCGCGCATCCACCGGATGCGCGCCACGCTAGCTTTCAGCGCCTGCAGGGGAACGACGCGATCATGAAGCGCATCACCCCGTTCGCCGCGGGCTCATTCATGTATTCCGGGTGCCCCTGAGCCCAGGCCACGAACATCCGCCGCGTTTCCCCTCGGGTGGGGATCGTCTGTGGCAGGCAGACCCGGCGGGCGCGTTTGTTCCGGTAAGTGTCTAAAAGGTGGTAATCCAGCACGCCTGAACTGGTAGCCGACGCAAAGGCCCACCGCGTTGGGAAAGCGCGGGTCGGTGTCCGGCGTGTTGCACAATGCCAGCAGGTCGCCGGTGGACCCCACGTTCATCGGGTTTGGTTGCGGCGGCATCGAGGATGCGGCCGGGCCCACGGCCCCGGAGGGTGCGGTGGTTTGCGCCAGGCATGGCGCCGCCCAGGCCAAACCGGCCAGCACGATCAGAGCAGCACGCATGGCCACCTCCACAGTTCTTTTGCGGCCCGGCAACGTTTCAGCCGGATTTGGGTTGCCGCCCTTGTGGCAACACATCCCGCAACTCGGGCGGCTTTCATGGATCGGCCCGGCGTGCCTGGGGCAAGCGCTGTTCGGCGGAAGCTTACGGGTGACAGGTGGCCGGGCTGGTGCTCGTGTTTGGGTTCAGACAGAGCGGCCCCAGCCCCGTGGTGGCGTTGGGCACGCTGATCATGGCCACAGGACCGGCCTTGTGCTCGCCGTTGAACGGCGTAGGCGTGGAAACATTGAACCCGCACGGCGCCGCGTCCTTGGGCCTATTGAACCAGAAGCCGACATGAAACGTGTTGGTCGGCGCAAGCGCGATGCCGCTATCGGGATCAAATCCGAAAATCTGATCGACCAAAATCGTATTGATGGTCGTGGTTGCCTCGCCATCATCGTCGGCATCGAGGTCACTCTGGTACCAGGCGAGCCCAAATCCCGGGAATCCACTTACCGGCGTGCCGTGCGAGTCAAGATTGCTGCGCTGAACGGTGAACATGTCGAACTGCAGATTGGGCTTCAGCCCGGTGACGGTGATGGTGAGCCGATCGTGCAACTTGCCGCGCACCACATGGACCGTCGCTGCCGGCGCCGTACCGGCGGTTTTTTCGATACATTTCAGGAACGTCGGATTCGGCGACAGCGAAAACGTTGCCTGGTTCACTTGCGCGAAGGCGCCGGGGCCAGTGCAGCACATCAGCGCCGTCACTGCTGCGAGAGAGTAGGTGCGGTAGGTCATGTGCGTTGCTCCTGCTTGGGACGTGACGAAGGTTCGACATCGGCCAGGGAGGCACGTTGGGGGGTCGGCAAGCTGGATCGACGCCAGCGCGTCAGCCGGAATTCCCCCCAATGGGCGGGCTCATGCACCCGTCTTCACGGCAGATTAACGGCATTTTCACAAGTGTTGCAACAGTAGATCGGCCGGAGGCGGACCGGAGCCCGTTCGAGCCGCCCGCCGGTCCGGGTTTGCCGCAATACAGGCCCGGCCCGGCACCGGGGTGGGCGCCTCGCGGCGCGAAATCCTAAAAATCCAAGTCTAAAAATCCAGGTCCGGGTAGTGCTCGGGCGGCTGCAGGCCCGGCACCCGGTCGGCCAGCAACGGCCGGAAGCTGGGGCGGCTTTTTATCCTTGCATACCATTCCTTGGCGGCCGGACTGATCGACCAGTCCACGTCTCCCGTATAGTCCAGCACCGATAGATGCGCCGCCGCGGCCAGATCGGCCAAGGACAAGGCGCTGCCTGCCAGCCATTTCCGGTGCTCGGCCAGCCAGCCGACATAGGGCAGGTGCTCGCGCAACGCCGTGTAGCCGAGCCGCAGCGCCGCGGCATCCGGATGGCCGCGGCCGGCCAGGCGCCTGACGTATTTCTGGCCGTTCAGGTTGCGCGTTACTTCCGTATCGAATTTTCCGTCGAACCAGGCCACCAGCCGGCGGACCTCGACCCGCTCGGCCAAGGTCGGGCCCAGCAACGAGGTGTCCGGATAGGCCTCTTCGAGATACTCGCAGATCACCCCGCTGTCGGGCACCGGCAGGCCGTTGTCGTCCAGCAGGGTCGGCACCGTGCCCGCCGGGTTCCAGGCCAGATACTCTTCCCGATGCTCCCAGACCCGCTCCACCTTCAGTTCGAAGGCGAGCCGCTTTTCCGTGAGTGCCAGGCGAACTTTGCGGCAGTACGGCGACAGCGGCAGATGGTGCAGGATGCGCATGGCCCGAAGCTCCTAGCGCAGTCGCACGCTGCCAGCCAAATCAAGTGGGCCAAATCGAGCGGCCAAATCGGGTGGCATCAGGTCGGGTCGCGCGACCTTGAACGCTGCCGCCGAAACCGCGCCTTGATGTGGAGCTTCTGGTTACATCCGGGCGCGTCGTCATGCGGCTCGGCAGCAGTCATTGGGGTGCGGGTCATGGCCATGAAAGTCGGCGATTTCGTTTGGGAGCGCTTGCACGCCTGGGGCGTGCGTACCGTATTCGGCTATCCCGGGGACGGCATCAACGGCCTGCTCGGCGGCCTGCAGCGCTTTGGCACCGACAAGATTCGTTTCATACAGGTGCGCCACGAAGAAATGGCTGCGTTCATGGCCTCGGCCTACGCGAAATTCACCGGCGAATTGGGCGTGTGCATGGCCACCTCCGGCCCGGGCGCCACCCACCTGATCACCGGTTTGTATGATGCGCGCATGGACCACATGCCGGTGCTGGCCATCGTGGGCCAGCAGGCCCGCATGGCGGTGGGCGGCCACTACCAGCAGGAGCTCGACCTGCTCAGCGCGTTCAAGGACGTGGCCGGCAGTTTCGTCGCGCAGGCCATGGTACCCGGCCAGGTACGCCATTTGGTCGACCGCGCGGTGCGCATCGCGCGTGCCGAGCGGCGCGTGACCGCGCTGATCTTTCCGAACGATCTGCAGGAGGTCGAGTACGAGGACCCGCCTCGCAAGCACGGCACGATTCATTCCGGCATCGGCTACAGCGATCCACGGCTGCTGCCCACCGACGTGGATCTCTCCCGCGCCGCCGCGGTGCTGAACGAGGGCAAGAAAGTCGCCATGCTGGTTGGCGCCGGCGCGCTGCACGCCACCGACGACGTGATCGCGGTGGCTGACCGGCTGCAGGCGGGCGTCGCCAAGGCGCTGCTGGGCAAGGCGGCGCTGCCCGACGAGCTGCCGTGGGTCACTGGCTCGATCGGACTGCTCGGCACAAAACCAAGCTGGGACATGATGACCGAGTGCGACACGCTGCTGATGGTCGGCTCCGGCTTTCCCTATTCGGAGTTCCTGCCCAAGGAGGGCGCGGCGCGGGGGGTCCAGATCGACCTCAAACCGGACATGCTCAGCCTGCGCTACCCGATGGAGGTCAATCTCACGGGTGACAGCGTGGAGACGCTGCGCGCGTTGCTGCCGCTGCTCGAGCAAAAATCCGATCGCTCCTGGCGCGAGCGGATCGAAAAGAACGTGGCCGAGTGGTGGAAGGATCTGGAGGCGCGCGCCATGCACGGGGCCAATCCGGTCAACCCGCAGCGCGTCACCTGGGAGCTGTCGCCGCGCCTGCCGGAGCGGGCCATCATCACCAGCGATTCCGGCTCGTGCGCAAACTGGTATGCGCGGGACATAAAAATTCGCCGCGGCATGATGTGTTCGCTGTCCGGCGGCCTGGCTTCGATGGGCGCCGCGGTCCCGTCCGCCATCGCCGCCAAGATGGCCCATCCGGATCGGCCGGTCATCGCACTCGTCGGCGACGGGGCCATGCAGATGAACAACATGGCCGAACTCATTACTGTGATGAAGTATTGGCGCGAATGGTCCGACCCGCGCTGGATCGTTTGCGTCTGGAACAACCAGGACCTCAATCAGGTCACCTGGGAGCAGCGGGTGATGGAAGGCGATCCGCGATTCGAAGCCAGCCAGCAACTGCCGAACGTGCCGTACCACAAGTTCGGCGAGCTGATCGGCATGAAAGGCATCTATGTGGATACACCCGAGCGCATCGGTCCGGCGTGGGACGAGGCGCTGGCCGCCGATCGTCCGGTGGTGCTGGAGGTGAAGACCGATCCCGACGTGCCACCGCTGCCGCCGCATATCACTTTGGATCAGGCGCGAAAATTTACCTCGACGTTGCTGAAGGGCGACCCGGAGGAGGGCAGCATCCTGGTCGAAACGGCCAAGGAGGTGCTGGCCAGCGTGTTGCCGCACGGCAATCGCAAGTAGACGCCGAGCGGCCAGCCGACCTCCGGTCCGGGGTCGGCTGGCGCCTTGTGGCGGGCCGGCGGGTCACGGATGGGGTATCCGGCCGATCTTGGGCGAGTTTTTGAGTGGCTGGGCACTTGCTTAAGCGCGGCTTGGCATGATTGCCTGCTGCGCGTCTCATGTAACGTCCGGACGGAGCCCCGCACCCATGGCCACCAAGCCGCCTGCCAAACCTGCCGCGAAACCGGCCCCGGCCCCGACCCCGGCCGCGGCAAACAAGCCCGCCGGCGCGCGAGCCGCGCCCAGCCCGGCTCCAACCACGGTGACGCTGCGGCAGATCGCCGCCCAGCTGGCCGAGGCGCACTCGATGCAGAAGAACCAAGCCGAGGCGGTGATAAGTCATTTCATTCGGTTGGTGACCGACCACCTGAAGGCCGGCGAGCGGCTGCGCATCGGCGGCCTGGGCATTCTGGAGGTCAAGAACCGCCCTGCCCGCACCGGCCGCAATCCCTCTACCGGCGCCCCGATTCAGATCGCCGCCAGCAGAAAAATCGCCTTCCGCCCGGCCAAGGAACTGAAAGAGGCGGTCTAAGCGCCGACAGCCACGCAGCGCCTTGCTCTCGTGGTCTGATACCGGCGCGCGAATTCCGAGTCATGAAGGACCTCACCCCGGCCCTCTCCCAGAGGGACAGGGCGGAGGGGTTCTTCTCCCTCTCCCTCTGGGCTCTGGCCGCGGCGCCGGACGGAGGCCGGGGTGACGGCCTGATGTGTCAGGTTTTACTTGCCCTGGTCTGACCGCACCCCGCCCTCGCAGCGCCAGGGAACCTTGGCGCCACCGAGTTGTTGCCGGCACACCGCAGGAGGTGGGGAATGCTCAGGCGACGGGAGGCGGAGTTGGTGGCGCTGGGGGTGGCGGCAACCCTCGGATTCCAGTTCGCGGCGGCTGGCGGACGGCGCCAGGAGATAGCCGGGCCGGCGCGGAACGACCGGCCAGCGTCCGCATCCGGGGGACGCGGGCGGGACGCCGATTCCCCGGCGCAGATCCCGGCGCGCGGCTGGTGGCCGGTGCTGAAACGGGTGGCGCAAAAATTCTCCGATGACCGCGCCATGACCGAGGCAGCCGCGGTCACCTTCTATGGGCTGTTGGCGCTGTTCCCGGCACTGGGCGCTCTGGTGTCCCTGTATGGGCTGTTCGCCGACCCGCGCACGGTCGAGAAGACGTTGAGCTCCCTGTCCGGCGTCCTGCCTGGCGGCGGCATGCAGATCATCAGCGACCAGGTCCACAGTCTGGCCTCGCACGGTGGCGCGGCGCTGAGTTTCGGACTGGTGATCGGCTTGGCCCTTTCGCTGTGGAGCGCCAATTCCGGCACCAAATCATTGTTCGACGCCATGAACGTGGTCTACGAGCAGCACGAGACTCGCAGTTATGTTCGGCGCACGCTGCTCTCATTGGCGTTCACGTTGGGCGGCATCGTGTTCATCCTCCTGGCGCTGGCTGGAGTCGTGGTGCTGCCGGCAGTGCTGAAATTCGTGGGCTTGGGCAGTATCGGGGTGGTGCTCGACTGGCTGCGCTGGCCGGTGCTGCTTGTGATCGTCGCCATGATCCTGGCATTGATCTACCGCTACGGCCCGGATCGCAGGAACGCACGGTGGCGCTGGCTCAGCTGGGGCAGCGCCATCGCCTCGCTGGCATGGATCGGGTTCTCGCTGCTGTTCTCCTGGTACGTCGCCGGTTTCGGCAGCTACGACAAGACCTATGGCTCGCTCGGCGCTGCCATCGGGTTCATGACCTGGATCTGGCTGTCCACCACCATCGTGCTGGTCGGCGCCGAGCTGAACGCCGAACTGGAACATCAGACAGCGCGCGACACCACAGTGGGTTCGGACAAGCCCATCGGCACGCGTGGAGCGACCAAGGCGGATACGGTCGCGGCGTAACGAGGGATCGGCTCCCCGGTCTGCGTTTCGGCCTCGACGGAGTGGAGGAAATGGGGCGGTTTCTGGTTTCCCGAGCCGATCCGAAAACCGGCCTGACTGGGCCACGTCCCGACGCACGCCCATATTGTTTCGAATTCAAAATGTCTGCGTCTTCCCCGCTTCCGGGGGCGGCGGATGGCTACCCTTATGGCGGTCAGATTTCAGGGCATCCGCTCGGTCCATTGCGCGCGCGAAGGCCCTGGCTCGAACAAATGGGTACTGCCTCGCAGGTCGCGGAGGAGGCGGAGCTATTCCGTATTGAACCCGCTATTCCCCCACGCCTGCGCTCGCTTTGATGCAGGTCAAGCCGCCTGTGCCAGCGTCTCCTCGCCGATCAGCAGCCCGTCCTTTCCGGCCCGCACCGGCACCGTCTCGCCGTCGCGGATCGCACCCTCCAGGATCAAGCCCGGCGAGCGGGTTCTGCAGGCTGCGCTGGATCACGCGCTTCAACGGCCGCGCGCCATACACCGGGTCATAGCCTTCGCTCGCTAGCCAATCGCGGGCCGAGGCATCGAGGGCCAAGGTGATGTGCTTGTCCGCCAGCAACTGCCGCAACCGGCCCAGCTGCACATCCACGATGGCCCCCATGTCGGCACGCTGCAAACGGCGGAACAGCACGATCTCGTCCAGCCGGTTCAAGAACTCCGGCCGGAAATGCGTGCGCACCACCTCCATCACCCGCTTGTACACCATCGACATGTCCTGCCCGTCCGCCTGTGCGGCCAGGATGTCGCTGCCCAGATTGCTGGTCAGCACGATGATGGTGTTGCGGAAGTCCACCGTCCGCCCCTGGCCGTCCGTCAGCCGCCCGTCGTCGAGCACCTGCAGCAGCACGTTGAATACGTCCTCGTGCGCCTTCTCCACCTCGTCGAACAAAATCACCTGGTACGGCCGCCGGCGCACCGCCTCGGTCAGCACGCCGCCCTCGTCGTAGCCGACATAGCCGGGCGGCGCCCCGATCAGCCGGCTCACGGCGTGCTTCTCCATGAACTCGCTCATGTCGATGCGCACCATCGCCCGCTCGTCGTCGAACAAGAATTCCGCCAGCGCCTTGGTCAGTTCGGTCTTGCCGACGCCGGTCGGGCCAAGAAACAGAAAGCTGCCGATCGGCCGGTTCGGGTCCTGCAAGCCCGCGCGCGCACGCCGCACCGCATTGGCGACGACTTTGAGCGCGTCCTCCTGACCGATCACCCGCTTGCGCAGTTCCTCTTCCATGCGCAGCAGTTTGGCGCGCTCGCCTTCCAGCATCTTGTCCACGGGCACACCGGTCCAGCGCGACACCACGGCGGCGATCTGCTCCTCCGTCACCGCCTCGTTGACCAGCTTGCCGCCTTCCTGCGCCGCAGCCTGCTGGCGTTCCAAATCGGGAATGACGCCGTACAGCAGCTCCGAGGCACGGCCCAGATCGCCGCGACGCTGCGCCACTTCCACTTCGCTGCGCGCCTGATCCAGCCGCTCTTTCAATTTCTGCGTGTCGGTCAGCCGCTCCTTCTCGGCCCGCCACGCGGCGGTAAGAGCGTTGGAGCGGTCCTCCAGCTCCTCCAGCTCGGCCGACAGTTTCTCCAGCCGCTCGCGGCTCGCCGGATCGGATTCCTTCTTCAGCGCCTCGCGCTCGATTTTCAGCTGCATCACGCGCCGGTCCAGCTCGTCCAGCTCTTCCGGCTTGCTGTCCACCTGCATGCGCAGGCGGCTCGCCGCCTCGTCCATCAGGTCGATCGCCTTGTCGGGCAGGAAGCGGTCCGAAATGTACCGGTTCGACAGCGTCGCCGCCGCCACCAGCGCCGCGTCGGTAATGCGCACGCCGTGGTGCAGCTCGTATTTTTCCTTGATGCCGCGCAATATGCTGATCGTGTCGGCCACCGACGGCTCGCCCACGAACACCGGCTGGAATCGCCGCGCCAGCGCCGCGTCCTTTTCGACGTGCTTGCGGTACTCGTCCAAAGTGGTGGCGCCGATGCAGTGCAGCGCGCCGCGTGCCAGCTCGGGTTTCAGCAGGTTACTGGCGTCCATCGAGCCCTCGGCGCGGCCGGCACCGACCAGCGTGTGCATTTCGTCGATGAACAGAACGATTTCGCCGGCGGCGCTCTCGATTTCCGCCAGCACCGCCTTCAGCCGCTCCTCGAACTCGCCGCGGAATTTGGCGCCGGCCACCAGCGCGCCCATGTCCAGCGCCAGCAGTCGCTTGCCTTTCAGCGCCTCCGGCACGTCGCCGTTGACGATGCGCAAGGCGAGTCCTTCGACGATCGCGGTCTTGCCGACGCCCGGCTCGCCGATCAGCACCGGATTGTTCTTGGTCCGCCGCGCCAGCACCTGGATGGTGCGCCGGATTTCTTCGTCGCGTCCGATCACCGGATCGAGCTTTCCGTCGCGCGCCACCGCGGTCACGTCGCGCGCGTATTTTTTCAGCGCGTCGAAATTGGCTTCCGCGTTGGCCGAGGTGACCGGCCGCCCGCGGCGGATGTCGGCGATGGCCTTTTCCAGCGCCTGCGGTGTGGCCCGCGCGTCGCGCAGCGCCCGCGCCGCCGGCCCGTCGCTCGCCGCGATGGCTGCAAGCAGCCGGTCCTGCGCCACGAACTGGTCGCCGGCCTTTTGGGCGGCCTGCTGCGCCGCATCCAGCAGCCGCACCAGGCCGGGCGTGGCCTGCGGCTGCTGCGCCCCGCTGCCTTGCACACGCGGCAGTTTTTTCAGCTCGGCCTCGACCGCGGCCCGCACCGCGCGATCGTCGCCGCCGGCGGTGCGGATCAGTCCGGCCGCGGCGCCTTCAGGATCGTCCAGCAGAGCCTTGAGCAGATGCTCCGGCGTCAGTTGCGGGTTGAACTCGCGGATCGCGATGGTCTGCGCTGCCTGCAAGAAACCCCGGGCGCGCTCGGTGAACTTTTCGATGTCCATGTGTTTTGTCCCTGTGCTCAGGCGACTGCGGCGCCGCCCCGTCTTGGCAACGGCGCCGCCTCGATGCACAGGAAATGGGCGGGCCGGCGCCTCGCCTCAAGGGGACGCGAAGGCGACTGCTTCAGATGACGTGGAACAGGTACAGCAGGATGATCACCGGGATCGGAATGCCGATCAGCCACAACAGGATGCCGCGCATAGACGTCTCCATGGGGGTTTGCGTACCGGCTCGAAACGCTGGCCCAACGGCCCGGTTCCGTGCGGCCTTTATGCTGCGCGCCGGAACAGGCGGCCGCGGGCCTTGCCGATCCGCGCCACCCCGGCCAGCCGCCGATCCAGGAACGCCAGCGTGTCGGCAAAATCCTCGCTCTGGTCGCGCAGCCAGAACAGCAAGGTCGAGCCGTAGACCCCGGTCAGGATGGCCCGCTTGGTGTACCAGGAAAAATCCGCCGAGCGGTCTCCGGCGGCGTGCCAGATCGCATCCACGGTCCGCGCCGTGCATCGTGCAGCCAGGCCGGCATGGCGGGGCAGGGCCAGGATGGCCAGGGCACGCCGGATCGCCTCGCGGTGGGGAGCGTTTTGGCGCAGCCGCAGCGCGATCAGGGCGCGTACCCGCTGCGACAGCCGCAGCGCGGCGACGCCCTCGGCCTCGGCCGCCTGCTCCATGCGCCGGTCGGCGAGGTCGCAGAACGCCTCGATCATGTCCGCGGCACCGCCCGGGAACAGCAGCTCGGCATCGCGCGGGTCAGCCCCGGTCTCACTCAGGCCGTCACGCAACGCCTGCAACGTCCACCCCTGGTCCGGCACGCGGGCCAGCAGAGCGTCCAGCGCCGCATCACGCTCGGCGGAGCGCTCGGGGGGTGTGCCGAAAGAGCCTGTAATATTCATGTCGCACCGTCCTGTCGGCATCGCGGTGGCGCACGGGGGCAAAGTCCGCCGTAGTGGAGCTCTGGCGGAGAGCGGCCCCCGCCCTTACTTGGCTTTTTTGGCGAGCGCATCGCGTTTTTTCTGCGCGGCCGCAATGGTCGCGTTCAGCTGGCGCAGCTTCTTGTCGTCTTTCTTGCCCTGCATGTGCGTGTTGCTGTCCTTGCTCCCGCCATGCGGTTTGTGCGTTTTTTTCGCCAGATCGCCTTTGGTGATCTTTCCCGACATGTAACCCTCCTGTGGACAACGCCGAGCCTAAGTCCGATCCGGATTGTTGCATAGTTCAAAAGGCGGGACGGTGCGAGATCAGCGAGAGAGCTTCGAGGCCCTGCTGTTCGGTGCCGATGCGTTGCTGGAACTGACGGAAATCGGCATCGAGCCGATTCCGCTCCCCGAACTCTACGAAGGCGTGACCCTTCCCGAGCCCTCGACGGGTGACGAGGGCTGAGGAACAGCCGCCTACGCCGTCCAGAGCAGCACATATCCGTCCGCCAGCTCCAGCTTGCCCGGCAACTCCAGGAACTCGTCAACGGTGAGCCGGCGCGCCGGTCGCACTTCGAAACCGCGCATCACCAGCCACGCCTCCAGCGGGGTCAGCGGATAGGCGTCGGCTGCGATCTCGTGCCCCGTCGGGCGGGCGTCGAACCCGTCCCCGCGACCCGCCGCCTCATGCAGCAGTCCGAACATCGCGATGTCCCACCGTTCATCGCCGACGCGCACGGCGCCGCGGCGGGTACCTTCCAGTGCAAAACCGAGGCGCAGGTAGGTCGCCACCGCCGCGGCATTTTTCGGGCGAACGTTCAACTCGATGCGTTCCGTGCCTGGAATGGCCCAGATGCGAGACAGCACCTCGCGCAGAAACGGCACCGCCAGTCCCCGGCCACGACGGTCCGGTGCGATCCCGACGCGAGCGAGTCGCGCCGTGCCGTGATCGTGGTCAAGCACCGCCTCGGCATGGGCGCATACGCTGCCGTCCATGATGCCGGTCCATGCTGCGCGGGTCGGCGGCCGCGCCGCGGCGTCGGCCAGAACCGATTGCAGCTGCCCCTCCTCCAACGGAAACCGCACGCTGGCGCCGCCCCATTGCACCAGGTCCGCCTCGGTCGGAAACCAGTGCAGCAACGGCGCAATGTGCTCGGCGGCGAACGGGACGACCAGCATCAGAGCCGGCTCCGATCCGGATAGCCCGCCCGGGCTGACAGGATCATTCGCCGGGGCGCTCCGCGAACCGGGCCAGCTCCTCCGAAAACCCGAACCGCGAAAAGTCGGTCATGCGCATCGGATACAGGATGCCGTCCAGGTGGTCGTTCTCGTGCTGCACCACTCTGGCGTGGAAACCGCCGGCCTCGCGCTGTACCGTCTGGCCGTCCGCGTCCAGCCCGGTGTAGCGGATGCGGGCCGGCCGCGGCACTTCGGCCTGCAGCCCGGGGATGGACAGGCACCCTTCCCAGGCCAGCGCCACCTCCTCGCCGTCCGGGACCACCTCGGGATTGACCAGCACCTGCACCCCCAACTCGCCATCGGCCTCGGTTGCGCGCGCGGCCGGCACACGGAACACGAACAAGCGCAACGGCACATGCACCTGGGGTGCGGCCAGCCCGGCGCCGTTCGCGTCCAGCATGGTCTCGATCATGTCGGCCATCAGCCTGCGCACCTCCGGCGCCGCCGGATCGTCGACCGGGGCCGCGCGCTGCAACAGGACGGGGTGGCCCATCCGGGCGATTTTCAGGATGGCCATGCCGGTTCCGCATACATCGGTTCACGAGATTGGGGCGCGCGAAACGCTTTGGCGAGGGCAGCGGTCCATGCTATGGGCGCCTCTTTCCGGGGACGTTCGTCCGGAGGGTATGGCGCGTCCCGATGGTCGGGAGGCGAGGGGACAAAGGAGATGGCGGCCCAGTGCAAGTCGTGGTGCGTGACAACAATGTCGACCAGGCGCTGAAAGCGCTCAAGAAGAAGATGCAGCGGGAGGGTGTGTTCCGGGAGATGAAGCTGCGCCGGCATTTCGAGAAGCCGTCCGAGCGCCGCGCCCGCGAGGCCGCCGAGGCGGTCCGCCGCGCCCGCAAGATGGAGCGCAAGCGGCTGGAACGCGAAGGTTTCTGACTTTGTTGGACCGCCGGGGCCGCACAGACGCGGCAACCCGGCCAGCCCCATGTTACGGCTAAGGACCTAGCCCCGCTTCGGCTGCCACAGCCCCAGGGTTGCCCCGGTCGGATCGCTGAGGATCGAGAGCGATCCGGCGCCCGTAACCTCCATGACGTCGCGGATCACCGTGGCCCCGAGATTTCGCGCCTTGTCGGTAGCCGCACGAATGTCGTCCACCAGCACGTAAGGCAGCCACATCGAGGGTGCGCCCGGCATCGGGATGCTTCATCATGCCCCCGCCGGTGCCTTCGCCGACATTGATCATGGTGTAGGTCATGCCTCCGCCCATGTCCTCGTCCTTCAAGGTCCAGCCGAACAGCGACGTGTAGAACGACTTTGCGCGGTCCACGTCGGTGGTGTTGAGCTCGACGTGGACGAAAGGGTGGGCCATCTCGGTATCTCCCTGCTGTGTATGCCCGGGCGCAAACTCCGCCGCCGCTCTGCTCTGTCAAGTTCATTGTGGCCGCCCCGGGCAACGCTTGCGCGCCCCCGCCCCGTCCGCCATCGTCCCCGCAAGGGAAATGGAAACTAAGCCGATGCGCTGGCTCCTGCTGCTGCCCTTCGTCTGTCTGCTCTGGCCGCCGCTGTATAACCGCATCGAGCCGGCCCTGTTCGGCTTTCCGTTCTTCTACTGGTACCAGCTGGCCTGGATTCCGGGCGGGATGGTACTGATGTGGATCGTCTGGCGGAGCGAGCGGCAGTGACCGTCGGCCGCATCGACCCTGTGGCACTCGGGGTCTTCCTGTTCTTCTTCGCGCTGGTCGCCGCGATGGGGTTCGTCGCCGCGCGCTGGCGCAAGCCGGAGACCCTGGCGCACCTGGACGAGTGGGGGCTCGGCGGACGGCAGTTTGGCACCTGGATCACCTGGTTCCTGCTCGGCGGCGACCTGTACACCGCCTACACCATGATCGCCGTGCCGGCCCTGGTGTATGGAGCCGGCGCTTACGGGTTCTTCGCCGTTCCGTACACGGTGATCATGTATCCGCTGGTGTTCCTCATCATGCCGCGGCTGTGGGACGTGGCGCGTCGCGCCGGCTACGTCACCGCGGCGGACCTGGTGCATGGCCGCTACGGCTTGCGCCCGCTGGAGCTGGCGGTGGCGATCACCGGTGTGCTGGCAACCATGCCCTACATCGCACTGCAACTGGTGGGCATGCGGGTGGCGTTCGTGGCGCTCGGCCTGCCACCGGAGATTTCGCTGTTCTTGGCGTTCCTGGTGCTCGGGGTGTTCACCTACTCGTCGGGCCTGCGCGCGCCGGCGCTGATCGCGTTCGTCAAGGACGGCATGATCTACATCGTGGTGATCGCGGCGGTGCTGCTGATCCCGGCGCGGTTCGGCGGCTACGGCGCGATTTTCCAGGCCGCCGACGCCGCCTTCAAGGCCAAGGGCGGTTCGGCCGCCCTGTTGCTGGCGCCATCGCAGATGTTGCTCTATCCGACGCTGGCGCTGGGCTCGACTTTGGCGCTGTTCATGTATCCGCACTCGCTCACCGGGATTTTTGCCGCCAGCAGCGGCGAGACCATCAAGCGCAACGCCATGCTGCTGCCGCTGTACTCCCTCCTGCTCGGGCTGTTGGCGCTGATGGGCTACATGGCCATCGCCGCCGGCATAAAAGTCCAGAACACCAGCGAAGCGGTACCGGCGTTGATCTCGTACGCATTCCCGCCCTGGTTCGCAGGATTCGCCTTTGCCGCCATCGCCATCGGCGCGTTGGTGCCGGCGGCGATGATGTCGATCGGCGCCGCCAATCTGTTCACCCGCAATTTCTGGAAAGCCTATGTGGACCCGGCGGTGACCGATGCCGGCGAGGCCCAGGTCGCGAAAATCACCAGTTCGATGGTGAAGGTCGGAGCGCTGGCCTGCATCCTGTTCCTACCGCTCCAGTTCGCGCTCGACCTGCAGTTGCTGGGCGGGATTTGGATCATGCAGACCTTCCCCGCCGTCGTATTCGGGCTGTTCACGAACTGGTTCAAGGGCCGGGCGCTGCTGATCGGCTGGATCGTGGGATTCGGCGGAGGCACCTATTCGTTCTTCGTGCTCGACAATTTCAAGCCCGCCCACGTGCTTGCCGGCTACCCGATCTACACCGGCCTGCTTGCGTTCGTGGCCAACGTCGTGGTCGCCGCGGCATTGTCCGCGGTGCTGCCGGCTCGCGCGCCGCGCGCACTTCAGGCGTAGGCGGTCCGAACCTCGGGTAAGCGCAACGTCCGGAGTGTGCCCGTCGGGGCGCGGAGACTACGCCTGATGCGCCGTTGTGGAAGGCGCCCCGATGCAGACCGATCTGGAAATCCGAACCCGCGACTGGGTATCCCGCCGGGAATCACGGCCTGTCCAAAACACCCCCGCAATTGACACCCCACCGCCCCTCGCCCACCCTGCCTTGGCCGCAAGCGGCGGCAGGGATCAGGGCGGAAACGATGGCGACAGGCAACGGGCACGACAACGGCAGCGGCGCGCGCCGACTGCGCAGCCGGCGGTGGTTCGACGACCCGCACGACCCCGGCATGACCGCGCTGTATCTGGAACGCTACCTGAATTTCGGCCTGACCCCGGAGGAGCTGCGCGGCACCAAGCCGGTGATCGGCATCGCCCAGACCGGCTCCGACCTGGCCCCCTGCAACCGCCACCACCTGCAACTGGCTCAGCGCGTGCGCGACGGCATCATTGCGGCCGGCGGCGTGCCGCTGGAATTCCCCATCCACCCGATCCAGGAGACCGGCAAGCGGCCGACCGCCGCCCTCGACCGCAACCTGGCCTACCTGTCGCTGGTCGAAGTGCTGCACGGCTACCCGATCGACGGCGTGGTGCTGACCACCGGCTGCGACAAGACCACGCCCGCCTGCCTGATGGGTGCGGCCACCGTCAACATCCCCGCCATCGTGCTTTCCGGCGGGCCGATGCTGGACGGCTGGCACAACGGCAAGCTGGCCGGCTCGGGCATGGTGCTGTGGGACGGCCGCAAGCTGTACGCCGAGGGCAAGATCGACTACGAGCAGCTCATGGCGATGATCGTTTCGTCGGCGCCGTCCGTGGGGCACTGCAACACCATGGGCACCGCACTGTCCATGAACAGTTTGGCCGAAGCGGTGGGCATGTCGCTCCCCGGCTGCGCCGCCATCCCCGGCCCGTACCGCGAGCGCGGACAGATGGCCTACTACACCGGCAAGCGCATCGTGGAGATGGTGCACGAGAACCTGCGGCCATCCGACATCATGACCAAACAGGCTTTCGAGAACGCGGTGGTGGCGGCCGCCGCGCTCGGCGCTTCCTCCAACTGCCCGATCCACATGGTCGCCATCGCGCGGCACATGGGCGTGGACCACACGCTGGACGACTGGCAGCGTCTCGGTCCCGAAATCCCGCTGCTGGTGGACTGCCAGCCCGCCGGCCGCTTTCTGGGCGAGGCGTTTCATCGCGCCGGCGGCGTGCCGCAGGTGATGAAGGAGCTGCTTGCCGCCGGCAAGCTGCATGGCGACGTGCGCACCGTCTCTGGCAGAACGCTGGCCGAGGATCTGGCGACCGCCACCGGGCCGGTGGACCGCACCGTCATCCGCGCCTACGCACAACCGCTGAAGGATCACGCCGGCTACGTCGTGCTGTCCGGCAATCTGTTCGACAGCGCGGTAATGAAGACCAGCGTCATCGACAAGGAGTTTCGCGACCGTTTCCTGTCCGATCCGGCGCACCCGAACGTGTTCGAGGGCAAGGCGGTGGTGTTCGAGGGGCCCGAGGATTATCATGCCCGCATCGAGGACCCGGCGCTCGGTGCGGACGAGCACACCGTGCTGGTCATCCGCAACGTCGGTCCCGTCGGTTATCCCGGCTCGGCGGAGGTGGTGAACATGCAGCCGCCCGCATCACTGCTGCTGCGCGGGATCAACGCCCTTCCGACGATGGGCGACGGGCGCCAGAGCGGCACGTCCGGCTCGCCCTCGATCCTCAACGTCTCGCCCGGAGGCGGCGGTCGGCGGCGGCCTCGCCTTGCTGAAGACGGGCGACCGCATCCGTATCGACCTGAACCGGAACAAGGTGGACGTGCTGCTTGCGGACGGCGAGCTGGAGCAGCGCCGAAAGGCCTGGAAAAAACCGGAGCTGGACAACAAGACGCCGTGGGAGGGGATCTACCGCTCCCAGGTGGGCCAGCTTGGACAGGGCGCGTGCCTGGAGCCGGCGACCGCCTACGTCAACATTATCGAGACGCGCGGCGAGAGCCGGAATAACCACTGATGGCCGGACGTCTGGACGGCAAGACGGCGTTCTGTACCGCGTCCGCCGCCGGCATCGGCCGCGCCTCGGCGATCGCGCTGGCCCAGCAGGGTGCCCGGGTAATCGCCACCGATCGCGATGTGGCGGGCATGGCCGGGCTGGAGACGCACGGCATCACCACCGCAAAACTCGACGTGCTCGATGCGGCGGGAATTTCTGCCGCCGCGCAAAAACACGGACCGGTGGACGTCCTGTTCAACTGCGCCGGCATCGTGCACCAGGGCACCGTGCTGGACGCCACCGAGGACGAGTGGCAGCTGGAAATGGACATCAACGCGCGCGGCATGTTCCGCACCATCCGCGCGTTCCTGCCCGGCATGATTGCTCACGGCGGCGGCGCCATCGTGAACATCGCCTCGGTCGCGAGCAGCGTCAAAGGCGTGCCCAACCGCTGCGTGTATGCGGCGAGCAAGGCGGCGGTGATCGGGCTGACCAAGTCCGTCGCGGCCGATTTCATCGGCAAGGGCGTTCGCTGCAACTGCATCTGCCCCGGCACCACGCAGTCGCCGAGCCTGGACGAACGCATCGCCGCGAATGCGGGCACGGCGGGCGGCGTGGAGGCGGCGCGTGCCGCGTTCGTGGCGCGCCAGCCGATGGGACGGCTCGGCACGGTGGAGGAGATGGCGGCGCTGGTGGTCTACCTGGCCAGCGACGAGGCGAGCTTCATGACCGGCCAGGCGATCGTGATCGACGGGGGATATTCGCTCTGACCGGCCTCTGCTGAGCTCTGCCCGTCGGGGCGGCTCAACCCTGGCCTCGGTAACTGATGGGCTGGCGACGCTACGATCAGATGCGCCGGCCGCCGATCCAGGTGCGGTCGTCGGGATAATCCGCTTCGCTGCGGTCGGGCCAGAACGCACGCAGCACCGCGCGCTGGAATTGCAGATAACCCATGCTCGGCGGCTGCATCCCGCGTGCGGTGAACAGCCGGTCGTGCAGCGCCGGCAGGCGGTGGAACGGCACGCCCGGAAAGGCGTGATGCGCGGTGTGATACTGCATGTTCCAGCACAGCCAGCGCATCACTCGGTTCGTGCGCGTGCTTCTCGTGTTTTCCAGAATGTTGGAATCGTGCGCCAAGCCCAGATGCTCGATCGTGTTCTGCAACTGGTGCGCCGCCTTGGTCAGCAGCATCGGCGCGAGCCAGTAGGTCACCGCGGCCCAGCTCCCCGCGGCCACCGAGATCGCCGCGATCGCGGCATAGCCCGCCAAGTGCCAGCGCGCCTCGAGCACCAGTTCCGCGCGCCGGGCCGCCGGAATGTAAGGCTCGGTGACGCGGCCCGCCGCGAACCGCAGGATGCGCTGAATGCGCGTGCTCCAGTATGTCGGCCCCAGTAGCCAGAGCATGTAGGAGCGGAAATCGTAGCGCTCGCGTGCCAGCTCCCCGTCGCGGTCCCAGTCCTGCGTGTGCCGGTGGTGGGCGATGTGCTGCAGCTGGTCAAAAGTGCGCGGAAACAGCAGCACGAAACCGAACAGCCGGCCGAAAAACTCGTTCGGCCAGCGGGTGCGAAACACCGTCCAGTGGCTCAGCTCGTGCTGACCGGCATAAAGAAAGTTTATCAGCACGCCGTGGACGACGAACACCGGCACTGCCCAGAAACTGCCCCAGGTTGCGTAGAGCAGGCACCCGGTGGCGGCGATCGCGCCCAGGTGCGAGGCGACCTGCACCGTGCCCGCGCGGTCCGAGGGCGCGCACAGGGTACGCAGCGTGGCCCCGTCGATCAGGTCCCGGCGCGCAAAAACCTCCTGCATGGCAACCTCCTGGCCCCAGAATGGACCTTCGCCGGCCCGGCGCAAGGCGCGCGGCCTGAGCTTCGTGGAAATTCAGAACGTGACCGCCGGCCCGGTCGGTTCGGGAGTCCGCAGATTGCTGCGGCTTGCGGTGTAGGCATCGATGATTGCGTGCAGGCGCTCGCGGCCAAAAGGGCGCTTGTGGCCGCCGTGGACCACGCGTACCGGCAACTCGCGCAACCGTGCCATGGTGCGCAAGTAAGTCGGAATATGCGCGCCCTCCAGCGTATCGACCAGAATGCCGTCATAGACCGCGTCGCCGGCAATCAGCGTGCCCGTCGCTGCCTCCCACAAGGCGATGCTGCCGGGAGAGTGGCCGGGCAGATGCAGCACCTCGAAGCGCCGCGTGCCTAGGTCGATCACGTCGCCCTCATCCACTGTCCGGGTCGCCCGTGCGCCCTCGAACCGATGCCCCGCCACGTCGTAGCCCGAATACGGCACCGCATCGACCATCAGTCCCTCGGTGGAAAATCCGGCGGCGCGAAATTCCGCCAGCATCGAGTCCGGCAGGCTTGCATAGCTCAGCCCCACCGGCCCGCCCGGACGTTCGAGCCGCGCCCGTTCCATTGGATGGACGATGATCTCGCAATCCGCGAACTCGGGGTGGCCGCCGATATGGTCGATATGGCTGTGCGTGGTGAACAGTTTTGTCGGCCGGTCCGTCAGCCCCGAGACGGCGGCGCGCAGGCGGCCGACGCCCATGCCGGTGTCCACCAGCAGATCGTATTTCTGGCCGCGCACGAGAAAAATGTTCGCGCGCCACAGCCGGGCCAGGTGCGGTTCGCTCAGCATGATGATGCCGTCGTCGACCGTCTCGACGCTGAACCAGGGGTCTGCGACCGGCAGCACCATCAGTCCGTGCAGCCCTCGTCGCGCAGCAGAGACAACACTGCTTCCTGCGGCACGTCAGCGCTGGCAAAAGCCTCGCCGATGCCGCGGGCCAGCACAAAAGTCAGGTTCCCGTCGCGCATCTTCTTGTCGCGGCGCATCAGCTCCAGCAGCCGCGATGCCGACAATTTTCTGTCCAATTCGGTAATTGTCGTGGGCAGGCCGACCGACGCCAGGTGCGCCACCGCCCGCTCGGCATCGGCTAGCGCACAATGGCCGAGGCGCACCGAGAGGCGCATCGCGAGCCCGATCCCGATTGCCACCGCCTCGCCGTGCAAAATGGCGCCGTAGCCCAGCTCCGCTTCCAGCGCGTGCCCAAATGTGTGGCCCAGATTTAGCAAAGCCCGGCCGCCGGCGGCGCGCTCCTCCCGCTCGTCGTCGCCCACGACCGCCGCCTTGAAAGCACAGGCCCGCACGATCGCCTCGGCCTGCGCGGCGCGGTCGCCCCGTACCACGGCGTGCCCGTTCGCTTCGCACCAAGCGAAAAACTCGGCATCGCCAATCAGGCCGGCTTTGGCGATCTCGGCGTAGCCGGCGCGCAGCTCGCGGGCGGGCAGGGTGCCCAGGGTCGCCGTATCCGCCAGCACCATGCGCGGCTGGTGAAAGGCGCCAACCAAATTCTTGCCGTGCGCTGTGTTGATGCCGGTCTTGCCGCCGACCGAACTGTCGACCTGCGCCAGCAGCGTGGTCGGCGCCTGCACGAACGGCAGGCCGCGCAGCGTGGCCGCCGCGGCAAAGCCGGCCAGGTCGCCGATCACGCCGCCGCCCAGCGCGATCACCGTGGTCCGCCGCTCGACGCCGCTCTCCAGCAGATCCCCCACCAGGCGCTCGAAAGTGGCGAAATTCTTTGAAGCCTCGCCGGGCCGCACGGTGATGGATCGCGCGTCAACACCGGTCTCGGCCAAGCCGGCCAGCAGAGCCGGCAGATGCAGCGGGGCAACGGTCGCGTCGGCCACGATCACCGCGCGCCGCTGCGGCAGCACCGGCGCCAGCAGCGCCCCGGCCCGCGACAGCAGACCGCTCCCCACCACCACGTCGTAGCTGCCGCTCGGCACGCGCACCGGTACCCGGCGTGGCGGACGGAACGCCAGCAGCGCGTCCTGTACCCGGGTGGTCGTGAGCTCCGGGTTGTCGTCGCCGCAATCCACCACGATGTCGGCCTCCGCGTAGATCGGACCGCGCTCGGCCAGGAGCCGGCGCAACACCGCCTCGGGGTCGGCGCCGTTCAGCAACGGGCGGTGCGTCCGCCCGACCACGCGGCGCAGCAGCACGGGGAGCGCGCAGCGCAGCCACAGGCTGGTAGCCTCCGTCCGGATCAGCCGGCGCGTCTCGGTGTCCATGAACGCACCGCCGCCGGTGGCCAGCACCACCGGCGAGCCGGCCAGCAGCCGGCGGATCACGCGGCGCTCGCCGTCGCGGAACGCGGGCTCGCCGTAGCGGCCGAAAATCTCCGCAATAGTGCGGCCGGCCGCCAGCTCGATCTCCGCATCGGCGTCGCGAAACGGCATGCCCATGCGCGCCGCCAGCCGCCGCCCGATCGCGGTCTTGCCTGATCCCATCAGGCCCACCAGCACGATGCTGCGCCGGCCAGCCTCCGCCAGCGGCACGGAACGAGGCAAGACTGTGCCGGATTGTGGTGAGACCGGCGGTTCGCCCGTCGCAAGCAGGGCGGAGTTGCGCATCATGGAATGCAAGGCTAGCACAGCACGGCTCGCCGCCAAGCCGGCGCCTCCGCCCCACGGAACGCCATGCGCCGATTCTTCCTGCTGGTCCTGCTATTGGGCTTCGTGATCGTTGCCGTCGGCATGGTCATGCTGGGCGCCTTCCCGCCGGCGCCGCACATCAAGCCGGTCGAAAAAGTGCTGCCGAACGACCGTTTCTCGCATGGAACGTAGGCGCCGGCCGACCCGTCATCCCGTCGACGCTCATCTGGACGCATTTTTGGAGATGCTGGCCGCCGAACGCGGGGCGGCGCGCAACACTTTGGCGGCCTACGAGGGCGATCTTTCCGGACTGGCGCGCGATTTGTCGGGGCCGCTGGCGCAGGCGGAGACGGCTGCCCTGCGCCGGCATCTGGTGGCCGCTTCGGCGCTGGGCGTATCGGCCCGCACTCTGGCCCGGCGGCTCTCGGCCATGCGCCACTTCTACCGTTTTCTGGTGCGCGAAGGCGTGCGCGAGGACGATCCGACCGAGAGGCTGGATTCGCCTCGCCTCCGCCCGGGCCTGCCCCGTCTGCTAAGCGAGGCGGAGGTGGATGCGTTGCTCGCGGCTTCCGGCAGCCTTCCCGAGCCGCAGGGCCTGGTCGCGCGCGCCGGGTTGGAAATGCTCTATGCGAGCGGCCTGCGCGTATCCGAATTGCTGGCGCTGACCGGCACGGCGCTGGCCGCGACCGACTACGTGCTGCTGGTCCGCGGCAAGGGCGGTCTCGAGCGTTTGGTGCCGATATCGCGCGCGGCCCGTACCGCTTTGGCGCAACTTCATCCGGGCCCGGAACATCCGCGCTGGTTGTTTCCGGGCAAGAAACCAGGGCGTCCGATGACGCGCCAGGGCTTTTTTCTGCTCCTGCGCCGAGTGGCACTCCTGGCCGGGCTCGACCCGGCCAGAATCAGTCCGCACGTGCTGCGCCACGCTTTTGCCAGCCACATGCTCGCCCGCGGCGCCGACCTGCGCAGTTTGCAGGTGCTGCTGGGCCATGCCGACATCGCCACCACGCAGATCTATACGCACGTGCTGGCCGAGAGCCTGCAACGGCTGGTCGAGGCGCATCACCCGCTGGCGAGGGAGGCTGGCCCGAAAGGGCATGGGGGCTGACCCTGCCCGATGCAGGTGCTAAGCGGCGCGCCCATGCGCCACTACTTGGATTTCGAAAAGCCGATCGCCGAGCTGGAAAGCAAGATCGAAGAACTCCGCCATGTCTCCGACTCGGATGGTCTCAATATTGCCGAAGAAGTTTCGCGCCTGGTCGAGAAATCCGACAAGCAACTGCGCGCCATCTACGCCAAGCTCACGCCCTGGCAGAAAACCCAGGTCGCCCGGCATCCGGACCGGCCGAAAGCCGGCGACTTTCTGGCCGGCCTGATTACCGACTTTACCCCGCTCGCCGGCGATCGGGCGTTTGGTGACGACGCGGCCGTGGTGGGCGGGCTCGGGCGGTTTCGCGGCCGCTCGGTGGTGGCGCTCGGCACCGAGAAGGGCCGCGACACCGAGAGCCGGGTGGCGCACAATTTCGGCATGGCCCGCCCCGAGGGCTACCGCAAGGCGCGGCGGCTGATCGAATTGGCCGGCCACTTTTCCCTGCCGGTGCTGAGTTTTGTGGATACTGCCGGCGCTTTTCCGGGCATCGAGGCCGAAGCCCGCGGCCAGGCGGAGGCGATCGCCCGTTCCATCGAAGCCTGCCTCGACGCGCCGGTGCCGGTGGTGGCGACCGTGATCGGCGAGGGCGGATCGGGCGGCGCCATCGCCCTGGCTGCCGGCGATGCCGTGCTGATGATGGAGCACGCCATCTACTCGGTCATTTCGCCCGAGGGTTGCGCGGCCATCCTGTGGAAAGACGCCACCCAGGCTCCCGCCGCAGCCGAGGCGCTGCGACTGACGGCCGAGGATCTGAAGCGTCTCGGCCTGATCGACGCCATCATCCCTGAGCCGCTGGGCGGCGCCCACCGCGATGCCGCCGCGGCAGTGGCCGGGGTTGGCGATGCACTGAGCACGGCGCTCGGCGCACTGCTGCCGCTCGACGGCGCCGAACTGCGCGCGCGGCGGGCGGAAAAGTTTCTCGCGATGGGCCGCGAAGCCCTCGGCTGAGGCAAGGCGACAGACTATCGCGCGATGACGACGCTGTCCTCGATCGTGCCGAACCGGAATGAAATCCGCTGACCCGCGACCAAGCCCTCGCTCGGTATTTCCGCCAGGTGCAATCCCACGCCGCTGTCCAGAGTGCGGGCGCTGTGTGAGGTGGCCCACCCATCGGCCGACCAGGTCACCTCTGCCGGTTCCGGCAGGTCCAGCCGCAGCACCCGGCCGGCGGCCACCGTATCCGGCCGCCAATCCGGCCGCCAGGGCTGTACGCGCGGCGTCCGAGGGGCGCCCTGATAGCGCCGAGCCACCTGTGGCGGCGTGTCGAACACCGCGCCGTCCGCCAGCGAGCGGCACAGTTTTATGTGCTCGGCATGCGCCCAGACCAGGGGCATGGCCGAGCCGGACGGGCGACCCCGAAACAGCTCCCGTTCCGGAATATCTTCGGAATCCCAGACCTGCTCGGGGATCAGGAATCCGTCGCTGGTCAGCGCCTCCAAGGTGCCGAGCAGCCGGCGCGCCTCCGCCGGGCGTCCCGCCGCCAGTTCGTAGTGCGCCCGCTCGCCCGTCATGAGCGGCCAGAGCCGACCGACCCCTGTGCCGTCGAAAGCACTGCCGTCCTCGTGCTCGCCATAGCCGTCCTCGTTGTACCGGTACCAGCACGGGCCCGCCGGCAGTTCGCGCTTCAACGCATGGTCGATCACCGTCACGGTGGCTACGATCCGCTTGTCGCGCGCGCTGCGCAGGCCGAAGCGCACCAGCGCCAGGGCGTCCGGGCTGACGATATCCCCCACCGGCCACTCGGTCTTGTCGGCCGGCCGGTTGCGGATCGAGATGGTGCCGCCGAGATCGGCCGCCGCGGTGCCGTCGCGCGCGGGGGCAATGCGCACATAGTGCCCCTCCACTCCGGCGGCCCGGTCAACCGCCGTGTTCGTCACAAAACACCACGCCTCCACCGCATCGTTCCAGGCATCCGCGGTGTCGCGGCACAGCGCGGCCAGCACTGCGTCACCGGCGATGTCCGCGAGATCGGCCGCGACGACCAGGGCGGCGATTTCCACTGCCAGCGTGAACGGCGAGTAGCCGCCGTCCTCCTCCCACCGGTCCTGTCCCGTGACCGGCCCGGTGCGCAGTACGAACGCGGCGGCCGCGCGCACCATCGGCCAATACGGCGGCAGATCGGATTCCGGCAGCGCGCCGGTGCGCCGCGCCATGTCGACCATCAGGATCGGGAACGCGCATTCGTCGAGCTGCAGGCCGCGCCAATACGGCATGCCGTCGAGCCAGCAGTTTTGCGGCCAGGCTCCGGTCGGTTCCTGGATCGCGCGCAGATACTGCAGCACCCGCCGCGCGTCGGCCGTCGCCGCGGCGGCCAGCAAACCACCCCCCGTCTCGGCCAAATCCCGTGGCCAGACCAGATGGTAGCCGCCGAGATCGTCGTCGCCCTTGGAGGCGCCCCAAGGGATTGACAGGCTGGCGATGAAACCGCCCGGAAAACCCAGCGCCTCGTGCGCGCGCAGCACCGCGGTGCTGATGCTGTAGGTGTCGTGGGTGGCCGAGGCACCGCGCAGCAGCCGCAGACCCGCCTGCCAGGCGCGCCACGCGCCGATATACTCGGCCTCCGCCGCCACGAACGGCCGCTGCAGCGCCGAGCGGGCGCGGAACGCCGCCTCGCTCCAGGTCCGGCCGAAACCCAGCGCCAGCACGAACTGCCCGTCCTGCGGCAGCACCATCTCGCCGCACAGCGCCACGTTGCCGTCCGCCGCGCGCGTGTACTGGTCGCTCAGCGCGCCGTCGCGATGCAGGATCTGCCAGCCGTCCGAGGTGCCGACGAACCCCACCGAGCGCGCCGCCCACCCGGATGAGCACGCCAGCGCCAGCGAGGTGCCGTCGCCTTCGGCGAACAGCATCGGAACGCCCTTGTAGTCGTCGGTCCAGGCGGTGTTGTGCTCGCCCCCGTTGACCAGGTGCGGCGAGAGCAGCGCGAAGATGCGCAGTCCGGGTGTTTTCGCTGTGAAGGCGATGTGTTGCAGCACCACCTCGCGGTGCGCGTCGGAAACGACGCATTTTTCGATGGCGAATTGTCCGTCGCGGCTGGCGTTGGACAGGCGGTACCCCGGCACGCCATCAGCCAGGGCGGCGATGCGGCTGTCGGTGTCGCGCTTCTCCTCGGCGAAAAACCCGCCAGGCTGGCCGTCCGTGACAATCAGGCCGAAATCACGGGTGCAAGCCTGGTCGACGCGCGGATAATAGACTTCGTTCAGGATGCCGTGGCTGATGGTGAACCAGACCCGGCTGACCGACGAGAGCGCGGTGCCCACGCCCCATTTGTCCGAAGACGTCCAGCGCGGCGGCAGCCCGGGCCAGCCGGGGGCGTCGCCATGGTTTTGCTGATCCATGTGCCTACACCGCTTCCGGTTCGAAGGGAACCAGAAACCGGGCTGCCTCGACCACATCCGGCTCGGGCGTGATGGCGTCCAGCTCCGAGGGCCGGCTGATCGCAACCCCCTGCTCCAATGTAAGCTCCAGATACGCCTGCAGCGCCTCCGCGGCATTGCGAGCGGCAAGCTGAAGCGTATCGCCGGCGCTGGTGCAGCCGGGCAGGTCCGGAAAGAACACGCTGTAGCCATCGGCGACCGGCTCGACGGTGGCCGGGTAGTAGATCGCCATTTCCGTCAACTCCTCAGCGACAATTTTGCCTGACGCTCGATGCTTCGCAGGGTGCCGGTCGCTTGATCCTTCCGAGGATGTGGGACCGTGACCACGCCACTCTGGGTCGGATGCCTGAACTGATGGTGGCTTCCGGCACTACGCGCGAGCTCCAACCCTGCGCCTCTAGCATGCGGATTACCGTCCTGCTGTCCACCGCAGGACTGCTACACCTGTCGCGCACGCAGTGGAACGAAAGCCGGCTTGCACCCGGGCGCCATGTTCGCTAGGCGTTCCGGCCTTCCAGCGGAGCAGAATCGATGGGCTACAGGGTCGCGGTCGTGGGCGCCACCGGGGCGGTCGGGCGCGAGATGCTGAAAACGTTGTTCGAACGCGGCTTTCCGGTGGACGAGGTGGCGGCCGTGGCGTCGGGTCGCTCGGCCGGTCAGGAAGTCTCGTTCGGCGACAAGACGGTGCTGCGGGTAAAGGCGCTCGAACTCGTTCGATTTCGCCGGCTGGGACATCGGCCTGTTCAGCCCCGGCGCCGCCGTTTCCGCCGTGCATGCCCCGCGCGCGGCGGGGGCGGGCTGCATCGTCATCGACAACACCAGCCAGTTTCGCATGGAGCCGGACGTACCTCTGGTGGTGCCGGAGGTAAACCCGGAGGCATTGGCGCGTATCCGCCGCGGCATCGTTGCCAACCCGAACTGCTCGACCATCCAGATGGTGGTGGCGCTTAAACCGCTGCACGACCGCTTCCGGGTGAAGCGGGTGGTGGTGGCGACCTATCAAAGCGTGTCCGGCGCCGGCAAGGAAGGCATGGACGAACTGTTCACCCAGACCAAGGCCAGCTTCGTCAACGACCCGACCAAGCCGGAGCAGTTTTCCAAACCGATCGCCTTCAACGTCATTCCCCATATCGACCGCTTCATGGACGACGGCTCGACCAAGGAAGAGTGGAAGATGGTCGTGGAGACGAAGAAGATTCTCGACCCGGACATCGCCGTGTTCGCCACTTGCGTGCGCGTGCCGGTGTTCATCGGCCACGCCGAGGCGATCGCCGTGGAGTTCGAGCGCCCGGTCACCGCGGCCGAGGCGCGCACCGTGCTGCGCGGCGCTCCGGGGGTGCAGGTGGTCGATACGCGCGAGGACGGCGGCTACGTGACCCCGCTCGATGCGCAGGGCGAGGACGCCACGTATGTCAGCCGTATCCGCCGCGACCCGACCGTGGAGCACGGGCTGGCGTTCTGGTGCGTGAGCGACAATCTGCGCAAGGGCGCGGCGCTCAACGCGGTGCAGATCGCGGAACATCTGGTCGCCCGCGGAGCGTTGGCGCGTCGGGCGGCCTGAGCCAAGGGGGAGGGAAATGGCTGACCAGACTTCTCCGCCGCAACGCTCGATCATATTCTCCGGCCCGATTGAGCCGGCCACGACAAAGTTTCTTCGCAACGCTTGCTGCGAGGCTGTCAGCCAGAAGGTGCAGCGCCTGAAGATCCAGTTTTCCAGCGGCGGAGGATCACTCGATGATGGATTCGCACTGTACGGATTCCTCAAGTCGCTTCCGTATGATCTTCACATGTATAACGTAGGCATCGTGGGATCGATTGCAAACATAGTCTTCTTGGCGGGTACGAAGCGATTCGCCTCTCCGCATTCGGCTTTCTACTTGCACGACTTGTCGTGGAACGTAAACGCGCAGAATTTTACCAGCTCAAGTATCCACGCGGAAACATTCTTATTCGACAACTTCAGATCGAGAATCAAGGCAATTTTCCAGACCGAGGCGCAGCTCGATCAGACCAGTCTCGAAAGCCCGGAGTTCTTCAAGGAACCGCAGATTTACGAACCTTCCGCTGCCAAAGCGGCTGGTATCATTCATGAAATCCAGGACGCTGCTATCCCACGGGGCGAGCCTGTGCTGAATATCTCTTGGTAGCTCTGGCAACGAGGTCAGGCCTACCGAAATTGCCGCCTTGGCCTGGCGCGCTCGGCCCAAGACCAGCGTGCCGAGGGCGGCGAAGACCACGGCGAGAGCGCGGCGTGTGAGGCCATTCCCGGTGTGTCCTGGGCTGTCTGGATACATGCTGTTGCGCTCCCTCCCGTAATAAAATTGGTTGAAAGGTCCGCATCGCAACCCCGGTCCGAAGCGTGATCCTCGACCGATCGTCTCGATCGAACCATACCGACCTTGTCCGCTCTCGGCGCATACGAACTAAAGCGCCATCCGCTACTCAGCCGCGATTTTCGCCCCGGCCTGCTCCGCGCGGATCGCCGCCACCTTGCGCTCCACCAGTTCCACTACGTGGTCGATCATGCCGTCGCCCGGCGTCGTGTGGTCGGTCTTGCCGGCCGCATACACCATGTGCCGCCCGCCGCCGCCGCCAGTGACGCCCAAATCGGTCATCAGCGCCTCGCCCGGGCCGTTCACCACGCAGCCGATGATCGACAACGTCAGCGGCGTCTCGATATGCGCCAGCCGCTGCTCCAGCTCCTGCACCGTGTCGATGACGTTGAAACCCTGCCGGGCGCAGGACGGGCACGAAATGATCCGCACGCCGCGATGGCGGATGCCGAGCGATTTCAGCAGCTCCCAGCCGACCAGCACCTCTTCCTCGGGCTCGGCCGACAGCGAAACGCGCACGGTGTCGCCGATGCCGGCCCACAGCAGATTGCCCAGGCCGATGGCGCTTTTCACCGTGCCGGTGCGCCGGCTGCCCGCCTCAGTGATGCCGATATGCAACGGGTGGTCGCATACCTCGGCCAACTGCGTGTAGGCGGCCACCGCCATGAACACGTCCGAGGCTTTGACGCTGATCTTGAACTCGTGAAAGTCGTGGTCCTGCAGAATTTTGGCGTGTTCCAGGGCGCTCTCCACCAGCGCCTCGGGATTCGGCTCGCCGTATTTTTCCAGCAAGTGCCGCTCCAGCGAGCCGGCATTCACACCAATGCGCATCGAGCAGCCGTGGTCACGCGCAGCTTTCACCACCTCGCGCACGCGCTCGCTGCTGCCGATATTGCCGGGATTGATGCGCAGGCACGCGGCACCGGCCTGCGCCGCCTCGATCGCGCGGCGATAGTGGAAATGGATGTCGGCCACCACCGGCACCGAAACCTGCTGCACGATGCGCGCCAGGGCGGCGGTGCTCTCGGCATCCGGACAGGAGACGCGCACGATGTCCACCCCGGCCCGCTCGGCGCGGTGGATTTGCGCAACCGTCGCCTCCACGTCGGTAGTCGGCGTGTTGGTCATGGTCTGCACGGTGATTGGAGCGTCGCCGCCGACCAAAACGTTGCCGACGCGGATTTGCCGGGATACCCGGCGCTCGATGTGCTGATACGGCCGATAGCTCATCATGTTGCTCCGCTGCTACCGGCGGGTCACCGCGGCAGCGCCTATTCGTTGTGCGGCAGTACCGCCGGGCGCTGCCCGGGGGTGGCCCCGGCATTGGCGGCCAGCTTGCCGCCCTTGATCGCGTCCGCATCCAGCGGCAAGTCGCGGCGCACCGCCCCATCGCCACCCAGAGATGGTGTGACGACGCCATCCACCACAAGTTCCGTGGCTCCGGCATTGCCGGTGGTCAGCAACAGCGACGATTTTGCCGGCACCTGCCACGTCTCGCCGGCGCGCAGCATGCGGTTGAACAGGACCGGTCCCTGCTTATCACGGACCTGAATCCAGGCGTCGGCGGTTGCCCGCACCACGATCCGTGGGCCGTCCACGGCGGGCAGAACGGGAGCCGGCTGCGTCGTGGCGGCCGCCGCGGCGCTGGGCGGCACGCTGGCGCTCGCCTGCGCGGCGGGCTGCACAGTGCCCGAGGCGAACGACTGAGCCGAACCGGACGGTATGGGGGCCGTTTTGGCGGCTGGCGGGGGCGTTTCGGGGACCAGCGGGGTCAAGTGCTCGGGCAACTGTTGCACCACCTCGGTGGACGGACGATCGTTGCCGCTCATGCGAAACCACGCCACGTAGGCACCGATCGCCACCACCGCGCCGACCAAAATCACCACTAGCGCCGGCACCCCGCGCTCCGGGACAGGGGTTGGAAAATCCAGTTCGGGCCGCCGCGGCGCCTCGCCCGTTTCGGCGCGCAGCCGCCGCGCCGCATCGTTCGGATCGAGCCCCAGCGCCTGCGCATACGCGCGCACAAAGCCCAACGCATAGGTCGGGCCGGGCAATTCCTGGGTGCGGCCTTCCTCGATAGCCTGCAGGTAGGCTCGACGGATGCGCAAATATCCCGCCACCGCGTCCAGCGTCCACCCGAGGCGCTCACGCGCGGTGCGCAGGTCGGCGCCAAGCGGGGCCCCTGGCATTTCGGGATATCCCGTAACGACCAGGCCGTCTCCCCAATTCATATCATCACGCGAAGGCGTCATGCGCGGCCTTAACAGCGGTTGCGGCGCAGGGTTTGGGCGGATCGCGTCATGGCGCGGCCCGGCCAGCCCGGCGGCAGGAACACCCGGCCTGTGTAGAACGCGCCGCAAAGCTTGCCAACCACGCGTGACCGAGCCGTTACCCCTTCACTGAGCAACCCAGGCTCATTCCGGCAAGCCGTGCTCGCGTGCCCAGGCGGCGATCGGCTCCCGCAGGCTAGCCGCCCCTTCCGCGTTGCGGCGGATCGAAGCCAGCACCGACCGGAACGCCGCCAGATCGAGGTCGGCCAAAAACGCCTTTGTGGGCAGCAGCGCGGTCGCAGGCATCGAGAGCGTCGTCAGCCCCAGCGCTGCCAACGTCATCGCCTCGAGCTGTCGACCGGCAATCTCGCCGCATACCGAAACCGGCACGCCGGCGGCAGCGGCATCGGCCCCGACCTGCTCCAAAATGTCGAGCACCGGTGGGCTTAGGGGGTCGTAGCGGTGGGCCAGGGAGGCGGTGCCGCGATCCGCGGCGAACAAAAACTGCATCAGGTCATTGGTGCCGATCGACAGGAAATCTGCCTCGGCCAGCAACTCCGGCAACTGCCAGAGCAGCGACGGGATTTCCAGCATCGTGCCGATCTCCAGCCGCTCCGGCACCGGTCCGACGCGCGACGCCTCGGCCAGCAGCAGGGCGCGCGCGGCCCGGAACTCAGCGACGGTGGCCACGAACGGGAACATCACCGAGAGCGGGCGCCCGGCGGCTGCCAGCAGCAAGGCCCGCAACTGCCGGCGCAGCAAGGCCGGCCGGTCGAGACCCACACGCAGGCTTCGCCAGCCCATGGCGGGATTCTCTTCAGGCTCCGGCTCGCTGCCGGGCAGCATCTTGTCGCCGCCCAGGTCAAGAGTGCGAAACAGCACTGGCAATCCAGCGGCCGCCTCGAACGTCCTTGCGTAGATTGCAGTCTGCTCTGCCACATCGGCCACCCGGGCACGCGCCAGCATGGCGATTTCGGTGCGGAACAGCCCGATCCCATCCGCTCCGGTGATGGCGAGCTGCTCCAGTTCCTGCACCAAACCGACGTTCAGCATCAGTTTCAGACCGACCCCGTCGCGTGTCGCCGCTGGACGCAGGCGCAGCTCGCCCCATCCGGCCTGACGCTCGGCTCGCTGGCACAGTACCCGCGCATAGGCGTTGCGGACCGCCTGTTCGGGCCGCAGCACCAGCTGCCCGTCATCGGCGTCCAGGACCGCCTCATCGCCGTCCTCCGCGGTGTCGAGGACTCCGCGCATGCCGCCCAGTGCCGGCAGCCCCAGCGCGCGCGCCAAAATGGCCGCATGTCCGGCAGCGCTCCCCTCCTCCACGACAATTCCGGCAATGCCTTTGGCATGCCAGTCGAGCAGCTGGGCCGGCCCCAGCCGCCGGGCCACCAGGATGGCGCCGGGAGCGGGCTCCAAGACCGGGGCGCCTTCGTCGAGTGCTGCCAACAACCGACCGGCGAGGTCTTCCAGGTCGGCCAGCCGCTCGCGCAAATAGGGGTCGGTCACCCGGCGCATCCGATCGTGCAGTTCGCCGGCCACCCGATGCACGGCGGCCTCGGCCGAGAGCCCGCTGCGGATCGCCTCGCCGGCGCGGCGCACCCAGCCCCGATCCTCCGCCACGAGCCGATAGGCTTCCAGGATTTCGCGCGGCGCCTCGCCGGATGGCAGTGTACCCGCCATCAATTCATCCAACCCGTGCTGCACGGTGCGGAGCGCGAGGGCCAGCCGTCCGGTCTCCCAATCCGGATCGTCGGCCAGCAACCGCCGGGGCGTGTGACCCATGCCGAGGCGCACCACTGGCCCGATTGCGAGACCCGGGACCAGGATGGCGCCTTCAAAGCGGCGCGGGACGGTGGCAGCCAGGCCCTCCGTCGCGCCATCGCTGGCGCCGCCGGCCGCCAGAATTTCGGCCAGCAGCATGGCCACGGTCTCCAGCATTTCGACCTCGTCGGCGTCGTAGCGGCGCGCCGTACGGTTCTGCACCGCGAGAACGCCCAAGGTCCGGCCGGCCCGGCGAACCGGGACCGCCAGCATCGAGGCGTACGGCTCTTCCCCGGTTTCCGGCCGGTACGCGAAAGCCGGATGGTTTTGCGCGTCAGGCAGGTTCAGCAAATGGCCGGTGGCGGCGACCAGGCCCACAATCCCCTCGCCCACCCGCAGCCGCGTGCGCCCGATCGCCTCGGCCCGCAAACCCTCGGTGGCGACCAGTTCCAAAATGTCACCGGGGCGAAGCGCGTAGACCGAGCACACTTCGGTCACCAGTTCGCCCGCGACGAGATGGACCAGTTGGGGCAACGGTGCGGCGTTGTGGGCCATCAGCTCGCGCAACCGGGCCAGCAGCCGGCGCGGGGCGGAGGCCACCACCGTCAGACGAGCGCCGGGTCGGCCGCCCGCGCGGCACGCGGCGGTGGGACCGGCTCATCGCGAGCGGCCAGCGCCGCCTCGGCCTGGTCCAGAAGTTCCGCGATGATCGCCGCCACCGGCTGGACGCTGGCGACCATGCCGACCGATTGCCCGGCCATGACGCTGCCCTCGTCCACGTCGCCGTCGATCACCGCGCGCTTCAGCGCGCCGGCCCAGAAATGCTCGATCGAGAGCTGCGCCTGCTCGCGCGACAACTCGCCGGCCTGGAAGCGCCGTATTGTGTCCGCCTGATGTTCCAAGAAATGCCGCGTGCCGGCATTGGCCAGGCCGCGCACGGGGATGACGGGAAAGCGCGGATCGAGCTGCTGCGACGGCACCGCGTCGCGCGCGGCGGCGCGGACAAACGCCTGCTTGAAGCGGTCATGGGCGATGCTTTCCGCCGCCGCGGCGAACCGCGTCCCAAGCTGCGCCCCGGCCGCTCCCATATCGAGAAAAGCCACGATCGCCTCGCCGCGGCCCAGTCCGCCGGCCACGAACACCGGGACTTCGCGGAGATGCGGCAAAATTTCCTGTGCCAGCACCGTCAGGCTGACCGGGCCGATATGACCGCCGGCCTCGCTCCCCTCGATGATCAGGGCGTCGGCACCGAGCCGCACCAGCCGCCGAGCCAAGCTCAGCGCCGGCGCAAAACACACCAGTTTCGCGCCGCCGTCCTTGACCGCGCGCACCGCGCCTGCGGACGGCACGCCACCGGCCAGCACGACATGGCCGACCCGTGCGGCGCAGCACACGCCGATCAGGTCGTCGAGCTGCGGGTGCATGGTAATCAGGTTCACGCCGAACGGTTTTGCCGTCATCGCCTGGGTGCCGGCGATTTCCGCCTCGAGCTGCCCCGGCGCCATGGAACCGCAGGCGATCACCCCGAACCCGCCCGCCTCGGAAATTGCGGAGACCAGGTGGCGCTCGCTCACCCAGGTCATGGCGCCGCCCATTATGGCGTGCCGGGTGCCCAGAAACGCCGCGCCGCGCTCCCAGACAGCGGCGAGGCGCGGACGCGAGGAGGTGTCAGACGCCATCGAGGCCGTAGGCGGTATGCAGGGCGCGCACCGCCAGCTCGGTGTACTCGGCGCCGATCAGCACCGATACCTTGATTTCGCTGGTCGAGATGACCTGGATGTTGATGCCTTTGTCGGCCAGCGTCTTGAACATGGTGCTGGCCACGCCGGCATGGCTGCGCATGCCCACGCCCACGACGCTGATCTTTGCCACCTCCGGGTCGGCGACGATCCCGGCATAGCCGATTTGTTCCTGGGCCGCCTCCAAGATGGCGCGTGCTCGCGGCAGGTCGGCGCGGCCGACGGTAAACGTCATGTCGGTGCTGCCCGAGGCGGAAACGTTCTGCACGATCATGTCGACATTCACGCCGGCCTGGGCCAGCGGCCCGAACACGGCCGCGGCAATGCCCGGCCGGTCCGGCACATGCTGCACCGTGACCTTGGCCTCCTCGCGGGAATACGCGATGCCGGCGACAAGCTCCTTTTCCACGATCTCGTCCTCGTCCACCACCAAGGTTCCGGGCAGCTCGGCGCCGGTTGAATTGTTGCCGAAGCTGGACAGGACTTGTATCCGCACGCGCTGCTTCATGGCCAGTTCGACGCTGCGGGTCTGCAACACCTTTGCCCCGACCGAGGCCAGTTCCAGCATTTCCTCGTACGCGATTCTGGGAAGTTTGCGCGCTCGCGGCACGATGCGCGGGTCGGTGGTGTAGACGCCGTCCACATCGGTGTAGATGTCGCAGCGATCCGCCTCCAGCGCAGCGGCCAGCGCCACCGCCGAGGTATCCGACCCGCCGCGGCCGAGCGTGGTGACCCGGTGATCCGGGCCGATACCCTGAAAGCCGGTCACCACCGGCACGTGGCCGGACTCCATGCGACGGATCAGCTCCTCGCCGGCAATGGTGCTGATACGCGCCTTGCCGTGCTGGCCGTCGGTGCGCAGCGGCAGTTGCCAGCCTTGCCAGGACCGCGCCTCCACGCCGGTTTCCTGCAAGGCGATGGCCAGCAGGCCGGCGGTCACCTGCTCGCCGGTGGCCACCACGGCGTCGTACTCGCGGGCATCGTGCAGCGGGCTCAATGCCTGGCACCAGCCGACCAGCTGGTTGGTCACCCCGGCCATGGCGGAGACCACCACCGCGACCTGGTCGCCCCGCTCGGTTTCGCGTTTCACGCGCGCGGCGACGGCGCGGATGCGATCGAGGTCGGCGACGGACGTGCCGCCGAATTTCATGACGATTCGGGCCATCGGTTCCGGGGAGTGGCAGGGGAGTGGCAGCAAGCAGCGCAACGGCACACATACCGGCCGGGATATGAGGGGGCAACATGGCCAACGTTTCCGCCGTCGAAATTGCCCGCTTCGACCGGATCGCGGGGCAATGGTGGGATCCCTTGGGGCCGATGCGCGCGCTGCACGGCATGAACCGCCTGCGGGTGCGGTGGATTTCCGGGCGGCTCGGGGGGCCGCCGCTGCGCGTGCTGGACGTCGGGTTGCGGCGGTGGGCTGGCGGCGGAGGCGCTGGCCCGGCTGGGGCACGACGTGCTGGGCATCGACGCCGCTGCCGAGGCGATCGGCGTGGCGCGCCGGCACGCGTCGGAGTGGGGCGTTGCCGTGACCTATCGCGTGGCCACCGCGGAGGAGGTTGCGGCAGAAGGCGACAAATTCGATGCGGTTACCGCCCTGGAGGTGATCGAGCACGTGCCCGACCCGCCAGCCTTCGTGCGCACCCTGGCAGGGCTGTTGCGGCCGGGCGGAAAACTGTTCGTGTCCACGATCAACCGCACCGCGCGCAGCTTTGCGGTGGCGATCGTGGGGGCGGAATACGTGGCCCGATTACTGCCGGCGGGCACGCATGACTGGCGCCGGTTCGTGACGCCGGCGGAGCTGGCTGCGGGCGATGCGCGACGCAGGGCTGCGGCCGTCGGACATGGCCGGAATGGTGCCGGACTTTCTTCGCGGCGGCTGGCGGGAAAGCCGGGACTTGGGGGTGAACTACATTTCTACGGCGGACGCACCACCGATTAAGTTCTGATGCGGTTCAAGTAGGGCAGGTCTCCAGGCAGCGCGGCTCCGGGGGCATGAAACTTCTCGCCCCGCCGGCCGCTGCCACAGGCCGTGGCCCAAAACGTCGCCCTCAGCGTACTGTGCATCGCTGTCGCGGGTATTGCCGCGCAGTGGCTGGCTTGGCGCCTGCGTCTGCCCGCCATCGTGCTGCTGTTCGCAGTCGGGCTGCTGGCCGGCCCGGGTCTGCAAATCCTGCGCCCGGCCGAGACATTTGGCGACGCCATGCGCCCGTTGGTCGGGCTGGCGGTGGCGATCGTCGTCTTCGAGGGCGGGCTTGCATTGGATTTTCGCGAATTGCGCGCCGCCGGCGAGGGCGTGCTGCGCCTGACTGCGCTGGCGCTGCCGATCAGCTTCGTCTTCTCCTCGGTGGCGGCGCACTTCTTGGCTGCGATGCGCTGGGGGCCGGCGCTGCTGTTCGGCGCCATTACCGTGGTCACCGGTCCCACCGTAGTGCTGCCCCTTCTGCGTCACACCAGGCTGGAGCGGCGCGCGGCCTCGTTCCTGAAATGGGAGGCGATCGTCAACGACCCGATCGGCGCGCTGCTGGCGGCGATCGTGCTCGCGGTGCTGCTCACCCGCGGCGAGTCCGCGGGCGGCCAGCTTGCCATGCAGCTTGTGGCCGGGCTTGCGTTATCGGCCGGGCTCGGCGTCGGCGCGGGTTATTCAATTCGCTGGATGGTGGTGCACGACCAGGCGCCGGAGGTGCTGAAAACCCCGATGCTGCTGGCGCTGGCACTCGGCGTCTATGCACTGTCCAACTTGGTGATGGACGAGGCCGGGCTGGCGGCCGCAACGATTTTCGGCATTACGCTCGCCAATCTTCACATCCCGGGCCTGAAGGAACTGGCGCGGTTCAAGGAAGCCCTGGTGGTGCTGCTCGTCTCGGCCCTGTTCGTGGTGCTGACCGCGAGCCTGGATCGCCGGCTGCTGACACAGCTGTCCTCGCCGGTGCTGCTGCTGACTTTGGCGATGCTGTTCGTGGTGCGTCCGGCGGCGATCCTGCTGGCCACGCTCGGCAGCGGCCTGACTTGGCCCGAGCGCACGTTGGGCGCCTGGATTGCGCCTCGGGGCGTGGTGGCAGCGGCCGTGGCCGGTGTCGCGAGCACGCAACTCGCCAGCAGCGGTTATCACGATGCCGAACTCGGTCATGCCGGCGGTGTTCGCGCTGATCGCCGCGACGATGGTGTTGCACGGCTTCTCGCTGGGACCGTTGGCGCGGCGGCTGCGCCTGACCTTGGGCGACACGCCGACTTTGGCGATCGTCGGCGCCAGCGCCTGGAGCGTCGAACTGGCCGCAACGCTGGCGGGCGCCGGGGTACCGGTGCTGCTGATCGACACGTTTCCGGGCGCCTTGGACGCGCCCCGCAGGCGTGGGCTGCCGGTGCTTCAGGCCGAACTCCTGTCCGAGCACGGCGAGCACAGCCTGAGCGGCCGGCGCGTCGACTACCTGTTCTCCGCGACGCCGGATGACGTGTACAACAGCTTGATCAGCACCCGTTTCGCGCCCGAAGTCGGGCGGCACCGGGTGTTCCAGCTCGCTCCTTCCGGCACTGAGCTGGACGAGTGGGTGGGCCTGAGCCGGGAATGGCGGGGGCAGGTGATCGGTCTGCCGGCGTTGAGCTACGCCCTGTTCCGTCAGTGCTACCGGCAGGGATGGCGCTTCGCCCTGCACGATCATGACGTCGCGAGCGCGGGCGAGGAGGCGCCTGAAGCCGACACGGTGCGCCTGGTGACGGTCCGCCGCAACGGCACGCTGCTGTTCGCCTCGACGGAAGGCACGGACGCAACGCCTGGCCCGCAGGACCGGACCGTGGTGTTCTCCAGACCCGCAGTGTCGGACGAGTTGAGCGAGGGAGCCGGAATCCGCTACCGCCGGCCGAACAGCCGCTCGATCTCCCCGCGGTTCAGCTTGAGGAACGTCGGGCGGCCATGGCTGCAGGTGGCGGCCCGCGGCGTCGCCTCCATCTGGCGCAGCAGCGCGGCCATTTCCGCCGCCAGCCGGCGGCCGGCGCGGATGCTGCCGTGGCAGGCCATGCGCGCAATGATCGCCTCGAGGCGCGCGTCCAGCGCCGTGTCTCGCTCCAGTTCGGCCAGCTCGTCGGCGAGGTCGCGCAGCAGCGGGGCAGGTTCGGGGCGCCCAGCACCGCCGGCAGCGCGCGCACCAGCACCGCACCCGGCCCGAATTGTTCCAGCTCCACTCCGAGCCGGGCAAAATCCGCCGCGCGGTCCGCGGGCAGTCGCCGCGGCGTCGGCGGGGCAGATCGACCACGGCCGGCACCAGCAGCGGCTGCGCGGCGACGACCGCCGGAAAACATCTGCTCGCGGATCGCCTCGTGGGTCAGCCGCTCATGCGCCGCGTGCTGGTCGACCAGCACCAGGCTGCCGTCTTCGGCCACGGCGATGACGTAGGTATCCCGCACCTGCGCCACCGGCGCGCCCAGCGGGTGCGCGTCCGACGCCGGCTCGGACGCGGGCAGGGTGCGGGCCCCGGGGGCAAAGGGTCGGGCGAAGGCCAGCTCGGCTTCGGCAAACCCGGCGGCTGCCGGGCCGGCGGCACCAGGCGCAGCGGCGGCCGGGCGGCAAAACGCCGCGGCGGGGCGGCGGTGCCCGCGCCTCCGGACAGCGCGCGGCCCAGCGCGCCGATGACCAGGCCGCGCACCGAATCCGGGTCGCGGAAGCGGACTTCCGCCTTGGCCGGATGCACGTTCACGTCCAGCGCCTCGGGCGGCAGGTCGAGGAACAGCGCCACCACCGGATGCCGCCCGGCGGCAATCACGTCGCGATAAGCCACCCGCACGGCGATGCGCAGCACCGGGTCGGCAACCGGGCGACCGTTGACCACCAGCGCCTGGCCCGCGGCGGTGGCGCGGGTGAAACCGGGCGCGCAGGCAAAACCGGACAGCACCGCACCGCCGCGCTCGCCCGAGACCGGCAGCAGCACCGAGGCCGCATCCGGCCCGAGCAGCGCCGCCACCCGCGCCGGGCGGTCCTGCGCCGGCAGGTCGAAGGCGACCCGTCCGTCGCTCTGCAACCGGAACGCCACGCCCGGGGCGGCCAGGGCCAGGCGGCGCACGGCGGCTTCGCTGGCCTCCGCCTCGGCACGGTCCGATTTCAAAAATTTGCGCCGCGCCGGGGTGGCGAAGAACAGGTCGCGCACCACGACGCAGGTGCCAGGCGGCCCGGCGGCGGGCGCGACCGTGCCGACCGCGCCGCCTTCCACGCCGAGCGTCCAGGCGTGGGCCGCGCCGTGCCGGCGCGTGGTCACGCACAGCCGGGCGGCGGCGCCGATGCTGGGCAGCGCCTCGCCGCGGAACCCCAGCGTGGTGATGCGCACCAGATCGTCGTCGGCAGCTTGCTGGTGGCGTGGCGCTGCACTGCCAGCGCCAGTTCGTCGGCGTCCATGCCGCTGCCGTCGTCGGCCACCTCGATGCGCGCCGTGCCACCCGCCTTCCAGGCTTACCGCGATACGGGTGGCGCCGGCGTCGAGCGCGTTCTCCACCAGCTCGCGCAACGCGGCGGCCGGCCGTTCGATCACCTCGCCCGCGGCGATGCGGTTGATCGTGGACTCGGGGAGCAGGCGGATGCGCGGACGGACCACCCCGGCCTTGGTCCGCTTGCGCCCCAAGCCCAGAGGGAGAGGGAGAAGCTGCACCCTCCCCTTGGGAGAGGGCCGGGGTGAGGACCGCGGCGCGCACTACAAAGGAGTGCCGGTGCCGTCGCCGCGCAGGCCGTGGAACCGCTCGACCAGCCCCGCGGTGGATGCGTCATGCGCGCCGGGCGACGCGTGCACGCCGGGCTCCAGCAGCGGCAGGATGCCGCCGGCCAGCACTTTTCCCAGCTCCACCCCCCACTGGTCGAAACTGTCGATGCCCCACAGCCAGCCCTGGGTGGCGACCTTGTGCTCGTACAGCGCGATCAGCCGCCCCAAGGTGAAGGCGTCGAGCCGCCGGAACAGGATGGTGTTGGACGGCCGGTTGCCGGAGAAAACGCGGTGCGGGGCCACGCGAGAAATCTCGTCGGCGGCCACGCCTTTGGCGCGCATCTCGTGCTCCACCTCGTCGCGCGGCTTGCCCCGCAGCAGCGCCTCGGCCTGGGCAAAAGCGTTGGCGGCCAGGATGCGGTGCGCCTCCGGCCGGCTATGGTCCGCATTGGCGGCCAGCAAGAAGTCGACCGGCACCGCCTGCGTGCCCTGATGCACCAGCTGCATGAAGCTGTGCTGCGCGTCGGTGCCCGGCTCACCGAACACGACCGGGCAGGTGGGCCGCGGCGTCGGCGAGCCATCGAGCAAGGTGGACTTGCCGTTGCTCTCCATTTCGAGCTGCTGGAGGTAGGCAGGAAAGCGGCGCATGCGCTCGTCGTAGGCCAGCACGCAGTGGGTGCGCAGGCCGAGCCCGTCGATGTGCCAGATGCCGGTCAGCGCCAGCAGGATCGGCAGGTTTTTTTCCGGCGGGGCGGAGACGGAAATGCTCGTCCATGGCGCGACCGCCGTCCAGCATGGCCTGGAACGCGGGCCAGCCGGCCGCGAGCGCAATGGACAAGCCGATCGCCGACCACAGCGAGTAGCGCCCGCCCACCCAGTCGCGAAACCCGAACATCCGGTCGGCCGGAATGCCGAATTTCTCCACCTCCTTGCGGTTGGTGGACAACGCGGCGAAATGCGCCCCCACCGCCGCCTCGCCGAGGGCGCCGGCAATCCAGGCCCGCGCCGCGTGGGCATTGGTCAGCGTCTCCAGGGTGGTGAACGTCTTTGACGCCACCAGCACCAGGGTGCGCGCCGGGTCCAGCTCGCGCTGCAACGCGGCAAAGGCGTGGCCGTCGACATTGGAGAGGAACCGCGCCCGCATTTCCCCGCCGCCGACCATGGTCAGCACGTCGCAGGCCATGCGCGGCCCCAGATCGCGAGCCGCCGATGCCGATGTTCAGCACCGAATCGAAGGTGTGGCCGGTGGCACCCTTGAGAGTGCCGTCATGCACGGCGCTGACGAAATCGCGCATATGCGCCAGTTCGTCGGCGACGATGGCTGCCGGCGTCGTCGACCCCTTCCGGCAGCGCCGCCCGCATGCCGGCCGAGCGCGGCGCGCGCAGCGCCATGTGCATGGCCGAGCGGCCCTCGGTCGGGTTGACCACCTCGCCGGCAAACAGGCGGCGGCGGAAATCCTCAAAACCGGACTTTTCCAGCAGATCGAGCAGCGCCGCCATGACCGCGTCGTCGACCGAGCTTTTCGACACGTCCAGGGTCAGGTCGTCGAGCCGCGCCGTCAGCCGCTCGGCGCGGCCGGGATCGGCGGCGAACAGGTGGCGGATGCCGCTGGCATCGGGCCGGCGCGCGAGTTCGGCGACGCGGGACCAAGCGGCGTCGCGGACATGCGGGTCGAACGATTTTGCGTCGGCCATGGGCGAATTGCTCCAGCGGTGAGGGCGGAGTGTAGCGGCAGACGCGGCATAGTGTCTTGCCTGCGTCAACTCAGTAGAGACGACGGCCTTGAACGATCTGCAAATGCTGATCCTCGCCTTTGCGGCCCTGCACCGGGCAGACGAGCCGGCGTTCGCCGGCGATGCGTCTGGACCACCACCTCGAAGGATCGCCTTCAGGGCTCAGGCTTGCCCAGGCCAGTGAAGGGCCGCGCCGCGTATCCTCGATCAATTCGTTGAGCCCCGGTGGGCGGCCCGGGTCGGCTCGCGACCGATGCAGATTACTTGTACCGCAACCCGCCCGGCTTCGGCGGCTAAAAGAGGCCGTTCAGCAATCCGGTGGTCGCCGGCTGGCGCTGGATGATCGGCGTGTCGCCGTTCTCGACGCTCTGGCCGAGCGCCTGATCCGTGCGCAGGCGTTGCGCCTCTTTTTGCGGGTCGACGACCACGCCCGGCAGCGGCGGCGGTTTCCAGAACATCAGCCGGTCGGTCAGGCTCTCGCTGGGCTGGTCCAGCGCCGACTCGCGCTCGATCTTGCGGCGGATGTCGGCCGGTGCGGGCGGACCGGCGGCGGCCACGAGCGCCTGCTGGCCGGCGCTCGCCCCACCGGCATTCGCGTTGGGATCGGCCAGAGCCGCCTCCGGGACCAGCGCGGCCTCGGCGGCGATGGAGGTGGCCTGCTCCTGCGGGCGCGGCGCGCCCGGGCGAGGCGGGCGGAGGTCGAAGTCCGGCGGCATGGACAACGGCGCGCGGGTGGTAACGGTGAACTCGTCCGGCGCGTCGCGGGTGATGCCGAAAGTGCGCGACAGATCGTCGCCGCCGCAGGCGGCGAGGCCGAAGAGAACCGCTGCCGGCGCAAGTCTGGCAAATCGCAGGGTCATGGTCACGCTGGATTACCGCTATCCGGCTCCGGCTTCAAGATCGCGCGCCGGTGCGGGAACAATCCGTCCAGCACCAGCACGGCAACACCGCACACGATGGCCGAGTCGGCCAAGTTGAAGATGTACCAGGACCAGCCGAAGGCGTGGACATGGATGAAGTCCACCACCTGCCCGTAGCGCAGCCGGTCGATGACGTTGCCGACCGCGCCGCCGGCCACCGCCCCCAGCGCCAGCGCGACCGGCAGCCGCTCGGCCCGGCGCAGCCAGACTCCCAAAGCCGCCACCACCGCCAGCGCCACCACCGCGAGCACCCAGTGCTGCGCGGCGCCGAACCCGCGCAGCAGGCCAAAGGTGACGCCGGGGTTCATCTGCATGGTCAGGTTCAGCCCCGGCAGCACTGCAACCGACCCGAGTTCCGGCAGGCGCAACCCGTTCAGCACCCACCACTTGCTGGCCTGGTCCGCCGCTAGCACCAGCACTCCCAACAGACACACCGGCACTGGTGTAGTTGGCCCGGGTCAGGGCGAAGGACCTCATGCCGCTTTCGCCACCAGCCCGGATTCCACGGCATCGGCGCAGCGCAGGCAGAGTGTGGGATGGTCGCGGACCGATCCGACTTCCTCAAGCGTCTTCCAGCAGCGAGCGCATTTGCTGCCCAATGCTTTGGTAACTGGTCCCGCAAAGCCGGCTATGAGTTCAGAGTAGGTAAGGGACGCCTTGGACACGATGCAAAGTTCGGCCCACTCATCGGCACTCAACGAAGTGTCGTCCGGGTGCAGGCCTATAGTGACGGCAGCCTCCAGCGAACTTCTGATCTGCCCTTGAGCACGGTGCCGCTCGATTTCCTCGGTAACCTGCTTCCTGATTTGGCGAACCCTTGTCCACCGCAACGCCAGCGCCTCATCCTGCCAGGCGGCAGGCACGTCCGGAAATTCCTGCAGATGTACGCAGGCTTTTTCACCGAAGCGCGCCACCCAGGCCTCTTCGGCGGTGAACGCCAGCACCGGCGCCAGCCAGGTGGTCAGGCAGCGCTGCAAATGGTCCAGTACGGTGCGCGCCGAGCGCCGTGTCAAATTGTCGGAACGGTCGCAGTACAGCGCATCTTTGCGCACATCGAAATAGAATGCCGAAAGGTCGGCAGCGCAGAACGCGTGCAGCGCCGGGTAGACGCCGCTCCAGTCATGCGTCGCCAACGCCCGGCGCAGCATTGCGTCAAAGCCGGACAGCCGGTGCAGCACCCAGCGTTCCAGCTCCGGCATTTCCGCCAGCGGAACACTCTCGGCTGGCGAAAATCCGGCCAGCGCGCCGAGCAGCCAGCGCAGCGTGTTGCGCAGCCGGCGGTACAGTTCGGCGGTCTGTTTCAACACCTCAGGGCCGATGCGCTGGTCCTCGGTGATGTCCGTGTTCATCACCCACAGGCGCAGAATGTCGGCGCCGTATTGTTTCAGCACGTCCTGCGGCTCGACCCCGTTGCCGAGCGACTTGCTCATCTTGCGGCCCTGCTCGTCGAGCGTGAACCCGTGCGTCAGCACCGCCTTGAACGGAGCCGCGCCGCGCGTGCCGATGGCCTCCAACAGGCTCGACTGGAACCAGCCGCGATGCTGATCCGAGCCCTCCAGATACAAATCCGCGGGCCAGGGCAGCCCACGATCCTGCAGCGCAAACCCGTGCGTGGAACCGCTCTCGAACCACACGTCGACGATGTCGGTGACCTGTTCGTACTGGTCGGGGTTGCGGCCCCCGCCCAAAAACCGCCCGGGCGGGGAGGAATACCAGGCATCCGCACCCTCTTCCCGAAACGCCTCGACGATGCGCGCCATCACCGTTTCGTCGCGCAGCGGTTCCCCGGTGGCGCGCTCGACGAACACCGCGATCGGCACGCCCCAGGCGCGCTGGCGGCTGACGCACCAGTCGGGCCGGGACGCCACCATGCTGGCCAGCCGCGTCCGCGCCTTTTCGGGGACGAACAGCGTCGTGTCGATTGCCGCCAGAGCACGGGCGCGGATCGCCTCCGGTCCGTCCAGGCGAATGAACCAGTTCGGCGTCGCGCGGTAGATGAGCGGCGCCTTGCTGCGCCAGGAATGCGGATACGGATGCACCAGTTTGCCGCGCGCCAGTAACCCACCGGCCTCATCCAATGCGGCACAGATAGGTTCGGCCGCCTTGAACACGTGCAGACCGGCGAACAGTGGCACCCAGGCGTTGAACGTGCCGCCGTCGCCCACGGTGTCCGGCACATCCAGCCCATGCGCGCGGCCGAGGGCAAAATCCTCCTCGCCATGGCTCGGCGCCGTGTGCACCAGCCCGGTGCCCTGCTCGGTGGTAACGTAATCGCCGGCCAGCAGCGGCACCGAAAAGTCGTAGCCTTTTCCGCGCAGCGGATGCGCCGCGACCAAACCCGCCAGATCCACACCCGGCATCACTCTCAGCACATGATGCGTGGCAACCCCGGCCTCTGCGCAGACCTGCGGCAACAGTGCGAGCGCCACCAGCAATTTCTCGCCCGGCCGCGCGCGGGAAGATTCGGAGACGCTGTCGACGCGCACCAACGCATAGTCGATGGTGGGGCCGTAGGCGATGGCCCGGTTGGCCGGGAGGGTCCAGGGCGTGGTGGTCCAGATCACGGCGCCGGCACCGGCCAAATCGCCCGGGCCATCCACCAGCGGGAAACGCACGAACACGGTGGTGCTGGTGTGGTCGTGGTATTCCACCTCGGCCTCGGCCAGCGCGGTCTTTTCCACCGGCGACCACATCACCGGGCGCAGGTCGCGATACAGCGCGCCGTTCAGCAAGAACTTGCCGATCTCCTCGGCGATCGCCGCCTCGGAGGAGAAATCCATGGTCGCGTAGCGGTGATCCCAATCGCCCTGCACGCCCAGCCGGTAGAACTCCTCCCCCTGTACCGCCATCCAATGCGCCGAGTAGCGGCGGCACTCGTCGCGGAATTTCAGGATCGGCACCGCATCCTTGTCGCGACCGGACTTACGGTATTCCTCCTCGACCTTCCACTCGATCGGCAGGCCATGGCAGTCCCAGCCGGGAATGTATTCGCAATCCTCGCCCGCCATCCTGTGCGCTCGCGCAACAACATCCTTCAGGATGCGGTTCAGTGCGTGGCCGATATGCAGGTTGCCATTGGAGTAGATCGGCCCGTCATGCAGCACGAATTTCTTTCGGCCCCGCCCGGCCTCGCGCAGTTTGTCGCCCAGCTCCATGTCGGCCCAGCGGACCAGCATGGCCGGCTCGCGCCGGGGCAGGTCGCCGCGCATCGGGAACGCAGTGGTGGGCAAAAATACCGTGTCGCGATAGTCGCGCACCTCGGTCGCGGGGTTTTTCGGCTGATCGTCCATGGCGCAGCTATGGCATCCCGCCGCCCTCCCGCAAGGGGGAGAGCCAGTCCCGCGCCGCCCGCGAATCAGCGGCAATTTGTGTGCGCAAGGCGTCCAGGTCGGCAAACCGCTGCTCGGGACGGAGGAAATGCAGCAGGGCCACCGACAATTCCGTGCCGTACAGGTCGCCGGAGAAATCGAACAGGTTCGCCTCCACCCGGGTCTCGGGGTCGCCGCCCACGGTGGGGCGCCGGCCGATGTTGGCCACCCCCCCGTAGACCTGGCCCTGCGCTTCCACCCGCACCACGTAGACCCCGCGCGCGGGTTCCAGATGGCGGCCCAGTCTAATGTTGGCGGTGGGAAAGCCCAAGGTGCGCCCGCGCCGGTCGCCCGCCTCCACCGTGCCCGTGATCGTCCAGGGCCGGCCAAGCAAGGCGGAGGCCCGCTCGGGATAGCCGTCCTGGAGCGCCCGGCGAATGCGCGAGGAGGAAATCGGGCCGGCATCGTCCGCAACCGGGCTGACCACGGTCAGGCCAATGCCGAGCCGCTCGCTGTGCCGGGCCAAGAACGGCACATCACCGCCGCGGCGGTGGCCGAACGCGAAATCGGGGCCGCACACCAAGTGCCGCACCTCCAGTCCGGCATGCAGGATGTCGGCCACAAAACTTTCGGCGCTTATCAGGCTGAACGCCGTGTCGAATGTCAGCTCATAAATCACCTGCACCCCGAGTTCCGCCAGAAGCCGCGCCCGCTCGGCCGACAAGGTCAAGCGGAACGGCGGATCCTCCGGCCGGAAATGCTCGCGCGGATGCGGCTCGAACGTCAGCACTCCCAGCGGCGCCTCAGGTCTGGCGGCGTGGGCGGCGCGCAGCACCCGAGCGTGGCCCAGATGCACGCCGTCGAAATTGCCCAGCGCCACGGTGGCGCCCCGCGCGGCCAGCGGCAGGTCGTGCCAGGTCCGGAAAATCTGCATGGCGGCGGCTTGTCGGCCAGAAACCGTGTTGTGGTCCAGCGCCGCGGCGGAATAGGAATATTGGCTTGCCTGCCCGGCCCCGTTGCGGCATGGGCGGGCGGTGAGAATGGCCTGATGCGGCTGGCCGACCTGCCGACGCCCTGCCTGGTGCTCGACCGGGCCGTGCTGTTGCGCAATCTGCGCCGGATGCAGGCCATCGCCACTGCACAGGGCGTGGCGCTGCGGCCGCACATGAAAACCGCGAAATCCATCGACGTGGCGCGGTTGGCTTTTGAGGTAGCGCGCGAGGCGGACGCTTTTCGTGGCGGCGGCATTACCGTCTCAACGCTGGCCGAGGCCGAGTATTTTGCCGGTCATGACGTGACCGACATCTTGTATGCTGTTGGCATCACCCCGCAAAAGCTGGATCAGGTGGCAAAACTGAACCACGCCGGCGCCTCGGTGATGGTGGTGACCGACGATCCCGACGGCGCGGCCGCGATCGCGGCGCACCCCTCAACACCGGCGGCGTTGATCGAGATCGACACCGGCGAAGGGCGCGGCGGCGTGGCTCCGGACGATCCGCTGTTGCCGGAGCTGGCCGCAAGGCTCGGCAAGCAGCTGGTCGGGGTTATGACCCATGCCGGGCACAGCTATGCCGCGCGCGATCCGGCCGAGGTGGCGCGCATTGCTGAGGTCGAGTGCGCCGGCGTGGTAGAGGCGGCGCGGCGCCTAGTGGCACTGGGCCATAAGGTCGGCATTGTCTCGATGGGCAGCACGCCCACCGCGCTGCATGCCCCGGACTTGGCCGGCGTAACCGAGCTGCGCGCAGGCGTCTACATGTTCGGCGACCTGTTCCAGTACGCGATCGGCTCGCACGGGCTGGACGACATGGCGGTGACGGTGCTCGCCAGCGTCATCGGTCGCAGCCCGGCACCGATCGGCGGTGCCGGCCGGGTGCTGCTGGACGCAGGAGCCATCGCGCTGTCAAAAGACCGCGGCACGGCCACTACGGCGCGCGATGCGGGGTTCGGGTTGATGCTGGGCCTTGATGGCAGGGCGCGGTTCGGCCACGCGATGGTGCGCGCGGTGTGGCAGGAGCACGCCGTCGTGGAGTTGGAGCCGGCCACGTCCGCCTTGCCCGCCTTGGGCGACAAGGTGCGTTTGGCGGTGAACCACGTTTGCCTCACCGCGTCCGCCCACGATCGCTATTTCGTGGTGGATGGGAGCCAGGAGGTGACGGATGTGTGGCCGCGGGTAAACGGGTGGTAAGCCACGGGCCGAGAAAGTAGCCCGTCACGATCGATTATAATTTTCAGGCGCTCGAGCGATCAGGGGAAAGCTCGGCAGGAGTGCGAAAAGATCGCGTCCTTGAAAGTGTCGGGCAGCTTGTCCGGCAGGAACGCGTTGGCAATGCCCGCACGAGACGCGGGGTTCGCAAACGGCTAGGCGCAGGGCGGAGCGGGCCGTCAGTGCCCCCCTTCAAGATACGCCGCCCGTATTTCCGGGCGCGCCAGCAATTCCGCCCCAGTGCCGGCCATGGTGATGCTGCCGTTCACCAGCACGTAGCCGCGATGCGCGAGACGCAGCGCCTGGAAGGCGTTCTGCTCCACCAGCAGCACGGTCAGCCCGGTCTCGCGGTTCAAGTCGCGGATCGCCGAAAAGATCTGCCGCACCACCAGTGGGGCCAGGCCCAGCGACGGCTCGTCCAGCAACAGCAACCGGGGACGGCTCATCAGCGCGCGGGCGATGGCCAGCATCTGCTGCTCGCCGCCGGATAGCGTGCCGCCACGCTGGCCCTCGCGCTCCTGCAGGCGCGGGAACAGCGCGAACACCTGCTCCATGGTCTCCGACGCCTCGGCCGGCGTGCGCCGCGCTGCCCCCAGCACCAGATTCTCCCGCACCGTCATGCGCGGAAAGATGCGCCGTCCCTCGGGCGACTGGGCGATGGCACGGCGCATGATCTCGTGCGTAGCCAGGTTCGTGATCTCCTCGCCCTCGTGCACGATCCGGCCGGAGCGGGCGCGCGGGCTGCCGCAGATGGTCATCATCAGCGTGGATTTGCCGGCCCCGTTGGCGCCGATCAGCGTCACGATCTCGCCCGGCTGCACCTCCAGGTCGACGCCTTTCAGCGCCTGGATGGCGCCGTAGAACGCGGTGACGCCCGACAGAGACAGCGACGCGGTCACGCGGGGGCCGCGCCCCAGGCCAGTCGCTTTCGTCCGTCCATGCTCCCTCCACGCTCCGGAGCCTCTGGCATTAAAGGACGAGGTCCGCCGTCGCGTCGAGTGGTGTCGCATGCTTACGCCAAGAACACCGTCACAACTCTGCAACGAGGTCGTCGAGCGACCACGGGCAGGCCTCGGGCAATTCCCGCGGGGGCTGGCCGTCGATCTCGTCGGGGAACTGCACCAGGACGCGTCGCCAGAGCTTTGCCGGGTCGATCCTTGATCGCATGGAGGGTGCAAACCGTGCCGCCGCTTCGGATTGGAAACCGCGCGCCTCGCGTTGCCAATGCTTGGCCTCGCTGGACTGCGGCCAGGCTTGCACTTTCAACCTGTGCAGCATGGCCTGGACCAGCAGACTTTCGACGGCATTGACCTGCTCGCGGCCCACGCTCTCAACCTCCTCGACCAGGTTGGGCCAGTCCGGCTGTTCGTTGACGGCCTCGCCGGCGCCCAGCCGCCGCAGCAGCGCCGCTTGGTGCTCGGCCCACTCGACGATATCGCGGTCATAGAGATTGCTCATGCCAGGGGTGAGAGGCTTTCCGATTTACCGGGTCAGGTTGGAGGCACAAGCGGCCAGAGCAAGCGTCCGGCGGGAACCCGCCCCGAAGGCCCGCCCATGCGTTAGTGGACCGCGACCGCCGGGTCACGCGCCTCGCCAGCCAGTTCGGGCTCCGCACCCGGCACCACGCCCACGACGTTCCGCATCCGGCGGTCGATCGTCCCCACCGAAAACTCCTTTTCCGCGAGTTGCAGCCCCGCCTTCGCGCAGGCGGTGCTCACGTTGGCGTCGTCGTGCAGCCGCACGATGGCCGTCGCGAGCGCGGCAGCTCCGTCGGTACGGCACGCCTGCAAAACGTCCGGCAGTGCCAATCCCTCCAGCCCGACCGGCGTGCCAACACAAGGCACGGCGGCGGCGAGGCTGGCCACCACCCCCGCGATCAGGCCGGAGCCGCTGCGGAACGGCGCCACGGTGACCCGCACGTGATCCAAAATCTGGTCGAACTTATCTGATTCGATCAGCGGCTCGACCACCACGACCCCCCGGTCGGAAAAGCTGCGCAGCGACGCAGGAAGGTGGCTTGCGCTCATCAGGCATCGTATCGACGGGTTGAGTTTTCGCACCTCGGGCATGATTTCCTGCGCGAGCCAAGTCGCGGCGTCGAGGTCCGGGGAACGGCGATAATCGCCCAAAAACCCGATATCGGCCCGCGCGGCAAATGGCCGACGCACCGGGGGACGTGGCGCCGGCCAGCCGATGACGTGCGTTGTCACCTGAGGCGCGCTCTCACGCAATGACGCCGCTTCGAATACGGAATGCGCCAGAACCACGTCGGCCGAGAGGGCTGCCAGCAGCTCGCGCTCGCGCAAAGCGCGTGCCGTGGCCAGGCCCGCCTGCCACTGCTGCAACACCGCCCGCCTGGTCAGGTCAACGAACCCCAAGGTTCCAATGCTGTAGACGATGCGCGTCGGGGGACAGTAGTGCCGTGTCAGCGCGGCGTATCGCTCATACATCTCGATCCGGTGCAGCATCACTACATCGAACAGGCCGCGATCCCGCTTCAAGATGTCCTCGACCGAGAGGTCCAGAGGCGGGGAACGCACCGCGGCACCCGCCGCCTGCACGGCGGCAGTGAAAGCGTTCGGCTTGCCGTCGTGATCCGCCTGCGCGAACTCCACGCGCAGCCCCAGCCGCACCATCGATTCGATATGCGCCAGCAACCCGCGCTCGCTCCCGCCGGGGTCTGCGGCGGCATCGCTGACGACGAGCACCCGCCGCGCGGCCTCGCCCGCAGGGTTCGTTTCCGCAAATCCGGCAATCGGCTCGACAGGCGCGGCCACGGCCGCACTCAGACGCTGGCGAAGTGCCGTGAATGAAGCCGGGATCGGTGCGCCCTCGGCATCCGGCGTCAGCGCTCGGGCGGTGATCAGATGCTCGATCTGTTCGGTGATGAAGCGGAGCGCCTGGTCCAGGTCGCCGGGGGTGCTGGCGGTCTCGATCGCTGCATGCACCGCGTTGTCGATAGTCTGCTCCAGAGCGGCGTCGACGGTCGCCGACCGCTCGACGACAATAGGCGACCCCTTCAGCTCCTGCCCGTCCTCGGCGCGACGCGCCCGAACCTCGTGGCGCGACAGCGCCGACAAGCCCAGGGGGAACAGCAGCTGAAAGCCGCAATCGCGCCGCTCCGGCGGCAAAACCGTGACGGTTGGACGCGGGTCGTGCGCCATTACCCGGCCGGCGACCACGCCGTCGACCACGACTTCGACAGTCGTCTTTTCATCAGAAGAGGCGTCCAGGGCCCAGCCCCAGACGCCTTTCCGATCGGCGCGAGTCAAGCGACCCTTCAGGCCGCCCATATGGGCGCAGTCAGATCAGGCAGCCTGGTGTTTGATCTCAGGATGACCAACCGGTTCACTCCAGCCATTCGGCATGCTGCCCGCCGTCCGCACGGCCCGCTGCCCCGCCAGATCGGCCCGAGCCTGAAGCAGCGCCTCCGCCTTGGCCGCCAGAAGCACAACCGCCCGGTCCAAATTCGCGACGGACGAACGGGTTGCAGCCTTGTGGAGCGCCTTGGCCAAAACCTTGCCGCCCGCGCCGGTCAACTCCGATGCCGCTTCCAGCATATACGGCGAACCGGACAACTCAACCCCGTCTTCGGCACGCCGGACGCTCACTACGTGCCGCCGGTGCGGCGACAGCCCGGGCAGCTTTACCTTGAAGCCGCAATAGCCGAGACCGTGCGCATCGGCGACGCGGCGCGGCCGATAGTGGTTGGCGATGATTTCGCCGACGACCTCGTCGTCGATGGTCAATTCCAGCACCGCGGCGACCGGGGAGCCGCTGTTCCAGGCCACGCCCTCAATGACGCCGACGTCGCACTGCCCGATCCGCCCCTGGAGGGAACCCAGTTCTGCATCGGGCGCAATGTGGATGCCGGCACGTTCATTGATAGCCCGACGGATTTTCTCGACCGCAAAACCGCAATCGAGGCGCGGTATCGTGTAGCGCGGGGGGTGCAGTTCCCGAGCTTCGTGAGGATACAGCTCGGCGTATTCCTGCCAGTTGTCGTACACCGTGTCCGCGCCCCCGAAGACGCCGGTCTCGGCGACGGCTCCCTCGGCAAAGATCATGTCGCGGTCGGCGAACTCGAAGTTGAGGTACTCGACGGGCCGGTCCGCCGCGCAGCGGATGATGGACACGCCGTTGACCAAGTCGCCCGCCCCCACCAGCACGCCGTCGAAATGCAGCGCGTGGCACGGCGAGATATACAGATCGCGTTGCGGCAGGTTGTCGCCCAAGGCCCCCTGCTTGACCAGGATTGGCGCGAAATCGGGGTTTTCGGCAGTCATCTCGGCCGAGTAGCTGCGCCGCCCGACCCACTTCACCGGCTTGGCCTCGCCGGACGGGGTCATCAGCCGGTCGCCGACGGCGATGTCGCGCGCCAGCCGCTCGCCGGTTTCGGTCAGGATGTGGGTGTCCGGCAGAAAGCAGGCGACGCCGAGAGTCGTGCCGCCGTGACCGTCGGGCATGATCGTCAGTTTCGCGCCGAGCAAGGTCTCGACGGAGGCGTAATCAAAGCTCCCCGGACCGGCGATCTGGACCGACGGGCCGTCGACGAGCGTAATCGAGCCATTCGGGTCAGGCATGTCCCACCCCTTTTCGAGTATTTATTGCACACTGCAATCCCTGCAGCTTCGAGCGCCAAACGCCTTCGATCAAACTCATACAGACGTAAACGAGATCAGGCAGCCAGTTACCGGCAGTCGCTCATAACGGTAATGTTACGCTCTAACCGGCTGGCATCTGGAGGCGGCCTCCTCTGCTATAGCAGGCCCTCGCGCCTGAAACTCAGCCAGCGTCCGTTACCCACCACCACATGGTCGTGCAGCACCACGGACAGCGCGCGGGCGGCGGCCTGGATCTCCATGGTCATGTCCAGATCGGCTCGCGACGGCGTGGGATCGCCGCTCGGGTGGTTGTGCACCAGAATCAATGCGGTTGCGTGCAGTTCCAGGGCACGTTTGACCACCTCGCGCGGATACACCGGCGTGTGGTTGACCGTGCCGCGCGCCTGGGCCTCGTCGGCCAGCAGGCGGTTGCGGGCGTCGAGGAACAGGATGCGGAACTGCTCGATCTTTTCCCGCGCGAGGACCGCAGTGAGGTATTCCATGAGCCGGTCCCAGTTGCCGAGCACCGGCTGGTCCATGATCTCGGCCCGGGCCAAGCGAAGCGCCGCGGCGTGAACGGTTTTGAGCGCCGCAGCCCCGGCCTCCCCCAGCCCGTCGACACGGCGCAGATCGGCCAGGGGTGCTGCGATCACATCCGCAAAACTGCGGAAACGCGACAGCAGCAGCCGGGCGATCGGTTTCGTGTCACGCCGCGGCAGGGCCAGAAACAGCACCATTTCCAGTAGCTCATGGTCGGCCAGCGCCCCCGGACCGGCAGCCAGCAAGCGAGTGCGCATGCGGGCGCGATGACCCTCCGCACCCAGCGCTGCAGCATCCTGGTCCGGCCGCGACGGTTCCAGCAGTTCCAGCCCGGACGTCTGCTCGGCCATCCCGCGGGGTTTTCCCATGACCACGATCTTGCACCCGGCCAAGCGGAGCCGACGCCAATCCGGCGTCAATCCCCCATCAATCCCGCTTCAACCGGGACTCAGGCGGCCAGAGCGTAGGGCGGTTTGTGAAGGCCCCCGGGCGAACGAGTAAAAATCTCCACGCCGTCCTGGGTGACGCCGACCATATGCTCGAACTGGGCCGACAGGCTGCGGTCGCGAGTCACCGCGGTCCAGCCGTCGTCAAGTACCTTCACTTCCGGTCGGCCGGCGTTGACCATCGGCTCGACGGTAAAAAACATGCCCGGGCGAAGCACGGTCCCGTCGCCGCGCTTGCCGAAATGCAGAACATTCGGCGCTTCGTGAAAGTGGCGGCCGATGCCGTGACCGCAGAAATCGCGCACAACGCTGAACCGGTGCAACTCGACGAACGACTGAATGGCGTGTCCGACATCGCCCAACGTAGCACCGGGGCGCACCGCCGCCACACCGCGCAGCAGCGCCTCATAGGTCACGTCCATCAGGTTGCGCGCGCGGGTGGACGGCTGGCCGGCCACGTACATCCGGCTGCTGTCCCCGTGCCAGCCGTCCAGCACCACGGTGACGTCGATGTTGAGCACGTCGCCCGAGGCCAGGCGCCGGTCGCCGGGGATGCCGTGGCAGACCACGTGGTTGATGGAGGTGCAGATCGACTTCGGGTAGCCGCGATAGCCCAGCGGGGCCGGGACCGCCCCGTGCCGCAGGATAAAATCGTGGCACAGCCGGTCTAGCTCGGCGGTGGAGACCCCCGGCCGGACATGCGCTGCCACCATGTCGAGCGTGGCCGCCGCGAGCCGGCCCGCCCGGCGCATGCCGTCGAAATCCTCCGGGCGGTACAGAGTGATGCGTCGCGTCTCCGTCCCGCCGTCCATCGATCGTTCCGTCAATCCCTGCCGCCGTCCTGCCCAAAGATGCGCAACCGGCCGTGCCGGCGCAAGGGCGAGAGCCGTGGTGCCTGGCCTAACCGGAAGAGTTGCCCAGCGTTCTTGCGTCCGGGCGTACGCGCGGCAGCATCAAACGCTGGGTATGGGTCAGAACTGGCGGCACGTGACCGTGCACCGCCCCGCGTGCCGACGAAATGGTCGGCCTACCCGAAGCGAGCGGCAGCGCATGCCAGCGGCCGAGCGAGCGAACGGATGCGGCGCGCACCGCCGGGGTTGCCGGCGCCAGGGACAGCGTGGCGCCCTGCGCGCTGCTCACCAATTCCATCCTGCCCGCCGAAAGGGGCGACCGTTCTCGGTAGGACGCTACCGGAACACCAAGCTGCTCAAATCCCGCATCCAGCAGGGCCGCCATGTGCTGATCGCGCTCCGTCGTGTGCGCGGCACCCAGAACTACGCCGATCAGGCGCACCTCGCCGCGCAAGGCCGAGGTCACAAGGTTGCAGCCGGATGCCTCGGTGTAGCCCGTCTTGATGCCATCTGCCCCAGGGTAGTTCTGCAGCATGTGGTCGTGATTAGGGATCAACCGGCCGTGATAGACGAAGCTCGGAATGCTGAAATACCGGTATTCCACAGGAAAATCCTGGATCAGGTGCCGCGCGAGCCAGGCCAAGTCGCGGGCGGTGCTGGTCTGGTCCGGGTCGGGCAGACCTGACGCATTGCGAAACACGGTATGGGTCATCCCCAAGCCCCGCGCGCGCAGAGTCATCAACTGGGCGAACCGCTGTTCGTCCCCGCCGGCGAGCATTTCACCCAGAGCGGCGGCGGCATCGTTGGCGGACTTGGTGACGAGCGCCTCGATCGCCTCCTCCACGGTCAGCCGGCTGGCCGGCAGCAACCCGAGTTTGGAAGGCGGCATCGACGCGGCGTGCAGGCTGACCGGGACTATCTGCTCGAGAAAGATCCGGCGGTCGCGCAGCGCCTCGAACGCCATGTACAGCGTCATCATTTTTGTCAGGCTGGCCGGATAGCGCGGCTCATCGGGGTTAATGGCGGAGATCACTGCGCCGCTCGCCGTGTCCATGACGAGCGAGCTGTAGCGATCCGATCCGATCTGTGCGTACGCCGCTGGGGCCTGGAGGGCGGAGAAGAGACAGAGAACCAGCCCGAGAACCCAGCTCGGGGCCCGACGCCAGAATCCTGTACTCGCAACACCCGCCCGCATCGGATGGACCATGGTGGGTCTCTCCCGTTCGCCCCGCGCGGCGGACCCTAGCCGCGGGGCTGTCGGGCTGTCCAGCAGAAATCAGACCGGATAGCAGCGAAATGAGGGTCTTAGGATCGAGTTTTGCATGCATTTGCCAGCACGTTCACAGTGACCCTCCGCCGGGCGGCTATCCGGCCTACGCCAAGATTTTTTGTGCAGTGCACAAAAAGGGCTATTGCATGGCCCGGAACACTGTCCTAAATGCCCTCTGCTGCAATGCAACAGCGAGGCGATGGGAGGCTACGCGATGGCGGCGAAGAAGGTGGAGGATGGTGTCGGGAGCGAGGGCGCCAAGCCACTCGAGGTCGGCGCGGCGTTGATCGACGACGCGGTCAAAGCGGTGACGGAGACCACGAAGTCGGTGGCGAAGTCCGTCGATGCGGCGGCACCGGCGCCAAGCGCCATGATGCCCAAGCTGGATCCCGAAATACCTGTGAAGGTGCCCGCTCCAGCGACATCGAACCAAACTCGGACGCTGGTCCCCGCGCCGGTCAAGGCGGGAACGAAGCAAGTCGAGCAGCATATCAAGACAACCATGGAGAGAGCGATGACGACGGCGGAAGAACTGATGACATTCGGGCAGGGCAATGTCGAGGCGTTCGTGAAGTCCAGCCAGATTTGGGCCAGCGGCTTGCAGGACCTTGGCAAGACCGTAGCCGACAGCGCACAGGCCCAGATCGAGCAAACGGTCAGCACCTTCAAGGCGCTGGCAAGCGTGAAGTCGCTGCGCGAGGCAGCGGAACTGCAGTCGACCCTGGCGCGCACCGCGTTCGAGAAGGCAGTGGCGGACAGCGGCAAGATTACCGATGCCTCGCTTAAGCTGGCGGAGCAGGCGCTGGCGCCGATCACCGCCCGCATGTCGGTCGCAGCCGAGCGTTTTAGCCGGCCGGCCGTCTGAGACGGCACTAGTCCCCCAAATACGGCTTTTGCGCCGTATCCGGCTACGGCGGCCCGGAGGTCAACCCTCCGGGCCGTTGACTGTACGGGTCTTACCCCATGTGCAGCCTCTCGGGTCTGGCTTCCGGAGTTGGGCGCTGCATTACATCTAGAGCGGGCGGTGATCGTGCCCCTTCCCGGCGGGGGGCGATTTCCGATATTCTGAGAAAGACCGGATCGCGTGCTGGGCGCGCGGATGGGTCCGAACTCGGTCCGGCCCGGAGAAGCAATGCGAGCGATGGGCCTGCGGCTGCCGCGTTTCTTGTTTGGACTTTGGTGGGGTGCCGACGACTGGCCCCAAGCGCGACGCGACAGCGGCCGGCGCGAAGACGGCGGCCGCGACGGTAGCGAGGGACCCGGCACCGGCGTCGTGGTCAAGGCGCGGCCTAAAACTCGTAAGCCGGCGATGTACAAAGTGCTGATGCTCAATGACGATTACACGCCGATGGAATTTGTCGTTCACGTTTTGGAACGGTTTTTCCAGAAATCGCGCGAAGAAGCAACGCGTATCATGCTGCACGTGCATCGGCGCGGCGTCGGCGTCTGCGGCGTCTTCACCTATGAGGTTGCCGAGACCAAGGTCACGCAAGTGATGGATTTGGCGCGACAAAACCAGCACCCGCTGCAGTGCACGATCGAAAAAGACTGATGGTCCGGATCAGCAGCGCCCGGCCGCGGAAGGGCGGCCCGGGCGTTCAGGCGGGTGCACGGGCCCTCGGCGATTTTTAAGTGTTACTGCCACAAAATCCTGATGCGCGTCGGCGCGTTTGGCCACACTATATCGGTGGGAACGGCGCGGCGCCTACCTGAAGGTGAATACAGCTTCCGGGTATCGCGCCGTGCCGCCGGTTCTCGAGCCCGCCCGAAGCCGGGCGGGTGCCGTGCCCGATCTGAATGAGGAGCGTGCCATGCTGTCCCGCAATCTTGAGCAGACTCTCCACCGGGCCCTGGGGATAGCCAGCGAGCGGCGGCACGAATATGCCACGCTGGAACACCTGCTGCTGGGTTTGCTGGACGACAACGACGCGGCAACCGTTCTGCGGGCCTGCGGCGTGGACATTGAAAAACTCCGGGGCGAGCTGGTCGAATTTTTAGACAAGGATCTGGCGGGCCTGGCGACCGACCGCCCGGGTGAGCCGAAGCCGACGGCGGGTTTTCAGCGGGTGGTCCAGCGGGCGGCGATCCACGTTCAAAGCTCGGGAAGGGAGGAAGTGACCGGCGCCAACGTGCTGGTGGCCCTGTTCAGCGAGCGGGAAAGCCACGCGGTCTATTTCTTGCAGACGCAGGACATGACGCGACTCGACGCCGTCAATTTCATCAGCCACGGCATTGCCAAGGCCCCCGGCCGCGGCCAGACAAGGCCGGTCCAGGGCGCCTCGGGCGGGGAAGGTAAGGAAGAGGGCGAGCGCGAGGAGAAGCCGGGGCGGCGCGGCCAGGACGCACTCTCCAACTATTGCGTGAATCTCAACAAAAAGGCCCAAGCCGGCAAAATCGACCCGCTGATCGGCCGCGAGACGGAGATCGAGCGGACCATCCAGATCCTATGCCGGCGCACCAAGAACAACCCGCTGTACGTTGGCGATCCGGGCGTCGGCAAGACCGCCATTGCCGAGGGTCTCGCCAAGCGCATCGTCGAGGGCGACGTGCCGGACGTGCTGGCCAAGAGCACGATCTACGCGCTGGACATGGGCGCGCTGCTCGCCGGAACCCGATATCGCGGCGATTTCGAGGAGCGGCTGAAGGCGGTCGTAACCGAGCTCGAGCAGCAGCAGAACGCGGTGCTGTTCATCGACGAAATCCACACCGTGATCGGCGCGGGCGCCACGAGCGGCGGTGCGATGGATGCCAGCAATCTGCTGAAACCGGCCCTGGCCTCCGGCAATCTGCGCTGCATCGGCAGCACCACCTACAAGGAATTCCGCAATTACTTCGAAAAGGATCGCGCGCTGGTGCGGCGGTTCCAAAAGATCGACGTGAACGAGCCGACCCCGGAAGATGCGGTCAAAATTCTGCGCGGTCTGAAGACCAATTACGAGCGCCATCACAAGGTGCGCTATACGGAGGAGGCAATCCGCGGCGCGGTCGAGCTGTCGGCGAAATACATCCATGACCGGAAACTGCCCGACAAAGCGATCGACGTGATCGACGAGGTGGGCGCCAGCCGCATGCTCCAGCCGGAGCACAAGCGACGCAAGACCGTCACGCTACGCGATGTGGAAGAGATTGTCGCGAAAATCGCGCGCATTCCGCCCAAGAGCGTGTCCGCGGACGACAAGGAGACGCTGCGCAATCTGGAACGCGACCTCAAAAGCATGGTGTTCGGCCAGGACCGTGCCATCGAGGCGCTGTCCGCGGCTATCAAACTTTCCCGGGCCGGCCTGCGGGAACCGGAAAAGCCGATCGGAAATTATTTGTTCAGCGGCCCTACCGGCGTGGGCAAGACCGAGGTTGCGCGTCAGCTTGCCAGCACCCTCGGCATCGAGCTGACGCGGTTCGACATGAGCGAGTACATGGAGCGTCACTCCATCTCGCGCCTGATCGGCGCGCCCCCCGGTTATGTTGGATTCGACCAGGGCGGCTTGCTGACCGACGCGATCGACCAGCACCCGCACACCGTGCTGCTGCTGGACGAGATCGAAAAAGCCCATCCCGACCTGTTCAACATCCTGCTGCAGGTGATGGATCACGGGAAGCTGACCGATCACAACGGCAAGACGGTCGATTTCCGCAACGTGATCCTGATCATGACCACCAATGCCGGCGCCTCGGACATGGCGCGCGAGGCCATCGGGTTCGGCCGCGATGTGCGGGAGGGCGAGGACGAGGACGCGATCAAGCGCATGTTCACGCCGGAATTCCGCAACCGGCTGGACGCGGTGATCGCCTTCTCCGGGCTGACTCCCGAAATCGTCGGGCGAGTGGTGGAAAAGTTCGTCATGCAGCTGGAGGCGCAGCTCGCGGACCGCAACGTCACCATCGAGCTGTCATCGGCGGCAAAGGAGTGGCTGGCCGAGCGCGGCTATGACCGGCTGTATGGTGCGCGCCCGCTGGCCCGGGTGATCCAGGAGCACATCAAGAAAGCGCTGGCCGAAGAACTGCTGTTCGGCCGACTGGTGAAGGGCGGCGCGGTAAAGGTGACGCTGAAGGACGGGAAACTCGATTTCGAGATCGTCGAGGCCGCTCTGCCAGCGTTGCCAAAACCGGAAGGCGACGCCGACGAGGGCGGTGCCGAGCGGGAGCCGGAAACCGCGGAGTGATCTGCCGCATCTGGCGCGGGCGCACTACGGCGGAGAATGCGCCTCGCTATGAGGCAATCGTGCGCGGGCAGGTGATTCCCGGTATCGAGGCGCGCCGCATTCCTGGGTTTCGGGCGATCGACCTGATGCGGCGCGAACTGGCCGAGGGCGGTGCCGAATTCACCACGCTGATGTGGTTCGACGATTTGGGCTCGGTGCGGGCGTTCATGGGCGAGGATTACGAGGTGGCGCATGTGCCCGAGGCCGCACGGGCGGTGCTTTCGGGGTTCGATGCCCGCGCGGCCCACTTTGACGTTTTGGACCGCCGCACCCAGCCCGCCGGGAGACCGGCATGACGTTCGACCGGCTGCTTTATGTCGGATCGCCTCAAGCATGCCGGAGTGGACGAAGGCGTCGCTCGGGCGCACGCTGAAGCGCTGCGCGATGCCCTGTTCGAAACGTTCGCTACCAAGGCGGACCTCAACGAAGCGGTTACCATGCTGGGGAGGGACCTTAATAGCGCGGCCGCTACGCTGGACCGCAAGATCGAATTGCTGGATCGCAAGATCGAGATCACCGCCCGCGACCTGACTATCAGAGGTGCCGGCGGGCTCATTGTTATCGCCAGTCTCATCATCGGGCTCAAACTGTTTGGCTGACACAACGGCGCGCATCGCAGAACCTCGCGCGCGTCTCGACAGCCAGCGAACACCGTCTTCCGGGCCGAGAGCCGCTATGACCCAAAATCGGCCGTTGGCAGAGACAGATCGAAGGCGGTGCCGTCGGCGCGAACCAGGGTACCGCGCATGGCGCGTGCCAGTTCGCAGGCAATCGGCAGGTCCAAAGCGTATTCTGGCTCGCTGGGAAACGCGAACGGGTCGCCCGTGTCCGCGGCCGGGCCACCATCATGAGAAATGCGCAGCGCCGCCATGTGCTCCTGCGGCAAAAGGGCGACGGTCGCTGTCGCGGCGCCCTGGGTCCGGGCATGGGCGAACAGGCACGACAGCGCCTCGACAAGCTGCGCCGGATCGGCCAGCGCAAATGCATCCGCGGGCACCGTGTTGCGAACCGAAAGTCCGCTTGCCGGCACGGTTTCGATGATCGCCCGAATTCCGAGCCGCCTGCGATCCGTCGCGGGCAACCCGTCCCGCAGCATCGCAAGTGTCGCATTCAGCGCCTCGGTCGCCCGGTCCACTGCGCGCACCATGACCTCCGCGGCCCGGCTCGCGTTGGCATCCGGGCTCACCTGAGCCCGCTCCGCAGCCAGCAGCGCCGGAGCCAGAATGCCGCGCAGGTCGTGGCCGAGGCGGCTCAAATCCGCTGCGACCGCGGCAAGCTTCGCCGCGCGCCAGCGTGCGACGGGGGTTTCCCGGCTCACGACAGCACTGCCAAGAACCGGCCTGGGCTCCCGGCAATGACCAAGGTTGACGCGCAAATGCTCCCGCTCCTATAAGCCCGCGCCTGTCGCGCGCGCCAAAAACGCGCCGCGCGTCCTGCGTCGTGCGCCCATGTGGTCCAGCGACCGGACGCCGAAAAACCTCTGCCGGAGAGCATCGTGAAGCGCACCTATCAACCATCCAAGCTGGTCCGCAAGCGGCGCCACGGGTTTCGCGAGCGCATGTCCACCGTGGGCGGCCGCAAAGTGCTCGCCAATCGCCGGGCCAAGGGGCGCAAGCGCCTCTCGGCTTGACGTATTTGTCCGCCCCACTCTTGCGCATCAGGGCGGGCAGCGCATGACCGCCGTGCCGAAACCACAAAAACTGAAGCGCCGCGCCGAGTTTCTGCGCGTGGCCGGTCGCGGCCGCAAGGCGGCGTTGCCGGGGCTGGTGCTGCAAGCCCTCCCTCGCGACGATGCAGGGCCGGCGCGCATCGGGTTCACCGTCACCAAGAAGGTCGGCAACGCGGTGGTGCGCAACCGGACCCGCCGCCGCCTGCGCGAAGCGGCGAGGCTGGTCTTTTCCGAAGCGCCCGTCACCGGCGCCGACCTAGTGCTGATCGGCCGCGATGCCACGCGCGCACGCCCGTTCCGAGCGCTGACGGAGGATGTGCGCCAGGCGCTGAAACGGTGCGGAGTAAAAACGTGAGCCCGGCGGCGATGGCGCTGAGCGGTGCGGTGCATTTGTACCGCTGGACGGCAGCGCCGCTGCTGGGCGGCCAGTGCCGGTTCGAGCCGAGTTGCAGCTGCTATGCGCTGGAGGCGATCGCGCGTCACGGCGCCGCGCGTGGCGGCTGGCTGGCGGTGCGCCGCACCCTGCGCTGCAATCCATGGCATCCGGGCGGCAACGACCCGGTGCCGCCCGTACCCTTTTGCCGGACTGTCGGGTGATGGATCAAAAACGCCTGTTTCTCGCCATCGCCATTTCGGTGGTGATTCTGGCCATTTCTCAGATCCTGCTCCCGACGCCGCACCACCCCCCGTCGCGCGTGGCAGCGCCCACGCCGACCGAGACCGCGCCGAAACCCTCGAATACGATCGGCGTGGTGCCGCAGGACGCCGGCCAGGCCCCGGTGGCGACGCCGCAGGCGGTGCCGCGTCTCAAAATCGCCGGGGCGCGGGTGCAGGGCAGCATGAGTTTGGTCGGTGCGCGGCTGGACGACCTGGTGCTGCGCGACTTTCGCGAGACGCTGGCTCCTGACAGCCCGCTGGTGCGCCTGCTGGAGCCGAAGAGCGATCCGCAGCCATATTACGCGCAGTTCGGCTGGTCCGCCGCCGGCGGCGATACCGGCGTCAAATTGCCGGACAGCGACACGCTGTGGACCGCGTCGTCGGACACGCTGTCGACCGACAGGCCGGTGACGCTGAGCTGGGACAACGGCCAGGGCCAGACTTTTGAGATCACCCTGTCGATCGACGACAACTACATGTTCACCGTGCAGCAGCGCGTGCGCAACGCGGGGGCGGCGGCGGTGACACTGACGCCCTGGGCGCGCATCCTGCGCGGCTACACGCCGCAAGTGGCCGGCTACTACATCCTGCACGAGGGCCTGATCGGCGTTCTCGACGGCCGCCTGCAAGAAGTGAAATACAGCACCGCCAAGAGCGAGGGCGACAAGAACGGCGGCGTGGCCTTCACCACCACCGCCACCAACGGCTGGGCGGGGATCACCGACAAATACTGGCTGGCCGCCCTGGTGCCCGCACAGGGCCAGACCGTCACCGCCACCTTCCGCCACGTCGTCGACCGGCTGTCCAATGGCACCCAGGCGGACGGCTATCAGACCGATTTCAGCGCCGCCTCTCCGGTCGCCGTGCCGCCTGCGGGCGATGCCACCACCGTGATGCGGCTGTTCGCCGGCGCCAAGGAAGTGCACCTGCTGGATCACTACGAGACCGAGTACGGCATCCCCGGTTTCTGGAAAGCGGTGGATTTCGGCTGGTTCTGGTTCATCACCCGGCCGTTCTTCTATGCCATCGACTGGCTGGACCGCCACACCGGCAACTTCGGCATCGCCATCCTGATCTTTACCGCGTTCATAAAGCTGCTGTTCTTCCCGCTGGCCAACTACTCGTACCGCTCGATGAGCAAGATGAAGCTGCTGGCGCCGAAAATGACGGCGCTGCGCGAGCAGTACAAGGACGAGCCGCAAAAGCTGCAGGGCGAGATGATGCGGCTCTACAAGCTGGAGAAGGTCAACCCGGCCAGCGGCTGCCTGCCGATGCTGTTGCAGATTCCAGTATTCTTCTCGCTCTACAAGGTGATTTTCGTCACCATCGAAATGCGTCAGGCGCCGTTCTTCGGCTGGATTCGCGACCTGTCGGCGGTGGACCCGACCAACGTGTTCAACCTCTTCGGGCTGATCCCGTTCGACCCCGCCACCGTCTCGCCGCTGCTGCATCTCGGCGCTTGGCCGCTGATCATGGGATTTACCATGTGGGGCCAGCAAAAACTCAACCCGCCGCCGCCCGATCCGATGCAGGCCAAACTGTTCCAGTTCATGCCGCTGATCTTCACCTTCATGCTGGCGCGGTTCCCGGCCGGCCTGGTGATCTACTGGACCTGGAACAATCTGCTGACCATCTGCCAGCAATGGCTGATCATGCGCCAGACCAGGCTGTCGCGGCCCGGTCTGGCCAGGACGACGTGACGGGCGGAGGCGGACGAGGCCGACCGCCTCGAAACCGGCCGGCAAGCTGTTTGCCGCCCGCCTGCGTGTTCGTCCACGCCGCCCAGCGCCTCGATCAGCTGCCCCCGCCCCTCGGCCCGGAAATCGCCTTCGCCGGGCGCTCGAACGTCGGCAAGTCTTCGCTCATCAACGCGCTGACCGGGCAACGCGCTCTGGCCCGGGCCTCCAACACGCCCGGCCGCACCCGCCAGCTGAATTTTTTCGATCTCGCCGCCGGCCGGCTCACGCTTGGTCGACATGCCGGGCTACGGCTTTGCCCAGGCCGCGCGCGAGGTCAAACAGGACTGGCAAGACCTGATGTTCGATTTCCTGCGCGGTCGCCCTACGCTTGCGGCGGGTGCTGCTGCTGCTCGACGCGCGGGTGGAGACAAAACCGTCCGACCTCGCGGTGATGGATTTGCTGGACCGCGCCGCGGTGGCGTACCAACTGGTGCTGACCAAGACCGACGGCCCGAGACCGCCCGCGCTGGCGCGGCGGCAGGCCGAAATTGCGGCTTTGGCACGCGCCCACCCCGCCGCGCACCCGCTCGTGCTGTCCACCAGCAGCGAGACCGGTGCCGGAGTCCCGGAACTGCGCGCCGAGCTGGCCGAACTGGCGGCTTGACCGTCCCGTCCCGCCCCAGCACAAGCCGCGCCATGAAGAAGACCATCGATCCGTTCGACGCGCCGATCAAGAACAGCGCCGAGGAGCAGGCGCACATTTTGGTGCACGCCCTGCCCTATCTGCGCCGCTACGCCGGCGAGACGGTGGTGATCAAATACGGCGGTGCCGCCATGGGCGACCCGTTGCTGGCCGAAATGTTCGGCCGCGACATCGCCATGCTGAAACAGGTCGGCGTGAACCCCGTGGTGGTGCATGGCGGCGGGCCGCAGATCAATGCCATGCTGAAACGCCTCGCCATCCAGAGCACTTTTGTCGACGGCTTGCGGGTGACCGACGCGCCGATGGTCGAGGTGGTCGAAATGGTGCTGGCCGGCACCGTCAACAAGCACGTCGCCGACCTGATCAACCGGGCCGGCGCCTTGGCGGTCGGCATCTGCGGCAAGGATGGCGGCTTGCTGCGCGCGCGCAAGCTCACGCGCACCACGCGCGACCCGGGCAGCCATATCGAGCAGGCGCTGGACCTTGGCTTCGTGGGCGAGCCGGAGCAGGTCGATGTGCGGGTGATCCACGCGCTCATGGGCGCCGGCCTGATTCCGGTGATCGCCCCGGTGGGCGCGGGGGCGGACGGGCAGACGTATAATATCAACGCCGATACGGCTGCCGGTGCGATCGCGGGCGCCTTGGGTGCGACCCGGCTGCTGATGCTGACCGACGTGCCGGGGGTTTTGGACGCGCACAAAAAACTGATTCCGGAGCTGTCCATGGCCGGCGTGTCGGCTGCGATCCGCGATGGCACGATTACCGGCGGGATGATCCCGAAAGTGGAGAACTGCGTGGCGGCGGTGGGGGCCGGAGTGAAGGCCGCGGTCATCCTGGACGGCCGCCAGCCGCATGCGTGCCTGCTGGAGCTGTTCATCGAGGGCGGGCACGGCACGATGATTACGGCGTAGCACGACTTCGAGCCGTTGCTTCTGGGCGAAAGCTGGAGATCTTCCTGAGTGCAAGGCCTCGTCCCATCATTGGCGAAAGTCGATTTGCACCGGGAACACGGGAGGGGCGGCCTCAATCAACAAACCAAAAGAGCCTTGACCTGGCCGCCGCCATGTGTTAGAAACACTAACCATGTTTTACGGCCTGCCCCCACCCCTCCCACCGGACGCCAGCCTCTCCGACCGCTTTACCCGGTTCACCCACGGACTGGCCCGGGGGCTGGTGGAGCGCTACGAAGCCGACCGGAGGTCCGGGGTGTATATCCTGGCCGTGCAGCTGGTGAACCTGATCGGCGTCCGGCTGCAAAACCTCCGGCTCAGGTTCATAGCACTTGCCGCCCGCGCCCAGGCGGGTCCGCTGCGACCGCCCCGGCCGCCCGGGAACCGGAAACGGGAAGCCCGAAAGCGACAGCACCCGTTTCCCGAGCCGTTTGCCTGGCTGCTAAAACTGGGGCAGTGGCGGGTGGCGCCCTACAAGGGGGATTTGGAGCAGCTGCTGGCGGATCCCGGAATGCAGGAGCTGATCCGCACCGCCCCTCAGGTGGGGCGCATCCTCCGCCCCTTCTGCCGGATGCTGGGAGTAGTCCCCGACCCGGCGATCCTGCCCCCGCCGCCGAAACGGCCCGCCCGGGCCAACGCCGCCCGAACCTCCGAACCGGACCCCGCCGCACCGGTCCCGCAAAAGCCGATGCGCAAGCGTCCGGTGCGCACCGAGCCGTATAAGCGCAAGCCGAAGTGGACCGAGCCCGGCACGGAGTGGCGCAAGTGGCGCGGCATCTGGATGCTGGAGCCGATCCGAAAACCCACCCCTTCCTGAGCCTGCCCACGCACGCCTATATTGTTCCGTATCCGATACAACTCTCCCCGGCCGCGTCCGTCTACCCCACCGACCACTCCCCATTGTTCCAGGAATTGCACGGGGTGTACGGATTGACCGCGTACCCATGCACCCGGTCCTTCACCCCGCACGGCACCTCGTAGGCAAAAATCGGCGCGAACGGCACGTCCTCCAGCAGAATCTCCTGGATCTTGTCATAGATCGGCTTGCGGGCCTCGTTGCCCAGCGTCGATGTGCCTTTGGCGCACAGCTCGTCGATCTCCGGATTCTCGTACTGCACGTAATTCGACCCGCTTCCCGTCTTCACCGGAATCAGCTTGCTGCTGATGCGGTCGGTATAGTCCGGATCGGGATACAGCAGCGGGTCCCACGCGACCATCAGCGTGTCGAACTGGCTTTTCACCGTATAGTCGCCCCACACCACCGATGCCGGCATGTTCTTGATCGTCATCTCCACGCCGATCTTCTTCCAGTTCTGCTGCACCAGCTGCTGCGCCTGCTCGCGGCTTTTATTGCCGGCCGTGGTCGACATGGTGAACGCCAGGCGCACATCCCCCTTCGCCCGCACCCCGTCGCCGCCCACCACGAACCCCGCCGCATCCAGCAGCTGCCCCGCCTTCTGCGGGTCGAACCCGGGATCTTTCAGCGCCTTGTTGTAGGCCCAGTGGCTCGGCGGCAGGTAGCTCAGCGACGGCGCCGGCAGGCCGTAATACACCGCCTCGGCCCAGCCCTTCTTGTCCACCGCCATGTACAGCGCCTGGCGCACCCGCTTGTCGGAGAACTGCGGCTTGCCGCAGTTGAAGTAGATGAACTCCACGAACGGCTGCGCGGTCATGTCGACATGCGACCCCGGCAGCTTTTTCGCCCGGCTGTACAGCAGCGGCGGAATGCCCTGCACGACGTCATAGATATCCACTTCGCCGGTCTGGAACTGCGCGTACAGCGTCTGCTGGTCCGGCACCACGCGCTGGATCAGCGTGGTCAGTTTCGGCGCGCCGCCGTGGTACTTCATGTTCGGCCCGAACTCGATATGGCTGCCGGCCACGCGGTTCTTGAAGATGTACGGGCCGGTGCCGACCGGATTGGTGTTGAAGGCGGCGGTGTTGATGTCCGCCTCCTTCTCCAAGATGTGTTTTGGGATCACGCTGGTTTTTTGCCAGCTCACCAGGTACGGCGCGAAATCGTCCTTCAGCACGATGCGCACGGTGTGGTCGTCCACCGCCTCGTATTTGCCCACATGGTCGTGCCCGTTGCGGCTGCGCACGGCCACCTTCGGGTTCATCAGCGTCGCCAGCGTAAAGATCACGTCCGCCGCGCTGAACGGCGCGCCGTCGTGCCAAAGCACGTCCGGACGCAGTTTCAGCGTCCAGGTGCGCCCGTCCGCGCTCACCCCGCCGTTTTCCTGCGTCGGTATTTCCGTAGCCAGATTCGGCAGATATTTCCCGTCGGGGTCGATCTTCCACAGCGAGTCGAATACGCTGTATTCCACCGCCGTCTCGCAGCCGGTATTCACGTACAGCAGCGGGTTGAAGTTCACCGCCTCCTGCGTGAAGGCATCCACGCACTGCCCCGCCGCCCCCTGCGCCCGAACCCCGCGCGCGCCGCCCAGTGCCAGCATCGCGGCCGAGGCCCCCAAAAGATCGCGCCGGCGCATCGGCAGCATGTCCTCGGTCATGGCTTTCCCCCCTGTGTCCGTGCCACAAGTAAAGCACTTTTGCCGACGCGGCCAAGCCGGTAGCTTGGCGCCTGCATGAACCAATCCCCCTCACCGCCCGGGCTCGGCCGGCGCACCCGCGAACTCGCCCTTGCCCTCACACGCTGGCCCAGCGTCACCGGCACGCCGGGCGAGGCCGCGTTCCCGCGCCGCCTCGCCGACCTGCTGCGCGAGAATCCCTATTTCCAGGCGCATCCCGAGCACCTGCTGATCCAAAACATCCCGGGCGACCCGCACGGCCGAGCCAACGTGCTGGCGTTCGTGGCCGGCCAGGGGCGGCGCTGCGTCACCCTCAGCGGCCATTTCGACACGGTCCCCATCGACGACTACGCCGACCTCGCCCCGCTCGCCACTGAGCCCGAGGCGCTGCGCCCTGCCCTGCTGCAAAAGCTCGCCGCCACCGGCGCACACCCATTGGCCAAAGCCGACCTGGACTTCGCAGACCTTTCTGCCCGGCCGCGGCCTGCTCGACATGAAGTCCGGCCTCGCCGCCGGCATCGCGGTGCTTGAAGCCTTTGCCGCGGACCCGGAACGTCATGGCAATCTGCTGCTGATCGCCACTCCCGACGAAGAAGACCGCAGTGCGGGCATGCGCGCCGCCGCCGAGGCGCTGCCCGCAACGCTGCGTGATTTTGGCGTGGACGCGGTGCTGGGCATCAACCTTGATGCGCTGATCGACAACGGCGACGGCGAAGCGGGCCGCATCGTCGCCATGGGCTGCGTCGGCAAGCTGTTGCTGAGCGCGCTGGTGGTCGGCCGCGACGCACATGCGTGCTATCCGCTGCAGGGTGTCAACGCCGCCTATCTCGCCGCAGAACTGGTCTGCGAACTGGAATACGCGCCGGAGTTATCCGAGGAGAGCGGCGCCGAACTCGCCTCCCCGCCCACCGTGCTGGGCAGCCGCGACCTGAAGACGGTCTATAACGTCACCACGCCCAGCCGCGTCTGGACCACCTGGAACGTCCTCACCCAGCGCCGCGGCTCCGCCGAGGTTATGCTGATTGCCCGACGCCTGGCGCAGACCGCCGCGGCTCGGGCGCACGCGCGCATGGTCCAGCGCGGCGCCCGGCTGCACCATGCGCGAGAGCCCTCCTCGGCCTGGCATGACATACCGGTGCTGACCTTTGCCGAGCTCCGCCAGCAGGCCCGGGCGGCGGAACAGACTTTTGACGAGCGTTTCGAGGCCGAGGCGGCGGCCTTGCAAAAACGCTCCGACCTCGACCTGCCGTCACGCTGCCGCGCGCTGACCGAACTGTCGTGGGACGCGACCGGCCGCGAGGGTCCGGCCATTGTTCTGGGTTTCGCTTCGTTACCCTATCCCGCCGTCGGCCTCGCCGATCCGGAGTTGGAGCAGCGGGTCCGCGCGGTGACCTCCGCCGTGGCCGCGCGGCATCACGTAACGATCACCCCGGTGCGCCACCTGGAGGTGATCGTCGACATGAGTTTTCTGGGCAAGGTCGACGGCGTCGATCTGCGTCACACTGCGCAGAACACGCCGGTCTGGGGCAGCAGCATTGTTTGGGACGTTTTCGACACAGCCCCAACGCCGGGGATTCCGATGCTGAACGCCGGACCCTGGGGGCGTGACTATCACCACTGGCTGGAGCGGGTGCACGAGCCGTATGCCTATGGCGTGCTGCCCGAGTTGGTGCGCGAACTCGCAGGGGCGGCGCTGCATCGACCGTCGGGTCGGCATGAAGCCGAAAATGCGCGACCGGGAGACTGATACCGACTTCACCCGGAGATTGATCGCGCCGTTCGCGGGCGGCCGATACCGGAACGGTTTTGCCACATGGGCCAGATCACATTGATACCAAGCCCCGCAAGCACCAGACAAGCGGCGCCCAGCTTCCAGACTTCCAGCGGCTCGCCCAGCAGCACCGCCGAAGACGCCAGACCCACTACCGGCACCAGCAGCGCCGTGGGCGTGACCGTGGCCGCCGGGTAGCGGGCCAGCAAGAAATTCCAGGCGGCAAAGCCGAACAGCGTGTTGCCGACGGACTGCCAGAGCACCGCCGCCCAGGTGCCGAGAGCCGCGTGCTCAAGGCCGCCGATTGTCTCGGGCCACCCCTCGAACAGCACGGCCAGCACGAACAGCGGCGGGCCGGCGAAAATGCTGGCCCACACGACGTAGCCGAGCATGTTTACCGCACCCGCCGATTTCACGATCAGGTTGGACGCCGCCCAGCTCAGCGCTGCCAGCAAGGTCAGCACCATGCCCAGCGGCGTGGCCGCCTGCTGCGCCGCCAAAGCGATGATCGCCAGTCCGGCGGCAGCCAAAAACATCGCCAGCAGTTGAAATAGCCTGACCCGCTCGCCCAAAAACACCGCGGCAAGCCCCACCGTGAAAAACACCTGCGCCTGGATTACCAGCGAAGCCAGCCCCGGAGAGATATCGCGGCGCATGGCGATGAAGAGAAAGCCGAATTGCAGGGTCCCGCTGAAGGAACCGTAGGCGGCGAGCTGGCGCCAAGGCACGGCGGGGCGGGGCAGAAAGAATATTCCGGGCAGCGCTGCGAACGTGAACCGCAGCCCTGCAAACAGCAGCGGCGGCATATGTTGCAGCCCGAGGCGGATGACGACGAAATTCGTGCCCCAGACGGCAACTGCCGCCAAGACTAGCAGCAGGTGCGCCGGCGCCATCACCGCCCGGCCTGCGGGAGCGCTCACCAAGGTCCACCCGCCGGCAGCGGCGTCGGCATGCGAAGCTCCGGCATTGGACTGTCCATGGCCGACCGTGGCACAAACCATCCGTCTAGAGACCACCGCCTCCATCAACCCTGGGATGACGTTTCGATGACCTGTGCATGGAATAAGGGCTGAGCGAAGCACAAAATGGGTCAGCAACGTTTTTCCGTCTTCTCCATCCTGCGCGAGGGTCTGCGCGGGAATATCGGCTGGCAAAAGATGTGGCGCGAGCCGGAGCCGAAACCGCACTACGACATCATCATCGTGGGCGGCGGCGGCCATGGCCTGTCCACCGCGCACTATCTCGCCAGCCGTCACGGCATCACCAACGTGGCCGTGGTGGAAAAAGGCTACATCGGCAGCGGCAATGTCGGGCGCAACACCACAATCATCCGCTCCAATTACCTGCTCCCCGGCAACATCCCGTTCTACGAGCACTCGCTGAAATTATGGGAAGGGCTGGAGCAGGACATCAACTACAACGCCATGGTCAGCCAGCGCGGCGTGCTGAACCTGTTCCATAACGATTCGCAGCGCGACGAGGCGGCGCGCCGCGGCAACGCCATGCGCCTGCACGGTGTGGATGCCGAACTGCTTGACCGCGAGCAGGTGCGCAAAATGGTGCCGCATATCGATTTCGACCACGCGCGCTTCCCGGTCATGGGCGGCCTGCTGCAGCGGCGCGGCGGCACCGTGCGCCACGACGCGGTGGCCTGGGGCTACGCCCGCGCCGCCGACAGTCGCGGCGTCGACATCCTGCAGCACACCGAAGTCACCGGCATCCGCATCGAGGCCGGGCGCGCCATGGGTGTGGAGACCACCCGAGGCTTCATCGGCGCGGACAAGATAGGGCTCGCGTGTGCCGGCAATTCCGGCCGGGTCGCCGCCATGGCCGGTCTGGAGTTGCCCATCGAAAGCCACGTCTTGCAGGCGTTTGTCTCGGAGGGGATCAAACCGCTAATTGACTGCGTGGTCACGTTTGGCGGCGGGCATTTCTACATCAGCCAATCGGATAAAGGCGGGCTGGTTTTCGGCGGCAGCCTGGACGGGTACAACTCCTATGCCCAGCGCGGCAACCTGCCGACCATCGAGGACGTGGCGGAGGAAGGCGTCTCGCTGCTGCCGGGGATGAGCCGGCTACGCGTGCTGCGCCACTGGGGCGGGGTGATGGACATGACCATGGACGGCAGCCCGATTATCGACCGTACCGATGTGTCCGGCCTGTACCTGAATGCCGGCTGGTGTTACGGCGGCTTCAAAGCCACGCCCGCCTCGGGTTTTTGTTTTGCGCACCTTCTCGCAACCGATCAGCCGCATCCGGTGGCCGCTGCCCTGCGCTTGGACCGTTTCGCCCGGGGGAAGTTGATAGACGAGGCGGGTACCGGCGCCCAGCCCAACCTGCACTGAGGTACACTCATGCGCATCCCCTGTCCCGTACTGCGGCGAGCGCGATTCCGGCGAGTTCGTCTATTTGGGAGATGCCACCCCCCGACGGCCGCGCGACGGGGGTGCCGTCCCCACGCCGGAGTGGGAGCAGTACGTCTATATGCGCAGAAACCCGGCGGGGCCTCACGACGATTTGTGGTTCCACGCCGCCGGCTGCCAGATCTGGCTGGTCGTGACTCGCGATACCCGCACACACGCCATTCTGGGCGCCGTGCCGGCGCGCGAAAAAGCTGCATAATGGACACGCTAGCGGCACCCGCGCCGGTCCGCCCGGTATCCAGCCAAGAACACCGCTTACCGTCCGGCGGACTGATCAACCGTCAGCAAACGCTGGGATTTTCGTTCGACGGGCGGGCGCTGACGGGCCATCCCGGCGATACTTTGGCGTCCGCGTTGCTCGCCAACGGCGTGCGCCTGGTGGGTCGCTCGTTCAAGTACCATCGCCCGCGGGGCATTCTGTCGGCCGGTCCCGAAGAACCTAATGCATTGGTGGAACTGCGGCAGGGGGACCGGCGCGAGCCCAACACCCGCGCTACCACGGCCGAGCTGTTCGAGGGTCTGCAGGCGCAAAGCCAAAACCGCTTCCCATCGCTGCGGTTCGACCTGCTGGCCGTCAATCAGCTCTTCTCTCCGTTCATAAACGCTGGATTTTACTACAAAACCTTTATGTGGCCGGCGTCCTTCTGGGAGCCGGTCTACGAAAAGCTGATCCGCCGCGCCGCCGGTCTCGGCCGCGCCTCCGGCCTGCCCGATCCGGACCACTACGAAAAAGTCACCGCCTATTGCGATGTGCTCGTGGTCGGCGCCGGCCCTGCCGGGCTCATGGCGGCCCTGGTGGCGGCCCGCGCCGGCTGCCGCGTCATCCTGGCTGAGGACGATTTTCGCCTCGGCGGTCGCGCCCTGGCCGAGCGCCGCGCCATCGACGGCCTGCCCGCCGCGCAATGGGCCGCCGGCATTGCCGCCGAGCTCGAAAGTCTTGCCGAGGTGCGCATCCTGACCCGTACCTCCCTGTTCGGCGCCTATGACGGCGGTACGTTTGGAGCCGTCGAGCGGGTCGCGGACCATTTTGCGGTGCCGCCGCCGGGCGTTGCGCGTCAGCGCATGTGGCGGATCATCGCGCGGCGCTGCGTGCTGGCCGCCGGCAGCATCGAGCGTTCATTGGTGTTTTCCGGCAACGACCGCCCCGGGGTGATGCTGGCCGGAGCGGTGCGCACCTACGTAAATCGGTTTGGCGTGGCGCCCGGACGGCGGGCCGTGGTGTTCGCCAATAACGACAACTCCACGGCTTCCGATCTTGCCGCCGCCGGCATTGCCGTGGCCGCGATCGTCGATCCCAGGCCGGAGCCCACCGCCACATCCCGCGCCGCGGCCGAACTCTCGGGGGCGCGGCTCATCCAAGGCGCGGTCACCGATGCGGAGGGTGGATCGGCCTTGCGCATGGTCGACATCGCGACGAGGGACGGCAAACGGCTGCGGGTGGAGTGCGACCTGCTGGCGGTCTCGGGCGGCTGGAACCCGACCGTCCACCTCAGCACCCACCTTGGCTCCAAGCCGGTGTGGGACGAGACGATCGCCGCGTTCGTCCCTGGCGAAAAACTGCCGCCCGGCATGGCGGTGGCCGGCGCCGCGTCGGGGAAATTTGCTTTGGCGGATGCGCTCCAGGCCGGCGCCCGCGAGGGCGCCGCCGCCGCGGAAGCATGCGGGTTTTCAGCGCACTTGCCGAACGGCCCCGGCGTGGAGGCCGAAACCATCGCCATCACCCCGCTCTGGCGGGTCAAGGGCGGCCGGGGCAAAGCGTTCCTCGACCATCAGAACGATGTCACCGACCACGATGTGGAACTCGCCGAGCGCGAAGGCTTCTCATCCATCGAGCACCTGAAACGCTACACCACGCTCGGCATGGCCACTGACCAGGGCAAGACGGCCAACGTGTCCGGTCTGGCGCTGATGGCCGAAATCACCGCCCGTTCCATTCCCTCAGTCGGCACCACCACCTCTCGGCCGCCGTTCGCGCCGGTGGCGCTGGGAGCGCTGGCCGGCCACCATCGCGGCCCCGCTTTCCGCCCCACCCGTCTGACCCCCACCCACGGCTGGGCCGCCGAGCAGGGCGCGGTGTTCGTGGAGGCCGGCCTGTGGCTGCGCGCCAGTCACTTTCCCCGTAACAGTGAGGACTGGCTGGCCGCCGCCACGCGTGAGGCAACCGCGGTGCGCGAGCGCGTCGGGGTGTGCGATGTCACGACGCTTGGAAAGATCGACGTGCAAGGCACTGATGCGGCAATTTTTCTGGAGCGTGTCTACACCAACTCCTGGGCCAACCTGCCGGTCGGAAGGGTGCGTTATGGGCTGATGCTGCGCGAGGACGGTTTTTGCATGGACGACGGCACTTGCGCCCGGCTCGCAGAAAACCGGTTCGTGATGACCACCACCACGGCTAACGCCGTCGCGGTTTTCCGGCACCTGGAATTGTGCCGGCAATGGCTGTTTCCGGGTCTGGACGTGCAGCTGACCTCGGTAACGGAGCAATGGGCCCAGCTCGCCGTAGCCGGCCCGCGGGCGCGGGATGTGTTGGCCAAAATCGTCGATGCGCCGTTCGACATCGGCAACGCCGCGTTCCCTTACATGGCCGCCGCCGGACTGACGGTGTGCGGCGGCACCAAGGCGAGGCTGTTCCGTATCTCGTTCTCGGGCGAACTGGCGTACGAGATCGCGGTGCCCGCGCGGTATGGTGAATCGCTCGCTCGCACGCTGATGGAAGCCGGCCAAGAACTTGGAATAACTGCATATGGCTTGGAGGCGCTGGGCATGCTGCGGGTTGAAAAAGGCCATCCCGCCGGCGCCGAGCTGAACGGGCAGACCACTGCCCACGACCTGCGCCTGGAGAAACTACTGTCACGCAAAAAGGATTTTGTTGGCCGGGCCATGGCCGCCCGCCCGGCGCTAACCGATTCGGCCCGCCCCACGCTGGTGGGACTGAGGCCGGTGGACCGTGGCGCCCGACTGCGGGCGGGCGCGCACCTGCTACCCCAGGGGGTCGAAGCGACGGCCGCGCACGACCAGGGCCACGTCACCTCGGTGGCGTTCTCGCCCGTGGCGGGACACTGGATCGGACTCGGCCTGCTGGCGGACGGCAGGCGGCGGCAGGGCGAGATCGTGCGCGCCTATGACCCGATTCGCAGCGGCGACCTCGCGGTCGAAGTGGTTGAGCCATGTTTCTTCGATCCAGCGGGGGAGCGCTTGCATGGCTGAGGCACTGCTCACTCCCCGCTCCGCGCTGGCCGGCAGGGCTTTCTTAGTGAAATCTGCACCCCTGACGAGCGAACCTGGAGTGACGGTGGAAGAATTAGAGCCCGCTGGTATCGCCGGCCTCGCCGCTCGGCCGGGTGCTCTACCCGACCTGGTCGAGGCAGCGCGTGCGCTCCGGCTCGAACTGCCAGAACAGCCCCGGTTTTGCGAGGGGGTCGGCCGGCGCGCGGTCTGGTTCGGGCCGGAACGCTGGCTTGTGTTCGGTGAACCCGACCTGGAGCAAGCCTTGCGCGACAGCCTGGGCGAGTGGGCCAGCATCACGGACCAGAGCGACGCGCGAGTTCTATTACGGGTAAGCGGCCCGCGCGCGGCCGACGCCCTGGCGAAAGGCGTGTCGATCGACCTGCACCCGCGCGCTTTCGGCCCCGGCGACGTGGCTTTGACCCAGGCCGCGCATGTTCCGCTGGCCGTCTGGCAAGAAGACGCGGCACCTTCCTACGTGTTGGCGGTGCAGCGTAGCTATGCAGTCAGCGTCATGGGCTGGTTGGTGGAGGCCGCAGCCGAGTACAGGTTTGCGCTGGTCTGACTCGGTCCTATTTTTGCGCCGCCGGAGCGTAATTCAAGCAGATTGCCCGAAATGAGTGCAGCCTTCCGTTCGGGTTGGAAGTACATTCCGAATTCGGACACAATTAGCGTTGGTCCAACGTTGCCCCGATGTGGTATGGGGGTCTTGATGCGGCCTGACGTCCAACGATACGGGAGCTAGGCGATGCACCTGCTGCAGGCGATCAACGGTCTGTACGCGGTCTCTGGGTTCATGGTGGGCATGTTGGTGGGCCTGACGGGGGTCGGCGGCGGCTCGCTGATGACGCCCCTGCTGGTGCTGCTGTTCAGGTTCCATCCCGCCACCGCGGTCGGCACCGACCTGTTGTATGCGGCGGCGACGAAGACAGTCGGCACCGCCGTGCATGGCTGGCGCAACACCATTGAGTGGCAGATCGTGCGTCGTCTGGCGTCCGGAAGCATTCCCGGCGCGGTGTTCACTCTGCTGGCGTTGGGCCATCTCGGGTTCCAGTCCAAAGCTCAAGCACAAGTGATCACGACGGTGCTGGGCGTGGCGCTGCTGTTGACCTCGCTGACTGTGCTGTTCCGCCCGCAAATTCTTTCCTTCGCATCGAAGTGGCTGCGTCAGCGCGAGCCCTCACCGCGTCGGGTCGCGTGGCTGACGGTGGTAACGGGCGTGGTCTTGGGCGTACTGGTGTCGCTCACCTCGGTGGGCGCCGGCGCCTTGGGAATGACGGTGCTGGTGCTGTTGTATCCGCGGCTTGCGACGATCCGCCTCGTAGGGTCCGATATCGCTCATGCCGTGCCGCTGACGTTGGTGGCCGGACTGGGCCACTGGATGCTTGGCACGGTGAACCTGCCGCTGCTCGGCGTCGCTGCTGGTCGGCTCCATCCCCGGTATCATCTGCGGCAGCTTGCTCGGTACGCGCACGCCCGACAGGCTGCTGCGTCCGGTTTTGGCGCTCACGCTCATCGTGGTGGGCGGCCGGCTGGTCCTCTAAGACCAGCTAGAGGTTTTCGGCGACGAACAGGCTGAGCGGCAACAATGCCTGACGGGCAGGGTCGGTCCCGTCGGCACCGCTCGCCTCGACCGTATGCGCCGCCAGCCGTTTGGGGCGGTGTCGAGCGCGCGGGCGGCGATGTCCTTGCGGACCGAGCGCCGGGGTCGGCGGCAGCTCGCTAACGGCTTATTGATATTATACCAAAATTAGGTTTTCCAAACCAGCCTCCGGGAAATTGCGACCCGGAGACGATCAAATGTCTGGCCCGAGCACCACTCTGATCAGCCAGGGACATTCGGCCATTAAGGCCGTGAGCCTCATGTGTGACGATGCGATTCCAACATCGCTCAGCGCGGTTGTCTGGAATCCGGGACATGCCATCCCGCTGAACTCCGGGCTGGATTGGGATCCCGGGCAATATACGGGTTTCGAGGCTCCCGACGGATCGACCGTAGTCGGCCTCGATCCCGGGGTTGCGGGCACATCGGCGATCCAGGTCGCGCCTGACAGCAGCGAAGTCGGCATCCTGATCAACAGCAGCGACTTCATCAACGCCGGTCATGGACCGGGACCGATGCCCATCGTCCTCGAGCAGCAGTTCGACGGATCCTACCACCCGTTCGCCGACAGCAGCATGGCGCTCAGCGCCTCGCTGGACTTGCAGGTCCCCTATATGTCCGGCGGCATGGACCAGATCGTTCTCTACATGGAACTCCGGGACAATGTCAGCGGGCGGACCTTTGCCTACGGCCTCAACCTGTTCAGCAATACCGGCGCGCCACCGAACGGCGGCGTCTACGACTTCATCGACCCGGTACCGGCTGCGTGGTCGTCACGTCCACCGCCGGAGAGGCATCGCCCTACGCGTCCGCATTGCCCGGCACGACAGCGTTCCAGTCCAACACCTGGACGGGGTTTCAGCATTTCAACTTCACCATGACAGCGGCCACCCTCGCTGCCGCGATTCAACTGGGCAACGAGACCATCGGCTCGAACTTCCTCTCGAGCGACGTGTCCAACTACTCGCTCATGAACGTTTCGCTCGACTCTGGAACTGGCTTACGTCACCTCGGGCGGCGCGTTCGCCTACGCCGAGAAAAACCTGACCGTCGTGAGCACCACTGCAGCCGCTGCAGCGTCGGGTGACGGGCCGGGTGGGGGCGGCGCCACCTGTTCCATCGCCATGCAGGCAGGCCAGAACATCAACACCGCGGCCGGGGCGGAAACCAGCGTGCAGATGGGCGCGGGCAACGAAACCGTCGCCTCCTACGGCAACGACACCATATCCACCGGCAGCGGCGCCGACACGGTGCTCGGCCTGGGCGCCGGGGTGAGCATAGCCGGAGGGTCGGGATCGTTCTACTTTTCCGGCGGATCGGGTGCGGCCACCATCAACGCCGGCATCACCGGTCACGACACCATAAAGGGGGGCACCGGGACCACCTTCATCGAAGGGGGAACCGGAGGCCAAAGCGTATTGGTAGCCGGAGGCGGCATTACGTCGATAATGGCCCAAGGCGCCAACGACTTGCTGTTCGGCGCCGCGAACGCCACCCTTCAGGCCTGCGCCGCCGGAGGCGACATGCTGGTCGGAGCCGGAGCGCCGCTGCTGATTGGGGACGTGGGCGCACAGCTGTGGGCCAGCGGCGACCAGAACGAAACCTTGCGCGGCGGTGCGGGGAACGAAACCCTGTCCGGAGGGACATCCTCCGGCTCCAACCTGCTGCAGGGCGGCGCCGGATCGGACCTGCTCGTGGCGAGCGGCTACTCGGGCAGGGATACAGTGCAGTGCGGGGCTGGTTCGGACACCATCATGACCGGATCCTGGGGCACGTCGGTACAGGGCTCGGCCGGCGCCGCCCTGATCGTGAATACGGGGCAGAATGCCACGTTTACGGGGGCCTCGGGAGACACCACTCTGTTCTCGGCCGGAGGAAGCATTTCCGTATCGCAGGGCTCTGGCGACCTGCTGGGTGTCCTGCTGGGAGACACCGGCGACCAGGTCGCGATCGGTAGCGGCAACTCCACGTTGTTCACTGATTGTAACGATATCCGCCTGCTATTTGCCGCGGGTCAGGACACCACGACCGACGTTTCGGGCTTCAACAGCACCGATCAGCTAGCGCTGGCTCCGGGAAGTTCCGTGCAGTCCGAAGACGTGTATTCCGGCGTCACGGTGCTGACCCTCAATGACGGCAGTCAGATCAACCTGTTCGGGTTCACCGACACGGCTATGACCCTGTCGCGGACATAACCTTCGATACAGGCCGGTGCGCGGTAGCGCGCTGCCGCGGAGCACAGTGCGGTCCGCCCGGGGCTGGCCCGGCTTGAGCGTGGGACGCTGCCGAAGACCAGCGCCCGTCACGCCAGGAGCAGGGTTCCTGTTCGAGACTTGCATGGCCGTCTCCCGCTGATGCCACGTTCCGCAGGGGATTTGGCACGCCGTCATTGAGCCGGCCCGACCGGGTGCCTACTCTTTATCCCGCAGCGCATCGCGTTGAGGGAGAGATCGGGCCATGCCGGCGACCGAGAGGGATTACAGCCTGGTGGGACGGGAGAGCCGGACCGCGCAGGAACGCGGTCTGATCTACGCGAACTGGTATGCCTCGCCGATCCCGCGCAAGCAGCTGAAGGAGTTGATGCAGCGCCGGGACGGGCCGGCAATCCGCGACACCCTCATCTGGCTCGCCGCGCTGGCGGTGTCCGGCGGCCTCGGCGTGTATTTCTGGGGCACCTGGTGGGCGGTGCCGTGCTTCGCCGTCTACGGCGTGCTCTACGGTTCCTCGACCGACTCTCGGTGGCACGAATGCGGCCACGGCACCGCCTTCAAGACGCGCTGGCTGAATACAGTGGTCTACCACATGGCGTGCTTCATGATCTTGCGGCAGCCCACGCTCTGGCGCTGGAGCCATGCGCGCCACCATACCGATACGATCATCGTCGGCCGCGACCCGGAAATCGGGGTGCCGCGGCCGCCGGATTTTTGGGGCCTGTTCCTTAGCCTGTTGGCGCTGAAGAGCGGACCGAAGGAGCTGCGCAGCGTCGTGCTGCACGCGTTCGGCCGGCTGGATGCGGCGCAGAAAACGTATATTCCAGAAATGGAGTGGCCAAAGCTGTTTGTGGTCGCGCGCGTCTGGCTGGCGATCTTTGCCACCGTGATCGCGCTGGCCACTTACTTTCACAGCTGGCTGCCGCTGGTGCTGGTGGGCCTGCCCTCCTTCTATGGCGCGTGGTTCTACCTGATGATGGGCCTGACCCAGCACGCCGGGCTGGCGGAGGACGTGCTGGATCACCGGCTGAACAGCCGCACCGTCTACATGAACCCGATTTTCCGCTTCCTCTACTGGAACATGAACTATCATATCGAGCACCACATGTTCCCGATGGTGCCGTACCACGCCCTGCCAAAACTGCACCAGGTGATGAAGGCGGACACGCCGACGCCCTATCCCAGCCTGCTCGCGGCGTACCGCGAAATCATTCCGACGCTCATCCGCCAGCGCCGCGATCCGACCTGGCATGTGGTGCGCACCCTGCCCGCCTCCGCCCGGCCGTTCGGGCCGCCTGCGGAGGTGAAGATGGCGGCCTGAAAACCCGCGAGGGCCGA
>CAWGIX010000014.1:0-15594 GCA_963822705.1 uncultured Pseudomonadota bacterium
GTCGCAACTCTTTTCGGGGCGGCTGCAGCGCTGGCGGCAGGTCTCGGGGGCGAGGCGGCACGCGCCGCTGAAAAGACCTACACGATTTACCTGTCCAACAATTTTGTCGGCAATGACTGGCGCCAACAGATGCTCCGTTCGGCCACGGTGTCGGTGAGCAAGGGGCCGCTGGCGGGTCGCGTCGATCTGAAGATCGAGAACGTCGACACCACCACCCAGGCGCAAATCAATTCCCTCAACAATATCGTCCGTGCCAAGCCGGACGCGATCCTGATCGATGCCGGCTCGCCGACCGCGCTCAATCCCACCATCGAACGCGCCTGCAAGGACGGCATTCTGGTCATCAGCTTCGACCAGGTCGTGACCGCCGATTGCGCCTACAAGGTCTCTTCCAACTGGGACACCATGACGCACGACCTGGCGACCTGGATCGTGACCGTCATCGGCGGCAAGGGCAAAGTGCTGGTCGACCGCGGCCTGGCGGGTGCCCCGATCTCCGAGATGCTCGAGACCGGCTACGAGAAAGTGCTGAAGGAGAACCCCGGCATAGAGGTGGTCGGCTATTTCAACGGCAACTATGCGCTCGGACCCGAGCAGACCGGAGTGGCAAGCTTGCTCGCTGCGAATCCGCAGGTCGACGGCATCTTGACCCAAGGCTACGGCGTCGGCGCTATCAAGGCGCTGCAGGATGCTGGACGACCGGTCGTGCCTGTGACCGCGTTCTCGTAAACATCTCGGCAGTCACCTGCGTCCAGACCCCAGGTGCTAAATGTATTCTGGGCGTCAACCCGGCCTATCTGTCCTCCGAAGCGATCCGTCTCGCGGTCAACATTTGGACGGCAAGTCAACGTCACCCAAGGTCGTGCAGTTGGAGAGCCCGCGGCTGACCAATACCTTGGTCAATGCCCAGTTCTCGCCCGGGGCAAAACTGGAGCCGATCGAGATCGGCAAGAATGCGTTCCCGGATGAACCGCCCGGCCTGTCTTTGCCGGTCACGCCGACCTGGGTCGACATCACCGCCAAAGAGGCGGCGGGCTCCTGACCCTCAAGGAGCGGGCGGGCGCCGGCCCGCCCGTCCGTCGGCATCCGTCTGCCGCAATGGACGTTCTGGCGGCCACCGGCATCGCCAAGCGCTACGGTGAAATCGTCGCCCTGAACCGCGTCGATTTTTCCGCCGCCGCCGGCGAGGTGCATGCCGTGCTGGGCGAGAACGGCGCCGGCAAAAGCACGTTCATCCAGATCCTGAGCGGAGCAGTTCCGCCGACGAGGGCGAGTTGCGGCTGCGGGGCGAGCCGTTCCGAGCTGCCAATCCCCGCGAGGCGGAGCGGGCCGGCATCGCGGCGGTGTTCCAGGAACTCTCGCTGGTCCCCGACCTGACCGTTGCCGAAAACATCTTTTTTCGCCGCGAGACACTGACTTCGCTGCGAACCATCGCCCGCGGCGAGCTGCTGCGGCGCACGACCAAACTGCTGGCGGATTTGGACCTGTCGCCGATTCCGCCGACCGTCCGGTGCGGCACTTGTCGGTGGCGGACCGGCAACTGGTCGAGATCGCCAAGGCGGTAGCGATCGACCCCGATATCCTGATTCTGGACGAGGCAACGTCGGCGCTGCCGCCGCCGCAGGTGGAATGGCTGCTGCGCATCGCTCGCGCCCGGGCGGAAGCCGGCAAAACCGTGCTGTTCATCTCCCACCGCCTCGCGGAGGTGCGCATTGTTGCCGACCGGGTCACGGTGTTTCGCAACGGAGAAAACGTCGGCACGCACCGGACCGGCGAGATAACCGACGACGGAATCGTGGCTTTGATGCTCGGCCGCCGCCTGGATCGGGTATATCCGCCGCGGCACCCCACAGCCACCGGCCGTGTGGCCCTGCGCGTCGCCGACCTGTCGGCCGGCCGATCCTTGCGCGGCGTCAGCCTGACCTTAGAGGAAGGCCAGGTCCTCGGGGTGGCAGGTTTGCAGGGTCACGGCCAGCGCGAGCTGTTTCTATCTCTGTTCGGCGCGGTGCGGTCGCGCGGAACCATCGAGGTGTGGGGACGGCCGGTCGAAATTCGCAGCCCACGCCATGCGCTGTCGGCCGGCATCGGCATGGCGCTGCTACCGGAAGACCGGCGCAATCAGGGGCTGTTGCTGACAAAAAGCGTGCGCGAGAACCTTGTCCTCTCGATCATGGCGCGCATCGTCCGCCGGGGGCTGATCGATCTGCCACTCGAAGCCTCGCTGGTCGCCGATGCGGTCCAGCGCCTGCGCATAAAAGTCGACACGCCGGAGCAGGAAGCCGGCACGCTGTCCGGCGGCAACCAGCAAAAAGTCGTAGTAGCAAAACTGCTGATGACGCAGGCCAGGATTTTGTTGTTCTACGACCCTACGCGCGGCGTGGATGTCGGGACCAAAGCCGAAATTTTTCAGCTCATGCGCGATCTGGCTGAGCAAAAGTACGCGGTGCTGTTCTACTCCACCGATCTGCCCGAGCTTGTGCATGTGGCGGACCGCGTCGCAGTGCTCAGCTACGGTCGGATTGCCGAAATTCTGGATGCGCCGGATATCGACGAGGAACGGATCTTGAAGGCGACGCTGGGCGACGCACGCCAGGCCGCGTGATGACCGCATGGTTGCGTGGAGGGGCGCCGCTCGCCGCCCCGGTGGCCATTTTGGCCATCCTGCTCGCGTTGCTGGGCTCCTTGCGTGCGGGCGTCTTCACTCTCGACGAGCTGAACGTGGACGGCGCCGCCACCATGACGCTGATCCTGGTGGCGGCCGGGGAGACCATCGTGATCGTCCGAGGCGGCATCGATTTGTCGGTCGGCGGCGTGCTCAGCCTCAGCACGGCGATCGCCGCGACCCGGTTCGGCGACAGCGCGACGGTCACGGTTCTCTGGATGGCCCTGATTTTGGCGCTCGGCACGGCGGTCGGCACGCTGAACGGCGCACTGATATCGCTCCTCGAGTTGCAGCCGTTTTTGGTGACCCTGGCCACCTGGTCTGTCGTCGGCGGCGTGGCGCTGGTCATTTTGCCGACCGAGGGCGGGCACATACCCGGTTTTTGGGTCGATGCGGGCGCCGGGACGGTACTCGGCCTGTCGCTCGCCATCTGGGGGCTGATCTTGCTGCTGGTCTGGTGGGCGTGGTTCCGCCGCACGCGCCTGAACGCCACGCTGCGAGCGGCCGGATCGAGCGAACGCAGCGCGTTCTTGTGCGGCGTTTCGCTGGGCCGGATGAACCTCGCAGCCTACGGTTTGGCGGGCTTTTTTGCCGCCCTCGGCGGGCTGTTCCTGACCAGCCAGACCGGTTCCGGTTCGCCCACGGTCGGCAACGATTTTGTGCTTCCCGCGGTCGCCGCCGTTGTCATCGGCGGCACCAGTCTTTTTGGCGGACGCGGCGGACTGAGCGGCACCGTGCTCGGCGCGTTCATCCTGACCACGGTCGGCAACGTCGTGTTTGTGCTGCACATCTCCAGCTACTGGCAGCCTGTCGTGTCGGGCCTCATCCTGTTGCTCGCCGTGCTGGCCGCCTCGCTTGCCGAAAAATCAGTCTCTGCCCGCAGCGAGGCGGCGTGACCGCGCTCGCCTTGCGGCTGCGGCCGTACCGCTCGACCCTGCTGGCCTATGCCGGCGCGCTGCTGCTGTTCACCCTGACCAGTGCGTATTCGCCCGGGTTCGCGGCGCCCAGTCATCTGCGCAGCCTGATCGTCGTATCCGCCTTTACGGGCATCGTCGCCGTCGGCCAGACCTTGGTGATCATCGGCGGCGGCATCGACCTGTCGGTGCCATGGGTGCTGAACAGTGCCGCGATTTTGGTTACACTGCTCGCCGGTGGTGCTGACCGGCCATTGCTGTGGGCAGCACCCGCAATGCTCGCGGGTGGTGCGCTGGTGGGTGCGCTGAACGGGGTCGGGATTGCCTGGGCCGGCATTCCGCCGATCATCATGACGCTCTCTACCAACACCATTTTGCAAGGCCTGCTGCTGGTGGTGACCGGAGGCACGCCCCCCGCAATGACACCCCGCGTGCTGCAGCAGCTTGCCACGGGACGCATCGGGCAGGTTCCGATTATTCTCCTCGTATGGGCCGCATTGGCGGCGGTGACCACAGTTCTCCTCGGCTTCACCGCATTCGGGCGGTATCTTTACGCGATCGGCACCAGTCGGACGGTTGCGGAATTTTCCGGCGTGCCGGTGCGCGGGACGGCAGCCTTGGCCTACATCGTCAGCGGCACCACTGCGGCACTCGCCGGCATGCTGCTGGCCGGTTACAGCGGCCAGGCGTATCTCGGCATGGGCGATCCGTACCTGTTCACGTCGATCGCGGCGGTCGCGATCGGCGGCGCCTCGATTTTGGGCGGCAGCGGCTATTATCTCGGCACCATCGCCGGAGCGCTGGTGCTGACGATCCTGACCGGCCTGCTGCCTATCTTTCGACTCAGCAACGGCGCCCTGCTGATCGTCTATGGACTCGTGATTCTGTTCACCGTGTCGCTCGCGACGCCGGTCATGCGCACCATGCTCGGCCGCCACGCAGTGCGCCGAGCCGGCGTTGATCCATCCCCATGACATCGGTAGACGTGCGCAGGAACAGGAGGACGATGTGGCGCCTGGCCAACGAATGACGGCCATGGTGACGGGGGCCGGTAGCGGGCTCGGGCGCGCGGTCGCGATCGGCTTGGCGAAGCGCGGTTGCGCCGTCGCCGTGGCGGACATTGCCGAAACGGCAGCGCAAGGAACAGTAGCGCTCTGTCGCGAAGCTGGCGCCGAGGTTTTCGGTATCGTTTTCGACCTCACCGCCGATGGCGAACCGGCGCGCGGCATCGAACGGGCCACGGAGAAATTGGGCCGGCTCGACGTTCTGGTCAACAATGCCGGCTACGGCGCGATCGAGCCGTTTTTCGACATGAGCGCGGCGCTATGGGATCGAACGCTAGACCTCAATGTGCGCGCAGTGGCCCTCGCCTGCGCCGCGGCCGGGAAAATCATGCGCGCACAGCATTCGGGGCGGATCATCAACATCACTTCGCCCGCCTCGCGCATGGCGCTGCCGAACTACCTCGCGTACGCGGCGAGCAAGGCGGGCGTGGATACCGTCACCCGCGCGGCGGCGATTGCGCTGGCGCCGTTCGGCGTGCTCGTCAACAGCGTCGCTCCCGGCATGATGGACACGCGAGATGCAGCGCAGCACCGAACGGGCGCTCGCCCATATCGACGGACGCAGCCGATTTCGACGCCTTCCTGGCCGAACGCACCGCGCGCGTGCCGCTGGGCCGGCGCACCGATTGCGACGAAGTGGCCGCAGGTGTCATCTGGCTGGCGCTCGATGCGCCGCCCTACGTCACCGCCGAGCGCCTCAATTTCAGCGGCGGACTGGACAAGGACTGATGGCGACCAAAAACTTGCCGGCCGACCAGTCGCCGGTCTCTTTCCTGCAAGATGTCGCGCACCGGCTGCGTCGCCACATGGTCGGCATGGCAAGGCGCCAGGGGCAGGGTTACATCGCGCAGGGCCTCGGCATCGCCGATCTGCTGGCCGCCCTGTACTTCCACGAACTGCGCTATGATCCGCAACGCCCGGACTGGCCGGAACGCGACCGTTTCCTCCTCTCGACCGGCCATTACTCCATCGCCCTCTGGGCGGTGCTGGCCGAGGCGGGCGTGATCCCGGAAGCGGAATTGGAGACCTACGGCGCCGATGACAGCCGACTGGACATGAGCACCTTGGACACCACGCCGGGGGTGGAAATCATCGGCGGTTCGCTCGGTCACGGTCTGGGGCAGGCCGTCGGCGTGGCGCTCGGACTGCGCTTGCAGAAATCCGGGTCGCGCGTGTTTGTCGAACTATCCGACGGGGAGATGCAGGAGGGAGCGACCTGGGAGGGCGCGATGGCGGCGGGCCATTTCGGCCTCGACAATCTGGTCGCGCTGGTCGACTGCAACGGCATCCAGGCCGACGGCGCGCTGGTGCTCGACATGGAGCCGGTCGCCGAAAAATGGCGGGCGTTCGGTTGGGAGACGGCGGAAATCGACGGCAACGACATGGACCAGATCGTCAACGCGCTTCGCGGTGCGCGCAGCCGTACGCGCCGGCCCAAGGCCATCGTGTTGAGGACGCTGCCGGGCAAGGGGATTCCGACTCTGGAGAGCCGAGAAAAAGCGCATTTCGTGCGGATTGACCCCGGGGAATGGGACACGCTCGTGCGCGAGTTGGAGACGACGCATGGCTGAGCGGGGCCGGACGCTGGCGATGGGACAGGACGAGGGCCCGGCGCGACGCCCCACCGTCGAAGCACCGTTCGGAAAGGCGCTGGTCGAGGCCGCACGAACCCACTCAAACATCGTGGGCCTGACCGCCGATCTCGGTAAATACACCGACATCTTGCCGTTCCGCGACGCGCATCCGGATCGGTTCTTCAATGTCGGCATGGCTGAACAGAATTTGGTCGCGATCGCGGCCGGACTGGCCCGCACGGGCTGCATCCCGTTTGCCACCACCTATGGCGTGTTTGCGACCCGGCGGGCGTACGACTTCATTGCCATTGCCTGCGCTCACGGCCGGGTCAACGTGAAAATCATCGCCGGACTGCCGGGCCTCACCACGGGTTATGGCGGCACACATCAGGCCATCGAGGATCTTGGCCTGATGCGTCTTGTTCCCAATCTCGTCGTGATCGATCCCTGTGATGCGATCGAGGTGGCGCAAGCCACGGCGGCGCTCGCCGACTACGAGGGACCGGCTTACATGCGACTGCCACGCGGCATGGTGCCGATCGTGCTCGACCCTGGCCGCTATCAGTTCCGTATCGGTCGGACTGCCGAAGTTCGCGACGGAACCGATGTGGGCATCATCAGCACGGGTCTGATGACGGAGCGGGCGATCGACGCAGCCGAGCTGCTCGCCGAACAGGGCATCGACGCCGGTATCCTGCACGTACCCACCATAAAACCGTTCGACGCGCACGGCGTGGCGGATTTTGCCAGCCGTTTTGATCTTGTGGTCACGGCGGAGAACCACGTGACCTCCGGAGGCTTGGGGAGTCTGGTCGCCGAAACCCTGTTCGACCGCGGCATCAGCAAGAAGCTGCTGCGGATCGGGCTGCCCGACCATTTCATTCGCTGCGGATCGGTGCCGACGCTGCAGGATCGCTACGGCTTGACCGCACCCCGCGTCGCCGAGGCGATCTTGGCGGCACGAGACGGCAAGGGAGTTTGAGCGATGTGCATGCTCCGAGACGCGGCATGAAGGTGACGCGCCTGGAGACGATCCAGCTCGCCGAGTTTCCTTTCCTGCTCTGGCTTCGCGTACACACCGACGAGGGTTTGACCGGCACCGGCGAGACTTTCTTTGCGCCCGGTCCGGTGGCCGCCTACCTGCACGACAACGTGGCGCCGTATCTGCTCGGCAAGGACCCGCGCGACCTCGAACTGCACAGCTTCCGCCTCCAAAACGTGTATGTCGGCTCGCGCGATTCCGGCGCGGAGACGCGGGGCAACTCGGCGGTCGATATCGCCCTGTGGGACATCTGCGGCCAGGCGCTTGGAGAGCCGGTTTGGCGCCTGCTCGGCGGACGAACCCATGAGCGCGTTCCTGTCTACAATACCTGTGCCGGCTACTCGCACGCTCGCGCGAGCAAGCGCCAGGCGTTGTACGAACGCACCGAGGACTGGTCGCTTGGGGAGCCGGACGCCGCTCCCGGCCCGTATGAGGATCTGCTTGCCTTCCGTTTTCACGCCAACCGGCTTGCGCGCAGCCTTCTCAACGAGGGTATCCGCGCCATGAAGATCTGGCCGTTCGACATCGCGGCAGAAGCCTCGAACGGCACCAGGATCGGCCGCGCCGACCTCGCCCGCGCCCTGGAGCCGTTTCGTAAAATCCGCGATGCGGTGGGCGACGAAATGGAGATCATGGTCGAGCTGCATGGGCTGTGGTCCCTGCCCTGCGCCATGACCATCGCGGACGCGCTAGAACCGTTTGCGCCAGCATGGATAGAGGAGCCGATCCGCTTCAACGATTTTTCTGCAATGGCGCAACTCGCCCGGCACACCAGTATCCCGATTTGCGCCAGCGAGCGTCTGGCGACCCGCACCAGTTTCGCGGCACTGATCGCGGCTGGTGCCGCGTCGATCGTCATGCTGGATCTCGCCTGGTGCGGCGGTATCACCGAAGCGCGCAAGATCGCCGCCATGGCCGAGGCGCATTCGCTCCCGGTCACGCTGCACGACTGCACCGGCCCGATCACGTTCGCCGCCAGCGTGGCGCTGTCGACGGTGCTGCCGAACGTCAACTGGCAGGAAATGGTGCGCGCCTACACCAGCGGCTGGTATCTGGAAGTCGCTACGATGCTTCCGCCCATCGCGGGCGGTTACGTTACAGTATCGGATGCGCCGGGACTCGGAATTGCATTGCGTCCCGATATTTTTGAGCGCGCCGATGCGACCGTTCGCAGCTCCAGCCTGTAGACTACTTGCCCAACGCCTCGGCGGGCGTGATCTGCACCCAGTCCGGCGTCACCGGCAGCGAAAGGCCCGGCGGCAGATCGGGGAACGCGGTTTTGCCCACTTCGATCTTCTCGGGTTTGGACGCGCCGACATACGCCGCCTCCACTGGATCGGTGGTCAACAGCGGCGTCTCCACCAGCACGGTTTTGGACGCGGGCGCCTTTCCGTCCAGCACCTCCACGGCCAGGCGCAGGGCGTCTGCCGAGAGATAGGGCGGGTTAGGGCCAAGAATGCACTGCACCGAGTTTTTCAGGCAGGTGACGGCAGTGCCGTTGAAGGCGGCGGCGGTGATCGGTACCAGTTTGCGGCCGGCATCCTGCAACGCGGTGATGGCGCCGGTGCCGTAGGCCTGAGAGAGGATGCCATCTACCTCGGGGTTGGCGGCGAGCAGGTTGGCGACGCCCGCCTGTTCCGGGCCGAGCGCATAGTTGCCGTTGAAGTACCCGAACGATCTCGATGCCTGGGTATTTGTCCAGGACAGATTTGAAACCGTTCTCCAGCCGTTCGGAAACCGGCGCTCCGGCCAGGCCCCGGTCCACCAAAACCTTGCCCTTGCCTTTCAGCAGCGTCGCGACCCAGAGCGCCTGATTCGCGGCCATCGTGTCGAAATTCGACGTAACCTTGTAGGCGCAATCGGCGGTGACAACCTGGTCGAAGCTGACCACGACGATCCCCGTTTTGCAGGCCCGCTCTAGCGTGGGATTAAGCGCGTCGCCCGAGCCAGCGTCCACCAGGATCGCGTCGGGCTTTTCGCGTATTATGTTGTTCAGCGAATTGATCTGCGCCTGTGTCGTGGTCTCGACGTTGTCGATGGTGAGTTTTACGCGGCCGGCCAGTGGCGCCTTGGTGGCAGCGACCTGAGCGCTATGCAGCATCTGCTGGCGCCAGTCGTTACCATTGAAATTGTTGGACAGGTATATCGTGTATACCTTGCTGCTATCGGCTGTGGCCGGTGCGGTGGCACCTACCGCCAGGGCGCAAACTGCCGCCACGCCAATCGCAACCCGTGTCTTGTCACGCGCCATGTACGCTATCCTCCCGCGTGTTGTTTTGTGTCCTCAGAGACAACATCGCCAACCGGAGGTCAGTCAAGGCGGACTTGCCTGGCGAGAGCTCCGAAGCATCCTCTGGCCGTGCGCCAGAACCGCAGAGCGGTCATGCCTCCCTCGCCCCCGGCGCTCCCTCTCCCGACTACGGGAGAGGGCCGGGGTGAGCGGGTGAACCGCTCGGCCCGATGATATTACTGCGCGGGCTTGGGCGGCGACCACGCCACCCCATCATGCAGCAAACCGCGGTAGGCCGGCACGCCCGTACGCACCGCGGCTTTTGCCTCGATCAGGCCCGGACCGTGCTGCGGGAGGGCATAGAACGGCTCCTGCGCCGGCAGGGAGCGCTGGGCCGGCGTGCCGCAGGAGCCGGAGGTGTTGGACACAACCTGCGGCCGGGCGCCGTCGCCGCGCGAGGTGAAGTTGACCGTCCGGGTGCAAACGCCGTTGCCGGTCATGGTGACGACCGTCTCCTGGCCGCTCACGCCCGGCGGCAGGCTACCCAGGGACGCGGAAAAAACCTGGTCCGGACCGGCGAGCGGCGCGTTTGCCAACGACTCGGCCTGCTGGAGCATGGCGGCCGCCTGCTGATCCATCTCGGCCGCTATCCGGTCGAGGGCGGCGAAGGACGGCGCGAACGCGGGCCGCATAAGCGCGATCGGTAGCGGGGAAGCGGGCTCGAACACGACCGTGGGCGGCACGTCGCCAGTATAACGGATCTGCTCGACCCCGCCGCCGGGCAGGGCAACGTTCAGGACGTGAGTAGCCGGTGCGCCGGCCACCGCCAGGGCGGTTGAGCCGGCAAGGGCAAGTGCCGCGATGCCGGCGAGAGGAGTGAAGCGCATGAAAGTCTCCTTGGCAGGTTGAAGACTGAACGCGAATTTTGGCGGTCGCACCTCGCCTTTCGCTGACCGGAAGATGAAAGCCTGTTCAGGGGCGAAGCGAGCCTGACGGCTACCCTGATCGCGGATTGCGCCGGCACTTTGAAACCGCCCCGCCCGGCCCGGCCTCGCCCCGCTTCCCGGCGCCTCTCCCCGTCCGCTCCATCCCGACCCGGCGCTCCTGCCGCCGCCGAAGCGGATCCGCCGAACCGCACCGTCCGCCCCCGAACCTGATCCCCCCGCACCGCACCCCCGCCGCACCGGTCCCCGAAAAGCCGATGCGCAAGCGTCCGCTCCGCACCGAAGCGCGCACGCGCAAGCCGAAGTGGACCTACCCCGGCACGGAGTGGAAGAAGTGAGGCGGCTTCTGGCTCCCCGAGCCGATCCGAAAACCGACCGCTTCCTGAGCCTGCCTACGCACGTCCCAATTCGTTCCTCACACGATACGACGTAATCCTAGGCCAGATTGCGGTATCGGTAGCAAGCCGCTGCTACACCAGGTGCGGGGCATGATCTGGTAGACTATCGATCGGGGGGAACGGTCGGTGACGAAGGAATTTGTAGGCCGAGCAGTGCTGGTCACGGGCACTTCCGGCATTGCACGCGCCACCGCGCTGCGGCTGGCCTCAGCGGGGGCGCAAGTGCTGGCCTGCGGAATTGACGCGGCGGCCAATGCCGCACTGCGCGCCGAGGCGGCGCACATCGAGGTGCGCGAAGCCGATGTATCGGACCCGGATTTGGTGCAGGCGGCGGTGGAGGCGGCCGTCTCCGCGTTCGGCGGACTGGACATCATCGTCAACGCCGCCGCGGTGCATCCCTACGGCACGGTGGTGGACACCGACCCAAGAACCTGGGCGCATTGCATGGCGGTGAATGTCGGCTCGGTTTTTCTAACCGCGCATTTCGGCGTGCCAAGAATGCGGAGCCGGGGCGGCGGGTCCATCGTCAACGTGGCCTCCGTTCAGGGACACGCCTGCCAGCAAAATGTCGCCGCCTATGTCGCCACCAAAGGCGCCATCCACGCACTCACGCGCGCCATGGCGCTGGACCATGCCGCCGACAACATTCGCGTCAACTCGGTCAGTCCCGGATCGGTGCGCACGCCGATGCTGGCGCTGGCGGCGCGCCGGTTCGACGGCCCGGATGCGGACATAGAGGCGGCGTTCCGCCGGTTCGGCGCGGCCCACCCGCTGGGGCGGATCGCCGAGCCGGAGGAGGTGGCCGAGATGATTGCCTTTCTCGCCGGCCCGCGGGCAGGCTTTTGCACCGGCGGCGACTATCTGGTCGACGGCGGACTTATGGCCGCCATCGGTGTGCGCTGACGGGGGATTCGGTTACCAATCCCGGCCGCTCTCGCCCTCAAGCAGCGCCTTCTTGCGAGCCACGCCCCAGCGGTATCCGGTCAGCTTGCCGTCGCTGCCCACGACGCGGTGGCACGGCACCGCCAGCGAGACCGGGTTCGTAGCGCATCCCCGCGCCACGGCCCGCACCGCCCGCGGCGCGCCCAGCATCTCCGCCACCTGGGCGTAACTGCGGGTTTCGCCCAAGGGAATGCGCCGGAGCGCCTCCCATACCCGCAGCTGGAATGCCGTCCCACGCAAATCGAGCGGCAGGTCCAGCCCCGCCCGAGGCTCCGCCAGGAACGTCACCACGGCGCGCACCGCCTCTGCCAGGGCGCCGTCATCCGGCTTTAGCCGCGCTTGCGGAAACCTCCGTTGCAGATCGGCCAGCAGCGCCCCGTCCGGCTCGGCAAAACCGATGAAGCACACGCCTTTCGCCGTCGCCCCCACAAGCAGCCGGCCGAAGGCGCAGTCGGCGAACGCCGTGCGGATTTCTTCGCCCGCGCCGCCGCGCCGCGCTGCTCCGGGTGTCATGCCCAGCAGCCCGGAATTTTCGTAGACCCGGCTCTCGGAGCCGTAGCCGGCCCCGGCCACCGCGTCGGCCACGCGCTCGCCTTGCGCCAACGCCGTCTGCAGCCGCTTGGTCCGCAGCCCCTCGGCGTAGCGCCGGGGCGTCAGGCCGGTCACGTCGCGGAACAGCCGCAAAAAATGGAATTTCGAGTAGCCGCTGCGTGCCGCCAGTTCGTCCAACGACGGGATCGCTTCGGCCGCCTCGATCTGGGCGCACGCGGTTTTGGCCACCTCGCGGGCCAGGGCGGCCCGGCTGCCGTCCGGGTCGCAGCGCCGGCAGGCCCGAAAACCCGCGGCGCGCGCTGCCTCGGCATGCGCGAAAAAGCGCACGTTCTGCCGGTTGGGTCGCGGACTCGGGCAGCCCGGGCGGCAATACACGCCCATGGTGGCCACGCCATACAGGAACCCTTGGCCCTGGCGGCGCGAAATCATCTCCCAGCGCTGGTCATCGAGTGTGCTCATAGCGGCAAAATGGGCATTTTGGCCCGCGCTGCCATCCGCGACTTGCTGCGACTACCAGGCGGTATAGCCGCCATCCGCCAGCACGATGCTGCCGGTGAGCAGGCTGGAGGCGTCCGAAGCCAGGAAGATACCACCGAGGCGATCTCGTCCGGCTGGCCGACGCGGTGCATCGGCGTCATTTCCAGCCAGGTTTTTGCCATGGCCTGGTTCTGCATGGCGTAGGCGGTCATCGCGGTTTCGATATAGGTGGGGGCGACCGCGTTCACCCGCACGCCCCGCGCGGCCCATTCCGCCGCCAGCGATCTGGTGAGGTGATGCACCGCCGCCTTGCTGGCGTTGTAGAACGACTGGGGCTGCGGCTTGTTGGATATGAAGCCGGACATCGAGCCGATATTGACGATGCTGCCGCGCCCCGCCTGCAGCATTTTTCGGCCGAATGAGCGGCAGCACCAGAACAATCCATCGAGGTTGACCGCCATGTGAAGGCGCCAGTGCTCGTCGCTGGTATCTTCCGCGCGTACGTCGCTTTTCGCCACGCCGGCATTGTTCACCAGGATCGCGGTATCCGGGAATTTTGCCGCCAGCCCCTCGACCGAGGCCGAGTTGGTGACATCGAGCGCTGCCGAATTGGCCTCAAAACCGGATTTGCGCAATTCCGCGGCTGCCTCCTCTGCTCGGTCCGCGGCTATGTCCGCGACCACCACGGCCGCCCCGGCTTCTGCCAAGGCTTGCGCGCAGGCGAACCCGATCCCCCTTGCCGCGCCGGTTATCACGGCGCGACGCTTCCGGAGGTCATATTTTTGCAGATACAAGCTGATCTTTCTCCCCAAAAATTTCATGAGCATATAATCTGCCTCCGAATGATACAGCAACAGCCGCACGCGGCTCGTGGCAGACAAATCCACCCGCGGAGCCGCGATCCGTTTTTGGCCGGAAGCGGACCGACTGCTTCGGAACACGAGACCCCCAAAGCGGACGCTGATCATGTAGGGTGGGCTTCAGCCCACCAACGCAAACCCTATCGAAAGCGCCCCCGGCAAATGATGTCTCTCCTGCCGAGCGCTTGGGCCCTCCGAGTGCCGGGCCGGTGTCGCGGTAATGCAAAGCGAGGCTGTTGAGCCGATGCCCAATTACCGCCGCAACCGGGTGGAGGGTGGGTCCTACTTCTTCACGGTCAATCTGCGTGATCGCCGCTCTGATTTGTTGGTCGCTGAGATCGACGCGCTTCGCAGCGCGGTTCGAGCCGCGCGGGCGCGTTATCCTTTCCACATCGATGCTTGGACGGTGCTGCCGGACCACATGCATTGCTTATGGACGTTGCCGCCCGACGACTTCGACTTCCCGGTTCGGTGGCAGACGATCAAGGCTATGTTCTCACGATCCGTCCCGGGGGTGGAAGACCGGCGCGCGTCCCTGGTCCGCAAGCGCGAGGCCGGCATTTGGCAACGCCGTTATTGGGAGCACACGATCCGCGATGACCAGGATTACGCGGTTCATATGGACTACATCCATTTCAATCCGGTGAAGCACGGGCTTGCGGCACATCCCGCGGACTGGCCGTTTTCGAGCTTCGCCAAATGTGTCGCGCTCGGTATGTATCCCATCGATTGGGCGGTCCAAAATCCCGCATTGGCCGACACCGGCGAGCGGTTGTAACGTGCGACGGTGGGCTGAAGCCCACCCTACCTTTGCTATTAGAGAGGCCCGTTATGTCCATTCCTCACCACAGCGACGATCGGCTCCGTTCCGTGGTCGTTCGGGGACGGGCTGTTATATGCTGGCCCGGTTCCTCACTGTCGTACCTTCCCAAAAGCTACTTGACGGCACCAAAAGTCAGGCCGCGCACCAGTTGCCGCTGGCTGATCCAGCCAAAAATCAGGATGGGCGCGATCGCCAGCACCGAGGCCGCCGACAGCTTGGCGTAGAACAACCCCTGCGGAGCGGAGAAACTGGCGATAAACGCGGTCAGCGGTGCCGCGTTGTGCGCGGTCAGGTTCAGGCTCCAGAACGCCTCGTTCCAGGACAGGATCACGTTCAGCAAACCGGTGGACGCGATGCCCGGCATCACCAGCGGCAGCAGCACGGCAAAGATAAGCTGGCGCACCGAGGCACCGTCGATCCGGCTCGCCTCGATGATGTCCTTTGGCGTGTCCTTGAAGAATGTGTAGAGCATCCAAACCACGATCGGCAGGTTCGACAGCGTGTAGATCACCACCAGCGTCCAGCGCTTGTCGAGCGCATCGACCGATTTGCAGGCCAGATAGATCGGCATCAGCACGCCCACCGCCGGCAGCATTTTCGTCGACAGCATCCACAGCAGCGTGCCCTTGGTGCGCGCGGACGGATACAGCGCCATGGCAAACGCGGCGGGCACCGCAATGACCAGCGCAATGAACGTCGAGCCGAACGACACCACCACGCTGTTCCAGGCAAAGGCAAGATAGTTTGCCTGCTGGAATATCTCGCGATAGCCCTCGACCGTCGGGGAAAAGAACAGCAGCGGCGGCGTCTGCACCGCCTGCACCTCGGTCTTGAAGCTGGTCAGGAACATCCAAAAGATCGGAAAGAAGTTCAGCAGCGCCACGATCCAGGCGATGACCCCGACGATCGGCGAAGTGCTCTTCGGGCCCCGGAACTTGCTCATGCCTCCAGCCTCGTCGCAACGGTGCGGACCAGGAAGATGGCGACGATGTTGGCAAGGATGATCGCGATCACCCCCGCCGCCGAGGCGCCGCCGACATTGAAGTCGTACAGCGCGCGCTCAAAGATCAGGTAGGCAAGGTTCGTGGTTGCGGTGCCCGGTCCGCCGTTGG
>CAWGIX010000015.1:0-6301 GCA_963822705.1 uncultured Pseudomonadota bacterium
ACCGCGGTGCTGACCATGATGGCGCGACTGAACGAGCGGCCGGTGCTGGCGTACACGGCGGGGTTCGATGCGCGCGAGGCCGCCGACGAGCGCGACCACGCCGCCGCCGTGGCAAGTGGTTTGGGCGCGCGGCACGAGATGCTGCTGGTGACGGAGGCGATGGTGTGGGCGCACTTGCCGCGCATCGTCGCCTGCATGGACGACCCGGCGGCAGACTTTGCCATCATTCCCACCTGGTTTTTGGCCCGCCGCGCGCGCCAGGATGTAAAAGTTGTGCTTTCGGGCGAGGGCGGCGACGAGATTTTTGCCGGCTACGGCCGGTATCGCAGTGCGATGCGTCCGCTGTGGATGGGTGGCCGCATCATGCGCGCGCGCGGCGCGTTCGACCGCGTGGACGTGCTGCGGACTCGTCCCGCCGCATGGCGCGACGGTTTTGCGGCAGCGGAGGCGGAGTTGGCGCGGCCGGGACGCAGCCGTTTGGCGGCGGCGCAGGCCACCGACGTGGCGGACTGGCTGCCCAACGATCTGCTGTTGAAACTGGATCGCTGCCTGATGGCGCACGCGGTGGAGGGACGCACGCCGCTGCTGGATTCCGGGTCGCCGCCGCCGCGTTCCGCTTGCCGGATGCGTTGAAAGTGCGGTCGGGGCGGGGAAAATTCCTGCTGCGGCGCTGGGTCGCAAAACACTGCCCGGCGGCTCGGCCGTTTGCCAAAAAGCAGGGGTTTACGGTGCCGGTCGCTGCCTGGATCGCCGAACAGGGGGAACGTCTTGGGCCGCTGACGGCGGCGCAGCCGGGCATCGCGGAGATTGCCGATCCAAGCGCGTGATCGCCCTGTTCCGTGCCGCATCCGGACGGCACCAGGGGCACGCTGCGTGGACCCTGCTATTCTACGCGCTTTGGCATCGCGCGCATGTGCTGGGCATGGCGCCGGGCGAGGGCGACGTGTTCGAGGTTTTGGCAGCGCGCTGACCGATGGCGCCGCGTTTCGAAATGTTGCTGCGTGGGGGCACCTGCGTGTTGCCATGGGGCGAGGCGGCGGCGGATGTCGGCATCCGCTACGGCCGGATCGCGGCGATCGGCGTGCTGGGCGACGCCTCGGCCGACGAAGTAATCAGCGCGGCGCACCTGCATGTGCTGCCTGGGCTGATCGATCCGCATGTGCATTTTCGCGATCCGGGCGATGCCGCGGTCGAAACCATGGCGAGCGGCACCCGCGGCGCCGTGCTGGGCGGCATTACGTCCGTGTTCGACATGCCGAACACCACGCCGCCTTTGATCGACGTAAAGACGCTGGCTGCCAAGCAGGCGCATGTCGAACGCGTCGCCTGGTGCGACGTGGGCCTGTATGTGGGCGCTACGCACGGCAACGTGGCCGAGTTGGGAGCGCTGGAGACCGGGCGCGGCGTGTGCGGCATCAAAGTGTTTGCCGGCAGTTCCACGGGCGACTTGTTGGTGGCCGACGACGACGGTCTGGAGCGCGTGATGCGCGCGGGTCGGCGCCGGATTGCTTATCACAGCGAGGACGAGAGCCGCTTGCAGACCCGTCGGGCAGGCTTTGCACGCGGGGAGCCGTATGCGCGGCACATGGAATGGCGGGACGAGGAGTGCGCGTTTCTCGGCACGCGCAGAATTCTGGCGCTGGCCACGCGCACGGGGCGGCCGGCGCACATCCTGCACGTCTCCACCGCGGAAGAATTGGGCTACTTGGCCGATTTCCACGACATTGCGACGGTGGAAGTGCTGGTGAACCACCTGACCCAGGTGGCGCCCGACGCCTACGACCGGCTCGGCGGTTATGCGGTGATGAACCCGCCGATCCGTGGCGAGCGGCACCGTGCGGCGGCCTGGGAGGCGGTGCGCGACGGCCGGGTGGACACGGTCGGCTCCGACCATGCGCCGCATTCCCGCGCCGCCAAGGAACGGCCGTGGCCCGACTGCGCAGCCGGGTTGACGGGGGTGCAAACTCTCGTGCCGATCATGCTGGATCACGTCGCGGCCGGGCGGCTGTCGCTGGCGCGCATGGTCGATTTGATGAGCGCGGGGCCGGCGCGGGTATATGGTGCGGTAGGGAAAGGGCGGCTGGCAGTTGGTTATGACGCGGATCTGACGTTGGTGGATTTGGCCGCGAAACGGGCCATCGATGAGTCTTCGATCGTCTCGCCGTGCGGCTGGACGCCTTTTGCCGGCACGGCGGTGACCGGCTGGCCGGTGACGACCGTGGTCCGGGGCAAGGTGGTCATGCGCGAGGGCGTGGTGCTGGGCGAGCCCTCGGGGCGGCTGGTCCGGTTCCGGTGACGGACACGGCGCCGTGACGTTTCCGCTCACTCTGCTCGACCTGGCCGGCTCGGTGGCGCTGCTGCTGTGGGCGGTGCACATGGTGCAGACCGGGGTGCAGCGGGCGTTCGGCGCGCGGCTGCGCGTGGTGCTGGGCTCGGCGCTGCGCAACCGCGCCAAAGCGTTCCTGGCCGGCCTGGGCGTCACCGCCATCCTGCAAAGCAGCACCGCGACCGGGCTGATGGTGACCGGGTTCGCGGCGACCGGGGTGGTCGAGCTGGTGCCGGCCCTGGCGGTCATGCTCGGCGCCAATGTCGGCACGACGCTGATCGTGCAGGTGCTGTCGTTCGACGTGTCCGCCATCGCACCGGCGCTGATCCTGATCGGGCTGCTGATGTTCCGCCGCGGCGCCGCGGCGACGCGCGATATCGGGCGCGTGCTGATCGGCCTCGGCCTGATGCTGACCGCGCTGCGCCAGCTGCTCGACCTGGTGACGCCGTTCGAGGACGAGCCCTCGCTGCGCCTGTTGCTCGGCGCCGTCTCGACCCAGCCGGTGCTGGACGTCGTGCTGGCGGCCGGCCTGACCTGGGCTGCGCATTCCTCGGTGGCGATGGTGCTGCTGATCATGTCGTTTGCCGCCAAAGGGCGTGGTGCCGCCCGACGCCGCGTTTGCGCTGGTGCTGGGAGCCAATATCGGCACCGCCATCAACCCGTGCCTGGAAGGGCCGGCGGGCGACGACCCGGCCGCGCGGCGGGTGCCGGTCGGCAACCTGCTCATGCGGCTCGCGGGCGTCGCGGTGGTGCTGGCGCTGCTGCACCCGCTGGGCCGGTGGATGGTGCTGCTGGAACCCGATCTGCGCGCGCGGTGGCCGATTTCCACTCGCTGTTCAACCTGGTACTGGCCGCGGTGTTCCTGCCGCTGCTGCCCGCCTTCGCCGGCCTGCTTCGCCGCGTTATGCCGGCGCGGGTGGACCCGGCCGACCCGTCCCGGCCGCTGTATCTGGACCAGTCCGCGGTAGAGACGCCGGTGGTGGCGCTTGGCGGCGCCACCCGCGAGGCGCTGCGGCTGGCCGACGTGCTGGAGGCGATGCTGCAGGGTCTGCGCGACACGCTGGAAACGGCCGAGCGTCGGCGGGTCGCCCCGACACGGCGGCTGGACGACGTGCTGGACAAGCTGAACGCGGCGATCCGGACGTTCTTGACCGGCCTCGATCCCGACGCCATGACCGATGCCGACCATCGTCGGGTCGCGGAAATTCTGGCCTTCGCCACCAACATGGAGCACGCGGGCGATGTGGTGGAGCGCAACCTGCTCGGCATAGCCGCCAAAGCCATCAAGCGCGGGGTGGTGTTTTCCGGCGAGGGCAGGGCCGAGCTGCTGGCGGCGGTGGATCGGCTGCTGGTCAATCTGCGCACCGCGGCATCGCTGCTGGTCACCGAGGATGTGCGCACCGCGCGCCTGCTGGCGGCGGAGAAAGAAGTGTTTCGCGATATCGAGACGCGCGCCACCGGCGCCCACCTGCGCCGGCTGCGCTCCGGGCGTGGGGACGTGGCGGAAAGCGGTGCGCTGCACCTGGACGCGCTTCGCGACTTGACCAGGGTGAACGGCCATCTGGTGGCGGCGGCGGCCTATCCGGTCCTGGAGGCGAAAGGCGAATTGCTGCCGAGCCGGCTGCGGCACGATGAAACGTGAGGGCCGTTGCGGGCGGCGGCGCCTGCGTCTCCGCTTGCATGCACCCCAGACCCGGAGCATCCTTGGCGGACGGCGGAGCGATCGTTCTGCCGGTTATGGTGGTCAGCTCGTGGTTCGGGAGAACGCACAATGGTTCGTGTCCTCGCGGCGGCTGCTCTTCTGGCGATGGCCGCATCGCCCTGCTTCGCATGTCCCTGGACGGTCAACAGTTCGGTCGAAACCCCATCGACCACGGCTGCCGCCCAGCCGGCCACGCCTGCCACCTGTCCGACCTGGCGTGCCCGACCAGGGCACCCAGACGCCAAAGGCACTTCCGGCGCAGCATCAGGCGTCTTAGCGGTTGAGAGGCGCCGGCTCGCTCGCGGCGAGCCGGCGCGCGGTGACGAGTTGGCTTCCGGCGCGATACCTGCGCCAGGGGTGAGCGACGTCTCGTAGCTCTTGCGCCGCGATAACGTGTCGATATCGTAACAATTCGGGCATGCGTGGGCAGGCGGTCCAGTCAGGTCGGTTTTCGGATCGGCTCCAGCATCCAGATGCCGCGCCATTTGCGCCACTCCGTGCCGGGCTCGGTCCACTTCGGCTTGCGCTTATACGGCTCGGTGCGCACCGGACGCTTGCGCATCGGCTTTGCGGGGACTGGTGCGGCGGGGTCCGGCTCGGGGGCCGATGGTGCGGTTCGGCGAACCCGCTTCGGCAGAGGCGGCAGGAGCGCCGGGTCAGGCTTTAGCGCCAGCATCCAGTAGAGCGGCCGGAGCAGTCGCCCCGCCTGCGGCGCCTTGCGGAGCAACTCCTGCATCCCGGGATCGGCCAGCAGCCGCTCCAAATCCCGCTGACAGGGCGCCACCCGCCACGTCCCCAGTTTCAGCAGCCACCCGAACGGCTCGGGAAACGGGCGTTGTCGCTTTCGGGCTTCCCGTTTCCGGTTCCCGGGCGGCCGGGGCGGCGGCAGCGGACCCGCCAGGGCCCGGGCGATCAGGGCAAGAAACCTTTTGCGGAGCTTCTGCAGCCTGATCCCGACCAGCTCCAGTAACTGCACGCTGATGAACGCCACCCCGGACATCCGGTCCGCATGCCAGCGTGCCCCCAGCCCCAGGACCACCTCGTCGGCGAACCGGGCAAACCGCTCGGTGAGGCTGGCATCCGGTGGGAGCGGCGGGCGGGGGAGAAACCACATGTCAGAAGCACTAACACACAGCAGCGACCGGGTCAACGAAAATCTTTCTATTGAGGTCGCGGCTCCGGTGGGCGTCACCGCGCGCACCGCGGCTGACGCGATCGAAGTCTTGGCCCGGTGGTATCAAACATCAGCAGTCGTTGGTATACTCGGCCGGCGTTGATGAGCGTCACGTATCCGCGGGCCAAGCCTCGGCACGGCGCCTCGAGAACGGCTCTCTTCACAGCCTGAGGTTTTGATTGGGAGCGATCAGCAGTCCGATCAAGATGACGGCTGGCACAAGCGTAGACCAGAAGGACAGTGCAGCGACACTGAAGGCGCCGGCGAGTGCGCCCGCCGCGAAGGCCAGCACGGCCGAAAGCGTTCGCCGCAAGCGGGTGCTGATCTGTGCACTGACTTTCGCTCCGCAGAAGCGGTCCGTCAGGTCGATTACGGCCTGGGTGACGTTCACGGTCATCACGGTCGTCGCAGCTAAGTGCCCGATCACCACACGGCCAATTCCGTTCTGAATGCCCATAGCCGCAACGCCCAGCATGCCCACGCCGACCGCCTTGGCGCCATCCGGCGAGCCAAGCGGCGACATGGTGACGCCTGCTATCGCGAAGGCGGTTAGAACGGCAGCCTCAAGCGCCAGCAAAGGCCGTAGGGGCTCCGATCCGCTCTGCTCCAACGCAAGAGAGGTCAGGCGCGTGAGGGCGACGGCCAGAACGAACACTGGCAAGGCGAGCAGCTTGGCGACTATGCCGCTTGATGTTGAAACCAACTCCGCACCGATCAGCACGAAGTTGCCCGTTACGTGTGCGGTGAAGACCCCGGTTAGAGCGATGAAGGCGCCGGCGTCCACGAATCCCGCGACAAAGGCAAGTCCCACACCGATCAAAGTGTCTCTGTCAGCGTGAACGGGCATGTTGCTTGGTCTCTCCTTGCCATTCAGGGCGGCTACCCCGCTCACCGCATTGCCGACGTTACCCGTGCTGCAGCAGCCTGACACTGCCGACGCCGAGGAGGACTACAGAGCTGGCGCAGAACGGTGGTGCCAGCCCTCTTCAGGTCCGCAACTGCGACCATGCGGAGAACCGGGGACGGCCGCAGCGTGCAAGCGGCCAGCTCGGCCGAACTCAAGCCGTGCCCGGGCGGCCCATTGCTTCCGCCGAGATGA
>CAWGIX010000016.1:0-9484 GCA_963822705.1 uncultured Pseudomonadota bacterium
CACCGCGGTGCTGACCATGATGGCGCGACTGAACGAGCGGCCGGTGCTGGCGTACACGGCAAGTTTCGATGCGCGCGAGGCCGCCGACGAGCGCGACCACGCCGCCGCCGTGGCAAGTGGTTTGGGCGCGCGGCACGAGATGCTGCTGGTGACGGAGGCGATGGTGTGGGCGCACCTGCCGCGCATCGTCGCCTGCATGGACGACCCGGCGGCAGACTTTGCCATCATTCCCACCTGGTTTTTGGCGCGCCGCGCGCGCCAGGATGTAAAAGTTGTGCTTTCGGGCGAGGGCGGCGACGAGATTTACCGGCTACGGCCGGTATCGCAGTGCGATGCGTCCGCTGTGGATGGGTGGCCGCATCATGCGCGCGCGCGGCGCGTTCGACCGCGTGGACGTGCTGCGAACTCGTCCCGCCGCATGGCGCGACGGTTTTGCGGCAGCGGAGGCGGAGTCGGCGCGGCCGGACGCAGTCGTTTGGCGGCGGCGCAGGCCACCGACGTGGCGGACTGGCGGCCCAACGACCTGCTGTTGAAACTGGATCGGTGCCTGATGGCGCACGCGGTGGAGGGACGCACGCCGCTGCTGGATTCCGGGGTCGCCGCCGCCGCGTTCCGCTTGCCGGATGGGTTGAAAGTTCGGTCGGGGAGGGGAAAATTCTTGTTGCGGCGCTGGGTCGCAAAACATTGTCCGGCGGCTCGGCCGTTTGCCAAAAAGCAGGGATTTCCCGTCCCGGTCGCTGCCTGGATCGCCGAACAGGGGGAACATCTGGGCCGCTGACGGCGGCGCAGCCGGGCATTGCGGAGATTGCCGATCCGAAGCGCGTGATCGCCCTGTTCCGCGCCGCATCCGGACGGCACCAGGGGCACGCTGCGTGGACCCTGCTGTTCTACGCGCTTTGGCATCGTGCGCATGTAGGCTGGGCATGGCGCCGGGCGAGGGCGACGTGTTCGAGGTTTTGGCAGCGCGCTGAGGTAGACGCGCGGCAGCGCGGCCAGGGCCGCGTCCGCCGCGCGGTTGCCTTAGAACGAGAACAGGTAGGCACCGTTCGCGTTGTAGACGCTGATGCTGTTGTTCTGGCTGTTGGCGACGTAGACCCAGCGGTTCGGCGCTACGGGCCACGCCTTCGGGTCCGGTCACGTTGCTGCTGATCGTCGATAGCTCCTGGCCGCTCGGCAGGCTGTACCGGGTCACGTCGGTCGGATAGAGGTTAGCAACTATCAGCCTGGTGTCGCCGGGATTGATCGCGATCCCGCCCGGCCCGCTGATGCCCTGCCCGTTGCCCAGCACCAGCGAGGGCGTGAGCGGCGTCTGAAGAAAGCTTCCGACCGCGTATTCCCGCGCCGAGTCCGGGAGCTTCGTTGGCCCAAGTCCCAGGAACAGCGAGCCAGCCTTGATGAGAAGCGCCCCGGGCGCCTGGAAGCTAGTGCCGGTGCTGTCGGCGTTCACCGAACCCCGGAAGCTGCCCGATGCCGAGTATACGGCCACATCGTTGGCCCCGTTCTCGGCGACATAGACGTTCCCTGCCGTGTCCACCCCCACCCCAAGCGGACGTGATAGGCCCGTGATTCTTTTGGCGATCACCTCGCTGCCGGTCGAAATCTTATACACGGTGACGGTGCCGCTGTTTGTGTTGGTGACGTACAGGTCGCCCTTGAAGACAGCGAGGCGCGTCGGGCCATTGAGATCCTGGGTCAGGACCATACCTTGGGTTGGCGGCGACTGCAGTCCGGCGTAGGCGATCACCTGATTGCCGCCGAAGTTCGCGACCCATAATACACCGCTATTATCGAAGACCAGTCCGTTCGGGTTGTTCAGCGGCACCTCGGCCCGGGCGGGCGCGGCGCCGAGGCCGGCCCACGCCAAACCGGTGCAGGCCGCGGCCACAATGGCTTGTCTAATCATCGCTGTATCCTCCTGTGCTTCATGACGGCTTCATGACTGCTTTTGCAGTCTTTCAATGTTTAACTCGAAGAGCATTGCGGCCGCATCATCAGAAATGATGATGCGAACGGGGGGGCGATGGCCGACCGTTGCGATCCAATCGACCGCTTGATCGGCCTGATCTACAAGTCCGCGGCGGTACCGGCGTTGTGGCCTCAGGCGCTCGTCGAGTTCGCCACCGTGGCGAACGGGGCAGGTGCGCACCTGATCGTCTTTGACCAGGTAGCAAAGCGGCCGATCTCAGCGCCTGCCGGTGTGCGCACGATGGACCCTTCATACATGGAAATATACTTCCGGGATTTCTGGAAGGTCGATCCGGCTCTGGCATTCGCCCCGATGATGATGGCGGGAAGCACAATGACATGTGTGGATTATTTCAGTCAGGAGTTCGTCTTAAAAAACGAGTTCTTCCAGGATTTTATGCTGCCCGTTGGGGACGTTTCCAGACCGGCTGGGTATTGGTAAATAATGAGAGCTTGGGGGTCATGCTGGATCTGCACCGGCGCGACCAGCCCATCGAGCACGAGGAAGTGGAGCTGTGGAAACGGATTGCAGGTCATTTCAAGCGCGCCGTGGGGCTCGGACTGCGCCTGGAAGCATTGCGCGATCGGAGCGAGAGATCGCCCTCGTAACGGGCCAGCAGGCAGCCTTGGTCTGGCTGCTGGTGGACGGCTCGGCGAGGCTTCTCGATGCCTCGGAACCTGCGGCCCGCCTGTTGGATCGGGGCGCCCCGCTTCGGCTCGGGCATGACCGAAAGCTCCGTGCAGCAGATGATGAGCAGACCCGACGCCTGCATCTGTTCGTGGCCGCCGTGGCCGCGGGCCGACGCGGCGGAGCATTGCAGTTGCGCAGTCGCGACGGGAACATGGCGCTGATCGAAGCGTCGCCTAGCGGGGTTGCCGCTCCCGCCGTCTTTCGCCCCGACCTCTCTTGCTGCGCCCTGCTCTGTGTGCGCGGACCACCAAAACCGGCATCGCTCAATCCCGCCTGGGTCCGCTCCGTGCTGCATTGCACTCTGGCCGAGGCCGAGGTCGCGGTCGCTCTGGCAGCCGGGCAATCGCCGCCGGCCATTGCATCCGAGCGCAAGGTCAGGCTGACCACGGTGCGCACGCAAATCCGGGCGTTGCTGGCGGCGGCAGATACCACACGGATCGGGGAACTGGTGGCGAAGATCACCGGCTATGCGCGGCGGACCAATTGAAGGACAGTCGCTGCTGACGCATTCGAATGGGCGCATGAACAGGCTGCGGACAGGGTGCCCCCGGGAAGCGTGACCCCCCATTTCGAGCTGCTGGTGCGTGGGGGCACCTGCGTGCTGCGATGGGGCGAGGCGGCGGCGGATGTCGGGATCCGTTACGGCCGGATCGCGGCGATCGGCGTGCTGGGCGACGCCTCGGCCGACGAAGTAATCAGCGCGGCGCACCTGCATGTGCTGCCTGGGCTGATCGATCCGCATGTGCATTTTCGCGATCCGGGCGATGCCGCGGTCGAAACCATGGCGAGCGGCACCCGCGGCGCCGTGCTGGGCGGCATTACGTCCGTGTTCGACATGCCCAACACCACGCCGCCTTTGATCGACTTAAAGACGCTGGCTGCCAAGCAGGCGCATGTCGAACGCGTCGCCTGGTGCGACGTGGGCCTGTATGTGGGCGCTACGCACGGCAACGTGGCCGAGCTGGGAGCGCTGGAGACCGGGCGCGGCGTGTGCGGCATCAAAGTGTTTGCCGGCAGTTCCACGGGCGACTTGTTGGTGGCCGACGACGACGGTCTGGAGCGCGTGATGCGCGCGGTCGGCGCCGTATTGCTTATCACAGCGAGGACGAGAGCCGCTTGCAGGCCCGTCGGGCAGGTTTTGCACGCGGGGAGCCGTATGCGCGGCACATGGAATGGCGGGACGAGGAGTGCGCGTTTCTCGGCACGCGCAGAATTCTGGCGCTGGCCACGCGCACGGGGCGGCCGGCGCACATCCTGCACGTCTCCACTGCGGAAGAATTGGGCTACTTGGCCGATTTCCACGACATTGCGACGGTGGAAGTGCTGGTGAACCACCTGACCCAGGTGGCGCCCGACGCCTACGACCGGCTCGGCGGTTATGCGGTGATGAACCCGCCGATCCGTGGCGAGCGGCACCGTGCGGCGGCCTGGGAGGCGGTGCGCGATGGCCGGGTGGACACGGTCGGCTCGGACCATGCGCCGCATTCCCGCGCCGCCAAGGAACGGCCATGGCCCGACTGCGCAGCCGGGTTGACGGGGGTGCAAACTCTCGTGCCGATCATGCTGGATCACGTCGCGGCCGGGCGGCTGTCGCTGGCGCGCATGGTCGATTTGATGAGCGCGGGGCCGGCGCGGGTATATGGTGCGGTAGGGAAAGGGCGGCTGGCCGTTGGTTATGACGCGGATCTGACGTTGGTGGATTTGGCCGCGAAACGGGCCATCGATAAGTCTTCGATCGTCTCGCCGTGCGGCTGGACGCCTTTTGCCGGCACCGCGGTGACCGGCTGGCCGGTGGCGACCGTGGTCCGGGGCAGGGTGGTCATGCGCGAGGGCGTGGTGCTGGGCGAGCCCTCGGGGCGGCTGGTCCGGTTCCGGTGACGGACACGGCGCCGTGACCTTTCCGCTGACGCTGCTCGACCTGGCCGGCTCGGTGGCGCTGCTGCTGTGGGCGGTGCACATGGTGCAGACCGGGGTGCAGCGGGCGTTCGGCGCGCGGCTGCGCGTGGTGCTGGGCTCGGCGCTGCGCAACCGCGCCAAAGCCTTCCTGGCCGGCCTGGGCGTCACCGCCATCCTGCAAAGCAGCACTGCGACCGGGCTGATGGTGACCGGGTTCGCGGCGACCGGGGTGGTCGAGCTGGTGCCGGCCCTGGCGGTCATGCTCGGCGCCAATGTCGGCACGACGCTGATCGTGCAGCTGCTGTCGTTCGACGTGTCCGCCATCGCACCGGCGCTGATCCTGATCGGGCTGCTGATGTTCCGCCGCGGCGCCGCCGCGACCCGCGATATCGGGCGCGTGCTGATCGCCTCGGCCTGATGCTGACCGCGCTGCGCCAGTTGCTCGACCTGGTGACGCCGTTCGAGGACGAGCCCTCGCTGCGCCTGTTGCTCGGCGCCGTCTCAACTCAGCCTGTGCTGGACGTCGTGCTGGCGGCCGGCCTTACCTGGGCTGCGCATTCCTCGGTGGCGATGGTGCTCCTGATCATGTCGTTTGCCGCCAAAGGGGTGGTGCCGCCCGACGCCGCGTTTGCGCTGGTGCTGGGAGCCAATATCGGCACCGCCATCAACCCGTGCCTGGAAGGGCCGGCGGGCGACGATCCGGCCGCGCGGCGGGTGCCGGTCGGCAACCTGCTCATGCGGCTCGCGGGCGTCGCGGTGGTGGTGGCGCTGCTGTCCGCTGGGCCGGTGGATGGTGCTGCTGAACCCGATTCTGCGCGCGCGGTGGCCGATTTCCACTCGCTGTTCAACCTGGCACTGGCCGCGCTGTTCCTCGCCGCTGCTGCCCGCCTTCGCCGGCCTGCTTCGCCGCGTTATGCCGGCGCGGGTGGACCCGGCCGACCCATCCCGGCCGTGAATCCGGACCAGTCGCGGTAGAGACGCCGGTGGTGGCTCTTGGCAGCTCCACCCGCGAGGCGCTGCGGTTGGCCGACGTGCTGGAGGCATGCTGCAGGGTCTGCGCGACACGCTGGAAACAGCCGAGCGTCGGCGGGTCGCCCCGACACGGCGGCTGGACGACGTGCTGGACAAGCTGAACGCGGCGATCCGAACGTTTTTGACCGGCCTCGATCCCGACGCCATGACCGATGCCGACCATGGTCGGGTCGCGGAAATTCTGGCCTTCGCCACCAACATGGAGCACGCGGGCGATGTGGTGGAGCGCAACCTGCTCGGCATAGCCGCCAAAGCCATCAAGCGCGGGGTGGGGTTTTCCGGCGAGGGCAGGGCCGAGTTGCTGGCGGCGGTGGATCGGCTGCTGGTGAATCTGCGCACCGCGGCATCGCTGCTGGTCACCGAGGATGTGCGCACCGCGCGCCTGCTGGCGGCGGAGAAAGAAGTGTTTCGCGATATCGAGACGCGCGCCACCGGCGCCCACCTGCGGCCGGCTGCGCTCCGGGCGTGGGGACGTGGCGGAAAGCGGTGCGCTGCACCTGGACGCGCTTCGCGACTTGACCAGGGTGAACGGCCATCTGGTGGCGGCGGCGGCATATCCGGTCCTGGAGGCGAAAGGCGAATTGCTGCCGAGCCGGCTGCGGCACGATGAAACGTGAGGGCTGTTGCGGGCGGCGGCGCCTGCGTCTCCGCTTGCCGGTTTGCCGCCGAACCCGGAGCATCCTTGGCGGACGGCGGAGCGATCGTTCTGCCGGTTATGGTGGTCAGCTCGTGGTTCGGGAGAACGCACAATGGTTCGTGTCCTAGCGGCGGCTGCTCTTCTCGGCGATGGCCGCATCGCCCTGCTTCGCATGTCCCTGGACGGTCAACAGTTCGGTCGAAACCCCATCGACCACGGCTGCCGCCCAGCCGGCCACGCCTGCCACCTGTCCGACCTGCGTCGTGCCCGACCAGGGCACCCAGACGCCAAAGGCACCTCCGGCGCAGCACCAGGCGTCTTAGCGGTTTGAGAGGCGCCGGCTCGCTCGCGGCGAGCCGGCGCGCGGTGACAAGTTGGCTTCCGGCGCGATACCTGCGCCAGGGGTGAGCGACGTCTCGCAGCTCCTGCGCCGCGACAATGTGTCGATATCGTAACAATCAGGACGTGCGTGGGCAGGCGGCCCAGTCAGGCCGGTTTTCGGATCGGCTCCAGCATCCAGATGCCGCGCCACTTGCGCCACTCCGTGCCGGGCTCGGTCCACTTCGGCTTGCGCTTATACGGCTCCATGCGGACCGGACGCTTGCGCATCGGCTTTTCGGCAACCAGTGCAGCGGGGTCCGGTTCGGGGGCGGCCGGGGTGGTGCGGCTCGGCGAACCCGCTTCGGCAGAGGCGGCAGGAGCGCCGGGTCGGGCTTTAGCGCCAGCATCCAGAACAGCGGCCGGAGCAGTCGCCCCGCCTGCGGCGCCTTGCGGAGCAACTCCTGCATCTCGGGATGGGCCAGCAGCCGCTGCAAATCCCGCTGGCAGGGCGCCACCCGCCACGTCCCCAGTTTCAGCAGCCAGCCGAACGGCTCGGGAAACGGGCGTTGTCGCTTTCGGGCTTGTCCTTTTCCGGTCTCGGGGCGGCCGGGGCAGCGGCAGCAGAGCCGCCTGGGCCCGGGCGATCAGGGCAAGAAACCTTTTGCGGAGCTTCTGCAGCCGTATCCCGACCAGCTCCAGCAACTGCACGCTGATGAACGCCACCCCGGACATCCGGTCCGCATGCCAGCGTGCCCCCAGCCCCAGGACCACCTCGTCGGCGAACCGGGCAAACCGCTCGGCGAGGCTGGCATCCGGTGGGAGCGGCGGGCGGGGAGAAACCACATGTCAGAAACACTAACACAGGGCCGCGGGCCGGGTCAAGGAGAATCTCTAGTATGAGATCGCGGCGCCGGTGGCCGGCACGGGCGCCGAAACAGTCTATATTGAGACGCAACCATTTGCCGCGGGAACGTGTGCGCTCTGGCAGCATTTCGATGGTGATCCGCGCTCGTTTCCCGGTAGAGCTTGCAGGTTGCCGTGATGCAAGGGCGGCAGTCCGGGGGGCCGATGGGCGAATTTCCAAGACCGGCGCCGGGGACGGACGGCGCGACCGCCGCCAACGGCTATCCTCCCGACAACGGGGCACTGCCGGCACGTCGGGGCAAGCCGCGACGGCGGACAACCTGTTCACGTTGCGGCCGACGCCACGAACAGTGCCGAGGCAATGGGGCGCACCGGGGCGCCGGTGGCAATGGCGGTTAGGCACCGACGGCCGTGGTGCGGATGACCGGCTCGTCACCAATACGAGCCTCGCCTCCACCCATACGACCTTAGCGTCGGCGTCCAGTCTATGGCAGGCGGCGGGCACACGGTGGCCAAGTCGGTCAACAGTCCTCCTCGACAACTCTCGCGATCCTAAGCTGGGGGGCCCCCCGGTCCGGGCCAGATTCAGGTGGGGATAGCCCCGTGCTCGGGAATCCCCCCTCCGATTTCCAGCGAAAACTCATCCCCTTTAGCTGCAAGCAGCAGATTGATCTCCCGTTCGACAGACATGGAATACTTTGGCCGCGGCGTCAAAGCGACATTTCAGCTCTTTGCGATTGCGATCGCATATGTCGCGAAAGAGGGCGGCCGGGCAATCCCCTTTGTAGTTGCCACTTACTGCGACGTTGCCGACATCTCCCTCGAACTGAACCGAAACCACAGACGTGTCGTTTGTGGCGTTGCCGCTCGCGATCAAGCTTAGCGGGAGAGGTGCCGGCGCATTGTAGGCATAGTCGTAATCGGCACGTCCGATCGGGAACCTTAGCTCTTGAACATACCCGTTGGAGGATGGCCCACTTTTGCGCAGCGGGCACGACAAAGAATATCCAGAGGATAGCGCCAAGCAAGAAACAGGAAACCGATAGGACAAACACGATTGGCGTTCGAAACCCGATCCATCCGCCATCTACTCTCGCTTGACCTCCAATTCTGGTGTACTAATTGCTAACAACAGGAACACCAAACCGGCAATGATTAAGCCGACGTGAACGCCCCACGGTAACTCCACTCTATCGGACAGACTTCATTAGCCATTGAATGTCCTACTTTTCACGTCATAAAAGACGATGGAAATCGAGAGTTCACGACCATACAAAAGTCGAATGGCTCCCCTCTGGATTTCAAGCATGCTCTCATCATCTAATTTGATTCGGGCCGGTTCCGCCTTGCCAGCAAATATCTCGGCAATTTTGTCAATGTATTTATCCCGGATGGTCTGGATGATGAGTTCCAGACGTTCCCGGGCGCTCTCCGATACACCGAAATAGGGCGTCCATGTATGTCGCTCGTATGTACATAGGAACGGCGTCGTAGAGGAACCGGGGATCGGCGATCGCGCTCAGATTGCCTTCGCGCAAGGCAGTGAGGTTCGGAAACTCGTAAGGCGTGTCGCCTTCGCGTTGTAATCGCCGAGCGACTGGGTCGCAGGTTCGTGGGGTAAAACGGTCTTTGCCACTAGCGCCGGATCAGCACCTATTCCGCCAAAAGCGATCTCGCAAGAATGCGTGCCGGCAAAACTCGTTACAAGAGCGCCGCAGGCGGCGTGCGTTCCCACCGCCTTGTCCCCTTGAGGTATCTTCAAATGCGCATGTGCACATAATCTGTTGAGCTATTGCTGGCACAGAGCCAACAGGGATCAGAAAGGCGGTAAAAGTTAGCCAACGCGGAGCCATGCCTTCCCTCCATCAAAACCAACTGGATGCTTAGCCGTGGTATTGCGGGGCTCGTTTGTACCTGTCAAATAGGTCACGGACAAGGCGCCTGCATTCCGTCTGCTTGCATTGGCCGGTTCTCTGATCCTGCGGAGGTGCCGAACGACCGACGCCGCGAAGAAAAGCCGGAGCTCGCCGGTCACTCCTTAAACAGGTTCGAGCCGTCCACTTTTTCCGCCCAGATGA
>CAWGIX010000017.1:0-55616 GCA_963822705.1 uncultured Pseudomonadota bacterium
CCCTTGGCTTTGAGGATGCGGTCAATCTGGGCGCGGCTCGTGTGCATGCGTTCGGCGAGATCGGCCTTTGTCAAACCTTGCCGCTTCATCTCCTCGCCCAACTGCCAGGCGACCACGCGCGTGACGGCTTCGGCCTTCGCGGCCTCGCGGATGCCCTCGTCCTCAAGGAAAGCATCGAGGGTCGTTCCCCAATGCGGATTCTTTTTTGTCATGCCTGCATCTCCGCAACCCCCGTGTTGAAGTAACTCGACCGAAGGCAGCCCTTCCCGGAATACATGACCGGAATGGAAGCGCACCGACCCTTTAGGCGTCGCACACCGCGACATGGGCGCACATCGGCGAGGACCCCGGTTGGCCGAAATCGGAGTGTCACCACCGGACACCAAAATTTCTTGACCTTTCTCGCGGCTTGTGTTAGTGCTCCTGACATGTGGTTTCTCCCCCGCCCGCCGCTCCCACCGGATGCCAGCCTCGCCGAGCGGTTTGCCCGGTTCGCCGACGAGGTGGTGCTGGGGCTGGGGGCACGCTGGCATGCGGACCGGATGTCCGGGGTGGCGTTCATCAGCGTGCAGTTGCTGGAGCTGGTCGGGATCAGGCTGCAGAAGCTCCGCAAAAGGTTTCTTGCCCTGATCGCCCGGGCCCTGGCGGGTCCGCTGCCGCCGCCGCGGCCGCCCCGGGACCGGAAAGGACAAGCCCGAAAGCGACAACGCCCGTTTCCCGAGCCGTTCGGCTGGCTGCTGAAACTGGGGGCGTGGCGGGTGGCGCCCTGTCAGCGGGATCTGGAGCGGCTGCTGGCCGATCCCGGGATGCAGGAGTTGCTCCGCAAGGCGCCGCAGGCGGGGCGACTGCTCCGGCCGATGTTCTGGATGCTGGCGCTAAAGCCCGACCCGGCGCTCCTGCCGCCTCTGCCGAAGCGGGTTCGCCGAACCGCACCATCGGCCCCCGAACCGGACCCCCCGCACCGGTCCCCGCGGAACCGGCCGCAAAGCCGATGCGCAAGCGTCCGGTCGCGTACCGAGCCGTATAAGCGCAAGCCGAAGTGGACCGAGCCCGGCACGGAGTGGCGCAAGTGGCGCGGCATCTGGATGCTGGAGCCGATCCGAAAACCGGCCTGACTGGGCTGCCTGCCCACGCACGCCCATATTGTTCCGATAGCATAACGAAATCTTTGCTGAAGGCAACCGGCAACCCGTCCCGGTCAGCTCCGCCGCCGGTGCGACCCCACCACCCGCTTGCGCGAGCCGAGCGTTACCGCGAATCCCAGCAGCACCAGCCCCAGCCCGGTCGGCAGCAGCCAGGCCGGGCGCAGCAGCATCGGAATCTCCATGTCGCGCCAGGCCCAGCCGGGCATGTAGGCTTCCGAAGCGTCTTTCAGCCATACCAGCGTCGGGTGATCGAGGTCGGCGATCAGCTCCGCCAGCGAGGTCGTCGGCGGCATGATGGTGGCCACGCTGAACGCCGCCACGAAACAGATCGCCGACAGCACCGCCATGATGCGCGAAAGGATCAAGCGACGGCTCCGCCGGGCTGCTGCACCAACGCGCAATAGCACGACCCGGGCCGGAGCGGCAGGTCTGTCATCATGCTTCGAACAAGCTGGCATGCAGCGAACGCCAACTGGCCGCATCGGGGGCGGCCAGCAGGCCGCCGTTCGTCTCGGTGGCGGAGTAGGGGCTGCCGTCGAACCGGGCCGCGTGACCACCCGCCTCGCGGTGCAGCAGCCAGCCGGGCGCGTGGTCCCATGGCAGCATGCGGTTATACAACAGGAAATGGCAGTGGCCCGCGGCGGCGAGCCGGTATTGGTGGGCGGCGCAACGCAGATCGAAACTGGCCGCGACCCGCGGCAGGTGCGCGCAGACGATGCCGCGGACCGGCTCGGATAAATGCCGCCACGCCGCCGCGCCGGACATCTGCGACGGCGGCACGGGATCGGCCACGCGCAGCGGGCGGCGCTTGCCGTCCGGCGTCTCCATCCAGGCGCCCTGATCCAGCAGGGCCAACGCGGTGTCGTCGCCCACCGGGTCATGGATCGCCGCCGCGACGATCTTTCCACGCATCAGGGCCGCCGCCATGACGCCGAACAGCGGCAGCCCGGCGGCAAAATTGGCGGTCCCATCGATCGGATCGACCACGAACGCCAAATCCGCGTCGGCCAGCTGGTCGAGCAGCGCCGGGTCCTCGGATGCGCCTTCCTCGCCGACCACCACGCAGCCGGGAAAACGGTGTTTTAGCCCGGCGGCGATCATGCGTTCGGCAGCCACGTCGGCTACCGTGACCAGGTCGAGCGGCCCGGTCTTCTGCTGCACGTCGCCGGAGTCCAGCTGTCGCCAGCGCGGCATGATTTCGGTCCGAGCGGCGGTGCGCAGCAGAAGCGCCAGCTCGCGGAGCGCGGCCGGCGCGAACTCCGTCACGCCCGCTCGCCCTCGAATTTCGCCCGGTCGGTGGGCAGCAGCCGGACCGTGACGTGGACCGCCTGCTCGTCGTCGTCGCGGGAAATCACCTGGCCGTGCCGATAGAGCCAGGCCAGGCGGGACCCGTCCGCGACCGGAATGTCGTACCGGGCGACCTCCATGCCCTGGGCGATGCGGGCATCGATGGCCTCCAGCAGTTTTGGCAAACCCTCGCCGGTGATGGCGGATACCGCGACGCTGCGGGGCCGGACCGCGACCGCGGCCACCCCGCCCAGCAAGTCCGCCTTGTTGGCAACCTCCAGGGTGCGGGCGGGCCATCCCGCATCCAGCGTGCCCTCGGCCACCATGGCGTCAAGCACGGCAATCACATCGGCTCGTTGCGCGGTGCTGTCGGGGTGGGCCGCGTCGCGCACGTGCAGGATTACATCGGCTTCGGCCACTTCCTCCAAGGTGGCGCGGAACGCCGCCACCAGTTCGGTCGGCAGTTCGCTGATGAAACCCACGGTGTCGGACAGGATGGCGCGCCGTCCCGATGCCAGTTTTATCCCCCGCATGGTCGGATCGAGCGTGGCAAAAAGCTGGTCGCGGGCGGTCACCTCCGCACCGGTCAGCGCGTTGAACAGCGTGGATTTGCCGGCATTGGTGTAACCCACCAGCGCCACCAGCGGGAACGGCACCCGCCGCCGCGCGGAGCGGTGCAGGCCACGCGTGCGCCGCACCTTTTCCAGCTCGCGCTTCAGATGGGCGATGCGGTCGCGGATCAGCCGGCGGTCGGCCTCGATCTGCGTCTCACCGGGGCCGCCCAAAAATCCAAAACCGCCGCGCTGGCGCTCGAGATGGGTCCAGGACCGCACCAGCCGGCTGCTCTGGTACTCAAGATGGGCCAGCTCGACTTGCAGGCTGCCCTCGCTGGTCGCCGCCCGTTCCCCAAAAATGTCCAGGATCAGGCCGGTGCGGTCGATGACCTTGACCTTCCATTCCCGCTCCAGGTTGCGCTGCTGCACCGGGCCGAGTTGGGCGTCGACGATCGCGACCGTCACCTGGTTGGCGGCCAGCGCCGCACCTTGCGCAGCCACCTGACCCTCGCCCAGCAGGGTTGCCGGGCGGCGAGCGCGCAGCGGCAGGATGGCGGTATGCACCACCACCAACCCGATGGAGGCGGCCAGCCCGACCGCCTCCGCCAGCCTTGCCTCCGCCGCGCGACCCGCCTCGGGTCCGCCGCCATTGCCGTCGACGCGTGCCGGGCGGTGATCCGGCCTGGCCCAGGGCAGGATGACGGCGGCCCGGGTCGGGGTGGCCCCGTCGCCGCCCCGACCGCCGGCCTCAGTCACGGTCGGCAGTGGCGCTCTCCCGGCGAGCAATGGAAAGCCGGCTCGCAGCAGCTGCCGCCGGGCCGGCCGGTTCGGCCGATGCTTCGCCGCTCTCGCGGGCGGGATCGAACAGCTGGATCGGCGCGCCGGGCATCACGGTGCTGATGGCGTGCTTGTAGACAAGCTGGGTGTGTCCGTCCCGCCGCAGCAGCACCGAGAAATTGTCGAACCACGTGATGATGCCCTGCAGCTTGACTCCGTTGACCAAAAACACGGTCACCGGCGTCTTGCTCTTGCGCACATGGTTTAGGAACACGTCCTGGACGTTCTGGGTCTTTTCAGCGGCCACGTTCGTATCCTTCTTCTTGCCCTTTTGTTGTTCGGCCCGGCACGCCTGCCGGAGCGCTGCTGCCGCTCCCGGACGACCCCGAGGGCACACACACATCGACCGCAACGCGGCCAACATAAGGGCGCACTTCGCCGGGGGGGCAAGGGTCTGACCGCTACACCGCATCGCCAACGAGGATCATTGCCGCTAGGAAGGCCGCCATGTCGTGGTGGCCAATCCCCTTCGCCCTGCTGGCGGCATCGCTGCTACCGATCCAGGCCGCCCTGAACAACGCCATGAATCGCGCGCTGCATCGCCCGCCGCTGGTGGTCATCATCAGCGTGTCCTGCAGCCTGCTGTTCATGGTTGGTGTACTGCTGCTGCAAGGCCGGGTCGCGCTGCCGTCCGGCGAGCGGGTCGCCGCGGTGCCGTGGTGGGCCTGGCCGGCCGGCGTGTGCGGCGCGGTATTTCTGCTCAGCCAGCCGATCGTGCTGCCGCGCGTCGGTGCCGCCGTCTATATCGGCCTGACGGTGACGGCCCAGGTGGTGATGGCGCTGGCGCTCGATCATTTCGGCGCCTTGGGAGTGCCGCAGCACGCAGCTTCACCGCTGCGCCTGCTCGGCGCCGCCCTCATGGTGGGCGGCGTCGCGCTCATAGCAAGCTTCTGACCGGAGCGGTGATGCTCGCGGAGGAGTGATGCATCCCACGGCGCTCTCCGCCCATTTTTCGGACAGTCCCATGCAACAGCGAAGGGAGGCGAAAGCCATGGCACGATCACTGGTTCCGTCCATCTTCGAGATCGGGTTCCCGGCCGTCCGTTCGGGCTACGACCCGTTCATGCAGCTGCATCGCGAGATGAACCGGCTGTTCGATGATACTCTGCGTGGATACGGCCCGCCCGGCTCCGAAGGCAGCTCGATGCTGGCTGGGCCGCGCATGAACGTAAGCGAGACCGACAAGGAGATCCGCATCGAGGCGGAACTACCCGGCGTTCCCGAAAAGGACGTGAACGTGGAGTTGACTGACGACGTTTTGACGATCCGCGGCGAAAAGCGGGCCGAGCGGGAGCTGAAGGACTATCACGTCGTCGAACGCTCGTTCGGCTCGTTCTCGCGCTCGGTCCGGCTGCCGTTCTCGGCCAAGCCCGATCAGGTTCACGCGGCATTCAATCACGGGGTGCTGACCGTCACGGTGCCAAAAGCGTCCTCGCAGGAGCGGGTGCATCGCATCCAGGTGCAGGCAGGCAATTCCGGTTCCGGCAACGGCACCATCGAGGCGTCCGCGAACGGTGGCGGAAGGGGTGGCCAAGCGCAGGTCGGAGGCACCGTTCCGTCGCAGTCGCAGTCCGGGCAGAGCACGAAGCCCGGTGCCAGCGAGGCCGATGTCGGCAAGCGGACGTAAAGTTCGCTCGCCGTACCTGGCCGGCGCCGGCCGACACCGTTCCGGTTAGGGAGTTCGACCCGGCCGGCGCCGCCTCTGCCCGAAACAGTTCAAGCTACCCCTGGGCAAACTAAATCGACTTCCTTACGCCACCCCCGCAGTGGACGAGGCCCGCCACAGGTCAATTCCGCCCTCTGACGCATGGCGGTCGATGGCGGCAAGCTCGTCGGCCGAGAACCGCAGGTTGTTCAGAGCATCCAGTGAGTCATCGAGCTGCGTCACGTTGCGCGCCCCGATCAATGCCGAGGTTACGCGCGCGTCGCGCAGCACCCAGGCCAGCGCCATTTGCGCAAGACTCTGGCCCCGCCCCCGCGCAATCTCGTTCAGCTCGAATACCCGCCGCAAATTCTCCTCTGACAGGAAGTTCTGCTTCAAGGAACCGCCGCGCGCCGCCCGTGCATCGGCCGGAACGCCGCCCAGATATTTTCCCGTCAGCATCCCCTGCGCCAGCGGCGAGAACGCGATGCAGCCCGCTCCCAATTCCTGCAATGCGTCTAGCAGGCCGCCCTCGATCCAACGGTTCAGCATCGAATACGACGGCTGGTGGATCAGCAGTTTCGTCCCCATGCCTTCAAGAATTGCCGCTGCCTTACGCGTCAACTCAGGCGAGTACGAGGAAATGCCGACGTACAGCGCCTTGCCTGCCCGTACCGCATGGGCCAGCGCGCCCATCGTCTCCTCCAGCGGCGTGCGCGGATCGACGCGGTGCGAGTAGAAAATGTCGACATACTCCAACCCCATGCGCCGCAAGCTCTGGTCCAGACTGGCCAGCAGATATTTGCGCGAGCCGTTATTGCCGTACGGCCCCGGCCACATGTCGTAACCGGCCTTGGTCGAGATCAGCAGCTCGTCGCGGTAGGGGCGCAGGTCGGCCGCCATTACGCGGCCAAAATTTTCCTCCGCGGAGCCGTATGGCGGACCATAATTGTTAGCCAGGTCGAAATGGGTTACTCCGCGATCGAAAGCGCGGCGCAACACGGCGCGCCCGGTCTCAAACACATCGGCACCGCCGAAATTCTGCCACAGCCCTAGGGAGATGGCGGGCAGGTCGAGTCCGCTTCGCCCGCACCGGCGGAACACGGCGCGCTCGTAACGCTGGGGATCGGCAAGGTAGGACATCGGTGCTCCGGAGTGATGAGGTAGTCAGCCATGCAACGCCGGCGGGCGCCAGTCGTCCGTCGTATCGTGATCGGGATGCTGCAAATTCTGCGATCGCAGCCGAGGCTGGTCTTCCATGGTGGTGCGTGCCGGCAGCGCTTCCACGCCGGTCCACCACGCGACCCGCAACTCCACGCCGATCTGCTCGGTTGGCGGCACCGCATCCGGGGTATCGAGGCTCCCCAGAGTGACGCTGATGCGATCCTGCGCCGGATAGCGGAACGTCAGCGGCGTTCCGCACGCGGCACAAAACCCCCGCTCGGCAATCGAGGAACTGGCGTAGACGGTCGGCGCGCCCCGGGTCCATGTCAGGTCGCGCACCGGCACTCCGCCCGAGGCCAGGAATGGGCCGCCGGTGGCTTTCTGGCACATGCGGCAATGGCACAGCCCGACGCCGGTCGGCGCCGAGGCCAGCGCATAGCGCACGGCGCCGCATTGGCAGCCGCCGGTGAGGCGTGTCTCGGTCATGCTTCGGTCCTCCCTGACAAGAAAGCCGGGCCTAATACAGCAGCCGAGCCGGGACCGTTCCCTCGATGTCGCCAGAAACGTGCAGTCCGGCGAGTGCTGTACCCCTCCAATGCCTTCGCCAGACCAGCGTCTGGGACATGCAGGACGGCTCGGCTATGACGAGGCCGCTCTATGGGGGGCCCGAGCGTGACCACGACAGCCGAGACCGAGCTGGCGCGCCTGCTGGCAGTGATGGCGGCGTTACGTGCCCCGGACGGCTGCCCGTGGGACCGCAACCAGGATTTTGCCAGCATCGCGCCGTACACGATCGAGGAAGCCTATGAAGTCGCCGACGCGATCGCGTCCGGCGATTTTGCCGCGCTGCAGGACGAGCTCGGCGACCTTCTCCTGCAGGTGGCCTATCACTCCCGCATGGCCGAGGAGGCGGGCAGATTCGCCTTCGCCGAGGTGGCGCGCGGCATTGCGGACAAGATGGTGCGCCGCCATCCGCATGTGTTCGGAGACGCGGCAGCGCGCGACGCCGCGGCGCAGACCGCGGCCTGGGACGAGCAGAAACGCGCCGAGCGCACCGCCCGCCGGCAAGGCGCCACGCTGGCCGGCATCCCGGTGGGCCTGCCGGCGCTGACGCGGGCGGAAAAACTGACCCGCCGCGCCGCCCGGGTGGGCTTCGATTGGCCGGACGTCGCTGCCGTGCTCGACAAGCTGGAGGAGGAAGCGGCCGAATTGCGTGCCGAACTGGCGGACGCGTCGCGCGAGCGGCTGCAAGACGAAGTGGGCGATCTGCTGTTCGTGCTGGCCAATCTGTGCCGCAAGCTCGATCTGGACGCCGAAGCCTGCCTGCGCGCGGCCAACCGCAAATTCGAGCGCCGTTTTGCCGCCGTGGAGGCATCGCTCGCGGCCGAGGGGCGCGCGCCGGCAGAGGCCACGTTGCCGGAAATGGAGGCGTTTTGGCAGGCGGCGAAAACAGGCGAGCGGCGATCGGAGTAGTGCTGCTATTCGACCAGCAGCCCGGCGCGGAGTTCGGCAAATCCTTGCGGATCTTCACGCGCGGCCAGTCGGGCGCCGGCCAGCCGGGCAAAACGGTGCAGCAGGACGCGTCTTCGGGCCGCAGAAAGCGGGTGTGGCGTAGCCGGGCGGACCAGCTCGGCCATGCCGTCACAGGCAACGATCACGCCCACGTCTGCCGGCAGCAACGATTGCGGAAAGTCCTCGTCAACCGCGAACAGCAGGGCGTCGGAAAAGTCGCGATATTCCGGCCACTTGGCGTCGCCGAGAAAGTCGCGGGCGCCGGATTTCACCTCGATGCAGGCAAACCCCCCATCGGCCCGCAACGCCAGGAAATCGGCCCGGCGGCCGTTGGGCAGCGGCACCTCCTGCAGCGGACTCCAGTCCAACGCCAGGCACAGCCGGCCCACGGCGCGCCGGATTGCCGCGGTCCGCGCCGGCCAATCGGCGGAACTGCCGCACGGTTGGGGCATTACGCTCCCATCATGGTCGCCACGCGCTTTGCCGTTGCCGCCCATATCCTGGTGCTCCTGGCAGAACCCGTCGGCGGCGGGGACCTCCAGCTCCCGGGCGTCGACCGAAGAAAACTCCAGCCTGCTACCAGCGCCCGCCTGGCCAGCATCGTCAACACCAACCCGGTGGTGGTGCGGCGGATCACCAGCCAGCTAGCGCGGGCGGGGCTGATCCGGGTGCATCGTGGCCCTGGCGGGGCGGAGCTTTCGCGCCCTGCGCAGCATATCACGCTGGACGACGTCTGGTACGCCGTGCATGCCGGCGTACCCCGGCCGCTGGTGCCGCTACACCCAAGACCGCGGACCGATCTGGGACCCGGCGTGCATGACGCCCTGCGCGAGGTTTTTGGCGACGCCGAGGCGGCTTTCCGGCAGGCGCTGCGCGGGATCACCCTGGCCAAACTAGCGGCGCAGTCCCTGCGCGAGATTGTCTGAAATCGACCCGCGATTGACCGGAATCCGGCCGCGTGGTCCTTCGAGTGCATGTCTGAAACGCCGGCCTTTGGGCGTCCGCCGACCGCCGCCGATCTCGAGCGCATGGCCGAGCGGGCGCTGGCCGCGATCCCCGAGCCACTCCGAGGAAACCTGTCCGGCGTGGCGATCGCGGTCGAGGAACTCGCCGACGACGCGACGTTGGACGAGCTTGGGATCGAATCCGCCTGGGATCTAACCGGCCTCTATCAGGGCGTGCCGCGTCCGCTGCGCAGCGAGTTGGACCCGCCGCGCCAACCGGACCTGATCGTGCTGTACCGGCAGGCGATCCTGCTGGAATGGGTCGAGACCGACGAGGATCTGCCGAAACTGGTGGCCAGCGTGCTGGTGCACGAGGCGGCACACCATTTCGGGTTTTCCGATGCGGATATCGAGGCGATCGAACGCGCCATGTAGTATGGGTGAACCGGTCAGCGCCCGAAGTCGCAATTTCGCGTCGGCATGGGTGGCAGCATCAACTGGGAGAGGCGTGCATGGTTTACCATCATCCTGATCGTGCTGATCATCCTTGCCTTTGGCGGTTTCGGGCACACGGGCTATCGACGCGGCTGGTACGGCGGATACGGCGGTCCCCAGACTGGCGGCGGCTGGTTCGGCGGCGGGTTGGGGTTGATCCTGGTGATCATCGTGCTGTTTCTGCTGTTCGGCGGCGGTCACCATTTCGGATATACTCAGCCTTAGCGTACGTGCCGCGGTGGATATCAGCGGCACTCAGAATGGCTGGAATGGCTGCCACAAACGGCTCAGCGCAGTGGAAAAGCGTACGCGTCCCCCGAGTTGCTACCAGGCAAAGGCAGTTGCCGGGACCTTCGGCCACTGGCCTATGCTGGACATCTGTATTCGCCTCCTCGAGGTCCCCAGGCCCGTAGAGACTGGTATCTTCCCTGTAGGCTCCTTCGAGCACGCAAGACAGCTCGGCGCCCCGATGCCCGTGCAGCGGGATGACAACCCCGGCACGCAGGCGAAGCAGACCGAGCAGTTCATCGCCGGATCGAAGCAACTCGGCAAAGTAGATGCCGGGCGCCAGCCAGCGAAATCTGCGTTTGCGCAGGCCAAGGAGCGCTGGGAGCAGCGCGGAAGAAGCCGGCCCCGTCAGCGCGGATAATTCCTCGGCACACCGCGTCTCGTCGAAGGATCCGTCAAGGCGCGCGAGCGTCCGTTCCAGCGCGTCGTGCGCGATTGGTGCCGGAGGCAGTTGCTCGAGCAGAAGGCCGCCGACCGTCTCCGCGAGATGCGCTGTCGCGCGACAGGTCGGGCAGAAGCCGAGATGCGTCGCCACCACGAGCCCGTGTAGCCGGCCGAGGCTGCCATTGGCGTAGGCAGCCAGTGTCGTTTCGCTCGGGTGATGCCGGACGTGGCATTCGCCATTCCCGGATGCGGCGATCATCATGTCTCATCCATCGCCGCTCGCAGTCGCAACAATGTGCGACGGATGCGTGCCTTCACCGTGCCAAGCGGGATGCCCGTCTCGAGCTTGATGGTGCTGTGCGATTTGTCTTGGAAGTAGGCTAACGTCACTACCCGCATCGCCGGCTCGGGTAGATCCGCCAGCGCGCGGCGAAGCCGATCCTTATCGTCGGCGACGATGAGCGCCTGCTCCGGATCCGGCGCTTCGTCGCTTACGGCTTTCAGGGCGTCATCGCTCGCGAGACTGTGGTGCTCTTGACGCAGGGCGTCGTGACACAGATTGCGCGCGATCGTGAAAATCCAGTTTGAGGCTGCACCGATGGCCGGATCGAACAAGCTGGCCTTGCGCCACACCAGCAGCAGCGTCTCCTGTGCCAGTTCCTCCGCCTGTGCGCTGGCCATTCCGCGCTGGCGGAAGTAACTCTTCAGGCGCGGCGCGAAATAACTAAACAGGCGCGCAAACGCAGCCCGGTCATGGCTGCGGGCGATCTCGACGACAAGACAGGAGAGATCGGTGCTCGCCTGAACTGCTGAATCATCCTGACGGGTGTCAGACGTTTCCTTTGCAGCCGCGCGTTTTGCCACGATTAGCCCATCGCCGACCTGACCGACCAGCCGATCGCTGGCACAACACCGAGTTGGCCCGTTCGCTGCACGCGCGGACGTGCCAAGTTCACTTGAGGGGGCTCGGTGGCGACGGATCATGTGCACGGCTTTGGCTTAGGATCATTCAACGCTCTCGACCAGCGATGTGATCGTCATGTCGCGCGAGATTGTCTGAAATCGACCCGCGATTGACCGGAATCCGGCCGCGTGGTCCTTCGAGTGCATGTCTGAAACGCCGGCCTTTGGGCGTCCGCCGACCGCCGCCGATCTCGAGCGCATGGCCGAGCGGGCGCCGGCCGCGATCCCCGAGCCACTCCGAGGAAACCTGTCCGGCGTGGCGATCGCGGTCGAGGAATTGGCCGAGGATGCCGACGCTGGAGGAGCTTGGGATCGAATCCGCCTGGGATCTCACCGGCCTGTATCAGGGCGTGCCGCGTCCGTTGCGCAGCGAGTTGGACCCGCCGCGCCAGCCGGACCTGATCGTGCTGTACCGGCAGGCGATCCTGCTGGAATGGGTCGAGACCGACGAGGATCTGCCAAAACTGGTGGCCAGCGTGCTGGTGCACGAGGCGGCACACCATTTCGGGTTTTCCGATGCGGATATCGAGGCGATCGAACGCGCCATGTAGTATGCTTCGAGTCGGGACCGGCAACTTCGCGCCGGTATGCGTGGCAGCATCAACGAGGGAGAGGCGTGCATGTGGTTTACGATTATTCTGATAGTTCTGATCGTCCTGGCCTTGGGCGGCTTCGGGCATACCGGCTATCGGCGCGGCTGGTACGGCGGATATGGCGGTCCGCAGACGGGCGGCGGTTGGTTTGGCGGCGGCTTGGGGTTGATCCTGGTGATCATCGTGTTGTTCCTGCTGTTCGGCGGCGGCGGCCACTATTTCGGATATAATCAGCCATAGGCCACGCTAGGACTTGCCGAAGGAGCCTGCAGCGCGAGCTCCACTCATCAACGGTCAGGACAGATTGCGCTACGGAGCCTTCGGCGGCGCGCGCACGAATTCATCAGCTCCCGATCCGAGGTCGTCGGGTGTTAACGGTTTCTGCACGGTTTCCGGGCGAAGTTCGACCACCGTTGGCGGAGGCATGGAAATGACTGGAAACGAATTCGCCGTACGTCTTGAGAGGGTAATCGCAGAAGCGCGCGAAGCTGGGGCGTCGGTTGAGGACATGCTGGACAAGCTGGAGCGCGCCGTGGATGCGCTGCGCGAGGAGCTGTAGACGCCTGTTGACTGGCGGCGGTCGGCGCGCCTGGGTGCGACCGGCGCTCCCGAGAGCGCCGAGCGAAAGCGCCGAGAAATGCTGATTGCAGAGTTACGGGAGACAGGTTGGCGTGGCCGGGAATGCCATTCTGGTGGAGGGGGTTGGATTTGAACCAACGTAGGCTGACGCCAACGGATTTACAGTCCGTCCCCTTTAGCCACTCGGGCACCCCTCCTTGCCGCCTTGCGGCGAGAGGCGCGCACTAGCGCCCGGCCTGCCTGCTTGTCAACGAAGCGGCGCCCCGCCATACCGGCGCCGCCATGAAGCCTCCGCACTCCGATCGCCGGCAGAATTTTGGACGCCCGCCCGGCACCGGAGGGCCGCCCCAGCGCGGCCCCGAACGGCCGGCCACGACGGCACAAAGTGGTGTCACCGCGTCTGCTGACCGACTGTCGTTGCAGCGGCGCCCCGATGCGCGGCCGCAAGCGGCCCAGCGCACCCGTGCCGACCTGGAAGCGCCGCGCGGCGCCGTATGGCTGTACGGACTGCATGCGGTGGCCGCCGCACTCGGCAACAAGCAGCGCCGGCTGCGGCGGCTGTTGCTGACCGAAGAGGCCGAAACCGCCATCGAGGCAAACCGCCCACAACCTTGGCCACTCGCCCCCGAACGCGCCGAACGCGGCCGCCTCGACCACATTCTCGGTCGCGATGCGGTGCATCAGGGTGCCGCCCTGCTGGCCGACCCGCTGCCGGTTCCGGCGCTGGCCACCGCGCTGGCCCGGCCTGGCCCGGTGCTGGTGCTGGATCAGGTGTCCGATCCCCGCAACGTCGGCGCGATTCTGCGCAGTGCCGCCGCGTTCGGAGCCGCCGCCGTGATTACCCAGGAGCGCAATGCTCCGGACGAGACCGGGGCGCTTGCAAAAGCTGCGTCGGGCGCGTTGGAAACCGTGCCGTTGCTGCGCGCGGTGAACATCGCGCGCACCCTGATCGCGCTGAAAGCCGCCGGCTTTTGGACGGTGGGACTCGACGCGGCCGGTCCGCCGCTCTCCGGACCGGCGCTGCAGCAGCGCCGCGTGACGCTGGTGCTGGGGGCGGAGGGTGAGGGCCTGCGTCGTCTGGTGCGCGAAACCTGCGACGAAGTTGCGGGTATTGTCCTCCCGGGTGCGAGCGCCGCACTCGACAGCCTGAATGTTGCCGCCACCGCGGCGATCGCGCTTTATGAGCTGACGCGCGCCGGATGAGGGCCTTCGACCCGCAGCCGGCCGCCGACGCGCTGATCGAGAACCGGGCGCGGCGCCTGCCAGCCGGACCGCTGCCGCCGACGATTGCCCCGCGCGACGTGGCGGAAGGCGTCGCCGTCCAGGTCGCCATCGCCCGGAGAAAGCGAGCGGTGCCGCCCGGCGGTTTCAAGATCGGCGCCACCGGTTCGCGCATGCAGGCATTTCTGGGCCTGCCCGGACCTGCTGCTGCCTTCATGCGCCGGGAAGACATTCTGTCGTCCGGCTCGGCCCAGCCATACGCACAATTCCACAATGTCCAGGTGGAATGCGAGCTGGCGGTGCGTCTGGGCCGCGATCTGCCGCCAAAAACCTGTACTCCGGAACAGGCGCAAGAAGCGGTCGAGGCGCTCAGCGCCGCGATCGAGGTGGTAGAGAACCGCTATGGACCGCCGCCGATCGGCGATTTGAAGGCGCTCGGCACGCCCACCCTCATTGCCGACCAAGTCTACCACGCCGCCTGCGTCGTTGGCCCCCCCGCAGAGGGCTGGCGAGACTACGACCTCGCCGCCCTTCACGGACGCCTTTCGGTCGACCTGGTGGTGCGCGACAAGGGAAGCAGCGCCGACCTGCTGGGCCACCCCATGCGCGCGCTCGCCTGGCTCGCCGGCAGCGAGACGGCTGCCGGATTTGGCGGTCTGCGTGCCGGCCAGATCATCATGCTCGGCAGCGTGACCCCCAGCGTAGCGATTGAAGGGCCGTGCAGCGTGACAGTCGAGTTTGACCATCTGCCCGCTTGCACATTCCGCTTCACCTGAGCAACACGGCAGAGCAAGCGTTAATCATCATCGGGTACTGTCAGGCAATCAACCGCGCGGCGCAGAGCTTCCGCGGAATTACGCCAAAAACGGCGACAACGGGGAAGACCCATGCCGCCCGACTGGAACCTGCTTTCGGAGCGCCTGCAACTCGTGCTGTCGCGAGAGGCGCTACGCCGCGCCGCCGAGACCATTGCCGGCCAGGCTGATGTGCTGGCGGACGAAATTGAGGCAGGTGCATTGGCGGATCGGGGCGGGCCTGACGCGCTGCGGCTCCTCGCGGCCATCGTACGAATGAACGGCCGGGACTGCCTGATCCCGGCCGGCCATTGCTGAACAGAGGCTAAGAGGAAAACGGTGAGATCAGCCCTGGTCCCCGTCGTCCTGCCCCTGGCTGCCGTGCTGTCCCGTTTGCGGCACGGCGACGGCCACGAACGAGGTGTGCCCGTTGCGCATCACGCGCAGCGCCAATGAACGGTTGCCGTGCTCGGCCTCGTGAATCGCGTTCACCGCCTCATCAGGCGAGGTGACCGGGTGCGTGCCCACGCCGACGATCACATCACCCTGGTGTAGGCCCGCCTGATCGGCCGAGGAGCCAGGCTGCACCCCCGACACGATCGCGCCGCGAGCGTGCGCCGGCAGGTCGAACTGGCTGCGCAGATCAGGCGTCAGCGGGGCCAGGGACAAGCCGATGCTCGGGCCCTCCTGGTTCTCAGTGCCAGCGGCGTTGGCCATCTGGGTCTCGTTGCCCATCGTCGCCACTGTGACCGGCAGGCTCTCGGTGGAGCCGTCGCGCACGACGTCGAGTTTCGCCTGACTGCCCGGCTTCAACCCGGCCACGTCCACCGCCAGCTCACGCGGGCTTTGGACTTTCTGGCCGTCGATCCCAGTGATCACATCACCCGGCTTCACGCCTGCCTTGGCTGCTGGTAAATCCGGCAGCACGCTGGCCACCAACGCGCCGGCATGCGCCTCATCGGCCTTCGGCAGTTTGAGCGCCGAAGCCATCTCAGAGGTCACCGGCTGCATTTCCACACCCAAATAGCCGCGGGTGACGTGGCCGTTCTCCTCCAGCTGCGACACCACAGACTTGACCATGTTCGACGGGATCGCGAAGCCGATGCCGATGCTGCCGCCAGTCGGCGACAGGATGGCCGTGTTCACGCCGACCACGCGGCCGTCCTGGGTGAACAGCGGGCCCCCGGAGTTGCCGCGGTTGATCGGGGCGTCGATCTGGATGAAGTTGTCGTACGGGCCTTCCCCGATATCGCGTCCGATGGACGAGACGATGCCCGCGGTGACCGTGCCACCCAGACCATACGGGTTGCCCATGGCCACCACCCACTCGCCGGGACGCACTTGACCGCTGTCGCCCAGCTGCAGGTAGGGCAGCTTGTGGCCGGCATCCACGCGCAGCACAGCCACGTCGGTGCGCGCATCGCGGCCGATCACCTTGGCCGGCAGTTCGGTCCCGTCGTCCAGCGTGACGGTGACCGATTTGGCGCCGCGCACGACGTGGTTGTTGGTGATGATCGTTCCATCGGCATCAATGATAAAGCCCGAGCCGCGAGCTTCCACCGGCTGCATGCGCTGATGCTGGCCGAACGGCATCGCGAACGGATTATTGCCAAACGGCATCATGCCGAACGGGTTATTGCCAAACGGCATGTTCGGCGTCTGGCCGCCGCCCTCGTCCTCGGCCGCGGCGGCCTGGGCGGCGAGCTTGGTGGTAATTTGTACAACCGCCGGTTTGACCTGCGCCACCAAGTTGGAGAAGTCAGGCAAGGTCTGGGCAGGCGCCGCGGGCTGGATCGGCGCGGCGGCCGGCGTGTCGGCGGCGCGGCTCGCCTCGACCGCGGCAAAACCGCCGAGGATGGTGGCGCTCAGCAACACGGCGGCCAGCGTGGTCCGCGTGCGGCGGTTTGAGGGGGACGGAAGCGGCATGGTTTTCTCCTTGCGAAACCCGGGGCCGGGCGATGCAGCGCGCCTGGCGTCTAGCGAACCATGTAGGGTGGTCGGGGCGACCATTCCGTGGCGCGGGAGTGAAATGGAGGTTAGTCTGGAGCTGCCGAACCCCACCGCCCGGGCTTTGGTCCTGCTGGAAACCTGCCCGCAACCGTCGAACGGAGGTCAGAATGGCCGACATCCGCAGTATGTGCGCGCTTGGCCGGCGCGGTCAGCTCGGCCTCCGAGGCCGCTTGCCCTGGGAGGGCGCACACGAGGACGTGTTTCGCGAGGACGTACGGCGGTTCTGGGAGCTGACCCGCGGGCATGTGCTGATCGCCGGCCCAGCGACAGTGGCCTCCATCCCGGCGGACGCGTATCGCGACCGGACCATATTGGAAATCCGCTCGCACATGGCTCCCGAGGAGGTTTTGGCCCGGTTCCCCGACCGCGTGGTGTTCGTGGGCGGTGGGATTGCGGTCTGGACCGCCTACGCGCGGCTGATCCGGCACTGGGATATCACGCGCCTGCCCTACGACGGCGAGGCCGACCGGTTTTTCGATCCGGCGTGGCTCGCGGCCGGCTGACTCGGATTCCCCGGCGGCTCGCGGTAGAACGCCCATCGTTGCCGGGTTAGCACAGCGGTAGTGCAGCGGTTTTGTAAACCGAAGGTCGTGGGTTCGAGTCCCTCACCCGGCACCAATGTTTCCAGGCACTTACCGGCGGCTTCCGAAGCGGACGCAGAAGGTCCGCAGTGAGCGGATTAAAGTCCCAAGCTAACGACTATATCTCCTGAAGAGAACGGGCGTAGAATTCCACTTCAGAGTCCAGATTTATTCATCTTCCGGGCTTATCGTCCATCAATCGCTTCCAGCGGTACGTCAGGTTGGTTCGGATTGGCGTCAGCGCTGGAAGAGCTGGAACGGCGCAAAACGGTCGTGCACGCCTCACACTCAGCACCCCGGAGCCTGTCATGCGCCTTGCCACCCCGACGCGATCTGCCTGGGTGCCGGTCGCCGCCCTGCTCGCAGCGACGAGTCTCAGCCACCCTGCATGGGCGCAGGGCTGGACGGTGGAGAAGGTCAGCGGGAAAGCCTGGATTCGCGCCGGAGACGCCAAGGGCGAGCTGGTAAAGGCCGGCATGAGCGTTCCCGCGAGCGAGGTTCTGGTGACGTCCAGCACTGGCCGACTGATGCTGCACAGCGCGCAGGCCGATATCGTCGTGGCGCCCGATAGCACAGTGCGGCTGGGCGACGCGCAGCAGGCGACCACTACCGTGCTCCAGTATGCCGGCCGGGCGGAGTACCAGGTAGACAAGCGCCACACCCCGCATTTTGCTGTCGAAACGCCGCTGCTGTCCGCCGTCGTGAAGGGCACGCACTTCATCGTTGCCATCGAGAAGGCACGCAGCTTTGTATCTGTCGATGAAGGCTTGGTCGCGGTATCGGAACTCCGGTCGGGCAAGACCGCCAACATCGCAGTGGGTCAGACAGCGATCAGCCAGGCCGGGCCGGTCGGCGGCAGCTTCTCGCTGTATGGGGTGGGCGCTCTGCCGGCTGTTCATTTCCACAAGCCGCGTGCCCCCCTGACGGTCTCAAGCCCGGTCACTTCATTGACTCCGCCCGGCAGTCCATCTGCCACCGAGACAGCTAATCTGGCAGCTGCTGCTCCGGTCAGTGCCGCGCCTTTGGCAACGGGCATAAGCGTTGCGGCAGTGACCGCAAGCAGCCCGGTAGCGACAGGCAACACCTCGGCCAGCACCGGCGCAGTTTCTGGCGGGGCTGTCGGCCCAGGCTCCGGCGCGGCGAGCATCAGCAGCACCAGTAGTCCGGCGGCCGGAGGCTCATCAAGCAGCAGCGGCACGTCGGGCGATAACAGCTCCGCTGGAATCTCGGCAGGCGGCGGCGTGACAGGGAATACCGGCACAGGCCTTGGTGCATCGACCGGCAGTTCGAGCGGCAGCAGCACGAACACAGGGGCGTCCGGCAGCAGCACGCAATCCGGCGCAAATACCGGGACTGGGGTACAGTCGGCACGTCGATTGGGAGCGGCGCTGGTCAAGGGAATGGGATCAGTAGCGGCGGGGCGAGTGGCAGTCAGTCTCATTCCGGCAATGGTTCCCCTCTTGGCAACGGGCCTGGATTAAGACCGACGCCACCCGGACCGCCCGCACCGCCTGCAGGGCCGGGCAAAGGACCCGGACCGACGTCGCCCGCACCGCCTCCGGGGCCGGGCAAAGGACCCGGACCGAAGCCGCCCGTACCGCCTGCAGGGCCGGGCAAAGGACCGGGACCGACGCCGCCCGCACCGCCTGCAGGGCCGGGCAAAGGACCCGGACCGAAGCCGCCCGCACCGCCTGCGGGGCCGGGCAAAGGACCCGGACCGAAGCCGCCCGTACCGCCTGCAGGGCCGGGCAAAGGACCGGGACCGACGCCGCACGCACCGGCTGCAGGGCCGGGCAAAGGACCCGGACCGAAGCCGCCTGCGGCGGCACGCCCGAGCGTCAGGGCCCAGATCGGCAGCGGAACGGGAAACGGCCACACCCCTGGGCACGGCACCGGCAGAGGGGGGAAATAACTGCAGCGTGCCGCGGACCGGCACCAGCGGGTCGTCGACGTCCACGCGGCGATGTCCGCCAGCCCCGAACAGGCCAGGTCTTCGTTCAGGCCGGCGGTGCTGAGCGGCGCCTGCCTATCGCCCAGCGCCGCCAGTATAATGTCATAGGCCGCCATGCGTGCACGCACCGTCCGAGGGCGGCACTCGGGTCGGACAGCATCCATTCGCGGGGCTTGGGTTCGTCGCCCGACACCGCCGAACTCGGTTTACCGCGCCCCCATCCGCGCGATCGTTTTTGTCGTGCTGTGCCCGGCTTCCAGAGGGATCAGCTTCACCTGCCCGCCATGGGCCCGGACGATGTCCGCCCCCACCACCTGATCCATGGAGTAATCGGCGCCCTTGAACAGCACGTCGGGAAGCAATGCTGCAATCAGCGCCTCGGGCGTGTCCTCGTCGAACAGGATCACCAGATCGGCCGGCGCCATGCCGGCCATGACCGTGGCCCGCGCCGCCTCGGTCTGCACCGGCCGGCCCGGGCCTTTCAGGCGCCCCACGGAAGCGTCGGAATTGAGCGCCACGATCAGGCGATCGCAGGCGGCGCGGGCCGCCGACAGAAGGCGGACATGGCCGGGATGGATCAGATCAAAACAGCCGTTGGTGAAGCCGACCCGCAGCCCACCACGCTGCCAGGCCCGCACCTGCGCCTGTGCCTGCGCCCAATCCGCCACCTTTTCGTCGACCGCATCGAGTCGCTCGCGGCGCAGCGCCGCTGCGAGTTCGGCGTGATCCACGGTCGCGGTCCCCGGCTTTCCCACCACGATACCGGCGGCGAGATTGCCCAGTCGCGCCGCCTCCGGCAACGGTGCCCCCGCCGCCACAGCCAGCCCGAACGCCGCTACCAAAGTGTCGCCGGCGCCGGATACGTCGGCCACGGCTTGGGCGTGCGTGGGCAGGTGCAGCGGGGGCATCGCCGGGCGCACCAGCGTCAGCCCGCGTTCGGAGCGCGTGACCAGCACCGCCTTCGCCGCCGCCCGCTCCAGTGCGTGCCGGCCCGCTTCGACCACGCTGATGTCGTCGATACCGGCGATCCTGGCCGCGTACGCCGCCTCGGTCTGGTTGGGGGTGAGCACATCCACGCCGCGATAGGCGGAAAAATCCTCGCGCTTCGGATCGGCGACCACCGGCCTGCGATGGCGCCTCGCCGCGGTGATGGCACCCTGCAGCACCGAGTCGGACAGCACGCCCTTGGCGTAGTCGGAGAGCACGACTGCATCCGCGCCGTCCAGCGCCGATACAAACGACTCCAGAATCGCTTCCTGGTTCGGCGCGGCTGCTCCGGGGTCCTCCTCGTCGAGCCGGAGCAACTGATGGCCGTGGCTGACGAACCGGGTTTTTTCAGTGGTCGGCCGGCCAGGGATGCAGACCAGATGTGGCTCGATGTCTCCCGCCTCGGCGGCGAGGCGAAGCAGTTCCGTGCCGGCTGCATCGTCGCCGATAACGCCCGTCAGCACGGCCACGCCACCCAGCGAGGCGATATTGCGGGCCACGTTTGCGGCACCGCCCAGAACGGTGCGGCCGCCGGTCCGGCGCAGCACCGGAATAGGCGCTTCGGGCGAGATTCGCCGGACGTCGCCGTAGACGTAGCGATCCAGCATCACGTCGCCCAGCACCACCACGCGGCGTCCGGCCAGGCGCGCCAGCCAGGGGGCGAGATCGTCGGGCGACGCGAACCGTTCCATCGGCCCCTTTCGACTACAAGCGCAACCGTCCTCGCGCAACCGCAGCCCGCCGCATTTCGGCCCAGCGCCGGGCCAAAGCGCGCTCAACCGGCCGGCTGAATTCCGCCTCGCCCTATCCGGTGACAACCGCCAGCCCGAGCTTCCTGTCGTCAGGGAGGTTCCTCATCGCCCTGGGCGACACCGGCTCGGGCGTGAGCAGTTCGAGGCGGGCGTCGCGCTTCGGCGGCTGGCTCAGGGCGATTGTCGCCCGCAGCTCGCCGTCCTGGAACTCGGCCGGCACTGTCTGATCCGCGAGGCGGAACTGGCAGGCGCTCGCGAATCCCGCATCGATTTGATTTACTACGCGCGCCGAAACCATCAGGGAGCACGGCCCGGTCAGGAACTCCGGCGGCGGCCAGGTCAGGGTGGATGTCCTGCTCCAGCGGAAGCGGCCGGCCGAGGACTGCTCGGCGGCATGCCATTGGGCGTTCTCGCCGCCGATCGACGGCGCCGTCAGGCGCAGATAGAACAGCGGCTGACCCACCGAGGCCACGCCGACCCGCGCGAACGCCGAAAGCCGCGGCGAGCTGAAGCCGTGCGGGCTCGTTCCGAGATGGAAGACGAGACCACACGACGCTGCGATCAGCGCCAGCGATTGCGGCGTAAACGTCGAGAGATGCCCATTGCGCGGCCCGATATACCACCAGCGGCCTCGCTGCTGCTCGATATCGTACGGCTGCAGCGTCTGACTGAAGATGATGCAGCCGTCCTCTGCCAGCAAGCTCTTCATATCGCGAACCGCATTGATTGGATCGGGCGTGTGCTCTATCACCTCGAAACATGTGATGATGTCGAAGCGGCCGCTCGGGCGGACCGGATTCGAGAACGGATCGAAGTTCTCGATCCGGCCATAGCCGGCCTCCTTCATGCGCTCCGCGAAGACGCCGGTTCCGGACCCGTAGTCGAGAATGCGAGCCGTCTCACAAGTGTGCAGCCGCTGCGCCATATCGGCGGCAGCCTGGCGCGGCCGCACCTCGACGTACTCGCTGTCGACCTTGATGTAGTCAGCATTATAAATGAAGCGAGAGAAGTCAGCGGTCGTCCAGTCGCGGAAAAAATCGGTGAACAAGAAGCCGCATTCGGAGCAGCGATGGTAGGGTATGGATACGCCGGAAGCCCCGAAGCGGTAGTAGTCCTCGAACGAGCAGTGCTTGTTGAAGTCCACGACGTCGAAGAAGCGCGTGCGACCGCCGCAGATTTTACAGGCCGGGGCGCCCATGGAGATATTCTGCGGGTCGAGCGGCGGAAGCTTGCTGAGCCGTGCCAAAATGTCGGCATTCATGATCGTGCTCCGGTGCAGGAGAGCGAGGGGAAACGTCCCTGTCCCTGGGACCTGATAATGGTCCTATCTATCCTACCAGTCCGGTCGGCTGCAAAGCGATTTCGTGGCTGGAAATCAGGGCTGGTTCGCCTGCCCGGACGATGGCGGCCGGCCGGCTTGAGTTGACCGTGCCGGCCACGAGAGTTCGCAGACTGGCAATTGTCCTGTCTTGCCGTGCCAGAAACGATCGCGCTTTGACGAAGAATTCACGCGCCTCACGCGGCTGGAGCCATGATGACAATGGCCGGGAGCCGTAGTATAGAACGTCCCGTGGGCTGGCCGGGCGGTCATCGCTTGGTGGCGAGTTCGCACGAAGATGGTCATTTGTGTGGGACAATGGCGGTTGGACATTCCAGATGCGCAGGAAGAACAAGGCGGAAGACAGTGGTGTTCAGGTTTCCGACCTCGATCAGCAGGTCAGTGGGAGCGAGGTCGACCTGCCCGGACCGCGCTTCGATGCCGGGGTCTCCGACCTCGCCCAGATCGCCTGCTTCGTCGACGAGGTGGATCGCCACGGCTTTCTCAGAGGATGGGCCTGCGTTGTCGGGCATCCGACGGCTCGGGTTGAGGTAGCTGTCTACGAAGGGGCGGCTCTCCTCGTGTCGGGGGTCGCCGACCAACTGCGCAGGGATGTAAGCGAGGCACGCGGTCCTGACTCCGACGGCTATTCTGGGTTCAACTTGCCCTTGCCCGAGGGAAAACTTGACGGCCAGGTACACAGACTAGTGGTGCGCGGCGATGCCGCCGAAGCGAAGCCGTTCCTCCTGGAGCTGGAGCTTGAGCTCCCGCGAGGACTGCGGCAGCCACCGAAGACGATCGACGGCCACCACGCGGTGGTCGCGCCGCCCAAGCCGGGGCCGCACGACCCGGAGCCGCCGGTTCCGATCTATGTCCCGGGCCAATACATCGTTTGCTCGCTGCCCTTCCCGGCGCCCCCGTATCATACCGAGGGCTGGCACGAACCGGAGGCTGAGTTCACCTGGATACAAGGCCTGGAAGCGTCGATCGAGATGATCATCCGTCGACCGAAGAGCCACTACACGCTGAATTTGGACGTCGTCCCGAACCGCATCGGCGATGTGCTGCAAACGCTCGAGGTGTTCGTGAATTTCTTTCGCGTCGCCCTATTTGAAGTGCAGCGCAGCACGATCTTTTCTGTCCGGCTGCCGGCCGAACTGTTCATCATGCGGCGCACGCGGATCGTCCTGCATTGCCGCAATGCCGTCGCTGTCGCGGAACATGGCGTCCCTGACCAGCGCCAACTCGGGGTGGCGGTGCGGGCGTGGTGCATCGATTGACGCATGCCGCTGCTCGACGCCCTGATCCCTGAGGTTGGCGGATGAGCGTCACCGAGACCCTGTTCTCGCTGCCCGGCGAATGGATCGACTCCAGCGGCCGTGCCAGCCTGCGCTTCCCCGTCCATCGCATTATTGTCCTAAAACCCGACCATATCGGCGACTTGCTGATTGCCGCGCGCGGCTTCGAATTGCTGCGACACTTCTTTCCCGATGCGGAGATCGACCTGATCTGCGGCCCCTGGAACGTGGGTCTCGCGCGCAAGCTCGGGTTCTTCGACCAAGTCTACGGGGTCAATCTTTTTCACGAGATCAGCGGCGAGCAGAGCGAGCAGAGCGTGGCCATCGCCGCCAGGCGGAAGGGGATCGAGCAGCTGGCGGAGCTGCACCTGGGGCCGTACGACCTCGCGATCGATTTCCGCTATGATTTCGACTCGCGCAACGCCCTGCTCAGCATCAACGCGCGGGCGCGTGCCGGTTACGGCAGCGTCAAGGAGTTCCCGTTCATCGACATCGCTCTGCCGATGCGGTCGGGCACTGACCGACCGCACAACGAGATTCACGCGGTGATGACGGGCCGGAATTTCCACGCCGCAGCCGATGTCATCGACCCGAGGGTACTGCGCGACCACGGCTCGGGCCTGATCGATTTTGAGAGACGGTCGGTGGATCTCGATCTCGTCGTCACCGGCTTCAAGTCGCCGGCCGAGTGCCAGACTTCGGCGGGGGATTTTCGGCCGCTCGGGGTCGGACTGGAATATATCTCCATCGAGAGCATTCCGGACGAGGGCTCGCAGGAGCAGCCGTGGTCGATCCAGATGCTCCCTTGGAACCCGAGCATAACTTTGGTGTCGGGCTGGTCCAACCTGGAGAATTGGGGCGTCTGGGGCGTCGGCGGCCTGTGCAAGATCAGGATCGTGCTACCGCCGTCGCGCGGCGAAGGTCGGCTGCGCATAGGCTGCTCCATGCGCGCCCACGTCAACGCGGCGAACCCGGAGATCGATTGCGTAATGCGTCTCAGCGGCACCGAGAGCGAGGAGCTTGTCCGCTTCCAGAACCCGCAAAACTACGGCTCCGGCTGGCTCAGCGTGGATCGGCACGGCAAGCATGTGCGGCTCGCCTCCGAGCCGATCCGGCTTGCGCCGGGTGTTTACGACGGTCTGCTGCGCATCTTCCTGCCGCAGGCGATCCGGCGAGGAGCGCAGCTTCGCCTCACCGTGCGGGCGCTTGAGAGCAACGCACGTCTCGCGGTGCGCGCCTTCAACGAGTCCGTGCTGAAGAAGGGGCTGCGCGACCTGGCCTTCGCCTGCACGGTGCAGACTGGGGACGAGCCGCTGTCGGTGGAACTCGACGTGGAGGATTCCTCCGGCCTGGCAGGAGCGCGCATCGAGTTGCTCACCTTCTCGCTCCGGCAATCGCTGAAGCTGAACACGCCGCCCGCCCACATGGACGAGCTCGCGAGGATGTTGGCACTGCGGGTCGCGATGGAGTTCTCGCCGCTGTTTCCGCTCGTGCAGTCCTCTGTCATTCAGGAGCGCCTGGGCGCGCCGGGCGGGGCGGTGCCCGAGGCGCTTGAGGAGCTGCTGCGTCGTATCGAGGGCTGGAAAGGCGAGGGATGCTGCGTCGTCGGCATGGCGCTCGGGTGCAACAGCGAGATCCGGAAATGGCCTTACCAGTACTTCGTCGAACTGGCGCGGCAGTTGCTGGAGCTGGAGGTGAAGCTGATCTTCGTCGGCAGCCGCGGCGAGCTTGCGGAAGCTGTCGACGCGTGCCGGCAACTCGGCATCGACCCCGACCGACACGCCGCCTGCGGCCGCGTGGGCCTGGAGGACCTCGGGTCGGCTGATGCAGGGGTTTGACCTGTTCATCGCCAGCAACACCGGGTCTGGCCACTACGCCGGCCGCATGGGGGTGCGCACGATCGGCATCTATTCCGGCACCAACCATCCCCGCGAGTGGGGTCCGGTGGGAGAGAACACCTCCTGGATCTACCGCGACGAGCCTTGCGCCGTATGCTCGCTGTCGCTGCTCGAGGACTGCCGGTTCGGCCATGTCTGCCTGCGCAACCTGGTCCCGGAGGATGTGCTGCCGATGGTGCTGCCCGAGGTTCTGGCGGTCTTGTCGCGACGTGCGCTGACGATCGTTGCGGCGTAGCTCTGCTCAGAGGACGGCATGCCTAAATATGTAATCCATATAGGTCCGCCTAAGACCGGCTCCAGGTACCTGCAAAGTAGGTTGTTTTATATTCGCGACAGACTTCTTGAGGACGACATCGCTTATCCTGACGTCTGGTGGACGCGGCCTGATCAGATCTTTCACGCGCCTCTCGTGGAACAGCTCATGAGGGGAGAGGCTGACCTGATAAGGGAGGCATTCAAACACTCGGGCCGGAACGGTATGCCATTATCGTATTGTCGTGCGAAGGTTTCGTCACGCTTCATTCCGGCTCAATTGACCATGTTGCGAGACATACTGGCCGGAGAGAAATTAATTTGTATTCTATTGTCGGCGGTGGTCGGAGCGGATCCATTCAGAGTGGCAGCAACATATCAAGATGGGCGTGTTCAAGACGCTCCCGGAGTTCTATCTTCCCTATTTGGAGGAGCCGATTAAGTTGCCTAGCGTTAACTACTCATTAGTATTCAACAAATTTGCTGCGGTGTTCGGTAGAGACGCCATTACCCTCGTTTCATATAATAACCTCCTCGATCATGGTGCCAATGTTGCGACGCATTTCGTCGAAAAGATTCTCGATTGGCACGGCGACGCTTCCGTCAACGAAGGTTGGCTGCAGCGTAACATATCGCCTTCAGCGGTCGACACGGAAATTCTACGGGCTCTTAACTATTTGCACTTCCTGGCGACTGGGGCCACAAGCCTGCGCATGCGAGTGCTTTTCCTGACGTTGCGTCAGACGCTCAATACAGATTTGCTGGCTGATGTGATGAAGAGTTCGCTATTTGAGCTGCCCCTCAGCGATGCTGCCGCGCCTTTTCAGGCGGCGTACGCGGCCACTTCGGTTTGGGCAGACCGTCTCGTCAGCAAGGAGTACCGGTGATCAGATCTTTGAGCCTCGCCGAGCGAGGCTTTCGTACGTGCATCCGAGCTATTTGCTTCGGGACGGCGTAGTGGATGCCGTGAAGTCGCTCTACCGGCAACTCGAAAATGCCAAGCTCGCGCACCCGGAGTTGGAGTGATCAGAGCGCGGCCGATCAGAAAGCGACGGCCTTATGAACCAGCGCTGTCCAGTTCCACCGATCGCCGTTCGGCTGTCTAACCCGCAGGTTCAGGCAGAAATTGCCGGAGTCGGCTGACGCCGAGGCAGTTGCCCCGGCGCCCGTACCCGTAAATAATACGATGGGAGCGCCCAACGCAACGTATCGGATCGCGCTGCCCATTCGCGATAGCTGCGCTATCGGAACCGACCAGGTGTAAGTGCCTTCGGCGATCGTGTCCCGTCCTTGCAGCAGAATGGACAAGCCGTAGGTCATCTGAGGCGGGATGTTGACGCAGTTCGACGGGCCGGCGACCGCCGCATCGGAAGTGAGGCGTGCTTCTATCGTGCCCGCAGTACTACCATACAGGATCGTATCGTTTGGCAGCGGCAGGCCGTCCCCAAGCCGATCAGGCGTGATCGAAACGTGGGCGATCGAGCTGGCGGCAATCTCTATCCAGGGCCTGGTGATGCCGGTCCCAGCGGAGCGGACAATGTTGGCGAACGTCCACTCGTCGACATCCCCGTCCACGATGACCGATCGGGGAAAGCCAGGGCCGCCGAGCACGGTCCCGCTGATGGATCCGCTGGAATGCGGTGCGATCTCGATCAGGCTACGATCGGGAACCTCGAATTGCAACAGGTTAAGCGGCGCCCCCACGTGGCCGCCCACTATGGTTATGCCCGCGGTTTGCGTCGGTACATCCAGGCAGTTCCCGCCGTCGCGCGAAGCTCTATGGCCCATCAACATTCCGCGCCACTCGGTGTCGATGTACGGAGCCAAAACCGTGACGGCGGAGACGCAGTTGCGGGTAAGCAGGCCGATCGTCCTCAACGGCATGTTCGCGCGGCCGCCCTCGCACGCAGGTGTGTCTATGGTCATGCCGAAAACGCCGTCCAGCAGCATGCAAACCTGATAGTTGATTGCGGCGGAGCGCAGGACCATGCCGCCATCCACGCGGTTATGGAACTTGTACGCTACACCGGGGCGGTAGCTCGCGTCCGGGATGGTAAGTTCGAAGGTGGCGCCGCTACCCATACCGCCCGACACGTGCACGGGGTTGCCAGGAGGCGAGACGCAATCTCCCGGATCGGTGACAGTGACCTCTGAAATCGCACCCCCCAGCACACTTGCTACGGTAAGGTTCGGAGCCTTCGTGCAGATCCCGCCTTCCACGGTCAGCAAATCGCCCGCGGAATATCTTGACCCGCCGCTGGCGGGCGTGGCGGACCACACGGCGTAGTGCCCGTCCAGGTTGTGCGCCCACACGTTGTTTGCGTGCGTGTCGGTCAGGCGCACTGAATCTCCGGACCGCTGAATGTCGATTCCATTGTAACCATCGAAGGTGGTCGACGTGATGATCCCCCGCGCGTGCCCGTCGGATACAATCGGCGTATTGAAACCCACCACAAGCGAGTCCGTGATCTTGGCGTCGCTTCCGACGATACGCACGCCCACGGAGCTATCCGATCCCCACTGCGCCAGAGCCGCGCGCAGCTCTTCCATGGTCTGCGGCTTCGCGGGAAGTCCAAGTCGAAGCACCAGTGCCCTGTTCAGCTCGGCCGAAGCGGAGAGCCGAAGCGAGTAGTGCGGGTCGACGTAGATGCCTGTGTGGAACACGGCGGCCAGCAATCCTGTCTGGGTGATGACCCGAGAGGGGCCTGCCATCGGACACCGCGGCCGAGGGTGACGTCGCGCGACTCGATGACGCATTGGGTATTTGGCCGCTGGGCGATAGTGCCGCCGCCGATCGCCTGAAGCGCACCGGATAGATGCTGTAGGAACACAGCATCATCATGCATGCCGTCGCAGTAGGCGCCGGCCACCTCGGGGTACAGGCCCTGCGCCGGTATGCGCAGAACCCAGCGGCCGGGACGTGCCAGATCCCAGCCGTCCGGGACCGCAATGGTGATGTCGTTCGGCGCAGCCATCGCCGCCGCGTCCGGCTCGACAATCCAGTCATAGACGGCCTCTCCACCGTCCCCGGGTCGGCGATAGCCTCCGACCACGGCAGTTTCGGTCCCATAAGGGTGCGGACTGAAGGCGCGCTGCGCCTTGACCGTCGGATAGTAAAGCGGCTGCGACGCTGCGGAGAGATCGTGCGGCTCGGCAGCGGCGTGCCGCACGCCAGGGAGAAGCCATTCACGGGCCGCGTCTAAACTTGCCGTCGAGCAGACGGCGGCTGCCAATAGCAGAGCAGCCGTGGCGCGCCAGCCGATCACACGGCCTTTGGAGTCGCGCCTAGCTGAGACGGACGTGGCTGTGGCATGCTCGCGACCATTGGATTGAAGCCTTCGAGGGCTGGAACGAAAGGCCTCTCGGTCTTACGGCCGCGGACGTAAGCCCAGGTCGGAGCCGAGAAGGTCTTTTCGATCTCGAACCCGCTGGTCGTGACCCAATCGCAAAGCGCGCGGAAGTTAGGCATGGACCAGTTGAACTTATCCCGACGAAGTTTCTCCTCCACCTGCGAGAAATATACAAGAGGGAGTTTTTGCAGACTCGCCCATTTCTCCTTCAGTGAAGCCTTCTCGTCGTCTGGCAGAAGGAGCAGGTCCCCCGTATCTATGATAGGGCTGTCCACAAAGACGAGTTCGTCGCATACGTCATATATGTAATCCAGTGCAAGTAGAGGATGTCGCAGGTGATAGATGATGCCGAGGAATAACACGCAGTCGAACGTGCCGAGCTGCAGGGACGGCAGATTGTAGACCGAATCCCTGATGTATTTTATGTTCTCGATCTCCAGCAGGTTCATGGAGCGAAGAAAGCCCGTTTTGGCCGGATCGTCGGGTCCGAGCGCCACCACCTCCCTCGCCCCGCGCCTGACGCATTCGAACGAGAAGAAACCGTTCCACGGCGCTATCTCCAGCACGCGCTTGCCGCCGAGATCACTGGGGAAGGCCAGTCGGTCGAGAACGTCCGCGACATTCTTCTTGCCGCTGGTCGTGAACCCGGGAAAGATCTCCACGTCTGGAACAGACGAACACCTTCGAAGAACTTCTCCAGGTCAAAACTCTCGGGTGCCTGCTGCCGCATTAGAACGGGCCTCCAGTGAGAGGTAGCTTGCAAGGATGCAATGGCACGACCGCATCATAAAAGCTCGGGGTCAGAACTCGGTGGGGCATGCCGCGGAATTTTCGAGACCACGATGCGGTACAAGAGCAAGATCGTGGGGCGAGCCGCGCCTGCGCAAGAATGCGATCAAGAATCAGTCGAACGACATCCTCCCTTCGCCGAGAACGGCACCACCACCTTCGCTTCGGCGCGAACTTTCCAGCATAGCCCGCTTACTGTCAATTGGGCCGGGCGCTCGCCCAACGTGCTGGCGGCGTTGCAAGCGGCGGCGAAGCGGGTTTGGTGACAGTCGGGTTCTGCGGCGCGGCGCCGGGACCGATGGCCGAACTCTGCGCCCTGGTGTTCCCGGAGGGTAGCCCTTCGCTTCCCCGGACTCGCCGCCACTTGCACCGAAATCTCCCGGCTTTCCGACACTGCGTCTTCGATCCGGTTGGCGAGGTTACCACCGATGCCCCATGCAGCGCTCTCTGAAGGTGCGCGACGCACGCGATCCGGACGCAACGCTGCTGACGTTTCTGCGGACCACCTATGAGGCTGCGGCAAACGCCGGCAGATGCGCGTTCCGGCGGGATGAACTTCTTCGGCCCTAGGCGAGTGGCACCGACGCCCGTCACCGCGCAGTTCACGGAGGCTCAGACGGCTTCGTTCACGAAACGTGGGAACACGCCCGAGGGTGCCGGCAACGGCGTGCCGTCGGCCAGTTTTGTCTCCAGCGCACCCAACGCGCGCGCGTCGCGCGGCACGCCGAGCTGGTCCAGCATGTTTTCCATGGCCTCCGGCATGAACGGCTGCAGCACGGTTGCCAGCACGCGCAACACGTCGGCCAGCACGCGCAGCACCGACTCCATGCGAGGAAAGTCGGTGCGGCGCAGCGCCCACGGGGCCTGGTGATCGACATAGGCGTTGCACGCGCGCACCACGCGCCAGATTTCCTCCAGCGCCTCGCCGAACGCCTGCCGCTCCAAAATCTGCGACACTCCTAGGGGCAGCGCTTTCGCTGATAGCAGCAGGGCCGCGTCCGCCTCGGTGTTCGGACCGGGCGACGGCAGGTGGCCGCCGCAGTTCTTGGCGACCAGGCTCAGCACGCGCTGCGCCAGATTGCCGAGATCGTTGGCCAGCTCGACGTTGAGGCGCCGGATCAGGGCGGTGCGGGAGAAATTGCCGTCGTTGCCGAACGGCAATTCGCGCAGCAGGAAAAAGCGCACCGCATCGAGTCCGAATTCGTCCGCGAGCGCACGCGGCTCGATGACGTTGCCGAGCGACTTGCTCATCTTCTCGCCGTCCACCGTGGTCCACCAGCCGCCGGCGCAAACCCGAACCGGCGGCGCGATCCCGGCCGCCATCAGGAAAGCCGGCCAGTAGACGGCGTGGAAACGAATGATGTCCTTGCCGACCATGTGCACCTGCGCCGGCCAAAACCGCCAGCGCGGCGCCGTCTCGTCGGGATAGCCGAGGGCGGTGATGTAGTTGGCCAGCGCGTCGAGCCAGACATACATCACGTGGTCCGGATCGCCGGGCACCGGAATGCCCCAGGTAAAGCTGGTGCGGCTGATCGAGAGGTCGCGCAAGCCTCCCTTGACGAAACTGATCACCTCGCGCCGCCGCGCCTCCGGGCCGATGCAATCCGGATGGGCGTCGTAGTGCGCCAGCAGCCGCTCCTGCCATGCCGAAAGCCGAAAAAACCAGGACGGCTCGCGCACCCATTCCACCGGTGCGCCGCTGGGCGCCACGCGGGAGCCACCCGGGCCCGTGACAAGCTCCTCCTCGTCATAAAAAGCCTCGTCGCGGACCGCGTACCAGCCGTCATAGCTGCCCAAGTAGATTTCGCCGTTGTCGGCCAGGCGCTGCCACAGCGCCTCGCAGCCGCGTTTGTGGCGATCCTCGGTGGTGCGGATGAAATCGTCGTACGAAATGCCCATGCGGTCCGCCATGTGGCGGAAATCCGCACTCACGGCATCGGTAAATTCCTGCGGCGACATGCCGGCCTCGGCGGCGGCGGCCTGCACTTTCTGACCGTGCTCGTCGGTGCCGGTCAGAAAGAACACGTTTGCGCCTTCCAGCCGCTTCCACCGCGCCATCACGTCGGCCGCGATCGAAGTGTAGGCATGGCCGATATGCGGCGCGCCGTTCACGTAATAAATCGGCGTCGTTATATAGAACTTCTCTGGCTCGCCGCTCACGCCAACACTTCCCCTTTGGCGAGCAGCCCAAAACTTATGACCAGCGCCTCGCGCTTGTCCAAGTGCAGGCCCTCGGTCTCGTCCTGAATGGTGCCGAGCCCCTGCCATACCGAAACCCAGTCCGCAAGCGAGCGCAGTCCCAGTGCCTGCACCTGCGCCGCGTCGGCCCGGCCGCGGGCAGCCGCGCGCACGGCAGTCGCCAGGCCGGCGCGCAGCAAATCCATGAAGCCGGAAAACGCCTCGTCGTCGCGGTCGATCGCGTCGGCCACTTTCAGCGCATCCGGCGTGGTCAGGCGCAGCGGCTCGCGCAAAGTCCTGGCCGCCAGCTCCGCGGTGGCCACCCCGCCCTGCTCCGCCAACAGCAGCGCGCGCCCGATAGAGCCTCCGGAGAGGCCCGCCAGTCGCAGGCGCTCCGCCTCGGAGAGTTTTTCCGGCAATGCGTGGCCGAGCAGGTGGGCCACCAGTGGTTCGGGTAAAGGCGCCAAGCGCAGGCGGCGGCAGCGGCTGCGAATCGTGGGCAGCAACCGGCCGGCGGCACTGCACGTCAGCAGCAGGACCGCGCGCGGCGGCGGCTCCTCCAGCATTTTGAGCAGCGCGTTGGCGGCGTTGCGGTTCAGGTCTTCGGCGCCGTCGAGGACGACGACGCGCCAGCCGCCCTCGGCCGGAGTGAGGCGCAAGAATGCGGATACTTCGCGCACGCTCGTCCACCACGATCTCGCCGCGCAGTTTCTTGCGTTTTTCGTCCCACTCCCGCTCGATGGTCAGCAGGTCGGCGTGCGAGCCGGCGGCGACGCGGCGGAACACGGGGTGGCTTTCCGCAAGCGCCAGCCCGGCGCCCGGCGGCGAAACCCCGGCCAGCAGGCGGCGCGCGAACCGGAACGCCAGAGTGGCCTTGCCGATGCCGGGCGGCCCCATCAGCAGCCAGGCATGGTGCATGCGGCCCGACCGCATGGCCTCGTCCAGCGCCGCCTCGGCGGCCTCCTGGCCCAGCAGGTCGGGATTCTCCCGCGGTTCGGGGAGGCGGCCGGTCATGCCGCCAGTGTGAGACGGGAGTGGACCGCCTGCCAAATCGCGGCCGCGACGGTTTCCGCAGAATCGTCGGCCGGGATCAGCACGCAGCGTTGCGGCTCGGCGCGGGCGACCTGCACAAAGCCGTCGCGGACGCGACGGAAAAACTCGGGGCCGAGGCGTTCGTAGCGGTCGAGCCGTTTTCCGCGATGCGCGAGGCGCGCGAGGGAGGTTTCGATGTTCGCGTCGAGCACGATGGTCAGGTCCGGAGACAGATCGAGCATGGCGGCGAGACGGGCGATTTTCTCGCGATCGCCGCCTTGCCCGAAACCTTGATAGACCATGGTGGAATCGAAGAAGCGGTCGCTGACGACCCAGCCGCCGCGCGCCAGGGCCGGTCGGATCAGCTTTTCCACATGATCGGCGCGGGCGGAAAAATGCAGCAGGATTTCGGCCGAAAGCGACCACGCGTAATCGCCCGACAGCAGCATGTCGCGCAGCGCTTCCGCCCCCTGGGTGCCGCCGGGCTCGCGGGTCAGCACTGTGCGATGCCCCGCGGCCGTGAGGCCGGCGTGCAGCAGACGGGCCTGGGTGGATTTGCCCGCGCCCTCGCCGCCCTCGATGCTGATGAATTTCCCCGCGGACGATCCGGCCAACGAACGGACTCCAAGAAAATGCGATTTTCCGATGGTAATCTTGTCGGGCGCCATCGGTCAGCCCAGAGTTTTGTCCCCATCCGGCGAGGCGTGCATCGTGACCGCCACGGCGCAGAGCTACGTTAGCGGCCCATCCGACGCACCGCTGCTCGGGATGACGATCGGTGTGCAGTTCGACCGCACCGCCGCCCGCTGGCCGGACCGTCCCGGGCTCATCGTGCGCCAGCAGGGGTTGCGCTGGACGTGGGAGGAACTGGCCGCGCGGGTGGATGCCTGCGCCGCCGGGCTGTTGGCACTCGGGCTGGAGCCGGGGGACCGGATCGGCATCTGGTCGCCGAACAACGCGGAATGGGTGGTCACGCAGTTCGCCGCCGCCAAGGCCGGGACTGATCCTGGTCAACATCAACCCGGCCTATCGCCTGAGCGAGCTGGAATACGCGCTGGCAAAAGTCGGCTGTCGGGCGCTGGTCACGGCGACAAGGTTCAAGACCAGCGACTACATGGGGATGGTCAACGTGCTGGCGCCGGAACTGCGCTCTCGCAACCGGGCCGGCTGCTTGCCGCAAGGCTGCCGCGGCTGCAGATGGTTATCCAGATCGGGCCGGAGACGGTTTCGGGGGCCATCCCGTTCGCAGAACTTTCGCGGCTGGGCGGCGACCCGCAGCGCCGGCAATTGGCCGATCTGGCAAGCACGCTGCAGTTCGACGACGCCCGCGAATATTCAGTTTACGTCAGGCACGACCGGGTCGCCAAAAGGCGCCACGCTGACGCACCACAATATCCTGAATAACGGCTATTTCGTCGGCCGGATGATGAACCTGTCCGAGCAGGACAGCATCTGCATCCCGGTGCCACTGTATCACTGCTTCGGCATGGTGATGGGCAATCTCGCCTGCGCCACGCATGGCTCCGCCATGGTGCTTCCGGGCGAGGGGTTCGATCCGCTGACGGTGCTGCAGACGGTGGCCGAGGCGCGCTGCACGACCCTATACGGCGTGCCGACCATGTTCATCGCCGAACTGGAGCACCCCGAGTTTTCGCACTACGACCTGTCGAGCCTGCGCACCGGAATCATGGCCGGATCGCCATGCCCGGCGGAGGTGATGCGGCGCGTGATCGAGCAGATGCACGTGCGCGACATCACCATCTGCTACGGCATGACCGAAACGAGCCCGGTCAGCTTCCAGACCGAGTATCGCCGACACGCGAAGAGCGCCGTGTGTCGACGGTGGGCCGGGTTCATCCGCACCTGGAGGTGAAAATCGTCGATCCGGAGAACCGTGTGGTGCCGTGCGGGGCGGTGGGCGAGCTGTGCACGCGCGGCTATTCGGTGATGTGCGGCTATTGGGACGATCCGGAGCGCACGGCGCAGGCGGTGGAGCGATGCGCGGTGGATGCACACCGGCGACCTCGCGACGCTCGACGAACAGGGGTATTGCCGGATCGCGGGCCGGCTGAAAGACATGGTGATCCGCGGCGGCGAGAATGTTTATCCGCGCGAGGTGGAGGAGTTTCTTTATCGGCATCCAAAGATCGAGGATGTGCAGATCTTCGGCGTGCCCGACCCACGCATGGGCGAAGAACTTTGCGCGTGGATCAAGGTGCGGCACGGCGAAATTCTTGAGGCGGACGAGGTGCGGGCGTTCTGCCTGGACCAGATCGCGCACTACAAGGTGCCGCGCCATATTCGCTTCGTGGACGCCTTTCCGATGACGGTGACGGGCAAAATCCAGAAATATTTGATGCGGGAGACGATGGCACGGGAACTCGGCATCGGATAGAGGGTCCCTCGGCTTGCCCGACCGGTCCGGCGCGTCCTACCCAGACCTGCGGATGTCCGTTCGCCAGCGTCTTCCGGCCTCGGCGAGCGACCCTTCGGTGGTCGTAGTCGACGCGAAAACGCGGCCTTCCCAGGGTGAATTATCGGCGGCGTCAAGCATGAGCATCGCGGGGATCAGGGCTCCCCAACTATAGAACGGATCGGAGTCCGGGCTCTCGTCGCCGGCCGGGTCATGGCGGTGATAGTTCTCGCGGCAATGGCGCAAGCTCGACCAGCCTGGCTCGAACATTGCCCAGGCGCGCCGCGTGACCTCAGTCGCAACGGCGTAGCGCTCCTGGCGGCGCAGGGCTTCCCAGACCAGGAACAAATGCGGCGGCCAGATACGTCCGCGCCAGTACACGTTGTCGCGGCTGGCCGGATGATCGTGCGTGGAGGACGGCAGAATCCGCTCGCCCAGAATTTGCCGGGCTGCAGCAGGTAGCCGTCCACCATGCGCGAGACCTGCGCCTCGCTCGCGGCACCCGCGAGCAGCGGGTAGAAGCAGGTCGGCGACAGCGCCTCAACGAAACTGCCGGTCCGGTTGCGCGCGGCAAACGTGCCGCGCTCCTCGTCCCACAGCCGCTCGGCGATCACGGCGTTGATCCGGCTCGCGGTGGCTTCCAGCTCCGCCGCTGTTTCGGTGTCTCCGAGTTGGGTGGCAATTCTGGCCAGGAACTGCGCGTCGAGCGAGACCAGGCTGCTCAGTCCGGGCTCGGCCATGGTCAGGCAGTGCGTCTCGGGGTCGAACGAGGCTGCATCGAAGATCGGTGCATTGTCCATCAGCGACTCGTCCATCGCCGCCTGCTTGGTGTGGACGAACGCGCCGGTGCCGGTGGGCGAGCTACCGAATTCGATCAGCCCGTCGTGATTGGGGTCGCGTTTCTCGATCCACCAACGATGCGCGCGCAGCAGCACCGCAAAATGCTGCTCCAGCAGCGAGCGATCGCCGGTGAGCGCGAAAATCCGCCACAGGATGTAGGCGCCGATGGGCGACTGGGAGCGATCCAGCCATTCCTGGTTCCCCGTGCGCAGGCAGGGCAGGTTGCCGTTGGGGCAAAGATATTCCAGAGCCGTTTCGATATTGCCGCGGGCATTCTCCCAGTCGCCGACCAGTGCCGCCAGCAGTCCGTGAAACAGCATGTCGTCGAGCCATACGCCCCAGCCGGAGAATTTCTTTGTCAGCCAGTTACGGGTCAGCACCGTCGTCGGCCGGTGGTTCTGGCTGTCCCAAACCGTGTTCCAGGCAATGACGTCGCGCACGGCTTTGCGGGCCGCCGTTCCCTGCATTGCCTGCGCCGTGATCTCCGGCAGCAGCACCGGCGCGGACGCCAGCAGCGCGTCGGCATCGCGCTCGGCCATGCCGCGATCCGAACCGAAAGCCGCGGCGATGACGAGCTGCGGATGCATCTGGGCGTTGAAGCGCAACACGCCCCAGCGAGCCGCCTTCTCGATGCGAGGGGCTGCATAGTAACCGTGGCCGCCGATATCCTGTCGGAATGTTTCAATCAACTCGTAGGCGCCGCCAAAAACCGCCGGCGGTGCCGCGCAGACCGAAATCCACAGCGAACGGTGCCGCCCGATCAGGCGCGCCGATTCGGTCAGCGGGACCGGCTCGGCATGATCGACGGCGATCCAGGGTTCGTCCGGGCGCCAGGGTGCGGGGCCAGCGCGGAAATTTTGGAAGCCCAATTCCAGGGCAAACCAGTAGCGCAATCCCCACTCGCCGCAGCGGAGCACGTTCAGATGTGCGGAGAGAGCATGCGGCCGGTGTTTGGCAAAAACGACTTCCAGCTCGCTATCGGCGTGCGCGACATGGGCCCGAACGAAGCTGCCGTCCGCGAGGTGCTCCAGCAGTTTAATTTCCGTGTCGACGCCGAGCAGGCGATACGTGCCTTCCTTGTTGCTGAACACCGAGAAGCGCAGGCACAGGCCCGTGGGCAGGTGGATCATCGACAAGGGATCGTGCTGATCCCAGGTATTCCACTGGCGCGGCACGCTAACCATCAGGCGGCATTCGCCGCGGACAAAACCCGCGCCTGCTTGATCCGCAACCAGATTTTGGCGCCTTGCTCCCACCGGCCGGTGATAGTCGGCGCGAGGGCGAGGATGTTCCACGCGTGGCCCTCAACGTCCGCGCGCAGGACGAAGAACGGGCCGCCGAAATCGAGTCCGGCGACGGTGCCGACCACGGCGTCGGGCGGCTTGGGAGCGTTGGTTGCGAGAGCGGCGTCAAGCTGTTCCGGACGGATGGCGAGACGGACCGGGCCGGACAGCATTTCGGCATCGAGCATGGTGCGTAGTTCGGGGGCCGGGACGACGTGTTGCGAGCCGATGCGGAGCACGACACCATCGGATTCTCGTTCGATGATGGCGTCGACCAGATTGACCGGTCCGAGAAAGCCGGCGACGAACTCGTCGGCCGGCCGCTGATACACCTCCGTCGGCGCGCCCTGCTGACGCAGCACGCCGGAATCGAGCACCAGAACGCGGTCGGCCAGATACAGCGCCTCCTCCTGGTCGTGCGTAACCATGACGGTGGTGACCCTGGTCTCGGCCTGGATTCGCTTCAGTTCTTCGCGGACCTCCTGGCGAATTTTGCGGTCCAGCGCCGAAAGGGGCTCGTCGAGCAGCAGAAGTTGCGGTTCGATGACGAGGGCGCGCGCCAGTGCCACCCGCTGTTGCTGGCCGCCGGAGAGTGCCGCCGGATATCGGTGGTCGAAGCCGCGCATGCGCACGAGTCCCAGCACGTCGTTTACACGCCGCGCGCGTTCGTCCCGCCTGACGCCCCGCATTTTCAATCCGAAGGCGATGTTCTGGGCCACCGTCATGTGCGGGAACAGCGCGTAGTTCTGGAACACGACACCGGTATTCCGCCGTTCCGGCGGCATGTCGGTCACGTCCGCCCCGGCCAGGGTGACGCTGCCCGAGTCGACCGGCGTGAAGCCGGCGATGATCCGCAGCAGGGTCGTCTTGCCGGACCCGGACGGGCCAAGCAGGGTATGGAACGCGTTGTGCGGCACCATCAGGCTGATGTCTTTGAGCACCTGGGTGCTGCCGTAATGTTTGTGGACATCGCGGACTTGCAGACCCGCCGTGGTGCCCGCCGCGTGAGCGGTTTTGGCGATCAGCGTCGTCACCGCGCCTGTCCGCCCGGAAGCCATGCGTTGCGCAACCCGAGGGCGTTGAGCAGCAGGATCAAAAGGCAGGTGGAGGCGACGATCAGGGTGGCGAGGGCGTTCAGGTCAGGCAGATAGCCGACGCGGATCAGCGTGTAGATTTTTAGCGGCAGCGTCTGCACCCCGAACGGGGTCAGGAAAAATTGGATCAGGAAATTGTTGAACGAAATGACGAAGGCGATCAGCGTGCCGCTCAGGATCGCCGGCAGGGCGAGCGGCGCCGTGATCCTGGCAAAGGTAGCGCCGGGGGTGGCACCCAACGAGCGCGCGGCGTGCTCCAGATCCGGATCGATCGTGCGCAGCCTGTTGGCGACGATGAACACCACGTAGGGCAGCGTGGTCGCCAGCAGGCCGAAATAGATCGAAACGAGGCTGCGGCCGAGACCGATCTCGTTCAGCACCAGCAGCATCGCCAAGCCCAGGATGAGCCATGGCACGGTTATGGCGGCGAGCAGCCCGCCGGAGAGCAGCACGCGGCCGGTGCGCGTAGCCCGGCGATCCAGCCAGACCGCGCCCATCGTGCCGATCAGGGCGGCGCTGGCGGCCACCACAAAAGAAAGTTTCAGCGACAGCCACGTCGGCGCCAGCAGGTCGGAGTTCGAGAACAGCGCCGCGTACCAGTGCAGCGTGAACCGGAACGGCAAGGTGCCGTACGGCGAGGCATTGAAGGACAGCAGCACGATTATGAGCAGCGGCAGGAACAGAACCGCGAGCCCGGCGGCCAGCACCGCCACCATGCCGGGAGACACGGCATCGGTGTCACGCAGGCGCGCCAATGCCGGTCCTTCTGCGCGCCGCCCGCCAGCGCAACGCCGGCTCGACGCTTCTGAGCATGGCCATGAACGCCAGCGTGCCCAGCAGGAGCACGAGCGACAGGGCGGAGCCGAATGACGGGTCGTCGGCGCGCGTCATCTGGTCGGCGATGACGTTGCCGAGCAGCAGGCCGTTGGGTCCGCCCAGGATGGCGGGCTCGACAAACGCGCCACCCATCGGCACGAACACCAGGATCAGGCCGTAGATCAGGCTGGGCAGGCTCATGGGAAAGACGATGGAGCGAAGCCTTGCCCAGCGCGTCGCCCCGAGCGAGCCGGCGGCGGCGAGCAGATCGGCATCGATACGCTGCATTCCCGAAAACAGCACGAACACCATCACCGGCAGGTTCTCGTACACCAGCATCACCAAAGTGGCCGGCTGAGTGTAGAGGATCGACCCGCCCGCACGCGCAAGACCGAGCACGCGCAAGGCGGCCATCAGCGGGCTGCCCGGCCCCAAAATGACGAAAATGCTGTAGATCAGCAGCAGATAGGAGGTGAGATAGGGGATGATGATGGCCAGCAGGACGATGTTGCGCCAGCGCGCGCGCAGGCGCGACAGCACCCAGGCGAACGGCCAGCCGAGCGCCGCGGTCGCCAGCGCCGCCACCAACGCCATCAGCAGCGTCTTTATAGCGATATAAAAATAGAGAGGCGTGGCGAACAGCCGCCGGTAGCTGCCCAGCGAGAGCGGCGCCGCTTCCCCGTCCGGCGCAAAACTGAACCAGACGAGGACCGCCAGCGGCAGGATCACCATCACCGCCAGCACGAGCGCTCCCGGCAGGATCAGCAGCGCGCCGCCGAGCGCCGTCAGGGGCGAGCGCCGCAGCACGTCAGGAGGCTTTCACCTCTTCCCACAACTGGGTCCACTGTTTTAGCGAGGCGGGCGGAACGCCGGTTTGCAGAGCCACCGGTCCGCCGTATTCGATCAGCTGTGCGGCAAGCAGGCGGTTCGCGGCAGCGGGCGGGAGGGCTTTCACGGCGGTGCCGTTCACCGGGACGGCCAGCTCCTGGTTCGGTCCCGGATGCGTGATCCATTCTACGAAATACTCGGGGCTGGTGACAAAATTTACCCAGGCGTAGGCGAGATCCTGGTGCGGCGCGTCCTTGGCAATGGCCCAGGTATCGCCCCAGAGCACGGTTCCTTGCTTTGGCAGGATGAAATCCACCGCATGGCCGTTCGTCTTCAGCGTGCCGGCCAGCCCGGACCAGAGATTGCCCATGGTGATGGCGCCCGTCGTATACGCCTTGTTCCAATCGTCCGCCGATGACCAGAACAGTTTTACGTTCTTCTTCAGATCGAGCAGCGCCTGGCGCACGCGGGCCAGGTCCGGATGCTGCGGATTGTCGCCGAGGTAGAGAGCGGCCGTCATCACCGCTGTCGTCGGATCGTCGAAAAAACCGACTTTTCCCTTGCTGGCCGGATCCCACAGAATATCCCAGCTGGTGGGCGCCGGTTTCACTGCATCCGGGTTGACGGCCAGCGAGGTGGCGCCCTGTACCCACGGGACCGCATAGACCTTGCCATCTTTGCGGATCGAGGGATCATCGCGGAACCGCGGCTCGAGATCGCTCCAGGTCCTGATGCGCCCCGTGTCGATCGGCTGGATGAGCGACTGAGCCGCCGCGGGCTGGACGTATTCGAGGTTGGGCAGCAGCACGTCGATCTTGCCGATGCCGCCGGTGCGCAGCATCTGGAGAAGGTCGTCCTCTGAGGTAAAGTACACCGGCTTCACGGTGGCGCCGGTCATCTGTTCGAACGTCTGCAGCGTGCCCGGATCGTCGGCGCCGTAATTTTGCCAGGAAACCACCGTGAGCGTCTGGCCCTTGAAGTTCGCCGATGCCGACTGCGCCCTCGCGGCGGCAGGTGTTGCTGCGAGCGCGCTGGTCACGACGAAAGACCGTCTCGAAAGCATCATCGTCGCCTCCTATTCTTTCCGTTGCCGCACTAGCCGGGCAGCGCCGCACCGCGATGATGCCGTGCGCGGCGAAACGCGTCAGGCGCACCGGTTTGTCGGTGACCCCGGCTCGTAACGAGCCGCCGGCGCAGGCCCTGAACAGCACGCTGCACAATGCAGGCTCGCAGTTCTCGGCGGATTTGTCGACGGGCCGGCTAATTCGGAGGCATCGGAACGGGAACAGGCCGCAGTCCTCGTCCCGGGCGGCGGAGGCCACGGCGATCCGGGCGTTCTTGCCGCGAAGCTGACTCGCCTCGTTCGTGGAAAAGGCGCGGTCGGGCGACCGGCCAGCCGGACTACCCACCTCAACGAGTCCCAGACGGGACCGCTTTTCCTCGCTGCTCCCGCTCATATCGGGAGATTTCAATTGACAGCAGTCCCGAGTGGGACGAAGCCTCTGGCTGACCACGAAAGGCCAGGCCGTGAGCGATACTGAGGCTCTGCTAAGACCGTTCCGGTTGAGACACCTGACCTTGCGCAATCGTGTGGCCAGCACCGGCCATGCCGCCGGGCTTGCCGAAGAAGGCATGCCGAAGGACCGGTATCAACTCTACCATGCCGAGAAGGCGCGCGGGGGTATCGGTCTGACTATCTTTGGCGGCTCCTCCTCGGTGGCACCGGACTCGCCGCTGACATTTGCCCAGGTGGACGTCAGCACCGACCGCGTGCTGCCGTATCTGCAAAGCCTGGGCGAGCGCGTGCATCGGCACGGCGCCGCGGTCTTTTGCCAGATCACCCATATCGGCCGGCGCGGGCATTGGGCGAGCCACAACTGGCTGCCGCTGATCGCGCCCTCGGCCACGCGCGAGCAGGCGCATCGCTCCTACGCCAAGGAGATGGAAGACTGGGATTTTCCCCGCACCATTCGCGCCTTCGCCGACGCGGCGGAGCGCTGCAAACGCGGCGGGCTGGACGGCGTGGAGGTGATCGCCGCGGCACATCACCTGATCGACAGTTTCCTGTCTCCGATCACCAACCGGCGCACCGACCGCTATGGCGGCAGCCTGGAAAACCGGACCCGGTTCGGGTTGGAGGTTTTCCGCGCCATCCGCGAGCGCGTCGGCGACGATTTCGTGGTCGGCCTGCGCATGGCGGGCGACGAATTGCTGCAAGGCGGGCTCGATGCCGGCGAGTGCCTGCGCGTGGCCACGGTTTTCGCCCAGAGCGGCCTGATCGACTACATCAGCGTCTATCAAGCGCAAGGCGACACGTTTGCCCATCTGGCGGCGATGCTGCCGGACATGTCTTTTCCCCCCTCTCCGTTCCTGTACCTGGCGAGTGCCATCAAGGCCGAGGTCGACATCCCGATCCTGCACGCTTCGGCCATCCGCGACGTGGCCAGTGCCAACCGGGCGGTCGCCGAGGGCCATGTGGACCTAGTGGCGATGACGCGCGCGCATATCGCCGACCCGCACATCGTGCGCAAATTGCAGGAAGGGCGCGAGGACGATATCCGCCAGTGCGTCGGCGCGAACTATTGCGGCGACGATGCGGGCAACGGCGGGGTCAAGTGCGTGCAGACCGCCGCGACCGGCCGCGAAGCCTTTATTCCGCACCAGCACGCAAGGGCAGCGGAGCGCCGCAAGATCGTCGTCGTGGGCGGCGGTCCGGGCGGCATGGAAGCGGCCCGGGTGGCGGCCGAGCGCGGTCATGCGGTGGTGCTGTTCGAGGCGCAGGACCGGCTGGGCGGACAGATCAATCTGGCCCGCTCGGTGCCCTGGCGCGAGAACATGTCCGGCATCACGCGCTGGCTGGAAGCGCAGATCCGCAAGAAAGGCGTCGACGTGCGCCTCAACGCCGAGGCCGATGCGCACGCAGTGCGGCAGGAGGAGCCAGACATTGTCATCGTCGCCACCGGCGGCTCGCCGGCGCCGCCCAGCATACCCGGCGCCGATCTGACGGTGGCGAGCTGGCGCATCCTCAACGGGTCGGCCAGCGCCGGCAGCAACGTTCTGCTGTACGATGAGATGGGGTTGCACACCGGTGCGGGCTGCGCCGACGTGCTGGCGCAGCGCGGCGCCGCGGTGGAAATGGTGACGCCGGATCGCGCGGTATCGGAGGAGGTGGGCCATCTGACGCACGTCGCCTATATGCGCAAGCTGTACCAGGGCAACGTGATCCAGACGCCCAATACGCGGCTGAACGGTGCCTATGCCGAGGGCAACGCCCTCATCGCGGTGCTGCGCAACGAGTTCACCGGCGAGGAGGAAGAGCGCTCGGTGGACCAGATCGTCTACGAACTGGGCACCCTGCCCAATGACACGATCTATCACGCGCTGCGGCCGCATTCCGTCAATCTCGGCGAAGTCGACTACGACGCGCTGATCGATAACCGGCCCCAGGCCGTGGCGACCAATCCGGATGGCGCATTCCGCCTCTACCGCATCGGCGACGCCGTGATCAGCCGCAATATCCATGCCGCGATTTTCGACGCCTCGCGGCTGATGAAGGATATCTGACCAGTCGCAAAAACCAGGAGGAGCCGCAAGGAATGTCTCGTCAGCAGATCGCTATTCCGCGCCGCACGGCGGTCGGTCTTGTCGCCGCCGGACTCGTCGGATTGCCCGAAATCGTCCGCGCCCAGGACAAGGCGCCGGTGGTACTCGGCTTCATCACCGGGCTCAGCGGCGAAGGCGCCGAATACGGCAAGCGGGCCGTCGACGTGGGCACGTTGTTCGCCGACACGACGAACGCGCAGGGCGGTATTGACGGCCGCAAGGTGGAGATGGCGGTCGGCGACAGCCAGGATCAGACTGATATCCTGCTATCGCTGGGCAAGCGCTATCTGCTGGAGCGCAAGGTGACGGCATTCTTCGGCACCGGCAATTCGGGCGAAACGCTGGCTTTCGAGAAGGCCATGAAGAATTCCAAAGTGCCGATCATGATGCACTACACCTGGGGCAACGACAATACGAGTCCGGAATTTCCGTCCGCCTACCGGGTCGGGCCGAACAACGCCCTGGCCTCCGCACTGATGGCAAAGTATCTGCAGCAGGCCGGCTACAAGAACGTGGTCATCATCGCCGAGCAGTCGGCTTACGGGAGCGATTACGCCGCCGGGCTGACCAAGGCAGTCGGCGACAAGTTCAAACTTCGGACCATCTCCTACGAGCCGCAGATTCTCGATCTGGGTCCGGTCCTGCTGAAACTCGCCCAGGAAAATCCGCAGCCGGACGCGCTGGTGACCGCCGGCAATTTCCAGATCATCTACAATATGCAGAACCAAGTGCCGGAAGCGGGCCTGAAATCGCAGATCATCGGATCGTGGGATTATCCGTCCACCCCGGTCTACTGGAAGACGGCCGGAAAGAACGGCATCGGCATCATCTATGCCACGTTCTCCTCCTCCTCGATCAAGCTGACGCCGACCGGCGATACGTTCCGCACCAAATTTTCCGAGAAATACAACCGGTCGCCCGTGTTCTACGAGTATTTCCTCTGGGACTGTTTGGATGCGCTGAAAGCGGCGGTCGAGGCGACACACAGCGTCGACCACGCGGCACTGACCGACGCGCTCGGCAAGGTGAACATCGAGGGCACGCAGGGGCCGCTCACGTTCACCCGCGACGAAAGCCGCGGTATCTGGAATCAGGCACTGACCGGCAGCATGTACATGAAGACCTTCGAAAAAGTGGGTGACACCGACGAGACGGCCAAAGTCGTCGCGGCCGTTTCCGCAGCTAGGGCACAGGCGCGCCACGTCGCTTAGCGGGCGCGCCGCCGCGTCATGCGGGACTTCGTGCAGATTTTGGTGCTCGGCACCGCGATCGGCGGGCTCTATGCCCTGATGGGCGTCGGGCTGAACCTGATTTTTGGCGTCATGCGCGTGGCCAACATGGCGCATGGGGCGCTGTATCTGGTGGGCGGCTATGCCGCGTTTCTCGCCGCCACCCGCGCCCATTTGCCGCTGCCGCTGGCGATCCTGGCGGCGCTCATCGTCAGCGCCGCGGCAGGCTGGATGCTGAACGCCACGCTGCTGCGTCCGCTGTATGAGCAGCGCATCGAGCGGCCGTCGGAATTCGCTCTGATCGTGACGTTTGCGCTGAGCCTGGTCGTCAGTTCGGCGGCGACCGTGCTGTTCTCCAGCGATTATCAGCGCATCAACGGATTTTGGCCGGTCAACCTCAACCTGGGCGGCTGGGTGCTGATCTCGGGCGACCGGCTGGTCGCGTTCGGCTTCGCCATCGTGCTGATCGGTGGCTTGCTGTGGCTGGTGCGGTTCAGCGATATCGGCCGCGGCTGGCGGGCATTGACGCAGAACCGCAGCGGGGCGGAAATCGTCGGCATCGACGTTTTTCGGCTGTCGAACCTGGCCTTTGCCGCCTCGGGCGCGCTGGCGGGGGCCGCGGGCGCCATTCTGGTGCCGGTGTACCTGGCGTATCCGACGATGGGCAGCAGCGTTCTGGTGAAAAGCTTCGTGGTCGTGGTGCTGGGCGGCCTTGGCTCGATCACCGGCAGCCTGATCGCGGGATTTTTGCTGGCCTGGGCCGAAGTGTTCGGCTCGATCTATCTGGATCCCGCCTATTCCGACCTGTACGGCTTCGCCATCATGCTTGGGGTTCTGTTAGTCAAACCCAACGGCCTGTTCGGCCGCATCGGGCGTCTTGTATGATGGCTGGCGCGGACGCGGCGTCTGTCTTGGAAATCGAGGGGCTCGGAAAATCGTTTGGCGGACTGCGCGCCGTTTCGGGCGTCTCGTTCTCCATCCGATCCGGCGAGGCGGTGGCGCTGATCGGGCCGAACGGCGCCGGAAAAACCACCCTGCTCAATCTCGCGAGCGGCCAGCAGCGGCCCGACACGGGGCGGGTGCTGTTCAAGGGAGATGACGTAACACGCTGCGCCGCCCCCGACCCGCGGCGCCGGGGCATGCTGCGCGGCTATCAGGACGGCGGCGTGTTTTTGAAATTGACCGCGGTGGAAAACGTGATGGTGCCGGCGCTTGCACGCGGCGCCCGGCTTGGCGAAGCGGAACGGGCTGCGCGCGCGGCCTTGGCGCGGCTCGGCCTGACGCCGGTTGCCGATGAGCGGACGGAGCGGGTCTCAGGTGGCCAGCGCAAGCTGATCGATTTTGCCCGTTGCCTGCTGACCGAGGCGCAGTTGCTGATGCTGGACGAACCTACTACCGGCGTGCATCCGGTCGTGTCGCAGTCCTTGTCCAGGGTGATCGCCGAACGCCGGGCGAGCGGCACGGCTTTCCTGCTGGTCAGCCACGACCTGCCCTGGGTTTTCGGCATTTGCACGCGCGCCGTGGTCATGGTGGCCGGTGAAAAACTCATGGAGGATAAGCCGGACGTGGTGGCCCGCGATCCGCGCGTGCACGAGGCTTATCTGTGAGCGGGGCCTATCCGTGAGTGGCGCGCTCGCGCCGGCGGCGGAGACTTCGCCGGAACTCCTCGTGCGCGACCTCCGCGTTGCCTACGAACGTGAAGTGGAGATCGTGCGCGGCGTGCATCTGCACGCCTTGGCTGCTCGCGTCACCGCAGTGATCGGACCGAACGGCGCGGGCAAGTCGACGATGCTGAAGGCGATCTGCGGTCTGGCACCGACCATTGGCGGCAGCGTGCAACTGGATGGGCACGACGTCACGAGCTGGACGGCGCGGCAGTTGCTGGACGCAGGCCTCGCTTTTGTGCCGCAGGAGGGCACGCTGTTTCGCGACATGTCCGTGCGCGAAAACCTCATCATGGGAGGCTGGCTGCGACGTCGGGAAAAGGCCTGGCTGGCCGGGCGGGTCGCGACGGTAGCGCAACTGTTCGGCATGGGTGGCGCCCATCTGCAGCGACGCGCCGGCGACCTGTCCGGTGGGCAGCAGAAGCTTCTTGAAATCGCGCGCAGCCTGATTCTGCATCCGCGCATGCTGCTGCTGGACGAGCCGACGGCCGGGCTGTCCCCGAAGATGGCGGACCAGGTCTACGGTCACATTGCATCCCTCGCCGCTGGCGGCATGACCGTGCTGATGGTGGACCAGAACGTGCGCTCTGCGCTGGCCATGGCGGATTATGCCTACGTCCTGGCGATGGGCCGCAACAATGCCGAAGGCGCGGCCGCGGATGTCGCCGCACGGCTCGATCGCATCGTTGCTTCCTGGATGCATGAAGGCGAGGCCGGTGTCGCGCGGGTCTAGACACGGGCCTTTGATCGGCTACGGCGCGCTGGTCGGACTCTGCGCCGTGCTGGCGCTGCACCCTGCGCGATCCGGTGCTGCTCGACAGCAGCATCTCGCTGATCTACTTCCTGCTGCTCAGCGCCTCGTGGAATCTGATGGCTGGCTATGCCGGGCAGATGTCGTTCGCGCACATGTCGTTCGCAGTCATCGGCGGTTACGTCACGGCCTATGTGGCCGGCCGGTTTGCCATCAGCCCGATACTCGTCATGCCGCTGGCCGGGCTTTTTGCCGGCCTGCTGGGCTTGCTGATCGGTGCCATTACGCTGAGCTTTCGCGACATTTTTCTTGCCATCGCGACGTTTGCCTTTGCCGGCGCCTTTCAGGCCTGGGCGGTGGCGACCACCCCGGTAACCGGCGGCATCAACGGCATGCCGGCTCCGCCGCTGTTCGACATGGAGGACCAGACGCTGGCCTGCGTCCGGTTCGGCCTTGGCCTGATCGTAATTTTCTACGGCCTGCAATGGGCGATCCTGGCGAGCCGGTGGGGCATCCTCATGCGCTCCGTGCGCGACCGCGAGGATGTCGCCCGCGGCCTCGGCGTGCGCACCGTGTTCGTGAAAGTGGCCATCTGCAGCTACGTCGCATTCTGGGCCGGCGTCGCCGGCAGCTATTACGGCAGCTATGTCGGGCTGGTGACGCCGGCGATGGGGCTGCTGTCGAACATGGGTCTGGTGCTGGCCATGGTGGTGGTCGGCGGCATGGGCCGCGTGGCCGGGCCGCTGCTAGGCACCTTGCTGTTCCGCCTCATCGATTTTTACACGCGCGGCTACGCCGGCGAGTACACCGTGTTGATTTTTGCCGCCTTGATGCTGGTCATGATGCTGCTGGCGCGCGACGGGCTGACCGGCATGCTGGATCGCATCTTCGCACGCGCTTTCGGACGCCAGCAGCGCTGGGCCGCGGTTTCGGATGCGGGCACGCCGGCCGTGGCGGACACGCGTCGCGGGAGCTCCGAAATAAGGATGCTGCCGAACCCGGCCGGGCTGGTGCTGCTTGGCGCGATGCTGAGCTTGGTCTTGCAAGCCATACGACTTGGCCGCCGCTGGCGCGTCGGCGGTCCGGCCGCGGTCGATTGGGTCGGCGGGTCTGCGCCGCCTGCCGCGCGCGTATCTGCACACGGTGCATGAGGCGGTGGCGCGCGACCCCTATGCCTCGCGGATGCACATGCTGGCCGCCGGCGGATTGCTGGCGGCGCTCGCGCTGTCGGTGCTGCGTCATGTGGTCGGGCTTGGCGGCACGATGGCGGTCGGCGGCATCGTTGCGGCGGAAGTTGCGGCCCTGGCCGGCACCGCCATGGTCGCCTGGCGCCGCCGCCCGCCGCGGCCGCGCCGCCTGACCGGAGGCCGTTTCGATGCGCTGCCGGCGGTATTGGCCGGCGTTCTGCTGTTCCTGCTGCTCGCGGCACTTTGGACCCTGCCCGGCCCATCGGTCGGCGCCGGCCTGCGCGACGCCGGCTGGGTGGCGATAGCGGCACTGGGCATCGCATCGCTCGGCACCTTGGTCGCCTGGACGGTGAGCGGACCCATGCGGCATGCCGCGGCGGGTGTCGTGCATCTGGTCGCGCATAGCCGCCCGGCTCGGTTCGAGGACCGCATCTCCTCGGACCTCCTGCCGCTGGACCTGTCCGGACTGACCTCGGCGGGGCGCCGATCTGCCGCGTCTGGGGATGGCCGCAATGTCGGATTTCGGCTGGAACCGGCTGGCGCAATTCGATGCCTGCGTGCAGTGCGGGCGCTGCCAGGAAGCCTGCCCCGCCTTCGCGGCCGGCCAGCCGCTGAATCCCAAACAGCTCATCCAGGACCTGGTGCGGGCGACGAGCGCGACGGCGGCCGGATCGACGCTGCCCTTGATCGCCACGCCGGATGTTTTCGGAGCCATTAGCCCCGATGCACTGTGGGCCTGCACCACCTGCCGCGCCTGCGTCTACGAGTGCCCGATGCTGATCGAGCATGTCGATGCGATCGTCGATATGCGCCGTAACGAGGTTCTGGAGCGCGGCGCGATGCCGGCGAATGCCGCGGCAGGGCTGACCGAACTGCGGGCCACCGATACCGTGGCGGGCAGGGCGCTCGACACCCGCCTCGACTGGGCGGCCGATCTGGCGTTGCCGCTGATTGCGCAAACCGGCTCGGCCGAAATCCTGCTGTGGGTCGGCGAGGCCGGTTTCGACCGGCGCAACCAGCGCAGCCTGCGCGCCCTCGTGGCCTTGCTGCGCCAGGCTTCAGTCGCTTTCGCGGTGCTCGGGGCGGAGGAACTGGACTGCGGCGACCTGGCCCGGCGGCTCGGCGACGAGGTCACTTTTCAGGATCTTGGCGCGGCGCAATGTCGCGACGCTGGCGCGCTACCGGTTCGATGCCATTTTGACCATGGACCCGCACGCGCTGCACGTATTGCGCAACGAGTATCCGGCGTTCGGGGGCCGGTACCAGGTTGTCCACCACTCGGAATTTTTGGACAATTTGGTGGAAACGGGACGGCTGAAACTGATGCCGATCCGACGCCGCGGATGCGGTAACCTATCACGACCCCTGCTATCTCGGCCGCTACAACGGCGAGATCGAAACGCCGCGGCGGCTTCTGAGCCGCCTCGGGCTGCGGCTCGTGGAAATGGAGCGTGCGGGCATGCGCTCGCAGTGCTGCGGCTGGGGCGGCGGCGCGGCGCTGTCCGACATTCCTGCCAACGTGCGGATCCCCGACCTGCGCGTGAACCAGGCGCGCGCCACGCAGGCGCCGACGCTTGCCGTGGCCTGCCCGAACTGCGCGAACATGTTCGAAGGGGTGACCGGCGCGCGCCCGGTCGTCGCCGATCTGGCGGAATTGGTGCTGCAAGCCGTCGAACGCGCTCAGGTGGCACTGCCGGTCGCCGCATGAACACGCAACCGCGCATCCGCCGCGATCCCCGCGAGATGGCCGCCGGGCGCAGCAGGCAAGTCGCCCGGCCGACGCAATCGGCGGCGGACGAGGCCGGCTGCATTCGGGTCGAAAACCCCGCGTGTCACGTCCTGGCGGTGCTCGACATGCCTGCGGGTCGGCTGTCGCGTGCCGACCGCGAAATCATGGGCGCCGCACGCCAGCTCGCCGACCTGCTTGACGGCGCGGTCGTGCTGTTCGGCGGCCATGGGCCGGATGTCGCCGTGCGGGCGCATCTCGAGGCGGAGGGCGCCGACCGCGCCGCCATCGTTATCGATCCGATTTTTGCCGACGGCTTGGCGGAGCCCCGGGTCCCGTTCGTGATCGCCGCGGCCGAAACCTGCACGGCACCACACATCCTGTTTCCGGAAACGCCGATCGGCGGCGAGCTGGCCCGCCGCGTAGCGGCCCGGCTCGGCGAAAGGCCAGCCACGAGGCTGCGTCGCGTTTCGGCCACCGAAGCCGCGGTCGCGGCGGATGCCGGACGTCTCGACGTGGTTCGCCCGCTGCCGCGCATTCTGGTCCCCGAGCCGGACGCCTTTGCCCCGCTCGTGGAGCCGTCGTTGCGCGAAGCGCGGCCGATCCAAGTCACCTGTCGACCGCAGCCTGCGCGCGCAAGAATTGCCGAGATCCTGCCGATCGATCCCGCCGGGCTGCCGCTGACCGAGGCCGAACTGATCCTGGGCGCCGGCGCCGGCGTCACGGACTGGACCGCCTTCCACAGCGCCGCCGCAGCACTGGGCGCGGCCGAGGGTGGCAGCCGGGTGGTGTGCGACGCCGGGCTGTTGCCGCGCAGCAGGCAGGTTGGCGCTTCCGGCGTGCTGGTGGCGCCACGCTGCTATCTGGCGTTCGGCATTGCGGGAGCCTCGCAGCACTTGCAGGGCATCGCCGAGGCCGAGCGCGTCGTGGCGGTGAACGCCGATCCCCGGGCGGAAATGATGAAGCGCGCCGATCTGGCCATCGTCGCCGATGCGCAGACCGTGCTGCCGGCGCTGGTCCGGCGCGCCAGGGAGCGAGGAGCCGCCCGGCATCATGGTTAATGCGACAGTTCTGGTCTCGCGTCGGCCGCCACCCTGTCTCGCTGCGCCCGCGCTTGCCGGAGTTGGAGGCTCGGGCGCTCGGCCTGCTCCGTAACCCTGGGGTCACGGTCACTGCTTTGCATGCCGGCCCGGCCGCGGCGGCCGAAACTTCGCTGCGGGCCTGCCTCGGCATGGGCGCGGGTCGGTTGGTGCTGCTGGACATCGCCCCTCAGCACGATCCGTTGCCGAACTTGGCCGCCTGGCTGCGCGCGCAAACCTCGGACGTGATTTTGGCAGGCGAACGGGCCGAGACCGGCGAGGGTAGCGGGATGGCACCGTTCTGGCTTGCCGAGCAGCTTGGCTATGCCCTGGTGACGCGCGCCGTGGGGCTGGAACGCGTTGGCAGCCGCGTGCGAGTGCTGCAAACCTTGCCGGGCGGGCGCCGCCGGGTTCTGGAGACCGAGCTGCCGACCGTTGTCGTCGTCGACCGCACCGCTCCGCCGGCGCCGCTCTGCGCGATTGGACCGGCCATGCGCGGCGTCGTCCAGCAGGAACCGGGAGCCGTTTCGGATATCGACCTGTTTTCCGGCTGGGCTGCGCGCCCGAGCCGGAAAAGGCCACGGCGCCTCACTCCGCTCGGGACAGGTCCAGGCGATGCCGATTCGCGGCAGGAGCTGATCGACCCCGATCCCGTTGCGGCAGCGGACGCCATTCTCGATTTTTTGGAACGCGAGGCATTGTTCACGCCCGTGGCGCCCTTACCGGAGACTGTTTGACCGATGCACATGTTTGACGAAGCCCAGGTGCATGCGCTGCTGGACTACGGATCGCTGATCGGGGCCCTGCGCGCGGCGCACCGGGCGGACGCCATGCCGCTTGCATCATCTCTGCTGCTGGGCGAACCGCCCAGCGAAGAAAATAAGTTTCTGTCGCTCGTCGCCTGGGCCGCTGGCGACGCGATCGCGGTGAAACTGGTCGGCATTTTCCCCGCCAATCTGGCGCTGCCATCACCGGAACCGTCGGTGCAGGGATTGGTGGCCCTGTTCAGCGGTAAGACCGGCGCGCCGGTTCTGGTCGCGGACGGCGCGGCCATGACGTTTCGCAAGACCGCTGCCGATTCCGCGCTCGGCGCCAGTTTCCTGGCGCGCCCGGATGCGCATACTTTGCTGGTGGTGGGCGCGGGTGGCCTGGCACCGCACGTCATCATGGCGCATACGGCCGCGCGTCCCTCGATCCGGCGCGTGTTGATCTGGAACCGCTCGCCGGCGCGCGCGCAAGACTTGGCCGATCGTTTTGTACTGAACGGTGTCGAGATCGAAGCGGTAGAAAATCTGGACGCGGCGGTGGCCAGCGCGGATGTGATTTCCTGCGTCACCATGGCCACGCAACCCCTGGTTCGTGGCGCGTTGCTGCGCCCCGGCACCCATGTCGACCTGATCGGTGCGTACCTGCCGGAAATGCGCGAGGCGGACGACGATGTAGTGCGGCGTGCGCGCGTGTTCGTGGATACGCGCAAGAACTGCACCGGGTCGGGTGATATCGGCACGCCGATCGCCCGCGGTCTGCTCAGCCTTGAGGCGATCGAAGCCGATCTGTTCGATCTCTGTACCGGACGGCATCTGGGGCGGACTGACGCCAGCGCAATCACCATGTACAAGAATGTTGGCGGGGGACACCTGGACCTGTTCACGGCGCGGCATCTGTTGGCGCAAGCATCCCCACCTGGCACCGCTTGAGACGGTCCGGAAGGTGAACACGATTGCCCCTCGAGACATGCTCGCCGCGGTAGCGGCGGAGGCCGACCACAGTCCGCCGCCGAGACGGATTCTCGAGGCCATCCTGCGCAGTCCGGGTATCGACATGGATGGCTTTCGCATGAGCCTCTGGTCGGGGTTTTACACCACGACGGTGTTTGCCGAGATCCAGCGCAGCATCGGCCTGCTCCGCGACGAGAACAATATCCTGTTCTGCCTGGCCCATTGCGGACAGCTGACGGCCAAAAGCATCTGTCAGGTGCTGGGCCGCCCGAAAAACAGCATCAGTCGGGCCGTCGATCGCCTGCTGGAGCGCAGGCTCATTCGAAGCGAGCCAGTCGCATCGGACCGGCGGCACTTGCGTCTGACACTGGAGCCGGCGGGGCTCGAGCTTGTCGTTCGCACCACGGCGCGCTTCAGCGCGCGCCAGGAAGAGATGCTGCGGGTGCTCACGCCGGTCGAACGGGTGGCGCTCGATCATCTTCTGGGCAAGCTCATGGACGATGCCGAGTCCTGGCTTACACCCCCATAGCATCGTGCGAGCGGGGCCAGGGCGCCCGGAGGTGGAATTGTGAATGGCGAGGTATACGATGTCGTGGTGATCGGCGGCGGCATCACCGGCGCTGGCGCCGCCAACCAGCTCGCTGCGGACGGATTTTCCGTGCTGCTGGTGGAGCGGGGTGATTTCGGTGGCGCCACCACCAGCCGGACCAGCCGGCTGCAGTATAGCGGACTTTCATACTTCTCCGCCGCGCGCTCGTTCGGCGGCATGCTGCTGCGCCCCGGCCAGGTGCTCGAGGCGGCCGAACTCGCCCGCCGTGCCATGCGCGATCGCTCCGCATTCGTCCGCGCGACCCCGGAGCGGGTCCGGCCGGTGCCGTTCCATTTCCCGCTTTATAACGATGGCTCGATTCCGGTATGGAAGGCGCGAACCGGGTTTTGGTTGCTTGAGCAACTGGACCGAGGTGGTGTTCCGCTTGACGCGCAACTATTGAGCCCGGCAGAGGCACGGCAGGATCCATTGCTGCGGGAACTGCGTGCGCCCGATCGTCTGAGCGGCGTTCTGCGGGTTACGGAATATCAGTTCGACTGGCCCGAGCGAATCTGCGTGGACACCGTGTTGAACGCACAGGACAGTGGCGCGGTGGTGATGAACCGCGTCGCTGCGACCCGGTTGCAACGGGCAGGCAGCGGAATGTGGCTGATCGATCTGAAGGACATGCGGAGTGCATCACTGCGCACGGTCAGAGCGCGGGCCGTCGTCAATGCGGCCGGTGTCTGGGCCGACGAGCTTGCAGCAGCCAGCTCGCTGGGCGCGCCGAACCTCAACCAGGGTGCGAAGGGTACCAACGTGATGGTTCGGCTGCCTGAGCCGTTCCGCGGCAGGGGTTTCGAGACGCTGACTCGCGGCGGTGAACCATTTTACGTAATTCCATGGGATGACCTGCACTATTTCGGTCCGCGCAACGCTCCGCATGACGGCAGTGCTGCCGGGTTCCGTGCAACGGAGGCGGAGATTGCTGCGCTGATCGACGAAATGAACCATCTGTTCCCGCGCCTTCGCCTGACGCGAAAAAGCGTGCTCTACAGTTGGGCCGGCGTGCGCCCGCGCACGGCCCGTCGAGGCGTTCCCGCCGGCGGCCCCGCGGTCGAGGTGCACGATTTGGGGGCGCAGGGTGTGCATAACTACTTCGTGCATACCGGTGGTCTGCTCATGACCCACCGGGCAGCGGGACGTCGCATTTCCGCCGCGGTGGGACGGCGGGTCAGGCCTGCCGGGCGCGCGACACCGCTGCGCGTCGGTGCACGGATGTTTCCGGAGAACACCAACTCTCCTGCTATCGCGCCTGCTTTTCCGGGGGTCCGCTGGTCGGATCTCCGCCGCGCCTGCGCCGAGGAGCACGTGCATGCGCTGGATGACCTCATGTTCCGGCGCGTGCGCCTGGGCTGGGGTGAGCGGCTGGGCTGTGACGTCGCTTTCGAGGTGGCTCGGGGGATTCGAGGGGAGATGGGCTGGTCAATCGCAGATGCGGATGCGGCGGCCACGCGCTACGCCGCCCAGGTGCGCGAGGATTTCGGCGCCGAGGTGTGAATACGAAATATGTCGCTACATGGCCGCAGCCCGGCGACCCGTCGCTGCTACCGAGGATACAGCCCGATACTGTTCGCCACGTTGTCCGCGATATGTTCTTTGGTGATGACGCCCAAAATCCGGCCCGGTTCGGGATAGCCGGTGCGCGGGATCACGATTGCCATGCCAGCGCTCCTGCGGCGCATGCGGGCAATCACGTCGAAAGCTGCCGCGTCCTCGCGCACGATGGTGAAATTGCGGCGCGCCAGTTCGCCCAGCGTGACCTCGGACCCCGCCGCTCCGACCGCGCGGCGCAAATCGATGTTGACACGCAGCACGCCGACGATGCGGCTGTTTCGCGTGACGACGATATGGCGCAGTCCGCCGGCGCTCTCGGACGTGCTCAAGAATGCCGAGAACGTGGTCGCCTCGTCCAAAATCGCCACATCGCGCAGCATGACGTCACCGGCGCTGCGCACGAGGAACAGGTTTGCATGCAGGCCGCGCGGCATGGCGTGA